>VIFX01000009.1:0-171738 GCA_006864685.1 Mycolicibacterium hodleri | reverse complement strand
GAGATCGCTCAGTGTCTCGGGGGCTCGGAGATGGGTATAAGAGACAGGTGCCGGCGGTGACGTCGCCGTCACGGGCACGGTGGTCGGCGTGGGGCGCGTCTCGTCGGTCGCGCTGGTCAGTGCGATTGCGACGCCACCCACCGCGATCAGCGCCACCACGGCCGCCACGCCGACGAGCAACTGGGGCAGGCGCAGCCACGACCGTGGTTCGTCGTCGTGCCTCGGGTGGTACTGCGCGACGACGCGCGTCGTACCGGAGTCCGCGTAGGGATCGGCGTAGGGATCTTCGCCGGTGTACGGGGTCGGGTCGCCAACGGTCTCGTCGTCCTGGGACCAGGCGAGCGCCCGGAACGTCGACGAGTCCGGCGCTGCGTTGGGCTTCACGGGCCACGCCCCGGTGATCAACGGGCTTGGCGCCATTCCGGTTTGGGCGTCGGCGTCGGCTCCGTAGGCCGCGAAGATCGCGGCGCCAACCGCGGCGTCGAGCGCCGGATGCGGCGTCGTGACGAATGAGTTCTGGTGGCCCTCGGCCAAGCGGCGGGTCACCAGCGGGATGGACGCTCCGCCGCCGACTGCGACGACGGCCGACACGTCGGCTGGCGCAATCCTGTTGCGCAGCAACGATTCCTCGAGTTCGTCCAGCACTGCCGCAAGGGGTGCTTCGATGAGCGCGTCGAGCTGGTCTCGCGTCACCCGCACCGTCGTGCGATGGCCGGGCAGCTCGACGGGAATGTCTGCAGTCTCCACCTCGGAGAGTTGCTCCTTGGCAAGCCTGCACTCCTCGCGCAGCGCGCCAAGCGATCCGACCGAGGCGGTACCTGCGGGGTCGACGTCGTTCGAGACGCCGTCGAGTACGTGGGCGAGCAGCGCCTGGTCGACCTGCTCACCGGACAACTCGGTCACCCTGGTCGTCTCGATCGGCTCGAACGACGCCGTCGCGTCGGCGAGCGTGATGCTGGTGCCACCACCGCCGAAGTCCAGCAGCGCCACCACTCCTCGAACGGGGAGGCCGGGGTTGGCCGCGAGCGCGGTCAGCGCCGTCACCGCGTCGGACACCAGCCGCACCGGCACGCCGTTCGGCGCCAGGCTTGGAGTCGTGCGCATGGCGTCCCGAAGCGATCTAAGAGTGGCGCCGTTCCAATGCGCGGGTACCGCAACGGCAATCTGCGACGACTGGTCGCTGCCGGCTTCGACCACCATGGCGTCGAGTGCCTCGACCATCAACAGGTCCGCGCGGTAGGACGTACCGTCCTCGCCGACCAGCGGCACCGGGTCTCCGACGCGTTCGACGAATCCGCTCAGCACCTGCCCGGCCCGCGGCAGTGTGGAACGCCGCGTGACGGGTTGACTGCCGACACGCGCCGCGACCAGGTTGGTTGTCCCGATCGACAACCCCAACGGATCGCTCATGACGCCGACCACGATAACCCGCGCTGCGACGTGGGCGTGACAGACACTCCGCGGAGGACGCCGCGAACAGTGTTCTGCCAGCGTTGTTTTGGATTCATACAATACGCACAGGCTGTCCGCCAACGGTGCTCGCCGCGCCGCGAGCCGGTTGACGCGGCCGTCAACCACATTTGCAGCAAGGCCGTCCGCCACGAGGCCCCCTGTGTTGCAATGTCCAGATGGGTGACATCGAAGACATTCAGCGGGTCAAGTACCGGTATCTGCGCGCGCTCGACACCAAGCACTGGGACGAGTTCGCCGACACCCTCACCGAGGACGTGATCGGCGACTACGGCGAATCCCTCGGCGAGACGCACCACTTCACCGATCGCGCCACCCTCGTCGAGTTCATGCGCACCTCGATGCCCGCCGACGTCATCACCGATCACCGGGTGACGCACCCCGAGATCGACGTCGACGGCGACGAAGCGACCGCCATCTGGTACCTGCAGGACAAGGTGATCGTCCCGAAGTTCGACTTCATGCTGATCGGCGCTGGCTTCTATCGCGACCGCTACCGCCGGACCGCCGACGGCTGGAAGATCAGCGTCACCGGCTACGACCGCACCTACGACGCGTCCTTCTCGACCAAGGCCCTCGACTTCAACGTGAAAGCCGGTCGCGCAATAGCTCTTTGATCACTTGGAGACGGCGATCAACGCGCCGGGGCGCAGCCACTTCATGATTCCGACCAACGTGTCGTCGTCGATGCTGACGCACCCCGCCGTCGGTCCGCCGTCGCTGGAGTGAAGGAAGAACGCACCGCCGTTTCCCGGGACGCGTTGTTTGTTGACGCCCATCACGACGGCGTGTTCGTACTGGGGTATCTGCAGGTTCTCGGTTCCGCTGCTCGGGTTCGTGTCGAACGGGCACTGCGCCTTCTTGCAGACCTGCATCGTGTTGTAGGTGGCGCTCTTCATGTCGCCGTCCCACCAGTGGTCGGGACCGACCTGCACGTACTGCAGCCCGCCACCGGGGTTGGGTGCCGTACCGAACGCGAAGTCGAGGGTGAAGATGCCCATCGGCGTGAGCATCTGACCGTCGTGCGTCTCGGGAGCCATGCCCTTCTCGCCGACGTGGGCGGGGATTCCCGCGGCGACGGCCTGCCAGCCGGCGGCGGTGCGTTCGTACACGTCGACCTTGGCGTTCGAGCCACCAACGCCCACAACCGAAATCACCTGGGTCGCGTTGCCGACACTGGGGGCGAACCACGGCACCAGCTCGGCGCGGGCCGACGGGGCCATGACCAGTCCGACGACCAACGCGCACAGCGAAATCAGCAGTCGGCCCACGGCGTCAACGTCAACACACCAGACACTCGAGGTCAAGTAAAGGTTTAGCAACGATCCCCGGGCCGAGAGATGAGTTGTCCCCAAAGCGCTTTCGCGACCCGGCTAGGTTGGGTGCCATGGAGCTACTCCAAAGACTTGGCGTCCGACACCGCGGCGTCCGCCAGATCGGCGCCGGCCTCGGCACTCTGGACCGCGAAATCTTCGAGGCCATCGCAGAGTCGCCGAGCCCCCTGCTCGACGGGTTCATGCCCAAACTGACCGCAGCCGCGGACCACTCCAAGCTGTGGTTCGCCATCGCGGCCGCGTTGATGGCCACCAAACACCCCTCGGTCCAGCGCGGCGCGGGCCGCGGCGTGGCGTCTCTCGCCGTCACCAGCCTGGTCGCCAACCAGGTCGCCAAGCGGGTCTGGAAACGGGCGCGCCCGGAGTGGGCGGCAGTCCCGGTGCTGCGACGGTCCCGCCGGATGCCCACCTCCAATTCGCTGCCGTCGGGTCACTCCGCCAGCGCGGCGGCATTCGCCGTGGGGGTCGGCCTGGAGAGCGCGCCCGTCGGCCTCGGCCTGGCCCTGCTCGCGGGAATGGTCGGGATCTCCCGCGTCGCCACGGGTGCGCACTACCCAGGCGACGTACTTGCCGGGTTCGGTCTCGGTGCCGCGGTGGCGGTCGCGGGCGCCCGCATCGTCCCGCCGATCGTCGAGGCGCGGGTCCCGGTCGCCGACCCGCTGCGGGTGCCGACGTTGAAGCGTCCCGACGGGGCGGGCGTCGTCCTCGTCATCAATCCCGCCTCGGGCAGCGGCACCGGAGCGCGGGTCATCGACGAGGCGCGCGAAGCGCTCCCCAAGATGGAGATCGTCGAGCTGGAGAAGGACGACGACGTCGAAGCGATCATGCGCTCGGCCGCCGACCGGGCCGAGGTGCTCGCCGTCGGCGGAGGCGACGGCACCGTGGCCTGTGCGGCAGCAGTGGCCCTGGCCACCGAACGCCCGTTGGCGGTCTTCCCCGGCGGCACGTTCAACCACTTCGCCAAGGACATCGGCTGCGACACCGTCGCCAAGACCGTCGAGTCGATCCGGCAGGGCAGCGTGGCGTGCGTCGACGTCCTTCGCCTCAACGAGACCGGCACCGTCATCAACACGGCCAGCATCGGCGCCTACCCCACGTTCGTCCAGAAGCGGGAGAAGCTGGAGCACAAGATCGGCAAGCCGCTGGCCGGCGTCTACGCGATGTTCCACACGCTGCGCCGGGGCGAGCCGGTGCGCATCCAGTACGACAACAAGACCCTGCAGACGTCGCTGTTCTTCCTCGGCAACTCGTCCTACCTGCCGTCGGGTTTCGCCCCCGCCCGCCGGCTGCGGATGGACGACGGCCTGATGGACGTGCGCATCCTGGAGACCGAGAAGCGGTTCAGCAAGTTGCGCATCTTGACGTCGCTGGCACTCGGACGGCTCGTCAGAAGCCCGCTGTATCACGAACTGCGGGTGCCCGAGTTCAGCTTCCGAGCGGTCGACGGCCCCACCCTGCTGGCCCATGACGGCGAACTCGCCGACGAGCTGGAAGAGGCGACCTTCACCGTCCGCTATCGAGCGCTGCCGGTCTTCCGTCCTCTTCCCTGACCCCGCGCAGGATCAGCAGGCACACCACGAAGTACACGTAGCCCATCGCCCACCCGGCGACGACGTCGGACAGGTGGTGGACGTTGAGCGCGACCCGGCCGACCCCGACGGTCAGGACGACCACGACACCGGCCGCCACCAGCCACGGTTGAAGGCTTCGTCGCACGCAGGACAGGTACACCGCCGCGAACGCCAGCAGCGTGGCCACCGTACCGAGGGCGTGCCCGGACGGAAACGACGTCGACAGCGCGTCGACCATGGCGGTCTCGGGGCGGGGCCGGTCGGCCAGTTGCTTCAGCACCTCGGTCAGCGCCGCGGACATCTCGACGCAGACGATGAGGAAGATCGCGGTGCGAATCCGACGCTTCACGAACGCGTGGACGATCAGGCCCACGGTCACGATGCGAAACGCCACCGGGGAGAACACCGTGCACCACACGTGCCAGAACGTCGTCCAGCCGTGGTGCTCGTCGCCGAGGCGCCGACCGAGCTCCAACGTCGACGTGTCGGCAGTGACCAGCCAACTCCAGCCCTGAACCCAGCCGATCCACATCGCTGCGTAGACGGCGCAACACAGCCCGGCGAGCCACCAGCGCCTCGCCGAAAACTCATTCCGCATCACGTGTAACACCCTTCACTACCGCACCGATGTAGTCAGCAGAGCCCGCACTGCCGTCACAACCCCGACTCTTGACGGCAGTGCGGGCCCTTTCAGCTTTGGCGGGTATTTCGGTGGGAACACGGTCGTCACACCCTCGAAACAACGTGGTTTTAGCTTTGCTAACCATGACCCAAGAGCTCAACAACGAGGCTGACGCCCCCGTCGCGGCAGACCTCGACGCAGGCTTAGACCAGATGACGGCCACCAAGGAGACCTTGGAGGACTACACGCTGCGGTTCGCACCACGCAGCTACCGAAAGTGGTCGACGCGGGTGGTGGGCATCTCGGCACTCGGCGGCATCGCCTACCTCGCCGACTTCGCCATCGGCGCCAACATCGGCATCGCCTACGGCACCACCAACGCGTTGTGGGGAATCCTCATCTTCGCCGTCGTGGTCATGCTGACCGGCTTTCCGGTCGCCTACTACTCGGCGCGCTACAACATCGACCTCGACCTGGTCACCCGCGGCAGCGGCTTCGGCTACTACGGCTCGGTGGTCACCAACGTCATCTTCGCGACGTTCACCTTCATCTTCTTCGCCCTCGAGGGCTCGATCATGGCGCAGGGCCTCGAACTGGGCCTCGGAATCCCGCTGTGGATCGGCTACGCCGCGTCGACGTTCATCATCTTCCCGCTCGTCATCTACGGCATGAAGGTGCTCTCGACGCTGCAGGTGTGGACGACGCCGCTCTGGCTGGTGCTGATGGTCGCACCGTTCGTCTACCTGGTGGTCAGCCACCCGGAGTCGGTCAGCCAATTCTTCGCCTACCAGGGTGAGAACGGCGTGCAGGGCTTCGACCTCGGCTCCACCCTGCTGGCCGCGGGTGTCTGCCTGTCGCTCATCGCGCAGATCGCCGAGCAGAACGACTACCTGCGCTTCATGCCCGCCAAGACCCCGGAGAACCGGCGCAGCTGGTGGACCTGGATGTTCCTGGCCGGCCCCGGCTGGGTCATCTTCGGCGCCATCAAGCAGATCGTCGGCCTGTTCCTCGCGGTGTACCTGATCGCCAACGTCGCGGACAGCGCGGGCATCGCCAACCAGCCGGTGCACCAGTTCCTGGAGATCTACCAGAACTTCCTGCCCCCGTGGCTCGCCATGACGCTGGCCGTGGTGCTCGTCGTCATCAGCCAGGTGAAGATCAACGTCACCAACGCCTACTCCGGCTCGCTGGCGTGGACGAACTCGTTCACCCGGGTCACCAAGACCTACCCGGGTCGCCTGGTGTTCCTGGCCTTCAACCTGCTGATCGCCCTGGTGCTGATGGAAGCCAACATGTTCGACTTCCTCAACACGATCCTCGGCTTCTACGCCAACTGCGGTATCGCGTGGGTCGTCGTGGTCGCCTCCGACATCGTCTTCAACAAGTTCCTGCTGAAGCTCTCGCCGATGCAACCGGAATTCCGACGCGGGATGCTCTACGACTTCAACCCCGTCGGCTTCGGCTCGATGCTGGCTGCGGCCGGGCTGTCGGTGCTCGCCTTCTTCGGCGGTCTGGGAGAAGCCATCCGGCCGTACTCACCTCTTGTCGCGATCGTCCTGGGACTGGTGCTGCCGCCGGTCATCGCCGTGGCGACCAAGGGCAAGTACTACCTGCGCCGCACGGACGACGGCATCGACCTGCCGATGCTCGACGAGCATGGCAACCCGTCGGACGCGCACCTCAAATGCCATGTCTGCCATCATGATTACGAGCGGCCCGACATGATCAAGTCCGCCAGCGCCGAGGGCTACATCTGCTCACTGTGCCTGTCGACCGACAAGTCCGGCGAGAACGTACTCCCAGCACAAACGTAGGAACTTGCACGACGGGACGGCCATGGTCGATATTCTCCGATCATGGCCGTCTTCTTGCGCAAGATGCTTGGCATCGGCAAACTGCCCGACGACATGCGCGCCCAGGTCGAATCCGAGGGCGTCCTTCACCTGGCCGAGTTCGTCCCCGTGACATACCGCTTCTCCGGCAACATCCCCGGCAAGGTGGCGAAGAGCAACATCAGCAGCTACGTCGGCGCGCTGGCGCTCACCAGTGAGCGGGTGCTCGGCACGCTGTCCACGGTCCCCAACAAGGCGGGCCGGACGGTCGACCACCGATGGGACGCCCCGCCGGGAACCATGGTTCACGGCACGCTCGACGAGTCCGGGTTGACGCTGCACGTTCCCGACATCTCCGTCGTGGACCCCGGCTTCTCCGGCTCACTGAAATTGCACTACAAGGAGCCCCTGCCGGCTGACCTTCTGATGCGAATACCGCAGCGCACCTTCACATTCGACGTCCCCGCGAAGTTCGTCTATTCGGTCTGCGGCGTGCCCGCGCACTGAGTCAGGATGCGGGGGCCGTGCTCGGTGACGGCGATGGTGTGCTCGGAGTGCGCCGTGTTCGAACCATCGGCCGAACGCAGCGTCCAGCCGTCCGCGTCGATCGTCAGCCGGTCGCTGCCGCGGCTCCACCAGGGTTCGAGCGCGAGGGTCAACCCCGGCCGCAACAGCATTCCGCGCCCCCGCCGCCCGCGATTGGGGACGTGGGGATCCTCGTGCATCGTCCGACCCAAGCCGTGCCCACCGAACTCGAGGTTGACGCGGTACCCGGCGTCGGCGGCGACCTCGCCGATGGCGGCCGAGACGTCACCGAGCCGACCGCCCGGGACGGCCGCCGCGACGCCGGCGGCGAGGGCTCGTCGCGTCGAGTCGACGAGCGCGCGGTCCTCGTCGTCGCCGTCTCCGACGATGACCGTGACCGCGGAGTCGGCGACCCAGCCGTCGATCGACACCGCGAAGTCGAGGCTCAGCACGTCGCCAGTCCGCAGCACGCGTTCGTGCGGCTTGCCGTGCAGCACAGCGTCGTTCACCGACAGGCAGATGACGTTGCGGAACGGTCCGCGCCCAAAGGACGGGGCGTAGTCCCAGTAGCAGGACGTCGCGCCGCGATCGGCGACCAACTGGCGCGCATGCAGTTCGAGCTGCATCAGGTTCACCCCTGGCCGGGCCTCGTCCGACAGGGTGGCCAGTACCTGCGCGACGAACTCCCCCGTGACGGCCATCTTGTCGATCTCGTCGGCGGACTTCAGTTCGATCACGGTCGGCCTCCTTCCGGTGTCGGTATTGTTATACCGACACCACGGTAGCAGTAGCGGTATATGAATACCGGCTATGCTGGCCCGCATGGTGCGTGTACCCCTGAGCCCCGAGCAGGTTGCCGCCGGTCAACGGCTCGGCGCGCTCATCCGAACCGCCCGGGCGGGTCGCGACCCCGAGGTGATCGCTCGCGCCGCAGGCATCTCCCCCGAGACGCTGCGCAAGATCGAGGTCGGCCGAATCCCCAGCCCCAGCTTCGGCACCGTCATCGGACTCTGCACCGCGCTCGGCATGCCACTCGCGGACGCCGCCGAGGCATGGCAGGGCACCGTCGACGGGCGCATGGCGATCTGACTATTTGCCGTCGACGTACACCCAGCGTCCGCCGCGCCGTTCGAAACGGCTGCGCTCGCGCATGGAACCCCCGGCGTACGACGCGGTGAACTCGACTACCCCGGTGTCGTCGCCGTCGCCTCCCGCGACCACGTCGGTCACGGTGAGGCCGGTCCAGACGACGTCGGCGTCGACGGTCAGATCGGCTGGCCGCGTTCGCGGATGCCATGTGCGGAACACGTAGTCGGCGTTCCCCGTCGCATACGCGGAGTACCTCGACCGCATCAACTCTTCGGCCGTGACGGCCTGCCGCTCGCCGTGATGCAGCGGCTGGCAGCACGCCTCGTACACGACGCCGCTGCCACAGGGGCACGGTCGGCCGAAGGAATCGCTCACGACTAGCAGCCTGCCCTATACCCGAAAAATTGGCGACGTGCCGAAGTTGTCCACAGGCTGCGTTGTCCGAGTTCCCTTGTGTCCCTTCTGTTTCAGCGCGGATTTCTTGTCGGTGGGTCGTACTAATGTTCGAGTATGAGTTCGGATCGGGTCACCGCGGCGGTTGCGGCGTACCAGGCTGCCGCGGCCGAACTCTTGGAGCGTTCCTTCGAGGAGTTCACCCACCTCAAACTGTTGGAGCTGTTGGGCGAACTGGAAACGACGGCCTGGCAGCTGCCGGCAGTCGGGCATCGGGTGACCGCCCGGCTGCAACGCGAAGCCTCCGCGGTCGAGCTGGGGTGCAAATCCCTGAAAAGCGTGATGGTGCAGCGGTTGCGGATCTCGGGCAAGGAGGCCAAGCGCCGGTTGGCCGAAGCCAAGGAGCTGGGCCCCCGCACTGCACTGAACGGTGAACCCCTGGAGCCGCTGCTGGCCCCGACCGCGACCGCCCAGAGCAAGGGTTCGATCGGGCCGGAGCACGTCACGGAGATCTGCTCGTTTCTGGACAAGCTCCCGCCCCGGGTGGACCCCGAGGTGCGGGAGCTCTCGGAGAAGACGTTGGTGGCCGTCGGGTCCGCGACGGGGCCCGAAGAGGTGCGCAAGGCCGCGGAGAAGTTGGCCGCCGCGATCGACCAGGACGGTCCCGAACCCGACGACCGCGACCGGGCGCGGAAGCGGTACATGACGATCGGGCCGCAGCAGGCCGACGGGATGAGCCGCATCACCGGGCTCTTGGATCCCGAGGCGAGGGCGACGCTGGAACCGGGCCTGGCGAAACTGTCCGCCCCCGGCATGAGCAACCCCGACGACTGCGAACCGAGAACCTCGGGAACACCGTCGCAGGAGCAGATCGACTCCGACACCCGCAACCACGGGCAACGCACCCACGACGCGCTCATCGCACTCGCCCGCACCGCAATGAGTTCCGGGGAACTGGGTCAGCACAACGGGTTGCCCGTCACCGTCATCGTCACCACCACCCTGCAAGACCTGGAAGCCGCCCGCGGATCCGGTGCCACCGGTGGTGGAAGCCTGTTGCCGATGGCCGATCTGATCCGGATGGCCTCCCACGCCCACCATTACCTGGCGGTGTTCGACAAACACACCAACGAAGCCCTCTACCTCGGCCGCACCAAACGACTCGCCTCAGCAGCGCAGCGGATCATGCTCCACGCCCGCGACCGCGGGTGCACCAAACCCGGGTGCACCGTCCCCGGCTACGGCGCCCAGGTGCACCACACCAACGGATGGGCCAAGAACAACGGACAAACCAACATCGACGAAGTGACATTCGCCTGCGGCGGGGACAACCGCCTCGCCGAACAAGGCTGGACCGTCACCGTCGGGCCCGACGGTGTCCAGTGGATTCCGCCACCGGCCATCGACGTCGGGCAAGCCCGACTGAACTACCTCCACCACCCCGAACGGCTACTCGTCGGACCGGGGCCGTAAGCGAACGTGTTTCACTGAGGTGGCAGGCGACGACAAGGAGGACGACAGGGATGACGAGCTCGACGCGGGTGATCTGCTGGCTGATCGCCGCAACGCTTCTTGGATTCTCGGCCGGCGCATCCCTCGCAGGTGAGCGCCCGTGGTGGTCCACGCTGATCGCCGTCATCGCTGCACTGTGTGCCTTGGCTGCGGGCGTCGACGCGACGTTCAAGCTGGCGCGCCAGCGCGATTGATGGCCGCGCCGGGGCTCCCTCAGTCGCGCTCAAAGGCGTTGTGCGCGCGTCAGATCGATCCCGGCATGCCGGGGATTCCCCCGGGCATTCCTGGCATGCCGCCGGCGGGCGATCCACCTTCATAGGGTGCGCCATCGGGCATCGAGCTTCCCGGTAGACCGCTGCCCATCGGCGGGGGCATCGGCGGCGGGGACGGTGGCATTGGCGGCGGAGTGTCGTACACGCCACCCTGGCATGCGAACGCCCAGGGCTGCGTCGCACAGGCGGGGTCATTCGGATCGGTGGGCTCGGCGTTTGCCAGACCAGTCGCACCCATCGCCGCCAACCCCATGAGCAACGCGACGACGGAGGACCGCACCACCCGGGACGAGTTTGCTGCCATCTGCCCATCACAGCACGAGATCGGTAGTCGACCCGCCGTTTCAGCAGGATTCGTCGGCGCGCATTCATTCCGTCACGAGCTCAACAGTTGCCGATTCGCCGCGAAACCTGTTCGGTAGGCAACGATGACGGACAACGTGCTCTTCGTGCATTGGCACGACCTCGGAAGATATCTCGGCGCCTACGGCCACGACGACGTGTCCAGCCCTCGGTTGGACCAATTGGCCGCCGAAGGGATCCTCTTCACCCGCTCGCACGCCACCGCACCCCTGTGCTCACCGTCGCGGGGTTCGCTGTTCACCGGTCGCTACCCGCAGAGCAACGGGCTGGTCGGGCTGGCGCACCATGGCTGGGAGTACCGCGCGGGGGTTCGCACACTGCCCCAGATCTTGGGCGAATCAGGTTGGTACACCGCCCTTTTCGGCATGCAACACGAGACGTCGTTTCCGGCCCGGCTCGGGTTCGACGAGTACGACGTCTCGAATTCCTACTGCGAATACGTCGTCGAGAAGGCGACCACTTGGTTGAAGCACGCGCCCACGACGCCATTCCTGTTGACCGCAGGCTTCTTCGAAACGCACCGACCCTACCCGCGGGAACGCTACGAACCCGCCGACGCAGACGTCGTGGAGTTGCCCGATTACCTGCCCGACCTCCCCGACGTGCGGGAGGACCTCGCCGACTTCTACGGCTCGATCACCGTCGCCGACGCCGCGGTGGGCCAACTGCTCGACACCCTGGCCGAGACGGGCCTGGACGCCACGACCTGGGTGGTGTTCCTCACCGATCACGGTCCCGCCCTCCCCCGCGCCAAGTCGACGCTCTACGACGCAGGCACCGGCATCGCGACGATCATCCGGCCGCCGACGCGATACGGCACGTCCGGCCGGGTGTACGACGACCTCTTCAGCGGCGTCGACCTGCTGCCGACCCTGCTCGGACTGCTCGGGTTACCGACACCCGAGGACGTGGACGGGCTGTCGCACGCCGCGAATCTGCTCGACGGAGTCGACGGTTCCGCACCCGAACGCCCTGCGCCAGTGCGCTCGGCCGTCTACACGACGAAGACCTATCACGATTCCTTCGATCCGATCCGCGCGATCAGAACGACCGACTTCAGTTACATCGAGAACTACGCGACACGGCCGCTGCTCGATCTGCCGTTGGACATCGAGGAGAGCGCGCCGGGCAAGGCGGTGGCGCCGCTGAGTTCGGCGCCGCGCCCCAAACGGGAGCTCTACGATCTGCGCACCGATCCAGGAGAGCGGCACAACCTGTTGACCGAGGTCGTGACCAGCGAATCCGAGACCGTCGCCAATGAAATGTCGATGCAGCTCAACGACTGGCGTGAGAAGACCAACGACGTCATTCCGTCCGAGTTCGCCGGCACCCGCATCTCCGCCAGGTATACCGAAACCTATATGCGGGTCAAGGGAATACCGTTGCCCAGCCGGTCCGCGCTGGCGGACGGACGCGGCATCGAAGATCAAGTCAGGACACCGCAATAGTTCTGCTCGTGACGAGTTGAATACGGGTGTCGCGGGCGAATATGCAACCCCATTTTTCTCCGGTTAGGCTCACGCGCATGCCGTCGGAGACCGCGTATCTGGTGCTCGCCTCGCAGCGCAGCGGCAGCACCCTCCTGGTCGAGTCGCTGCGCGCGACGGGCGTCGCGGGTGAGCCGCAGGAGTTCTTCCAGTACTTGCCGACGACCAGCCAGTCACCGCAGCCGCGGGAATGGTTCGCCGACGCCGGCGACGAGTCGATCATGCGTCTGCTCGACCCGCTCGACGAGGGCAAGCCGGATCTCGCCCCTCCGGAGATCTGGCGTGACTACATCCGCACCGTCGGGCGCACCCCCAACGGCGTGTGGGGCGGCAAGCTGATGTGGAACCAGACGCCTCTGCTGATGCAGCGCGCCGAGGGCCTGGCGGACCGATCGGGCACCGGCCTGCTGTCGGCGATCCGCGACGTCGTCGGCTCCGATCCGGTGCTCGTCCACGTCTACCGGCCGGACGTCGTGTCGCAGGCGGTGTCGTTCTGGCGGGCCGTGCAGACCCGCGTGTGGCGGGGTCGACCCGACCCCGTGCGCGACGCTCGCGCCGAGTACCACGCGGGCGCCATCGCGCACGTCGTGACGATGCTGCGCGACCAGGAGGACGCGTGGAGGGCGTGGTTCGCCGAAGAGGACGTGAACGTCATCGACGTTTCGTATCCCCACCTGTGGCGAAACCTCACCGAGGTCGTCGGTACGGTACTCGAGGCGTTGGGGTTGGATCCGAGGTTGGCCCCCGCGCCCGTGCTCGAACGCCAGGCCGACCAGCGGTCCGACGACTGGGTCGAGCGCTATCGCAGGGATGCGGAGAGGGAGGGCCTGCCCACATGACCGTTCACACGCAGGACGACACCCGCGTCGAGGAGTTGCGGCTGCTCGAAGCCGAGTCGGTGCACATCATCCGCGAGGTGGTCGCCGAGTTGCAACGGCCGGTGCTGCTGTTCTCGGCAGGCAAGGACTCGATCGTCTTGCTTCGCTTGGCGGAGAAGGCCTTTCGTCCGTCGCCACTGCCGTTTCCGGTGCTGCACGTCGACACCGGGCACAACTTCGACGAGGTCATCGAGTTCCGCGATCGCCGGCTCGGCGAACACGGCCACAAGCTGATCGTCGGGTCGGTGCAGGAGTCGATCGACAGCGGTCGCGTGCAGGAGGTCGGCGGACCCGCCGGGTCCCGCAACCGTCTTCAGACCCGCACGCTGCTCGACGCGCTGGAGGCCGGCGGTTTCGACGCCGCCTTCGGCGGAGCGCGCCGCGACGAGGAACGCGCCAGGGCCAAGGAACGCATCCTGAGCTTCCGCGACGAGTTCGGCCAGTGGGATCCGCGCGCACAACGGCCAGAGCCGTGGTCGCTGTACAACGGCCGGATCAAGAAGGGCGAGCAGGTCAGGGTGTTCCCGCTGAGCAACTGGACCGAACTCGACATCTGGCGCTACATCGAGCTTGAGAACCTCGAGCTGCCGTCGATCTACTTCGCGCATCAACGCGAGGTGGTCGCCAGGGACGGCATCCTGCTCGCGGTGTCGAAGTACGTGCAGCCCCAGGGCGACGAGACCTCCGCGGTCGAGTGGGTCCGCTACCGCACCGTCGGCGACCTCACCATCACCGGGGCCGTCCGCTCCCACGCCACCGACATCGCCGGCGTCATCACCGAGATCTCCGCGGCCACCGTGTCCGAACGCGGTGAGACCCGAGCCGACGACCGGACGTCGGTGGCGGCCATGGAAGACCGCAAGCGCGAGGGGTATTTCTGATGAGCGCTTGCGCGAAGAACCGAGGACACTGATGAGCACCACTAGGCAGTTACTTCGCATCGCCACGGCCGGGTCAGTCGACGACGGCAAGAGCACGCTGATCGGCCGGCTCATGCACGACACCGACAGCTTGCCGCTCGACCACCTCGAGGCCGTCACCGACGAAGAGGGCATCGCCGACCTGGCCGCGCTGTCCGACGGCCTGCGGGCCGAACGCGAGCAGGGCATCACGATCGACGTGGCCTACCGCTTCTTCTCCACCGAATCGCGCAGCTACATCCTCGCCGACACCCCTGGCCACGAGCGCTACACGCGCAACATGTTCACCGGCGCGTCCAACGCACACGTCGCGATTCTGCTCGTCGACGCCCGCGCCGGGGTGCTGCGCCAGACCCGTCGACACGCCAGAATCGCAAAGCTGTTGGGCATCAAGCACTTCGTCGCGACGGTCAACAAGATCGACCTGGTCGACTTCGATGAGAACCGGTTCGACGAGGTGGCACGCGAACTGCAGCAGATGGCCGCGCGCCTCGGTGGCGCGGAACTGTCCGTCATCCCCATCGCCGCCAAGCACGGGGACAACGTCGTGCACCGCTCGGAGAACACCCCCTGGTACCCGGGGCCGACGCTTCTCGAGTACCTCGAGGGCGTCGAACTGTCCGCGCCGCAACCGGAGGCGACCAAGCTGCGGCTGCCGATTCAATGGGTGTCGCGACCGACCGCCGACGAGCGACGTCGCTACACCGGGCGGTTGGCGGCCGGCACGATCAGCGTCGGCGACGAGATCGTGTCGCTGCCCGCGGGCACCCGCTCGACCGTCACCGCCGTCGACACGCTGGACGACGAACGCACGACGGCCGTTGCGCCACTGTCGGTTTCGGTCGAGCTGGCCGACGACATCGACGTGGGCCGCGGCGACGTGTTCGTCAGCGGCGCCGACGACGCCGCCCTGCCGGTGTTGGCCCGCGAGCTGGACGCGACGGTGTGCTGGTTCACCGAGACCCCGTTGCGCGCTGGCGACCGGGTCGCACTGAAGCAGACCAGCAAAACGGTCCGCGCGACGGTGCAGGCCATCCACACCCGGTTGGATCCCGAGACGCTCGACGAGCTCGACAACCCGGTTGAGTTGTCCATCAACGACATCGGCGAAGTGACGCTGCGCACCAGCTCGGTCGTGGTCGCCGACTCCTATTCCGACAATCGGGACAGCGGCGCCTTCATCCTGATCGACGAGACGTCCAACGACACCATCGGCGCTGGCACCATCATCGAGCCACGCGAGGTCAAGCCGGGCTCTCAGACCCGCAACGACATCCGTTGGCACCCTTCGGCTCTCGATCGCGCCCACCGTTGGAATGCGACGGGACAGCGCGGTGCCACCATCTGGTTCACCGGGCTGCCAGCCTCCGGCAAGTCGACGCTGGCCGTCGCGGTCGAACGCGCACTGGTCGAGGCGGGCGACGTCGCCTACCTTCTCGACGGCGACAACATTCGGCACGGGTTGTCCGACGACCTCGGGTTCTCAGCCGGTGACCGCGCCGAGAACATCAGGCGCGTCGGCCATTTGACCCGTTTGTTCGCCGACGCCGGGGTGGTGGCGTTGGCCTCGCTGGTATCGCCGTTGAAGTCCGACCGCGAAATCGCCAGGGCCCTGAGCGACGCGGCGAAGCTGCCGTTCGTCGAGGTCTACCTCTGCACCTCGGTCGAGGAGTGCGAGAAGCGCGATCCGAAGGGCCTCTACGCCAAGGCGCGGTCCGGCGAACTCAAGGGCCTCACGGGCGTCGACGCGCCCTACGAACCGCCGGAGAACGCCGACCTGGTGCTCGACACCGCCGGCGCCGACATCGACGACATGGTGGCCAAGGTGCTCGAGGTGCTCAACGTCAAGCGCGGCGGCGCCTAGCCCACCTGGGCCACCACGAAGATCCGGCGGAACGGGAAGAAGGTACGCCCGTCGGGTCGGGCCGGGTACATCTCGGCCAGCATGGGGATCAGCTCGCTGCGGAACCGCTGCCAATCCTCTTCTCCGAGAGCGCTCTTCACCGGCGTCAGCGCGGTACCCGTGATCCAGTCCAGCACCGGGTGCTCACCGGTGAGTTCGTGGACGTAGGTGGTCTCCCACGTGTCGACCGCGCAGCCGGCGTCGGTGAGCATCCCGGCGTACTCGACCGCCGAGTCGACGACCTTGCCGACGCGAAAGGGAATGTCGCCCAAGGCGTCCAACCACCGCGGGCTACTGGCCAGCTCACGCACGGCAGCGTGCGACGGGGCGTCGAAGTTGCCTGGCACCTGCACGGCGATCCACGCACCGGCGGGCAGCTCGGCGGCCCAGCGGCGCAACAGTTCCCGGTGCGACGGCACCCACTGCAGCGCGGCATTGCTCACCAGGACGTCGGTGTCGGGCTTCGGCGACCACGCCGCCAAGTCGCCGAGGGTGGCCTCCAGCCCGCGCTCGCGCGCCGCGTCGACCATCTCCTGCGAACTGTCGACCGCCTCGACGACCGCGCCGGGCCATCGCTCCGCCAGCGTGACCGTCAGGTTTCCCGGGCCGCACCCGAGGTCGACGACGCGGCGCGGGGATTCGGCGCGCACCCGCGACAGCAGCTCGTAGAACGGACGTCCGCGATGGTCTGCGAAGGCCAGGTACACGTCGGGATTCCACATGATGACATCCTATGGACGATGGACGAATCAGCCGCAGTGCGTGCGATCTGGGAACCGCTCGGGATACCGGGGATCGTCGACGTCCACACCCACTTCATGCCAAAACGGGTGATGGACAAGGTGTGGCAGTACTTCGACGCCGCCGGGCCGCTCGTCGGCCGGACATGGCCCATCACCTACCGCACCGACGAGGCCGACCGCCTCAGGACGCTGCGCAGTTTCGGTGTCCGCGCCTTCACCTCGCTGGTCTATCCGCACAAACCGGGAATGGCCGCCTGGCTGAACCAGTGGGCCGCCCAGTTCGCGTCGGCCACGCCGGATTGCCTGGCCACCGCGACGTTCTACCCGGAACCGGGGGCCGTCGACTACGTCACCGCCGCGATCGACGCCGGCACCCGGGTGTTCAAGGCCCACGTCCAGGTCGGTGACTACGACCCCGCCGACCCGTTGCTCGACGCGGTGTGGGGCGTCGTCGCGGATGCGCGGACTCCCGTCGTCATCCACTGCGGTTCCGGCCCACAGCCGGGCACCCACACCGGACCCGACCCGATCCGGGCGGTGCTGGCCCGCCACCCTGGGCTGCGACTCGTCGTGGCCCACATGGGAATGCCGGAGTACGGCGAGTTCTTCGATCTCGCCGAGGCGTATCCCGAGGTCAGGTTGGACACGACGATGGCGTTCACCCCGTTCGTCGAGGAATCACATCCGTTCCCGCCGGCCGACGGACCCCGGCTGCTGGCTCTTGGTGATCGCATCCTGTTCGGCAGCGACTTCCCGAACATCCCGTACGGCTATCTCGAGGCCATGCGAGTGCTGACCGAGGTGAACGGCGTCGACGACGACTGGTTGCGCGGCGTGTTCCACGACAACGCCGCCCACCTCTTCGGGCTGGCCACCACCGCGACGTAACGGCGACCGACGGTCAGCCCTTGACGGCGCTGACCAAGCTGTTGGACTCCGCCATGGGACCTGCGTCCGGATCGTCGGCCGGAATGGGCCGGCCGACGGAGGTCAGGTACCGGGCCAGCGGCGTCGGCGTGGCGTGCCACCCCCGGGCGCCGAACCACTCGTCGGCTGGGGCGATCTGCTCGTTGTAGACCAGAGTGAAGAAGGTGCCCTCCTGGCCGGCGTCGCGTTCCTCCTGCTGCCTGGCCTCGAACACGTGCTGCGGCATGGGTCTGCCCTCCTCGACCGCCACCCGGCTGCCGGGCGCCGACAAGCCGTCGATCCCGGCGAACAACTGGTCCTGCGCCGCCGCGGGAAGGTAGATCAGCAAACCCTCGGCGATCCACGCCGTGGGCACCGAGGGGTCGAATCCGGCATCGACGAGGGCCCGCGGCCAGTCGTCGCGGAGGTCAACGGCGACTTCGCGTCGGTCGGCTCGCGGCGAGTCGCCGAGTTGGGCGATGACGTCGCGCTTGAACGCCAACACCTTGGGCTGGTCGAGTTCGAAGATCACCGTGCCGTCCGGCCATGGCAACCGGTAGGCCCGCGAGTCGAGACCCGCTGCGAGGACGACGATCTGCCGCACCCCGGCTGCGGTGGCGTCGGCGAAGTAGGCGTCGAAGTACTTGGTCCGAGAAGCCTGAAAGGACACGAAGTATCCACCGAAGTCGCCTTCGAGCAGCTGCCTGCCGTGGCTGCCCGACGCGCGGCCGTCCATCATGTCCGACCACTCACCCCCGGCCGCCCGGCAAAAGATCTCGGCATAGGGGTCCAGCACCAGCGGCTCGGGACGCTGGGCCTCCAATGCCCTTGCCGCAGCGACGAACAGAGCCGTCGAGCCGACGCTGGTGGTGATGTCCCACGTGTCTCGTTCGTCGTCACCGGGTCGCATTCAGCAGACGATACGCCCGAAGCCTGGCTAGACCAGTGGGCGCCCGGTCCTGATTCGCCGGTCGACGTCCTTCAGCAAGACGTTGAACGGAAACTGCCGGACCACGCGCGGCGACAGGCGGGTGGCGACGCGCAGCAGCGCCATCAGCCGGTCGAAGTGGCGCTGACGGCGGGCGTCCCACGGCAGCTGCATCTCGTCGCGAAAGCGTTGCGGGAGAAAGCCGGTCGTGATCAACAACGCAAGGGCCTCGTTGCGACGCTGCAGCGGCCCCGGCAAGCGCACCCCGCGGATCCGGCTCGCGGCGATCGGATACAGGTACTCGCGGACGGTGTCGTCGATGTGCACCTTTGCGAGCTGTTCTTGCCAGTACGCGTCGAAGGCGGCGCGGTCGGCAGGCCACATCTCCAGTGGCACCTGGAGCGTGGTGCCCAGCGAACTGCCCTCGGCGTAGTGCTGATCGGCGGTCTCGTCGTCCATTTCCCCGACGAAGGTGCGGTAGGAGTCGACGGCGCCCTTGTACAGGCAGGCGGCGACCCACATCTGCAGATCCTTGTCGAAGGCGTTGTACTGCACCGGGCTTTCGTCGGTGGAGTAGACCTGCGCGTGAGCCCGGTTCACGGCCCGCCGGAAGGCGGCCTTCTGCTCGTCGCTGCCGCGCCCGGCGACGGCCAGGTAGGTGAACGTGGTGCGGGCGCGCTTGATCGGGTGCAGGTCGACCCGGCCGCTCTCGACCCGGCTCTCCAGCACGCCGTAGCCGACGCCCGGTCTGGCCAATTGCATGATCACGTTGGCTGGTCCGAGCAGCAGCCCCACCCCGAGCAAGCCCTCGTCGATGGTCGGCCCGCGCCGCGCGAGCCGTCTGCGCCGCGTCGACGGTGAGGCGGGCGCACTGATCGAACGCTCGACGTGACTGTTGCCGACCACCATTGACTCAACCCCTCGGTCGTATATCTGACAACGTTTGTTTCCAGATATTGCCCTCGGACCCGACAGGTGTCAAGATCGGGACCATGGCGAAGATCCGGCCCTACGGCGGCGTGCAGGCCCGCGACCGGATTGCCGAGCGGAGAGGCCGCCTGCTCGACGCGGGTCTCGAACTCCTCGGCGGCTCCGACGACGCTGCGGACCTCACCGTCCGCGCCGTCTGCGCCGAGGCGGGGATCACCGCCCGCTACTTCTACGAGAGCTTCGCCGACAAAGACGCCCTGGTGGCAGCGGTCTTCGACCGCGTCGTCGCCGACATCGCCGCCACCACCCAGGCCGCCGTCGCCGCCGCACCGCCCGAGGAACAGAACCGGGCGGGCATCGCCAACCTGGTCAGAGCAGTGGCCGAGGACGCCCGCGTCGGACGGCTTCTGTTCAACCCCCGGCTGACCAACGCGGTGTTGGCCCGCAAGAGGGCCGAGGCCGGCGGCGTCTTCGCCGTCCTCTCCGGCGAGCACGCGACGAATGCCTACGCGCTGCCGGACGACGAGTGGATGAAGTCCGCCGCCCACTTCATCGTCGGCGGTGTCGCGCAGACGATCAGCGCGTGGGTTTCTCGCGACGTCACTCTCAGCGAGTCGCAACTGATCGCCCACCTGACGCGGATGCTCGACGCGCTGGCCGGCCCTCGGTTGGCGTCGCAAGGTCCGGTCACGGCATCACCACCAGCAGAAATCTGACCAGCTCGGATTGGCGATGGGTGTCGGTCTTCTCGAAGAGGTGCTGCAGATGCTTGCGCACGGTGGCGATCGACACCCCCAGCTCGTCTGATATCTGCTTGAGCTCGGCACCGGCGGCGATGCGAACCGCGACGTCGGCTTCCGCCGTGGTGAGGCCGTAGAGGCGCCGCAGCAGCGCCGCCGGCGGCTCGGGATTCAGTTCGGGGTCGATGATCACGACGATCGCCCGCCGAGATCGTGGTGCCGCGCCATCGCTGCCGTGGGCCGGCAGG
Organism: Mycolicibacterium hodleri; assembly: GCA_006864685.1. Taxonomy (GTDB): domain Bacteria; phylum Actinomycetota; class Actinomycetes; order Mycobacteriales; family Mycobacteriaceae; genus Mycobacterium; species Mycobacterium hodleri_B. The sequence goes on along the minus strand of VIFX01000009.1, from coordinate 151,072 downwards.
ACGTGGATGACGTAAGGCCGCGCACCGGAGGGCCGGGGGCAGCACAGGGAACCGCCCCACGTGTCCACGCCGTCGCAGGTCAACGCACGCTGGATGCTTCGGCACAGCTCGGCGTGCACCGACGCGCGCGAGACTTCGACGACACCCGACCGCAAGCACACGCCGTCGTGCGATCGAAGAATTCGTTTGGCCGCTGAATTGACTTGCACCACAACGTAATCTGGCCCGACGACGAGGACGCCGTTACGAAGGACGTCGACGGCCGGCACGAGGTCGTCACGCTCGTCGATGAGCTCCTCGACGTGACGCCGGGTGCGAAGGCTCAACTGCAGGTGCGGGAGAAGGGCATTGATCAACTGGATTCGTTCCCGACTGTCGAACGGCATCGGCCCTCTCGGAGCGGCGAGGATGAGGCACGATGGCTTGGCCCCGTCGGTAACCCTGACGAACAGCCCGTCGTCCATCTCGTAGCGCTGCATCCAGTCCGCGTCGAACTCTGAATTTGGCTTCAAGCCAATGAGTTCGGTGCCCCCTCGGACCAAGCCGACGGGTCCGTTCTCGACCTCGACGAGCACGTAGTCGAGGTATTGGTAGTACGCGTCGTAGCTCGCCATGGCCTCGACGGGCACGTTCACGTTCGTCAACCTGCGGGACGTTCCGTCGATCATCGAGAGCCCGCCGCAGGCGGCACCGACCGTGCGCCGCAGGGTGTCTAGCGTCGGGACCCAGTCGACGGGGTCGACCGCCGAACGGTAGAAACCGGAGACCAGGCGCGAGAATTCATCGAGTGTGACCATGATTCGGATCCAGCTCGATCAGTGAACGTTCCACGGCGCGCCCCCTTGCCCCGATCAAGAGTACCAACGCGAGCGCCCCTACTCCAGATGGATGACGCATCGACCGGCTGCGCGTGATGTATTCAGACATGTTGTCCCGAAACGTCATTGAGCACAACGACGACACAACCGAGGGGTTGGCGTCTCGGGCAAACAGCTTAGCTCGCGTCAAGATCGAGGGGGAGCCGTGAGCCATGCACTTCAACCAAGGTTGCTGTGGTTGCGCGTCCGGCCCATCGGACGTCGCGAAAGCCGAACTTCGGCGTTTCCCGGCTACGTTTGGCCCGAAACCGGCGCATCGGCGCCGTCGGCCCGGCCAGCGAATTCGGTATGGAGCGTCACTGCGCGGTTGGCCAGGAAGGCCGCGAGTGCGGGCCCGCGCGAACGTCCGTCCCGGCTTGGCTACCTCGAGGCCACACAGATGTCGCGCGAGATGTATCGCCTGTGACGGCGCCATCTCTCCGAGCCGCGATCCCCGCTCCGGCACCGTCGACGACGTTGACGCTGCCAAAGTCGAATTCGGGCTGGCCTCGGGCCTGATCGTGACCTGATTAAGTCTGGTCAAAGCTCCGATCTGAATCTAACATCGGTCTCAACTGCGATCCAGGATCGGCAGAGAGGTCGCCAATGACCCCCGGGGTACTGCGCGAGTTCGTGGCCCTGGACTCCCCCACCGCACGCCGGGCCGGGTCGGGCGGACATCCGTGTCAGGGCGTCTACTACCGGGGTGTCGGCCGCAAGCCGAAGATCGGGATGATCGCCACGCACTACCAAATCGACTTCTCGGAGCACTATCTCGCCGACTACATGGCGACGAGGGGCATCGGCTTCCTGGGCTGGAACACCCGGTTCCGCGGAAACGAGGCCAGCTTCCTGCTCGATCACGCGCTCGTCGACGTCGGAGTCGGCATCCGTTGGATGCGCGAGGTACAGCACCTCGAAACCATCGTGCTGCTTGGCAATTCAGGTGGCGGATCGCTGATGGCCGCCTACCAAGCGCAGGCCGTCGACCCCCACGTCACGCCCATGGAGGGCATGCGACCGGCCATCGGAATCGGGGAACTACCCCCGGCCGACGGCTACGTCGCCAGCGCCGCGCACCCCGGCAGGCCCGAGGTACTGACGGCATGGATGGACGCCTCCGTAGTCGACGAGAACGATCCCGTCGCCACAGACGCCAGCATGGACATCTTCGACCGGCGCAACGGCCCGCCGTTCTCGGCCGACTTCGTGAAGCGGTACCGCGACGCCCAGACCGCCCGCAACCACGCGATCACCGACTGGGTCGACGACGAAATGAAACGTGTTCGAGCAGCTGGCTTTTCGGATCGCCCCTTCACGGTGATGCGCACCTGGGCAGACCCGCGGATGGTCGACCCGACACTGGAACCCACGAAGCGACCACCCAACACCTGCTATGCCGGTGTGCCGGTCAAGGCCAACCGGTCGGCCCGCGGCATCGCGGCGGCCTGCACACTGCGAAGTTGGCACGGCATGTGGAGTCTTCGGACCGCGCAGACCGGTGCGGAGCCGCACCTGGCCCGCATCGACTGCCCAGCGCTGGTCATCAACGCCGAGCAGGACACCGGCGTCTATCCGTCGGACGCCCGCCGCATCCACAGCGCGCTGGCCAGCACCGACAAGACCCTGCTGTCGATCGACACCGACCACTACTTCACCACTCCCGGCGCGCGCAGCGAGCAGGCCGATACGATCGCGAAGTGGATTTCAAAGCGGTGGAAGTAAGAGTGCTCGCCCACTTCACCCCGGGCGACAAGGTTCGCGAATTGCTTGCGCCCGAGTCTGATTGGCTAGACGTCCGTTATTGCGCAGAGGACGACGACGAAACCTTCTACCGCGAACTGCCCGAGGCCGACGTGATCTGGCACGTGCTGCGCCCGCTGTCCGGTGACGACCTCGAACTCGCGACGCGGTGCCGGCTGGTGCACAAGCTGGGAGCGGGGGTCAACACCGTCGACGTCGACGCCGCGACGCGGCTGGGCATCGGAGTGGCAAACATGCCTGGCGCCAACGCCCCGTCGGTGGCCGAGGGCACGGTGTTGCTGATGCTCGCCGCCCTGCGCCGCCTCGTCACCCTTGACGCCGCCACCCGCCAGGGCCGCGGCTGGCCCTCCGACCCGGCACTTGGCGAGACGGTCCGCGACGTCGGCAGTTGCACGGTGGGGTTGGTCGGCTACGGGAACGTCGCCAAGCAGGTCGAGACGATCGTGACCGCCATGGGAGCCCAGGTGCTCCACACCAGCACCCGTGACGACGGCACCCCTGGCTGGCGCCCCCTGGCCGCACTGCTCGCCGACAGCGACGTCGTGTCGCTGCACCTGCCGCTCACGGAGAAAACGTCGGCCCTGCTCGACGCGGAGAAGCTGGCCCTGATGAAGCGCGACGCGGTGCTAGTCAACACCTCGCGCGGGGCGATCGTCGACGAGCAGGCGCTGGCCGACGCACTCCGGGAGGGCGGGCTGGCCGCGGCGGGCCTCGACGTGTTCGCCGTCGAGCCAGTGCCCGCCGACAATCCCCTGCTGACGCTGGACAACGTCGTCGTCACCCCGCACGTCACCTGGTACACGGCCGACACCATGCGGCGGTACCTGGCCGTAGGCGTGGACAACTGCCGCCGCCTGCGCGCCGGCGAGCAGTTGGTGAACCTGGTAAACGAGGTGGCTGTCGCACGGGGTTGACTCCCAGGTACGCTCGAACCCAACCCACCGGTTGATACAGGAGTACCGCATGCCGATCGCGATCCTTTCCGAGCACAACGACCTCGCCGAATCCGTCCGCGATCTGGTGAAGCGGGTGGCACCGTCCGACGTGCTGCACGAGGCACTCGAAACGCCGATCTCCAACCCGCCGCCCTACTGGAAGGCCGCTGCCGAGCAGGGCCTGCAAGGGCTGCACCTCTCCGAGGACGTCGGCGGTCAGGGCTTCGGCATCCTCGAACTCGCCATCGTGCTCGCCGAATTCGGCTATGGCGCGGTTCCCGGCCCGTTCGTCCCGTCGGCGATCGCGAGCGCGTTGATCGCCGCCAACGACCCCGGCGACAAGCTTCTCGAGGGCCTCGCCTCCGGTGAGACCATCGCCGCCTACGCCATCGACTCCGGGCTCACCGCAACTCGTCAGGGTGGCGGCCTCGTCATCCGCGGCGAGGTCCGCGCCGTGCCCGCCGCCGCGCAAGCGTCGATCCTGGTGCTGCCCGTGTCGATCGACAGCCGCGAGGAGTGGATCGTCCTCGACGCCGACCAGGTCGAAATCGAACCCGTCAAGAGCGTCGACCCGCTGCGGCCCTTGGCGCACGTGCGCGCCAACGCCGTCGAGGTCGCCGACGACCGCGTGCTGACCAACCTCAGCCGCACCCGCGCCCGCGCCCTGATGTCGACGCTGCTGTCCGCCGAGTGCATCGGCGTCGCGCGCTGGGCCACCGACACCGCGTCGGAGTACGCCAAGATCCGCGAGCAGTTCGGCCGCCCGATCGGCCAGTTCCAGGCCATCAAGCACAAGTGCGCCAACATGATTGCCGAGACCGAGCGGGCGACCGGCGCGGTCTGGGACGCAGCGCGCGCGATCGACGAAGACGGCGAGAGCAACTACGAGTTCGCCGCCGCCGTCGCCGCCACCCTCGCGCCCGTCGCCGCCCAGCACACCACGCAGGACTGCATCCAGGTGCACGGCGGCATCGGCTTCACGTGGGAGCACGACACCAACGTCTACTACCGTCGCGCGATCGTGCTCGCCGCGTGCTTCGGCAGGGCAGCCGACTACCCGCAGCAGGTGGTCGACGTCGCGACCAGCACCGGGATGCGTCCGATCAACATCGACCTCGACCCCGACACCGAGAAGCTCCGCGACGAAATCCGCGCGGAAGTTGCTGCGCTGAAGGCACTTCCGAGCGAGGAGCGGGTCACCGCGATCGCCGAGGGCGGCTGGGTGTCACCCCACCTGCCAACACCGTGGGGCCGGGCCGCTCAGCCGATCGAGCAGATCATCATCGCCCAGGAGTTCTCCACCGGCCGTGTGAAGCGGCCGCAGATGGGCATCGCCGCCTGGATCATTCCGTCGATCGTGGCCTACGGCACCGACACTCAACAACAGCGCTTCCTGCCGCCGACCTTCCGCGGCGAGATGATCTGGTGTCAGCTGTTCTCCGAGCCGGGCGCCGGCTCCGACCTCGCGAGCCTGACCACCAAGGCCACCAAGGTCGACGGCGGCTGGCGGATCACCGGGCAGAAGATCTGGACCACCGGCGCGCAGTACTCCCAGTGGGGTGCACTGTTGGCCAGGACGAACCCGAGCGCCCCGAAACATGGTGGCATCACGTACTTCCTGCTCGACATGGCCAGCGAGGGCGTCGAAATCAAGCCGCTGCGCGAGCTCACCGGCAACGCGATGTTCAACACCGTCTTCATCGACGACGTGTTCGTCCCCGACGAGCTGGTTCTCGGTGAGGTGGACCGCGGCTGGGAGGTCAGCCGCAACACGCTGACCAACGAGCGCGTGTCGATCGGCAGCAGCGAGCCGCCGTTCCTCGCCAGCCTCGAGCAGTTCGTGGAGTTCGTGCGCGACGGTCAGTTCGACCAGATCGAGCAGAACGAGGCGGGCAAGCTGATCGCCGAGGGCCATGCCGCCAAGCTGCTCAACATGCGCTCGACGCTGCTGACGTTGGCAGGCGGGGACCCGATGCCCGCGGCTGCCATCTCGAAGCTGCTGTCGATGAAGACCGGCCAGGGCTACGCCGAGTTCGGCGTCTCGTCGTTCGGCACCGATGCGGCCATCGGCGATCAGGGCGAGCCGTCCGGCAAGTGGGCCGAGTACCTGCTGGCCGGTCGCGCGACGACGATCTACGGCGGCACTTCCGAGGTGCAGCTCAACATCATCGCCGAACGCCTGCTCGGCCTGCCCCGCGATCCGTAATGCCGTGACACCCTGGTCCGGGTGAGCGCCGACATCACCCTGCGTCAGCTGCGCTACTTCGCGGTGCTCGGCGAGGAGCTCAACTACCGGCGGGCGGCCGGGCGACTGTTCATCACCCAGCCCGCGCTGTCGACCGCGATCAAGCAGCTCGAACAGCACTTCGGCGTGGTGCTGTTCACCCGCAGCACCCGCGAGGTGGCGCTGACCGACCTCGGCGCGGCCTGGCTGCCGCAGGTGCAGCAGGCGATCTCGGGCGTGGACGCGGTGGTCGAGAACCTCGTCACGCTGTCGGGCACGCGAAAGGGCGTGCTGCGGCTCGGATATCTCATCGGCACGGGCGCCGATCTGCTGTTCCGCGTGGTCCGTCACTTCGAGGCCGCCTACCCGGAGGTGACGGTCGAGCCCATGGAGTACGACTTCGCCGACCCGACCGCCGGGCTGGGCGACGGCAGCACCGAGGTGGCGATCATCCGCCCGCCGGTCGACCTGCCCGAGCACCGGATGCTGATGCTCGACGCCGAGTCGTGGGTGGTGTGCATGCCGCGCGACCACCGCCTCGCCGAGCGGGCCGAGGTGTCGATCACCGAGCTGCTCGACGACCCGATCGTCTGCGCGCCGCTGACCGCCGGCCCCTGGCGCGACTACTGGCTGGCGATGGACGTCCGCGGCAACCGGCCGCCGACCATCGCCGCGGTCGCCGCCACCTACGAGGCGGAGACGACGTGCATCGCCCGGGGTCTTGGCATCAGCTTCACGTCGTCATCGGTCGCCCGCTTCTACGACCGACCGGGCATCGTCTACGTGCCCATCACCGACCGGCCGCCGAGTTACACGGCACTCGCGTGGCAGCCGTCGTCGCTGTCGCCGCAGGGAGATGCGCTGGTCAGGCATGTGCAGGCGCACTGGAACTTCGGCGACACCCTAAGTGACGACGCCATTGATAATGCCAGCTTATGAGCAGATCAAAACATTGAACTTCCGCCAACGGGGCCGACGGGCTTTCCTGTCTCTAGGTGCAATTCGACCGACCTGACCTGGAGCGATCATGACCGATGCCCTGGCTTCACACACTCATTCAAACTCACCTCTCAACGAGGAGGACGCCAAGCTCGCCGAGTTCGGCTACTCCCAAAAACTCGACCGTTCGGTCGGAAAGCTGGCGTCCTTCGCCATCGGCTTTGCGACCATCAGCGCCACCACCGCGGTGTTCACCGGCTTCGGCGCGGGTTACTTCACCGCGGGCGCCCCCTTCGTCTGGACCCTGCTGCTCGCCGCGGCCGTGTTCCTGATCTGGGTCTTCATCGCCGCGGACCTGACGGCCAAGATTCCGCTGGCCGGCTACGCCTACCAGTGGACCAGCCGGATCCACGGCTCGACCCTCGCCTGGTTCACCGGGGTGATGGCGCTCGCCGGCTGGATCTGCGGCATGACCGGCGTCGGATTCATCCTGTCGGGTTACCTCGGCGGCCTGTTCGGCTGGGCGATGACCCAGACCGTGCAGATCTTCGTCGCCATCGGGGTGATGGCCGTCTGCATGCTCGTCAACATGTACGGCGTCCGGTTCGCCACGATGGTCAACAACGTCGGCGTCAGCCTCGAATTCGTCATCACCATCGGTGCGACGATCCTCGTCGCGATCGTCGCCTTCTCCGCCCCCGAGAACCACCAGTCCATCTCGGTGCTGTTCAACGGCGGCACCTCCGAGGGCACGACGCCGTACATCGTGGCCTGGCTGGCGGCCTCACTCGGACCGTTCTTCGGCCTGATCGGCGTCGAGGCCAGCGCCGACGTCGCCGAGGAGACCAAGGACGCCCGCCGCGTCATCCCGCGCACCATGTTCTACGCGCTGAGCGCGTCGATCGTGATCGAGTTCCTGATGTACGTCGTCTACGTCCTGGCCATCAAGGACGCCGCAGCGGTCGAAGCGAATTCGGGCGCCCCGATCGAAGAGATCATCACCCAGCAGGTCGGTCCCGTGATCACCAAGATCGTCGTCGCCGTGGCCCTGACCAACGTGATGGCCTGCATCCTGGCCAACATCCTGGTGGCCACCCGGCTGACCTACTCTATGGCCCGCGACAACATGCTGCCGTTCTCCCACGTCTGGCGGCACGTGTCTCCGAGCAACCGCACGCCCACGTACGCGGTGCTGGGGCTGTTCGGCTTCTCGACGGCGCTGCTCCTGCTGGCCCTGGTCAGCGAGAAGGCCTTCTTCCTCATCCTCGGGCTGTCCGCGCTGGCCGTCTTCGCCACCTACGTGCTGCAGACCGTCGCCCTGATCATCGGGCATCGCCGCGGCACCATCCCGACCGCCGAGCCGGGCACGTTCGACCTCGGACGGGCGCGGATGCCGATCTACGTCGTCGGACTGGTCGTCTTCACCTGCGTATGCGTGGCGCTGGTCGTCCTGCCGCAGTTCGCCGGCAACGGCTACGTATTCCTGGGTCTGGTCGTCCTAGCCGGCCTCTGGGCGGCCACCGGCCTTCGCAAGCGACTGGCCACCGGCGAGGCGGGCCCGAACTTCGCCAAGACCCACATTTCCTGAAACATACTCAAAGACAAGGACATTCGACATGACACTTACCACCGACATCGGCACCAGCAACCTCGTCGCCGTCGAACCCGGCGCGGCCATCCGCGAGGACACCCCCGCCGGCTCGGCGATCCAGTACAGCGACTACGAGCTCGACACGTCCAGCCCCTTCGCCGGCGGCGTGGCCTGGATCGAGGGCGAGTACATGCCCGCCGAGGACGCCAGGATCTCGATCTTCGACACCGGCTTCGGCCACTCCGACGTGACGTACACCGTCGCACACGTGTGGCACGGCAACATCTTTCGGCTCGACGACCACGTCGACCGGCTACTCGACGGGGCACGCAAGCTGCGCCTGGACGCCGGGATGAGCAAGGCCGAGATCGTCGAGATCACCAAGAAGTGCGTGTCGCTGTCGCAGCTACGCGAGTCGTTCGTAAACCTGACGATCACCCGGGGCTACGGAAAGCGCAAGGGCGAGAAGGACTTGTCCAAGCTCACCCATCAGGTGTACATCTACGCCATCCCGTACCTGTGGGCCTTCCCGCCCGCCGAGCAGATCTTCGGCACCACCGCGATCGTGCCGCGCCACGTCCGTCGCGCCGGTCGCAACACCGTCGACCCGACCATCAAGAACTACCAGTGGGGTGACCTGACCGCGGCCAGCTTCGAGGCCAAGGACCGCGGCGCCCGCACCGCCATCCTGCTGGACTCCGACAACTGCGTCGCCGAGGGACCCGGCTTCAACGTCGTCATCGTCAAGGACGGCAAGTTGTTCTCACCATCGCGAAATGCGTTGCCGGGCATCACCCGCAAGACGGTCTACGAACTCGCCGAGCAGATGGGCATCGAGGCCACCCTGTGCGACGTGACCAGCCGCGAACTGTACGACGCCGACGAGATCATGGCCGTCACCACCGCCGGCGGTGTCACCCCGATCAACTCCCTCGACGGCGAGAACATCGGCAACGGCGAGCCAGGACCCGTCACCGTCGCCATTCGAGATCGCTTCTGGGCGTTGATGGACGAGCCCGGCCCGCTGATCGAGGCCATTAACTACTAACCGCTGCCGCCGACTGCACGCTTGTTGCACGCAAACGTCGAGAGACGCCGTGAACAAGCGTGCAGTCGGCGTGCGGTCAGCCCAGCGAGACGAGTTCCTCCACCGAATCCAGCGGCAGCATGCCCTCGACCCAGGCGTTCACGTTCATGCTGGTGAGGTTGATCCCGCCACCGTGGTTGTCCAGGAATGCCGTGTCGGCGGCGTCGCGGCCGGTGGCGATGCGCACCATCGTCTGCCGCGGCGCCAGGCACGTCGCGTCGACGACGCGCCACAGCCCGTCGACGTAGGCCTCGGCAACGGCGTGAAAGTCCATCGGGTAGCAGCCCGGTGCGTACACCGCGACCAGTCGGGCCGGCACGTTGACCGCCCGCAGCAGCGCGATCACCAGATGCGCGTAGTCCCGGCACACGCCCGTGCCTGCGAGCACGGTGTCGGCCGCGCCGTCGATGGGATCACTGGACCCCGGCACGTACTGCAGCCGCGTGCCCACCCAGGACGACACCTTCTCCAGCAGCGCCGTCGACTTGGCGTCGTTGCCGAATTCCGTTGCGGCGAAACCGTAGAACTTGTCGGCCTCGGCATACCGGCTGGGCCGCAGATACGTCGACAGGTCTATCTCGGTAACCGGAGGCGGGTCGGTCTGGCCGATGATCGTGGCCGAGTAGTTCGCGTGCACCGTGCCCTTCCCCGCCTCGAACTTGTGGATGCGGGTGCCGTGCTGACCGACGAGTTCGGTCGGCTCGATGGCGTTGCCGTTCAACGTGAAGGACAACTCCTCGGTCACCTCGGCACCCGGCTGCGGTGCGACGGCGATCTGGAATTCCAGTGTCGTCGGGTCGAATACCTCGACCTGTAATTGGGCGCCAACTTCGCGTCTCATGGGCTCACCACGTCTTTCCGGTCAAATGTCAGGGGAGGCGCGGCAAGCGCATCGTCTCGGCCCATCCTTACCCGGACGGGCCGCCGCCAAAACAAGCACCGGGCCAGATCACGTCGACGTGATGGCGACGAGTCTAGGGGACGATCGAGTCGACGTATCCACCATCGACGCGGACTGCCGCCCCGGTGGTCGCCGACGCCTGCGGCGAGCTGAGATAGGTGACCATGTTCGCGATCTCGTCGGGTTCGATCAGACGCTGAAGCAGTGATTGTGGGCGGTGCTTGCGCATGAACTCACGCTGCGCCTCCTCCCACGGCAGGTCCGCGTCCACCAACTGGTAGACGAAGTCCTCGACCCCCGCCGTGTGCGTTGGCCCGGCGATGACGGAGTTCACCGTGACACCCGTCCCCGCGGCGTCCTTGGCGAAGCCCCGCGACACCGCCAGCAGGGCCGTCTTCGAGGTGCCGTAGTGAATCATCTCCTCGGGGATGACGATTGCCGAGTCGCTGGCGATCTGCAGCACCCGCCCCCAGCCACGCTCGGTCATCCCCGGCAGATACGTGCGGATCAGGCGCACCGCGGACAACACGTTCACGTCGAAGTAGCGACGCCACTCGTCGTCGGAGATCTCGCGGGCAGGTGCCGCGCCGAAGATACCGAGGTTGTTGACGAGGACGTCCACCGCGGGAAGCTGGTCGACAAGACCCTCGACGCCCTCGGCAGTGGTCACGTCGGCCGCGATGCCCAGCACCTCACCGCCGGTGGTCGAGCGCAGTTCGTCGGCCGCCTCGTCGACGCGAGCCGCCGTGCGCCCGTTGACGACGACGCGGGCGCCGCTCTGCGCCAACCCCTTCGCGATGGCCAGGCCGATGCCCTGGGTGGAGCCGGTGACGAGTGCGGTCTTTCCTGTCAGGTCGATGATCACTTCGGAGTAGTACCACCAACGGGCCGGCGCTATTCCCCCTTCGGCCGCCAGGGGGACTGCCACGAGAGTTTGACAGGAGCGCGTGCCACCGTGGATTGCACTGAGTTCGACATCTGAGGAGAACATCGTGCGTCGCTTGTTCGTCACGGCCTTCATGGCAGTGCTGCTACCCGTATTCGTGGGATTCGCCGGCGGCGCCGCCACCGCGAACGCCTTCTCCCGGCCCGGACTGCCGGTCGAATACCTGATGGTGCCCTCGGCGAGCATGGGCCGCGACATCAAGGTCGAGTTTCAGAGCGGCGGCGCCAACGCGCCCGCCATCTACCTTCTCGACGGTCTTCGCGCACAGGACGACTTCAACGGTTGGGACATCAACACCCCAGCCTTCGAGTGGTACAGCGGCTCGGGCCTGTCCGTGGTGATGCCGGTGGGTGGCCAGTCGAGTTTCTACAGCAACTGGTACAAGCCCGCGTGCGGTACGAACGGCTGCCAGACCTACAACTGGGAGACGTTCCTCACGCAGGAACTCCCCGCCTATCTGGCGAGCGAGAGGCAGGTCAAGCCGACCGGCAGCGCCGCGGTCGGACTGTCGATGGCCGGTTCGGCGGCACTGACGCTTGCCATCCACCACCCCGCGCAATTCCCTTATGCGGCTTCGCTATCCGGCTTCCTCAACCTCTCCGAGGGCTGGTGGCCGGGACTGGTCAACAGCGCCATGGGTGACGCGGGTGGCTACAAGGCCAACGACATGTGGGGTCCCGCCGAAACCGACCCGGCGTGGAAGTACAACGACCCGATGGTCAACATGGCAACGCTGATCGCCAACGGCACCCGAATCTGGATCTACTGCGGCAACGGCACCCCATCCGATCTCGGCGGCGACAACCTGCCCGCCAAGTTCCTCGAGAGCTTCACGCTGCGCACCAACAAGACCTTCCAACAGAACTACTTGGCGGGCGGCGGCAAGAACGGCGTCTTCAACTTCCCCGACAGCGGCACGCACGACTGGGGATACTGGGGTCAGCAATTGCAGGCGATGAAGCCCGACGTGCAGCGGGTGCTGGGCGCGGTCCCGACCGCGACCTAGACCGCGATTGGAGGACCGTCATGGACGAGCAGGTCACCGAGACGAGGCGCCGCTGCGCGGTCGCCGTGTTGGGCGGACCGACGGTGGTGGTCGACATCGCCGGGCACCGGATCGTCGTGGACCCCACGTTCGACCCGCCGGGGCCGCACGCGTACCTGACCAAGACGGCCGCACCCGCGGTCGACGCCGCGGCACTCGGCCGGGTGGACTTGGTGCTGGTCAGCCACGACCAACACCTGGACAACTTCGACGACGCCGGCCGGGCGTTGGCGCTGGCGGCCCCGCGGGTGCTCACCCATCCCGGTGCGGCTCGACGGCTCGGGTCACCCGCCAAGGGCCTGGCACCGTGGGAGACGGTCGAGCTGGACGGGCTTCGGGTCCAAGCGGTGCCCGCGGTGCACGGACCCGTCGACGGCGACCGCGACGACTCTGGCCACGTCAACTGCGAGGTGACGGGTTTCGTACTGTCCGGCGACGGCCTGCCGACCGTCTACATCAGCGGCGACAATGCCTCTCTTGCAACGGTTTCGAAGATCGCGCACACCGTCGGCGCGATCGACGTCGCGGTGCTCTTCGTCGGCGCGGCCCGAGTGCCGCCGAAGCAGGACGGTCGACCGCTGACCCTGACCAGCGCCAGGGCCGCTGCGGCGGCGGAGGTGCTGGCGCCGCGCCTGGTGGTGGCGGCACACCTCGACTCCTGGGCACACTTCACCGAGGGCATCGAGGACGTCGCCGCCGCATTCCACGACGCAGGCATCGCGGACCTCTTGGACCGCACCCCGCACGGCCGCTGGACCGACCTGGAGTACTTAGTCGGAGGCTAGGCCGCGCACGCCGTTCGTGAATCCTCGGCGGAATTCGGTGGTCGAAATCGCCAAGGATTCACAAACGCTGCCGCCTACTCGGCTCCGCCGACCTCGAGATCCTTCAGCTCGCGCTTGAGGATCTTGCCCGTCGGGTTGCGCGGCAGCTCGTCGAGGAAGATCACCTCGCGCGGCACCTTGTAGCGCGCCAGGTTGTCCTTGACGTAGGCCTTGATCGCATCCTCGTCGACCGAGGCGCCCTCGGTCTTCACCACGAACGCGCGCAGCCGGTGGCCCCACTCCTCGTCCTCGACGCCGAGTGCCGTGGCCTCGACGACCTCCGGGTGGCCGCTGATCAAATCCTCGACCTCGGCGGGGAAGACGTTCTCGCCTCCGCAGACGATCATCTCGTCGTCGCGGCCGCTGACGTAGAGCAAACCGTGCTCGTCGAAGTAACCGACGTCGCCCGAGGACATCAGGCCGTCGATGATCGCCTTGTGCCCGCCGCCGGTGTAGCCCTCGAACGGGAACGTGTTGCCAACGAAGATGCGGCCGACCTCACCGGGGGCCACCTCGTTGCCGTTGTCGTCGAACAGCTTGACCTTGACGCCCTTGACGACGGGGCCGACCGTCGACGGGTTGATCGAAAGGTCCTTGGGCCGTGCGATGGTCGCGAACGCGATCTCCGTCGACCCGTAGAGGTTGTAGACGACGGGGCCCAGATCCTTCAACGCGCGGGTGGCGAGCTCGCCGCCGAGCTGGGACCCGGAGACGAAGACGATGCGCAGGCTCGACAGGTTCGGCTTGGGACTCGTCTTCTCCAACTCGTCGAGGATGCGCGACAACATCACCGGGACCACCACGACGGCGGTCACCCGATGCTTCTCGATGTCGGCGAGCACGGTGGCCGGCTTGAATCGGCGACGCAGCACCAGCGTGCTGCCCAACATCATCGCGATGGTCGCGTGCAGGAAGCCAAGCGCGTGGAACATCGGCGCTGGCAGCGACGTCACCTCGCCGGACTTGAACGGGACGTGCGACAGCACACCACCGATAGGAGCCAACGACGGTGGGCTACTTCGGTTGGCGCCCTTGGGAGTTCCCGTGGTGCCGCTGGTCAGGATGATGATCTTCGAATGGGCGCTCGCCTTGGGCGGCGGGCCGGCCTTGCTCCGCTTGATGAGGTCGGCCAAGGTCTCGTCGGTGCTCTCCGACGGCTGATCGGGATTGTCGGGGTTCGTCGGCAGCGCACGGAGCTTGCCCAACTCCGGCTCGGCGGCCGCGCACGCCTTGGTGTACTCGTCGTCGTGGATGATCAGCTTCGCGCCTTCGCGCTCGGAGACCTCCTTGATCTGCGGTCCGGAGAATTCGCTGTTGAGCATGATCAGCCGGACGCCCACCTTGGCGGCGCCGTACAGCCCGATCAGGAACCAGCGGTGGTTGCGGATCAGGAGTGCGACCCCATCGCCGCCCCGCACGCCCATGCCGATCAACCCGTGGGCGACGGCGTTGGCCGCCTCGTCGAGTTCGGCGAAGGTGAGCTCACCGTCGTCATCGATGATTGCCGTCCCGGTGGGATTGCGACGGGCGTTGAGCGCCGGGATCATTCCGATCTCGCCCCACCGCCGGATGTCGGCGAGCATCGCGGCCACGTTTTGCGGCGGCTCGACCTTCAGGGCGCCCGCCTCGAACATCTTCCTTGCGTAGTGCAGTTCGGCCGAGCCGCGTTCGAGGTACTGCTGCACCTTGGCCGCTGCCTGCAGGGGTAGCTCTGTGAGGTTTGGCATGGCCCCACAATATGTGACCGCGGTCGCACGCGGGCCCGGTGCACGTCGGGATCCCTGACTACCATCGTCGTCATGGCGTCTTCGCTGTCGATGGACATCGGCGGTCGGACCTTGCGAGTCACCAATCCCGACAAGGTCGTCTTCCCCGGTGCGGACGGCCGGGCGGACGTGACCAAGCTTGCTCTCATCGAGTACTACCTGTCCGTCGCCGACGGCGCCCTGCGCGGAGTGGCCGGTCGGCCGATGATCCTCAAGCGCTTCGTCAAGGGCATCACCGAAGAGGCGGTGTTCCAGAAGCGCGCACCCGAGAAGCGACCCGAATGGGTCGACGTCGCCGAGCTGAAGTACGCCTCGGGGACGTCGGCCAAGGAGGCCGTGCTGTCCGATGCCGCCGGGCTGGCGTGGGCGGTGAACCTCGGCTGCGTCGACCTCAACCCGCACCCGGTGCGCGCTCACGACCTCGAACATCCCGACGAGCTCCGCGTCGACCTGGATCCGATGCCCGGGGTGGAGTGGGCGCAGATCGTCGACGTCGCGCTGGTGGCCCGCGACGTGCTCACCGAATACGGCCTGACGGCGTGGCCCAAGACCTCGGGCTCCAAGGGCTTCCACGTGTACGCCCGCATCGAGCCGAACTGGCCCTACCGGCAGGTGCGGCTGGCCGCCGAGACGATCGCCCGCGAAGTCGAAAGACGCGCACCGGATTTGGCGACGAGCCGGTGGTGGAAGGAAGAACGCGAGGGCGTCTTCGTCGACTTCAACCAGAACGCCAAGGACCGGACGGTCGCGTCGGCCTACTCGGTGCGTTCGCGGCCGGACGCGCGGGTGTCGACGCCGCTGCGGTGGGACGAGGTGCCCGGATGCCGGCCGGAGGCGTTCACCGTCGCCACGGTGCCGGGCCGCTACGCCGACATCGGCGACCCGTGGGAGGGAATGGACGACGCCGCAGGCGGCCTCGAGGGGTTGCTCGCGCTTGCCAAGGAGTTGGGTCCGGCGGAGAAGGCGCCGAAGGGCGCACGCCGCGACGGCGGCGGAGCGGGCCAGCGCGTCTCGACGAAGCCGCTCATCGAGATCGCAAGGACCAAGACCAAGGACGAAGCGATGGACGCCCTCGAGACGTGGAAGGCGAAGTACGCGTCCGCCGCCGACCGGCTGACACCCGTCGACGTCCTCGTCGACGGCATGCGGGGCCCCAGTTCGATCTGGTATCGCGTCAGGATCAATCTCCAGCACGTGCCCGAAGACCAACGGCCACCGCAGGAGTCGCTCATCGCCGACTACTCCCCCTGGGAGGGCTACACGGGTAACCAGGGCGCCCGGAACTGACCGCTTTCCGGCACGGTTTGCTGTCAGGCCCTCTCGGAAGTCTTAACGATGTTTTAGGACTTACTCCCCGGTACCTTATTTTGGCCCCTTACCTTGGGATTCAAGTCGAAGTGACGGCGACGCCGCCAACACAACGGCAATACCGAAGGGAGGCAGTGCCATGATCGCAACGAGCACCAGCTCAGCAACGAATTCCCGCTTCCGCTATGGAAATCCGTCGGTCGAGTGCAACGGCGCCGAGCTCCACAAGCAGTGCAGGCAGCTGGCAACCGTCCTCACCATCACCGGATCCATCGACGAGGTGAACGTCGGCCAGGTGGTCGCCCAGGCCAAGGGCTGCATCATCGCCGAGAAGCCCTTCGTCTTAGATCTCAGCGGCGTTACCTCCTTCGCTGCCCAGGGCATCGAACTGCTCGACGCCATCGACGAGGCCTGCTACGCCGCTGGTGACGAATGGTCACTCGTCATCAGCCAGGCGGTCTCGCGCACGCTGCGGCTGTGCGGGGTGGACGACGTCTTCCCGGCCACGCCGTCGGTTCCCGATGCGCTGCACCACTTCTCGGACGTCGCAGGCGAACGCCGGCGCATCCTCCCCATCCTCACCAAGTCCGCCTGAGCGAAAGGAATCACGACATGCTGATCGACGTTCGCTGGCTACGCTTTCTCCTGCAGCGCCACCACAGGGCCACCTTGGCTCAGCCCGCCCGCTAACCGCGGCCTTCCTCATTGGAACTGCCCACCTCCGAGCACCGCTCGGGGGTGGGCATTTTCGTGGGCGCTGAAGAAAGCGGCGTTTAGCTTTCGGTGAACGGGTAAAACCGCCTCAGCCAGAACAAGACAGTGACGTCACCACGGCTGGAGGACCACGCATGGGTTCGACCGAGAGCACCAAGGGTTCGGCAGAGGCCCGAGAGAAGGCACCCGGCCAGCTGACGGGGGCGGTGGTGATCGTCGCGTTGGTGTCGGCGGTGTCCGGCATGCTCTACGGCTACGACACGGGCATCATCTCCGGAGCCCTGCTGCAGATCACCAAGGACTTCGGCATCGAAGAAGCGTGGAAACAGGTGATCGCCGCGAGCATCCTGCTCGGAGCCGTCATCGGCGCACTGACGTGCAGCTACCTGTCCGACAGACGCGGTCGCAAGGGCACTTTGGTGATGCTCGCCGTCGTCTTCGCGGTCGGTTCGATCTGGTGTGCGTTGGCGCCCAACCCCGTGCTGCTGTCGGTCGGACGGCTCGTCCTCGGCTTCGCCGTCGGCGGCGCCACCCAGACCGCCCCGATGTACGTCGCCGAGCTCGCACCGCCGAAGTATCGCGGTCGCCTGGTCCTGTGCTTCCAAATCGCGATCGGCGTCGGCATCGTGATCGCGACCATCGTCGGCGCCTCGGAGTCGATACCCTGGCGTTGGTCGATCGGAGCTGCGGCCGTCCCCGCCGCGCTGATGTTGGTTCTGCTGCTGCGGCTTCCGGAGAGCCCGCGCTGGCTGGTCAAGCGGGACCAGGGCGACGAGGCGCGGGCGGTGCTCGAGCGGGTCCGACCGTCGGACTACGACGTCGACGGGGAGCTCGACGAGATGGCCGAGCTGGCCCACGAGGAGAAGACGGCCAATACCCGCGGCTGGTCGGGACTGCGCGCGGCCTGGGTGCGGCCGGCGTTGATCCTTGGCTGCGGGGTCGCGATCTTCACCCAGCTCAGCGGTATCGAGATGATCATCTACTACTCGCCGACGATCTTGACCGACAACGGTTTCTCGGAATCGGTCGCGCTGGAGGTGTCGGTCGCCCTCGGCGTGAGCTACCTGGTGGCTCAGCTCGTCGGGCTGGCGATCATCGACAAGGTCGGCAGGCGCCGGCTGACCCTCATCATGATTCCTGGCGCGGCGGTGAGCCTGTTCGTCCTCGGGTGGCTGTTCGTCTCCGGCCACAGCGGGCGTGAATCCACCCCGTTCATCATCGCGTGCCTGGTGGTGTTCATGCTCTTCAACGCAGGCGGGTTGCAGCTCATGGGGTGGCTGACCGGCTCGGAGACCTACCCGCTCGCGGTGCGGCCGGCCGGTACCGCGGTGCAATCCGCGGCCCTGTGGGGCACCAATCTGCTGATCACCTTGACGCTGTTGACGCTGATCAGCGGCATCGGTGTCGGGCCGTCGATGTGGCTCTACGGGTTGTTCAACGTCGCAGCCTGGATCTTCGTCTACTACCGCATGCCGGATCTGACCGGACGAAGCTTGGAGGAGATCGAGTCCAAGCTCGGCGCGGGCAAGTTCACGCCTGCGGACTTTGCGCGCAGCTGATCCCCGGGCGGGGTGATCGACAGGTTTGGCAAAGGTTGACGACTGGGTAAATAGCCTCCGTGAGCGAACCCGACGACCTCGCGGTCAGCCCAGCCCGGGACGGTGGACCCGTGTTCACCCCGCCCGTGGGCGACCCGTCTCTGGAACTCTTCGGGCATGGCTGGTCCCCGACCGGGGCCTTCTCGGGCGACGCCGGCTCCTACCGGGGCAGGCACCGCGCCGAGAACTAGCGCAGCCTCGCCGACAGGTAGGGCGCCGTCCTGCTGTCCGCCGCGCCTGCGACGTGCTCCGGCGTCCCCGCCGCGACCACCCGGCCGCCGGCGTCGCCTGCCCCCGGGCCCAGGTCGATCACCCAGTCCGCGCCCGCCACCACGCCCATGTCATGTTCTGCGACGACGACGGTGTTGCCCGCGTCGACCAGCAGGTGCAGCTGGCGCTCCAACAATTCGACGTCGGCCGGGTGCAGACCCGTCGTCGGCTCGTCGAGAACGTAGAAGGTGTGTCCGCGGCGGGACCGCTGCAACTCCGACGCCAGCTTGATGCGCTGCGCCTCGCCGCCCGACAGTTCGGTCGCGGGCTGCCCGAGTCGCAGATAGCCCAGTCCGACGTCACGCAGCGTGGCGAGACTCCTTGCCGCGGCGGGAACGTCGGCGAGGAACTCCGCGGCCTCGTCCACGGTCATCGCCAGGACGTCGGCGATGGTGCGGTCGTGATAGCGCACCGCCAACGTCTCCTCGGAGTACCTGGCCCCGTGGCAGGTGGGGCACGGCGCGTAAGTGCCTGGGAGGAAGAGCAATTCGACCGCGACGAAACCCTCGCCCTGACAGGTCGGACACCGGCCCTCGACCACGTTGAACGAGAAGCGACCCGCGCTCCAGCCGCGCTTGCGCGCCTCGTCGGTCGCCGCGAACGCCTTGCGGACGGCGTCGAACATGCCGGTGTAGGTGGCGAGGTTCGACCGCGGCGTGCGGCCGATGGGCTTTTGGTCGACGATCACCAACCGGTCGACCACCTCCACGCCGTCGACCGTCACCCCGACACTGGCGTCCACGTCGACGTCGGCAACTCCGGCGTCGACGTCGGCGGGATCGGCATCCTCGACGTCGGAGGCGGTTTCGGCCCCCAGATGCCGCGCGACCACGTCGCCAACCACCTTGCAGACCAGGGTGGACTTGCCCGATCCGGACACCCCGGTGACCGCGGTGAACACCCCAAGTGGGATCTCCACCTCGAGGTCGCGCAGGTTGTGGAAGTGCACGCCGCGAAGGCACAGGGTCTGCGTCGCCACCCGCTTTGCTCGCGGCTCGGATACCCCGTCGCCGAACAGGTATCGGCGCGTCACCGACGACGACACCTCGGCCAGGCCGGGCACCGGCCCGCTGTAGAGCACCTCCCCACCGAGCTCGCCCGCACCGGGTCCGACGTCGACGATCCAGTCGGCACGCCGGACCACGTCCATGTCGTGTTCGACCACGAAGAGTGAATTGCCCGCGCGCCGAAGACGATCCAGCACGTTCAGCAACGGCTCGGCATCAGCGGGGTGCAGCCCGGCCGACGGTTCGTCGAGCACGTAGAGGACCCCGAACAGACCGGCCCGCAGCTGAGTCGCCAACCGAAGCCGTTGCAGCTCACCGGGTGACACGGTCGGCGTCCGTCGGTTGAGGCTGAGATAGCCGAGGCCGAGGTCGACGAGAACCTGAATGCGCGCGACGAGGTCCGCCGCGATCATCGTGGCCACCTCGGTGAACTCGCCCGACTCAATGGACTCGTAGGCCGCGTCGAAGTCGACGCGGTTGGCCGCGGGTGCCAGCGCGGCCGCCAGATCGGTCAGCGGCATGGCCACGAGCTCGGCGATCGTCTTCCCGGCGAAGGTGACGCCGAGCGCCTCGGGCCGCAAACCCGAGCCGCCGCAGACCGGACATTCGACGGAGTCGACGAACTGCAACACCCGCCTGCGCATCATCGCGCTCTGCGAGTTGGCCAGCGTGTGCCGCACGTGGCGTTCGGCGCTGGAGAACGTCCCGTTGTAGAAGTAGTCGGCGGTCACCGCGGCACGGTTCGGATGGATCTCCACGGTCGGTTGGTCGTCGGTGAACAGAATCCAGTCACGCTTGCGCTTGGGCAGCTTCTTCCATGGCACGTCAATGTCGTGGCCGAGCGTGATCAGGATGTCGCGCAGGTTCTGGCCCTGCCACGCCCCCGGCCAGGCCGCGACGGCGCCCTCGCGGATCGTCAAATTCGGGTCGGGGACCAACGTCTCCTCGGTGACGCGATGAATTCGACCAAGCCCGTGGCACTCCGGGCATGCCCCGATGGCGGTGTTCGGCGAGAACGAGTCGGAGTCCAGCCGGATGGTGGCGCCGGGCGGGTAGGTGCCAGCCCGGGAGTAGAGCATCCGGAGCAGGTTCGACAGCGTCGTCACGGTGCCGACCGTCGACCGCGAGGTGCCTGCGCCGCGGCGCTGCTGCAGCGCCACCGCGGGGGGCAGACCGGTGATGTCGTCGACCTTCGGGGCTCCGGCGGGCAACAGCAGTCGGCGGGCATACGGCGCGACGGATTCGAAGTACCGGCGCTGCGCCTCGGCGTAGACCGTGCCGAAGGCCAACGACGACTTTCCCGACCCCGACACCCCGGTGAACGCGACGAACGCGTCACGGGGTGCGGCCACGTCGACGGTCCTCAGATTGTGAACCTGCGATCCGACGACACGGACGAAGGGATCTACGTCTTCGGGTGGCGTTGACACGATGTCAGTGTGGGCGCAGCCTCCACCAGTATCAAATGCCGCACGGACTGGTTGACGAAAGGGCCACTGCCGCAACGGCACTGATCTTGATGAATTTTTCCGAGCTCGCCCCGGAGACACCGCGCCGGTGGCAGGCTCGGGTAATGGCATTCAAACTGACCTACTCCGACGGGCAAGAGACCGACTACGACGACGACACGGCATGGGAGGTCGACGACGGCGTCCTCAAGATGGGGCGCCGGGAGGGCGAGTGGTCCGTCCTCGTCTCCCCCAGCCACTGGGCCGTGCTCGAAGTCGGCGGAAACCGGCTGAAGGATCGCGACGACACCGACGAGAAGGACACCGACGAGAAGGACACAGCCGACGAGGACCCGGATGACAAGGACTCCGACGAAAAGAAGGAGAAGGGGAAGGACGGCGACTGACCTGCAGGGACGCCTGCTCGCCGGCGGTCAGGTTTGAGCGAGACGACAGCGGGAACGCCGCCTTGACCGGGAAACCGCGTGAAGGAGGAGTGATGACCGCAGGCTCAACGCCGACCGATAGTGCCTCCACCGGCGAACTGATCACCCAGCTGGCGGCACAGACGTCGCGACTCGTCCGCGACGAGATTCGGCTGGCGCAAAAGGAGTTCCAGGAGTCGGCCAAACATGCCGGCATCGGTGCCGGATTGTTCAGCGTCGCAGGCGTATTCGCTGTGTTCGGCGTCGCGACGCTCATTGCGGCTGCCGTGGCCGCCCTCGCCCTCGTCCTCCCCGTGTGGGCGGCCGCCCTCATCGTCGGGGCCGTGCTGCTCGCCGTCGGCGGTGTCGCCGCACTGACGGGCAAGCGGCAGGTGCAAGAGGCGTCGCCGGTCCCGCAACGAACGGTCGCGAACGTAAAGGACGACATCCAGGAAGTGAAGGACGCCACCCATGACCGCACCTGACCCGACTCCGCCCGAACCGGGGCCAGAGGCAAGCCTGGAAGATCTGCAGGCCGACATCGAGGAAACCCGGGAAGACCTCGGCGAGACGGCGCAAGCGTTGACCCACAAGCTCGACGTCAAGGCGAGGGCCGGCGACGCGGTCGCCGAGGCCAAGGAGAAGGTCGTCGAGACCACCACCACGTCCGACGGCTCGGTCAAACCCGCGCTTCCGGTCACCGCCATCGCCGTCGCCGCGCTCGTCGTCGGCGTCTTCTTCTGGCGTCGGAGCAGGCGATGAGCCCCACCGCGCCGTCGGCCACGGCGAAGATCCTCTACCGCCCGGTGGGCCTGGTCAGCTCGATTCTCGGTGGGCTGGTGGCCAGCGCCATCTTCAAGCAGATCTGGAAGCGGGCCAGCCCAGGCGACAAGCCGGATCCGCCGACGGCGTTGCAAACCGAGTATCCGTTCAAGGAGATCTTGGTGGCAGCCGCCGTGCAGGGTGTCGTGTATTCACTGGTCAAGACTGTGATCGACCGGCAGGGGGCTCGGGCCTTCGAGCGGTGGACCGGCGAGTGGCCAGGTAGCTGACTCGGTCCCAGCTGACGAGGAGTAAATCCACAGCTTGACCGGTGGTCGTCGTGCCACCATCGCACCATGCCGACGACCAACGCTGCCTTTGCGGTCATCCCGCACGGCGGGCCCGCGATCGCGGTCTTCGTGGGGTCGATCTTCTTCGCCGTCATCGCGGCCGTCGTCGCCATGGAGACCAAGCGCGCAGCCGTCGGCTGGGCGGTGGCCTCGTTCATCGTGAGCGCGGTGGTGCTGAGCGCAGGCGTCGAGGTCGCGGTGCACTGAGCGCCGAGTGAGATCGATCACCGGCCACGAAACGACGCATCGACGACTGCGCCGCTCGGGGGCCTGCCGGCCCGAATGACAAGCCTCCCCACAGCAAGTGTCCAGGAATATTTAGTTTCGCTAACGTAGTTTTCGGCAGTGGAGCCGACGACGGCACTCGTTGGCGATACGACCACCTGGATTTTGAGGAGACCCCAATGTCAACTCCCACCACTGCCCGCGAAGTGCGCCTCTCCCGTCGGTTCGACGAGTTGACCTCGCGGTCGGGTTCCGGCGACCCGCAACTCGTTGCGGCCCAACCCGATCCGGCGGTCACCGCCGCCATGCAGGGTCCCGACGAGATGCTCGCCGACGTGATCCGCATCGCGATGACCGGTTACGCCGACCGACCCGCACTTGGCCAGCGCGCCGTCGAGTTCGTCCCCGACGAGTCGGGTCGCACGGTCGCCTCACTGCAGCCCCGATTCGAGACCCTGACCTACCGCGAGACGTGGCAGCGGGTCCGTGCGCTGGCCGACGCGCTGGCCGGAAACCCCGTCCAGCCGGGTGACCGCGTCGCAACCCTGGGATTCACCAGCGCCGACTACGCCGTCGTCGACATGGCGCTGCCCCTGACGGGCGCGGTGTCCGTCCCGCTGCAGACCAGTGCGCCCGTCGCCCAGCTGCAGCCGATCATGGTCGAGACCACGCCCGTCGTGATCCTCTCGAGCATGGACCACCTCGACGACGCGGTCGAGCTCGCGCTCACCGCCCACGCGCCGCAGCGCCTGGTGGTGTTCGACTACCACCCCCAGGTCGACGACCACCGCGAGGCACTGGAGTCCGCCGCCACCCGACTCGCCGACCTGAAGGTCGACGTCACGACCCTCCAGGACGTCGTCGAGGGCGGCGCCAGGCACTCCGCCGCGGCAGAGACCCGCACTGGCGACGCCGACGCCCTTCGACTGCTGATCTACACCTCCGGCAGCACCGGTGCACCCAAGGGGGCGATGTACACCGACCGCCTGATGGCCAACTGCTGGCGCGGCTGGTTCAGCCCCGAGTGGGACACCGAGAACAAGCTGCCCGCCATCACCCTGAGCTTCATGCCCATCAGCCACGTCATGGGCCGCGTCATCCTCTACTCGACGCTGGGCGCGGGCGGCACGGCCTACTTCGCCGCCAAGAGCGACCTCTCGACGCTGCTCGAGGACCTCTCGCTGGTGCGTCCGACCAAGCTCGACTTCGTCCCCCGGATCTGGGAAATGCTGTTCCAGGAAGTCCAAAGCGAGACCGACCGCCGGGCGGGCGGCCTCGACGGCGCCGAGCGGGCCGCCGTCGAGCAGGAGGTCATGGCCGAGCAACGCACGAGTCTCGTTGGAGGACGCCAGTTCTCGGCGATCACCGGTTCGGCGCCGATCTCACCCGAGCTGCATTCCTGGATCGAGGACTTCGTCGACGTCCACGTGCAGGACGGCTACGGCTCCACCGAGGCCGGCGTCGTGCTCGTCGACGGCGCGATCCGACGGCCACCGGTCGTCGACTACAAGCTGGTTGACGTCCCCGAGCTCGGCTACTTCGCCACCGATCGCCCCCACCCCCGTGGTGAATTGTGGGTCAAGACGGCCGACGTCATCCCCGGCTACTACAAGCGACCCGACGTGACGGCAGAGCTCTTCGACACCGACGGCTGGTACCACACCGGTGACGTCTTCGCGGAGACCGCGCCCGAGCATCTGTCCTACGTCGACCGCCGCAACAACGTGCTCAAGCTCTCGCAGGGCGAGTTCGTCACCGTCTCGAAACTCGAAGCGGCCTACGGCGGTCATCCGTCGGTCCGCCAGATCTTCGTCTACGGCAACAGCTCTCGCTCATATCTGCTGGCAGTGGTCGTTCCGACCGACGACGTGCTCGCCAGCGTCGGTGGTGACGTCACCGCGGTGAAGTCGGTGTTGGCCGAGGCGCTGCAGAGCGTCGCCAGGGAGTCCGGGCTGCAGGGCTACGAGATTCCCCGCGACTTCCTAGTGGAGACCACACCGTTCACGCTCGAGAACGGACTGCTCACCGGCATCCGCAAGCTCGCGCGCCCGAAGCTCAAGGAGTTCTACGGCGAACGGCTCGAGCAGTTGTACGTCGACCTCGCCGACGGTCAGGCCGACGTGCTGCGCTCCCTGCGGCGCGACGGTGCCCAGCGCCCCGTGGCGGAGACCGTAAGCCGCGCCGCGAGCGCACTGCTCGGCACCGCTGCCACCGACGTGTCGCCAGATTCGGCGTTCACCGATCTCGGCGGGGATTCGTTGTCGGCGTTGACCTTTGCCAACCTGCTGCATGAAATCTTCGAGGTCGACGTCCCCGTCGGCGTGATCGTCAGCCCGGCCAGCGACCTCGCGTCGATCGCCGCCTACGTCGAAGCACAGCTGGCCGGCGGCACCAAGCGACCGACGTATGACGCGGTCCACGGCCGCGACGCGGTCGAGGTGCATGCCCGCGACCTGACGTTGGAGAAGTTCGTCGACGAGGCCACCCTCGCCGCGGCGCCGTCGCTGCCGAAGCCCGCAGGCGAGGTGCGCACGGTGCTGCTCACCGGTGCCACCGGCTTCCTCGGCCGCTACCTGGCCCTGGACTGGCTGGAGCGGATGGATCTCGTCGACGGCAAGGTCATCTGCCTGGTGCGGGCCAAGTCCGACGACGACGCCCGAGCCCGACTCGACGCGACGTTCAACAGCGGAGATCCAAAGCTGTTGCAGCACTACCGCTCCCTGTCCGATCACCTCGAGGTGATCGCCGGCGACAAGGGCGACGCGAACCTCGGCTTGTCGCAGGCGACGTGGCAGCGGTTGGCCGACACCGTCGACCTGATCGTCGACCCGGCCGCCCTGGTCAACCACGTGCTGCCCTACAGCCAGCTGTTCGGGCCGAACGTGGTCGGCACCGCCGAGCTGATCCGCATCGCCATGACCACTCGCATCAAGCCGTTCGTCTACATCTCGACGATCGGCGTCGGGGACGGCATCGAGCCGGGTCACTTCGTCGAAGAGACCGACATCCGGCAGATGAGCGCGACGCGAAAGGTCAACGACGACTACGCAAATGGCTACGGGAACAGCAAGTGGGCGGGCGAGGTGCTGCTACGTGAGGCGCACGACCTGTGCGGTTTGCCGGTCTCGGTGTTCCGGTGCGACATGATCATGGCCGACACCACCTATGCGGGTCAGCTGAACGTGCCTGACATGTTCACCCGGATGATGCTGAGCGTGGTGGCGACCGGCGTGGCCCCGGCATCGTTCTACGAATTGGACGGCGGCGGAAGTCGGCAGCGCTCGCACTTCGACGGCCTGCCCGTCGAATTCATCGCCGACGCGGTTGACACGATCAGTGCCCACGTCACCGGATTCGAGACGTTCCACGTCATGAATCCCCACGACGACGGCATCAGCATGGACACCTTCGTGGACTGGTTGGTCGAGGCCGGCCATCCGATCGTCCGGATCCCCGGCTACGGCGAGTGGTTGGCCCGATTCGAAACGGCTTTGCGGGCCCTGCCGGAAAGGCAGCGCCAGGCGTCGCTGTTGCCGCTGCTGCACAACTACGGGCGACCGCAGCTTCCGGTGAACGGATCCATGGCGCCGGTGGACCATTTCCGAGCCGCAGTGCAGGAAGCCAAGATTGGCCCCGACAAGGACATTCCCCACCTGACGGCACCGGTCATCGACAAGTACGCCACCGACCTGAAGCTGCTCGGGCTTCTCTAATCGGTCACACGAATATGCCCACCTCGGAGCGACTTTGCTCGGAGGTGGGCATTCGTGTCGGCGGCTGCGCTACGGCAGCCCCGCATTACTCAGTCGGTCAGTAGTTGTTGCAGCTGGTCGCCACGGACATGATCAGCCCGTTGAACTGCGCCGCCTGCGGGAAGCTACGAACGAAGTTGATCTTCTGCTGGCGCTCGGGCGACCCGGGAGGCGAGGCGACGAGGCCCTGCAGGAACCCGTTGGCCGCCGGATCCTTCTGCAGCGCGGCGGTCGCCACGGGATCCTGAGCCTGGGCCGCGGCGATCACCTGCGGGTAGGTGCACGTCGAGTTGAGGATCACGGCGTCACCGGGGGCTGCCGAGGCGATTCCGCTCCCCGCCATTGCGGCGAGAGCCAAACCACCCAAACCAGCGGCCATCTTCGTTGAAAAAGTCATTTCGTCCACCTTCCGACACGTGTATACGACGGCATCATCGAAGTGTCGTCACGAGTTTAACCGTCGGGGACGGCGTCCGTGTTACATCTTCTCCGAGGGCAAAATCCGCGCTACGTCGAGCGGACACCGACTTGGTTAGCCACAATAGCTATTTTGCCGCTACCGGTCGTCGCTAAACCCGTTCCGACGGGCAGTCGAGCTGCCATCGGCCCGACCGCCCCGAATTCGCTAACTTTCTTCGCCGTCGGCCAGCGAACCAGCCCAGGTCATCGCGGCATCTGAACCGAACAGGCCCGGCAGCCCGCCGGAGTGCAGAAACACGGTCGATTGACCGGGGCGGACGTCGCCGTCGCGCACCGCCTCGACGAGACCGGCGAGCGCTCGGCCGGTGTAGACGGGATCGAGGATCAGCCCCTCCGTGCGCGCCGCCAACAGCAGGGCGTCCTTCACCGGTTCGGTGAACGCCGAATAGCCCGCACCCACCTGTTCGGTGCGCAGCCGCAGCGCGGGGGCGGCGGCACCGCTCGGACCGCCAAGCCCGACGACGAGGTCCCCGATCCGCGCCTCGGGATCGGGTACCGCCCCGGTGTGCACGCCCAGCACGCGGTCGGCGCCGAGGGCATGGGTCAAACCGGCCGCGGTACCCCCGGAGCCCACCGCCACCACCACCTGCGTCAGCTCCGGCAGCTGGGCGAGCAGTTCGTGGCCGGCGTCGACGTATCCGCGGGCCCCGACCGCGTTCGATCCGCCAAACGGAATCTGGCTGGCGACGCGACCGTCCGCGGTCAGCTGCTCGGTGATCCGTGCCGCGCGGCGCTCCAACTCCCCCGAGTCCACGTCGCCCGCCCACACGATCCGCGCGCCGAGCATCGCGTCCAAGGCCAAGTTCCCGGTGGCGACGCCGCCGGTTCCGGCCAGCACCAGAACCACGTCGAGGCCGAGCCGAGCCCCCGCAGCGGCGGTGAGCCGGGCATGGTTGCTCTGCGCCGCGCCGGTGGTGACCAGAGTGGTTGCGCCTGCGGCGAGCGCGGCGGCCACCGTGTACTGCAGCTTGCGCACCTTGTTGCCACCACCGCCGGGCCCCAAGAGGTCGTCGCGCTTGACCCAGAGATCATCCGGGCCGAGCCCGATGGCCGCGGCCAGCCGCGGCGCCGCCTCGAGCGGTGTCGGAAGGGTGCTCAGGGCACCGGGTTCTCGATCGGTCACCCGAGGATTCTCCATCCCCGTCACCGACGGCGTCGCAGCGAGAAGAGCTCGGCCGAGATCCGTCCGTCCGCGATCAGTTCCCCGATGAGGTCGGACTGGCGTTCGGCCTGCTGCCACGCGCGGTCGTCGCCGTGACGGGCGGTCAGCTCGGCCGTCACCGCGTCGACGCGGCGGCTCCACTCCCCTGGGACCGGGTCGAGTTGGTCCGTACCGCACGCCTCGTCGACGCGAAGGCCCGCCTCGTCCACCAACCGATGAAACGCGTCCATGGTCGGAAAGTGGTTGCCCTCGGGCACTTCCGCCTCCCCGAGGGGCTCTGCGGCGACGAGCACCAAGAGGCCGATCCGACCGGGCGTGCGCGTCACCCGCAGCAGTTCGCGCAGCAGCTCCAGCTGCGCCTCGGTCGTGCACAGCACACCCAACGCCCATGCCGCGTCGACCGAACCGTCGGCCACCGGCAGGGCTGCGGCATCCGCGCGAACCACCGGATGGGCGAACAGGGTCCGCGCGGCGCGGCAGGCACCCGCCTCGGGCTCGACCAACAGCGGCCGCACCTCAGTTCGCTGGGCGGCGTACGCGGCGGGCCCTCCCACGCCTGCACCACAGTCCACCAGCGTCTCTCCCGACGCGAGGTCGAGCCGCTCGACCAACCAGTCGAGCGCGGCGGGGCTGCCACTGCCCCGACAACCGGCCGGAACGTGATGGTCGGGGCCGAGCTCCACCGCGACGTCGGCGGTCCACTCAGCCACCGTGTCGAATTCGGCGGACATGGCGTCACTCATCGGCCTAGCTCCCTCCGGATGCGAGCGCCGACCTCGGCCTTGACCTCGGCCCCAAAGCGGGTGCCGCGGGCCGTGGCCGAACCCGACAGGTTGATTCCCTCGACGCCGTCGATCGAGAGCAGATTCCGCGCCTCGGTCACGGCGGCCTCGATACCCGCCTCGACGGGATCGTCCGCGGCGAGGACGTCGTCCACGACGCCCTGCTCGAGTTCCAGCCCCGGCAGGCCTTGTAACACCGCGGCCGAGACGACGTCGGTGAACACCGCGACGCCGGCCACCACCGGCATCGTCAGGCCGGCCGCTCGGGCCGCGGCCACGAACTCCTGCGCCACCGACGGTGACGGCACGTGGTTGAGCACCGCCAGCCTGGCCCCGGCGTGCTGTTTGTAGACCAGGCGCAGGGGACGAGCGGCCACCGGCGGTGCCGTTGGCGTCTCGGGAACGGCCGCCAGCATGCCGAGCGAGTCGGCCAACGCCACCAGCCGAGGTCCGTCCAGGTCGAAGGTCTGCGTGACGTCGGGACGGACGTCGTAACCGCGGCCGTCGCCGGTGACACAGAAGACCGTGCGCACGCCGACGTGGGCCAGTCCGCGCAGTTCCTGCTCGAGCACTATCCGGTTTCGGTCCCGGCACGACAACGTGATCCACGGCGTCACACCGGTTTCCAGAAGCAGACCACCCATGATCGTCGGCGGGAAGTCGGGGCGATTCTGGTGCTCGCCGACCAGCACGGCGTCACACGACCTCGCCAGAATCGCCGCGGTGGCCACGACGTCCGCGGCGTCGAACGGACTGCAGCTGAAGTCGCCGAGGATCAGTGGCGCCGACACCGGGCCCGGCTCCGCGACGGCACCCGACCAGGGCACCGCGTCGTCGAATACACATGGGGCGGGCAGCATCTCACACTGCCCGTCGGACCTGACCCCACCGCAAGGCCCGAATTCCATTCGCTTGGGACAACTCTCGACCGTCGGACGGGCCGTCACGTCACGGCTTGAGCATGATCTTGACGGCGTTGTCCTGCTTCTTCTGGAAGATCTCGTACGCGTGGGGAGCGTCGTCGAGGGGCAGGACATGGCTGGCGAAGTCGTCGACGCCCAACGGGTCGTCGTCGCCGAGCAGCGGCATGATGTCGTCGACCCACCGCTTCACGTTGGCCTGGCCCATCTTGAGCTGGACCTGCTTGTCGAACATCGTCAGCATCGGCATCGGGTCCGCCACTCCGCCGTACACGCCGATGACCGAGATGTTCCCGCCGCGCCGCACCACGTCGATGGCGGAGTACAGGGCACCGAGGCGGTCCAGGCCCGCCTTCTTCATGAACGGCTTGGCCAGTGCGTCGGGAAGCAGTCCCGTCACCTGCTGGGCGATCTTCGTGACCGGCGAGCCGTGCGCCTCCATGCCAACCGCGTCGATCACCGAATCGGTGCCCCGACCGTCGGTCATCGACCGGATCGCGTCGCCGACGGCGAAGTCGATCTCGTTGAGGTTGACGGTGCGGATGCCACGGGCAGCGGTGCGCGCAAGGCGTTCCGGCACCAGGTCGACGCCGATCACGTCGTAGCCGAGATGATGCGCGATGCGCGCGGCCATGTCGCCGATGGGGCCGAGCCCGAGCACCGCGACGGTGCCGCCGTCGGGAATGTCGGCATACTGCACCGCCTGCCACGCGGTGGGCAGCACGTCGGAGAGGTAGACGAAGCGCGAATCCGGTGGCCCGTCGGGCACCTTGATGTGGGTGAACTGGGCCTGGGGCACCCGCAGCAACTCGGCCTGCCCGCCGGGAACGGCGCCGTAGAGCTCGGAGAACCCGAACAGCGCCGCGCCCATCCCCTGATCCCGAACCTGAGTGGTCTCGCACTGGGTGTAGAGGTGGGCGTCACACATGAAGCAGTGACCGCAGGAGATTTGGAATGGGATGACGACGCGGTCGCCCACCGCCAGGTTCGACACGTCCTTGCCGACTTCGCGGACGATGCCCATCGGTTCGTGGCCGAGGATGTCGCCGGGCGTCATGAACGCGCCGAGCACCTCGTAGAGGTGAAGGTCGGAGCCACAGATGTTGGTGGACGTGACCTCGATGATCGCGTCGTTGGGCTCTTCGATCCGTGGGTCGGGAACCTGCTCGACCCTCACGTCACGCTTGCCCTGCCAGGTCACTGCCTTCACCGTGTGCTCCATTCGCCGTCCGTGTCCGCCTTGCGGAGGCCACGTACCCGCGTCTGGCACGGCAAAACTCGGCGAACCGGGTGCGGCTGCCTGGCTAGGGGATTCGGAGCGAGTTACTCGGCTTCGAGATCCTCGCTGTCGACGAACAGCAGATTGTCGTCGTCCAGCATGACCGCCCAGCGGCGCGCGGGTCCGGCGATGAGCTCGCCGCCGATTTCGACCGGGATGCCGATGGATTCGCCGAAGTCGTCGACGATCACCCCGTGCGCCTCGCGGTCGGAGCTGGGAAACACTCGGACCCGCGTAGTAATGCCGACGCCTGCAGGCGCGTCACCGCCACCGCTGGCTGCGACTTCACTCATCATCGTTCCCCCGTCTGTCAAAGTTTCCCCGACGGTTCACATTCTCGACCAAGGGAGGACGCGCCGACAACACTTCGGCAGATATGACGTGTTCGTCACGTCAAACCGGGTTGGGTCACCCGGGGTCCGGGGGCGCCTGACGAGGAGCGCCCTTGATGGCTTGATGCCAAAACCGTCAAGGGCTTGAGGGGATCGCAGGCCGGCCTGCGGTACCGCTCCGCTTCCAAAGCTACACCGTCACCGGCTATCTCGGATGTTAGCTGGCGCTTTGGTCGACGCCGAGTTCCCGCAATCGCGCTCGATAGGCGTCGACGTTGGCGAGCTTCACGCCCTCGTAGCCACGGACCACGTCGGGGAGTGCGGCGACGGTGACCGCACGGTCGTAGTCCCCACCGGGGAGCTCGGCCGCCAACTCGGTCACGATGTGTTCGTACTCGTCGCGTAGACGACGCTCCACCCTGCGGACGTGTGCATAGCCGAACGGGTCGAAAACGGTTCCCCGCAACACCTTTCCCTTGGCGAGCACGCGCAGTGCGACGTGGCTCCTCGGCCCGAGACCGATCTTCTTCTTCCTTCCGATGGCCCGAAGCGCGGGTGGGTGCAGCTTGTAGGTCAGCTTCTCCCCGGTGGGGAACTCGGTTTGGACCTGCTCGACGAATCGCGGATCCGTCAGCAGGCGGGCGACCTCGTATTCGTCCTTGTAGGCGGTGAACTTGAAGAGCCCGCGGGCGACGGCTTCGCTGAACTCCGTGCGGTCCGACGCCGCACGCTCGGCCGTCCACACCTCGTGCATCACCGTGACGTATCGACGAGCCACCCGCTCGCCCTGAAACTCCATCAGATCGGCGGCCCGCCGCGAGACCAGATCGCCTACCTGCCCGGTAAAGGACGTTCCGGCCAGGACGCGCTCAGGCGGTGGCATCGGTTTGCGCGCCGACGCGGGAGCAACGGCGTCGCCGAAGCGGGACGGGT
Organism: Mycolicibacterium hodleri; assembly: GCA_006864685.1. Lineage (GTDB taxonomy): Bacteria > Actinomycetota > Actinomycetes > Mycobacteriales > Mycobacteriaceae > Mycobacterium > Mycobacterium hodleri_B. The sequence goes on along the minus strand of VIFX01000009.1, from coordinate 118,446 downwards.
CGGCAACGGCGACTCGACCCCAGCGGAAGGCGGCAAGGTTCGCCTCGACCGCGACCCCGTTGACGCGGATGGCTTCCTCGACGCACGCCGCCGGGATCTTGAGCGCCCCACTCTGGTGGGCGGCCCCGATCAGCAGGAAGTTCGCCGCCGCCGTGCTACCGAACAAGGCCTGCGCGGCTGCCAGGGCGTCGAAGGAGTGCACGCTGCGAGACACCCGGCCGAGTCGGTTCAGCAGGTATGGCGTCTCGGGATAGGCGACCGACTTGTCGTAGACCATGGCGCCGGTCGGCGTCTTGGACGTCGACGCGACGGAGATCGTCCGAGCGGGGTCGCCGTATTCGAGGTTCTTGCCGTCCACCGCAGCCAGCAGGTCGAAGGCGACGAAGCAGTCCGCCGCCCCCGGCGTGAGCCGGTTGGATGGTTCGAGTCTGCCCGCGGCGAATCTCAGGTGCGACACGACGGGTCCGGCCTTCTGGCTCAGCCCAATCTGGTCGAGGCTCTCCACTTCGTAGCCGGCGCGCAGAGCCGCCGTCGCGAGAACCTGGTTCACGGTGACGATGCCGGTTCCCCCGATGCCGGCGAAGAAGACGTTGTGGGTCGAGGTGATCGGTTCGACGCCGATGTCGGGCAGCTGTGGCGGCTCCGCGGGTGCGGCCTTCTTCGTCGTCTTGGAACCCGGCTTCACCTCGACCGTCACGAACGACGGGCAGTCGCCGTCCAGGCAGCTGTAGTCGGTGTTGCACGACGTCTGGTCGATCCGGGTCTTGCGCCCGAGATCGGTGTCGACCGGCTGCACCGACAGACAGTTGGACTTGACCCCACAGTCGCCGCAGCCCTCGCACACCGCCTCGTTGATGAGGACCCGGGTGGTGCGGGTCGGCAAGGTTCCGCGCTTGCGTTGCCGCCTGGCGTCGGCCGCGCAGTGCTGGTCGTAGATCAGGACGGTGACGCCTTCGACTTCGCGCAGCCGCCTCTGGGCGTCGTCGAGTCGATCGCGGTGCCAGACGGTCGTGCCCTTGGCCATCGCGCGGCGATCGTGACGCTTCGGCTCGTCGGCGCAGACGATGATCTGCTTGACGCCTTCGGCCGTCAGCTTGTGCGTCAGGCGTGCGACGGTGAGCGCACCCTCGGCGTTCTGCGCGCCTGTCATGGCGACGACCTCGTTGAACAGCAGCTTGTAGGTGATGTTGACACCCGCTGCGACGGCTGCCTGCACGGCGAGTTGGCCGGAGTGGAAGAAGGTTCCGTCGCCGATGTTCTGGAAGATGTGCCCGACCTCGGTGAACGGAGCCTGGCCGATCCACTGGCTGCCCTCACCTCCCATCTGGGTGAGTCCGGTGACGGCGCTGTCCGTGCGGTCCGACATCGTCACCATCGTGTGGCAACCGATGCCACCACCGGCCAGCGAGCCCTCGGGCACGGCGGTCGACCGGTTGTGCGGGCAGCCGCTGCAGAAGTAGGCGGCCCGCTTGGCGGGGAGGACGTCGAGAGTCAAGGCGGGAGGCGGCGGCGTCTTCAGTTCGAGCCGGCCGGCGAAGACGCGCCGCAGCGGAGCCAGTAACCGGCCCGCGGTGAGTTCGCCACCCGCGGGGATCAACGGCCGTCCGGCGGCGTCCTTCTTGCCGAGGATGCGCGGTGCGCCCGTCGTGCCGTACAGGATCTCGCGCAGCTGCGTCTCGACGAATGCCGTCTTGTCCTCGACGACGAGGATCTCGTCCAATCCGTCGGCGAAGGCCGTGACGGCGTCCGGCCCCAACGGGGTCGGCATGCCGATGCGCAGCAGTCGGATCCCGGCGCGGTGGAGCGCCACGTCGTCGGCGCCGAGATCGGCCAGTGCCTGCCGCACCGCGTCGAACGTCGGTCCCGTGGCGGCGATCCCGACCGTCGCGTCGGGCGGGTCGAGCTCGACGACGTCGAGGTGGTTGACTGCGCCGTAGGCGCGCACCACCTCCGCGCGCGGACCGTACAGATCGGCCTCGGCGTCGAGGCTGCTGGCGGGCGCAGCCATCGGTCGCTGCCGGTAGGCGAAAGACCTTCCCTCCCAAAGCACTTCGGGAACCACCAGGTCGACGTCGGCGACGCTGCCATCCACCGACCAGGCTCCGTCGGCCACGTCGGCCACGATCTTGAGCGCGACGACGCACCCGGACGCTCGCGACATCGCCACGCCGTGCATCGCCATCGTGACGACCTCGCGCGCGTTGCGCGGAAACAGCACCGGGATTCCGAGCGCGGCCAGCGACCGTTCGCTGACGGCGGGCACGGTGGAGGACTTCGACCCCGGATCGTCGCCGACCAGAAGCAGCACTCCCCCGTGCGGATTGACGCCGTACATGTTGGCGTGCCGCAGCGCGTCCGTGGCGCGGTCCAGGCCGGGCCCCTTGCCGTACCAAACCCCGACGACGCCGTCGTACTTCGGCGTGGAGTGGGCGATGCCGGCCGCCGCCGCGAACGCGGCGAGATCGGCCTGGCTGCCCCACACCGAGGTCGCGGCCAACTCCTCGTTGAGACCGGGAACGAAGGTGATGTCGTTGGCATCCAGCACCTCGGGCATGCCTGCGAGCATCCGGTCGACGCCGCCCAGCGGACTGCCCTGATAGCCGGACACGAACGTCGCCACCCGTCGACCCGCGCGGGTGTCACGTTCGTGCTGCTCGACCAGCGCCCTGGCGATGGCCTGCACGCCGGTCAGCACCACCGCGCCCGATCCCGATCGGTAGCGGTCGCCCAACTCGTATGGTTGGCGGTCGATCGGACGGGTGTCGAGGTCCGTCATGGAGGGTCACCACCTTGGCTGTAGTGGGCGTATTGCTGACTCAAGGGAACCATCGGTATGCATACTGAGCAAGCCGAGCCGATCCTCTTGAGCATGTTGCCCATTATTGGGGAAGTGTGACGTGGAATACTGGGCGACATGACGAAGCTCGATCGCACCGATGCGCGGATGCTCCTGGCGATGTGTGACGCGCCGCGGGCCACCGGCGTCCAGTTGGCCGCCGCGCTCGGACTGGCCCGCAACACCGTCGCGGCCCGGCTGGCGCGGTGGGACGAGGATAAGGTCCTCGCCCCCGTCGACCGCTGCGTGTCACCGCGCGATCTCGGCTACCCGTTGAAGGCGTTCATCAGCGCGGTGGTCGACCAGCATCGCCTGGATCAGGTGCTCGTCGAACTGGAGACCATCGCCCAGGTCACCCAGATCACCGGCCTGTCAGGGGCGGCCGACCTGCTGATAGGTGTGGTCGCGACGGACGCCGACGACCTCTACCGCGTCGCCGGGCTGATACTCGGGGTGCCGGGAGTGGAGCGCACCACCATGTCGGTGGCGATGCACGAGGTCGTCGCCTACCGCACCAGGCCACTGCTGGAGGCGCTCGCTAAGCCCTAGCCAAATTCTCGATTCGCTTGAGCGCCAACGCACACACGGGCAGATACGCCGGCGCCCACAGCGGCACGCCGAACGACGCGCGGCACCCCTGCGAATGCGGCGTCACCACGTGCCGCGTCGCGGGCACGCCTGCGACCTTCCACGCCCACACCCGACCGTCGTCGAATTCGGTGATCTCGAACGGCAGCGCCACGCCGATCGGAGTCCACACCTTGCCTCGGGATCCGAGCCGCAGCGGGCCGGGGTCGTCGAGTTCCGCTCGCTGCACCGTTGGTCCCCACTGCGGCCACGCGTCCAGATCGGTCAGTACCCGCCACACCGAATCGACCGGAACGGCCATCGTGCGTGCCGTGCTCAACATTCGCCTGGGCCGTTCGAGCTCATGGCCCCACTCTTCCCTGGCGTTGGGCCCGTCAAACCGTCAGGCGGCCTGGGCCTCGTACCAGGAGTCCAAGAATCGGTCGACCCATTCCGCAGAGACGAACTCACCGAACTGCCGAGGGTGGTCGATCATCTGGTGATCCCACCGGCCGTCGCCGTCTCTGCTGGACATCAGCACCGGCCCGGCGAAGATGTTGCCAGCGAAGACGAGGTGGAGTGAGTCGTCGCCGCTGGCCTCGACCTCTACGTAGTAATTTACGTGTCCCGCCTGTCCCGCGACGCGCCTAAAATTACGAACCATCGGATGTCTGTCAGGCACCGATTTCACCCCCTTGGCGCCCCAGACTCCGGCATCGAGACGTAGACGTCAACGGTGTTGACATAAGGAGCGCGCAACCGTCGCCGAGTCGGGCAGGCAGCACGTGGCGGGGCGGCGACGCCGGCGCACCAGGACCGGCACCGAGTTGTCGCGCGAGGCCTACGTCGACGCCGCGGTCAACCTGATCGAGAACCGGGGCGCGTCCGTGCTGAGCGCACGGACGCTCGCGGCGGCCGTCGGCGCCGACGCCTCAGCTCTCTATCGGCACTTCACCGGCGTCGACGACGTCGTGCGGGCGGTGGCCGACCGGATGATCGGCCTTGGCCTCGACCGCTGGACACCCGGGAGCGACTGGCTGGAATCGTTGGCCGGGCTTGGGCGGGTTCTGTTCGCGGTCTACGCGCAGGACTTTCCCAGGGCGGGGTTGGCGGTCGCGGGCCGGGCGACCGGTCTGCCCAACGAGCTTCGAGCCGTCGAGCTCACCCTTGGGTTGTTGCGGAAGGGCGGGTTCGACGACGAGTCCGCGGCGAAGTGGTTCGGCGCCATCGCCGACATCGCGCTCGGCCAGGCGATGCTGCAGAGCGCCATCGTCACGCTGCCCGCAGAGATTCAGGACGCCGACAAGGCCTCCTGGCAGACCCTGTCGACCCGGCTGCCGGACGACGAACATCCCCACACCCAAGCCGCGGCGCCACACCTCGGCGAGTACATGGTGCAGCCCTCGTTCGAATTGGTTCTCGAACTGATGCTCAAGGGCCTGGCCGCCTCGGCGCCATAGGGCGACGGGTCCCGCGCTGCGTACTGTCGAGCGATGAGCAACGGTCGGACCAAGGTACTGATCATCGGAGGTGGCTTCGGCGGACTGTTCTGCGCACGCAGCCTCGGCGGCGACGACGTCGACGTGACGCTGCTCGACCGGGCTGCGTGCCACGTCTTCCAACCCCTCCTCTACCAATGCGCGACCGGCACGCTCAGCATCGGCCAGATCAGTAGGTCGCTGCGTGAAGAGTTGGCGCGGCACCGCAACGTGACCACCCTTCTCGGTGAGGCCGTGGACCTGGACGCCGACGCCCGCCGCGTCACCGCGCGCCGCCCCGACGCGAGCACGTTCGAACTCGACTACGACGTGTTGGTGGTGGCCGCCGGAATGCGTCAGTCCTATTTCGGGCGCGACGACTTCGCGAAGTGGGCGCCGGGGATGAAGACGCTCGACGACGCCCTGACCATCCGCCGCCGACTCTTCGCCGCGTTCGAGATCGCCGAAACCCTTGCGCCCGGTCCGGAACGCGACGGATGGCTGACCTTCGCCATCGCCGGTGGCGGACCGACCGGAGTCGAACTGGCCGGTCAGATCCGGGAGATGGCGACCCGTGCGTTGGCCAACGAGTTTCACAGCATCGAGCCCGAGGACGCCCGCGTGCTGCTCTTCGACGGCGGCCAGTGCGTCCTCGACAGCTTCGCGCCGGGTCTGGCCGCCAAGGCCGCCACGATCCTCGAGGGCCTCGGCGTGGAGATGCACATGGGCGTGCACGTCACCGACGTCCGTCGGGAGGGCATCACCGTCACCCCCAAGGCAGGCGGGCCCAGCGAGGATCACGCCGCACGGACGGTGCTGTGGACCGCAGGGGTGGAGGCCGTGCCGTTCGCCAGGAGGGTCGCCGACAAGCTCGGTGCGACGTCGGATCACGCGGGCCGGATCGCGGTCGAGGCCGACCTGACCGTCCCAGGCCACGACGAGATCTTCGTCATCGGCGACCTCGTCGGCCGGGACCACCTACCCGGAGTGGCCGAGAACGCAATGCAGGGCGGCCTACACGTCGCGTCCTGCCTCCGACGTGACCTAAAGGGCAAGCCCCGCAAGCCATTTCGATACCGCGACCTGGGTTCGGCGGCGTACATCAGCCGTGGCCACGCCCTGTTGCAAGCCGGTCCCGTGAAGCTCACCGGCGTATTGGGTTGGCTCGGTTGGGGTTTCATCCACATCGCCTTCCTCACCGGCGTGCAGAACCGGGTCAGCACCGTGGCCACCTGGTTGTCGACGATCGCCCGCGCACGACGTACGGACCGCACGTTCATGCTCGGCAGCGGTACCTCCCCGGAGCAGCCATACACCTGGGCGGCCTGCGGACCGGTGACGCACCCGCGGGCAGTCGACCCGGCCTGAGCCGAGTCCGTGGTTGACCACCGGCCGGTCGGGGTACCCGTGGTTCGCAGGTGGCTACCCGGCCGCCCAGGACGGAAGGCTCCGCCGATGAGCGTGGTCGAACGAGGCACGGCACGGTGCCCACGGTGCATGGTTCAAGCCGACTACTCCTTCCAGGAGGGCGACGGCGGCTTCCTGCGCTACGAGGTGTCCTGCCAGCCCTGCGGCTACGTCTACGTCGAGGACTGCGCGGCCCCATCGCTCGACGCACCCGCCGCCTGACCCGATCTCAACCCATACCGCGTCGGCGCGCGCCCGATGGCGCATGCTGTTGGGATGAGCCAGCTTCATGGCAGGAATTGACGTGACACTGCAGGACCAGCTGATCGCCGCGGTGGGTGACCGGCGTGGACTCGCGGCCGCCGACCAGCTTTGCGTTGCGTGCGTGATGCTGTTCGACGTCGAGGCGGCGGCCATCTCGGCGGTGTACGAGGGAATCAACATGGGTACGGTCGGTGTCTCGAGCCCCTCGGCGCGCAGGTACGACGAGCTGCAGTTCACCTACGGCGAGGGACCGTGTCTCGACGCCGTAGAGCTGCGGGGGCCCGTGGCGTCCGTCGACCTCTCTCACCCCAAGGAGTTGCGATGGCCGGCCTTTCGGCCCGCCCTGGTGGCGCACACCATTCGCAGCGTGTACGCCGCTCCGGTGGTCTTGGCCGGTGAATACGTCGGCGCGCTCGACCTGTTCCGCACCCTGCCCGGCGATTGGCCCGCCGAGACGTCGGCGGGCGCACTGCTAGCGGCGCAGATGGCGACCGTGCCGTTCATGGATTTGCTCACCGACGACTCGGTGGCGGCGATCAGCGACCCGGCGAGCGAGGCGTGGGCGGAGCTGTCCCAGTTCGCGCGGGCAGAGGTCAGCCAGGCCACCGGGATGTTGGTCGCCCAGCTGGACGTCACGCCGTCGCAGGCATTGGTCCGGCTCCGGGCGCACGCCTACGCAACCGGGCGCAGCGCAACCGAGGTGGCTCGCGACGTCATCGAGCGCCGCCTCCGGTTGGACGCCGACTAGTGGGGCCGACGACGCACCGGACGAAGGTCGACGGGGGTGCACACACGTGACCGAACTTCCGAGGGAGACCCAGGTCTTGGCAGCGGTGGTCACTCTGGTGGACACCTTGCTCGACGACTACGACGTCGTTGAGCTCCTGACTCAGCTCACCGAGAGCTGCACCCAGGTACTCGACGTACACGCCGCCGGTCTGCTCCTCGCCGACCCCAGCGGCGAACTGCATCTGATGGCGGCGACGTCGGAGAAGGCGCGAGATCTCGAGCTGTTCCAGCTGCAGGCCGAACAGGGGCCCTGCCTGGACTGCTTCACGACGGGTCAACCCCTGTCGGTGGCGGACCTGCGCGGCGCCGCGGACCGCTGGCCCCGCTTCGCCGAGGCCGCCACCCAAGCCGGCTTCGCCTCGGTACACGCCCTGCCGATGCGCGCGGGCGGCACCGTGCTTGGCGCCATGGGCCTGTTCGGGACTCGCGTCGGTGAGCTGAACGACGCCGATCAGCTCGTCGGCCAAACCCTCACCCACGTCGCCTGCGTGGCGATCCTGCAGGAACGTTCCCCGAGCCCGGCGACGGTGCTGCCGCATCTACACCATGCACTGCAGAGCCGGGTGCTGGTGGAGCAGGCCAAGGGATTCCTGCGCGAACGACTCGGAGTCTCGGTGGAGACGGCGTTCGTCCTGCTGCGGCAGTACGCCCGCGTCAACCGCGAGCACATGAGCGACGTGGCCCGGCGCTTGATGGCTCACCCGGCAGAGCGTGGACCGATCATCGACGCGATGCGGCAGCTGCACGTCTGAGGATCAGCCGACGTTCTACTACGACGCCTCGACTCGGGGCTGCTGCTGAGTGATGCAGTGGACGCCGCCGCCGCGCGCGAAGATGGGCCGCGCGTCGACTGTCACCACGCGCCGACCCGGGTAGGCCTCTTCGAGCAATGCGGTGGCGCGTTGATCGGCCACCGCCTCTCCGAAGCCGCAGGCGATCACGCCGTCGTTGACGACGTGGTGGTTGACGTAGCTCCAGTCGACGAAACCGTGGGCGTCGCGAAGGGTCGCCGGGGCGGGCACGTCGACGATGTCCCACGTGCGTCCCGCGGCGTCCGTCGTCCCCTCGAGGGCAGCTCGCACGTCCCTGCTCACCTCGTGGTCGGGGTGCGCGGGGTCGGTCTGAGCGTGCACGAGCAGGCGGCCCGGTGACGGGATGGTCGCGACGATGTCGACGTGGCCGTTGGTGCCAAGGCTCTCGTAGTCACGGGTCAGGCCGCGCCGCAGCCAGATCGCTTGCGTCGCACCGATCGTGCGCTCCATTTCCGCCTCGACGCGACGCTTGTCGGCGTACGGGTTTCGACGCGGGTCGAGCTGCACCGTCTCGGTGAGCAACACCGTGCCCGCGCCGTCCACGTGGATGCCGCCACCCTCGTTGACCAGCGTCGAGCTGACGATCTCGGCGCCGACCAGCGGAGCCACCCCTCGGACGACCTCGGCTGACTTCGTCCACTCCGCCCAGTCCGGCGAGCCCCACCCGTTGAAGGTCCAGTCAACTGCGCCAAGCACATTGGGACGGTCGTCGTCGACGACGAAGGTGGGTCCGAAGTCACGCATCCAGAATTCGTCGAGTGGCAACTCGACGATGTCGATCTCGGCGGACAACATTCGTCGTGCCCGCTCGATCTCGGTGGGGTCGACCACCATGCTGACCGGTTCGAATTCGGCAACGGCGTGCGCGACCTCGGTCCACGCCGCGTAGCACTCCTCCCGCCCGGCGGCGCTGTCGCCCATCGTGAAGCCCTCCCGCGGGAAGGCCATCCACGTCCGGTCGTGGGGGGCCGTTTCGGATGGCATGCGCCAGGTCATGAGTACCCTCCTTCTCGAGAAAGCCTTGCGCGCAATGGATTGCACGCAAGGTAGGTCACCGCTCGCGCTTGGGGCGAGGCGGCCGTGCCGATGCGACGAGCATCGCGAGGCCCCGCTCGAACGCGCGAGTCGCGATGGGATCGTCGGGGTCTTCGTCCCGCAGCGTCTCGTAGGCCGCGGCCAAGCGCGGAAAGCGTTCTTCCTGACCGACCGGATCGAAGACCACGCTCGGCCCCGACATGTCGAGCACGCTGCCGAGGATGAAGGATTCGAACGCGGTCAAGAGCGGAAGCACCTCCGCGCTCGGCCACCCGACGGCCTCGGCCGCGCCCGCGAAGTCCTCATACTCCGCCAGCAGCACCGGCGCGGACGCACGTGTGGTCATGAGCAGGGGTACCGCGCGGTGATGCCGCGCAAAGGCCAGCCGATAGGACCGGGCCCAGGCGACAAGGCCTTCCTCCCAAGGCATTTCCCGCAGTGGTGCCGAATCGATGTTGGCCGACACCAAGGCGCGGAGGTCTTCGATCATCGCCGCCCGGTCGGCGACGTGGTTGTAGAGCGAGGTGGGGTTCACGCCCAGTTTCTGCGCCACGCGCCGCATGCTGGCGCCCTCGACACCGTGTCGGTCGACGAGGGCCAGGGCGGTGCGGGCGATGAGGTCGCGACTGAGTATTGCGCGAGGTGGTCGTGCGATGGCCGTCTCCTCTCGGGCGGACGCGAGCGTGCTGGCGCCGGTTCGCCCCAGCCCGCGTCGAGATATTGCCCATTCCGTAAACCTACAGCGTATGTTTTAGTGCTGTCATGATCACCGCCGAATTCACCGTCGCCGAGGCCGACGTCGACCGCTTGCGCGGCGCGTTAGGCGACGGCACGGTGACGAGCGTCGAACTGGTGGCGCGCTACCTGAACCGGATCGGGCACTACGACCGGTCCGGGATCGCGCTGAACTCGGTGCCGGTGCTCAACCCGTCGGCGTTTGCCGATGCCCGCGCCTCGGACGTTCGCCGAGCCCGCGGGCAGACGCTCGGTCCGCTTGACGGCATCCCGTTCACGGCGAAGGCCAGCTACAAGGTGCGCGGTCTGCCGGTGACGGCCGGTTCACCGGCCTTCGCGAGCCTCGTCGCCACCGACGACGCGTTCGCGGTGGCCCAGCTGCGCGCAGCCGGGTCGATCTGCCTCGGCCTGACCAACATGCCGCCCATGGCGGCCGGCGGGATGCAGCGCGGACTCTACGGTCGCGCCGAAAGTCCCTACAACGCAGACTTTCTCACGGCGGCCTTCGGATCCGGGTCGTCGAACGGCTCGGGCACGGCGACGGCGGCGAGCTTCGCCGCGTTCGGGCTCGCCGAGGAGACGTGGTCCTCCGGCCGCGCCCCCGCGTCGAACAACGCGCTGGTCGCCTACACGCCGTCCCGCGGGGTGATCTCGGTGCGGGGAAACTGGCCGTTGGTGCCCACGATGGACGTCGTCGTCCCCCATGCCCGCTCGGTCGACGACCTGCTCTACCTGCTCGACGCCGTCGTGGCCGACGACCCGATCACCGACGGCGACCTGTGGCGCCAGCAGAAGTGGGTGGACCTGCCCGCGGCGTCCGAGGTGCGGCCCGACTCCTACGACGACCTGCCCCCGCTGCCACTGGACGGTCTACGGCTCGCGGTACCCCGCCTCTACGTCAACGGCGACCCCGCCAGCGCCCACCCGATCCACACCCGCGACTCGGTGATGGCCCTGTGGCAAAGGATGCGTGACGATCTGGTGGCCGCGGGCGCGGAGGTCGTCGAGACCGACTTCCCCGTCGTGGAGAACTACGAGGGTCTGCATCCGGAATCGCGGACCATGGTCGAGCGCGGCATCGTGCCCGCCGAGTTCCTCGAGCAGGAGCTGGGCGCGCTGTCGGTCTGGGCGTTCGACAGCTTCCTGTGGTCGAACGGTCAGCCTGGCCTCAGCGGCATGGCCGAGGTGGATCCCGCGCGCATCTTCCCGGCGCCCACTGGCGCCCTTCCCGACCAGTACGGCATCCTCCCGTTCGACACCGCATACGACCTCGCGGACTACGTCCACCTCGCCGCCGAGAAAGTGACGCCGTGGCACGACATCCCGTCCGTCGAGCGGGGGATGCGCGGACTCGAGGAGACCCGTGGCGTCGACTTCGAGGACTGGTTGCGCGCCAACGGATTCGACGCGGTCGTCTTCCCGGCGGCCGCCGACGTCGGCCCCGCCGACGCCGACGTCGACCCCTCCTCGGCCGAGATCGCCTGGCTCAACGGGGTGTGGGTGTCCAACGGCAACCTCGTCCCCCGCCACCTCGGCATCCCCACCGTGACGATCCCGATGGGCACGATGGACGACACCGGAATGCCGGTCGGACTGACCTTGGCCGGGGCCGCCTATTCGGACACGACCCTGTTGCGCCTCGCCCGCTCCGTCGAGGCGCTCCGGGGCCGGCGCGTCGCGCCCGCGCGCACCCCCGCGCTGCCCGACGAGCAGGTGTTCGAGCGTGCGCGCCGTGGCGCCGAAGGCCAACTCTCCGTTACCGTCGTCGTCGACATGGGCGACGACGGCACCTTCCGCGTCGAGGTGACCTCTGGTATCGCAGAAGACCTCGAGGCATTCGTCGACGGGGTTCGCGTGCGGCTCGACATCGCCGAAAGCGGTGCCACCGGCATCATTCCGGGAGGCGTTCACAACGCTCCGCACAGCGAATGGCGCGCACCGTACGGACCACTGGTCGTCGTCGTCGCCCGCAGCACCGACGGCGCCGTCGCCGGGGCACTTGCCACCACCGCCGGGTCGCCGCTGTGAGCGCCTCGACCACACCGCCTTCGAGAGAGAGCAACGAAACACCCATGACCGAACAGGTTTTCGACTTCTTCGCCAACCCCGAGCTTCCCACGCCGACGCTTTCGATCGACGAGGTTCGGCGACTGATGAACGAGACGTTCGGGCTGGCGTGCCACGTCTCCGAACTGGGAAGCCAGCAGGATCAGAACTTCGTGGTGTCCGACACCGCGAGCACGGCGCCGATCGGTGTCCTCAAGCTGAGCAACCCCGTCTTCACCGAGGCGGAGATCGACTTGCAGGACCTCGCCGCCGCCACCGTCTCCGAGCGCGAGCCGACGCTGCGCGTCCCCCAGGTGGTCGACGGCCCGCGTGGGCCGATGTCCGCGTGGTGGGACACCTCCCAGGGCCGCATCCACGCCCGCGTCATCACCCACGTTTCCGGCGCCACGCTGACGGGGTCGGGCTACCTCTCCCCCGCAACGGTGGCCCGGATGGGGGAGCTCGCCGCCAAGGTTAGTGTCGCGCTCGCCGACCTCCGGCACCCGGCGTCCGTCCGCGTGCTGCAGTGGGATCTGCGCCACGCCGAGCGGGTCATCGCGACGCTCGCCCCCGACGAACCCGACACGGAGGTGCGCCAATTCGCCTCCGCCGTCGCCGAATCGGCGCAGAGCCGCCTCGATGCGGTCTCCTCGCGCCTGCCCACCCAGCTCGGGCACTTCGACATCGTCGACGACAACGTGATCGGCAAACCCGGTGCGCTGCCCGATGCCGTCATCGACTTCGGAGACGTCTCCGAGTCGTGGGCCGTCAACGAAATTGCCGTCACCGTCTCCTCCCTGCTGCACCACGACGGCCTCACCCCGGCCGACACGCTGCCCGCCATCCTCGCCTTCCACTCGATTCGCCCGCTCAGCGAGGACGAGGTCGACGCGATCTGGCCGCTGGTCGCCCTTCGCGGGGTGGTGTTGGCACTGAGCGGCCGTCAGCAGGTCCGACTCGACGCGAAGAACGAGTACGCCAACGCCGCGTTGGAGCGCGAGTTCCTCGTCCTCCGGCAGGCGGCGTCGGTGCCGTTCGAGGTAATGGGCGAATGCATCCGTCGCGCAGTCGGTTTCGCGCCCCGTCCTCGCCCGGTGTGGGACGCGGCCCCCCTGGTCGACCGCCTGACCGGCGCGGTCACCCTCGACGCCGGGACGATGTCGCCGCTCAACGACGAGGGACGCTGGTTGGACCAGGGAGCACTCGGAGACGCCGCACTGGCGGCGCTTGACGGCGGCGCACCCGCGGCGGTCGCGCCCGCGTGGCGCCCTCGGCTCGCGGGCGCCCCCGCGCGCACACCCGCGGCGCCGGCCACCGTGCCCACCGCGCTCACCCTGTGGCTCGCCGCGGACACCACCGTCGCCGTCCCGGCCGACGGTCGCCTTGTGCCAACCGACGACGGCTTCACGATCGTCACCGGCGAGCACGCCGTGCGATTCAGCGTCGCGGGCCCGGCTGGAGACCGGGGGCAGCTGCCTGCCCGCACCCCGATCGACGTCCAGTTCACCCGCGCGGATGCCGGCGAGGTGCCGCTTCTGGTGGAGCCGGCGTACGCCGTTGGCTGGCAGACCCTAGCCGGTGATCCCGCTCCGAGCCTCGGCCTGCCGGCGACGGCCGACGAGGCCGACGACGACACCCTCGCCCTGCGCGAGCGCGTACTAGCCGACGTGCAGGAGCACTACTACGCCCGTCCCCCACGCATCGAGCGGGGATGGCGGGAGTACCTCGCCGACGTCGACGGTCGCGTCTACCTCGACATGGTCAACAACGTCGCCTCCGTCGGGCACGCCCACCCAAGGGTGGTCGAGGCGGCCAACCGGCAGATGCGCCTGCTCAACACCAACTCGCGCTTCAACTATCGGGTCATCGCCGAATACGCCGACCGGATCTCCGCGACGCTGCCCGACGAGCTCGACACCGTGTTCTTCGTCAATTCCGGCTCGGAGGCAACGGATCTCGCCATCCGCATCGCGATGGCCGCGACGGACCGCACCGACATCGTGGCGATGCGCGAGGCGTATCACGGCTGGACCTATGCCAGTGACGCCGTCTCGACGTCGATCGCCGACAACCCCAATGCCCTTGCCACGCGGCCATCCTGGGTGCACACCGTCGATGCGGCGAACTCCTATCGCGGCGTGCACCGTGGTGCCGACGCCGCCCGCTACGCACCCGAGGCCGTGCAGGTCATCGACGACTTGGCAGCCGCGGGATCGCTTCCCGCCGGGTTCATCTGCGAGTCCTACTTCGGCAACGCCGGTGGGGTCGCGCTACCCGACGGTTATCTCGCGCAGGTCTACGCCGCGGTGCGCAGGCACGGCGGCCTCGCGATCGCCGACGAGGTGCAGGTCGGCTACGGCCGGCTCGGCGAATGGTTCTGGGGTTTCCAGCAGCAGCAGGCCATCCCCGACGTGGTGGCCGTCGCGAAGTCCGTGGGCAGCGGGCAACCGATCGGTGTCGTCGTCACCCGTCGTGACATCGCCGATCGCTATCGCACGGGGGGTTACTTCTTCTCCTCGACCGGTGGCTCACCGGTCTCGTCCGCGATCGGCATGGCCGTCCTCGAGGTGATCGAAAAGGAAGGCCTGCAGGAGAACGCGCGCGTCGTCGGCGCACACCTCAAGGGCCGCCTTCTTGCGCTGGTCGACCAGTACCCGATCGTCGGCACCGTCCACGGCTCCGGCTTCTATCTGGGGCTCGAATTCGTCCGCGACCGAGTCACTCTCGAACCCGCCACCGAGGAGACCGCCGCGATCTGCGACCGCCTGCTCACCCTCGGGGTCGTCATGCAACCCACCGGCGACTACCAAAACGTATTCAAGATCAAGCCGCCGCTGTGCATCTCGAAGGAGTCGGTCGACTACTTCGTGGACTCGCTCGAACGGGTTCTAGCCACGGGCTGGTGACGGGCCGGGCTCGGCTTTATGAACCGGGGACCGGTGTCAATTGTTCAATCTGAACCAAAATCATCTGCCCGATCGGTGATATGTGCCGTTTTGAGACTTGATGGAGTGGAGCCCCTGCGATAGCCTCCGAGGGTCGGACGCCCTGGGGTTCGTCGGGCAGGCGCTGTTTCGACGATCCGCGAGGAGATCTTGGTGACGATGGACATGGTCTTGCTCGCCGGCACGATCCACAACGACGAGAACCCGCCCGCCCAGGCACTCGGCATCTCGGGTGAACGCATCTCGGCGCTGGGCTCCAGGGCTGACGCGGCACGATGGTCAAGCGCCGACACCCAGGTGGTCGACCTCGGAGACGCCGTGATCACGGCGGGTCTCTCGGACCCCCATTCGCACCCGTTGACCGGCTTGGAATGGACCAGCGGACTGGACCTGGGGCAGGTCACCGACGCCGACGGCCTTGCCGAGGTACTCACCGCATCATGTGTGGCCATGGATCCGGATTCCTGGGTGCTGGGCTGGAACCTGGTGCCGCAGGTTCTGGGTGACGTCGACGACGCGGCCGGGTTCTTGGACCGGGTGTGCGTCGGCCGAAAGGTGTTCCTGCGCTTACACGATGGCGGGCACTCGGCGTATGCGTCCCGTGCCGCACTGAGCTACGCCAACGTCACCGGGCCGGTCGACTTGGGGCCGTTGGCAGAGGTGGAGTGCAGCGAAGACGGCCGCCCCACCGGGGCTCTGCACGAAGAGGCAGTCGACCTCGTCGGCAATGCCGTCCCGCAGCCACCGCATTCCGAACGGGCCGCGGCGGCAAGGGAACTCCTTGCCGCAATGGCGGCAACGGGACTCACGGCCACGCACGCACTGGACTTCTCCGAGCACCACCTGGACGTCCTTCGTGCCCTCGACGACCAGGACGAACTACCGCTGTTCTACCGGTGCTCACCGGTCTGCGAGCCGCGCCACACCGAGGCCGAGCGCCTGCAGTTCGTCGAATGGCTGAAGCTCGGCGGAAAGCGTTGGCAGGTAGAAGGAATCAAGTTCTACCTCGACGGCACGATCGACAACGGCACGGCCTGGTTGAAGGCGCCGGACTGCTACGGAGCCGGGACCACGTCGACGTGGCACGACCTCGGCGCCTACCGCGACGCGGTGAGTTTCTTTGCCGCCCAGGGCATTCCGACGGCGACTCACGCGATCGGTGACGCTGCGGTGGAGTACGCCTTGGACGTTCTGGGCCCGGTGGTTGCGACATCCAGCGCTGCGCACCGGGTGGAACACGTGGAAACCCTCTCATCCGAGCAAGCGGCCCGATTCGCCGACACCGGCGTGATCGCGAGCATGCAACCATGTCACTGCTCGCACTTCCTCACCGTTGACCACAGCGACGTCTGGTCGCAACGGCTCGGCAGGGACCGCGCCCTGCGCGCCTTCCCGCAGCGCGCAATTCTCGCCGCAGGTGGTCAACTGGCACTGGGGTCGGACTGGCCGATCGGACCGTTCGACCCCCGCGAGATCATGGCCTCCGCCTGCCTGCGCCGTCCTCCCGGCCAGCCGGACAGCCCACCTATCGCTGCCGACCAAGCCGTCACCCCACGGGAAGCGCTGCGCGCCTACACCCGCGTTCCGGCGGTCATCGGCGGCCGGGAGGCCGACGAGGGATCCGTCGCGGTGGGTAAGTTCGCCACGTTGACGGTCTTCGCATCCGATCCACTCGCGGTCACTCCGGAGCAACTCGCGGGCATCCCGATCGTCGGCACTCTGGTGCGCGGCAAGTTCGAACACCGTGCCTACTAAGGCATTTCGGCGCGGTGGGATAGCCCCGCGACGTTACGTACCACCGACTACGTCGGCACGAATCCGCCCGCAGCCAACACCACGACGTCGACGGCGGCGATGCCGAACGCGGCAGCGAACGGCACCCGGCCTGCGCCGCGGGCCCCGATCACCGCGAGCACGACGGCGGCAGCCAACCCGGCCACGCACACCCACAGGCGGCTGGACGCCACGATCAAGAGCGCGGACGCCGACAGCAGCAGCGTCAGCGCACAGGTCCGCACCGCACCGGCACCCCAGCGGGCCGCCACCCGCTGAGGCAGGCCGGCCACGCCCGTCGCCCGGTCGGCATCGAGATCGGGCAACACGTCGGCGAAGTGGCCTCCGAGCCCGACCAAGGCTGCCGCGGCCGTCACCGACCATGCCGGCATCGGGTGTCCGGGAAGGGTGCTGAACGCGTACGCGGGAAGCGGACCGAACCCGAGGACATACGCCAGCCCACTCGCCAGACTGGACTTGAGACCCACGTTGTAGGCCCACGCCGCACCGATGATCATCGCCAGCAGCACCGCGGTCGGCACGCTGATGGCCGCCGCCATCACCAGTGCGACCACCAGCGAGGCGTAAGCCGCGATCCACACCGCGCGCACGCTGACGGCACCGGTGGCGACCGGCTTGTCCGTGCGGCCGGCCGCCGCGTCCCGCAGTGCGTCGCAGGCGTCGTTGCACCACCCGATCGACAGTTGGCCGGCCAGCATGGCAGGCCCGGTCAGCACGGGCCCGATCCCACTCGGAGCCGCCTGTGCCGCCAGGACGGTGACCAGGGCCGCAATGGCCAGGGACGGCCACGGATGACTGGCGACGAAGAGTGCTCGCGCACTGTTCGCGAAGGAGGGTTCGGCGTGGGGTTGTTCCATTGGGGTCTGCACCGTGGTCGTCGATGTCCGCTCGGGTCGGGCGCTTGGTGGTCCTGGCAGCGGGTAAGCGCGAGGTGAACCACTGACGTGGTGGTGAATGCCCCGCGACGGAAGGTCCTAAAGGTGAGGCTTGCTCTGCGAGGCGCCAACCCCCTCGAATGGCTGGCGCTGCGGGCGGGCGTCGTCCCGACCGCCGCCGGCGAGGCGTGGGGCGGGATGGCACTGTCGGCGGTCCTCATCGCCGGTGTGCGCACCGGCATCACCGGCCACCTGGCGCAGCAGCCGGCCACGGCAGCGGAGCTCGCAGCCGAGCTGAAGCTGGACCCGGTGCCGACCCAATTGCTGCTGGACTGCCTCCGGTCAGGAGGCCACGTGAAGGCCCGCGGCGGCCGATACCGGCTCAGCCGCTCTTCGCGGCGCTGGCTGGACCCGGCGTCCGCGCTGTCGGTCGCGCAGTACGTCGCGGGGACGTCCGACTACTGGGACTGGTGGTCGGACCTGGCGGAGGTGACGCGCAGCGGCCAGTCCGCCGGGCATCACGACGCGCCGCCCGGCGACCCCTACTGGCGGCGCTACATCGGTGGACAGCTGGAGCTCGCCCGCCTCAGCGCCGGCGAGGTCGCGAAGAAGCTTCGGCTGCCCGCCAATTCGCGGTCACTGTTGGACATCGGCGGAGGACACGGCTGGTACTCGGCACAGTTGTGCCTGCGTCATCCGATGCTGACCGCGACCGTCTTCGACCTCCCGGGAAGCGCGGAGATCGGTCGAGAGATCATCGCCAACGCGGGGTTGGCCGACCGGGTTCAGCACCGTGAGGGGGACGCGACGGCGGATGACCTCGGCAGCGGATACGACGCCGTTCTCTGCTTCAATCTCCTGCACCACCTCTCCGCCGAACAGATCGTCGAGCTGTTCTCCCGCATGCACGACGCGCTCGCGCCCGGAGGGACGCTGGCAGTCATGGACGCCTTCGCCGAGCCGAGCCGGCGCACGTCGGCCCAGGCCAACGTCCTCGGCTTGTTCATGTACCTCAGCTCCGGGTCCCAAGTTCACACCCCGGACCGTCTGTACGGCTGGCTCCGCGACGCCGGCTTCGGGCCGCCCCGCCGGATCCCCATTCTCCGGATCCCCGGGCAGGCCATGTACGTGGCCAGGAGGGAGCCGACGGGGTAAGGGCGCTACCTCAACGACGCCGCGGCCGCGCGCACGGCGTCGGTCACCGCGTCGACGACCGGGCTGTCGAGCTTCCAGCACTGCCAGAACAGCGGGACGTCGAGGTGCGCGTCGGCGATCCGGACGAACGTGCCGTCGGCCAACGACTCCGCCGCGGCGCGCTCCGGGTACATGGCCCACCCCAATCCGACCGTCGTCGCCGCCCGAAAGCCCTCCGAGGTCGGCACGTAGTGCACCGGACGCGGCACGGACCGACGAAACAGCTTGCGAAGCAACGAGTCCTGCAGTGCGTCGTCGTGATTCCACGCCAACGAGGGCGCCGTCGCCATCGTCGCCGCGGTGACGCCGTCCCTGAGATACCCGTCGACGAAGTCGGGGCTGGCCACCGGGAGGTAGCGCATCACTCCGAGCGGCTGCGTCCGGCACCCGGCCACCGCGGTCCGCTCGGTGGTCACCGCCCCCATCACGGCTCCCTCCCGCAGCAACCGAGCCGATCGATCCTGGTCTTCGATTCGAACGTCGAACAACACGTGCGGCAGTGCGCCGAGCACGTCGGTGAACCAGGTCGCCATCGAGTCGGCGTTGACCGCGAGCGCGACGCGGGTGAGCCGGTCGGGAAGTCCGGTCATCTCGGCGAGCGCTTCGGACTCCAGCAGCGCCGTCTGGGCCGCCAACCGCAGCAGCGGGACACCGGCAGCCGTTGCCGTGCAGGGTTTCTCACGCCGAATCAACACCTGGCCGACGGCGTGTTCCAACGTCTTGATGCGCTGACTGACGGCCGAGGGCGTGACGTGCAGCCGTGACGCCGCGGCGTCGAAGGAACCCAACTCGACGACGGCGGCGAAGGCCGCCAACTGCTGGGCATCCAGACTCACATTAGCGATTCTAATGGTTCACCAAATTGATTAGCTGTACTGCGTGCGGGGCGGATCGTAGCGTCGGAGCATGCACTCACCACTGGTCGTCGGCTTTCTGGCGTCGTCCGCCCTGATCGCCGCCATCGGCGCCCAGAACGCCTTCGTCCTGCGCCAGGGCATCCGCCGCGAACACGTCCTACCGGTGGTCGCCCTGTGCGCCCTGTCCGACGCCGTCCTGATCGTCGCGGGAATCGCCGGCGTCGGCGCACTGATCGCCGCGCACCCCGGCGTGATGAACGTAGTCAAGTTCGGCGGCGCCGCCTTCCTCGTCGGATACGGCCTGCTGGCCGCCAGGCGCGCGTGGAAGCCCAAGTCCTTGACGCCGTCGGACACCGCGCCCGCGCGGCTGGCCGGGGTCCTCCTGACGTGCGCCGCACTGACGTTTCTCAACCCGCACGTGTACCTCGACACCGTCGTCCTGCTCGGGGCCCTCGCCAACGAACAACGAGAGGGACGCTGGCTGTTCGGCGTCGGCGCCGTCACCGCCAGTGCGGTCTGGTTCGTCTGCCTCGGCTTCGGGGCCCGCCGCCTGTCCAGACTGTTCGCCAAGCCGTCCACCTGGCGGGTGCTGGACTGCGTCATCGCGGCCACCATGATCGGCCTCGGCGTGCTGCTCGCTACCCGTTAGGGCTGGGTGACGACCCCGAAGAGACCGCCCGGGAAGCAGATCACGTCGTTGCACCACGTTCCGTAGGAGCCGAGCCCGGGTTGCACCGGCGGCGGGGCGTCCGTGCCGCGGATGTCGCCCTGGGCGCAGACGACCGTGCCACTGGAGTCGTTGCAGCCTGCGACGGCCGCCGGCGCCCCGACGAGAGCGGCCGCGGCCATGCCGAACGTCGCGACGGTCACGGCCCAGCGCAGGTGTACTCGCATGATCACTCCCAAGGTGCCCCACAAGCATGCACCCGCACGAGACATCATGGTGACCATGAGCCCAAAGAAGTCGGTCTTCATCACCGGCGCGGCCGCGGGCATCGGCCGCGCGACCGCGTTGTCCTTCGCGAGGAACGGCTACGTCGTCGGCGCCTACGACCTCGACGAGGTAGGCCTGAAGACGCTGTCCAAGGAGATCGAAGACCTCGGCGCCACGGCGGTGACCGGTCACCTCAACGTCACCGACGCCGACGAGATGGCCCAGCGGGTCGGCGAATTCGCTTCCGCCGCAGGCAACCGCCTCGACGTGATGATCAACAACGCGGGCATCCTCATCGCGGGTCGCTTCGAGGAGATCGCCGTCACGGCGCATCACAAGGAGATCGACGTCAACACCAAGGGCGTGGTGAACGGTCTGCACGCGGCGTTCCCGTTCCTACGGGCCACGCCGGGGGCCGTGGTGGTGAACATGGCGTCGGCGTCGGCGATCTACGGCCAGGCCGAACTCGCGAACTACAGCGCCACCAAGTTCTTCGTCCGCGCCATGACCGAGGCCCTCGACCTGGAATGGAAGCGCTACGACATCCGCGTGATCGCGATGTGGCCGCTCTACGTCCAGACCGCGATGACCGCCGACGTCAGGACGGGTACCACCGACTCGCTCGGCATTCGCCTCACGGCGCAGGACATCGCCGACGACATCGTGGCCGCCGTCGACCCGTCCTTGGCGCGACGGCTGATCCACCAGGTGCACTTCCCCGTCGGGTCGCAGGCCAAGACGTTGGCCGTAGGCGCCCGGTTCTCGCCGGCGTGGCTGACGCGCCTGGTCAACAAGCGCCTGGCCCACAGCTGACCCACCAAATTGACACGTGTCAAGTCGGCTTCTAGTTTGGCGGCATGCCCCAGACCGACACCGACACTCCCCTGGTCGGCATCGCGACCCGGCCCCACCCCGCCCGCCTGGTCGCGGCCACCTACCCGGTGCACGGATCGGTGGAGGCGCGCTACGGCGACATGGACGCCAACGGGCACCTCAACAATCTGGCCCTGGAGTCCCTGCACGAGAACACCCGAGCGCTGCTGAACGCACGCGTCATGCCCAACGTCTACGACAGCTCGGTACGACGGATTCGCCTCGTCTCGGCGACCAACGTCGTGCACTTCCTCAAAGAGGCGTACTGGCCCAACACCATTGGCACCGGGATCGGCGTCGGCAGGCTGGGCCGCACGTCATTCGTCGCCTCGACGGCCCTGTTCATCGGCGAGGACTGCATCAGCCTGTGCGACACCGTTCTGGTCACCCTCGGCGACGACGGCCCCACCCCGATCCCGGATTCCGCTCGCGCACAACTGGAAGCGCTCACCCTCTCGGGATAGTCAGCTCTTCTTGCTGGGGATCACGATCACGACGATGAGAGTGATGATGCTGAAGAAGAGCCCGAGGATGCCCCAGCCAATCGCGCTGCGCCCCTTGGTTCCTGCGATCACCGCGCAGATGACGGCGGCGATGATGCTGCCGATCGCCACGAAGATGCCCTTGATGCCGCGAAGGATGAACCCAGCCGCCTCGACGTTGTCCGAAGCGAGTAGTACGACGTTGTTCAGCATTGCCGGTGCCTCCGCGATGAGCTGTGATCCGGCGTCGTTCGCCGGCCTCACCGGGTACCCCCGTCACCGCACCTGAATCAGGTTGCGGCCCATCCCCAGGAACCTCCCAGCGCAACGTCACGAATTCGTTCCGACGTCGACCGTCGTTCGCCGCAGCGTCGTCCGCGCCCTGTGAACTGACGGGCGTCCGATCACCGCGCCGGAAGGACCCACCCATGTCAGAGAACGACGCCACGATCACCGCCACCGTCACCGTCACGGCCCCGAGGCCCACCAGGACGCTCGTCATCCGCCACGTGCTGGAACGGCAACTCGGAGCTGGCCACGGCCTCGGCGCCGAGCTGGTGAGCGCCTCCACCGAGCTGTCCGCCTCGATGGCGCACGCACCGGCGGCCGTCGTCGACGAAATTCGCAGCGGCGCAACGCTGCCCGCCGCCTTGGCCAACACCGGCGCAGAGGTGCGTCACATCGCCGCAAGCACCGGCACCCGGATGCGCTCCGCCATCGGTGAGTACGTCGGAAACCAGGCCACCCTGCCGAACGCTGTCGTCGTCGGTGCCGCCGACGTCGCCGAGACCGTGCTGCGGGCGCAGGGAACGGTGGCCGCCACGGCCGTCGACAACGCCTTCACCCTCGCCACGACCGCCGTCCGCGGTGGCGACGTCACCGACGCGCTGAACCAGGGCCGACGCGAGATCGCCGACCGAACGCGCGCCGCTCGCACCGACGTCGTCGGCGCGTGGGACCGTGCCGCCGACGAGATCCGCGGAGCCGTCACCGACTACGACGAGTACCTCGAGGCCCTGTCCGACGACGACTGACCCGAGTGTTGGACAACCCCGACGCCGGACGGCAAGTTACGCTCGCCGCGTGCCACCACCATGGTCCCGACGGACTTTTCTGGCAATGACCGCCGGCCTCGCCCTCACTGCCGTGGCCTGCGGGTCCGACAAGCCGGGCACAGTCGCCGGCGACGGTTCCGTCACCGTCACCCACGCCTTCGGCGAGACCAAGATTCCGTCGGCACCCAAGCGGGTCGTCAGCGCCGGACTCACCGAGCAGGACGACCTGCTCGCGCTCGGGGTCGTCCCGATCGCCGTCACCGACTGGTTCGGGGGTGAACCGTTCGGGACGTGGCCGTGGGCCCTGCCGAAACTCGGTACCGCGCAACCGGTCGTGCTGAACCTCGTCGACGGCATCTCGGTCGACCAGATCGCGGCACTCAAACCAGATCTCATCGTCGCCACCAACGCGGGCCTCGACGCGGACACCTACGCCAAGCTGTCCGCGATCGCGCCCACCATCGCCCAATCCGGCCAGCACGCGTTCTTCGAACCGTGGAAGGACCAGGCGAGCACCATCGGCCAGGCGGTGTTCAAGTTCGACGAGATGACCAAGCTCGTCGAGGCCGTCGACGCCAGGTTCACCGAGATCGGCAAGAACAACTCGACGTTCACCGGCAAGAAGGTCGTGGTGGTCAGCGCGACGGCCTTCCAGGACCAATACGACGTCACCCCGCCCGGGTGGCGCACGGAGTTCCTCACGCAGATGGGCTTCGCGGTGCCGGACGAGGTCAACGCCTTCGTGAAGAACGACCGGGCTCAGGTTCCGCGCGACAAGCTGGCCTCGGTTCTCGACGCCGCCGACGTCGTGGTGTGGAAGACCGAGAGCGACGACGAGCAGGCCGCGCTCGTCGCCGACCCGATGTTTTCCGGGCTGAAGTCGACGCTCGCCAAGCGGAACGTCTTCACCGGCAAGGAGCTCGCCGGCGCACTCGCCTTCTCCTCGGTGCTCTCGTACCCGGTGGTGGCCGATCGGTTACCGCCGATGATCTCGAAGGTGCTGACCTGACAAGATGACCGGGTGACAACGCCCGAAACATCAGAGCAGCGCCCAGGATTCGCACAGGTTGGGTCCGCCTACTATCCGGTTCTCGTCGCCGTGTTCACCGCCCTGGTCATCATCTCCAACGTGACGGCCACCAAGGGCGTGGCATTCGGCCCGATCCTGACCGACGGCGGCTTCATCGTCTTCCCCCTGACCTACGTGATCGGCGACGTGCTGAGTGAGGTGTACGGATTCAAGGCGGCCCGGCGCGCGATCGTCCTCGGCTTCTCGATGAACGTCTTGGCCGCGGCGGCATTCTGGGTGACCATCTACCTGCCCGCCGCCGACTTCTACGAGAA
The DNA here is from genome assembly GCA_006864685.1 of Mycolicibacterium hodleri. GTDB lineage: Bacteria > Actinomycetota > Actinomycetes > Mycobacteriales > Mycobacteriaceae > Mycobacterium > Mycobacterium hodleri_B. The sequence continues at coordinate 94,124 of VIFX01000009.1, read as the reverse complement.
CCAGGCCGCGCTCGAGAACGTCGTGCACGCCTACACCCAGCTGATCGTCGCCGGGCTCGCCGGCTTCCTCGTCGGGCAGACCATCAACGCCTGGGTCGTCGTGGCGATCAAGGAACGCACCAAGGAGAAGCACCTCTGGGCGCGGCTGGTCGGGTCGACGTTCGCCGGTCAGCTCGGTGACACGCTGGTGTTCTGCAGCATCGCCGCGGGCGCGATCGGCATCACCAGCTTCCGGGACTTCGCCGTGTACACCGCGCTGGGATGGATCTACAAGACGGCCGTCGAGGTGGTCTTGCTGCCCATCACCTACCGCGTGATCGCGGTGATCAAGCGCCGGGAGCCGACCTACCAACCCGCGGTCTAGCCTGGGAACCGGCATGATTCACGACTACGGAGACCGGGCGCTGCTGCTCGACCTCGACGGCACGGCCGACGTGCTGGCGTGGTGCGACGCGGTGCGCGAGGCCGATCTCCCCGGTGTCGTCGACGTCGTCCCCGCCGCCCGCACGGTACTGCTGGTGCTCGCCGGGCCCCGGTATCAAGCTGCGACGAGGGCCCGCCTCGGCGGGCTGCACGTGGAACGCTCCGAGATCACCCCTGCCGACCGTCGCACCGACGTCACGATCGACGTCGTCTACGACGGCGAGGACCTCGACGAGGTGGCGCGTCTCACCGGTCTCTCCCCCGACGACGTCGTCGCGGCCCACACCGCCGCGCCGATGCGCGTCGGCTTCGGCGGATTTTCCCCCGGCTTCGCCTACCTGGTCGGCGGTGACGAGCGGCTGCACGTTCCGCGCCGCGCCGAGCCTCGCACGAAGGTTCCCGGCGGATCCGTCGGGCTGGCAGGCGAATTCAGCGGTGTCTACCCTCGGGAGACCCCGGGCGGCTGGCAGCTGATCGGCCACACCGACGCGGTGTTGTGGGACGTCGACCGAGACCCTCCTGCCCTCCTGATACCCGGCACCTGGGTCCAGTTCCGGGCCGTTGGGGGCAGGCCGTGACGACACTCGAAGTGCTCGCGACGGGCCCGCTCGCCCTGCTCGAAGACCTGGGCAGGCCAGGCCTCGCACACCTCGGCGTCACCCGCTCCGGCGCCGCCGACCGGCACTCCCACACCCTGGCCAACCGGCTGCTGGCCAACCCGCCCGACCGCGCCACGATCGAGATCACCTTCGGCGGGTTCTCCGCCCGCGTCCACGGCGGTGACGTCGCGATCGCCGTGACGGGGGCCGACGCCGACCCGTCGGTGGACGGACTTCCCTTCGGCACCAACAGCATTCACCACGTGCGCGACGGTCAGACGATCTCCCTCGGGACGCCGCGCTCGGGGCTTCGGAGCTACCTGGCGGTCCGCGGTGGCGTCGACGCCGAGCCCGTCCTCGGTTCCCGCAGCCACGACGTGCTGTCGGCGATCGGTCCTCGGCCGCTGCGACCCGGTGACGTCCTGCCGATCGGCCCACATGCCGCGGACTTCCCCGAACTCGACCAGGCGCCCGTCGCCCCCATCACCGGGGACGTCCTCGACCTCGTCGTGGTGCCGGGCCCGCGCGACGACTGGCTCGCCGATCCCGACGCGCTGGTGCGCACCGACTGGGTGGCGTCCGAGCGCAGTGACCGCGTCGGGATGAGGCTGACGGGTCGCCCGCTCGACACCCGCTTCCCAGACCGGCAACTTCCCAGCGAGGGCGCCACCCGCGGCGCAATCCAGGTGCCGCCCAACGGCTTACCCGTCATCCTCGGACCCGACCACCCCGTGACCGGCGGATACCCGGTGATCGGCGTCGTCGTCGACCACGACGTCGACCGGGTGGCCCAGGCCCGTCCGGGTCAGCACGTCCGGCTGCACTGGTCCCGCCCGCGCGGCTGACGGTTCTCTTCGACCTCGCGCCCTGGTAGGAACGAGGTGTGCTCCACACCGCGCGCCTCGTTCACACGTCCGATCTCGACGGCGAGACCCGTGAGGACGCCCGGCGGATGCTCGTCGATGCCTTCGCCGACAGCGAGGTCGACTTCACCGACACCGACTGGGAGCATGCCCTCGGCGGCATGCATGCGCTGATCTGCGTGCGCGGAGCGTTGATCGCGCACGGCGCGGTGGTCCAACGCCGGCTGATCCACCGGGGCGTCGCGCTGCGCTGCGGCTACCTCGAAGCCGTCGCCGTGCGCGAGGACTGGCGTGGCCAAGGCCTGGCGATGGCCGTGATGGACGGCCTCGAGCAAGTGCTGCGCGGCGCCTATCAGCTGGGCGCGCTGAGCGCGTCGGAGGCGGGCAGGCACATCTACGCCACCCGAGGGTGGCAGCCGTGGCAGGGCATGACGTCGGTGCTGACGCCGTCCGGAGTCGTCGCGACCCCGGACGACGACGAATCCGTCTTCGTCCTTCCCGTGACCGCCGACCTCGACACGACGGGCGAAATCACGTGCGACTTCCGCGACGGCGACGTGTGGTGACCAGCGGATTCACATCTCACCGTGGGCGCCCGGCCGTGGTGAGCCGAAGTTCACGGCCGAGTCATGGTCAGGCCACCGCGACATGCGTCGGCAACGGCCACGAAACCAAACGGCAACACGGCATGCCTTGACTGGTGCCATGCCCGAACCAGATTGGGCACCTCTGACCGGATTCCGGGTGGCGGTGACCTCAGCCCGACGTGCCGACGAGCTGAGCACGCTGCTGCGCCGCCGCGGAGCGACCGTCACCAGCGCCGCCGCCATCGAGATGGTGCCGCTGCCCGACGACGACGAACTGCACATGCACACCGAGGCGTTGATCGCCGCGCCCCCCGACGTCGTCGTCGCGACGACGGGCATCGGGCTGCGGGGCTGGATCGCCGCCGCCGACGGCTGGGGACTGGCCGCGGACCTGACCGCCGCGTTGAGCAAGGCGCGCATCGTGTCGAGGGGCCCCAAGGCCACCGGCGCACTGCGGGCGGCCGGGCTGCCAGAGGAGTGGTCGCCGGAATCCGAGTCCTCCCGCGAAGTCATGCAGTACCTGCGCGAAGGCGGTATCGAGGGACTGCGGATCGCCGTCCAGCTCCACGGCGCCACCGCCGACTGGGACCCGTTCCCCGAATTCCTCGACGAACTGCGGGCCGCGGGAGCCGAGGTCGTGCCGATCCGCGTGTACCGCTGGCACCCTGTCCCGCGCGACGGCGCCTTCGACGCGCTCGTCGCCGGTGTCGCCGAGCACAAGTTCGACGCCGTCAGCTTCACCTCGGCACCCGCCGTGGCCGCGATGCTGATGCGAGCCACCGAGATGGGCGTCGACGACAAGGTGCTCGCGGCGCTGCGGACCGACGTCCACGCGATGTGCGTCGGCCCGGTGACGGCGCGTCCCCTGGTGCGCCTCGGGGTCCCGACGTCGGCGCCGGAACGAATGCGACTCGGAGCCCTGGCCCGGCACATCACCGACGAGTTGCCGCTGCTGCAGTCGCGGACCGTCACGGTGGCGGGCCACGTCCTGGAGATCCGCGGCACGTGCGTGATGGTCGACGGTGTCGTCAAGGAACTCCCTCCGGCGGGCATGGCCACCATCCGGGCGCTGGCCCATCGGCCGGGGCAGGTGGTGTCGCGCGGCGACCTCCTTGGCGCCCTGCCCGGTGGCGGCACCGACACCCACGCCGTCGAGACCGCGGTGCTTCGACTGCGAACGGCGTTGGGCGACAAGAACATCGTTGCGACGGTCGTGAAGCGCGGCTACCGCCTCGCCGTCGACGACGACCCGGCCGGCGCCCCGTGAACCCGCTGCTGGTCGCCCACGGCACCCGCAAGGCCGACGGGGTGGCGATGATCGCCGACCTGGCCGACCGGGTGGGACGCCAACTCGGTCGGCGGGTGCACACCGCGTTCGTCGACGTGCTCGGTCCCACGCCCGCCGAGGTCTTGACGGAGCTTCCCGACGGGCCCGCCGTCGTGGTGCCGGCCTTCCTCGCGAGCGGCTACCACGTGCGCGTCGACGTTCCGGCATTCGTCACGGCCAGTGGCCACCCCGACGTGACGGTCACCGACGCGCTCGGGCCGTCGGCCGACATCGTCCGGGTGGTAGTCGACCGTCTCGTCGAATCCGGCTGGAAGCCAACGGATTCGGTGATCATGGCGGCGGCCGGGACCTCCGATGACCGGGCGAAGCGCGACCTCCGCGTCACGGCGACGCTGCTGTCGGCCGCCATCGGTACACGGGTCGAACTCGCGTACGCCGCCACCGGCGAGCCGCGCGTCGCCGACGCCGTCGCCACCATGCGCTCCAAGGGCGCCCGCCGAGTCGTCGTGGCGTCGTACCTGCTCGCCGACGGGCTCTTCCAAGACCGGCTGCACCAGTCCGGCGCCGACGTGGTGACCGCGCCGCTGGTCACCCACCCCGGCGTGGCACGGCTGATCGCCCGCCGGTTCCGCCGGGCGCGGCTGCCGATCTCGGCCTGAGTACTTCGCCGAGACTACGGTTGTTGACGTAAATCGCGCTCGTCACGTCATCTTCTGCAGTCTCGGCGGAAGCCTAGGAACCGATTTCGACTCGACCGCCGTCGGCGACCCTGGTCCGGTACACCGGCAGGACCACCTCGGGGTCGTCGAGACACGTGCCGTCGTCGAGGGCGAACGCCTGCTTCTTGATCGGCGACTGCACGCACGCTCGGCCGGCACGGTCTCCGACGATGCCCCGCGACATCACCGCCGCACCCGAGAACGGGTCGACGTTCCCGACCGCCCACAACGACCCGTCGTCGAGCCGAAACAGCGCGACCTGCACCCCGTCGGGCAGCAGCACGCCCACCCCGCGACCCGGCAGCAGTCGGTCGTAATCGCAAGCCCGCGTCCAGATCTGGACGTCCCTGGCATCGTCTAGCAGTGTCACGCGTGTTCTCCTCTACGAACCTTCGGCATACCCAGCCCGGTCGTGCTTCCCGCCGGTACCTTGCGGCCCGAGCGCTCGGTGAATTCAATGGTCGGATCGGCGACGTCGGGGGCGTTGACGAACGACACGAACCGCGACAGCTTGTCGGGATCGTCCAGCACGCCCTTCCATTCGCAGGCGTAGCCGTCCACGTGCCTGGCCACCGCGTCCTCGAAATCCGCCGCCAATCCGAGCGAGTCGTTGCACACCACGTCACGCAGATGGTCAAGGCCGCCTTCGAGGCTCTCCACCCACGGGGCGGTGCGCTGGAGCCGGTCGGCGGTGCGTAGGTAGAACATCAGGAAGCGGTCGATGTAGCGGACCAGCGTCTCGTCGTCGAGGTCACCTGCCAGCAGCTGTGCGTGTTTCGGTGTGGCACCGCCGTTTCCGCCGACGTAGAGATTCCAGCCCGTCTCGGTGGCGATGACGCCGACGTCCTTGCCGCGCGCCTCGGCACATTCGCGCGCACATCCGGACACGCCCATCTTGATCTTGTGCGGCGCCCGCAGCCCGCGGTACCGCAGCTCGAGGTCGATGGCCATCTGCACCGAATCCTGCTGGCCGTACCGGCACCAGTCGCTCCCGACGCAACTCTTCACCGTGCGCAGCGACTTGCCGTACGCCTGACCGGATTCCATGCCACCGTCGACCAGACGGCGCCAGATCTCGGGCAGCTGGTCGACCGCCGCGCCGAACATGTCGATGCGCTGCCCGCCGGTGATCTTGGTGTACAGCCCGAAGTCGCGGGCGATCTCGCCGATCAGGATCAGCTGCTCGGGGGTGATGTCGCCGCCGGGCACCCGGGGCACCACGGAGTAGCTGCCGTTCTTCTGGATGTTGGCCAGGAAGTGGTCGTTGGAGTCCTGCAGCGAGGCCTCTTCGCCGTCGAGGATGTGCCCCGAGCTGGTCGACGCCAAGATCGACGCGACGACGGGTTTGCAGATGTCACAACCACGTCCGGCACCGTAGCGAGCGATCAGACCCGAGAACGTCCTGATGCCCGAGGCCGAGACGATCTCGAAGAGCTCGGCCCGGGACTGGGCGAAGTGCTCGCACAACGCCTTCGACTGCTGGACGCCTTGCGCCTCGAGGAGTTGCTTGAGCAGCGGAATGCACGAGCCGCACGACGTGCCCGCCTTGGTACAGCTCTTCAAGGCGGGCACATCCGTGCAGCCGTCGGCGATCGCGTCGGTGAGATCACCCTTGCTGACGTTGTTGCACGAACAAATCTGAGCGGCGGCGGGTAGCGCACCGACACCCAATCCCGAGTCACCCGAATCGGATCCGCGCGGTGCGATGATCGCGAGCGGGTCGCCCGGCAGCTGCTCGCCGACCATGGGTCGGAGCACGCCGTATGCGGTGACGTCACCGACCAGAATGCCACCGAGGAGCGTGGCGGCGTCGTCGGACAGCACTAGCTTGGCATAGGTCTGGTTGACGGCGTCGTTGACCACCACCTCGAGGCAGTCCGGCGTGACACCCATGGCGTCGCCGAAGCTCGCCACGTCCACGCCGAGCAACTTGAGCTTCGTCGACATGTCGGCCTCGCCGAATTCGGCTGCACCGCCGAGCAATCGGTCGGCGACGACCTCGGCGCTGGTGTACCCGGGCCCCACCAACCCGTAGCAGCGGCCGTTGATCGCGGCAACCTCTCCGATCGCGTAGACGTGGGGGTCGACCGTCGCGCAGCTGGAATCGGTGAGCACACCTCCACGGTCGGCGACCGGAAGCCCGGCGGCGCGGCCCAACTCGTCCCGCGGGCGCACGCCGGCCGCGAAGATCACCAAGCCCGCGTCGATCACCGATCCGTCGCCGAGGGTGACCCGCAACCCGTCGTCCCGGCTTTCGATCGAGTCCGTGCCGACGTCGACGTGCACCACGATGCCGAGTTCACCGACCATCCGGCTCAGCAGCGCGCCGCCCGCCTCGTCGAGCTGCTGGGCCATCAGCCGCGGCGACCGCTCCACGACGTGTGGCGTCATGCCAAACTGCCGCAACGCATTTGCGGCCTCCAGGCCGAGCAGGCCGCCACCGATCACCACGCCCGCCGCGCCGTCACCCGCGCGCACGGCATCCGCCCGGATCGCGTCGAGATCGTCGAGGGTGCGGTAGACGTGGCAGTGCGGAAGGTCGTGTCCTGGCACCGGCGGTACGAACGCCGACGATCCGGTGGCGAGCACCAACGCGTCGTAGGAGATGCGGCGGCCGAGAACCGTCGCCACGTACTTCCCTGCGGTGTCGACGCGCGTCACGCGGTCCCGCAGGATCAGTTCGACGCGGTCGTCACCGGCATACTCGTTGCCGGGCAACGCCAACCGACTGCGGTCCCAGTGCTCGGTGTAACCGGTCAGACCGACGCGGTCGTAGGCGGCGTCGCGTTCTTCGGCGAGGACCGTCACCCACCAGACGTCGTCACCGTCGCGCGAGCGCAACGCCTCCACGAACCGGTGACCGACCATGCCGTGCCCGACGACGACGACACGCTTCTGCGAACCCATGGCGCCACGCTAGGGAGCCGACATTGCCATCATGTCGCGTCGCGTGAAGCGCCCGTCACGGTGTGCTCACCCGCACCGTCCCCGGGCTGTGAGCACTCAGACGTGACCGGCGTTGGTCGGGGTCGTCGTGCCGTAGGGGTTGGTGGTGGTCGTCGGCGTCTGGGTCGACTCGTCGGTGGACGGGACGCCGGTCGTGGGAACGTCGGTCGCCGGGGCGCCGGTGTCCTCGCTGGTCTGGACGCTCGGCACGCCGTAACTGGTCGACGACGAGGACGTCGTGTACGCCGATGCCGACGTGGCGTCCGGGGACGGAGCGGGTGGACCGACGACCGGGGCACCCGTCGAGTCAGACATGCGGATCACCGCCACCACCAGCACGGCAATCAACGCAATGGCAGCTACGCCCGCCGCCCAGACCGCGCCCGAATGCTCGTCCACGGACGCAGACGTTAGGTCCGCCAGGCGAATAGCCGGTTAACGGCTACTTCCAGCGGGCGAGCAACGTCTCCGCATGCCCGGACAGCACCCGCTGGAAGAACGGCCCGAAGCTGATGCGGCCCACGCCAAGCGGACCGAACGACGCCGGGTCATCGGTGTCCGGCAGCGCAATGGCGTTCACCGGCAAGGGCAGCTCGGACGTCAGCCGTCTCATGGTGTCGTCGTCGTGGCGCCCGACGGGGTACAGGCTGTCGGCACCGGCGTCCGCCGCCAGGATCATCCGGGCGATGGCGCGGTCCACGCGATCGGAATCCTCGCCGTCGTTCCGGATGAACAGGTCGGTGCGCGCGTTGATCACCACGTGCACGCCCGCCGCGTCCGACGCCGCGCGAAGCGCCGCGATCAGCTCGGCGTGTTCCTCCGGCGAGCGCAGTCGCTTGCCGTCGGAGTGCACGGTGTCCTCCACGTTGAGGCCCACCGCGCCGGCCTCCAACAGCCCGTCGATCAGCCGTTGCGCCGGCTCCCCGTACCCGGACTCGGCGTCCACCGACACCGGCACGTCGACCGCACCGGTGATCTGCGCAACCCGGGCGGTCAGATCGTCGAACGACATGCCCTCCCCGTCCGCCTTGCCCACCGAATCGGCCACCGGATGACTTCCGACCGTCAGTGCCGCAAACCCCGCGTCGACCGCAAGCTTGGCCGACCAGGCGTCCCACACCGTCGGCAGAATCACCGGGTCACCAGCCACGTGTAGGGCCTTCAACAACGTTGCGCGCTCCTGCAGAACCTCTTTGGACACTTGCCAACCCTTCGCTCTTCGACGTGACCTGTCTCACTCTGAACTCCGAGAGTGACTAACATCAATTGTCGTACTGTGATCCGTGACACCCTTCAGCCCGAGGAGGTCAACTCCGTTGTCCACAACCACCGAACTCGACCAGCTGCACCTGCTGATCGGAGACCTTCGCCGCTGCGTGTCGTCACTGGCATCACGCTACGGCGACAGCGCGGCGATGCGGCGCATCGTCAACGACGCCGAACGCATTCAAAACGACATCGACCGGCTCGACATCGACGCCGACGAGTTGAACCTCGTTCGCGGGGTAACCCATCACCACCACGCCGCCGAGAAGATCGGCATCCCCGACACCCAGTACGCCAGCGACTTCTGGCAAGACGTGGACGACGAAGGTCCGATCAGCCCATCGCCGTTCGACTGAGACGCCAGCGCACCGACACACATTTCAAAGATGAAGTGAGGCACACCCCGTGAGCGCACCCACCGCCGACCGCAGCGATTCCAGCGGTACCGGGGTCTTCTCGCCGACGCGAGCTCGAATCTCGCAACGCACGCTTCGCACGGACGCGTGGTGGAAGTCGCCGCTGATCACCGATCTCGGCTTTGCCGCGTTCGTGATCTACGCGACGGTGCGGGCGTTCATGCAGAACAACTACTACGTCGCCGACTACCACTACCTGACGCCGTTCTACTCACCGTGCATCAGCACCGGCTGCGTCCCGGAGGCCAGCCACTTCGGCCAGTTCCTCCCCGACGTGTGGTGGCTGCCGTACGCGGCGGCGTCGCTGCCGTTCCTGCTGCTGTTCCGGCTGACCTGCTATTACTACCGCGGCGCCTACTACCGCTCGGTGTGGCAGTCCCCAACCGCCTGCGCCGTCGCCGAACCACACGCGAAGTACACCGGCGAGACGCGGCTGCCGCTGATCATCCAGAACACCCACCGGTACTTCTTCTACATCGCCGGGATCATCTCGGTGATCAACACCTACGACGCCATCGAGGCGTTCCACTCCCCGAGCGGCTTCGGATTCGGTTTGGGCAACGTCATTCTCGTCGTGAACGTGGTGATGCTGTGGATCTACACGCTGTCCTGCCACTCCTGCCGCCACGTCGTCGGCGGGCGGCTCAAGCACTTCTCCAAGCACCCGGTGCGGTACTGGCTGTGGGGTCAGGTGAGCAGGCTCAACACCAGGCACAAGCTGTACGCGTGGATCACGCTCGGCACCCTGATGCTCACCGACTTCTACGTGATGCTGGTCGCCAGCGGCACCATCTCCGACCTCAGATTCATTGGCTGATTCGTTGGCCGCCAGAACAATTGACGACGTAGGGGTACGAATTCATGGGTGAACTCGAACGGCACGAATACGACGTGGTCGTCATCGGCGCCGGCGGGGCAGGACTGCGAGCGGTGATCGAGGCCCGCGAACGCGGCCAGCGCGTCGCGGTGGTCACCAAGTCGCTGTTCGGCAAGGCGCACACCGTGATGGCCGAGGGCGGTTGCGCGGCGGCGATGCGCAACGTCAACTCGAAGGACTCCTGGCAGACGCACTTCGGTGACACCATGCGCGGCGGGAAGTTCCTCAACAACTGGCGGATGGCCGAGCTGCACGCGCAGGAGGCCCCCGACCGGGTGTGGGAGCTGGAGACCTACGGGGCGCTTTTCGACCGCACCAAGGACGGCAAGATCAGCCAGCGCAACTTCGGCGGGCACACCTACCCGCGACTGGCACACGTCGGCGACCGCACCGGCCTGGAGATCATCCGGACGCTTCAGCAGAAGATCGTGTCACTGCAGCAGGAGGACTTCCGGGAGCTCGGCGACTACGAGGCCCGGATCAAGGTCTTCCACGAGTGCTCGATCACCGATCTGATCCTCGACAGGGGTCCGCGGGAGAACTCGAGCGCCGAGCCCGACTCGGACGCACCCACCGGCAGGATTGCGGGCGCCTTCGGCTACTGGCGCGAGACCGGCAACTTCATCCTGTTCGATGCCCCGGCCGTGGTGCTGGCCACCGGCGGCATCGGCAAGTCGTTCAAGGTGTCGTCCAACTCGTGGGAGTACACCGGCGACGGCCACGCGCTGGCGCTGCGCGCCGGATCGTCGCTCATCAACATGGAGTTCATCCAGTTCCACCCGACCGGGATGGTCTGGCCGCTGTCGGTGAAGGGCATCCTCGTCACCGAGGGCGTCCGCGGTGACGGCGGAGTGCTGAAGAACTCCGAGGGCAAGCGCTTCATGTTCGACTACATCCCCCCGGTGTTCAAGGGTCAGTACGCCGAGACCGAAGAGGAAGCCGACCAGTGGCTCAAGGACAACGACTCCGCCCGGCGCACCCCTGACCTGCTCCCCCGCGACGAGGTGGCCCGCGCCATCGTCGCCGAGGTCAAGGCAGGCCGTGGCACCCCGCACGGCGGCGTCTACCTCGACATCGCCTCGCGCATGCCGACCGAGGAGATCAAGCGTCGGCTGCCCTCGATGTACCACCAGTTCATCGAGCTGGCCGAGGTCGACATCACCAAGGACGAGATGGAGGTCGGCCCCACCTGCCACTACGTCATGGGTGGCATCGAGGTCGACCCCGACACCGGCGGGGCGGCCACCCCCGGCCTGTTCGCCGCGGGCGAGTGCTCGGGTGGCATGCACGGCTCCAACCGGCTCGGCGGCAACTCGCTGTCCGACCTGCTGGTGTTCGGCCGGCGGGCCGGACTCGGGGCGGCCGACTACGTCCGCTCGCTCGACGAGCGGCCGAAGATCTCGCAGGACTCCCTCGACGAGGCCGAGAAGATGGCGTTGGCACCGTACGAGCCGCACGAGAATCCCGAGAACCCGTACACGCTGCACGCCGAGCTACAGCAGTCGATGAACGACCTCGTCGGCATCATCCGCAAGGAAGACGAGATCCACGAGGCGCTGGCCAAGCTCGACGAGCTCAGGGGCAGATTGCAGAACGTCGCCGTCGAGGGCGGGCGGGTCTACAACCCGGGCTGGCACCTCGCGATCGACATGCGCAACATGCTGCTGGTCAGCGAGTGCGTGGCCAAGGCGGCGCTGCAGCGCACCGAGAGCCGCGGCGGACACACCCGCGACGACCATCCGGCGATGGACTCCAAGTGGCGCAACACGCTGTTGGTGTGCCGGACGACGGAGGCGGCAACCGCCGAGGCGATGGTCCCCCGCGTCACCGTCGAGGCCGAGGAACAGGTGCCCATGCGGCCGGATCTGCTCGAGGTCTTCGAGCTCTCCGAACTCGAGAAGTACTACACCGACGCCGAATTGACCGAGCACCCGGAACGGAAGGGCTGACATGGCTGCATACGAAGCGAGCATGCGGGTCTGGCGCGGCGACGACACGGGCGGCGAGCTCAAGGACTACACCGTCGAGGTCAACGAGGGCGAGGTGGTGCTCGACATCATCCACCGCCTGCAGGCCACCCAGGCCAACGACCTCGCGGTGCGGTGGAACTGCAAGGCCGGCAAGTGCGGGTCGTGCTCGGCGGAGGTGAACGGCCGCCCGCGGCTGATGTGCATGACGCGCATGTCCACCTTCGGTGAGGACGAAACCGTCACCGTCACCCCGCTGCGGACCTTCCCCGTCATGCGCGACCTGGTGACCGACGTGTCGTTCAACTACGAGAAGGCGCGCCAGATCCCGTCGTTCACCCCGCCGAAGGACCTGCAGCCCGGTGAGTACCGGATGCAGCAGGAGGACGTGAACCGCAGCCAGGAGTTCCGCAAGTGCATCGAGTGCTTCCTGTGCCAGAACGTCTGCCACGTGGTGCGCGACCACGAGGAGAACAAGGAGAACTTCGCCGGTCCGCGGTACCACATGCGGATCGCCGAGCTGGACATGCATCCGCTGGACACAGTGGACCGGAAGGACATGGCGCAGGAGGAATTCGGCCTCGGCCTGTGCAACATCACCAAGTGCTGCACCGAGGTCTGCCCCGAGCACATCAAGATCACCGACAACGCTCTGATCCCCATGAAGGAACGCGTCGCCGACCGCAAGTACGACCCGATCGTGTGGCTCGGAAACAAACTCTTCAAGCGATAGCGGCGTAATCGACCGCCGAACGTGACGTGGCTGCGAGAATTCTTCGAGAATCTCGCAGCCACGTCACGTTGGGCGAGTGTTGCGGCGTACCGTGGGATTCGGTGGTCAAGCTACGCCGTTCAACGAAGAAAGGCACCCACGTGAGTGCAGGTGAGACCAAGAGCGTCAACGACATTCGCACCGCGATCCGCGAACTGACGGTCCGCGCCGAGCTGGCTCGCAAGGAGGGCAGGCCCGACGACGCCGCCGAGTTGGACCAGCGCGTCGCGGGCTATCGAGACGAGTTGGCCGCCCGCCCCTAGCGAGCCCGACTCCCGGGAAGACTAGGCGCCGAGGCGGCGGAACGCGCTCCGGTGGAACACGATCGGTGCGACACCGTCGTGGATCGTGATGTCGTGCACCCGAAGTACCACGATGGTGTGATCGCCGGCCAGAACTTCCTGCTCGATGGCGCTTTCCAACCACACGCTGGTGCCGTGGATGAACACCGCGCCACGCTCGGTCGACTTGGTGTCCAGTCCGGCGAAGCGGTCACCGGTCTTCGCGGCCAGGGTCTTGGCGGCGGCGTCGTGCGCCTCGCCGAGCACGCTGATGCCGAGAAACGGCAGATCCTTGAGCTTGGGCCACGTCGTCGACGAGTTCTGCACACAGAACGACACCAACGGCGGATCGAGGGACACCGGGACGAAGGTGCTGGCCGCAAGGCCCACCCGGACGCCGTCGACTTCCGCGGCAATGGCGATGACACCCGTCGGGAAGTGGCCGAAGGCCTCGCGCAGGGAGGTCGGGCTCAGATCGGTACCGGTCATGAGATCTCCATCCTCACACGTATCAAGGTGTGGTGGCCAGATTCGCGCTCGCCGTGATTGCAACTCCAGTCACAGGCCGGCCACGCCGACAGCCAGAAACCCACAGCCAATCGCCGTCAGCACGCTTGCCACCTCGACCCGGCGGCGCGCTCGGATCCAGCCATGCAGCGAGGCGACCCATCTCAAGGTCGCCCGTGGAGCCAGCAGATAGCCAAGCAAGGGAATCTCCACCAGCGCGAAGGCCACGACGTTGAACGCCAACAACAAGGCGACCTGTGTCGCGGCGTCCGCGTCCGCGGTCAGCATGACGGCCAGCGCGGCAAGATAGTCGACCGACGGAAGCGCGATGCCCAGCCCGGCAACGCCTGCGACCACCAGCGACGGTCCGCGCAGCAGTCGTTCGGCTGGCCCCGTCACGCGTGTCGGCCGCAGACGTAGGCGTCCGGGGATCACGACGATCAGGGCGAAGAACAACATCAGGAGCCCGATCAGAATCTGGACGTTCGGCAAGGTGACGTAGTTCGACTCCCGTAGTGCACGGTGAAACACGAACAGCACGACGAGGCCCACCGTGATTCCCATGGCGAAGCCGCCACACAGGAACGCCAGCAACTGGAGCGCCGGCCGGGGCCTGTTCAGCATCAGCAATGTCATGCCGATTCGGAACGGTTCGACACTGACGGCAAGCGCCATGACCAGAACGGTAAGGAACATCGATGACCCTGGCGCGCCCCGCGATTGGGCTCAGGCGTCCAACCGGTCGAATTGCCCCTCGCCATACAGACCGACGCACGCTGCACGCTGAATCTTGCCGCTCGTCGTGGTCGGGATCGACCCGGGCGGTACCAGCACGAGATCGCCGACGGTCACACCGTGCTCATTGGATATCGCCGCGGTGACGTCGCTCTTGACGACATCGAGCCAGCTCTCGGGCGAATCTTCACGCTTCTTGAGCTCGACGACGGCGACCAATTGCTCCACGTCGTTCACCGGGACCGATATGGCCGCGACACGACCGCCGGTGAGTTCCTGGATCGTCGCCTCGATGTCCTCGGGATAGTGGTTGCGACCGCGAATGATCAGCAGGTCCTTGATGCGGCCGACGATGAAGAGCTTTCCCTTGGAGACGAAACCCAAGTCGCCCGTTCTCAACCACGGTCCATCCGGTGTACCCGACGAGGGATCGACGATCGTGGCCCCGAAGCAGCGCTGCTCCTCGGGCGGCCTGCCCCAGTATCCGGTCGAGACGTTGTCGCCGTGCACCCAGAGCTCGCCGACCACGTCCTGCGGGACTTCCCGCTCCGTCTCGGCGTCGACCACCCGCAGCATGGGTGACTGCGGCAGTTCGTAGCTCACCAGCGACGACCCGGTTCCGGCCGGACACCGTCGAGCGCGGCCCGCGGACAATTCGCCGACATCGAATGCGACGGCCGACGACTCCGCCCAGGTTGCGGTCGTCACGAAGACGGTCGCTTCCGCCATGCCGTAGGAGGGACGCAGCATGTGGTCGCGAAAGTTGAAGTGCGCGAACCGATCTGCGAAGCGCTCCAGGCTCGCGGGCACGACACGTTCAGCGCCGTTGATGATGCCAACGACTCCACCGAGGTCGAGTCCGGCGAGATCACGGTCGGTGGTCTTGCGGGCCGCCAGGTCGAAGGCAAAGTTCGGCGCCGCCGAGAACGCATGCGGGTTCTGTGCCAATGCACGCATCCATCTGGCCGGACTTTCCAGGAACGCGGTCGGGCTGGTGAGCTGGGCGTG
This sequence comes from Mycolicibacterium hodleri, assembly GCA_006864685.1. GTDB lineage: Bacteria > Actinomycetota > Actinomycetes > Mycobacteriales > Mycobacteriaceae > Mycobacterium > Mycobacterium hodleri_B. The sequence continues at coordinate 78,870 of VIFX01000009.1, read as the reverse complement.
AAAGCCACCGAGGATGGGTGCGCAGACGCCAAGCACCAAACCCATGTCGTGATAGAAGGGCAACCACGACACCATGGTGAGGTCGGCTCCAGACGTGACGCTTCCGCCAAAGATCTTGCGCATCAACTGCTCGTAGTTCACCTGGAGATTTTGGTGCGAGATCATCACTCCGGTGGGCAGCCGTGTCGAACCCGAGCTGTACTGCAGATACGCCGTGCTGGGGAACTCCGTCGACGAAGCGCCGGGCCCTCCGTCGAGCAGGCCGTCCAGATTCATCGCATCGACTTCGACGATCTTCGGCACGACGTCGAGGCCTGCACGATCAAGGTACTCCGCGACGTCGTCTGCAACGGTGGACGTCGTTAGTACGACCGCGGGCGACGTGTCGTCGAAGACGGCACTCACCCGATCGTGGCTGGCGCCGCGGTGCGGCAGGGGCAGCGGCACCGCGATCAGGCCGGCCTGCATGGACCCCAGGAATGCCAGGACGTAATCGAGTCCCTGTGGTGCCAGAATCACGACCCGGTCTCCGACCGATGCGTGATTGCCGAGTTCGCGCGCCGCATTCAACGTTCGGCGGGACAACTGCGACCACGTCACACTCTCGGCAACGCCTCCAGAATCGTGGTCGTAGTTGGTGAAGGTGAAGGCGACCTCGTCGGGGCGCATGCTAGCGCGACCGTGCAGTATCGAGAGGATGCTCGACTGGGGGGCAGGCGTCACGTCACGTCCGTCGTAGTTCGTGGAAATCTGACTGTCCGCACGGCTACTCGGGGCCACTGGAGAACGCGGACATCAGGCTGTTGGCGAGCGTCGAGAGTGGATCATCGCTGCCGCTGAAGGTCGCCTCGTTGGCAGGCGCGGTGACAGCCACGGGATCGAAGCCGCGCTCGGGGTCCACCTGGACCGGAGCCGTCGCCGGATCGTCGTTTCGCGAGTAGCCCGCGTTCACGCGGGGCAGCAGTATCGCGTCGAGCTGATTCAGCGTGTCCTGCGGGTAACCGAGATACTTGAAGGGCAGGACCAGCGGGAGGTGCTCCTCCGGAATTAGATACGTCGTGGTCGTCCCGCCCCTGGAGTTGACCTCCGTCCTGACGTTCTGCGGCGGCACGTTGCTCGGTTTGGTGAACGCAATGGCAGTGTGGCCGGTGGCCAGCCCGGCGATCGAATTGGCAAGAGCGAACAGATTGTCCGGACGATCGGGAAAGTCGGCGATGCTGTCGTAGGCAGAAACGAACTGGTCGGTGTGGTACTGACTCTCGACCGGAGCGGGCATGCGGAAGTCCAGCGCGGGCACGACGCTGCCCACGGGGAACATCTGGGTCAGAAAGCTCTCCCCGAAGGAGCTCTTCGCAAGTGGGTCGCCAAACGTCGCAAAGCTCAACTGATCCGGCGGCGGAGCGGTCGGATCAGTGGCCAATCGATCCTTCACGGCGTCGAGGACGAAGGCCCCCTCGGACAAGCCCATCGCGACCCCGGGACCACCGTTGCGAATGGCCGCCTGGAGGTTCGGCTCGCCGACGTCGACGGACTCGCCGATACTCGGGCCGTCCAAGCCCAAACCGGGACGGATCTGCTCTCCGATGGGGCCGATACCGGGGAACAGTCGCTCCAGAACGTGGCCCTGAACCTGGCCCGCGGGATAGTCGACCTTCTCCCGCTTCATCCCAGGGAACCAGTCAGCGCCCGTGAGTCGGATGTATTCGTCGTAGGGAATCCCGAGGACGTGGGCGCCGCCGAGGGCGTACGCCGTCCCGTTCACCGCCGCGACGGGGGCCGGGGTGTTGCCGGCCGGTGATCCCGGCGCAGGCGGATCGGCGGGCCGCGCGTCGTCTGCGGCGGCGGAACCTACGCCGAAACATCCAGTGACGCCAGCAGTTACCACTACCGCAAGTCCCGCGAGGAGCTTCTTCATCCGTAGTCCTGACCCGTCTGCTTCGTGTCGTAGTTTCACATACATCGCAGGCCCGCGCTAACCGGGTTGCTCGACGGGTTCGGCCTTCGGCGTCGACGACCGCCGCGCACTCATTCGACCTGACGGCCACCAGTTCGCGCGGCCGACCAGAACCGCAATCGCGGGGACCGTGATGGTGCGAACCACGAAGGTGTCCAACAAAATTCCCACCCCGATGACGAAGCCGCCCTGCAGCACGATGCCGATGCTCGAGAACATCAGTCCGCCCATCGAAGCGGCGAAGATGAGCCCTGCCGCGGTGATCACACCGCCCGTCGAACCCAGGGTACGGATGACTCCGTAACGCAGGCTGCGCGGAGACTCGTCGCGCATTCGCGACACCAGGAGCATGTTGTAGTCGGCTCCCACCGCCACCAGTACGACGAAGGCCAACGGCGGCACACTCCAATGCAACTGCTGCCCGAGCAGGAACTGGAATACGAATACGCCGATACCGATGGCCGCAAAGTACGAAAGCACCACGGTGCCAACGAGGTACAGGGGTGCGACGATCGCGCGCAGCAGCACCATCAGAGTCAGCAGGACGACGATGAGCGTCGCGATGATGATGAACCGAATGTCCTGCTGGTAGTAATCGCGGGTGTCCTTGAGCGCGGCCGGATACCCTCCCATCGAGATCGTGGCGTCGGCCAACGTGGTGTTCGGCTGGGCCCCCATGGCGACGTCTCTAATCTGGTTGACCTGATCCATCGCCGCAGAGCTGAACGGGTCGAGCTTGGTTTGCACCAGGTACCGCACCGAGTGTCCGTCCGGCGACACGTACGCCTTGGCGGCCTTTTGGAACTCCGCCAGCTTCAGCACTTCCACCGGGATGTTGAACCCGGCCTGCGATGGATCTGAAGCGTTTGCCTTCATCGTCAACAGAAACCCCGAAGCCTCGCCAAGGCCGTCGGCTATCACCTTGACCTGTTCGACGAGTTGGTCCACCCCGCCAGCTACCTGCTGGCTGCCACCAGCCAGGCGGTCGGCGCCCTGCTTCAGCTGGGTCAGGCCCGCCTGCGCACCGCCGGGTTTGTCCAACCCCATGGCGTTGACGGCCGAGGAGACGCCGGCGAGTGTGCTGTTCAGCTTCTTCAACGTGGCATTCAGAGACTGTTTGTCACCCATCCCCTGCAGCTGGTGCGCCAGATTGTTCAGCTGATCGAGGTTTCCATTGGTGCGCGAGGCGACGAGTCGCGCGAATACGTCGCGGGTATTGCTACAGGAGGTGTCGAGGTCGCAGATCGGGTTGCCCTGCAACGCCGTCAAGACCGGGCCGATCCAGGCGAACATATCCCTGGCAGCGGTGAAGTTGATGCCCATCTGATTGCCGAGCGCGTTGATGGCGTCGACCAGCTTTGCGGCATTGTCGACGTCGCGCACCAGGGTGTCGCCGCCGTTCTTGGCTCTCAGTGAGGAGACGGAGTCGATCAGACGCTGGATGTTCGGCGCGATCTTGTTGACCTGCGCGCGCACGTCGACGAGGCTGTCGGCCAACGTATTGGCTCCGGCTGACAGCCGGCTGAGGTCGCCCGTGCGCTGGTCGATCTGGTTGGAGCCGTCGGCCAGCCGGGAACCGACGAGGCCAGCCTGATAGGTAGCCCTGAACTCGGGCGGCACGGTTCCCAAAGGCCTGGTGACGCCACTGACCAGACCGATGTCAGGTAATTGGGCAATACGCGAAGCCAGCTGCTCCAGGTCCGCAAGCGCCTGCGGCGTACGCAGATCACGCGGCGACTGGATGAGGACGTATTCGGGTATCGACTGGCTGATCGGGAAGTGGCGTTCCAGCGCGGCGTACCCGACAGAGCTTGGTGCCGACGCCGCCACGGCCTTGCGGTCGTCGTAGTTGTAGTGCGCAAAGATCGCGCAGCTGGCCAGCAGGCCCAACACCAGCAGGCTGGTCACGAGATGGGCCACCGGTCTGCGCACGATGCGGATGCCAGACCGCCGCCAGAATCGAGCGGTCAGTTCGCGCCGCGGCTTGATCCAGCCACGCGGCCCGGCGAGCAGCAGAATTGCCGGCAACAACGTGACGCCGGCCAGGTAGGCGACGCCGATCCCGATTGCCGCCGAAGTTCCGACCGTTCGGAAGACTCCCATCTTCGCGAAGCTCAACAACAGGAAGGTGAGCCCCACGGTGGTGGCTGATGCGGTGATCACCTTCCCGATGGACGCCATCGCCTGTCGGACCGCCCGTTCGGGGTCGGCCCCCAATCGCAAATAATCGTGATAGCGGCTGATGAGGAAGACCGCGTAGTCCGTCCCGGCACCGGCCATGATGGCGCTCAGGAAGATGACGGATTGGTTCGAGACGCCCGACCCCGTCAGCTCGGAAAATCCAGCCACCAAAGACTGCGCGATCAGCAGGGACGACCCGATCGTCACCAGCGGCAGCAGCATCGTGACCGCGCTGCGGTAGACCAGCAACAGGACCGCGAGCACCAGGATTGCGATCGCGAGTTCGATCGGCAGACGATCGGTTTGACCCGCGACGGTGAGGTCGGCGACGGTGGCCGCCGGCCCCGTGACGTGCACGTCCAGCGGACTGCCCGCGGTACTGAGTTTGACCAGGTCGGCCACTCGGTTGTAGGACGCGAAGCCCTGCGGAGTACCCAACTCCCCCGCTAGACCCACCGGCAACACCCAGGTCTTCTTGTCCTCACTCGTCAGGAACTGCCGCAGCTCTGGTGTGTTGACGAAATCCTGCACCATCACGACGTCTGTCACGTCGTCGCGCAGCGCGTCCACCAGCTTGCGGTACGTCGGCTCGTCGCCCGCGCTTAGTCCGTTTTCATTGGTCAGCGCGATCAGGAGGAGGTCGTCGTTGCCCGATTCATGGAATGCATCGGTCATCTTGCGAGCGGTGACACTCGACGGTGCGTCCGCGGGCAGGATGGCGAGCGGATGCTTCTCGGCCATCGAACCTAGGGACGGAAGGGTCAGCGGCAGGGCGATCAACAGCGCGACCCACACGCCTACGACCGCCCAGGGCCACCGGACCACGAGATCAGCTAGCCGTCGCATGACGCCCTCACCGCCGCACGATTCGCGTGTCGCGCCGAAGAACCGTTGCCATCCATGTGCTCCCTGTCATGCAACGCGTCCCCAGTGACCGCTGTCGGCGACGCGCACGGCGACCGAACTCATGGCCTCCATGTAGCGGGTTGCCGACTTCTTGGCCACCGGGTTGTCGGGGTGCATGATGGCCATGACCGTGCCCTCCCCGTACCGGAATATGTAGATGGTCAGCTGGTAGGAGAACCGTCCGTCCGGGTAGATCCCGATGTTGTTCGCCAGCCCCATGGCGCCCGCCGCGAGGACGGCGTTGAGCGGCGCCGCGCCGCCGTGCAGGAAGTTCGACACGGGGAAGTTCGGCTGCGGCCATCGCAGCCACGGTGCCAGCTCCAACACGCGGTAGTACGGCACCCGCACCATGTCCAGGCTCGAGTCGAAGCACGCCTGGGCGGCCGCGGCCGCCTCGGTGAACGACGTCGCCGCCACCGGGACGACGATCGGGATCAGTCCGGTGAACCACCCCTGCGTCATGAAATTGTCGCCGGCGGTTCGGGAATCCCTAGGCGTGAGCCCGTAGTAGGTCAGGGCGCCGGTGAATTCGTGTTCGACCAGCCCGAGACACGCGAAGAGACCGCCGACGAAGCGCGCACCCGCGGCCGAGCACGCCGCCTCGAAGCGCTCGGTCTGCGCCGCGTCCATCAGAAAGTGCGACGTCATGTCGCTGGCGGTCGCCTTGTTCGGGTTGCCGAGCGGCAGCGGAAACTCCGGGAAGCCGTCCCCGTTGTTCTGCGCGAAGTCGATCCACCTGCGCACGCCGGGTGAATCCGTGGTCAGCTCCGAGGTGTACCCCTGCTCTCGGACGCAGAAGGCGTCGAAGCTGCCTGCGTCGGGGAGCACCAGGGCGTCGCCGCCCGAACTCAGCGCCGAGTACATGCCGTTGGCTTCCATCATCGTGGTGCCGATCAACGTCGCATCGCCGTGGACGTGGTCCATGGCGGCGAAGAAGGTGAAGTTGCCGTCGTGCTGGATGATTCCGAAGGTGAAGCAGCCCCACTCCAACGGATTCGGGATGCTGACGGCGTGGGCATGGATCTCGTCGGGCGTCATGTGCCCTTGCTCGACGGGCACGAACTCGATGTCGGTGGGATCCTCGATGGCGTGGCGGATGAATTCGCCTGCATCGGTTCGTTCGAACCAGCTCCGGAAGGTGTCGTGACGTTGGAGGTACGCGTTGACGGCGTGGTCCATGGCAGCGATGTCGCACTCGCCGGCCACCTCGCAGCTGGCGATGATCTGACGCGAGAAGTTCAGTCCCGCGGCCGCGCGGTCATGGTAGTTGCGGAGGTGTTGACGCTGCATGTAGCTCACCGGCACGGTGCTGACGGGCGCCTGGCGAGCCTTCTCCTGTGCTGCCGCGGTGGGGTGCCACGACGTCACGGTTCCCGAACTCACCGACCACTCGTGAAGAGCGCCGATGGTTATATCGCCGATGCGCAAGAACTTCGTCCTCCCAGTTTGCCCGGTTGCCGGAGCCGGCACCTCACGTCGCGGCGCCCAACATACCCTCGGTAACCGACTCCGCCAGATCGTCGGTGACGAATCCGTGACGCCGGGCCACACGTGCCATAGTGGGCGGCGACATTGCTTCTCAGCAACTCAGCGGCCTCAAACCGCTCGAAACTGACCAATGAGTAAGTTAATCTGACCGGCGAGTAAGTTACCTCACCGTAGGTCATCATGGAAGGGCACTGCCATGGGCAGCGAAGTTCATCCGATGGGGCAGGCCCCGCGTTTCGCGGTAGTCGGCTACGCAGCACGGTTCCCGGGTGCGGCAGACGCAGACGAGTTCTGGGACGTCCTGGTCGAGGGCCGCGACGCCGTCTCCGACGTGCCGAAAGACCGCTGGAACGCCGATGACTTCTACGATCCCGAACCGGGAGTCCCCGGCAAGATCGTCACCCGCCGGGCTGGCTTCGTGGACGACGTCACCGGATTCGACGCACCGTTCTTCGGAATGTCGGCCCGCGAAGTCCGGCTGATGGACCCCCAACATCGCATCCTTCTCGAGACGTCGTGGCGCGCCGTCGAACATTCCGGCACGGCGCCTACAGATTTGGCAAACACGAACACCGGCGTCTTCGTCGGGTTGGCCACCCACGACTACTTGGGGATGGCATCCGACGCGCTGAACTACGACGAGATCGAGGCGTACCTCGCGATCGGTACGTCGAACGCCGCTGCAGCGGGCCGCATCAGCTACCGGCTGGGGCTCCAAGGTCCGTCGGTGGCAGTCGACACGGCGTGCAGCTCGTCGCTGGTGGCGATTCACCAAGCCTGCCAAGCACTGCGCCTTGGAGAGTGCGATCTCGCGCTTGCGGGTGGCGCCAACGTGCTGCTCACCCCGGCCACCATGATCACGTTCTCGAACGCCCACATGCTCGCGCCCGACGGCCGATGCAAGACGTTCGACGCCGCCGCCGACGGTTACGTGCGCGGTGAGGGTTGCGGGATCATCGTCATCAAGCGCCTCGAAGACGCGATCGCCGACGGCGACCACATTCGAGCCGTGATTCGCGGCAGTGCGATCAACCAGGACGGCGCGTCGGGCGGCTTGACGGTGCCCAATGGCGTTGCGCAACAACGGGTCATCACCGATGCGCTCAAGCGCGCCGACCTCGAACCCCGCGACGTCGGATACCTCGAGGCACACGGCACCGGGACGTCGCTCGGCGACCCGATCGAGGCCCAGGCCGCCGGAGCCGTGCTCGGCGCCGGCCGCGCGTCCGACCAGCCGCTGTTGATCGGATCGGCGAAGACGAACATCGGACACCTCGAGGCAGCCGCGGGAATCGCAGGCGTCATCAAGGTCATCCTGTCCCTCGAGCACGAAACCTTGCCCAAGCACTGCAATTTCGAGAACCCCTCACCGCACATTCCGTGGGACCGCCTTGCCGTCGAGGTCGTCCGCGAGACCACCCCGTGGACGCGGGGCGACCGTCCCCGCATCGCAGGCGTCAGCTCGTTCGGTTTCGCAGGCACCAACGCACACGTCATCCTCGAAGAAGCGCCCCCGGCATCCGCGGTGGCCGTTGCCGACCCGGCCGACCAACCAGCGGACCGCTTCAGCATCCTTCCGCTCTCGGCCCGCACACCCGCCGCCTTGACGCAGCTCGCAGACCGCTACCGCCGGTGGCTGACCGCGCACCCCGAGGCCAGCCTCGCCGACGTCTGCATCACCGCGGGCACGGCGCGGGCACACCTTGAGCACCGGGCCGCACTGGTTGTCGACTCCAGAGAATCCGCCATCGAGCTCCTCGGCGCGCTCGCCGACGACCGCCCGGCTCCGGGACTCCTCCGCGGGGAATCTCATGACACCCCGAAGACGGCGTGGCTCTTCACCGGTCAGGGCAGCCAGTACACCGGCATGGCCAAGGAGCTGTACGCCACCCAACCGGTATTCGCCGAGACCTTGGACAGGTGCGCCGCAGTGGTCGCCGACGTCCTCGAAAAGCCGTTGCTGGACGTGATCTTCGGAGGCACCGGGGACGAGACACTTGGGCAGACCGCGTACGCGCAGCCTGCCCTGTTCGCGGTGGAGATGGGCCTCGTCGCCCTGTGGCAGTCGTGGGGCTTCGAACCCGACGTCGTGCTGGGCCACAGCGTCGGCCAGTACGCGGCCGCCTGCGTCGCCGGGGTGCTGACGCTGGAGGACGGCGTGCGACTGATGGCCGAACGCGGCCGCCTCTTCGGCAGTCTGCCCGCGGGTGGCCGGATGGTGGCCGTCTTCACCGACGCCGAACGCGCGGAAAGCGTCACCGACGAGTTCCCCGCCGTGTCGGTCGCCGCCTACAACGGCGCCAACACCGTGTTGTCGGGCCCCGCAGCCGATCTGGAGCGGGCCGTCGCCGCGTTGACCGCCGACGGTGTCCGATGCGACTGGCTCGACACCAGCCACGCGTTCCACTCGGCGCTGCTCGACCCGATCCTCGACGAGTTCGAGTCGTATGCCGACACCGTGAATTACGCTGCGCCACAACGCCTTCTGATCGACAACCGGACCGGTGACGCGCTCGGCTGGAGCACGCGACTCGACGGTGCATACTGGCGTCGGCACGCCCGCCAGCCGGTGGAGTTCGCCAAGAGCGTGCAGACCCTCGCCGCGCTAAACTGCAAGGTGCTGTTGGAGATCGGCCCCCAGCCGGTGCTCACCGCCACCGCCCTGCGGGCGTGGCCCGATGCGGCGACCGCCCCTCGGGCGATCGCGTCGCTGCGCCGAAACGTCGTCGACCACAGACAGATCGCCGAGGCCGTCGCCGACGCCTACGTCCAGGGTCACGTGCCCGACTTCGCGGCCTTCCAGCAGACCCCGGCGCGGAAGGTCGACCTTCCCACCTACCCCTTCGAACACCGGCAGTACTGGTTCAAGGACGACCGTGAGCCGGCCGGCGAGGAACGGGCCGTTGTCGGGCCTCGCACCGACTCCGTCCGCCTGCTGGAGGACGGACACATCGCCGAACTCGCCACCCTGCTTGGCGGGTCGGGCGAGGACCCGCAGGTCATGAAGGTTCTGACCGAGCTTGCGGCACAACACAACCGACAGCGCGTGGCACAGTCGACGTCGGACGACCGCTACGAGATCCGCTGGGACAAGTCCCCCAACCCGCTCTCCGGCACCGGGTCCGGCGAGGAGTTCAGCTGGCTTCTCGTCGGCACGCACTCCCCCGCGCTGCAGCCCTTGGTCGACGCCATCACCGCCCGCGGACAACGGCATCGGTTCGTCGACCTGCCGACCTCCGACGCCGACGAGACCGCGCTCGCCGAGGCGCTGCGCACCGCTGCCGCCGACGGTCCGGCGCTGCGCATCCTGAACGTCGCGGCGCTCGACTCGGACGCGGCACCGTCGACGCAATCGCTGCTGCGGATCCAACATCGAATCCTGAGCGGCACGCGGCGTCTCTTCAAGGCCGCGACGTCAGCCGACCTTCGCGCACCGATCTGGGTGCTGACCCGCGGTGCACAGCGCGTCACGGACACCGACGTCGTCGCGCCCGAACAGACCGCGCTATGGGGTTTCGGCCGCGCCGCGGCTCTGGAGCTTCCGCAGGTGTGGGGCGGCCTGGCCGACCTGCCGACCGATGCCACCGGTGACGAGTGGACCCGGCTTCTCGACCGCGTCACGGCTCCACACGACACCGCCGCTCGAGAAGACCAGATCGCGCTGCGTGGTCGGGCGGTCCATCTGCCTCGACTCGTCCGCCGCACCCCGCAGCCAACCGGGAAGCCGCTGGAAGTCCGAAGCGACGCAACATACCTGGTGACCGGTGGCCTCGGAGCCATCGGTATGGAGATCGCCGGCTACCTGGCCGCGAACGGCGCCGGGCAGCTGGTGCTAACCAGCCGGCGAGCTCCCGGTGACGCCACCCAACGGCGAGTCGACGCACTGGCCGCGCAGCACGGCTGCGAGATCCGGGTGGTTACGGCCGACGTGGCAGACGCACACGACGTCGCCCGCCTGTTGGCAGGCATCCAGGCCGAACTACCGCCCCTGGCCGGCATCGTCCACGCCGCTGGCGAGATCGGCACCACCCCGCTCAGCGGTCTCGACGACGCCGAAGTCGACCGCGTCTTCGCCGGAAAGGTTTGGGGCGCCTGGCATCTCGCCGAGGCCGCGACCGACCTGCAGCTCGACTTCTTCATCAGCACGTCCTCGATCGCCTCGGTGTGGGGCGGCTTCGGGCAGACCGCGTACGCCGCGGCCAACGCCTTTCTCGACGGGCTGGCCGCGCGCCTTCGCGAGCGGGGCGTCCCGGCCACCAGCGTCAACTTCGGCCCGTGGTCGGCGGGCATGGCCGACGCGGAATCCCGTGCACGGCTCGAGCAGCGCGGCGTCCGGACCCTCTCGCCCGCGGATGCGCTGGCAGGACTGGTCGACGCCGTGGCCGCGGCCTCCGCAGGCGGACCCGCGCACGCCGTCTTGGCCCGAATCGACTGGGCCCGTTTCCTGCCGCTATATCAGCAGGCGGGCAGGCGCGCGTTCCTCTCGGAGGTGGAGCGCGAGCTGCCCACCGAGCAGACGGCGACACAGGCCACGACGAGCACCGGAAGGACGCAGCTGGTCGAACGGCTCGTCAACGCCCCGGTGCAACAGCGCAGGCGACTGCTCACCGACTACCTGCGCGATGCGGTGGCCGAGATAACGCTGGTCGACGCCTCGGAGATCCGCGAGGACGCCGGCTTCTTCGACCTCGGCATGGACTCGCTCATGGCCGTGGAGATGCGGCGGCGCATCGAGGCGGGTGTCGGTAAGGAAATCCCCGTCACCGTGGTGATGGATCACCCGCGCCTGTCCGACGTGGCCGACTACCTTCTCGGTGACGTGCTCGGTCTCAGCGAAACCCCCGACGCCGCACCCGCTGTGGCTCGGTCGGTGACGACCCGCTCGGACGAACCGATCGCCATCGTCGCGGTGTCGTGCCGCTTCCCCGGCGCACCGGACCCGGAGGCCTTCTGGGACCTGCTCTCCGGCGGGGTCGACGCGATCCGCGAGGTTCCCGAGGACCGCTTCGACATCGACGAGTTCTACGACCCCGATCCGGACAGTGCGGGCAAGACGTACACGCGATTCGGTGGATTCCTCGACGGGATCGACGGATTCGATCCGGAGTTCTTCGGCATCTCACCACGTGAGGCCGTCTGGATCGAACCGCAGCAGCGGCTGACGCTCGAAACCGTGTGGGAGGGCCTGGAACGGGCCGGGTACTCGCCTGCCTCGCTGCGTGGCAGCCGCACCGGAATCTTCATGGGCGTGGCCGCCAACGAGTACGCGCACCTGCTGTCGGCCGGGTCGATCGACAAGATCGAACCGCACTTCATCACCGGCAACGCGCTCAACGCCATCTCCGGTCGGGTCGCCTTCGCGCTGGGACTCGAGGGCCCCGCAGTGGCCGTCGACACCGCGTGCAGCTCGGCGCTGGTCGCGGTCCATCAGGCCGCTCAGGCCTTGCGCTTCGGCGATTGCGACATGGCGTTGGCCGGTGGGGTCAATGTCCTGCTGAGCCCGGTCACCATGATCGCGGCCTCCCGCGCGCGCATGCTCTCCCCCGTCGGACGATGCAAGACATTCGACGCCTCCGCCGACGGCTACGTGCGCAGCGAGGGATGCGGCGTTCTCGTACTCAAGAGGCTCAGTGACGCCGAGCGCGACGGGGACCGCATCTGCGCCGTCATCTCGAGCAGTGCGGTGAACCAGGACGGCGCGTCCAGTGGCCTCACCGTGCCCAATGGTGGTGCCCAGCAACGCCTCATCGGCACGGTCCTCGCCCGCGCTGGCCTCGACGGCGGCGACGTCGACTACCTGGAGGCACACGGAACCGGCACTCCGCTCGGCGATCCGATCGAGGTGCAGGCCGCAGCGGCCGCCTACGCCGGCTCGCGGGACACCGACCGACCGCTGCTGATGGGTTCGGTGAAGACCAACATCGGGCACACCGAATCTGCCTCCGGCGCAGCCGGTTTGATCAAGGTCGTGTTGTCGCTGCAGAACGAACTGCTGCCCGAGAGCCTGCACTTCGACAACCCGTCACCCCACATTCCCTGGGCTTCCCTGCCCGTCCGGGTCGTCGACGAGGCGACTCCGTGGCACGCCAACGGCAGGCCACGTCGTGCAGGCGTCAGCTCGTTCGGCTTCACCGGGACCAACGCGCACGTGCTGATCGAGGAGGCGCCGGCGACGGTCGAGCCGTCCGATGCCGCACCAGAAGCCTCGACGGCTCCGGTCCTAGTGCTGCCGCTGTCCGCGCGGTCTCCAGAAGCCTTGGCGGCGTTGGCGCGACGCTACGACACGTGGCTGGGCGTGCACCCGGACGCCGACCTCGCCGCGGTGTGCCTCACCGCAGGGACCGGACGGTCGCACTTCGAACATCGCGCCGCGCTGGTCGTCGACTCGATCGCGGCCGCCCGCGACGGCCTTGCCGAACTGGCCGAGAATCGCCTGCGCCCCGGCGTCGTCCGTGGCGAGCACGTCAACCACCCGACGACGGCGTGGTTGTTCACCGGTCAGGGGAGTCAGTACCCCGGCATGGCACGCGAACTGTTCGAGAGCGAACCGGTGTTCGCCGAAACCGTGCTGCAGTGCGCGGACGCGGTCAAGGACATTCTGCCGCGCCCGTTGCTCGAGGTGATGTTCGCGACCGACCTCGACACCGGAGGCAAGGCCGGAGAGGCGTTGCGGCACACGTCGTTTGCGCAGCCCGCCCTCTTCGCCGTCGAGATGGGCCTGGCCCGGCTGTGGCAGTCGTGGGGCATCGAGCCGGACGTGGTGCTCGGCCACAGCGTCGGCCAGTACGCGGCCGCGTGCGTGGCGGGGGTGTTCAGCCTCGCCGACGGCGCACGGCTGATCGCCGAGCGCGGCAGGCTGTTCGGCAGCCTTCCCGAGGGCGGCCGAATGGTCGCGGTGTTCGCCGACGCCAAGCAGGTCGAACAGGTCGCCGCCGACTACCCGCGGGTGTCGGTCGGCGCCTACAACGGTCCCAACACCGTGCTCTCGGGCCCCGGTGAGGACCTGGAGAGCGCCGTCGAGCGGTTCGAGGAGGAGGGAATCCGCTGCACGTGGCTGCAGACGAGCCACGCCTTCCACTCCGAGCTGCTCGACCCGGTGCTCGACGAGTTCGAGTCCTACGCGTCGCAGGTGCAATTCGCGGCACCAACGCTGCCGTTGGTGTGCAACCGAACCGGTGCCGTCCTCGCGCCCCAGACCCCGCTCGACGCCGGCTACTGGCGGCGTCATTCCCGCCAGCCGGTGCAGTTCGCCGAGAGCGTGCGCACCGTGGCGGCCCTTGGCTGCTCGGTGCTGATGGAGATCGGTCCGCAACCGGTGTTGACGAGCGCCGCGGTGCAGGTCTGGCCGGAACACCTGGCCGCACCGAGGGCGGTGTTGTCGATGCGCAAGGGCGTCGACGACCGTCGCCAGATCGCCGACGCACTGGCTGCCGCCTACGTCGGTGGCCACCGGCCGGACTTCGTGGCAATCGCCCACGGGCGTACGACGCCGCTGGAGCTGCCGACCTACCCGTTCCAACGCCGCCGGTTCTGGCCCAAGGCCTCCGGCCTCACCGGGGCCGAGGGCAACGGTGCGTCGGTGTCCGGAATCCTTGGCAGCGCAAAGGAGCTCGCGTCCGGCGACTCCGTCTTCACCAGCAGGCTGTCGGTGAAGTCGCAGCCGTGGCTCTCCGACCACGTCATCTACGGCACGGTCGTCGTCCCCGGCGCGACCTACGCGGCGATGGCGTTGGCCGCCGTCGGCACCCCGGCGCGGGCCAAGGAAGTGTTCTTCTACGAGCCGATCATCCTGCCCGAGAAGGCTTCTCGCGAAGTACAGCTGACACTGCATCCCCTCAACCAGGATGGCGAGTCGCGGTTCCAGGTGCACAGCCGCGCGTACGGCGAAAAGGGCGCCGAGTGGTCGCTGAACGCCGAGGGTGTCGTGGCCACCGGTGCCGACGACGCCGACGCCACCGCCGAGCCGCAGGAACCGGTCGACGAGGCAGTCGAGCGGTTGGAGAGGATGCGTCCTCAGGACCTGTTCGAGACGTTCGCCGACCTGGAGCTGGCGTGGGGCCCGACCTGGTCGGGCTCGTTGAAGTCGTTGTGGCTTGGCGACGGTGAGGCGATCGGCGACATCCTCGTCGGCGAAGAGCTCACCGAGCACCTCGGCACCGAACCGATGCACCCGGTGCTGATGGACCTGTGCACCGGCGTCGCCTTCCCCGCCTTCCCCGCCCTTCTCGCCGCCGAGCAGGGGGTCAACGACCTGTTCCTGCCGCTGCGGTACGGGCAGGTGACGTTGCGCGAGAAGATGCCTCGGCGGTTCTACTGCCGCGCGAGGTGGCACGACAGCGGTCTCGACAGCGAAACCCAGGTCTTCGACCTCGACTTCCTCGATCGAGATGGCCGTCAGCTGGGCGGAATTCGCGAGTTCACCGTCAAGCGCGCACCACGCGAGGCCCTGTTGCGTGGCCTCGGAGGCGACGCGACGCGACTGCTCTACACCCTCGGCTGGCACGAGGTGCCTGCCTCGGGTGACGACGGCAACGGCGCCGGAAGCGCAAGCGGCACCTGGCTGGTCGCCGGGTTCGACGAACTCGCCGCGAAGGTGCCGGGCTGCATCCCGCTGAATCGGGACATCGACCCGGAGCTCCTCGGTCAGGTGCTGGCGGATGCTCACCAGCGGGGTCTCGGGTTCTCCGGTGTGGTGTGGCGCAGTGCGGCGCCACTCGGGCACGAGACGACCGCCGAGGCCACCGCGCGCATGGAGAGCGAAATCGCCAACCTGCTCAGCGCCGTGCACACCGTGCAGGGCGGCGAGGTGAAGCTGCCCGGCGGGCTGTGGATCGTCACCGAACGGGCCGTCGCCACCGAGTCCGGCGAGCCGGTCGACCCGGTCCAGGCGGCGCTGTGGGGATTCGGCCGCACCACGATCAACGAAGAGCCGATGCTGCGCTGCCGACTGGTGGACTGCGACGGCTCCGAGGAGGCCGTGGACGCCATGGTAAGCCTGCTCGCCAAGCCGGTCGACGAGCCGGAACTCGCGCTGCGTCAAGGCAAGCTGTTGGCGTCGCGGTTGTTGCCGTGGGCCCGCAGCGGTCATCTCACGGTGCCGCGCGCCGGTGACTACGTGTTGGCGCCCACCGAACGCGGCGCGATCGACAACCTGCGACTGACCGAGAAGGACGTACCGCCGCCGGATGCGGACTACGTGCAGGTTCGGGTGGAGGCCGCCGGCCTCAACTTCCGCGACGTGCTCAACGTGCTTGGCCTCTATCCCGGCGATCCCGGTCCGATCGGCGGCGACTTCGCCGGCGTCGTCACCCAGTTGGGTGAGGGGGTCACCGGAGTCGAGGTGGGTCAGCGCGTCTACGGCTCCATGCAGGGCGCGTTCGCCACCCGGTTCAACGTGCCAGCGCCGTTCCTCGCGCCGATCCCGGACGGGATCAGCGCGGTGGAGGCCGCGACCATTCCCGCTGCGGCGCTGACGGTTCGGTTGTCGTTCGACTGGGCGCAGCTCAAGCCGGGCGACAAGGTGCTCATCCACGCGGCCAGCGGCGGCGTCGGATTGGCTGCCGTCCAGATGGCCCAGCAGTGCGGTGCCACGGTCTTCGCCACGGCGAGCACCTTCAAGCGTGCGACGCTGCGCAAGCTGGGGGTGAAGTACGTATACGATTCGCGCTCAACGGATTTCGCCGACCAGATCCTGGCCGACACCGACGGCACAGGCGTCGACGTGGTGCTCAACAGCCTGACCAGCGAAGGGTTCATCGAGGCAACGCTGAAGGCCACCGCCCCGAACGGCCGTTTCGCCGAGATCGCCAAGCGCGACATCTGGACGCCGGAGCAGATGGCCGAGGCTCGTCCCGACATCGCATACGAGATCGTCGCGTTGGACACGGTGATGTTCACCGAGCCCGAGCGCATTCGCGCGCTGCTCACCGAGGTGTCGGAGGGCTTGGCCTCAGGTGAATGGACGCCACTGCCCGCCGAGATCTATCCGCTGACCGAGGCGCGGGCCGCGTTCCGTCGGATGCAGCAGGCCCGCCACATCGGCAAGATCGTGGTGCAGATTCCGAATCCGCTGGCCCCCCGGGCCGATCGAAGCTATTTGATCACCGGCGGACTCGGCGCGATCGGCCTGCACACGGCGGCGTATCTGGCTCATCTCGGCGCCGGTGAGATCGTGCTGACCAGCCGTCGCGCGCCCGACGCGGATGCGCAGCGGGCGATCGACGAGATCACCGAGCGGCACAAGTGCCGGGTCCACGTGTTCTCGGCCGACGTCGGCGACGAGTCCGAGGTGGCGACGCTGCTGGAGCGGATTCGTGCGGATTTGTCGCCGCTGGGTGGCGTCGTGCACCTGGCGGGTGTTCTCGACGATGCGCTGCTGTCCCAGCAGAGCGTCGAGCGGTTCCGAACGGCGCTCGCGCCCAAGGCCTTCGGGGCATACCACCTCGATCGCCTGACCGCCGACGACGAGCTGGACTTCTTCATCGTGTCGTCTTCGGTGTCGGCCCTGTTCGGCTCGCCGGGGCAGTCCAACTATGCGACAGCCAACGCGCTGCTCGACGGCTTGGTCGCCGAGCGACGGTCCAAGGGTCTGCCCGCCACCGGAGTCAACTTTGGCCCATGGGCGCAGGGCGGCATGGCGTCGTCGGAGGCTGCGACCGCGAACATCGGTGCCCAAGGCCTGATTCCGCTGGAGCCGTCGGCCGCGTTGAGCGCCCTTGCCGAGGTGGTCGCCAACGGCACCGGCCAGGCCACGGTGATCAAGGCGAACTGGCAGCGCGCCGCGAAGGTGCTTGGCAGTTCGAGGCCGCCGATCCTGGACCTGGTGTTGCCCAGTGCGGCAGGCGAGGTCACGGGCGACAGCGAGATGCTCAAGCAGCTACAGGAGATCCCGGTGGCTCAGCGTGCCGGGTTCGTCACCGAATTCCTGCAGCGGGAGGTGCAGAACTTCTTGCGCCTCGCGGGTCCACCGGCGGCGAGCAGCCGTTTCCTAGACCTCGGCACCGACTCCCTGATGGCGATCGAACTTCGCAACCGGCTGCACAGCCAGTTCGGCGGCGCGTTCACGATCAACGCGACCGCGGTGTTCGACTACCCGACCATCGGTGGGCTCGCCGAGTATCTGGTTGGTCAGCTGCCCGACGGGGAAGCGCCGGCGACGGACGCCGAGGCAGTGGAGGACAAGGCGGAGGTCAACGAAACCGCCACGTAGGCCTAGGCCCAGCGGGTGGCTTCGACCTCGTCGGGCAGCGGCGTGTGCAACGGCACGTCGAGGCCGTCGTAGATGCCCGGCTTCTGCGTCGCCAGCCATTCGATCGCACCGAGAAGGCGGTTGGCAGCCGTGGTGTTGCCACCGTCGGCCCGGGTGCCTCCCGGGACGTCGGCCCGGCTGACGATGGTCAGCTGGGGGTCGCCGTCGACGATGACGCGGTGGTCGCCGACGCCCTCGTCGGGCTGCGGCCAGTCCGGGGCGCAGGCCGGGTCGATGCGGGTGATGTGGTCGACGACGACGCGTTGCTTGCCGTCGGCCCAGCCGATGATCTTGAGCCGGAACGCGCCTTGCGTGCCCTTCTCGAAGCGGCCCATGACGTTCTCGACGGTCTCGTCGAGCGGCAGCCGTTCGACGACCTCGGTGATGTCGTCGATCTCGAGGCCGAGGCCACGACCGATCAGCCGGATGTTGCCGCCCCAGACCATGGTCGGGATCGACGGCAGCAGCATCATCGGGGTCTCGTCCATGGCTCCCCCGAAGCCGCAGCTGACGCGGACGGCGTGCGGCTGGTCGTAGGTCGAGTAGTCGAAGATCTCCTGGCAATGGATGGTCTTGATGCGCGTGCAGAGCCCGGCGGCCATGACGGCGAGCGCATCGTTGGCCCAGCCCGGGTCGACGCCGCTGACCAGCAGGGTGGAGCCGCCCTCATCCGCGGCGGCGGTCAGCCGGTCGACCCATTCTCGAGGTGCCGACCGCGGGTCGTAGAGGGAGTACAGCGACGGCGTGACGACGTGCGCGCCGGCCCGCAGGCAGCGCTCGATGTCGGCGACGGCGTCGTCGGGGCGGATGTCGCCGGAGGCCATGTAGGCGACCGCGTCGCAGTCGGCGAGCGCGGCGTCGACGTCATCGGCGGCGAGGATTCCGGTCTCGCCGTCCAGGCCGGCGAAGCTGGCGGCGTCGCGGCCCACCTTGACCGGCGATGACGTGATCACGCCGGTCAGTTCCAGCCCGGGAAACGCCAGCGCCGATCGAATCGCCGTCGAGCCCATGTTTCCCGTTCCCCAGACCACCACGCGCCTCATGCGCCTCACCCTAGCGGGCATGCTGGGGCGACTAGTGGCAGACATCACAACCGGTGATATGCGCAGGTCAGGTGCCATGAAGATGGTCGGTCAGCCGCCCAATCAACCGTCGGGTTGGTTAGCCAGCGGATATTTGCTCGAGACTGCTTTGCGAACAAGTTACCAGCCGGTATAGTTGGCTGCAGTTACTGGTGGGTAACTTAGCCCGAGTACCCAACCGCAGACGCCATCTCATCGAGGAGAATTCGTGAGCCACTACAAGAGCAACGTCCGTGACCAGCTGTTCAACCTCTTCGAGGTGTTCGGCATGGACAAGGTGCTCGGCGAGGGGCCTTACGGCGACCTCGACGGCGACACCGCTCGCGAGATGCTGGCCGAGATCACCCGGCTGGCCGAGGGACCCATCGCCGATTCGTTCGCCGACGGCGATCGCAACCCGCCGGTCTTCGACCCCGAGACGCACACGGTGACGCTGCCGGAGGCATTCAAGAAGTCGGTCCGCACGATCATCGACGGCGGCTGGGACAAGATCGGCCTCGACGAGGAGCTCGGCGGCATGCCGATGCCCCGCGCGCTGCAGTGGGCCCTGATGGAGAGCGTCCTCGGCGCCAACCCGGCCGTCTACATGTACTCGATGGGCGCCGGTTTCGCGCAGATCATGTACAACCAGGCCACCGAAGAGCAGAAGAAGTGGGCCATCCTGGCTGCCGAGCGCGGCTGGACCTCGACCATGGTGCTCACCGAGCCCGACGCCGGTTCCGACGTCGGCGCAGGCCGCACCAAGGCCGTGCAGCAGCCCGACGGCACGTGGCACCTCGACGGCGTGAAGCGCTTCATCACCTCCGGTGACGCCGACGACCTTGGCGAGAACATCCTGCACCTGGTCCTGGCACGCCCCGAGGGTGCCGGTCCTGGCACCAAGGGTCTTTCGCTGTTCTTCGTGCCGAAGTACCACTTCGACTTCGAGACCGGTGAGCCCGGCGAGCGCAACGGCGTCTACGTCACCAACCTCGAGCACAAGATGGGCCTCAAGGTCTCCGCGACGTGTGAGCTGTCGCTCGGCCAGCACGGCACCCCCGCCGTCGGTTGGCTCGTCGGCGAGGTGCACAACGGCATCGCGCAGATGTTCGAGGTCATCGAGCAGGCGCGAATGATGGTGGGCACCAAGGCCATCGCGACGCTGTCGACCGGTTACCTCAACGCGCTCGAGTACGCCAAGAGCCGCATCCAGGGTGCCGACCTGACCCAGATGACCGACAAGACCGCGCCTCGCGTGTCCATCACGCATCACCCCGACGTCCGTCGGTCGCTGATGACTCAGAAGGCGTACGCGGAATCGCTTCGCGCGCTGTACCTCTACACCGCGACGTTCCAGGACGCCGAGGTCGCCAAGGCCGTCCACGGCGTCGACCCCGAGCTGGCCGGCAAGGTCAACGACCTGCTGCTCCCGATCGTCAAGGGTGTCGGCTCGGAGCAGGCCTACGCCAAGCTGACCGAGAGCCTGCAGACCTTCGGCGGTTCGGGCTTCCTGCAGGACTACCCGGTCGAGCAGTACATCCGCGACGCCAAGATCGACTCGCTGTACGAGGGCACCACCGCCATCCAGGCGCAGGACTTCTTCTTCCGGAAGATCGTCCGCGACAAGGGTGTTGCGCTGGGCTACATCGCCAACGAGATCGAGCAGTTCGTCAAGAACGAGTCCGGCAACGGCCGCCTCAAGGCCGAGCGCGAGCTGCTCGCCAACGCCTTGGCGGACGTGCAGGGCATGGCGGCCACGCTGACCGGTTACCTGATGTCGGCGCAGGAGGATTCGGCCAACATCTACAAGGTGGGCCTCGGCTCGGTGCGCTTCCTCATGAGCGTCGGCGACCTGGTCCTCGGCTGGCTGCTGCAGAAGCAGGCCGTCGTGGCCATCGCCGCCCTCGACGAGGGTGCGAACGGTGCGGACAAGTCCTTCTACGAGGGCAAGATCGCCGTCGCGTCGTTCTTCGCGAAGAACTTCCTGCCCCTGCTGGCCAGCACCCGCACGGTGCTCGACAACATCGACAACGAAGTGATGGAACTCGACGAGGCTGCGTTCTAAGCCAATTCGAATCACGCGCTCGAGGCCCCCGCTGCGGCGGGGGCCTCTTGCGTTTCATATCCTCCGAACAGCAACCGCCCAGGTTTCATTGCGACCATGTAAACGTGCACTTCTTGGCCGCTGATGCTCCTGCCACCTACCGCCACGGACTGTCGCTGCTGCAGGGCTGGTTGCCGCTGACGGTGCAGATCGTCGCGGTCGTGGTGGTGCTCGCGGCGCTTGGCTGGCGAACGCGTCGCTGGTGGTTGATCTGGGCGCCCGTCGCCGTCCTAGTGGGCATCGGCGCGGCCGCGTGGGCGCACTGGTACGTCGACTCCCAGGGCATGGCGGGTGATCCCGCCCCCGACTCGCTGTGGGTGTGGACCGGTGTGACGGGATTCGCGCTCGCCGCAGCGGTATTCGGCTGGCGCGGAGTGAAGTGGCGCCGCGTCGCCGCGGTCGCCGCCGTACCCCTGTGCCTGCTGAGCACGGGCCTGGCGCTCAACACCTGGGTGGGTTACTTTCCCACCGTCCAGATCGCCTGGAACCAGCTGACCGCGGGCCCGCTACCCGACGAGACGGACCTCGACACCGTGACCGCCATGCAGAAGGCCGGGACCGTGCTCGACCACGGCAGCGTGGTTCCGGTCGACATTCCTTCGACCGCATCGGGATTCAAGCACCGGACCGAGCTGGTCTACCTGCCCCCACGGTGGTTTTCGTCCAACCCGGCACCCAAGCTACCGGTC
This sequence comes from Mycolicibacterium hodleri, assembly GCA_006864685.1. Lineage (GTDB taxonomy): Bacteria > Actinomycetota > Actinomycetes > Mycobacteriales > Mycobacteriaceae > Mycobacterium > Mycobacterium hodleri_B. The sequence goes on along the minus strand of VIFX01000009.1, from coordinate 57,239 downwards.
GTGATGATGATCGGCGGCGAGTTCAACACCCCCGCCGACTGGCTTCGCACCGGCAACGCCGCAGCCATCGTCGACTCCTTCGCCCAATCCCACGGCGGCAACGCACCTGTGCTGGTCTTCGTCGACTCCGGCGGTTCGTTCAACAACGACACCGAATGCGTCAACGGCACCCGCGGGAACGTCGCCGACCACCTCACCAAGGACGTGGTGCCCTACGTCAACGCCACCTTCGGCACCAGCTCGGCAAGCGCCGACTGGGGCATCGTCGGCTGGTCCATGGGCGGCACCTGCGCCGTCGACCTGACCGTCATGCATCCCGAACTGTTCTCCCACTTCGTCGACATCGCCGGCGACACGGGACCCAACGCGGGCACCAAGGATCAGACGGTCGCCCGGCTCTACGGCGGCAGCGAGGCAGCCTGGGCGCAGTTCGACCCGGCGACCGTCATGGCCAAACACGTTCCCTATGAAGGCGTCTCGGGCTGGTTCGCCATCTCCACCGACGCGCCGAAGAAGTTCAACATGCCGCACAGCGAGGGTGCCGTCGGGCTCGGCGGCCGTGACGCGGACGGCATGCCCACCGATCAGACGCAGGCCGCCAACACGCTGTGCGGGCTCGGCAAGGCCAAGGGCATCACCTGCTCGGTGGTGCCGACGACGGGACGCCACGACTGGCCGTTGGCGACGCAGGTGTTCACCGCTGCGCTGCCCTGGCTGGCGGGGTCGATCCACACCCCCGGCGTCCAGCCCGTCCCGCTGCCGGCAGGGGCACCGGTCGCGGGAGTCTGATCAGTCGTCGAGTTCGCGGAGCACCGCGCGCGTGCGCGCCCGCCCCTCGGGTGAGGAATCGAATGTGGCACCGACGTATTCGTCGACGCCTGCCGCCTTCAGTTCGGCGAGCCGATCCCTGACGGTCGCCTCGTCGCCGATGATCGCGGCGTCCTCGGGCCCGGCGTAGCCCTCGCGGTCGAGCATCGCGCGGTAGGACGGAAGCACGCCGTACATCGAGAACTGCGCGGCGGCGAGCTTGCGGGCTCCGTCGACGTCGTCGGTGACGCTCACCGGCAGCGCGGCCACCACCCGGACCGCGTCTTCGGGCCGTCCCGCGTCGGCGGCCGCCTGCCGCAACGTGGGGCTGACGTGGCCGGCGAGCGTCTTGGGCCCCGTCATCCAGGTGCACGTGCCCGCCGTCCGGCGACCGGCAATCCGCAGCAGCTGCGGACCGAGAGCTGCGACGTACACGTCGGGCTTCGGGGCTCCGGCGATCATCAGGGCGCCTCTGGTGGTGACGATTTGACCGGTCGCGTCGGCGGCCTCACCCGCCAGAAGTGGCAGCAGACCGTCGAGGTATTCGTTGAGCCTGCGCACCGGCTTGTCCCACGGGATGCCCCACATGCCCTCGGTAACGGCCTGATGGGTCATCCCGAGGCCAAGGATGAAGCGCCCGCCCGACACCAGGCTGACGGTCAGCGCGCGCTGCGCCATCTGCATGGGGTGTTGATTCTGGATGGGCACCACCCCGCTGGCCACCTCGATGTCGGGCACCTCGCGCATCGCCACCGCAAGAATCGTGAGAAGGTCTGGCTCATAGGGCATTTGGCTCATCCACAGCCGACGAAAGCCTTCGTCGTGCAACTGGGCGACGTTGCGCACGCAGGCGTCGACCGGATTGGAACTGCCCGCATCGCCGAGTTGGCCGAACATGGAGATCTGCACGGTGTCCATCGAAGCACGAGTGTGTCCTGTTCAATGACGACCCATGACCACTGAGGCCGCGCGACTCAAGAACTTCGGGCCGAACTGGTTCGCGTCGGTGATGGGCACCGGCATCGTCGCGACCGCGGGGGTCGGGCTGCCGATCCACGTGCCGGGTCTGCACGTCTTCTCCCGGGTGGTGTGGGTGGTGGCCGCGGCGCTGCTCGTCGTGCTCCTCGTCGCGGTGAGCGTGCAGCGCTTCCGTCATCCGACGATGGTGCGGACGCATTCCCGGAATCCGCAGATGGCCCACTTCTTCGGAGCGGCCCCGATGGCGCTGATGACCGTCGGATCGGGCGCAATCCTGATCGGCAAGGATCTGATCGGAACCCGCATTGCCGTCGACCTAGCCTGGGTGCTCTGGACGACGGGCACCATCGGTGGGCTGTTCACCGCCGCGACGATCCCGTATCTGATGTTCACCCAGCACAACGTGGAGCCCGATGCCGCGTTCGGCGGGTGGCTGATGCCGGTCGTCCCGCCGATGGTGTCCGCGGCCGCGGGCGCTCTGCTGATCCCGCACATGGCCCCCGGCACCGGACGCACCACGATGCTCTACGGCTGCTACGCCATGTTCGGGCTGTCGTTGTTCGCGGCACTGATCATCATCAGCATGATCTGGAGCAGGCTGGCCCTGTACGGCACGTCGGGCACGGCTCGGGTGCCGACGCTGTGGATCGTGCTTGGCCCGCTGGGGCAAGGCATCACCGCGGCAGGCCTTCTCGGTGGCGTCGCGGCGCTGGCCGTGCCCGCCGAGATCGCCAGCGCGATGAACGTCTTCGCTGTCCTGTTCGGCGTCCCCGTGTGGGGATTTGCACTGCTGTGGATCGTGTTGGCGACGGAGTTGACGGTACGCACGCTGCGACGCGGCATGCCGTTTGCGCTGACGTGGTGGAGCCTGACGTTCCCCGTCGGCACGTTCGTGACGGGTACCACGCAGTTGGCGGTGCACACCGGACTGCCTGCATTCAAGGTGGCGGCCGCCGTCGCGTATGCCGGGCTGCTGTGCACCTGGGGTCTGGTTGCGGTCTGGACGGCCCGCGGCAGCGTCCGGGGGAATCTGTTCGTCCCGCCGCCGGCGAACGCAGGGCCGGTGCGCGCGAAGAAGGACCCGCCGCCTGCCTAGTGCTCGAGCGCCTTCGCGCAGCCGGCCAGGACCGCGTTGAAGCTCGACCGCAACAGCGGGGCGCTGACCGCCTCGAGCAGCTTGCCGCCCCCGCGTGCCGGATGCGAGTAGCTGGTGACCCAGTCGACGTGTGTGCCATCGCCGTCGGGACTGAACGTCAGGGTGCCGCCGTCGTGGTCGAACGGCGGGAAGGACCGCACGATCAGATATGAGTAGGAATTCGGCGCGTCGACGGCCGTCATCTCCTCGCGGAACCACATGCCGACCCCGATCACCTCACGGAGCGCACCAACCTCTGGGGCCGACCAGCCCTTCGCGAAGCCGGCCTTGAGCACCAGCGGCGCAGCGGTCAAACCCCGTGGGTCAGCCAGCCAGTCGAAGACGCGCTCCTGGGGTGCGGCAATGGTGCGTTCGACGCGGATCTGGACCATGAGCGCTGATCGTATCGGGCCGGGGCATGAAAAGAGCCCCGTGTTGCCGTCGGGTCGGGGGGGCTGACGGCAACACGGAGCTACAGGACATATCGACGCGCGATCGCGGGGCGTTACACCCGGGATCAAGCCTCCAGAATTGCGGTGACGCCCTGGCCGCCAGCTGCGCAGATCGAGATGAGTCCACGCACCGGCTTGCCGGTCTCGGCCTTCTTCTCGGCGAGCTGCTTGGCCAGCTGCGCGACGATGCGGCCACCGGTGGCCGCGAACGGGTGACCCGCCGCGAGCGAGGATCCGTTGACGTTGAGCTTGGACCGGTCGATGCTGCCCAGCGCCGCGTCGAGGCCCAGCCGCTCCTTGCAGTACTCCTCGGACTCCCACGCGCTCAGCGTCGCGAGCACCACCGAGGCGAACGCCTCGTGGATCTCGTAGAGGTCGAAGTCCTGCAGCGTCAGACCGTTTCGGGCCAGCAGCCGCGGCACCGCGTAGGTGGGCGCCATCAGCAGACCGTCGGGGCCGTTGACGTAGTCGACGGCAGCGGTCTCCCCGTCGACGAAGTACGCCAGCACCGGCAGCGAGTGCGCCTGCGCCCACTCCTCGCTGGCCAACAGGGCCACCGAGGCGCCGTCGGTCAGGGGTGTCGAGTTGCCCGCCGTCATGGTGGCGTCGCCGTTCTTCACGCCGAAGACGGGCTTGAGCTTGGCCAGCTTCTCGGCGCTCGAATCGGCGCGCAGGTTGTTGTCGCGGTACAGGCCGAGGAACGGGCTGACCAGGTCGTCGAAGAAGCCACGGTCGTAGGCGGCTGCCATGTTCTGGTGGCTGGCCGCGGCGAGGGCGTCCTGGTCGACGCGCTTGACGCCGAACTCCTTGGCGGTGATGGCGGCGTGCTCGCCCATCGACAGTCCGGTGCGCGGCTCGCCGTTGGTCGGGATCTCGACGCCGACGGCGGCGGGCAGCTTGCCGACCAGCTTGAGCCGGTCAACGTTGGACTTGGCGCGGCGCAGGCCGAGCAGGACGCGGCGCAGGTCGTCGCCGAAGGCGATGGGTGCGTCCGAGGTGGTGTCGACGCCACCGGCGATGGCCGAGTCGTACTGCCCGAGCGCGATGCCGTTGGCCACCGCGATGGCCGACTGCAGACCCGTGCCGCAGGCCTGCTGCAGGTCGTAGGCCGGGGTGTACGGGGAGAGGGCGCTGCCGAGCACGCATTCCCGCATGAGGTTGAAGTCGCGGCTGTGCTTGAGCACGGCTCCGCCGACGACGGCGCCGATGCGCTCGCCCTTCAGGCCGAAGCGGTCGACGAGTCCGCCGAGCGCGGCGGTGAACATGTCCTGATTCGACGCGTTGGCGTAGGCGCCGTCGGAGCGCGCGAAGGGGATCCGGTTTCCGCCGAGAATGGCTACTCGTCGGGCTGCCTTGCTGGGCGACTGGGTGTCGGCCACGTTCATCTCCATTGGTTGAATGTGGTTGCTGGTGTCGAGCGTCATACTACCCACCGTTCTTACTCTGGAGTAAGTTCGTGACCGATACGACAATCTCGCGCGGTGCTGGGTACCCCACTCCCGCACGCACTACCCGTCTCCTCGAAAGGCAGCTCTGTGGCTTCCGACCTGTTCTCGCAAGTGGTCAACTCCGGACCTGGCTCGTTCCTGGCCAAGCAACTCGGCGTTCCGCAGCCGGAGACCCTGCGCCGCTACCGGGCGGGCGAGCCGCCGCTCGCCGGTCCGCTCCTGATCGGCGGTGAGGGCCGCGTCGCCGAACCGCTGCGCAACGCGCTCGCCGAGGATTACGACCTGGTCGGCAACAACGCCGGCGGCCGTTGGGCCGACACCTTCGGCGGGCTGCTCTTCGACGCCACCGGCATCACCACCCCCGAGGGCCTCAAGGCGTTGCGCGACTTCTTCACCCCGGTGCTGCGCAACATCGGCCCGAGCGGGCGCGTCGTCGTCGTCGGCACCACGCCCGACCAGACCGGCAGCGTCGACGAGCGGATCGCCCAGCGCGCGTTGGAGGGCTTCACCCGCTCGCTCGGCAAGGAGCTGCAGCGCGGCGCCACGATCGGATTGGTCTACCTGGCCGCTGACGCCAAGCCCGCCGCCACCGGCCTGGAGTCCACGGTCCGGTTCCTGCTGTCGGCCAAGTCCGCCTACGTCGACGCCCAGGTGTTCTACGTCGACGCCCAGGACGCGGTGCCGCCCGCCGACTGGGACAAGCCGCTCGACGGGAAGGTCGCCTTGATCACCGGCGCCGCAAGAGGCATCGGCGCCGAGATCGCCAAGGTGTTCGCCCGCGACGGCGCCAAGGTGGTCGCCATCGACGTGGAGAGTGCCGCCGAGGCCCTGGCCGAGACCGCCACCACGGTGGGCGGGACCGCACTGGCGCTCGACGTCACCGCGCCCGACGCCGTCGACCGCATCAGCGAGCACCTGCGCGAGCACTACGGCGACCACAACGGAGGCAAGGCCGACGTCCTGGTCAACAACGCAGGCATCACCCGCGACAAGCTGCTCGCCAACATGGACGAGGGCCGCTGGGACTCGGTCGTCGCGGTCAATCTGCTTGCGCCGCAACGGCTGGCCCAAGGCCTGGTGGACAACGGAACCATCGGCGATGGTGGCCGCATCGTCGGACTGTCCTCGATGGCGGGCATCGCGGGCAACCGCGGCCAGACCAACTACGCCGCCACCAAGGCAGGCATGATCGGCATGACGCAGGCGTTGGCACCCGTCTTCGGCGAGAAGGGCATCACCATCAACGCCGTCGCACCGGGCTTCATCGAGACCAAGATGACCGAGGCGATCCCGCTGGCCACCCGCGAGGTGGGGCGCCGCCTCAACTCCCTGTTCCAGGGCGGCCAGCCGGTCGACGTCGCCGAGGCCATCGCCTACTTCGCCAGCCCCGCGTCGAACGCCGTCACCGGCAACACCATTCGGGTGTGCGGCCAGGCCCTGTTGGGGGCCTGAGGTGACCCAACCAAGCGGCTTGAAGAACATGGCGTTGGCGGCCGCAGGAGCCCTGCCGTTCGTCTCGCGGGGCAGCTCGCTGCCCGACCGCACGGTCACCATCACCGACCTCGCGATCAACCCGGCCAACGTCTCCGAGTACGCCGCGGTGACGGGGCTGCGCTTCGGCGACACGGTGCCGCTGACCTACCCGTTCGCCTTGACCTTCGCGTCGGTGATGTCGCTGGTGAGCGCGTTCGACTTTCCCTTCGCCGCAATGGGTTCGGTACACGTCGAGAACCACATCACCCAGTACCGGCCGATCGCCGTCACCGACACCGTCGGCGTCAAGGTGCACGCGGAGAACCTCCGCGAGCACCGCAAGGGCCTGCTGGTCGACCTGATCACCGAGATCAGCGTCGGCAACGAGGTCGCCTGGCACCAGGTGACGACGTTCTTGCACCAGCAGCGGACCAGCCTGTCCGACGAGCCGAAGCCGGAGCAACCGCGCAAGCAGCACAAGTTGCCGCCGCCCAACGCGATCCTGCACATCACGCCGAGCCAGATCAGGCATTACGCCTCGGTCAGCGGGGACCACAACCCGATCCACACCAGCTCGATCGGTGCGAAGCTGTTCGGGTTCCCGTCGTCGATCGCACACGGAATGTTTACCGCCGCAGCCGTATTGGCGAACGTCGAGGGGCAGCTGCCCGGTGCCGTGAAGTACTCGGTGCGCTTCGGCAAGCCGGTACTGCTGCCCGCGCGCGTCGGGCTCTACACCGAACGCGTCGCCGACGGCTGGGATCTGACGCTGCGCAATCTCTCGAAGGGCTACCCGCACCTGACGGGAACCGTCCGGGCGCTCTAAGACGGCAGGGCGACGTTCTGCGCCTCGTACAGCCGCCTGTACAGGCCACCCGCGGCGATCAGGGTGTGGTGGTCGCCCTGCTGGGCGATGCGCCCGTCCTCGAGCACCAGGATGCGGTCGGCGACCGCGGCGATGAAGTCCATGTCGTGGCTGATCACCAGGCAGGTGCGGTCCTTGGCGTAGCCACGGATCACGCCGGTGAGAAGCGCACGCTGATCGGCGTCCAGGTTCTCGGTGGGCTCGTCGAGCAGCAACACCTCCGGTGTGCGTAACAGGCAGCGCGCCAAGGCAATCAGGCGCTTCTGCCCACCGGAGGGCACCTGGACGTCCACCACGGTGTCGTACCCGTCGTGCATCTTCTTCGGGTCGGTGATGACGGCGTGCACATTGGCCCGGATGCACGCCTGCTCGATCTCGGCGTCGGTGGCCTCCGGTCGGGCCAAGCGGATGTTCTCGCGGATCGTGTCCTTGGTGAAGAACGGGAACTGGGCCAGCTTGGACACCTGTTCCCGCAGCGAGGCGATCGTGACCTCGTCGATCGGGTGGCCGTCGAGCAGTATTCGCCCACGCTGCGGGTCGAGGAAGCGCAGCAGCAGGTTGTACACCGTGGACTTGCCCGAGCCGATGCCGCCGACGAGTGCCACCGTCTCGCCCTCGGCGATCGAGAACGACAACCCGTCGAGCACCCGCTGCGTCGGCGTGTAGCCGAACGCGACGTCGTCGAACACCAGGTTTCCACGGACCTCCCCGAGTTCGGTTGCGTCCGGGGACTCCTGCACCGTGGGACGGGTGTCGAGCAACTCGTAGGTTGACGCGGCACTTGGCGCCACCGACTGATAGGTGGTGTAGGCACCCATGACCCGTTGCGCCGCACCGAACATCGTCGGCACCATGCCCGCGAAGACCATCAGGCCTGCGAACGTCAACCCGAAACTCGAACTGAACCCGATGCCGACCAACAACACCACGACCGTGCTCACCGCGACGAACACCTGAGATCCGTTGGCGGTGGCCTGCATCCACATCACCGTCGACGCCTCGCTCTTGGCGGCCTCGTCCGAGACGGCACGGAAACGCTTGCTGCGCACCGGTTGCGCGTTGAACAGCTGAATCTCGGCGATACCGCTGACCGTCTGCTCCAGCTCGGCGCCCATCGCCCGGTCCGCGTCCATCGTCCGACGCACCGCCGCCTGCACGTACCGGCCGGCGTACCTCAGCACCAGCAGCGCCACCGGCGTGAGGACCAACGCGGCCACCGTCATCTGCCACGACAGCGCCACCAGGTAGCAGACCGCCACCAGCAGCACCACGGAGTCGATCAGCGGCGGCAGCAGGCAATCCGTCAGAAGTCGTTGCACGCCAGCGGATTCCGCCGTCACGCGGTGCATCAACGCGCCGCTGCGCGAGGCGGTGAAGAAGTCCAGCGACAGCGTCTGGAGATGATCGTGCACCCGTTGCCGGATGTCGGTGACCAGCACCCTCTCGACCTTGGTGCCCACCCAGGCGTTGACCAGGTACATCAGCTGCGTCAGCACCAGCGCGCCGGCCCACACGCTCAACAGCACCGCGAACGGAACCGAACCGGCCACCTCGCTGAGCGGACCGTCGGACCGCGCGACCAGCGGTCCTCGCATATCCCATACGCCGGTGAGGTTTCCATTCGTGCCGGCGTCGGCGACGACCTGCATCATCGGGCCGAAGGCCGCGGCGCTGACGTACGGCAGCGCCGACGCCAGCGCGCCGACGACGAACAACGCCGCAATCGAACGTCGAACGGCGGGAAGCATGCCCAGACTTCGACGGATGAGGCGGTCAGGCCTCATCGCGGGTGTGACGGGCTCTGCGACCTCCACGGTCGGAACGCTAGCCGCTGGCTGCGGGTACCGCCGGGGTATCGGCAGGTCTGCCCTTCAGACCGCGCCAGAACAGGTTGATCATCAACTCGGCGGCCTCGTGGACTCCGGCGTCACCGGTGCTCACGCGAGTGGCCACCGCCTCGCCCGCACCCACCAGCGCGACCGCCATCATGTCGAAGTCGGTGTCCGGCTCGGGGTTGCGCGTTCCGGACTGCAGCAGCCTGCCGACGAGGTCGACGATGCGTTCGCGGCCCTCCCGCACGGTGTGGGAGAACGCCTGCGAGCTGGTGGCCTGGGTGTACAGCACCATCCACGACGCCCGATTGGTGTCGATGTAGCTCAAGAACGCGACCACGGCGTTGCGCAACAGTTCCCGCGCGGGCTGGCTGAAGTCGATCTCTCCGCGGACGGTGTCGACGAACCGGGCCAGTTCCCGGTCGAGGCAGGCGCCGAACAGCTCCTCCTTGGAGCCGTAGTACAGGTAGAGCATCGGCTTCGAGATCTCGGCCTGGGCGGCGATCGCGTCCATCGACGTTTCGTGATAGCCGTTCACCGAGAACATTTGAACGGCAGCGTCGAGCATCTGCTGCTCGCGCACCGCGCGCGGCAATCGCTTCGTTCCACCCGCCATCAGGACAGACTAGGCAATCGCGCGGCGTTCAGCCTCCGCAGAGGGGACTCTTCCCCTTCAGCGCCGCGATTCGCAGCACCGAGGCGTCCACCCTCTTCATGTCCAACCCGCCTGCGGCGACGGCGGCCTCGAGCGCGTCGAGCACCCCGGGAACCTCGTCGGTGGTGATCCACAGCGCGATGTCGGCGCCCGCCTGAAGCGCCTTGAGGGCCGCCTGGGCCACGGTGTAGCTCTGGTTGATGGCGCCCATGCTGGAGATGTCGTCGGTGAACACCACGCCGTTGAACGGCAGGCCGCCGTACCCGCCGGTGCGCAGCAGGTCGTAGGCGGCGGGGTTCAGGCTCGCCGGGTCGCTTCCGGTGAGCCCTGGCACCTGCATGTGGCCCACCATCACCGCGGTGCCGGGCAGCTGCGCCAGCTCGCGGTACGGCACCAGGTCGTCGTTCATCAACTCCGACAGCGGCGGCGTGACGACGCCACCCTCGTGCGAGTCGCCCGACGCGTGGCCGTGGCCGGGGAAGTGCTTGAGCACCGGCGTGACTCCCGCTTCGAGCAGCCCTCGCGCATAGGCACCGGCGTACTCGGTGACCTTCTGCGGGTCGTCGCTGAAGGAGCGGTCACCGATCACGGTGTCGTCGCCCTGGTCGGAAACGTCGGCGTCCGGGGCGAAGTCGACCGTGATGCCCAACTCCTTCATCGCCTTGCCGCGGGCCAGGGCGATGTCGTGGACGTCGGCAGGCGTGACCGTCTTGCCGAGGACGCGAGCCGACTCCTGCACCCCGATCAGGCTCTTCAGGCGCGAGACCCGGCCACCCTCCTCGTCGGTGCTCACCGCCAGCGGCAGGGGGCCCGCCGCGGCGGCGATCTCCTTGAGCGGATCGCCGAGCATCGTCAGATCGGTCCAGCTGCCGATCATGATGCCGCCGACGTGATCGTTGGCGACGACCGCGCGCGCGTCGTCGGCGCCCGTGACCCCGACCATCAGCAGCTGGGCGAGCTTGTCGCGAGTCGACATCGCCGCCAGAAGCGCGTCACCCTCACCGCAGACGGGTGGTTCCGCCGCGGGCAGCTGGGTGGGGCTCGGAGTCGACGGCGGGGCGGTGGCAGTCACGTCGCGGTTCTTGACGAAGTACACGCCTGCCACCACGACGGCGGCGATGACGAGCACCGCGAGGACGATCGACACGATGGTCTTCCGCTGGCTTGAACCCGTCGAGTCATCTCCTGCGGTACGACCCAACGGCATGGGGCGAATCGTAGCGGCTGGGTAATCTCCGGGGCATGCCGCTGCGATCCGGGGACGTGTTCGCGGGGTACACCGTCGTTCGCCAACTCGGCGAGGGCGCCAGCGGCGAGGTGTACCTGACCGCGCATCCGCGGCTCCGCCAGGACGCGCTTCGGGTGTTGCCCGCCTCGGTGTCCGCCGACCCCCAATTTCGGGCCCGCTTTCACCGCCGCGCCGAGATGGCCGCGACGCTGTGGCACCCGCACATCGTCGGCGTTCACGAGCACGGCGAATTCCAGGGACTGTTGTGGCTGACGACGGACTTCGTGGACGGCACCAACGCCGGCGCGTTGGTGCGCGACCGATACGACACCGGCATGCCCGCCGATCAGGTCCTCGACATCGTCACCTCGATCGCCGACGCGCTCGACCACGCGCACGCCCGCCGGTTGACCCACGGCGACGTGACGGCGGCCAGCATCCTGCTGACCAACGAGCTACGCCGCCGGGCGCTGCTGACCGACTTCGGCGTTCCCCGGGGCGACGACGACGCCAGGTCCGACCAGTACGGGCTCGCCGCAACGGCTTACCACCTGCTCAGCGGGACGCCGCCGGACGGCCGCCCGCTGGGAGACACCCGGCAGGATCTGGCCGCCTACGATCCCGCGCTGCAGCGGGCGCTGGCAGCAGACCCGCGACAGCGCTTCGACGCGTGCCTGGACTTCGCGGCCGCGCTGCGGGACGCAGCCACCGCGGCCACGCAGGCCCAGCCGATCGTCGACCCCGCAGCACACGCCCCAACCGAGCACTTGGCCAACCCCAAGACCGGGTCCGGCCTGCCCGAGGTCTTCGTCGCCGCGTGGTCGGCCGAGGAACCCGACCCCTTGGCAGAGTTGGGCCCCGAGGTCGAACCCGAGTTCGCCCCCACGATGGCTGCCAGCCAGCTGACCGACCCGTCGTACCCACGGGAGCCGATGTTCGACGAGCGCAGGTTCGAGGAGCCGGCCTACGACGAGCCGGAGTTCGACGAGCCGGCTGCGTCGGGGCACGGCCGGATCTGGGCCTTCACCGGAGTCGCCGCGCTCCTCGCGCTCGTCGTCGTGCTGGTGGTGCTCGTCGTCCGCGGCGGAGGCGACGACCCGACCGGCCCTGACGCTGCCGCGTCGTCGTCGAGCGTGGCGGCGCCATCCACGCCGGACGACGCCCCCATCACCGGCGTCGGCGGCCGCCCGAGGCCAGCCGAGATTCGGGGTGCCGACCCGACCGGCGAGGACTGCGAGGGCGGGTTCCAGGTCACCGGTCAGGCCGGATGGGCCAGCCAGGGCGTGCGCGGCAGTCCCGCCGCGACCTGCTCCTTCGTCGGAAGCGTTCTGAAGGCCTATTGGGACGCCGCCGACCCCAGCCGCGAGCCGCGCTCCGTCGTCGCCGCCGGCGCCATCCCTTGCGCGGAGGGCGCCGCCTGCGTCGGCGACGACTTCTTCGTCACCTGTTCGGCGGAGGGTGCCGACCCGTGGATCACCTGCCGCGGCGGCCGCGGCGCCGTCGTGATCCTGTACTAGCGATCGGCTCGGACATCTCCCGCGTCTGACCGAGTGCTACCTTGGCCGGGTGGATCGGTTCCTGTTGCCCGCTGCTGCCAGCATCGTCGTTGGGCTGTTGCTCGGTGCGGCAGCCATCTTCGGGGTGACGCTGATGGTTCAGCAGGACACCAAGCCGCCGCTGCAGGCGGGCGACCCGGGGTCCTCCGTGCTCAACAGGGTCGAGTACGGCGACCGGACTTAGTTCCCTGCCTGCCGTACCTGAATCCACCGCACCCGTCGATGCACCCCTGAGCCGTCGCTGGCTGTGGCTCGTCGGGGTCATCTCGCTCGCGCTGGTATTCGCCCAGTCGCCGGGTCGGACGTCCCCCGACACCAAGCTCGACCTGACGGCCAATCCCCTGCGGTTCCTCGCCAGGGCTGCGGATCTGTGGAACAGCGACCTCCCGTTCGGCCAGGCGCAGAACCAGGCCTACGGCTACCTCTTCCCCCACGGCGCGTTCTTCCTCGCCGGTGACGTTCTCGGGCTGCCCGGCTGGGTGATCCAGCGGCTGTGGTGGGCGCTGCTGCTGGCGGTGGGGTTCTGGGGCGTCATCCGACTGGCCGAGACCCTCGGCATCGGCAGTCGCAGCTCACGGGTGATCGCCGCGCTGGCGTTCGCGCTGTCCCCTCGGGTGCTGACGACGCTCGGCGCGATCTCCTCGGAGACGCTGCCGATGATGTTGGCGCCGTGGGTGTTGCTGCCGGTGGTCCTCGCGTTGAGGGGCCAGGGCAGCGTGCGGGTGCTGGCGGCCCGGTCGGCGTTGGCCGTGGCGCTGATGGGCGCGGTCAACGCGGTGGCGACCCTGACGGCCTGCTTGGCGGCACTGATCTGGTGGGCGGCGCATCGTCCGAACCGGTTGTGGTGGCGGTTCACCGGGTGGTGGGCGTTGTCGGGTGTGCTGGCCGTGACGTGGTGGGTGGTCGCGCTGCTCATGCTGGGACGGATCAGCCCGCCGTTCCTTGACTTCATCGAATCCTCCGGCGTGACGACGCAGTGGCTGTCCCTGGTGGAGGTGTTGCGAGGCACCTACAGCTGGACGCCGTTCGTCGCACCGAACGCGACCGCGGGGGCGTCGCTGGTGACGGGCTCGGTCGCCGTGCTGGCGACGACGTTGGTCGCGGCGGCCGGGCTGGCCGGCCTCGCGCTGCGGTCGATGCCCGCCAGGGGCAGGCTGATCTCGATCCTGCTGGTCGGCGTCACGCTGCTGGCGGTCGGCTATTCGGGTGGGCTCGGCAGCCCGTTCGCCCATTCCGTTCAGACGTTCCTGGACGCCGACGGCACCCCGCTGCGCAACGTGCACAAGCTGGAACCGCTGATCCGGCTGCCGCTGGTGTTGGGCGTTGCGCACCTGCTGGCCCGGATACCGCTTCCCGGCAGCGCGCCGCGCCGCGAATGGCTGCAGGCGCTGGCCCACCCCGAACGCGACAAGCGGGTCGCCGTCGGCGCCGTCGTCCTCGTCGCCCTCATGGTGGCCACGTCCCTGGCGTGGACGGGGCGGTTGACCCCGCCTGGCACCTTCACCGCGATCCCCCAGTACTGGCACGACGCCGCGGACTGGCTCGACGAGCACAACGCGCCCGACCCGGGTCGGGTGCTGGTGGTTCCCGGCGCGCCGTTCGCCACGCAGACGTGGGGCAACAGCCATGACGAACCGCTGCAGGTGCTTGGCAACAGCCCATGGGGGGTGCGGGACTCGATTCCGCTGACCCCGCCGGAGACCATCCGTGCATTGGACTCGGTTCAGCGACTGTTCGCCGCAGGCAGGCCGTCGGTCGGTCTCGCCGACACCCTTGTCCGTCAAGGCATTTCGTATCTTGTCGTGCGCAACGACCTCGACCCCGAGTCGTCGCGGTCGGCCCGCCCGCTGCTGGTGCACCGCGTCGTGGACGGATCCCCCGGGCTCACCAAGGTGGCGCAGTTCGGCGAACCGGTCGGGCCCGGCACGTTGAAGGGTTTCGTCACCGACAGCGGGCTGCGGCCGACGTATCCGCCGGTGGAGATCTACCGCGTCGACGGCGGGAAGCCGTTGCGTCCGTACCTCACCGACGCCGACGCGATGGCCCGCGTCGACGGCGGTCCAGAAGCGTTGCTGCGCATCGACGAACGGCGCAGGCTGCTCGGCCAGCCCCCGCTGGGGCCGATGCTGCTGACCTCCGACGCCATGGCGGCCGGGCTGCCTGCGCCCGTCGTCACCGTCACCGACAGCCCCGTGGCCCGCGAGACCGACTACGGCAGAGTCGACGACCACTCGTCAGCCGTTCGCGCGCAAGGGAATTCGCGGAACACGTTCAACCGCGTGATGGACTATCCCGCAGGCGGCGCCGGCATCGTCTACGGCCGCTGGCCGGGCGGCAAGATCACCGTGTCGAGCTCGGCGGCGGACTCCACCGCGCTGCCCAACGTCGCCCCGGCCGCGAGTGCGGCCGCGGCCGTCGACGGGGACCCCGCCACCAGCTGGGTGTCGAACTCACTGCAATCCGCAGTGGGGCAATGGCTTCAGGTCGACTTCGACCACCCCATCACCAACGCGGCCGTCAGCATCACCCCGAGCGCGACCGCCGTCGGCGCCCAGGTGCGACGGATCGAGATCTCGACCGCGACCGGCACCAGCACCCTGCGCTTCGACCAGGCGGGGAAGGCGCTCTCGGCGCCGCTCCCGATCGGCGAGACGCCGTGGGTGCGGTTCACCGCGGTGGCGACCGACGACGGTTCGGCAGGCGTCCAGTTCGGCATCACCGACTTCACCGTCACCCAGTACGACGCGTCGGGTTTCGCGCAGCCGGTCAGCCTGCGGCACACCGTCGACGTGCCGCCACCGCCCCCGGGTTCGGCTGTCGCACAATGGGATTTGGGATCCGAACTGCTCGGCCGACCCGGGTGCGCCGACAGACCGGACGGCGTGCGGTGCGCGGCGACCATGGCACTGTCCCCCGAGGAGCCGGTCAACCTGAGCCGCACGCTGTCGGTGCCCGAGGCGACGACGGTCACCCCGACGGTGTGGGTCCGCGCGCGGCAGGGACCCAACCTCGCCGACCTGATCGCCCAGCCCGGCACCGCGCGCACCCTCGGGGACGCCGACGTGATCGACGTGCTCGGATCGTCCTACGCGGCGGGCGACGGTGACCCGCGCACGTCGTGGACCGCACCGCAGAACATCGTCCAGCAGCGGACGGCGGCCAACCTGACCCTGAAGCTGCCGCGCCCGACGGAGGTGGCGGCGTTGCGGCTGACCCCGAGCCCGTCGGAACTGCCTGCGCACCCGACGATCGTGGCGGTCGACCTCGGCAACGGGCCGCAAGTCAGGACGCTTGGGCCGGACGGGCCCCAGACCGTCCGCCTCACCCCGTTCGTCACCGACACCGTGAAGGTCTCGATCCTCGACTGGAACGACGTAATCGATCGCACCGCACTAGGTTTCGACCAGGTGAAGCCGCCGGGACTGGCCGAGGTCACCGCCCTCGACGGTCGCGGCGCATCGATTGCCGCGCCCGACCCGGTCCGCAACCGCGCCCGTCCCATCGCAATGCCGTGCGGCAAGGGTCCGATCATCGGCATCGCCGGACAGTTCGTCCAAACGTCGGTGACCACCACCGTCGGCGACCTACTCGACGGTCAACCCGTCGCCGCCAAGCCGTGCGGGATGACCACCATCTCGGTCCCGGCCGGGGAGCAGGAGCTGGTGATCAGCCCCGGTCCCGCGTTCGTCGCCGACGGGGTGCAGCTGGCCGGGCCGCTGGCCGCCGACCTGCCCACTGCGCCAACGATTCCCGCGACGACCACCCAATGGCAGGCCGACCATCGACAGGTCGACGTCGGCGCGTCCGACGGGCGGCGGATCCTGGTGGTGCCCGAGAGCGTCAACCGTGGCTGGGCGGCGCGGACGGCGGACGGCACCGCGCTGACCCCGGTCACGGTCAACGGATGGCAGCAGGGCTGGGTGCTGCCCGCGGGCACGTCGGGTCCCGTGACGCTGGACTTCTCGTCCAACACGACCTATCGGGTCGGTCTCGTCGGGGGTCTGGCCCTGCTGCCCCTGTTGCTGCTACTCGCCTTCCTGCCCGTCCGCCGCGTCCGCGAGCCGGACGAGGAGGCCAGTCCGTGGCAGTTGGGTCCGCTCGGCGCCGGCGCTGCGGTGCTCGCCGTCGGGTTCCTGGTGTCCGGGTTCGTCGGGCTGGTCGTCCTCGGCGCCGCGATCGGGCTGCGGCACCTGCTTCGCGCCCGGCCGGAACTCTCCGATCGCCTGACGCTCGGCCTCGCCGCGGGCGGACTGACGCTCGCGGGCGGGGTGCTCAGCAGATACCCCTGGCGATCGGTCGACGGGTACATCGGTCACGCGTGGGGGGTGCAGCTGCTCGCGCTGATCTCGGTGGCCGCGCTGGCGGCATCGGTGGTTCCCATTCCACCGTCGCGGCGCGAGAACGTCCCTAACATCGACTGAGTGCCGTTCCTCAACACCGCGCGCGGAGCCGTCGACGTCGTCGACCTCGGTGTCACGCTCATGCACGAGCACGTGTTCATCATGACGACCGAGATCATGGAGAACTATCCCGAAGGCTGGGGTGACGGGGCCAAGCGCGAGGCCGACGCGATCGTGCGGCTCAACGAGCTCAAGTCCCGCGGCGTCGACACCATCGTCGACCTCACGGTGGTCGGGCTCGGTCGCTACCTTCCCCGGATCGTCCGCATCGCCGCGGCCACCGAGCTGAACATCGTCGTCGCCACCGGGCTGTACACCTACAACGACGTCCCGATGCACTTCCACTACCGCGGACCAGGCGCACCACTCGGCGGGCCGGAACCCATGGTCGACATGTTCGTCCGCGACATCGAACACGGCATCGCCGACACCGGCGTCAAGGCCGCAATCCTGAAGTGCGCCACCGACGAACCGGGAATGACGCCCGGCGTGGAGCGGGTGTTGCGGGCCGTCGCGCAGGCACACCGGCAGACCGGCGTCCCCATCTCGACCCACACGCACGCGGCGTCCCGACGCGGCCTGGAACAGCAGAAGATCTTCGCCGAGGAGGGCGTCGACCTCAGCCGCGTCGTCATCGGCCACAGCGGTGACACCACCGACATCGCCTACCTCGAGGAGCTGATCGCCGAGGGCTCGTATCTCGGCATGGACAGATTCGGAGTCGACGCGATCCTGAGTTTCGAGGATCGGGTGAACACGGTGGCGACGATGTGCGAGCGTGGCCACGCCGACCGGATGGTGTTGTCGCACGACGCCTCTTGCTATTTCGACGCGCTCCCCGAGACCACTCTTCCAGTGGCCCTGCCGAATTGGCACTACCTGCACATCCACGACGACGTGCTCCCAGCTCTGAGACGGCGGGGCGTCACCGAGGAGCAGCTCACCACCATGCTGGTGGACAACCCGCGCAGAATCTTCTCCACCCGGGGCGGGTACTGACGTGGTCACCGGTGTCGAACCGATCAGCACGCAGGTCTCGGCCCTGGCCGCTACGGACCCCGACGCGCCAGCGGTCACCTGTGACGGACGAACGCTGACCCGGGCCGAACTCGACGCGTCGACCAACCGCCTCGCTCGCGCGTACGCCGAACTCGGCGTCGGGACAGGCGATTACGTCTCGATCGCGATGCCCAACTCGATCGCGTGGGTGCAGTCGGTGCTGGCGTGCTGGAAGCTGGGCGCCGTTCCACAGCCCTTGTCGGCGCGACTGCCCGACGCCGAGTTCACCGGAATCCTCGACCTGGTGCCACGCGCGCTGGTCGTCGGCCGCGCAGATCCGCGCGGCGTCGTGCCGAGCCTGCCCGCCGACTTCGTGCCCGACGCCGCCGTCTCCGACGATCCGCTGCCCGAGGCGGTCTCACCGGTGTGGAAGTCGATGACCTCCGGCGGCAGTACCGGACGACCCAAGCTGATCGAGGCGGGTGGGGACAGTCGCCTTCCCGCGGCGATCGGCCTGCCGCTGGGCATGGCGGACGGCGACGTCAACCTGCTGTCGGTGCCGTTGCACCACAACACCGGATTCACCACGGCCACAGCGGGTTTGCTGATGGGTCACCACCTGGTGGTGATGCCGCGCTTCGATCCGCACGAGTTCCTGCGCCTCATCTCCGAGCACCGCGTCACCTACCTGGCCACCGTGCCGACCGTCATGCAACGCCTACTTCCCGTCTACCGGGCCGATCCCGACGCCTACGACCTGTCGTCGGTTCGCCGATTCTGGCATCTGGCCGCCCCGTGCCCGCCGGTGGTCAAGCGGGCGTGGATCGACATCCTCGGCCCCGAGGTGGTGTGGGAGTTGTACGGCGGCACCGAACTTCAGGCGTTGACGTTCATCACCGGGACGCAGTGGCTGAGACATCCGGGCTCGGTGGGCGTCGTCGTGGCCGGTGAGATGAAGGTGCTCGACGACGACGGTGTCGAGTGCCCACCCGGCGTGGTCGGCGAGATCTACATGCGCCCGGCCCCTGGCAGCAGGCCGACCTACCGCTACGTCGGGTCCACCGCTAAGAGCCGCGACGGCTGGGAGTCCCTCGGCGACCTCGGGCACTACGAGGACGACGGCGCCGACCGCTTCTTCTTCCTCTCCGACCGCCGCGTCGACATGTTCACCGTTGGCGGTCGCAACGTGTATCCGGCCGAGGTCGAGTCGGCGCTCGCCGAGCATCCGGAGATCTTGTCCTGCTTGGTCGTCGGTGTCCCCGACGACGATCTGGGTCAGGTGCCCTACGCGCTGGTGGAGGCGGCCTCCCCGCTCGACGAGGCGACGGTGCTCGCGCTTCTTGCCACACGCCTGGCGGGCCACAAGGTGCCGCGCACGGTCGAGTTCGTCGACCGGCCGCTGCGCGACGAGGCGGGCAAGGCGAGGCGGTCGGCGGTGCGCGAGGAACTCATCGCGCGACGGGCCGCGCACTCCAACTAGCGCGCGACTGTGGGGGTCGTGTACGAAAATCGGCGAATTCCCGTGCGTAGGCCACACGGTCGACACTCGGCGAGGGAGGACTAGCGTGCGATGGCAGGCTCGGGCGAATCGGTGACCGAGCTGTCCAGCGGCGTCACGTCGTGCCGCCTCTCCCACCGCCGCAACGCATTCCGACACGGCGACTCCACCAGCGCATAGCTCACCGCGGCGAGTGCGAAGCCCAGCACCAACGTCAGCGCCAGCACCACCGGCATGTGCCCGTTGAACGGGAACTCGCCGATCATCGGGAACACCATCGCCAGGGCCGCCAGGTGCCACACGAACAGCCCGTAGGACCATCGCCCGAGCGTCACCATCGTCGTGCTGCCGAGGATCCGGTGCGACGTACCCGCGCGGTCCAGGACCAGCGGCGCCAGCAGCGCATAGGCCACCACCGCCCCCATCGAGACCTTGATGAGGAACTGCCCCAGCGTGCCGGGTGCCAGACCGGCCGGCCCGGCCATCGGGGATGCGGCCAAGCCGAACGCGGTCAGCGCGATGACCGCCATCAGAATGCGGCGGCGGGCCAGGCGGTGCGCCCACCCGACCGGGCTCACGGTCAGCTCCGCGATCAGCATGCCCGCGGCGAACCACGAGAAGAACGCCGGCGGCCACGTCAACGGGTTCACCCCGAACGGCACGGAGAACGGGATGAGCCCCCACGCGAAGCTGGCCAGCGCGACGCCGAGGATCGCAGGGATCCGCGCCCGCACCGGCAGCCGCCGGGCCAACAGCGCCAGCACCGGCAGCGCCAGGTAGAAGCTCACCTCGACGGACAGGCTCCACATCTGCGTCAGCCCGGAGGTCAACGTCAGCGGTACGTAGATCTGGGTCAACGTCAGGTTGGCCAACCACACGGTCAGATCGGGGTGGGACTCCGGAAACAGCAGCAGGATCAGCACCACGGCGACGACGTATCCCGGCATGATGCGGACCAACCTGGAGCGCAGGTAGTGGCCCGTCGGCGGGGTGTGTCGAAGCCCGCGCGCCGCAGCGGCGTGACCGCGCCACAGCAGGAAGCCCGACAGCGCGAAGAACACCGCGACGGCCAGGTCGAAGCGTCCGAGCACGCGGCCGGTGCTCCACGTGGTGTGCCCGGTCTGGAAGCCCACGTGGGTGATCACCACCCCGATCGCGGCGCAGGCGCGCATGCCCTCGACGGCGGGCAGGAAGCTGCGCGTGCCGGAGACATCACCCGGGTCGGTTTCGCGCTCGCTCACGGCCCCCAGTGTGCCCGATGACCTCGCACTCGGCGCCAGCCTCACCGTGGGCTGTTAGGGTCGAGCAGGTTTGCCCCAGCTGCCTTCGGGGCAGGTGGCGGCGTTAGTGGAGTCGTCTCAGGACGAGAAGGAGGCACGGTTTGAACCGCGCTATAGCGCTGCGCATCGCAGCGTGCGGGCTCATGGGTCTCGGTGCCGCCCTGTTGATTGCAGCTCTGCTGCTGTCCACGTACACCAAGGGCAAGATCGCCAAGATTCCGCTCGACATCGACACCACGTTGGTCAGTGACGGCACCGGAACCGTCTTCGACCCCGACTCGCTGAACACCCAGAAGTTCGTGGTGGACAGGAACGCACCCGTCTCCTTCCAGCAGCAGATCAGCGTCGAGTCGCCCTCGAACGCCGACGTCGTCACCCTGCAGGTCGGCAACACCGTGCGCCGGACCGACAAGCAACAGGACAACGGCCTGCTGCTGGCTCTGGTCGACACCGTGACGCTCGACCGCAAGACCGCCCTCGCGGTGTCCAGCGACACCAACCCCGGCGGTTCGGTGCAGAAGCCGCGCAGCATCGACGACGCACAGCCGCCGACCAACGTCGCACTGCCGCACGAGGGTCTCGCCTACCGCTTCCCGTTCGACACCGAGAAGAAGACCTACCCCTACTTCGATCCGATCGCGCAGAAGGCGTACGACGCCAACTACGACGGTGAAGAGGACGTCAACGGCCTGAACACGTTCCGGTTCACCCAGAACATCGGCTACGACGGCGACGGCAAGCTGGTGGATCCGATCAAGTACGCGTCGCTGTACGGCGACGACGCGGACAGTGTCGTCGCGGCGCGGGCCGAGCTGTGGGGCCTGCCGGGCGATCCCGACGAGCAGATCACCATGACGCGGTATTACGCGGCGCAGCGCACCTTCTGGGTCGACCCGGTCTCGGGGACCATCGTGAAGTCCCAGGAGCACGGCTTCCACTACTACGCCCGTGACGCCCTCAAGCCCGAGGTGACCTTCGCCGACTACAAGGTGACCTCCACCGAGGACACCGTCGAGGCGCAGGTGGCCAGTGCCCGCGACGAGGGTGACGTCGTCGCCCTCTGGGGTCGGATCCTGCCGATCACGTTCACCGCGCTCGGCCTGCTGACCCTGGTGGGCGGCGCCCTGCTCGGCTGGTTCACGCTGCGGGCACAGTCCGCGCTGATCGACCCGGGTCTGGACGACACCGGCCACGGCTTCTTCGGAAGGCGTCCAACGGACACCGGTCCGATGCCCGCGGCCGAGGCGGCTACCGAGAAGATCCCCACTCAACGGCCGTCCGACCTGCCGCCGGACAGACCGGTCTGAGCCGTCTCAGGTGGGTGATGCCGGCGTACGCGCTGGCACTCGCCCTGATGGTGACGGCGCCTCTGCTGGCACCGGGTTACCTGCTGCTGCGCGACGCGGTCTCCACGCCGAAGGCGTATCTGACGGACGCGGCCCTCGGGCTCACCGAGGCCGCGCCGCGGGCGCTGCCGCAGGACTTCTTCGTCGCGGTCGCGTCGCACGTCGTCGACGGCGGCGTCGTGGTCAAGCTGCTGCTCGTCGCGGGCCTGTGGTTGGCGGGCTGGGGTGCGGCCAGGCTGGCCGACGTCGTCGTCCCCGCCGCGGGTCTGGCCGGCCAGTTCGTGGCCGCCACGCTGGCGGTGTGGAATCCCTATGTCGCCGAACGACTCCTGCAGGGGCACTGGAGTCTCCTGGTCGGGTACGGCTGCCTTCCGTGGGTGGCGGTGGCGGTGCTGCGGCTGCGGGGGTCCGGTGACGACGCCACCTGGTGGCCGGTGCTGTTCTGGATCGCGGTGGCCGGGCTGACCCCGACCGGTCTGATGCTCGCGGCCACCGTGGCGCTGGCGTGCTGCGCCGCCCAGGGAACCGGCCGGTCCCGACCGTGGTGCGCGGCCGTCTCCCTCGGCGCGGCCGTGCTCGGCGCGCTGCCCTGGCTCGTCGCGCCGATGCTGGCCGGTTCACTGTCGTCGTCGCAGGCCGCCGGCGTGCCCGAGTTCGCGGCACGGGCCGAACCCGGCCTCGGCACGTTGGGCAGCCTCGCCGGTCTCGGCGGCATCTGGAACGGCCAGGCGGTCCCGGACACCAGGACGACCCTGTTCGCGCTCGTCGCGACCGCCGTCCTGCTCGTCGTGGTCGTGGTGGGTCTGCCGACGGCGGTGCGATGCCCGGGTGCGCGTCCGCTGCTGGTGCTCGCCGCGGTCGCGGTGATCGCGCCCGCGCTGATGGCGACCGGTCCCGGGTTGGCCGCGGTGGAGGCCGTCGTCCGCGCCGTGCCCGGCCTCGGGGTGCTGCGCGACGCGCAGAAGTGGGTCGCCCTCGCGCTGCCGGGGTACGCCGTGGCTGGCGCGTCGGCCGTGGTCACGGTGGCGCGCCGGGTGCCGCGGGGCGCCGCGGCGGCGGTGTGCTGCCTGGCACTGATCGCGGTCCTTCCCGACCTCGCCTGGGGGGTCGGCGGAAAGCTCGCCTCGGTGCAGTACCCGCCGGGCTGGACGACGGCGGCGGCCCTGGTGAACGCCGATCCGCGGCCGGTCGTGGTGCTGCCGCAGGCGAGCATGCGGCACTTCCCGTGGGCCGGTGACGCGCCCGTGCTCGACCCGCTGCCGCGCTGGGTGTCGGCCGACGTGCTGACCACCGGCGACCTGAACATCGGCGGGCGGACGGTGCCCGGCGAGGGAACGCACGCGCGAGCCGTCGAGCGTCTGGTGCTGTCCGGCTCTGGGGTCGAAGAGTTGTCGGCGGCGGGCGTCGGGTGGGTGGTGGTCGAAGGACGCGAGGGGCCCCAGCTGTCGCTGCCGGTCGCCTTCGCCGACGACGACATCGCCGTCTACCGGGTCGGCGGCGACCGGCCCGCGGCGTCGCACCGCGGGATCGCGATCGCCGCGCACCTGGCCTGGCTGGCCGCCGTGCTGGCCGGCGCGGCCGGGATGATCGCCGCGCGGCGCAGGAGTGCGGTTCACTAGGCGCCATGGATTGGCTCAGCGAGTGGTGGCAGGCCGAGGTCGTCGACGGCTACAAGGGACCGCTGCTGCTCAGCTTCACCGCGTTCGTGGTGACGTTCCTGACCACCCGGACCATCACGCGGCTGATCCGGGCGGGCAAGGGTCCGTTCCACAACGTCAGCAGCGGCGGCGTGCACATGCACCATTCGACGCCAGGGGTGGTGCTGCTGATCGTCGGCGGATTCAGCGGCGTCGGTTCGCCGCCGCTGTCGGTGTGGACCTACCTCGCGGCGTTGTTCGTCGGAATTGGCGCCTCGCTGGTGCTCGACGAGTTCGCGATGATCTTTCGGCTGCAGGACGTCTACTGGACGCAAGAGGGCCAGCTGTCGGTGAACGTGGTGACGTTGGCCGCCGCGTGTGTGGGACTCGCGACGGTTGGGGTGTCCCCGGTGAAGGTGCACGACCTTCCGCCCGAATTCGCCGCCGTGCGCTACGCGGCCGTAGGGCTGCTGCTGGTGAACTTCGCCCTGGTCGCCGTTGCGGCGCTGAAGGGCAAGTACCCCACCGCGTTGCTTGGGCTATTCGTCTCCCCCGTCGCGTGGGTGGCCGCCGTGCGACTAGCCCGTCCGACGTCGCCGTGGGCGCGCTGGCGGTACGGCCCGAAGAAGCGCGAGCGAGCGGTGCGGCGGGCCGCCGCCTTCGACGATCGATGGGCTCCGGTCCGGCGGCACTGGGACGACTTCATCGGCGGCACACCGACACTGGCGAACCCGCCGGCCGCCGCGACTCCGTCGGAGCCCGCCGCCGGCGGGTGAGTCACGTCGTCGTGGTCGTCGCGTCGCGCGGTGTCGCAGCAGTCGACCGGGCGGGCGTTCCCAGTGCCTCGTCGGGATCCACGATCGGGGCCAGGTCGACGCCACGGGTCTCGGGTAGGGCGACGACGGCGAGGAGACCGGCGACAGCCACCACGACCATCGCGATCGCCAACAGTGTTGGGGAACCGGCGCCAAGGCTGACCAGCCCGACCGAGATGACGGGAGCCGGCCCGGCCAACACGGCACCGGGAATCTCACGGCCGAGGGCGAAGCCGCTGAAGCGATACTCCGCGGGGAACAGTTCCGCGTAGTAGGCCGCCTGCGAGCCGAACATCGCCAGGCAGCCGCCGAGGGCGAGCGCGAAGGCCAGCATGATCAGGGCGACGTTGCCGGTGTCCAGCAGCCAGAAGAACGGGAACGCCACCAGTGCGCAGAACGCACTCACGCCGATGTACACCGGCTTTCGGCCCGCGCGGTCCGACAACGTCCCAAGCAGCGGGATCGCGATGGCTCCAACGGCGCAGCCGACCAGGACGGCCGACAGCGCCACCGACTTGGGGACGCCCTTCGCCGCGATGTAACTCAGCGAGTACGTCTGCACGACGTAGATGTTGAAGGCCAGCACCCCGTTGGCGACCATGACCAGCAGCAGTCGCCGCGGCATGGCCTTGATCATGGTCAGTGCCGGCACCCGGGTCCTGGCCCTGGCCTGCTTGAGCTCGGTGAACACCGGTGACTCGGGAACCCGCAACCGGATCAACAGACCGATGGCGACGACGAAGATGCTGAACAGGAAGGGAATTCGCCAGCCCCAGCTGAGCAACTGCTCCTCGGGCAGCAGGGCCACCCCGGCGCTCATGGCGGCCGCGAGGCCGATGCCGATGAAGACCCCGGACGCCGGCAACGAGGAGAAGAAGCCGCGGCGCTTCACCGGTGCGAATTCCGCCACCATGGTGACCGCCCCGACGTACTCCGCGCCGACGCCTAGTCCCTGCAGCAGCCGGCAGACCACCAGCAGGATCGGGGCGGCCACCCCGATGCTGCCGTAGGTGGGCAACAGGCCGATGGCGACGGTGGCGACGCCCATCAGCAGCAGGGTGCATACCAGGGAGAAGCGTCGCCCGTAGCGGTCGCCGAGGTGACCGAACAGGACCGCTCCCACCGGTCGCGCGAAGTAGCCCACCCCGAAGGTGGCGAACGCGGCGACCACACCCGTGGTGGGAGAGAAGCTGGGGAAGAACAAGGTGCCGAACACGAGTGCCGCCGCCTGGCCGTAGACGGCGATGTCGTACCACTCGATGACGCTGCCGATGACGGTGCCGGGAATGAGGCGTTTGCGGGATTGGTCCCAGATCTGGTCGGGGTCGGTGGTGGTCATGACGGGCTCCTCCTTGAGCTGTCGACGCGGTCGGGCCGGACGAGGTTGCCGAGCTCTTCCCCGGCGACGAGGCGGTTGAGGTTGTCGGCGATCACCGCGTAGCGACGCCGTGGCAACTGGGTGGTCCACGCGCTCGAGTGCGGGGTGCACCAGGCGTTCGGCAGCTCCCACAGTGGGTCGTCCGCAGGCGCCAACTCCTGGTCGTCGACGCCCGGGTACCGGTACCAGACGTCCAGGATCGCGCCACCGATGGCGTTGTCCCGCAACGCTTCGTAGAGTGCGTGCCCGTCCACGATGGGCGCCCGCGAGACGTTCACCAGCACGGCGTGGGCGGGCATCCGCGCGAGTGCGGCGGCGTCGACCAGACCGGCCGTCGACGCGGTGAGCGGACAGGCCACCACCACGTAGTCGGCGCGCCGCTGAAGGTCGGCGAGGTCGGTGGTCGGTCGCACGTGCGCGGCGGCGTCGGTCTCGGCGTAGTCGTCGACGGCGACCACCTCGACACCAAAGGCCTTGGCACGGACGGCGATCGCGCGGCCGATCCGGCCGTATCCGATCAGCACCAATGTCTTCCCGTAGAGCTCTCCGTGCGGCACCCGCCTGCGGTAGAGCGACGGCCAGGCCTCTGGACCGAACGACTCCTGCAGCGCCGCGGCACGGATCTCCCACTCCAGCAGGCGCGCCAGGACGAACTCCGCGATCGGTACCTCGTGTTCGAACACGTTGGCCACCATGGTTTCCGGTGACAGGGCCGCGAAGTCGACCCGGTCGAGACCGGCGCCGGGCACGTGCAGCAGCCGGAACGGCGGGGCAACGGTCTCGCGGGTGAACCTCAGCGACACCACGACGTCGTCGGCGTCGATACGATCGTCGAACAGGGCCGAGTCGGCTGCGGACCACGGCAATTCGACGATTTCCCACGGGTCGTGCAGGTGCGGCCGCAGATCGTCGGCGTGTTCACTTGCCTCGCCGACCAGGAAGACCTTCATCGCGAGCCGCCGGGTCGTCGACCGGCGGCGGCGGCCCGCAGGATGGACCGAACCGCGTCGTCGGTGACGGGCGCCGGGTTTCCGGCGCGGCCGGCGTCGTGGACGTCCGGATCGGTCGGACGGCCGTCGGCCGTGGTCGCGATGAGCACGGCGCGGTCTTCGTCCTCGACGGAGAACCCGACGTCGGCGAGCCGCACAGGCAGCCCAGCGCGGATGTTGAGATCCCACAGGTAGCCGGCCAGATCGTCGGTGCCGACGGCGTCGGCGATGCGCCCAAGGGCCAGCGGCGCACGCTCGCTCAGGTGGTCGGTGACGTAGGGCAGCACGACGGCGTGGGCCGTGCCGTGTTCGACGCCGTAGCTGCCGCCGAGCATGTGCGCGATGGCGTGCTGCATGGCGAAGCCACCGGTCAGGGCGGCACCGGAAAGGTATGCCCCGTAGAGCATTTCGTTGCGGACGGCCACGTCGTCGGGATGGTCCAGCAGGAGCGGCAGGGTGTGCGCCACGATCCGGGCGCCCTCGACGGCGGCGGGTGCGAGCAGCGGGCTCAGGCTCGGCAGGTAGATCGCGTCGACGCAGTGGGCGAGGGCGTTCATGGCACTCGATGCACTGGCCGTCGGCGGCAAGCCCACCGACAGCTCGGCGTCGTAGACGACCGTCCTCGGGCGCATCGCCAGGCTCTCGTGCATGCGCTTGACGCCGTCGGCGGTCATGCCGCAGTAGCCCGTCATCTCCGACCCGCTGTAGGTGGTGGGCACGGCGACGATGGGGAGGCCGGATTCGTAGGCGATCCCCTTGCACAATCCCGTCGCCGCGCCGCCGCCGACCGCGACGAGACAGTCGGCGCCACGGGCGACGGCCTTCTCGACGCCGCGGCGGACCAACTCCACGGGGACTTGGCTGATCGCCTCGGGCAGAAGACCCACGCATCGGTCACCGAGTGCCGTGGCGAACCGGTCGCCCATCGTGGTGCGCCCCGGGGTCGTGACGATCATGGCGCGGCGGGCGCCGAGACGGTCCACCTCGGCACCGAGGTGGGCGGAGCTGCCAGGGCCGAACACGATCCGCGGCGGGGTCGCGTTGTGGACGCCGGCGGGATGGGCGAAGTTGCGGGGAGTCGTCACCAGTCCACCACCGTTCCGTCGGCCAACACGGCCGAGCTGCTGTGCGGAACCTCCTGCTGATACGGATGTTTGGCGGCCTCGCGCTCGTCGACTTCGACTCCGAGACCGGGTCCGGTGGGCACCTGCCAGTGGCTGCCGACCCGCCGCATCGGCGTGGTCACCACGTCGTCGTACCAACTGACCGCGCCGCTCATCTCCTCCTGGATCACGAAGTTCGGGGTGCTCACCGCGAAGTGCAGGGCCGCCGCGCCGGCGATCGGCCCGTTGGGGTTGTGGGGGGCGACGCCGACCATCTCGGCGTCGGCGAGGGCGGCGATGCGCTTGCCCTCGAGTAGTCCGCCGGTGTGGTTGAGATCGGGCTGCGCGACGTGAATCGCCTTGGCCTGCAACACCGGGAGGAACTCCCTCAGGCCGACCAGCCGTTCTCCCGCCGCGATCGGCACCGGCGAGCGGCTGGCGACCTGACGCAACGCCTCGGTGTCGCCCGGTTGTACCGGTTCCTCGCAGAACAGCGGGTCATAGGGTGCGAGCACCTCGATGTACTGCAGGGCGGCGGCGATGGACGCCGGGCGGCCGTGAAAGTCGACCATCACGTCGACGTCGGGGCCCACCGCGTCGCGGAGCGCCGACATCATTTCGTCGACGTGACGGCGCTGCGCGGCGACCGTGAGGTGCGCGCCGTAGGGGATGATGACCACCTTCAGTGCGTCGTAACCCCTTTCGACGACCTCGGCGGCCTTCTCCCGTACCAGTCCGGTGTCCCTGGTGTCGTAGACCGAGCTCATGTCGCCGAGGCCGAGGTGTGTGTACACGTGCACCGAGTCGCGGACCTTGCCGCCCAAGAGCCGCCACACCGGCTGACCGACGGACTTGCCAAAGATGTCCCAGAGGGCATGTTCGATGCCGCTGATCGCGGTCGCACCGATGATCCCGAGCCGGTAGTAGCTGTGCTTGGTCAGCACCCGCAGGATCTGTTCGACGTCGCGTGGGTCCCGGCCCAGGATCAGGGGGGTGAGGTCTTCGATCGTGCTGACCACGGCCCTGGTCTTCCAGTTGAGACTGGCCTCGCCCCACCCGTAGAGACCGTCCTGGTCGGTGCGGACCTTGACCAGGATCCAGTTCCGCATCTCGGCGTTGACGACCGTCGTCTCGACGGCGGTGATGCGGATGGGCGAGTCCTCGATCCGATGTGGCACTGACGCTCCGTTCTCGTGTGGCGTGGGCCACGTTAGGGAGGTGCCGTGATTACGTCCAACTCTTTGTTCTGATGAATTGATTTGTTTGGGTTATTACTGTTGGCTCGACGGATGGATCGCGTTGGCCTGGAGTGCTTCGTCGCGCTGGCAGAGGAGCTGCACTTCGGTCGGGCCGCCGAGCGGTGCCACATCAGCCAGCCCGCGATGAGCCAGCAGATCCGACGGCTCGAGCAGCACCTCGACGTGCGCCTGGCCCATCGGAACAAGCGCATGGTGTCCCTGACCCGCGCCGGCGCGGTGTTCGTCGTCGACGCCAGGAAGATGTTGCGCCACATGGACGACGCTGCGTCGCTGGCTTTGCGCACCGACCGCGGCGAGGTCGGCCAGTTGCGGCTGGGCGTGACCGCGCCCGCCCTGTTCGTGGTCTACCCCGAGATCGCCGCCCTGTTCCGTGAGCGACTACCCAACGTCGGCCTGTTGGTTCGCGAGATGACCACGGCCGAACAGGAACACGCCCTGAGACGGGGCGACCTCGACGTGGGCCTGGTCCACCCGCCCCTTGACGACTCCGGTCTGGCCGTCGAGGAGATCGGCCGCGCCCCGTTTCACATCGCGCTGCCGGTGGCCCATCCACTCACGCGGCAGGACTCACTCACGCTTGCCGACCTCGAGCGCGAGCCGGTGGTGATCTTCCCGCGCGAGATCGCGCCACAGCTCCACGACACGGTCCTGCAGCTGTGCCTGGAAGCCGGGTTCAGCCTGCGCATCACCATGGAGGCGCACCCGGCGCAGTCGATCATCGCCCTGGTGGCCGCGGGCGTCGGGATCGGCTTCATCGCCTCGGAGACCCAGCGCATCGACCGTGCGGGCGTCACGTACCGCCCGATCCGCGGGCCGGGACCACAGCTGAGCATCGGCGTGGCCTATCACGCGGACGAGACGGCGCCCAGCGTGCAGACCCTGCTGACCGTGGCCCGCGAGGCCGGCAGCACGATGCGGTGAGTCCCGGCGCCGTCAGATGACGCCGCCGACCAACCTGCCGTCGACCACTGATTCGAGGACGACGCGCATGGCGTCGGCACTCTGAGTCCAGGAGAATTCGCCGCTGCGCAGCTGCGCCTTCACGCCGAGTTGCTCGCGCAGCACGTGGTCGGTCAGCAGTTGATCGAGGCGCGACACC
This sequence comes from Mycolicibacterium hodleri, assembly GCA_006864685.1. Taxonomy (GTDB): domain Bacteria; phylum Actinomycetota; class Actinomycetes; order Mycobacteriales; family Mycobacteriaceae; genus Mycobacterium; species Mycobacterium hodleri_B. Next base: position 27,007 of record VIFX01000009.1, on the reverse strand, counting down.
AACCCGGCGTGGTCGTCGACCAGCAGACCGGTGACGCCGTCGACGATGGAATCGGTGAGCCCGCCGGAGGACCGGTATCCGATGGTCGGCACGGCGTGTTGCGCTGCCTCCGTCACGGCCAGCCCCCAGCCCTCCTTGCGAGAGGGCAGCACGTGTACCCAACACCGTTGCAGCACTTCGTGTTTCATGTGGTCGTCGATGTGGCCGTGGAAGGTGACCGCGTCGGTGATGCCGAGGCGCGCGGCGTGCTCGACGAGTCGGTCACCCCACCATCCACCGCCGACGACGTCGAGGTGCAGGTCCGGTGTTCGCGGGAGCAGTTCGGCGACGGCGTCGAGCACGTCCTCGATCTGCTTGTGCGGCACCAGTCGGGACAGCACGGCCACCCGCGGTGTCGTCGACCGCGGCAGCGTCAGGGTCTCGGCAGGCGCCTCGTCCAAACCGTTGCGCACCACGGCGACGCGGTGCGGGTCGACGCCGAGGTCGGCAAGGTCGCGGGCCGACGGCAGCGACACCGTGACGTATTGATTGCTGCGGTGCAGGCGCGGGGACAGCGTGGATTCGACGAACCAACCGATTCGGCTCATCAGCGGGCCGGCGACCGGCCATTGCTCGCGGTGACAGTGGTGCACCAACACCACCGACCGCCGCCCGAACGCCAGCCGCGCGAGGAACGGGATGCCGTTCTGGCTGTCGATCACCACGTCGGGCTTCACCCGTCGCAGCGGGCCGAGTCCGACGCGCGACGCGACCATCGCCAGCCCGGCGTGGATGTACACGCCGTAGCGGCCACCGCCGCGGCTGACGGTGACACCGTCGAGCACTTCGCGTCCGGCGGCCCCCGGGTAGCGGGCGGTGCGCAGGGTGACCTGAACGCCGTCGGCCGCCAGTTGGCTGCCGATGCGCTGCAGGTAGGCCTCACTGCCGCCGCCCTGAGGGTGCCCGGTGTCGCGCCAGCACAAAAGCAGCACGGACTTCAGCGGAGGGCAGGAGCGCAGCGACCCGGGAAGTGGCGGAGGACGGTCGGACATCGCAGACCAGCTTAAGCGCTGAATACAGTTGGCCCATGCGCGCCACCGACCCCTTCGCCAGGCAGGCCACCCTGGCGAGGTCGGTGCGACTGCTCGGCGAGTTCCGCTTCGAGCAGAGCGACCCGCCCCGGTTCTACGGCGCGCTCGCCGACGACACCGTTGCCCTGGTCACGGCGCTGGTCGACGGCGATCCGGCGGGGTCGACCCTGCTCGACGTCGGCGGCGGCCCCGGGTACTTCGCGTCCGCGTTCGAGGCGGCCGGCCTGAACTACCTGGGCGTGGAACCCGACGCCAGCGAAATGCACGCAGGCCCGGCGGGTGAGCCGGGCGCGGGCACGTTCGTCAGGGCCTCGGGAATGGCTCTGCCGTTCGCGGACGACTCCGTCGACGTCTGCCTGTCGTCCAACGTTGCCGAACACGTGCCCGACCCGTGGCGGATGGGGCGCGAGATGCTGCGGGTCACCAGGCCGGGCGGGCTGGTGGTGCTGTCGTACACGGTGTGGTTCGGCCCGTTCGGCGGCCACGAGATGGGGCTGACGCACTACCTCGGCGGGGCGCGCGCCGCCGAGAGGTACGCCCGCAAGCACGGCCACCGACCGAAGAACGACTACGGCTCGTCGTTGTTCGCGGTGTCGGCCGCCGACGGCTTGGCGTGGGCGCAGAGCACCGGCATGCTGGTGGCCGCTTTCCCCCGCTACCACCCGCGATGGGCGTGGTGGATGACGCACGTGCCCGTGCTTCGGGAGTTTTTGGTCAGCAACCTGGTGCTGGTGCTGCGACCGTCCTGACGGCCTGAATTGCAACAGGTTCCAGTTTGGCCATTCGGTGGGTAATGTGAGTTTCATGACACAGAGCACTGCCTTCAAGACCGACTGGGACAAGCTGTTCATCGGCGGCAAGTGGGTCGAGCCGTCCACCTCCGAGGTCATCGAAGTGCACTCCCCCGCCACGGGTGAGCTGGTCGGCAGCGTTCCCATGGCGGCCGAGGCCGACGTCAACGCCGCCTGCGCCGCCGCCCGCAAGGCCTTCGACGAGGGCCCATGGCCGCACACCTCACCCGAGGAGCGAGCCGCCGTCCTCGGCGCAGCGGTGAAGCTCATGGAGGAGCGTGCCGACGAGCTGAAGTTCCTGCTGGCCGCCGAGACGGGTCAGCCGCCGACGATCGTCGACATGATGCAGTACGGCGCCGCGATGTCGTCGTTCAACTACTTCGTCGGGGCAGCCGACAAGTTCACCTGGCAGGACGTCCGCGACGGCATCTACGGCCAGACGCTGGTGCTCAAGGAGCCGATCGGCGTCGTCGGCGCGGTCACCGCGTGGAACGTGCCGTTCTTCCTGGCGGCCAACAAGCTGGGCCCGGCACTGTTGGCCGGCTGCACCGTCGTGCTGAAGCCCGCCGCGGAGACCCCGCTGTCGGTGTTCGCGATGGCCGAGATGTTCGCCGAGGCCGGCCTGCCGGAGGGCGTGCTGTCGATCGTGCCCGGCGGCGCCGAGACCGGTCGCGCGCTGACGGCCAACCCCGAACTGGACAAGTACACGTTCACCGGCAGCTCCGCCGTCGGAAAGGAGGTCGCCAAGATCGCGGCCGAGAACCTGAAGGCCTGCACGCTGGAGCTCGGCGGCAAGTCCGCCGCCATCATCCTCGAGGACGCCGACCTGGACTCCACGCTGCCGATGCTGGTGTTCTCCGGCCTGATGAACTGCGGGCAGGCGTGCGTCGGCCAGACGCGCATCCTGGCGCCCCGGTCGCGCTACGACGAGGTCGTCGAGAAGCTCTCGGCCGCTGTCGCCGCGATGCCAATCGGGTTGCCGGACAACGCGGGTGCCATGATCGGCCCGCTGATCTCCGAGCGTCAGCGTGAGCGCGTCGAGGGCTACATCAAGAAGGGCGTCGAGGAAGGCGCCCGTATCGTCACCGGCGGCGGTCGACCCGAGGGTCTGGACGGCGGCTGGTTCGTCGAGCCGACGGTGTTCGCCGACGTGGACAATTCGATGGTCATCGCGCAGGAGGAGATCTTCGGCCCGGTGCTCGTCGTGATCCCGTTCGACGACGAGGCCGACGCCATCCGCATCGCCAACGATTCGGCGTACGGGTTGGCAGGCAGCGTGTACACGACCGACTTCCCGAAGGCTCTTGAGATCGCGAAGAAGATCCGCACCGGCACGTACGCGGTCAACATGTACGCCTTCGATCCCGGTGCGCCGTTCGGCGGCTACAAGAACTCGGGCATCGGTCGCGAGAACGGACCTGAGGGCATCGAGGCGTACTGCGAGGCCAAGAGCGTCCTGCTGCCGTTCGGGTACACGCCCTAGCGCCTCCCCACTCGTCGAGTGTGCGGTGAGATCGTCGTCGGGGACGATGTCGCGATCTCACCGCACACTCGATGGGGTTGGAACTAGAAGGCGTCGTCCGCCAGCTCCATCGCCGCGAGTTCGGTGTTCTCCACGGCGCGGCGGTCGGCGCTCAGCCGGGGTAGCACGTTGGTCGCGAAGAACGTTGCGGCCGTGACCTTTCCACGGTAGAACGCCTGGTCCCGATCGGAAGATCGCCCTTCGAGCGCCGCCAACGCAATCTCGGCGTGCCACAGCAACAGCCACCCGATCAGCAGGTCGCCGACGGCGAGCAGGAACGGCACCGACTGCAGTCCCACGCGGTACACCTCGCGGGCGTCGCTGCTCGCCGCGACGTAGTAGCCCGTCAGGGTGGCGACCATGGACTGCACGTCCGCGGCCGCCGTAGCCAGAATTCCCCGATACGTGGCCAATTCGGGTCGGCCGTCCTGGCGTTCGACGAAGGCCGCGATCTGGCCGAGTACGTGCTCCAGCGCGACGCCGCGGTCGCGGGCGATCTTGCGGAAGAAGAAGTCCTGCGCCTGGATCGCCGTGGTGCCCTCGTAGAGCGAATCGATCTTCGCGTCGCGGACGTACTGCTCGAGCGGATAGTCCTTCAGATAGCCCGAACCACCCAGTGTCTGAAGCGATTCCGCCAGGTATTGATACGACCGCTCCGACCCGACACCCTTGACGATCGGCAGCAGCAGGTCGTTGACGCGGCGGGCGACGTCGGCGTCGGCGCCCGACACCAGTTCGGCGACGACGTCGTCCTGGTGGGCGGCGGTGTACAGGTAGACCGCCCGCAGCCCCTCGGCGTAGCACTTCTGCATCAGCAGGGAGCGCCGCACGTCGGGGTGGTGCAGGATGGTCACCTTCGGCGCCGTCTTGTTGGTCATCTGGGTCAGATCGGTGCCCTGCACCCGTGTCTTGGCGAACTCGAGAGCGTTCAGGTAGCCGGTCGACAGCGTGGCGATTGCCTTGCCACCCACGGCCATTCGGGCGAACTCCATGATCTTGAACATCTGGACGATGCCTTCGTGGGTGTCGCCCACCAGGTAGCCGACCGCGGGGGTGCCGTGCTGTCCGAACGTCAGCTCGCACGTCGCCGAGGCCGTCAGCCCCATCTTGTGCTCGAGCCCTGTGACGTAGACGCCGTTGCGCTCGCCGGGGGCCGCCGTCTCGGGATCGGGCAGGAACTTCGGTACCAGGAACAGGCTGAGCCCCTTGGTGCCCGGCGCAGCGCCGACCGGGCGCGCCAGCACCAGGTGGGCGATGTTCTCGAAGAGGTCGTCGCAGTCACCGGAGGTGATGAAGCGCTTGACCCCGTCCAGGTGCCAGGTGCCGTCGGACTGCTCGACGGCCTTGGTGCGCCCGGCGCCGACGTCGGACCCCGCGTCGGGCTCGGTGAGCACCATCGTGGCACCCCAGTTGCGCTCGACGGCCAGTGCGGCCCAATGCTTCTGCTGTTCGTTGCCGACGTTGAACAGGACGTCCATCATCGGCGGGCCGTCGAGGTAGAAGAACGCCGCGGGCAGTCCGCCGACCAGGAACTCGTTGATCGCCCACCGGACCATCGCGGGGGCGGGCAGACCGCCGATGCCCTCGGCGAGGCCGATGCGCGTCCACTCTCCACGTTGCCACGTCAGCACCGACTCCTTGAACGCCGCGGGCAGGCTCACCGCGTGCGTCTGCGGGTCGAACGTCGGCGGGTTGCGGTCACTCTCCTCGAACGACGCCGCCAGCGGACCCTCGGCCTGCCGGGCCGCCTCGGCCAGCATGCCGAGGACGTCGTCGACCTCGAGACCGTCGAATTGGCCACTGCTGAGCGCCTTTTCGAGGCCCAGCACCTCGACGAGGTTGAAGACCAGGTCTCGGACGTTGGCCTTGTAGTGGCTGGCGATTAGAAGGCTCCCTCGTCGAGGTCCATGGTGGCCAGGTCGACCGATTCGATGATCTTGCGTTCGGCGGTGAGCCGCGGCAACACGTTGTTCGCGAAGAACTTGGCGGCGGTCACCTTGCCGCGGTAGAACGCGCGATCCCGCTCGGAGGGCTCGCCGTCGAGGGCGTCAAGGGCGATCTCGGCCCCGTTCAGCAGCAACCATCCGATGAAGAGATCGCCGACGGACAGCAGGAAGGAGACCGAGCCAAGACCGACCCGGTACAAGTCACGCGAGTTCTGTTGCGAAGAAATGAGATAACCGGTCATGGCGCCGACCATCGCCTGCACGTCGGCCAGCGCCGTCGCCAGCCGCACTCGGCAGTCGGCGAGTTCCTGACGTGCCGACTCTGCGTCCAGGAACGCCTGGATCTCCCCGGCGACGTGCGCGAGCGCGCCACCCTGGTCGCGGGCGATCTTGCGGAAGAAGAAGTCCTGCGCCTGGATCGCCGTGGTGCCCTCGTACAGCGAGTCGATCTTGGCGTCGCGGATGTACTGCTCGATCGGATAGTCCTGCAGGAAGCCCGAGCCGCCGAAGGTCTGCAGCGACTCCGTCAGCGTCTGATAGGCCCGTTCCGACCCGACGCCCTTGACGATCGGCAGCAGCAGGTCGTTGACGCGGCCCGCCATCCCGGCGTCCGCGCCGGAGACGACGTTGGCCGCCGCCACGTCCTGGTGCGCGGCGGTATAGAGGTACAGCGCGCGCAGCCCCTCGGCGTACGCCTTCTGCGTCAGCAGGGCCCGTCGCACGTCGGGGTGGTGCAGGATGCTGACGCGCGGTGCGGTCTTGTCCGTCATCTGGGTGAGGTCGGCGCCCTGGATGCGCGTCTTGGCGTAGTCCAGCGCGTTCAGGTAGCCGGTCGAGAGCGTGCTGATCGCCTTGGTGCCGACCATCATTCGCGCGTACTCAATGATCTTGAACATCTGCGCGATGCCGTTGTGGGTGTCGCCGACCAAAAAGCCGACCGCGGGGGTGCCGTGCTGCCCGAACGTCAGCTCGCACGTCGCGGACACCTTGAGGCCCATCTTGTGCTCGAGCCCGGTGACGTAGACGCCGTTGCGATCACCCGGCGCCCCGGTCTCGGGATCGGGCAGGAACTTGGGCACCATGAACAACGAGAGGCCCTTGGTGCCGGGTCCGGCGCCCTCTGGCCTGGCCAGCACCATGTGCACGATGTTCTCGAACAGGTCGTCGGAGTCGCCGCTGGTGATGAAGCGCTTGACGCCGTCGAGGTGCCAGGTGCCGTCGGGCTGTTCGACGGCCTTGGTGCGCCCGGCACCGACGTCGGAGCCCGCGTCCGGCTCGGTAAGCACCATCGTGGCACCCCAGTTGCGCTCGACGGACATTGCCGCCCAATGCTTCTGCTGCGCGTTGCCCTCCTCGTGCAGGATGCCGGCCAGCACCGGTCCGGCGAGGTACATGAAGGCCGCCGGCTGCGCGCCGAGCGGAAATTCGTTGATCGCCCACGCCAGCATCGACGGCGCGGGGACGCCGCCGACGTCCTCGGACAGGCCGATGCGGAACCACTCGCCCTGCTGCCAGGCCCGGAAGGACTCCTTGAAGGCGTCGGGAAGCGTCACCACGTGGGTGTCGGGGTCGAAGGTCGGCGGGTGGCGGTCGGCGTCGGCGAAGGACTCGGCGAGCGGGCCCTCGGCCAGACGCGCCGCCTCGCTCAGCATGTCGCGGATCGAGTCCGCATCAAGATCACCGAACTCACCGGTGGCAAGCACCTTCTCGAGTTGGAGGACCTCGAAGAGATTGAATTCGAGGTCGCGCACGTTGCTCTTGTAGTGGCTCACGTCTAGCCCTTTCAGGATCGAACCGCGCCATGCAGCGTAGTCCGATCGGGCGCCGGTAGCCATGACAGTGGATATGTGCGGACCCATAGAATGCGGCGCTGGCCGTGACGTGGAATACATCCCTAGCCTCTACACGTTCCCACCACTATGCTCGGCACCATAGTTAGGGAGGCACCCATGTGGGTCGTCGAAGTCAACGTCCTCGGTCGTCGATTCAGCTGCACCGTCGACTCCCGGCGCCGCCCACAGCCGGACCCCGCCCGGATGGCGCCGTGGCGCGACCGGATGCACCGTCAGTCGGGTGCCGCCGCCTGATGCCCTCCCCCGTCGACGTCGGCCGCGCCACGCGCGGCACGACTCGGGACAGGATGCTGTCCGCCGCCTCCGAGGTCCTGCGCGAGAAGGGTGCCGCCGGGGTCACCATCGACGAGGTACTCGTCCGCAGCGGCGCGCCCCGCGGATCGGTGTACCACCACTTTCCCGGCGGTCGCGGTCAGCTGCTGACCGAGGCGCTTCGGCACGCGGGCGATGCGATCACCGGACTCATCGACGACGCCGCCACGCGCGGCAGCGCCCCGTTGATACGCCAATTCGTCGCCTTCTGGGAGCACACCCTTGCCGAGAGTGACTTCGCCGCGGGCTGTCCGGTGGTAGCCGCCGCAATCGGCTCGGCCGACGCCGAGCCGGCACTGACCCCCATCGCCGGCGACATCTTCGACCGCTGGCGGGCGGCGCTCAGCCGCGCGTTCACCGCCGACGGGTTCGGCGACACCGACGCCACGTCGTTGGCCGTCACCAGCATCGCGGCGCTGGAGGGTGCCGTCGTGCTGTGCCGCGCGTCTCGCACCGCCGAACCACTGCGGGAAGTGGCCAGGCAAGTCGAATTCCTGATCAAGTCACGGGAATTCGTCCATCGGTTCGGGCTGCCTGCCCAACCCTAGGGCGACAGCAGGATTCGGCTCAGCTGCGTCGTCGTGGCGACGCCGTCGTCGTAGCCGCCCTCGTCGCCGAGTGCGTTCATGATCGCCAACGTGTAGCGCTGCTGCGCCCCGGCGAAGCCCACCGAGTTGACCACCCAGCCGCCTTGCTCCTGCGACCACCCGTTCTTGTTGCCCGGTGTCATCGCCGGGCCTGCTCCCCACACTCCCCACTGCTGGTCGGGGTCGACGCGCTGCATCTCGGCCACCACGGCGGTGGCATCGGCCGGACTGAGCCCGGTCAGCACGTAGTTCATCAGCCCGTCCAGGTCGTCGGCCGTGGCCTTCTGAAAGCCCCAGTAGGGGAACACGTCGCCAAAACCCCTTTGCGGGACGACGTTCGGCATCCCGTAGCGGGGTAAGTTCGCGTTGAACGCGTTCGCCTCTCCGCCGTATCGGGACCACAGCGCGTCGGCGGCGTCGTTGTCCGAGTTGCGCAGCATGGCCACCATCGAACGCCGATCGGCGTCGGTGAGGGCGATGACGCCCGCTCGCTGCCTGGTGAGCAGATCGGACACCATCGCCAGCTTGATCGTCGACGCCGTCCAAATCGGGGTCGCGGCGTTGACATTGCGGTAGGTCGCTCCCGTCGCACGGTCACGCAGCACGAATCCCACTGTCCCAGGCCGGGTCTGGAGGTACTGCTCGGCGAGGGCGATGCGTTGCCGTAGACCGCATTCCGCTGCGGCGGTGCCGCAGGGCGAGGCGGTCGACGGCGCCGCGCCCGAGATCAGGGCCAGCAGGGCGACGACGAGGACGATCGCGCAACGCCGCATCGGCTAGCGCAGCCCGTTCTCGATGGCGGTGCGCAGATCGTCGACGGACCGAGGGCTGACCTGCTCACCGTCGACGAAGAACGTCGGGGTGCCCTGGACGCCGAGCGCCATGCCGTCGTTCACGTCGACCTGGATGCGCTCCGCGGTGGCGGGGTCGGCGTACGCCGCGTCGAAGGCGGCCATGTCGAGGCCGAGTTCGACTGCGAATCCGCGAAATACGTCGTCGGCGGGAGTGCGCCGTTCGCCCCACTGGGCCTGGGTTTCGTACATCGTGCGGTACATCGCCTCGAGTCTGCCCTGCTGGGCGGCGGCCTCGACGGCGCGGGCGGCACGCTCGCCGTTGACGTGCCCGGGGAGTGGGAAGTAGCGCAGCACGAACTCGACCCGGTCCCCGTAGTCGGCACGCAGCTGCTCGACGATCGGGTATGCGGCCCGGCAGCCCTCACACTCGAAGTCGAGGAACTCGACGAACGTCACCGCGGCGTCGGGAGGAGAGTTCAGGCGGTGGCTGTCGGCGCGAACCACCGCAGGCGTGCTCGCGTCCGCCGAGGCCCGGTCGGGGCCGTCGGTGTCACTTCGGCTGATCAGAAGAATCACCGCGCCGATGACGACTGCGACGATCGCGACCGCGGTCACCCCGATTCGACCGACAGTCGTTCTCGGCAACGCTCCCCCTCACAAACCTACGTACTTACTACGTAGAAGCGTAGCCCAGGAGGATTCAGTGGTGGCAGAGCACGTTGACGACGACGGGCGCTCCGATCGTCGCCGCGATCGTGGCCGAGGTCGCCACCCGATGACACCACCGGGTCGACCGGCCTGCGGGGTCCAGCAGGCGACGCGCGCGGGCGGCGGTCGCCGTGGCGGCCATCGCCAATCCGCCCACGGGCGGCAGCGGCGAGGCGAGCGCGAGCATTCCCGCCACGAGGGGCCGCGGTCCGTGCCGCCGGGCTGCCGTGTCGTCGGCGCACATCTCCAGCAGCTCGGCCACCGCGACCGCACCGCGGGTGAACAGCGGAAGGTGCGCGAGGCTGGCGGCCAAGGCCCGCAACACCATCAGAAGGTGATGGTGCCGGCCGGCGATGTGGGCGCCTTCGTGGGCGAGCACCGCGTCGAGTTCGGGTCCGTCGAGTGCCCGCACCGCGGCCGTGGTCACGACGATCGTGTCGGGCCTGCCGACGACGCAGTACGCCGCGGGCCGTTCGCCTGCCACCACGAACACCCCGTCGGCATCGGTGGGCGTTCCGATGATCCTGGCAGCGTCCGCGTGCTCCGCGCTGTGCAAGCGCAACCCGAGAACCGTTCGGCCGACGCCGACCGTCACGACCGCCGAGATCAGCACGCCGACGGCCAGCAGTACGGTGGCCGCGAACGCCCCCAGTGTCGCCTCGTGCTCCGGCACGCCGAGAAGTTCCAGGCACAGCACGATGACCGACGAATTCGGGCCGCCGCGCACCAGCGACACCGCGACCACGCCGACGGCCACCGTCCAGGCCACCAGTACACCGGCCATCGCTGTCACCCAGGCCGCGATGCCGAGTCGCGGATTGGTGCCGCGGCGGGTCAGCCACGACAACGGCGCAGGCGCCAGCCAGGTGACCATCGCCCCGTACAGCAGTAGGTAAACCGTGCTGGTCACGTACGACGCCCGGACCCGCCACCGTGGCGCAGCGCCGCCTTCAACTGGGCCGACTCCTCAGCCGTCATCTGTCCGACGAAGAACGCCAGCACCGCCTCGCGGTCGCCGCCCGCGCTGAACGCCGCCCGCATCAGGTTCGCCGAGCGTTCCTCGCGCGTCATCGTCGGCCAGTACCGGTACGCCTTGCCCTCGCGGTCCCGTCGCACCCAGCCCTTGCGGTGCAGATTGTCCATCGTGGAAAGCACTGTCGTATAAGCGATCTGACGGACACCGGTGAGCTCGTCGAACACCTCGCGGACGGTGACGCCGTCCTCGCGCGCCCAGACACGGTCCATCACGGTCGCCTCGAGATCACCAAAACCTCGCTGCTGCATCGCCACCTCCCACGGATCGCGCCCTTGAATCTAGCCGCCGCCGGCGCGCTCGGACACTCCCCATCGTGCGCAGACGAAGTCGGCGTTGCGACCGACCTCCCGCAACGACCACTCCGAGCGCAGCGGCAGCACGCGCGCGCCCGTTCCTAGCGAGCACGGCGCATAGGACACGATCATTTCGTCGATCAGCCCCGCGGCGGCGAACTGCGCGGCGACGTCGCCGCCACCGAGCACCCAGACGTCCCTGTCCGCCGCAGCCGCCACCAGGACGGGGTGCAGGTCGACGACATCACCGGCGAACGTCGTCACGGGATGGCCGTCGACCACGATCCCGGGCCGATGCGTGAGCACCCAGCTCGGCTGGTCGTACATCCAGTCCCCGGGTTGGTTCACCAGCAGCCACGCATAGGTCGACGCACCCATGACGATCGCGCCGACACCGTCGGCGAAGGCCTCGTAGCCGAAGGCGCCCTTGGGGTCGACGGCGCGCGAGGTCAGCCAGTCCAGGCTGTCCTCGTCGTCGACGACGAACCCGTCCAAGCTCGACGCGGTGTAGTACACGGTTGCCATGTCAACTCCTCCTCATCCAGTCCAGTGGGTCGCCCGTGCCCGCAAACAGGCCGTGCCGGTTGAGCATCGACCGGGCCAGCTCCCGCCGATGCGCCGAATAGATCAACACGTGCGCGACGATGCCGTAGAGCTGAAACGACTCGGGCGGATCGCACAGCGCGTCGATGACGGTGTCGCCCAACCGTCCTCGTTCGGCGTGGTCGGCCACCATCGCCGTCCAGCGCGTCGCGACCGCGGCGTGGTCGGCGGCGAGCGTTGCCGCCGAACGCAATTCGGGACGACGAGGTTGGTCGAGGCCCTCGATGCTGGCGAGCCACACCTCCTTCGTCCACACGGCAGCATCGAGCACCGAGCCGACGCTGGGTTCGGGGCCGTCCCAGTCGAGCACCATCTGCCCCGGCGAAACATGCTCTCGCCATTGGTCTTCGGTCAGCTCGGCGGCCGTTTCGATCAGGTACGCCGTGTCGGCCACGTCGTGGGCCACCATCAGCTGGGACACCTCGGGCGTCGCGGCGTCGTCGGCGCTGGTCAACCACAGCGACTCCGGCGGGTGGAAGTGCAGACCGTTGGGCGCGGCCAACCGGAACTCCACCTCGGCGGCGCGCGACGGGGGCACGCCGAACGAGCGCCGAAAGGCACGCGAGAACACCTCCGGTGACGACCAGCCTTCCTCGGCGGCCACCGCGGCAACGCCTTCCCCGCGCTGCAGTCGCCACGCGGCGCGTTCGAGCATCACCCGGCGTCGTATCGCGGCGGGCGGCTCACCGGCGAGTCGACTGACCTGTCGGGAGAAGTGGAATTCCGACGAGTGGCTTCGGCGGGCCATCTCGGCAACGTCGGTGTTGCCGCCGTCGACGACGGCGTCGAGGAGCTCGCGCAGCCGGTCGCGCCGCGGCGGGGGCAGTTCGGTCACAGTCACCGAGTATGGCCGCGCCGCGCAGCAGGCAACATGACGATTCCTGCTCTGCCACCGCACTACACTCGGCTCTCCAGTGAGCGAATTCGCAGCGTTGCGTGCCGACGACGCCGAACTGGCCGGGCTCCGCTCGGCAGTGCGGGCGTTCCTCGCCGCCGATCGGGAGACCTTCGGGTGGACGCCCGCGGTGGACTGCTGGTTGTCCAGCTGGGACACCGCCTTCAGCACCAGGCTCGCCGAGGCCGGGTTCATCGGGCTGACCATCCCGACCGAATACGGCGGGCGGGCACCGGCCGACGGCACCGGCTACCTGCATCGCTACGTCGTCACCGAGGAACTGCTTGCCCACGGCGCGCCCGTCGGGGCGCACTGGATCGCCGACCGTCAGGTCGCCCCCGGCCTGCTGGCGTACGGGACCGAAGAGCAGCGTCGCCGCCTGCTGCCGCGGATCGCCGCGGGGCAGCTGTACTCGGCGATCGGCATGAGCGAACACGGCGCAGGCTCGGATCTCGCGGCCGTTCAGTCCAGGGCGACGCGCACCGACGACGGCTGGCTTCTCAACGGCACGAAGGTGTGGACCAGCGGCGCGCACCTGTCACACCAGATCGTCGTGCTGGCCCGCACCAGCCCGCTGGATCCCGAGCATCGACACGCCGGCTTCAGTCAGTTCGTCGTGCCGACCGACCTGCCGGGAATCACGATCAGTCCCATCGTCCTGATGAACGGCGAGCACCACTTCAACGAGGTGCAGTTCGACGACGTTCGGCTCACCGACGGCGACGTGCTCGGCGAGATCGGCGCCGGGTGGCACCAGGTCACCTCCGAGTTGGGATTCGAACGCAGTGGCCCCGAACGCATTCTGTCCACGGCCACGATGCTGTTCGAGGTCGTCAAGGCCCTGGGTCGCAGGGACGTCGACGACCGGACCGCCGCCGCGGTCGGCGACCTCGTCGGGCGGATGATTTCGCTGCGGCAGATGTCGGTGTCGGTGGCCCGCGCACTGACTGCCGGCGAGGACGCCAACACCCGGGCGGCGATGGTCAAGGACCTGGGCACCCGGTTCGAACAAGACTCGGTGGAACTCGCCGCCGACCTGATCGACGGCGTCGACGGACCCGAGGGCGCGCGGCTGCGCGCGATGTTGTCCGTCGCCAGGGTGCATTCGCCGCTGTTCACGCTTCGCGGCGGCACCAACGAAGTGCTCCGCGGCATCGTGGCGCGAGGGGCGAGGGCGACGTGAACGACGAACTCAGGGCGCTCGTCGAGGAGATCGGCCGCCGCTCCTTCGACGCGCGGGTGGGCCGGCACGGGTTGCCAGAACGCTTCGACTCCGAGCTGTGGCAGGTCCTGGAGACCTCGGGACTGACCAGGCTGACGACCGAGCAGGGCGCGGATCCGGCCGACGCCGCGGTCGTACTCGGCGGGTTGGCCCGTTACGCGGCGGCCGTGCCCGTCGCCGAAACCGACGTGCTCGCAACGTGGTTGGCGGGTCAGGCCGACCTGCCGATCCCCGCCGACGGCCCCATGACCGTCGCGATCGCCGACGTCGACCCCAGCGGCGACCGGGTCACGGGCACCGCACGCGACGTGCCGTGGCCCGACGCGGGGCCGGTGGTGCTCGCCGCTCGCTCGGCCGCCGCCACCTTCGTCGCGGTGCTCGCACCGGGGTCGACCACCTCAACGCACAACCTGGCCGGTGAGCCGCGCGGGGACGTGCCGTTCGATTTGTCGTCGACCGACGTCGTCCGGCTCTCCCCCGGTGTCGCAGACGAATTGGCGCGGCGAGGCGCGTGGGCGCGATGCGTGCAGATCGTCGGCGCCTTCGACGTGGCAGCACGGCTCACGGCCGCCCACATCGGCGAGCGCGTCCAGTTTGGCCGCTCCCTCGGAACGTTTCAAGCCGTCCAACATTCGATGGCCAACCTCTACGGCGAAGTCGAAACAAGCCGAGCGGCAACGAATTTGGCGACGTACGCGGCCGTCGACCATGGCTTCGACAGCCCCGAGGCCGACTACGCGGTGACCGCGGCGAAGGTTGCGGTGGGCCGTGCCGTCGCCCCGGTGACCACGATTGCCCACCAGCTGCACGGCGCCATCGGCGTGACCCTGGAACATCAGCTGTGGTTGGCGACCATGCGAGCGCGCAGCTGGGCCGACGAGTTCGGTTCCACGGGTTGGCATGCCACCCGCCTCGGCCGGATGGCGCTGGCGGCCGACGATCCATGGAATGTCGTCGTCGGCCCTCCCCCGCGCCCCTAGGCGTCGAGAAGCTGACCCACCCTGGTCAGCACCACGTCCGGTGCCGCCACGTCGGTCAGATCGATGCCGAAGGTGGTGGTCAGCGCGTCGACGACCTGATCGGCGGTGTCGAAGCGGGTCTTCTCCGTCGCCCCGGCCCGATGAACGGCGAGATTGCGGCCGCGCAGGTTCCAGCGCGCGTCGTCGGTCACCAGCGCCGCGGTCAAGCCCGTGACGAAGGGCGACGCGGGGTGGGTCGAGACGTACCAACTGCCGACTTCGAGATCGATTTGGGGTTGCGGCTTCTCGGTGAACTCGTAGAGCGCCTGCCACGTCCCACGCACCTGCGCCTCCAACACGAGGCCCTCGCTGCCATCGGTCAGGCGGTAGGGCTCGTGTCGGGTCGGCTGCTCCACGCCCACCGTCAGCTCGATCGGCGATGTCAGCGTTTGCCCGCCGAATCCGACGTCGACCAGCTGACGCACCGCGACGCCGGGCACCGTCACCGCGAGCACCTGGTGCGTCCGCGCCGGCAGGGGGCCGTCCGGCTCGCTCATCCACACCACGCGCCCGGCGTACCGGTCAACGCCGTAGCCGAGCCGTTCGAGGACGTAGCCAAGCAGGCCGTTGTGCTCGTAGCAGTAGCCGCCGCGGCGTCGGTGCACCAGCTTGTCCATCAGTGCGGCGGCGCCCAGGTCGAAGACCGGCACCCCGAAAACGGGGTCGAGGTTCTCGAAGGGGATCGACCGGTTGTGGGCGGCGACGAGGTCGGCAAGCACGTCGCCGGTCGGGTCCTCCGGTCCCCGGTATCCGATCCGGGCGAAGTAGGCCGTCAGGTCGACGTCGGTCATGACTCGATCATCCGCCATGACCGGAACTATGGTTAGTCATGACGAAATTGACGCGGACGACATGGTTCGCCGTGGCGACAGCCCTGGTGACCTGTGCGGTGGTGATCACTCCTGCTGCCGGCGCCGCCCCAGGAACGGCGAGCTCGCCGATGCCGATGTCCGGTCAGTGGCGCGCGTGTGACTTCTCGAAGTTGAAGTCGGTCGACGCGGTGGGCTACGCGCGACCCGTCGCGCACATCCGCACCGATGGCTCCGGCACGCTCGTCGCGACGGTCGACGTGGCGACCGCCGTGCCGAACACTCGTTACGACGTTCGGGTGATCCAGATGCCTCGCCCGTCGCTCGGGTGCGGCCCCGGCGCGCCGGGCGTGGTCACCGGCACGCTGCAGACCGATGCGATCGGCGGCGGCTCGACGACCTTTGGTGGCCCCGTCGCGAGCGGCGCGACTGGAGCCTGGGTGGTTCTCGAGCGGCCGTCGCCATACGCGCAGGTCCCGGCGGAGTTCTACACCACGGAGTTCATCGCGTCCGTCTGAGGATTACCGCGTCCGAGGGTGCCCCGGGTAACCTGGAACTAGAACACGTTCCACTTTCCGCAGGGAGCACCAGTGAACGCGAACGACACCGATCCGGTCGACATCGAACCCACCGCCGTCACGAAGTGGGATCCGGGCCTCACCGAACGCGTGATGGGCATTCTCCGCCCGCTCATCAAGGGCTACCACCGCGCCGAAGTGCGCGGGCTCGAGGACTTCCCCAAGGGTGGCGCCCTGGTGGTCGGCAACCACTCGGGCGGGCTGTTCGCGATGGACGTCCCCGTGTTCGCGACGGGTTTCTATGAGAAGTTCGGCTTCGACCGCCCGGTCTACACGCTGAGCCACGACATCATCTTCGCCGGCCCGACCGGCGACTTCTTCCGCAAGACCGGCTTCATCCCCGCCAACCACGAGAACGCCGACGAAGCACTGCGCTCCGGTGGCGTGGTGGTCGTCTTCCCTGGGGGCGACTACGACGTCTACCGGCCGACGCGGTCCGAGAGCAAGATCGACTTCGGCGGACGCACCGGCTACGTGCGGGCTGCGATCAACGCCGGTGTGCCGATCGTGCCGTCGGTGTCGATCGGGGGCCAGGAGGCGCAACTGTTCCTGTCCCGCGGCGAGGGGATGGCCAAGGCGCTCCGACTCGACAAGCTGCTGCGCGTCAAGATCTTGCCGATCTCCTTCGGATTCCCGTTCGGACTCTCGGCCGTCCTACCGGTCAACGTGCCGCTGCCGACGAAGATCGTCACGCAGGTGCTGCCTCCCATTGACGTCGTCGGCCTGTTCGGCGAAGAACCCGACGTCGACGAGGTCGACGCGCACGTGCGTCAGGTCATGCAGCAGGCACTCGACGAGTTGGCCAAGCAACGCCGACTCCCCGTGCTGGGCTGACGGCCCATGGCGCTGACCGACCCGCTCACCAACACCCTTGGCCTCCTGTCGACGATGGCGCGCGCGGGCGTCATCGCGCCCCTGCGCCCGGACAAGTACCTGCGCATCGGCGCCGCGATGGTGCGCGAGAACATGGGCATCACATCGGGGTTCGCCAGCGCGGCCCAGCGGTGTCCCGACCGTCCCGCCCTCGTCGACGAGATCGGCACCCTGACGTGGCGTGACGTCGACCAACGGGCCGACGCCTTCGCCGCCGCGCTCCAGGCCCTGCCTGGCGGTGCGCCGCAGACGATCGGCATCATGGCGCGCAACCACCGCGGGTTCGTCGAGTCGCTGATCGCCGCCAATCGCATCGGCGCCGACGTGCTGCTGCTCAACACGTCCTTCGCGGGACCTGCTCTCGCCGAGGTCGTTTCGCGCGAAGGAGTGGACGCCGTCGTGTTCGACGAGGAGTTCGCCCCCACCGTCGAGCAGGCCTTGGCCGAGCGCCCCGACGCGGTGCGGATCGTCGCGTGGCGCGAAAGCGGCGACCATGACCTGTCGGTCGAGACCATGATCGGCGAGCACTACGGCCGGCAACCGAAACGGGCGAGCGCCAAGTCGAAGGTGATCCTGCTGACCTCGGGCACGACGGGAACCCCCAAGGGCGCCAGCCACTCTGGCGGCAGCCCTCAGACGCTCAAGGGCATTCTGGACCGCACCCCGTGGCGGACCGAGGAGGTCACCGTCGTCGTGGCCCCGATGTTCCACGCCTGGGGTTTCGCGCAATTGGCGTTCTCCGCGATGATGGCGTGCACCATCGTCACCCGGCGCAAGTTCGACCCGGAGGCGACGCTGAAGCTCGTCGACCGCCATCAGGCGACCGGATTGTGCGTCGTCCCAGTCATGTTCGATCGCATCATGGCGTTGCCCGAGGACGTGCTCTCGCGCTACAGCGGGCGCTCACTGCGGTTCGCGGCAGCCTCGGGCTCCCGGATGAATCCCGACGTGGTGACCGCGTTCATGGACCGCTTCGGCGACGTCGTCTACAACAACTACAACGCGACCGAGGCGGGCATGATCGCCACGGCGACACCCGCCGACCTGCGCGCCGCACCGGACACCGCGGGGAAACCGGCCGAGGGCACCGACATTCGCATTCTCGACGCCGAGCGTCAGGAGGTGCCCACCGGTGAGGTCGGCACCATCTTCGTGCGCAACTCCACGCAGTTCGACGGCTACACCTCGGGCGCCACGAAGGATTTCGAAGGCGACTACATGTCCAGCGGCGACGTCGGTTACCTCGACGCCAACGGTCGTCTCTTCGTCGTCGGCCGCGACGACGAGATGATCGTCTCGGGCGGCGAGAACGTCTACCCCATCGAGGTGGAGAAGGTCCTCGCGGCTCATCCGGCGGTCGCGGAGGCCTCGGTCCTCGGCGTCGACGACGCGGAGTTCGGGCAACGACTCGCGGCCTTCGTGGTGTTGAGCGACGGGTCCGCGACGCCGGACGACCTCAAGGCGCACGTCAAGAAGAACCTGGCGAACTACAAGGTGCCGCGCAGCATCACAGTGCTGGAGAGTTTGCCGCGTGGCAGTACGGGAAAGATCGTTCGTCGTGATCTCCACGCACTTCTCGAAACGGGCGGCAATGCGACGTAGGCACCCACTGCTGCGCTCCATCGCCGAACTGCTCAACGCCGCCAACGCCGTCCAACCGCTGGGCCGCGAGGGCTACGTCACCATTCCGGTGTTCTTCCTCGGCTGGCCGACGGGCGAGGCCGCGCCGGTGGTGGCCGGCGCGTCGATGGTGGACGCGGCGCGACGCGGGCTGCGCGGCGACTTTGCGGGCACACGCGGCAAGGTCGCGCTGGGGTTGACCGCATTGTCATGGGCGGCTCTGGGTTTCGTCTACTACCGAAACGCGAAGTCGCAGGAGTGCTTCGAAGGCCCACTTCGGGAGACCCTTGGCGACGACTACGCCGCCGTCGCCGCCGAGGAGCGGCGCCGTCGTCGCGGTGGCGTGCTGCGGACGTCCTGGGCGCGTCGGCAATACGTGAAGAAGGACGACGTCATCCGGTACGGTCCACACCGCGCCAACGTCGCCGACGTCTGGCACCGCGGCGACCTTCCCCGCGACGGCAAGGCACCCGTTCTGCTTCAGGTGCCCGGCGGCGCATGGGCGATCGGGATGCGCCGTCCGCAGGCCTATCCCCTGATGACGCACATGGCCGAACGCGGCTGGATCATCGTCTCGATGGCGTACCGGGTCAGCCCGCGCAACACCTGGCCGGCCCACATCGTCGACGTCAAGCGGGCGTTGGCGTGGATCAAGGAGAACATCGCCGACCACGGCGGCGACCCGGACTTCGTCGCCATCACGGGCGGATCGGCGGGTGGGCATTTGACGGCGTTGGCCGCGCTGACGCCCAACGACCCGCAGTGGCAACCAGGTTTCGAGGACGCCGACACCTCCGTGGTGGCCGCGGTGCCGATCTACGGCCGCTACGACTGGTTCACCAGAGAGGGCAGCGGCCGGCCCGAGTTCATCGCCATCCTGCAGCGCTACATCGTCAAGAAGCGGTTCACCGAACACCGCACGGTATACCTCGACGCGTCGCCCATCACGAAGGTGCGGGCCGACGCGCCACCGTTCTTCGTGTTGCACGGCACGGACGACTCGATCATCCCGGTGCAGGAGGGACGCGCGTTCGTCGAGGCGCTGAAGAAGACGTCGGACAGTCCGGTTGCCTATGCCGAGATCCCGCACGCCCAGCACGCTTTCGACTTCTTCGGCTCACCGCACGGGGACTACACCGCGACGGCCGTCGCGCACTTCCTGGACTGGGTGAAGGCCAAACGCGGCTAGCTCACGGCAAGACGGTGCTCATGGAAGGACGGTGTGCAGCAGCATGACGTTGTACGCCGACCACAGCGACAGGTTGTAGTACAGCTCCTTGCCCGTCGACCACGGGTGCAGGTACGGCGCGTAGATGCCACCGGGAAACTCCATGTGGCTCACCACCATCTGCTCGGGACTCCACGGTCCCTGCGGTGTCGGAGACGTCCGCATCACGACGTCGTTGGCACCGTTGCAGTACAGCGCCAGGTACTGCTTGAGATAGGTGTTGTACTGGGCCGACATCTCGCCGACCGGGCCGGGGATCACCGGGGTGGCCGCCGCCGGATTGCCAGGCACCCACGCCCCGCCGTCGGCGTTCCAGTACTCGTACTTGGTCAAATCGGGGATGAGGCTCGGTGCCACGCGCGCGAGGTAAGCCGAACCGCCGCGGCCGTTGGGCGTTCCGAAGGAGTACAGATACTGGTCGCCGGGGCCCCCCTTGAGGAACGCGCCCATCTGGAAGTTCTCGTTGCCCGCCCCCGGGGTGCGGATGGTGCCGGGATACACGCCCCACGTCTCACCGTTGTCGGGGGACATCGCGATCGCGGAATAGTTGGTCGTCCAGGCGCCGTTGGCATCCCAGCTCTTGATCGACATGAAGTTCATGTACTGCTTGCCGCCGGCGGCGATGCCCGCGGTGGGGATGATGCCCGTCTCCTGCGGCGCCTGCCCGATGGTGTTGACGATCTGCTTGGAGATACCCGGCCGCCACACCGGCGACCCGGAATACTTGTTGGCGACAACACCATTGGGCACGGCCACGGTCTTGGCCAGGGAGCGGTCCTGGCTGCGGAACAAGGCGTTGTACCGCCACTGCTTGCCGGGGATGCCGCAGTAGCCGTTGGTGTCGCCGAACGCCATCAGCACCTGGTTGTTGGCGGGATCGCCGTTGTCCCACATGATTCCGAGATCGGTTCCGGTGATCGCGAACCGTTTGATGGTGTCGTTGGGGCTGTCCGGTCCGGTCACCCATCCGACCAGCGAGGTGCCCGGCGGTGCCGTCGACACCGGTGCCGGCGCTGCCACCGGGGCGGGAGCCGCTTCCGACGGTTGGGCCGCCGTCCCGCCGGGGCGCGGCGACGGGACCACCGCGGCTTGCTGCTGCACGGGTGCGGCCGGTGGGGTGAGCGCCTTCAGAAGTGCGGGCAGCAGACCGAGTTTGGGCGTCGGGGCCGCGTCGTTGGCGCCGGTGGGCTTGTGGCCGATCGGCCGGTTGAACGGCGAGATGCCGGACGGGCTTGGGATCTGGAATGCCTGCCCCGGCAGGGGCTGGGCTTGCGCGGCAGCACCCTCGCAGGGCTCGGCATTCGCCGGTGGCGCGACGCCCACCACGGCGCAGAGTGCGATCACGGCCGCCGTCGCCACCGATGCTGATGCGGTTCGACGACGCGGCGACATGTGACACCTTCCACGGAGGACGTCACGACGACGCCAGCAACTTCTGCTGTGACGATAGTGACCACTGAGACGGTTGTGTTCAGTGAGTCATCGCTTGATGCTCATCCGTGACCGTGTCGCAACCTAGCCCGCCGACTGGCCAGTCTTCGCACGCTTTGCGGCGGCGGGCGTGAGGTAACCGGCCGCTCGCGGGTCGGGCTACGGTGCCATCGCCCCGTCGACGACCGTGAGCTCCTCGGAAAGCCCAGCCGCACGACGGATCTCGACGAACGCCTCGACCATGGCATCGGTCAACTCGTGCGCGTCGGCGAGCGTGGCGCCGTCGGACAGCACCGAGACGTTGAGCTGGTCGACGTAGCTCCACACCGTGATGTTGAGCCCACTGCCGGTGGTCAGCGGACCCACCGAATAGATCTCGGTGACAAGGGCTCCGCCCACCCGCCCGTGCTCGCGAGGGCCCGGCACGTTGGAGATGGGCAAGTTCAGCACCTTGTTCTGACCGTCCTTGTTGGCCAGCCAGCGGAACAGGGCTTCGGCGGGCGCAGGCGGGAAGTACGCCGACCATCGGCTCACCAACTCGGGGCCCATCAGGTGGTGGGTCTCCTTCGCCGACACCGCGGCGTCGTGCACGGCTTGCACGCGCTCGAGCGGATCGGCCATCTCCACCGGAAGCGTCATCATCACACCGGTGAAGTAGTTGCCCGAGATGCGATCACGGGAGAAGTCGAAACTCACTGGGACAGAAGCCAACAGCGGATGGTCAGCGTGTCCGTCGTACTTCTGGAGCAGCTGGCGCAACGCCCCGGCCGAGATCGCCAGCACCATGTCGTTGATCGTGACGCCCAGATGCTTGCCGGTCTGCTTGACGTCGACGAGCGGCAGCGTCGCCGTCGCGAACCTACGGGTCGCGTCGACCATGTGGTTCATGAAGCTGGGCGGCGGGGTGAACGGTCGGGTCAGTTCCGGCCCCAACTTGTGGGAGCTCTTGCGCACCCGACCCAACCCCTGAGCGGTGTACCGCATGGTGGCGGGCAGCCGGCCGATCTGACGCAGGTGGTCACCGAAGGCGGTGCGCACCAACTCCGCCTTCGTGGGTGCCGGGTCGGTGGCGTAGGAATCTCGGTCGTCCGGCGCGGACTGAAGGTCCATTCCCCGCGCCATCAGATTCGCCGACGCCACACCGTCGGCCAGCGCGTGGTGGATCTTGCCGAGCACGGCGATCCGGCCGTCGGCCAACCCCTCGATGAAGTACATCTCCCACAGCGGCTTGCTGCGATCCAGTGGCGTGCTGGCGATCTTTCCGACGGCGTCGTCGAGTTGTCTGCGCCCACCCGGGCTGTCCACCCGGTACGGACGAATGTGGTACTCGAGGTCGACCTCGCAGTTCTCCCGCCACATCGGATGGTGAAACTTCAGCGGGATGTCGACCAGCTCGTAGCGGAACGGGTCGAGTTTGTGCAGCCGACTGTGGATGACCTTGCGAAAGTCCTCGACGCCGAACGTCCGGCCCTGCAACTCGTCGAGCGCGATGACGGCCAGCTTCAGCGTATGCATGTGCACGGTCGGCGTTTCGCTGTACAGAAGTACCGCGTCCCACCCGCTGAGCCTCTTCACGCGGTTATATAACCGCCCTTGCCGCCGCCGTCGTCTGGTTTCGGTGAACTTCGTTGAGGAACAATCCGATTGCCGTGGCCGTCGACCCCGTCCTGGCGCCGTCGGTCATGTCGAAGCCGTGTCCGGCACCCGGCAACTCCACGTAGCCGACCACCGAACGGGACTCGCCACGCAGCTTCTGGACGAAGTCCCGCGCCTGCTGCACGGGAATGACCGTGTCGCCGCTGCCGTGGATCACCAGGAACGGCGGGGCGTCGGCGTGGGTGCGGGCGATCGGGGACGCCCTGCGGAAGATCTCCGGATGCCTGGCGATCTTGCGCTTCACCACGACGCGCTCCAGGAAGTCGACGAAGCGGGCACGCTCGACGGTGGACTTGTCCTCCCAGTCGTAGCGGCCGTAGATGCCGACGACCGCGTCGACCGAGGTGTCGGAACCCTCGGGCAGCTCGCGCTGCATCTCCGGATCGTTGGGGGTCAATCCGGCCAACGCGGCGAGGTGACCACCGGCCGACGTGCCAGCCACGGCGACGAAGTTCCGGTCACCGCCAAACTTGTCGACGTTGGCCCTGGCCCACGCGATCGCCGTCTTCACGTCGGTGATGTGCTGCGGCCAAGGATGATTCGGGGCGACGCGATAGTCGATCGACAGACACACCCAGCCCATCTCGGCCAGGTGGGACATCAGCGCGTAGCCCTGGAGAATGCGTCCGCCGTGCACCCAGGCACCACCGGGCAGGAAGATCATCACCGGTGCGGGCTGGGCGGGCAACTCCTTGGGACGCCACACGTCGAGCAGTTGAGATGGACTGTCCCCGTAGCGAACCGAGGAACGGTAGACGCTGCGGCGGTGCTCGAGGGCCTTCCACACTGGCGGGGTGCGTTCGGGCGCCGGCCAGGTGATGGCGAGGTCCTTTGCGGGGACCACGCCACGCAGCGCGGCCTGGGTGACGGACGCAGTCGCGTCGCGCTGCTCCTTCTTCACCTCGCCGATGCCTGGGGTGAACCAGGACTTGACCGCGGCACCCACGAAGTCCGGGGTATGCCGAACACCCCAGATGCTCATTGCCGTGATGCCGCCGAGCGGTTCGAGATGCTTGCCGATCACCGGCAGTGACGTCGCGGCGACGCTTGCCGCCAGCATGTAGTCGGCTGGCCCCGCCTTCATCAGCCACCGCACCCGCGTCGTCAGGGTGGGTCCGGGGTACCGGGTGTCCGGTCGAGCCGTCATTTCGCGAGGGTACCCCGGTTGGTTGTGAGGTACACGACACTCTTGGGAATTTGTCTACTCGCTACTCGTCCTTGCCCGGCGCAGGCCGGTTGGCAACCACCGGGAACTGCCCCGTGTACCCCTCGCGTTCCCGAGCCACGGCCAGCACCCGCGACCTGACCGCGAACCAGCCGATGACCAGCGCGGGGATTATGACGACAAGGGACGCCACGGTCCACGTCCCGATGGGCGGGTCGAAGGCCATCAGCACCAGCACCCCCACCAGGAACGCCAGGGTGAGGTACCCCGTCCACGGCGTTCCCCACAGCCGGAACGACGGGCGCTCCAGAATGCCCTTCTTGGACCAGCGGTAGAGCTGAATCTGGCAGACCACGATGGTGCCCCACGACGCGATGATGCCCAGCGCCGCCACGTTGAGCACGATCTCGAACGCCTGCGCCGGCACGACGCC
Organism: Mycolicibacterium hodleri; assembly: GCA_006864685.1. Taxonomy (GTDB): domain Bacteria; phylum Actinomycetota; class Actinomycetes; order Mycobacteriales; family Mycobacteriaceae; genus Mycobacterium; species Mycobacterium hodleri_B. Next base: position 2,563 of record VIFX01000009.1, on the reverse strand, counting down.
GTTGAGCAGCACGCCGAACAGTCCGATCACCGCCGTCAGGCAGATGCCGCCGTAGGGCACCCCGCGCTTGTTCATCAACGACGTGAACTTCGGTGCGCTGCCGTTCATCGCCATCGACCGCAGAATCCGACCCGTCGAGTAGAGCCCGGCGTTGAGGCTCGAGAACGCGGCCGTCAGGACCACGATGTTCATGATCGTGCCTGCGCCGTCGACCCCGATCTTGGAGAAGAACGTGACGAACGGGCTCTCCCCCGACTTGTAGGCCGTGTACGGCAGCAACAGCCCGAGCAGGAACACCGAGCCGACGTAGAAGAGCGCGATGCGGGCGATGACCGAGTTGATGGCCCGCGGCATGATCTTCGCGGGATTGGCCGTCTCGCCCGCGGCCGTGCCGACGAGTTCGACTGCGGCATAGGCGAACACCACCCCGGAGGTGACGATGACGACCGGGAACAGCCCCGTCGGGAACAGCCCGCCGTGGTCGGTGATCACGCTGAAGCCAGTGTCCTGGCCCTGGATCTTGTAGCGCCCCGCCAGGAAGATGGTGCCGGCAACCAGGAACGTCACCAGCGCGATCACCTTGATCAGCGCCGCCCAGAACTCGAGTTCGCCGAACACCTTGACCGAGATCATGTTCATGCCGAGCACCATCGCCAGCGCAATCAGCGCGATCAACCACTGCGGGATGTCGGCGAAGGCCTTCCAGAAGTGGAAGTAGGTGGCGATCGCCGTGGAGTCCACGATCGCCGTCATCGCCCAGTTGAGGAAGTACATCCACCCGGCGACGAAGGCCGCCTTCTCGCCGAGGAATTCGCGGGCGTAGGACACGAACGAGCCGGACGACGGCCGGTGCAGGACCAGTTCCCCGAGCGCCCGCAAGATCAGGAACACGAAGACGCCACAGAAGGCGTACACCAGGAACAGCGCGGGTCCCGCGCTGGCGAGCCTGCCACCCGCACCGAGGAACAGCCCGGTGCCGATCGCCCCGCCGATCGCGATCATCTGAAGCTGACGCGGCTTGAGGCCCTTCTCGTAGCCGGCGTCCTCGGTGGTGAACGCGGAGTTGTCGTAGTCCTCTTGAGTCGCCTTGGGTTCGGTACTCATCGGGTCGCCCCGCTCGACGGGGGCACCACCGGCGGCGGTTTGGACGTGTCGTTGATGTCGCGGAAGGTGAACGCGAAGCCGAACACCGCGAGGACGGCGGCGATCGCGTACCCGACGATCGACCACCACCCCACGTGCAGATAGGCGGTGACTGCGACGATCCCCATCGCCAGGAACACCATGGACATCCCGATCAACGGGATCTTGGCAGTCAGGTCGATACGTGCCATGGCACCTACCTCGCGTCGTCGTCGAGCCGAAGTTGGGTTCTGATCTCAGTAGACACCCGTGCCCACGAAACGTGCCGGAAATCACGTCGACTCACAGGCAACCGAGACACGGAATGACGTCGAAGCCGGTCACGGTACGGCCGCAGACGTGGCGTCGCCTGCGAGGCTGTGCCACGCTTGATGCCGTGGCTAGCACATGCGGCCAGCTCATCGTCGTGGAAGGCAGGGGCGTGGAAGGCGGGTTCGTGCCGACACCTCGACGGAGCCGGGCACGGTGAAGAACCCCCAGTCGGGTGGCGGCGTCCCTGACCTGGCATCCGTGCTCGCCGCGCTCGACGACAAGTGTTCGGGTCCCGAGGGTGAGACCAAGCAACGGCAGACCCGCGCGCACCGCCGCGGGATCCTCACCCTGGTCATGATCGTCGTGCTCGTCGGCGGGGTGATCCAGCTGCTCACGTCCACCCCGGAGGCGCCCCGGACCGCCAGCGGCGGCAGCCGCGCCAGCATCGTGTTCAGCAACGCAGGCACCGGAACGTGCCTCAGCTGGCCCCCCGATTCACCCGACAAGCCGTCGTTCGTGCAGTGCCGTTCGGACCACATGTTCGAGGTCGCCAAACCCGTCGACATGAACGGATTCGGGGAGCCGTGCCAGCTCGCGGTGCGCGAATACCTGGGAACCCACTACGACCCGAACAGCCGATTCACCATCAGCGTTCTCTGGGCGGGTGACGCGGACGGGACCAACACCGGCAGTCGCAACCTGTTGTGCGGACTCCAGTTGCTCGGACAAGACGGCAAGCCGGTGCCCTTCAAGGGCCGCATCGTCGACTTGGACCAGTCGAAGGTCTGGGCGCCAGGCACCTGCCTCGGCCTCGATTCGGCGAACCGCTCGACCGACATTCCCGTCGACTGCTCGACACCCCACGGCCTCGAGGTCACCGGCTCGGTAAGCCTGGCCGAGCGGTTCACGGGGAGCCTGCCGTCCGACTCGGAGCAGCGCTCGTTCATCACCGAGGCCTGCACCCGCACGGCCGACGCCTACCTGGCGCCGGCCAGGCTGAGCACGTCCGGACTGTCCCTCGGTGTCGAGCCGGTGTCCGCCGTCAGTTGGGCGGCGGGAAGCAGGCAGGTGTCGTGCGGCATCGGCAAGCCCGCCGAACAGGGCTGGACCCCACGGTCGGGAAGCGTGCGAACGTCGTCGCCTGCTGATCTGCCTCCCCCACCGGCAC
>VIFX01000099.1:0-1590 GCA_006864685.1 Mycolicibacterium hodleri | reverse complement strand
GCCGTTGCCGTTGGTGCCTTGGCGTTGTTTGAGGGCGGTGATGGCGCGGTGTTCGGCGGCGTGGGCGGCGTCGACCAGGGCGGTCTGTTCGCCTTCGGGGTCGGGGTAGAGGAAGTTGCCCGTGCCCGGGGCGCCGGCGGAGCCCAGCTTGTTCATCTTCTTGGGCAGGGGTGCGCCCTGGTACTCCAGTGGGATGGGGTGGCCGTGCTCGTCGACCGGGCCCAGCGGCTGGTGCAGTTCGACGTAGGCGCCGTGCGGCAGCCGCTTGAGGATGCCGGTCTCGATGCCGTGCTCCAACACCGCGCGGTCGCTGCGCTGCAGGCTGATCGCCCACCGGTAGGTCACGTAGTACACGATCGCCGGGAGGACGACCATCCCGATCCGGCCGATCCACGTCGTCGCGTTCAACGAGACGTGGAACTTCAGCGCGATGATGTCGTTCATGCAGGCGAAGGTCAGCACGATGTAGAACGCGATGGCCATCGCGCCGATCGCGGTGCGGACCGGGGCATCCCGGGGACGCTGCAACAGGTTGTGGTGCGCGGTGTCCTTGGAGAACCGCTTCTCCAGGAACGGCCAGATGATCAGCAGGATGAACACCACACCCATCAGCACCGCGATCCACACCGGCTGCGGGATGGTGTGCCCGAACGGGTAGAACTCCCACGCCGGCCACAACCGGATCAATCCGTCGGTCCACATCATGTAGAAGTCGGGTTGGGACCCGGCCGAGACCTGCGAGGGCTTGTACGGGCCGAGCTGCCAGATCGGGTTGATCTGCAACAACCCGCCCATCAACCCCAGCACCCCGACGGTCATGGCGAAGAAGGCGCCGGACTTGACCGCGAAGACGGGCATCACGCGGACGCCGACGACGTTGTGTTCGGTGCGGCCGGGGCCGGGGAACTGGGTGTGCTTCTGGAACCACACCATCGCCAGGTGCACCCCGATCAGCGCCAGGATGATGCCCGGGATCAGCAGGATGTGCAGCGCATAGAGCCGTGGGATGAAGATGTCGCCGGGGAAGTCCCCACCGAAGAGCGCCCAGTGCAACCAGGTCCCGATCACCGGGATGCCCATCGAGATCCCCGACAGCGCGGCCCGCACCCCGGTCCCCGAGAGCAGGTCATCGGGCAGGGAGTAGCCGAAGAATCCCTCGAACATCGCCAGGATCAGCAGCAGCGACCCGATCACCCAGTTCGCTTCGCGGGGGCGGCGGAACGCACCGGTGAAGAAGATCCGGGCCAGGTGCACCATGATCGACGCGGCGAACAGCAACGCGGCCCAGTGGTGGACCTGGCGGACGAACAACCCGCCGCGCACTTCGAAGGAGATGTCCAACGCGGTCTCGTAGGCCCGGGACATCTGAATGCCGTTGAGCGGCTGGTACACCCCGTGATAGGTGACCTCGGCCATCGACGGGTCGAAGAACAACGTCAGGTACACACCGGTGAGCAGCAGCACGATGAAGCTGTACAGCGCGATCTCACCGAGCAGGAACGACCAATGCGTCGGGAACACCTTGTTGAGCTGACGGCGCACCGCCGCCGACGGGTGATACCGCGAATCAATCGCATCACCCTGATGGGC
>VIFX01000098.1:0-1713 GCA_006864685.1 Mycolicibacterium hodleri | reverse complement strand
CCCCCACCCCGGTGCACCACCTGCTCGACGACGGGTCGTTCGCGATCATGGTGCCCTCCGGGGGTCTGCTGGCCGGGATGATCGTCACCTCGGGCACCTCGGGAATTCAGGCGGTCCTCGAGATGACCGACTACGCGCCGCTTCCCCTGCGCGAGCCGGTGCGCTCGCTGGTCTGGATCAGCGGCCGACTGTTTCACGTCCCGCCGGCCGGCCTGTCGGGACTCCTCGACATGATCGCCGAACAGAACCCGAATCCTGCACTGCTGCAAGTGAACACCGGATCCGAGCAGGCCGAGGGCGGCGACACGCCGTACACCCTGGTGCGGCTCGATATCGACTCCGTCGTGGTGGCCGACTCGACCGGAGCCGAGTCCGTCGGCGTCAGCGCCCTGCTCGACGCGCAGCCCGACCCCTTCTGCGCCATGGAATCAGGCTGGCTCCAGCACCTCGAGTCCGCCCACCGGGAAGTGGTCGACCGCTTGGCCAACCGACTGCCGACACCGCTGCGACGCGGCCACGTCCGACCGCTCGGGCTCGACCGCTACGGCGTCCAGCTCCGCGTCGAGGCCGAAGACGGTGACCACGACGTTCGGCTGCCGTTCGCCAAGCCGGTCGACGACGTCACCGGGCTCAGCCAGGCCATCCGGATCCTGATGGGGTGTCCGTTCCTGAACGGGCTGCGCGCCCGCCGCATCTGACGGCAGCTACCGTAGCTCCGGTGACGGGCCCGACGGACGAGCTGCTGCCCGACCCTCGCAAGCGGGCGATCCGCCTCGAGATCGCCGTCGTCCTCGCCGTCACGTTCGGACTCTCCGCCTACACGGCCTTCGTCAGCCTGACCGAAGCGGTCCTGCTCGGCCTCTCCGGCCAGAAGGTGGCGCTCAACCGAAGACTGTCGCCGATCGACCTGATCAACTTCGCGCTGAACCTTGCGTCGGTCTTCCAGCTGATCGCGTGGGGGCTGCTTGGCCTCTACCTGTTGTGGCGCAGCGGATTTGGCCCCAGTCGCATCGGCCTCGGGCGCTTCCGTTGGCGCCCCGACCTGCTGGGCGGCCTTGGCCTCGCGGCGCTGATCGGCGTTCCCGGCCTCGGCCTCTACGTCGCGGGCCGGGCGTTGGGCATCGGGGTCTCCGTCGTCCCATCCGAGCTCGGCGACACGTGGTGGCGCATCCCGGTTCTGCTCGCGGTGGCCTTCGCCAACGGCTGGGCCGAAGAGGTGATCGTCGTCGCGTTCCTCATGACGCGGCTGCGTCAGCTCGGCTACTCCCCCGTCACCGTCCTGGTGGCCTCCAGCCTGCTGCGCGGCGCATATCACCTGTACCAAGGCTTCGGCGCTGGCGTCGGAAACATCGTGATGGGTCTCGTCTTCGGGTACGTGTGGCAGCGGACGGGACGGCTGTGGCCCCTGATCGTGGCGCATGGCCTGATCGACGCCGTCGCCTTCGTGGGGTACGCACTGCTCGCCGGGCACCTGAGCTGGCTGGGGAACACGTCCTGACCACGGGCATCCCCTGCCCGTACATTCAGACCCGTGAGCGACAACCGGCCCGATCCGCGGCGGCCCCGGCCACCGGTGGAGGCGTCGCAGGTCATTCGTCGCGACCCGAGCTACCGGCCACCGCCCGCCCCGCCGAGGCGACCTCCCGACGCCACCCAACCGATCGCCCCGCCGCGCGCCCCGGCACCTCGTCTTCCTCCTCCACCGCCACCGCC
>VIFX01000097.1:0-1847 GCA_006864685.1 Mycolicibacterium hodleri | reverse complement strand
TGGGGGAGCGGGCCTTCGCGGGTGTGCCGTGCTGGTCTGGGCGTGCGGAGCGGTGGTCGGCGTTCACCGTGCCCATCGCCTATGACTTGCGGTACGACACGCACGTGCGTCCGGTGCTAGGCGGCAACCAGGTCAGCCGGACAGCCGTCCTGAAGGTCGCTGAGGCCCGCGCGCGGTACGCCGAGTACGGCACCGGGCGCGGCAGCCGGCCATCCAATGAGCGGTTGGCCGCGGACACCGGTTACAGCGTGCGTACGGTGCAGCGCGCCGATGTGGCGTTGCGGTTGTTGGGGGTGGCCACCGAAGTGCTCCGCGGGCGCCAGCGCACCCGCACCGAACGGTTGGCGTCGTGGCGGGTGGGTGACCGTGGCCGGGGGTGGGCCTCGGTGTGGGCGTTGCACGACGACGCGGAGTTGGCTCGGCAGGTAGCTGCTCAGGTACCTGTGCTGTCACCCCATCCCGGAGGGTCTTCTGTTAGATCTTCTTCCTCTCGTAGAAAAGTGGTTACTACCGGTCGGCGCCGCCCTGCGGGCGTGGAAAAGCCGGCCTGGAGGTCGAGGGGTGGTCCGGATCCGGGCGGGACGCGGTTGGCGGTGGCGTGGCGGGCGGATCGGGACAGCCCGCGGTGGGCTCACCGGTACACCCCGCAGGCGTGGGCGCGGCTGCTGGCCGGCCCGGCCCAACACCGGTGGACTGCGCGGGATCTCAACGCGTTGGTCCGCGACTGGATCGGCGTGAAGGGCACCTTGCCCGACAGCCCGCACCGGCCGATCGGATTGTTGGGGGCGATGCTGGCCTGGCATGGCGATGACACCGCCCGCCCGGCGGCACTCGACGACGCCCGGGAGGCCGAAGAACTCGCCACTGCCCGGGCCCGGGTCGCCGCCGCCCGCGCCGACCACGCTCGCGTCGTGGCGGCACGGTCCGCGGGCCGCGCGGCGGTCGGCGGACCGGGACACACCGCCGCGCGGGAAGTGGCCGCGACGATCGCCGCCCGCGCCCTGGTGCGGCGCACCCACACCGTGGCCGCCGACACTGCCCGCCACGACGCCGCGGTGCGCGCCGCCCGCGGCCTTCACCCCGACGGTGGGAACACCGACCAGCACCGGTGAGAACGTGCACCAGGCGCACCGCTGGCCGTGCCGGCCGACACTGTCCGCCACGCACGCCACCGTGGCCTGTGGTGTGGACTCAGGTGAAGGGCTCGGGCGCGCCGGGTGGGCGCCACGCGAAGTCCACACGGGTGTCGTCGTTCGGCTGATCGCCGGTGATCAGCCAGCGCATGAGTGCGGTGGCCGCCGGGCCACGGTGACCGATCAGCAGGTCGGTCACCGCCGCCTCGACCCGTGACCTACTCATTGCCATCCCGTCCGTGCGTGGTGGTGCTGTGCGGTGCGCTCACGCCACCGGGTGCTCAGCCACATCTCGACCAGCTCGGCACTGACGCCGGCGTGGGCGGCCCAGGTGTGCAGCAGATGGCAGTAGCGGGTGTAGCGGGCCCAGGTGAACCGGGCGGCCACCGGGTCCTCGGTCCAACCGAGGTGGATCAGGGAGGCCACGGCGTGTTGGTCGAGCAGCTGCGGGCGCACCACACCATGAGCGGCGGTGTCGGTGTGGTGGATGGCCCAGCAGTACAGCGACACCACGGTGGGGCCGACACCGGGGGTGTGGGGCCAGCCCGACCACCGGCGGTGCGGGGCGGCGTCGGGGATCGCCTGCCACGGTGTGTGCCCGCACGCCGCCAGGGCGGCGGTGACGACGTCGAAATCATGTCCCGATGGTGCCGCGGTACGCACGTCGAAGAAGGTTCGGCGGCGGTCGCGGTGAGGGTGCCCCGACAGCCACGC
>VIFX01000096.1:0-2132 GCA_006864685.1 Mycolicibacterium hodleri | reverse complement strand
GGTGCGGGGTTGGCGGTCGGCGCCTGCGTGGGGGCGGCAGCGGTGGTGTGGGCCGAGCCCGGTCCGTCGTGGCCCACCCTGACGTTTGGCGGGGTGTGCGCCGCCGCATTGGGCTTGCCCCGCCCCGCCGCCCGTACCGCCGTGGTGCGGGCGGCCTCGGGTCTGCCGGCCGTGGCCCTTGTCGTGGCGGTCGCCCTCGCCGCGATCCGAGGACCTGCACCGATGCCGATGGTGGGCGCCTCGGCGCTGCTGGCGGGTGCCGTCGTCCTCGTAGCCGTCGGAGCTTGGCCGCATCCCCGAGCGCGGGCCCTGCTCTCGCCGGGGTCCTACCTCGCCGTCGCCCTCGTCGTGCCAAGCGCCGCGTGGGTGGTCGGGGCCGGTGCGGGCTGGGGTGTCGGATGATGCGCTGGGGCCGGCTGACGGCGGTCTGCTTGGTCGTCGGCGCCATCGTGGTCTGGCCGGCGCCGGCGGCGGCCATCGGACCGCCGGTCGTTGCGCCCGGCCCGCCTCCCACGGGACCCGTCGCACCGATGGATCCCACCGAGCAGAAGACGGTGTGCGCGCAGGCGACCACTCTTCCTGGCACCCAATTCCAACGGCCGTCAGCCGGTGAGACGATGCTCGACTACCGCGCCGCTTGGCGATTTTCGCGAGGGGCGGGGCAAAGGGTGGCGGTGATCGACACCGGTGTCTCCCCCAACCCCAGATTGCCGGCCCTTCAACCCGGTGGCGACTACGTCTCGTCGTCGGACGGTCTGACGGACTGCGACGCGCACGGCACCCTGGTGGCCGGGATCATCGCCGCCACGCCCAGCCCCGCCGACGGTTTCAGCGGTGTGGCACCCGAGGCGGCCATCCTCTCCATCCGGCAGAACAGCGGGGTGTACGCGGTGAAGGGAACCGGTGCGGCCCAGGAGGATCCCAACGCGACGTCGGCCGGTTACGGCAACACCCGGACACTGGCCTACGCCATCGTGCGGGCTGTCGACCTCGGGGCGACCGTCGTCAACTTGTCCGAGGCCGCGTGCGCCCCGGTGGGGACCAACATCGACGACGACGCCGTCGGCCAGGCGCTGCGCTATGCGTTCGAGCGCAACGTCGTCGTGGTCGCCGCTGCGGGAAACGTTGCCCCACAGGGCAAGTGCAGCGCGCAAAACGGGACGACCGATCCGAACCTGCCGGTGGCCGATGCGTGGGCAACGGTGCGGACCGTCGCCAGCCCTGCCTGGTTCTCCGACTACGTACTGACCGTCGGCGCCGTCACCACGACCGGCCAGCCCGCGGACTTCTCCCTACACGGACCGTGGGTCGACGTGGCGGCGCCCGGCGAGCAGATCACCTCGCTCAGCCCGACCGGCCCGGGCCTGATGAACGCGTGGCTGGATCCCACGGCAGGCCCAGTTCCGGTGAACGGCACCAGCTTTGCCGCACCCTACGTCTCCGGCGTCGTCGCGCTCTTGCGGTCGCGGTTTCCGGAGATGTCCGCGGGCGAGGTGATGGAGCGGATCAAGCGCACCGCGCGAACGGCGGCGTCGGGTCCAGACGAGACCGTCGGGTACGGCGTCGTCGACCCGGTAGCCGCGCTCACGTTCCAGGTGCCAGCTCAGTCATCGGCCGTCGGCGCCACGCACGCCGTGATCGGGCCGGCACCGGTCGACTCCGTGGACCACCGCGCGCGCAACCTCGGACTGATCGTCGTGCTCGCATGTGCGGTTCTCGCCGGTGTCGCGATCTCGGTGCTGAAGATGCCGACACGGGAGCGGTAAGAGTGTGAAAACCGTTGGAAGAGATAGGGAGTGACTTGACAGATCAGCACCAACTCGCCGATGACCGAGGTCCGACAGTCGACGACGTGGACAGCCGGGCCGCCGACTTGATGGCCCGCCTCGCCGCACGGCAGAGCCAGCGCACCGACGTGGCACCAGAACCGGAACCCGAACCATGGGCGCCGTCGGCCGAGCCGTCTACTCCCGAACCGGTGCCGCCGCCTTCGGACGCCACGAAGCGCACCGGGCGCCGGATGGCCCCGCCGCCATGGCAAACGGCGGAACCTTCTGCGCCGACGGCAGATCTCCAGCCGGTGTCGCCGACGCTGCGATCCGGCCCCCCGGCACCGCCCCCCGGCTGGAAAC
>VIFX01000095.1:0-2452 GCA_006864685.1 Mycolicibacterium hodleri | reverse complement strand
GGCCCCACACCCCCGGCGTCGGCCCCACCGTGGTCTCGCTGTACTGCTGGGCCACCCACCACACCGACACCGGTCGCGCCGCTTACGGCGTGGTGCGCCCGCATCTGCTCGACCAACACGCCGTGACCTCCCTGATCCACCTCGGCTGGACCGAGGACCCCGTGGCCGCCAAGTTCACCTGGGCGCGCTACACCCGCTACTGCCACCTACTGCACACCTGGGCCGCCCACGCCGACGTCAACGCCGAACTGATCGAGATGTGGCTGAGCACCCGGTGGCGCGAACGCACCGCACACCACGCGACACCGATGACGGGACCCCACCGATGACCGCACTGGAGTCGACACTGATCGACATCGTGATCCGCTACGGCGATCCGGTCGCCACCGCGCTGATCCGATGGCTCATCACCGGCGAGCACACCGCTCTCGACGTCACCATCGACCTGGCGTGGCCGCAACCCGGTACACCCAATCCATTCCAGTGAAGTGAAGAACACATTGGCGACCGTGCTGTCGCCGAATCGTCGCAGGCTGCTGGCACTGACCGTCGCCGCGGTGATCGATACTCGACGAACCACGAGGATCGAAGCGGCAGGGGGCGCGGTGACGGAATGGGTGCGGTTGAGCCTCGAGGCGGGCGGATTGATGGGCCGGCGCCTGCGGATCCTCACCGAGACGCCCACCAACCGCGCCGGTGATCCCCAAGACCGGCTCCTTGGGATCACCGACGTCATCGCCACCGAGGACGGCGTCGCCGCGCAGGACCACACGGTGCGGGTGCACCCCGTCGGACATCCGGCCGCCCTAGGTGAGGTCCGCTACGAGCATCTCGCCCTCTACGACGACCCCCCGTGGCGCCGGTTCCCCTTCGACACCGTCGGGCTCACCGGCGCCACACTGCACCTGCTGACCGCCATGCCCACCGACGGCGTGGTGCCCGTGGACCTGCCCGGTGACACCTCCGACGTCGTCAGTCTGGACGACACCACCAGCGTCTTCCTGTGGCTACGGGTGCACCCCGTCGGAGACCCTGGCACCGTCGCACTGGTCCGCTATGAAGAACTCGCCCTCAACGACGACCAAGACCCAGGACACGATGCAGCCCGGTACCCGGTCCGCACGCACGCCACCGGCTTGACCGGAACTCGCATGCGCCTCACGGCCGACCCCGACATCACCGACCGTCGACCGAACCCGGTGTCCCACACCGACGTCATCTGCCTCGACGACACCCCCAGCGCCTTCAGCAGCTTGCGCGTGCACCCCGTCGAGGACCCCGACCGCCTCACCGTCGTGCCGATCACCCAACTCACCCTCTACCTCCACCAATGAGGACCCCTCACAACGGGAGACCAACCGGGCAGCGGCGACACCGTCACAGGCCCCGCACTCGCCGGACCTGACGGGTCGCCCCTCTGACTTAGCCGAGTCGTGCGCTGGGACTCGATCTCGCCAGCGATGATCGACCGCATCGAGTCCGCGTCGTTCCAGACGCTGTGGTGCACCTCGAACTCCTCACCGTCGTTGACGCGGATCGCGATCATGCCGTTGCCGATATGGCGGCGTCCGATGTTGGTGGCCATGTCGGCCTCCCTTCCTCCTGAGGAAGTGACCATCACCCCTCACCCATTCAGGTGCGCCACGCCCCCGATTCACAGTGCAGATGCGAAGACCAATTCCTGCGACCTGCGAACCAGCCGAGGTGCGCGCAGGGGTACGACGACGCCCAGTCGTCCAGGGCGAGCCTGGCGCCGTCCCCTGCAGTCATCCACGTGGTTGGTCAGCACCGTCCACGCCGCTCACTCGTAATGAGAAGGTCCCTGTTTCGCGCCCCGGGCTGCGCGCACCGCGGCGTCGTGGCGGGCGGTGTCGGCGGCCACGACGTGGGTGCGCCGCGCCAGGGCGCGGGCGGCGATCGCCGCGGCCACCTCCCGTGCTGCGGTGTGCCCCGCACCGCCCACCGCAGCACGCCCCACCGCCCGCGCCTCAGCCGCGGCGACACGCTCCACGTGTTGGGCGGCGACCCTCGCACGGGCAGCAGCCAGTTCTTCGGCCTCCCTGGCGTCGTCGAGCGCCGCCGGGCGGGCGGTGTCATTGCCGTGCCAGGCCAGCATCGCCCCCAACAGCCCGATCGGTCGGTGCGGGCTGTCGGGCAAGGACCCGTTGACTCCGATCCAGTCTCGGACCAACGCGTTGAGATCCCGCGAAGTCCACCGGTGTCGTGCCGGGCCGGCCAGCAGCCGTGCCCACGCCTGCGGGGTGTATCGGTGAGCCCACCGCGGGCTGTCCTGATCCGCCCGCCACGCCACCGCCAACCGCGTCCCGCCCGGATCAGGGCCACCCCCGGTTGTCCAGGCTGGCTTTTCCACGCCCGCAGGGCGGGGCCGACCGGTAGTAACCACTTTTCTACGAGAGGAAGGAGATCTAATAGAAGACCCTCCGGGATGGGG
>VIFX01000094.1:0-2491 GCA_006864685.1 Mycolicibacterium hodleri | reverse complement strand
CGTCCCACCCGACCGGCGAATGCCCGTCCACATGACGTGGATTCATAATCATGGCCGCCGACCGTTGAGAACGCACACCGCGAATCGCAGCGTCGAACTGCTCCAAATTGGGGCTCAGTTTCTCGGAGAGCCGCCTTATGGCATGCAACCCCTGAAGGCGAGCTTCGTATGGGACTGCGGCTCCCCGGGGTTGTCGCGTGCCGCCAGGGCCTGCGGTCACTGATCCGGCGGTAACGGCCCCTCGTACCGTCTTCTGGTCACGAAGCGATGCTGGCGGGGCGTACTCGATCGCCGCCGTGCTGTGTCAGCTCCTTCATATATTCCACTGCGAGCGGCCGCCGCTCAGGCGGTTCAGCTTGCGCTGCCAGAGATTCGTGCATTCCTCTGGGCCTTGTCTCGCCTAGGCTCAATAGGTGCGCGCATCGGTAAACTCCGGGGCGTGATGAGCGGACCGTCCGGAGGTACAGCGGTGCATATGCAAGCCACGGGCAGGCAACTATGAGCATGCCCCCTCCCGGCGGATGGCAGCCTCATCAGCAGTCCGGGGTCCCTCCAAACGAGGGCCAGCAGCCGTACGGGCAGCGCAGCTATAACCCTTCCCACTCACAACCGGGTTGGCAGCAACCGGGCTGGCAGCAGCCGTCTGCGCCACCCCCGCCGAAGGGCAATAGCCTGAGGTGGATTCTGATCGGCATTGCCGTACTTGCCGTGATCGGCATCAGCATCGGAGCCACCCTAGCCATAACACGCAGTAGCGGGAGCGGACCGGCGACCCCGACTTCGGACGCATGGAAGGACATCGCGAGCGCAAACGACACCGGACCCGTGTCCATCGTCGTTGAAGAGCCGACGTGCAATGCATTTGTCGGCATAAGTAATAGTCTTTCGGACATAGAAGCAAAAGGCTGGGGCGCGCAGCGAGCGACACTTGGTCCTTCGTCACAGTGGACTCCCGAGCAGAGGTCCGAGGTTGAAGAAGTCGCCTCAGCGATGAGGAACGCCGCAGATCAGGCCACTCCCCTGATTAAAGCGACTCCGCACCGGCTTATCCGCGAACTCTACGAGCAGTTCGCTGCGTACGGCCGTGCATACGCTGACAGCGTTCCCAATTACGAACCGGCGAATAATGGCCTGGCATCCGCGAACGTGAATGCCGCGTCGGCCGTGGTCGGAATTTGCAATTCAATCACCTACGGATCGGCTAGCCGTTCAATAGCGGCAAAGCCGGTGTCCCCACCATCGGACGCAACCGTTAAAGGAGATCCGACCAAGCCGGCCATCTTCTTGACCGAACCAGGCAGTATGTGCTCGAACTTCCAGCAGTTGTTCGATACCTTCAACTCGCAGACTGCGGATTGGCAAGCACAAGATTCGGGCATATCCGCTTCTGAGTGGACTCCAGAGCAAAAGGCAGTGCAAGAGGCTGCGATGCAACCAATCAACGCATGGGCCGACGGCCTGGAGACAACTGGCCGAGGCAGCGGCAATCCAGTTGTTGAAGATTTCGCGGTCGCCGCCGCCCTGTATCTTCGGACCTACTCTTCGATTGGCGACAGCTATACCAGCAACGATGGTTGGCTCAGTTTTACGTCTTTTCGCCTGAATAATCTAATACTCGGAGCGTGCAAAGCGGCGGCAGGATGAAACCCTAATGTCCATCGAACGTCCAACCGGCACGTACAAGAGCCAAATGACCACGCCGCCAGAGGCATGGCCAACAGCCGACGAGGACACGCATGGTCGGCGGGCTGGTGACTTGCTAAAGGTTGCGTTACGGCTCGATGCAGCTGCATCGTCGTGGGCCCGGTCTTTCACGTCAATATTTGACGGCAATACTTGGTTCGGAAATGCGTCCGATGCTGGAAAGGCAAAAGTTCAAGCGGTCTCGGATAAGACCGAATCAGTCGGAACGATAATTGCCGATAGCGCTGCGTTCCATCGACACGTCGCCGAATCTATTATGAACGCGAAGAAACATATCGTCGATATCTGCGATGCTGCTCAAAAAGTTATTGACGAAATGAATTCTCGAACACTTTCGTCGCAAGACGATCAGCAGCAGCGCGAGAATGCCATTAGGGAGGTGATCGACCGAGCCTATCGGGCAAATTCAGCTGTCGTAACGTCAGCCGGCGCCGCGATAAACACCGGGCAAATTTATCCGCCAGCGGCAGACAAAGACATTCCAGACTTCGGCAGCAACATACCTAGCTTCTCTGGACCCAAGGGGGCCATTGGGGGCATATCCGGTCCGGCGAGTCCGCCATCACTGAACAACGCCGCCGATCAAGGTGGCGGGGTTAAGGGCGCTCAATCGACAGCTCAGGCCCCTCCACCAGCGGGCGCCCCCGAACCAGCCGTCGCAACGAAGGGTAATTTGCCGGCTGAACCGGCCGCCGCCCCCGCCAATTCAGCGGCAGACCCACAAGTCGTTCAGAACGCCGGATATACCCCCCCGGCAAGTGCGAACCCTTCGCCCGCACCCCCACGC
>VIFX01000093.1:0-4613 GCA_006864685.1 Mycolicibacterium hodleri | reverse complement strand
GCACCGCGGCGGCCTTCTCCTCAGCACTGTATCGACGCGTCGTCGGCTTCCCGGGCGACTGTTCCTTCGGCATGGCTCCATCCTCGTTTCCAAGGTCAGGAGCCTCCAGCATTTCCAGGGCGATTCACCCGACGGTCCACGGCGTCTATCAAGATCGGCGGCTGTTCGTTTCTAAGTAGAAATGAGACACCGCCACCTGGCGCTATGCACACACAGAGCGGAGTGCCAAGCACTGTCTCGTTTCTTTAGAAACGAGACAGCGGCTCTAGGGCGTTCTGCGGGGCAACAACACCGTTGGCGTGGGAGGCGTGCGGGTAGGCCGCTAGAGCAGTTAGAAACGAGATAGCCCCCGCACCAGCTCAGGTCGTGGCGCTGGCTCACACCTTTTCTGATGCGATATCTGGACGCACTTGTGTTGCAGGGGCGGGGTAGGTTAGTGACATCGAGGCTGTCTCGGGTCGCGGTTGAATTCCGGCCCTACGTGGCCGGGGACGGCGGATCGTTCATGCGACTGCTCACCAATGATGAGGACACCGCCAGCATCGCCGCGCTTGCCGTCATATTCTGCGCCTCGCGCAGCTCACCGTGACGCTCGACGAGAAGCAGTTCCTTGACGCAGTGGGTAATCGACGTTGCGGGGATGCGGCCAGCGGCATCTGTGAAGCCTGTGTGGCTGTGCTCGGCGTGCAAGCCGCCGTGATCTCACTGGTCCACGACGGGAGCAACGTCGCGACGCTGGGTGTTAGCAGCCTATTGGCGCAAACCTATGACGAGATCGAGTTCACCATCGGAGAAGGGCCGGCGCGCGACGCCGTCGCGCGCGGTGCACCAGTGGTGGTAATCGACCTCGCCGACCCCGACGAGGTCTGCTGGCCCCTGTACCGCCCTGCGATGCTGAGCCAGCGCATCCGCGGCATCGTGGCGATGCCGGTCATGATGAGCGGTCACTGTGTCGGTGCGCTGACCTTGTTCCAGAATGCTCCACAGCGTCTGAATGGCGACCTACTCAGCGGGTCACTGCTAGCCGCGGACCTGGCTCAGCTCCCGCTGCTCGACCTGTACGACGAACTAAACCGTTGCACGGCAACCGATCCCAACAGTACCGACTGGAACGAACAGGAGCACCAGTTCCTCACGCGGCGCGAGGTCGACCAGGCCACGGGGATGGTGATGGCCCAACTCGATGTCGGACCGGATGAGGCACTGGTGCGGTTACGCGCCCATGCCTACGCCACCGACACCAGCGCGACCCAAACCGCCCGCGCCATCATCGGCCGCCAGCTGCGGTTCAATCAGTCGTAGCCGACCCGGTGGCCAGGACCGGCCACGAAACATTCAAAAAGCGGCAAGCGAGCGCGTGTCTGCACAAGCCAGCCCGCTAATTCGGGGGATTCGCGGACAAACGGCGCCCTGATTGATTGACGCCCAAAATCAGACGCGCCCCGACAGCCCAGGGTGGCCGACATCATGAGCATGCCCACGAATCCGCACGGAAAAGTGGAACTCTCCGCTTCGTGGCCCCGCCTACTTGGTGGTGGTGGGATCTGCCCCTCTAGCGATGAGTTCGGCGGCGACGTCGACGAGTCGGATGTTGGCGTCTTGAGACAGCTTCTTCAGCAGTTCGAACGCGCGGTTCGCATCAACGTTGAAGCGTTCCATGATCATGCCCTTGGCTTGCCCGATCATGTCCCGGCTGGCCAATGCGGAGCGGAACTGCAGCTCTTTGTCATCAGCGATCAGCGCGATCGCCGCCTGGGTGGCCAGCATCGCGGCTAGCGCTTCAACCTCAGCGGTGAACACCCCGCGGCGGCCCGCGAACAGGTTCAGCGCGCCCATCCGTGAGTTATGGGTGTAAAGCCGAAACGACAGCATGCCGTGCACGCCGGCGGCAATGGCCGACTTGGCAAATCTGGGCCAGCGCTCATCCTCGCTGAGATCGTCACATCGGGTTACCCCGTCCTCGATGGCCGCGTCCAGGCACGGGCCTTCTCGAAAGCGGTGCTGAACACCATCGAGGTCTATGGCGACCTGGCCGGTGGCCGCCACCGATCGGAACGTGTCGGCCCCAGAGATCAGCAGGACGTCGGCATAGTCGACGCCGTCGATCAGTTCGACTGCGGCGCTGGTCACTCGCTGGAGCGTGGTCGCGATATCGGTGGGGTGGAAGAACTGCGAGGTGAGTTCGGACATGGTGGCGCGAAGCCCCGCAGCGTATTCGTGGTCGTCCATCGGCGGACCTCATTTTCGCTCGACAGGTGAAGCGAAAAGGGGGCGGTAAACAAGTCGCGAAGAGCTGTTCTACGACTGCCCTAACCACAGAACGCGACGCAACGGCGCGATGCCGTTCCCTAAGGGGGGTGACAATACCCCCGCTCGGCGCACTGGACCGTGAGCACAGTCGTCCGCTACTAATGACCTATTGAGCGACAGCGCGAGCGCAGGATCTGCAACCTGGGCAAAAGCGTCGAAGGAGTGTCCCAGAATCGTGTCCCACACTGGAGGGAGCGGGGACACCCTTAAAGACACAGATGCCTCCCGCCCGGGCCGCAAGCGTCCCGGTTGGGTCCGAATCCCGTGCCCCCGCTGACGAGGGAGGAACCTGCCGATGACGCTGCTGGGATACGCGCGAGTCTCGACGCTGCACCAGTCCCCCGACATGCAGGTGAAGGCGCTCACGGACGCTGGGGCCGAACGGATTTGGACCGAACGCATGTCCGGTGCTCGCGACGACCGCCCCGAGCTGGCCGCGCTGCTCGCCTACGCCCGCCGTGGTGACGTGCTCATGGTGTGGCGGCTCGACCGTCTCGGCCGTTCGCTCCCCCACCTGCTCACCATCGCCAGCGACCTTCAGGACCGCGGTGTCGAACTTCGCTCTCTGACAGAAGTCATCGACACCACGACCCCCGGCGGCCGGCTGATCTTCCACGTCTTCGGGGCCGTTGCCGAGTTCGAGCGAGCCATTGCCGCGGAACGCACTGCCGCCGGGGTCGCTGCAGCCCGCGCCGCCGGCCGCCACCCCGGCCGCCCAGGCCTGACCGCCGACACAGCCGCTGCGGTCCAGGCACTCGATAGGGCCGGCACGCCCCGCGCCCAGATCGCCCGGACCCTCGGGATATCCCGCTCAAGCGTTTACCGCAGCCTTGCCGCGCCGGCGGACGATGCTGCGCCCGCACGGCGGACGTTCGCCGGACGGCTCGACATCTCGATCCCGGTCGAGTTCGACGATCCGCCTTCAGAGGCCGAGATGGCTGGGTGGGAAGGACGCGTCTCCGAGGAGGATTAGCGATGACCTTGGACGCCGACTATTCGGATTAGCCGTGCTCCGTCTTCGTCTCCTTGAGGACGTCGATCTTTTTACCTGCGTCCCTAAGGATTTCGTCGACTGCTCGCTTTAATAGCTCGGACTCGGTAATGCCGAGAACGGCTGCGAGAGCGGAGAAGCGCTTGCCGGTCGCGGTGTCGACGCGAACTTGTAGCGTCCTGTTTCTGTCCCTGTCCAACTCTCATGTGTCCTAACTGCAGGTCCAGTCGTACGGACCGGTTCCCGGCTGGGGACGGCCGCCACCGTGGGCATCACATATCGCTCCGAAGTCCACGGCAAGGTCAGTGAAGACGCCGCTATTCGAGGACTCGCGCTGTTGGCGGCATCGCCACGAGTAGGCATCACCGGGTGACGCGAGATATGCGCTACCCGCCAGGTAGCCGGCGCCTGCGGGATATTGAGCAGCGCATTGCTGCTGAATCCACCCCTCGCCTATGCCCTCACTTGCATGCGACGTTGGCGCTAAACCCGTGGATGCCACAACCACGGCAACAACTGCAAGTGTCGTCGTGGACATCTGGGAAAGGCTCATGATTGGTCATCGTAAGTCGCCTAGCTGCGTGTTACCCGACTCATGTCTCCGACACCGACGCCGAGCCGTTCATCGACAAGTTAATTGTGGTGGGGCTTTAGGATCTGCCGGTGGGGAGCGCAGAACAGGAATACACCGACGAGGTGTTGTACGAGCTGTCGATCAAGGCTGCCGAGATGATCGGGATGTGCGCCGCGCCGCCGCCAGGGTGGGACTGGCCGTACAACCGAGACGCGCTACAACGGTGTCTCCGCACCGCCATGACGGAAGCTCAGCGAGACGACCGAAGCAGCGACCAGCAGTTCATCCGCTTCTTGGCAGCCCATGCTGCCTGTCGACTGGTCCGCCACACCGAAGAGATCTTCAAAGATGGAATCCCCACCAGCTCGGACAAACTCGTCGACTCTGGAGCCGCTAGCTTCATGTCCGGCTGGTCAACCCAGGTGGCGATCTTCAGCCTCAATTTCGACGGCCGCCTTCTCAGCGAAGACGAAGCCGACCCACCCGCTGTCGGGGGTCTCGAATTGCGGGCTGACCGCTTCATGAATGTCCTTGATGAGCTGGTCGTAGAACCCACCGCCAAGGTGCACCACCGCATCGTTCCGGACCTGGTGGACTGTATCGACGACGGCAGCTCCGCGCCTGACGTCAACGAGCCCAGTGCGCTGGCCGCGCTGCTTCCGGAGGCGGAGCCGCCCCAGCCCGCGGCACCATCGGCGGCGGTGCCATCCCCGGAGCGACCCCCCACGTCTCCAACCC
>VIFX01000092.1:0-5122 GCA_006864685.1 Mycolicibacterium hodleri | reverse complement strand
TAAGAGACAGCATGGGCGCACTTCCCGGCGTCGCCGCCGCCGACCCGACGACACCTGCCCCCACCCCGGCCCCGACACCTGCCAACGGACCCGCGCCCAAGACCACCGTCGACGCCGACGGCACCTACGCCGTTGGCACCGACATCGTTCCCGGCGTCTACACCTCCGCGGGCCCCGTCGGCGACGGCACGTGCTTCTGGAAGCGACTCGGCGCCGACGGCGCCACCCTCGACAACGCATTGACCAAGAAGCCGCAGACCGTCGCGATCGACCCCACCGATCAATCGTTCAAGACCAATGGTTGCCAGCCGTGGCAGCTCACGGACGCACCTCCGCCGCCGCAGACTTCCGGCCTGGCGCCGGCACTTGCGGGGCTGCAGCTGCAGGCCTACATGGCACAACTCAACGCCAGGGCTGCTGCATCGGGACAAGCTCCGCCGCCGTAGCCCACACCGGCGTCTGACACGATCGACGTCATGGCCGACCGCATCGAAGTCCAACGCACCATCGCCGCACCCCCGGCGGACGTGTTCGCCGTCCTCTGCGACCCGCAGGGGCACATCGCCATCGACGCGACTGGAATGCTGCAGGATGCGGACGGCGACGTCGTCACCGCCAGCGGCGACAGCTTCGTCGTCCACATGGATCGCGAAGCGCTGAACGACTTTCCGATGGGCAAGTACGACGTCACCGTGTCGATCACCGACTACGAAAAGGATCGGCTGATCGCCTGGACGATCCTCGGCAAGATCGAGCCGCCGATCGGCCACGTGTACGGGTACCGACTCGAATCCGACGGCGACGCAACGCTCGTCACGTCGTTCTACGACTGGTCCGACATCCACCAGAAGTGGCGCGACGCGGGCATCTTCCCCGTCATCTCCGAAGCCGCGCTCCGCGGCACGCTCGGCATCCTGGACCGCACGGTGCGCCGCGGCTACCCCCGCGGATAGCTTCGTCGTCAACTCGGGGTTGACGAATCCCGCATCGTCAACCTACGGTTGACGCATGAGCGAACCCGTGAAGATCAGCCACCCCGTCCGCCTCGACGACCTCATCACCGCGATCAGAACCGTGCACGACGAGCCCCTCGAACAACTCCAGGACGCCGTCCTCACCGCCGAAGCCCTCGGCGACATCGCCGACCACCTCATCGGCCACTTCGTCGACCAGGCCCGACGCTCGGGCGCCTCCTGGACCGAGATCGGCAAGTGCATGGGCGTCACCAAACAAGCCGCCCAAAAGCGCTTCGTCCCGCGGACCGAGACCAGTCCACTGAACCCGAACGACGGCTTCAGCAGGTTCACCCCGCGGGCACGCAACGTCGTCGTCGAGTCGCAGAACAAGGCACACGCCGCAGGCAACGACGAGATCACCCCGGCGCACCTCCTGCTCGGACTGTTCAGCGACCCGGCGTCATTGGCCGCACATCTCCTCTCCGCGCACGGCGTCGACGCCGACGCCGCAGCCAAGGCCGCACCACTGCCCCCGAGGGCGGAAGAGGTTCCCGCGCTGGTGCCGTTCAACGGACCCGCCAAGAAGGTGCTCGAACTCACCTTTCGTGAAGCACTTCGCCTGGGGCACAACTACATCGGCACCGAGCACATCCTGCTCGCCCTGCTCGAAGACGAAGCCGACGACGGTCCCCTGCACACCCTCGGCCTCGACAAGCAGGGCGTCGAATCCGAGATCGTCGGGGCGCTGAATTCCCTGACGACCACCGAACGGGAATGAAACGCGCGGCGATGCGGTACAAGAAGTCATGAACCTCGACGAATCCGCCCGTGCACTGATCGGTTCCGGCGCCAACGCCACGCTCGTCACCCTCAACCCCGACGGCAGCCCGCAAGTGTCGGTGGTCTGGGTCGCGTTGCAGTCCACCCCCGACGGTGACGAACTGGTCAGCGCACACCTCAGCGAGTACAAGAAGACCCGCAACATCCGACGCGACGGACGCGTCGCCGTCACCATCATCGGTCCGACCCCGCCCGGCCAGCAGGCCCCGTACCTGTCGATCACCGGAACGGCGCGCATCGTCGAAGGCGGCGCCCCCGAACTTCTCACCGAACTGGCCGAGGCCATGCTCGGCTCCAGCGAGCACTTCCCACCGCCCAACTCCCCCGCCGGTCTGCTGACGCGGATCCGCATCGAGAAGGTCGGCGGAATCGGCCCCTGGGCGTCCTGAGGACCGATCGTCCCCTCGGCGAGCAACCGGTGTGCAATCATGCGAGGCATGCGTCGCTGGTTCACGATGATGGTTGCCGGAGTGGCGGTCACGGCTGGAGTTCTCGCCTCACCCGCGCCAGAAGCCGCGGCGGTCGCCCCCATCGGCAGGCTGGGTGACGTCCTGCACGTGGACTACATGAACGTCGTCGCCGACGTCGCCGTCACCAGCGTGGATCTGGTCGACGTGCCGCCGGGCTTCGGCTATCCCCCACGCGGACCCCGCTACCAGGTGTACCGCGCGAACGTCACCGTCCACGTCGTCAAGGCACCCAACCCGTACATCACCTCGCTCTTCTTCGACTTCGAAGGCGTCACGCCGATCGCCGACGCCTACAAGCCGCGCAACACCGACGTCCCCGACGACCTTCGCGCCATGCTGCAGAACGCACCCCCGGGCTCCACCGTCAGTGGCGGCGTCTACTGGGACGTCTACCGCGACCTCGTCACCAACGTCGTGCTCCTCGACAAGGCCACCGGAACCCATCTCGCCCAGTGGAATCTCTACTGATCCTCGGATGACCGTCGAGGTGACACCGGCCGCCGAGGCCGACCTGACCGAACTCGCCGACGTCGCGGCCCGCACCTTCCCGCTGGCGTGCCCGCCGTCGACCGGCGCCGACGACGTCGCCGCCTTCATCGCCGAAAACCTCTCCGCCGAACGCTTCGGCGAGTACCTCGCCGACTCGGAACGGGTGATCCTCACCGCACGCGACGACCACCGAATATCGGGGTACGCCATGCTGATTCGCGGGGTGATCCCCGACCCCGACGTCCAACGGGCGGTGCCCCTTCGGCCCGCCGTCGAACTCTCCAAGATGTACGTGCTGCCCGACGCCCACGGCGCGGGCGTCTCGGCGGCACTGATGACCACTGCGCTCGACACGTCCCGTGCGCTCGGCGCGGCCTGCGTCTGGCTAGGCGTCAACCAGGAAAACCAACGCGCCCAACGCTTCTACGCCAAGCATGGCTTCGCGGTCAGCGGCACCAAGACGTTTCGACTGGGCGGCCACATCGAGAACGACTACGTGATGGTGCACGCGCTCATCGCTCACCCGCGGCCGTCAGCGCCAACAACCGCGACGTCGCGCGCAGGTACTTCTTGCGGAACCCACCCGCCAACATCTCCTCGCTGAAGACGGTGTCGAGCTTGGTCCCCGACGCGACCACCGGAATGCCCGCGTCGTAGAGCCGGTCGGTCAGCGACACCAGTCGCAACGCGACGCTCTGGTCGTCGAGCGGATGCACCCCGGTGATGAACACCTCCGAGACGCCCTCGATCAACGCCTGGTACCTCGACGGGTGCATCGTCGCCAGATGAGCGCACAACGCGTCGAAGTCGTCGAGCGTCGCACCCGCCACGCCGGCGGCCTCGTCACGCACCTCGTCGTCCGACGGCGGCACGGGCGCCGGCGGCAGGTCGCGGTGCCGGTAATCCGGGCCTTCGATCCGCACCGTGGTGAAAATGCCTGCCAGCGTGTTGATTTCACGCAGAAAGTCCTGCGCGGCGAACCTGCCCTCGCCCAGTTGTTCGGGCAACGTGTTGGACGTCGCCGCGACCGACACCCCTCGTTCCACCAGAGCCGAGAGCAGTCGCGAGATCAGCGTCGTGTTCCCCGGATCGTCGAGCTCGAATTCGTCGATGCAGACCACCACGTACTCCGAGAGCAACTCGATGCACTCGAGGAATCCGAAGACACCCGCCAACTGCGTCAGTTCACCGAACGTCGCGAACGCCGCGGGACCGGCGTCGTCAGCTCGTAGCGCGTAGTACGTCGACGCCAACAAGTGCGTCTTGCCGACGCCGAAACCACCGTCGAGGTACACCCCGACCCCCGGCAACACCTCTCGCTTGCCGAACAACTTCTTCTTGCCGGCACGGCGCTGCACGGCCTCCTCACAGAACGCGCGGCACTTCTGCACGGCCGCGGTCTGCGACGGCTCGCCCGGATCGGGCCGGTAGGTGTCAAAGGAGACGTCGGCGAACGTGGGCGGCGGCACCAGCCCCGCAACCAGTCGTTCAGGTGTCACCTTCGGATGGCGATCGGTGAGATGGTCGACGACGCTGGCCCCAGACATGAAGGAACTGTATCGACGTGCTGCAATGGTCAACGTGTCCGATCCCGATGCTGCGACTCAGCTCACAGAGCTAGGCCCCCTGGGCAGCACGTTCGACACCGACGACGGACGGCTCGCGGCGTTCTACTCCTACCCGGAGAACCTCGAGCGCTGCTGGGTGCGGGCCAACATGATCTCCAGCCTCGACGGCGGCGCCACCGACGACGGCAAGGCCGGCGGCCTGGCCGGCCCCGGTGACCGCGCCCTGTTCTCCCGCATGAGGCAGGAAGCCGACGTCATTCTGGTCGGCGCCTCCACCGTGCGCATCGAGAACTACTCCGGTGCCCAGATGTCGCTGGCCGAGCGACGCGAACGGCAAGGCCGAGGCCAGACCGAGGTGCCCCCGATCGCCATCGTCACCCACGCCGCGGACTTCGAGCACGACGCCAGGATCTTCACCCGCACCGAAGTACCACCGATGATCATGACCTGCCGCGAAACCGTGCCGGAGGCCAACGCCCGCTTCGGCTCGACCGCCGAGGTCGTCGACGCGTCCGGATCCCACACCGACCGCGTCGACCCCGCGGTGGTACTCGCGATCTTCGCTGAGCGGGGCCTGCGACGGGTGCTGTCCGAGGGCGGGCCGTCGCTGATCAGCCTGCTCACCGAACACGACTTGCTCGACGAGCTGTGCGTCACGATCGCACCGATCCTGGTCGGCGGCGCGGCCCGCCGCATCGCCTCGGGGTCGGGGGAAGCCCACACCCGGATGCGTCGAAGCCACCTGCTGACCGACGACGAGGGCTATCTCTACACGCGGTACGTCAGGGACGGGCTGGGC
>VIFX01000091.1:0-5580 GCA_006864685.1 Mycolicibacterium hodleri | reverse complement strand
TGTTGTTTGAGAACTCAATAGTGTGTTTGGTGGTTTTTGTTTGTTGTTTTTGGCCATCTTGGTGGGGGACTTCCCGTCTTCCTGCTGCATAAGGTGGTTTTGTTTTATTTGCCAGTTTTGACTGGTTGTTGGATATCGGATTTCTCTGATTTGCGATGCACCTGGTTTTCCGGGTTGTTTTTGTTTGGAGAGTTTGATTCTGGCTCAGGACGAACGCTGGCGGCGTGCTTAACACATGCAAGTCGAACGGAAAGGCCCTTCGGGGTACTCGAGTGGCGAACGGGTGAGTAACACGTGGGTGATCTGCCCTGCACTTCGGGATAAGCCTGGGAAACTGGGTCTAATACCGGATATGACCTTGGGATGCATGTCCTTTGGTGGAAAGCTTTTGCGGTGTGGGATGGGCCCGCGGCCTATCAGCTTGTTGGTGGGGTTAAGGCCTACCAAGGCGACGACGGGTAGCCGGCCTGAGAGGGTGACCGGCCACACTGGGACTGAGATACGGCCCAGACTCCTACGGGAGGCAGCAGTGGGGAATATTGCACAATGGGCGCAAGCCTGATGCAGCGACGCCGCGTGAGGGACGACGGCCTTCGGGTTGTAAACCTCTTTCAGCACAGACGAAGCGCGAGTGACGGTATGTGCAGAAGAAGGACCGGCCAACTACGTGCCAGCAGCCGCGGTAATACGTAGGGTCCGAGCGTTGTCCGGAATTACTGGGCGTAAAGAGCTCGTAGGTGGTTTGTCGCGTTGTTCGTGAAAACTCACAGCTCAACTGTGGGCGTGCGGGCGATACGGGCAGACTAGAGTACTGCAGGGGAGACTGGAATTCCTGGTGTAGCGGTGGAATGCGCAGATATCAGGAGGAACACCGGTGGCGAAGGCGGGTCTCTGGGCAGTAACTGACGCTGAGGAGCGAAAGCGTGGGGAGCGAACAGGATTAGATACCCTGGTAGTCCACGCCGTAAACGGTGGGTACTAGGTGTGGGTTTCCTTCCTTGGGATCCGTGCCGTAGCTAACGCATTAAGTACCCCGCCTGGGGAGTACGGCCGCAAGGCTAAAACTCAAAGAAATTGACGGGGGCCCGCACAAGCGGCGGAGCATGTGGATTAATTCGATGCAACGCGAAGAACCTTACCTGGGTTTGACATGCACAGGACGCTGGTAGAGATATCAGTTCCCTTGTGGCCTGTGTGCAGGTGGTGCATGGCTGTCGTCAGCTCGTGTCGTGAGATGTTGGGTTAAGTCCCGCAACGAGCGCAACCCCTATCTTATGTTGCCAGCGCGTCATGGCGGGGACTCGTAAGAGACTGCCGGGGTCAACTCGGAGGAAGGTGGGGATGACGTCAAGTCATCATGCCCCTTATGTCCAGGGCTTCACACATGCTACAATGGCCGGTACAAAGGGCTGCGATGCCGTGAGGTGGAGCGAATCCTTTAAAGCCGGTCTCAGTTCGGATCGGGGTCTGCAACTCGACCCCGTGAAGTCGGAGTCGCTAGTAATCGCAGATCAGCAACGCTGCGGTGAATACGTTCCCGGGCCTTGTACACACCGCCCGTCACGTCATGAAAGTCGGTAACACCCGAAGCCGGTGGCCTAACCCTTGTGGAGGGAGCCGTCGAAGGTGGGATCGGCGATTGGGACGAAGTCGTAACAAGGTAGCCGTACCGGAAGGTGCGGCTGGATCACCTCCTTTCTAAGGAGCACCACGAGACCTGGCCGGCCCCACACCTTGTGGGATCAGCTGTTGTCAGGCGATTCGTTGGATGGACTCGTTGCCCGTCACTGGGCGTATCCGTAGTGGAGCGAGTTCTGGTGCATAGACGAACAAAATTTTCTGGTTACCTCGGTTTCGGGGTGCCGGCCACCAAGCACACTGTTGGGCTTTGAGACAACAGGCCCGTGTTTCCCTGGCCACCGTGTGTGGTGGGAGGCGTGTTGTTGCCCCAGGTTTTGGTGGTGGGGTGTGGTGTTTGATTCGTGGATAGTGGTTGCGAGCATCAACTCGCAGCAGTCGATGGGCCTTCCAAAGGCTTACGTGATTCTCTTTCGGGAGGGTGATGTGAGGTGGAGGGGGTTCGGAGGTGTTGTGGGTTGTTGTGGTGTAATTTCGATTTTTAACATAATTGGTTTTTGTGTTGTAAGTGTTTAAGGGCGCATGGTGGATGCCTTGGCATCAGAGGCCGATGAAGGACGTGGGAGGCTGCGATATGCCTCGGGGAGCTGCCAACCGAGCGTTGATCCGAGGATGTCCGAATGGGGAAACCCAGCACGAGTGATGTCGTGTTACCCGTATCTGAATTCATAGGGTGCGGGAGGTAACGCGGGGAAGTGAAACATCTCAGTACCCGTAGGAAGAGAAAACAATAGTGATTCCGTGAGTAGTGGCGAGCGAAAGCGGAGGATGGCTAAACCGTATGCATGTGATACCGGGTAGGGGTTGTGTGTGCGGGGTTGTGGGACCTTATTTTCCGGGGCTACCTTCCTGGAGGGCAGTTAGAAAGTGTCGTGGTTAGCGGAAATGGCTTGGGATGGCCTGCCGTAGACGGTGAGAGCCCGGTACGTGAAAACCCGACGCCTGCCTTGATTTGTGTTCCCGAGTAGCAGCGGGCCCGTGAAATCTGCTGTGAATCTGCCGAGACCACTCGGTAAGCCTGAATACCTTCTGATGACCGATAGCGGATTAGTACCGTGAGGGAATGGTGAAAAGTACCCCGGGAGGGGAGTGAAATAGTACCTGAAACCGTGTGCCTACAAGCCGTCAGAGCCTTCTCTTTGAGTGGGGTGATGGCGTGCCTTTTGAAGAATGAGCCTGCGAGTCAGGGACATGTCGCGAGGTTAACCCGTGTGGGGTAGCCGCAGCGAAAGCGAGTCTGAATAGGGCGTATCCGCACAACAGTGTGTGGTGTAGTGGTGTGTTCTGGACCCGAAGCGGAGTGATCTACCCATGGCCAGGTTGAAGCAGCAGTAAGATGTTGTGGAGGACCGAACCCACTTAGGTTGAAGACTGAGGGGATGAGTTGTGGGTAGGGGTGAAAGGCCAATCAAACTCCGTGATAGCTGGTTCTCCCCGAAATGCATTTAGGTGCAGCGTTGCATGGTTCTTACTGGAGGTAGAGCTACTGGATGGCCAATGGGCCCTACAAGGTTACTGACGTCAGCCAAACTCCGAATGCCGGTAAGTCAACAGTGTGGCAGTGAGACGGCGGGGGATAAGCTCCGTGCGTCGAGAGGGAAACAGCCCAGATCGCCGACTAAGGCCCCTAAGCGTGTGCTAAGTGGAAAAGGATGTGCAGTCGCGAAGACAACCAGGAGGTTGGCTTAGAAGCAGCCACCCTTGAAAGAGTGCGTAATAGCTCACTGGTCAAGTGATTGTGCGCCGATAATGTAGCGGGGCTCAAGCACACCGCCGAAGTCGCGGCAACGAGCACACCTTCGGGTGTGACGTTGGGTAGGGGAGCGTCCTGCACGCCGGTGAAGCCACCTAGTGATGGTGTGGTGGAGGGTGTGGGAGTGAGAATGCAGGCATGAGTAGCGATAAGGCAAGTGAGAACCTTGCCCGCCGAAAGACCAAGGGTTCCTGGGCCAGGCCAGTCCGCCCAGGGTGAGTCGGGACCTAAGGCGAGGCCGACAGGCGTAGTCGATGGACAACGGGTTGATATTCCCGTACCCGTGTGTGCGCGCCCGTGATGAATCAGCGGTACTAACCGCCCAAAGCCATGACCATTCAATCCCTTCGGGGTGCGAAGGTTGTGGGGCTGCGCGGGACCTTCGCTGGTAGTAGTCAAGCGACGGGGTGACGCAGGAAGGTAGCCATACCAGTCAGTGGTAATACTGGGGCAAGCCCGTAGGGAGAACGATAGGCAAATCCGTCGTTCACATATCCTGAGAGGTGATGCATAGCCGAGTGAGGCGAATTTGGTGATCCTATGCTGCCGAGAAAAGCCTCTAGCGAGCACACACACGGCCCGTACCCCAAACCGACACAGGTGGTCAGGTAGAGAATACCAAGGCGTACGAGTGAACTATGGTTAAGGAACTCGGCAAAATACCCCCGTAACTTCGGGAGAAGGGGGACCCCTTACTGTCATGGCACTTGCTGCCGGCAGCGGTGGGGGGTCGCAGAAACCAGTGAGAAGCGACTGTTTACTAAAAACACAGGTCCGTGCGAAGTCGCAAGACGATGTATACGGACTGACGCCTGCCCGGTGCTGGAAGGTTAAGAGGACCGGTTAACCCCTTTGGGGGTGAAGCTGAGAATTTAAGCCCCAGTAAACGGCGGTGGTAACTATAACCATCCTAAGGTAGCGAAATTCCTTGTCGGGTAAGTTCCGACCTGCACGAATGGCGTAACGACTTCTCAACTGTCTCAACCATAGACTCGGCGAAATTGCACTACGAGTAAAGATGCTCGTTACGCGCGGCAGGACGAAAAGACCCCGGGACCTTCACTACAACTTGGTATTGGAGTTCGTTACGGTTTGTGTAGGATAGGTGGGAGACTGTGAAACTCACACGCCAGTGTGGGTGGAGTCGTTGTTGAAATACCACTCTGATCGTATTGGGCTTCTAACTTCGAACCGTATATCCGGTTCAGGGACAGTGCCTGGTGGGTAGTTTAACTGGGGCGGTTGCCTCCAAAAAAGTAACGGAGGCGCCCAAAGGTTCCCTCAACCTGGACGGCAATCAGGTGTTGAGTGCAAGTGCACAAGGGAGCTTGACTGCGAGACGTACATGTCGAGCAGGGACGAAAGTCGGGACTAGTGATCCGGCACCCCCGAGTGGAAGGGGTGTCGCTCAACGGATAAAAGGTACCCCGGGGATAACAGGCTGATCTTCCCCAAGAGTCCATATCGACGGGATGGTTTGGCACCTCGATGTCGGCTCGTCGCATCCTGGGGCTGGAGCAGGTCCCAAGGGTTGGGCTGTTCGCCCATTAAAGCGGCACGCGAGCTGGGTTTAGAACGTCGTGAGACAGTTCGGTCTCTATCCGCCGCGCGCGTCAGAAACTTGAGGAAACCTGTCCCTAGTACGAGAGGACCGGGACGGACGAACCTCTGGTCTACCAGTTGTCACACCAGTGGCACGGCTGGATAGCTACGTTCGGACAGGATAACCGCTGAAAGCATCTAAGCGGGAAACCTCTTCCAAGACCAGGTTTCTCACCCTTTTAGAGGGATAAGGCCCCCCGCAGACCACGGGATCGATAGACCAGACCTAGAAGGCCAGCAATGGTTGCAGGGAACTGGCACTAACCGGCCGAAAACTTACACACACCCAAAAAAAGATCACTTGGGTTAAGAAAGCGTGTAACACCACATTTGCACTCACGTGCACTCGCAACCACACTTGTTCACGAATCGAACAGACCACACCCCACCACCAAATAATTGTGGGGCGTAAAATAAATAGAGTTACGGCGGCAACAGCGGTAGGGAAACGCCCGGTCCCATCCCGAACCCGGAAGCTAAGCCTACCAGCGCCAATGATACTGCCCCTTCGGGTGGAAAAGTAGGACACCGCCGAACACCCTTTAAGCCCTAAGGCCCCCAACCACGTTGGGGGCCTTAGGCATTTC
>VIFX01000090.1:0-5992 GCA_006864685.1 Mycolicibacterium hodleri | reverse complement strand
GGTCCGGTGTTCGCTGCCGCTGCCGCCGTCGAGCGGCACACCCGGACAGCCCGCGGCGGCAGCGGCAGCGAACACCGGACCCGGCGTCAACCCCGCCTCGAGCAAGGCAGACCCCTCGATGGCGGCCATGGCCCCCATGCCAGTCTCGGCCGCACGGATGGAGCGCGACGCCGTGCTGTCGGCGTCGACCGCCGGGGCCATGCAACGCCACCGCGGCAACGCGAACGCCGCACTCATCCACGCCCGCCGCATCGCCGCCGCCCTCAACATGGGTGCCCCGCAGTATGGCTTCTACTGGGTCACCGGGCTCGCCGCCGACGGCTCCATCGTGGTGGCCAACAGCTTCGGACTCGCCTACATCCCCGAGGGCGTCGAACTGCCGCCGCAGGTCACCATGGCCTCAGCCGACGAGTCGATCTCCCCGACCGAACGTGGCAAGTGGGCCACCTACCCGATCCTCGCCATCCAGGGTTGGGCGCAGGCGCACGACCAGAAGTTGCGGGCCGTGATCGCCACCAAGGAACAGTTCGCCAACTTCGACCCCGGCGTGCCCAAGGTCGTTCTGCAGCGCGACGACATCCCCGAGTCGGGAAAGATGCAGGGCCGCAGCCGCTTCGAGGTGATCGCTCCCAGCGCCGCCAAGCGCCTCGCCTCAGTCGGCGACGGCGCTCTCCAAGACCTGCTGCCCATCGCTCCAGCGGATTCCACCCCTCCCGAGGACAAGTCCGCGGCGCTGTGGTTCGGGTTGTGCAAGCCGTTGATGAGCACCTCCCCCGATCGTGGCGTCGCACACCTCGAGGCCTTCGTGACATACGCCGACCACGCGCAGGAGTTGGCACTTCACAAGGCCCACAACGCTCTTGACGCTGCGGTGCAGCGGGCCGCGATCGCCGACTGGGTCTACTGGCAGCATCTCAGCGTGCTGATGTCGGACGCGATCAGCGCCGACGTCACGGTCTAGCCGCTCCCGCGTCTGCCGTCACAAGTCGATCGTCGGATCGGGTGCTGCGTGCCGCGGTGAACTCTGTTGCGGCACAGCCGTAGTGGCAGGGGCTTCCTTCGGCGCCGGTTCGGGCGCGCGTTCGCCAGCCTTGTCGCCCGCCGCGGCTTCCTGCTTGGCCTTGTCGTCCTCGTCCCGGCGATCGTCCTGCGGCGGCGAAGCGCCGTCGGCGGGCTTCTCCGCGCCGGCCTCGGGTGACCCGGTGGCACCGCCACCCAAACCCCCGGCCATCTGACCGATCTGCTGAACACCCTGCATGATGCCCTGCGGCACTTGGCCAAGCGCGCTCATCGCCTGCATCGGCATCTGGGCCGCCTGGCTCGCCATTTGCATCGGCATGCTCATCATTTGGCCCATTTGGCCCATCGCGCCAGCACCGCCACCCGCGCCCTGACCCGCGGCGCCGCCTGCACCACCAGCGGCGTCCGCCGGACCGAACTGGAGCTTCTCGTAATTGGCCGCTAGTTGCGCGTCGGTGTCGGCGTACTTGCCAGCGGCAGTCACCACGTTGTTCGCCGTGGCAGATGCCTCACCCTTGAGTTGTGGGAGCGCATCTTGGATCGCGCCCTCCAGGCCGGGGAGCTTCCCCGCGATGGCCTGGCTGATGGCGTCCTCACCCGACACGATGAACGGCGGCGGCGCTTCCGGAAGATCGCCGGCCGCCGACAGCAGCTGATTGCCGTACTTGCTCAACAGTTCCGGATCGACCTTCAGCGGAGGCTGGTCACCGATTCCCATTCACACCACTCCGCTCAGAACCGGATGTTTCGCAGCAGATCGTAGACACCGGCGATCCACAGCAGCAGCGGGATGACCGCGGCGATGGCCGCACCGTCCAGGAGCTCGAGGATGCGCTTGGTCACCGGCGACACACGCCGCACGCCTTCGGTGGCACCCACCATGATCAGCGCGACGAAGACACCGGCGGTGTAGATGCTCAGCACCAGCCATGCACTGCTCGGATCCCAGAGCGCGAGCCTGATCGCCACGCCGGTGGGGATCGCCACGGTGGCAGCGAGAAGCGCCCACGCACACCACCTCTCGGCATACAGCCGCGACCGGAAGGCACACACCGTCGCCACCAGGCCCGCCACGATCAGGCTGTGAACGAAGAAGTGCCCCTGTACCACGACGGAGATGGCACCGGCGGCAAGCGCCACCACGCCAGCGGACAGAAACCCGACCAGAAGCTGCTTCGCCAGATGACTGCGTTCGGTCAGCCTTACCGCAGACTCCGGGACCGAGGCGATGATCGCCTGCCAGGTGGGGGATTCCTCGTCGCTGGCCTCGGGCGTGGACACCGGGTCCAGCAGCTCTTCGTTGGCAACGGTCTCGCCGGGAGCTGGGATGGGCGGCAACGCAATTCGTGCGACGGCCACCGTCAACTTGGCGGCGTTGGTCACGACGATCATGCCGAACGCGATGGCGCCGGCAGGTACCCACTCCTGCCAGCCGTAGCCGTACGCCACGGCGGCCGCGGTGACCGCGACCGCACCGACTGCCATGAACGACGCCACCTCGGCGCGCTTGCGTGGCCCACCGCGCGTGGCGAGGACCACCAGCAGCACCATCGCGGCCGCACCCGCGAGGTTGGGCGCACCAAGGCCGTCGACGCCGATCGGCAACGGCACGGCCAACGCCGCGGCACCCGCCAGGGGGGCGAGCGAGGCAACCAACAGGCTCTCCGAGGCGCTGACGTTCTGAAACCGATTGCGCGCCACGAAGCTGCCGACCAGGAGTCCGACACCGAGCAGCCCCAGCGCCAGCGTCCACCACCAGCTGTGTCCGGTCCTCGACCAGCTCATCAGCACGAGTACCGACAGGACCGCCGCGAGGATCGGAATCGCGAGCCCGACGAAGCGGTTCAGTGCTCCACGGTCGAATTCGGGCGACTCGTCGAGCACCGCGATCGCGTCGATGACGTCCTCGACCAGTGGCCGGTAGCGCTCGGTGCGGGTCACCGACACCAATGTCAGCAACGCTCCGTCGACGACACCCGCGTCGTCGAGCGACTCGGCCGCCTTCAGGGGCGGTGCGCCGGGACGCGCGAACGCCCACTCGCCCTGTGCCTTGAAGTCGAACCCCGCCAATACCTCGGCGGGGGTGTCCTCGAGCATTTCCGCGAGCACCGTGACGGTCTCGTCGATATACGTCTCGACCGGCGCAGCCGCCGGCAACACGAGATCGGTCATGCGCCGACCGGTGAGGATCGTGACGCGGGTCGTCGCGGGTCTACCGGGCGTGACGCTCGACGAGGTGGGTGCGGCGGCCGTGGCGGTCAACGACGTTCGAGCCGATCGAAGTCGTCGGAGAGAGCAGCCGCGAGTTCGGTGACGCGCCTGCGGAATTCGTTGCCGAGCAACTCAAGTTGAATCTCGGTACCCGCCGCGATGTGCTTGTCCCACGGCAGGACGATGACGCGACCCGCCGGCACGTGGCGCTCGAACTGCTGCACCAGGTCCTCGACGTCGATGTTCGGCTTGCCAGGCACCACGTGGTTGATCACGACGCAGGACCGCCCGAGCAGATCCTGATATCCGTTCTGGCGCAACCAGTCCATCGTGACCGCGGCTTGGCGTGCGCCGTCGATCGAGGCACTGGCGACGATTACCAGACCCGACACCGTGGAGAGCACCCCGCGCGAGGCGGGCTGAAACAGACCGGCGCCGCAGTCGGCGAGGACGAGGTTGTAGTACCTCGAGACGATGCCGACGGCGCCCTTCCAGTCGTCGTCGTTGAACTCGCGTCGTGCTCCGCTGTACTCCTCGGAGGAGAGCACTTCGAGGTTGGAGCCGTTCATGCTGGTGTAGGCGCGGATGTCGTTGTAACGCGACAATTCCTTGTCCGACAACAGATCTGCGACGGTTGCGGCGGACTGACGTCCCGCCCGGTCGGCGAGGTTGCCTCCGTCGGGATCGGCGTCGACGGCCAGGATGCGGTCGCCGCGGATCTTGCTCAGCGAGGAGCCCAGCGCGACGGTGACGGCCGTCTTGCCAACGCCGCCCTTCAGCCCGAAGACACCGATTTGGTAGGAGTCGCGCGCATTCCGACGGATCCGGGCGTGTAGGTCCATCTCGTAGATCTCGTCGGGCGACAGGCCGAGATTGATCCGGGTGAGCATGTAGACGATGTGACGCCAGCCGCGCTGCGACGGCATCTTCACCGCGGAACGCACGCCCACGTGGGAGAGCGCGTCGATGGCCCGGTGGTTGCCGATCGTCGCGGCCGACGTCGGTCCCGGCGGCCCGGCGAGCGGCTGCGCCGACGCCCACGCGGCTCTGTTCTCTGCCTGCGCTTCCGCGCTGTGCTGCGGCGACGGCACCGCCGCGGAACGTGCTTGCGGCGCAGGTGCGGCGGGCCGCTGCTCGTAACGGGCACCGGTCGGCGTCGCCCCCTGTGGGGACCGCATCAACCCGTTCTGTACGCGCGGCGCACCCGCCTTGCTCGGCGGCATCTGCATGGTCACTTCGGTGGCCCGAGGTGGCGGAGCAGCGGTCGGCATCGGCGCCGCTTGCCCCTGGGTGGGTGCGGCCGGCAACGGCTCGGACGGCAGGTCACCTCGCACAGGAGCTGCCGGCGCGACTGGAGCAACTACGTCGCGGTCGACCGCGGCGGTCTCTTCTTCGGCCTGTGCCGCCTCCGAAGAGTGGAAGACTGCCGTAGAGCTCGCCGTTGACGCGGCGGGGCAAGGACACGATCCGTCCCTGACGGGAGTCCAGGACGCCCGCCGCCACCTCCGACTGTGTGTAGGTGCCCCCGGGGTGACGCTCGTTGGCCGTGATCTCCACCCAGCTGCTCGGAGCGGCGGTGATCTCGGCGTACAACCGGGCCGACGGCGGGTCGACGCCGAATTGTGCGAGCTGATTCGCCGTCGTCGACTGGCCGAGCTTGCTCGCCACACCGGTGAGGGGTTCGACGGCAGCCGGGGTGGCGGCTCCGAGGACTGCCGTCACCATGCCCGCCAGCCCCACCTGGGGCGCGATGCGCTGCAGCACGATCATGTCGCCGTCGCGCGCGGCGATGACGTGGCGATCTCCCTTGCGGCAGACGACGAAGCGCACCATCTTGCCGCCGACGTCCCTGCGCCACCAACGACATTCGAGAGTCCGGTCGGCACGGCTCAACGTGTCGACCATGGCGGCCACTTCGGGGTGCGGTGCGCCGAAGACGTCGAGCACGCCCTGGGAGGTGAGGTCGCGGGCGACCTGGTCCCACACGATGTCCCGCAGTTCGAGCTGCGGGATGTTGGGGCGAATTCCCAGCGCCGGCGGGAACTCCATCATGTGGAGCCGGTCGGCGATGACGAGCATCCCGTCGATCGTGACCTCGACCGCCACGACGTCGTCGACGTGGGTGCCGCGGCCGCCGTTGGGCAAGGACATGTCGATACCCCCTCTTCCCCATCTTCCTCGGGCAGGGGTCGGGACCGATGTCCACCTCGACGTCGGCGCACCTTTGCCTGCGCCTCGTCGAGGTTTGCCGACGACCGGCAGGCCACCGACAGACCGGTCGCTTCCCAGCCCCCTAATGGATATGAGGGTACCAGCGGTTTTAGTGCCCTCGGTGCACCAATTGACGACCCGACCGACCCCTCCGGCCACACCCAACGTCGCAGCTGAGCACCGTGAATGGCGCATCCGCCGTTCCCCGGCGGCAGACCTCGTCGTCCCCTCGTCCCGTCGTGGGCGTGGCCGTCGACCTGGTGGGACGTCGGAGTGCGGGTCCGCTCGCAGCGCACCAGCAGGAGGGCGCCAAAAAATTTGCGCCGACGACACATCCGTTTGCTGCAGGCATACGCCGGTCGACGCCAAGGTGGCGTCTGGTCTCGGTGGTTGATACTGGACCGACAAGCCGGCCGGTGCGTCGTGTGTGACACGGGAAGGAGCCATGGTGCCGTGAGCGATCGCGACGACGCCCTGCGCAAGGAACTTGGCTGGACCGGCCCCGAGGAATTGGATTACGAGCCAACCACCACCCCGCCGACCTTCACAC
>VIFX01000008.1:0-194520 GCA_006864685.1 Mycolicibacterium hodleri | reverse complement strand
CCGCCGCCACCGCCCCCACCGCCGGTGGCACCGCCACCAGCACCGCCGCCGGCGTCGGCCCCCGGGTCGACCGAGCCCGACGCGCAGCTGCGGCTCAACCCCGGCCTCGGTGACCCGCTGGACCGGCTGCAGCAGATCCTGCGCGACGCGGCGGCCCAGAACGGCGGCTAGCCCCTGCGCGCTCTACTCTCGTGGGGTGGCATCGGTATTGACGGTCAACCGCACCCAGAAAGAGCCCGGCGGACCCAAGACGGGAATCGACAAGCGTCCGACGAGCGAGCCGGTCGCCGTCCGGCCGCCTGGTCCGATGCGCGGCGGTCTCGGCAGCGGCATCGTCGGCGACGTGATCGGCAACCGCAAGCTTCACGGGGGTGACGATCAGGCCGTGTACGCCTACGCCCGTGAGGATCTGGACACCTGGGCAGCGCACCTGGACCGCGAACTGACCAACGGCATGTTCGGTGAGAACCTGACCACGACGGGCGTCGACGTCACCGGAGCGGTGATCGGCGAGCGGTGGCGCGTCGGCACCGACGGCGTGCTTCTGGAGGTGACCAGTCCACGGACGCCGTGCAAGACGTTCGCCACCCGACTCGGGGTCGACGGCTGGATCAAGACCTTCGCCCGTGGCGGCACCCCGGGTGCGTACTTGCGCGTGATCGAACAGGGAACGGTGTCCGGTGGGGATCGCGTCGACGTGGTCGAGCGGCCGTCCCACGGCGTCACCATCGGACTGGTCTACCGCGCACTGCTGCTCGAAAAGGACCTGTTGCCGGAGATTCTGGTGGCGGACGCGCTGCCGGAGGACATCAAGGCGCTCGCACGCAAACGCGCGGCGGCCACGTAGTCGGCCCATGAAAAGAGGGGCACCCGTTTCCGGGTGCCCCTCCTTGGTCGACGGTCGTCTAGCGGCCGTTGCCCACGATCGCGGCCGGCGGCCGATTCACCTGCTGCTGGATGTCGTTGACCCACTGGTGATGGTCGATACCGGCGGAGTATCCAACCTGAGCCGGGTTGGCGACGGGCGCCGCGGCGGCGGGCCCAGCCAGCCCTACGAGCGCGGCGGCGAATGCGGTGGCGGCGATGCTGGCAAATCCGAACTTCTTCACGGTGTTAACCCTTCTTTCTTGACCCTCTTGGGGAGCTGATGGCTACAACAGCCAGTTCAGCGCAGTAATTCCGGTGGCGGAAATTGACCGTCAGATGGCAGAAACCTGGCGGTCTCAAAATTGCCTAGCTGATCTAGCAAACGGCAGGGCGCTCACGGTGACAGCAGCCGTGTGGGCTGTCGCCGGGGTCGCGCATGATGGTGACCGTGACCACACGACTCGGCGTGATCTTCCGCCCCGACTTCCACCCACACGGCCTCCGAAGCGTCGCGACCGACGCGGAAGCGGCAGGAGTGGACGAATTGTGGCTGTGGGAGGACTGCTTTCAGCAGGGCGGCATCGCCCAGGTCGCCGTCGCCCTCGCCTCCACGGAGCGACTCAAGGTCGGCATCGGCTTGATTCCGGCTCCGCTGCGCAACGTCACCGCGGCCGCCATGGAATTCGCCACGTTGGACGCGATGTTCCCGGGGCGGACCCGCGTCGCCGTCGGCCACGGTGTGCAGAGCTGGATGCGGCAGGCGGGCGCCGCCGTCGACTCCCCTCTGACCCTGCTGCGCGAGTACGTGACCGCGCTGAGAGCGCTTCTCAGCGGCGAGGAAGTCACCGCGAACGGTCGCTACGTGCGGATGTCGAAGGTGCGGCTGGACTTCCCGAGTGCGCGCCCGTACCCCATCCTGATCGGCGGGACCGGCCCCAAGACGCTGCGGTTGGCCGGAGAGATAGCAGACGGAGTTCTGCTCGACAGCAGGTACGCCACCCACACGGTGGGCCAGGCACTGGTCCACGTCGCCGAGGGGCGAGCCGAAGCGGGGGGCCGCCCCTTCAGCACGACGCTCTTCCTGGCCTGCGCCCCTGGCGACGGTGCGGAGCGGCGGCTGGCCGAGGAAGCGATCCGCCAGGAAGTGCCCACCGGGGGCGTGTTCGGGGTGGGCGGTACTGCCGAGCAGATCGGCGACGGGCTGGCGCCCTACCTGGAGGCCGGCGTGGATGCCGTCGCACTGCAACCGCTGGACTCGGCCGACCAGATGGCCGAATTCATCGCAACGGCGGGCGAGGTCCGCGCACTCACCTCGTGACGGTCATCAGCGGTTGCGGTGAATGATGATGAACTCGGGCCACTGCTGCTGCTGCACCACGGGGGCGTTCGCAGTGATCTGACTGTTTCCCGGGGACACGCACTGTGTCGCGGAACCGACGTCGGTGCAGCTGAGCGGGGCCGCAGCCGCCGCGGGTGCCATGGCGATCGCGAGGGCTGATCCACCTGCCACGGCAAGTGGGGCCAAGTAACGGGCTGTGAAGTGCATGAGCACATCCTTCGAGCCGCTCTCGCGGCAGTCGTCTTCCATCCAACACCTATGTCAACGGCATTGGCGCGCAGTCCATTCCGCTAGGCCGTGCCGGTGTGGCACCGCACACAGTCGGAAATGAATCGCGGGCGGTGCAGGTTCAACCCTTTAGACCGGCGCGAAGGAAACTCCGAACCGGATGAGCGTACGAATCGCGGCAAGCAGGCCACGATCCGAACACGTTCCAGATGAAGGGATGACCATCATGAAGAAGATGCAGAAGTTTGGCTTTGCCACGATCATCGCCGGTGGACTTGCCGCCAGCGCCCTGGGTCTCTCGGGTGCCGCGCAGGCCGACATCGACCACCACGCGTTCATCAATGACATCACCCAAGATGTCTACGTGCCGCACGTCGACACGACGGTGCACCAGAGCCGCTAAAGCAGAACACCAAGAAGGGGCACCCGCACTGCGGGTGCCCCTTCTTCGTGTCCGCCCAACGAGCAAGGATGACGTGATGCCACTCACTCACGACGACGTCGACGCCAACGGAATCTCGATCCACACCGTGTCGGTGGGCGAGGGCCCACTGGTGCTGTTCTGCCACGGCTTTCCGGAGTCCTGGTATTCGTGGCGGCACCAGTTGCAGGTGGTCGCCGACGCCGGATTCCGCGCGGTCGCGATGGACATGCGCGGATACGGCCAAACCACCGCACCCGAGGACGTCGGCGCGTACTCGATGAGCGATCTGGTCGGCGACGCCGTCGGTGTGGTCGCCGCGCTCGGGGCCGACGAGGCCGTCGTCGTCGGACACGACTGGGGTGCCCCGGTCGCGTGGTACAGCGCCTTGATGCGGCCCGACGTCTTCCGCGCAGTGGCCGCGCTGAGCGTTCCGTACACCCCGCCCTTCGGCGGGCTGCCGCCGGGAATCACGATGAACGACCTGATGCGCTCGGCGGCGGGCGACCGTGACTACTACCGGTTGTACTTCCAGGAGCAAGGTATCGCGGAGGACGAGATCGGCGCCGACCTGGAGCGGTTCGTCCGCGGTTTCCTCTACACCGTCAGCGGTGACGTCGTAGACGACGGCGTGCATCAAAGCCCTTGGGAAGGCTACTTTCCCGAGGGCGAGCGGCTCGTCGACCAGCTGACGGTTCCCGAGACACTGCCCGGCTGGCTCACCGAGGACGAC
Organism: Mycolicibacterium hodleri; assembly: GCA_006864685.1. GTDB lineage: Bacteria > Actinomycetota > Actinomycetes > Mycobacteriales > Mycobacteriaceae > Mycobacterium > Mycobacterium hodleri_B. Next base: position 190,932 of record VIFX01000008.1, on the reverse strand, counting down.
GTCGCCACCTACGTGTCGGAGCTGTCCCGCAACGGCATCCGGGGCGGTCTCAACTGGTATCGCAACTTGAACACCTTGCCGACCGTGCTGGCGCCGTTCACGGGTGCGGTAATCCGCCAGCCCGCGCTCTACCTCGCGGGCGAGCGCGACCTCATCGCAGGCAACACCGAAGAAGCCCTTGCGGTGGTCCGGGATTCGCTGCCGAATCTGCATGCGCTACAGGTGTTCCCGGGAGCGGGACACTGGCTTCAGCAGGAACGTCCCGACGGCGTCAACGACGCACTGCTGGACTTCCTTCGTGCGCTATGACTGGGTGATGGCGTCGATCGCGCGGTAGATCCGTTGCTCGCTCACCGGTCTCGCGGTGCCGAGCTGCTGCGCCCACAGACTTACCCGGAACTCCTCGATCAGACGCGCGACGTCCCGCACGTCGTCGCCTGCGGCTCGAGCCGGTGAAAGTGCCGCGACGAGTTCGTCGTACGCGTCCTGCAGTTGGTGAACCCGGCCCATCCGCTCGCGGTCGGCGGCCAGGCCCTGTGGTAGCCGTTCGAGCCGGCGGCCGACGGCGGTCAGGTAGCGGGCCAGGTCGAGCAGGTGCGTAGCCCCGGTGGCGACGACGAAGCCCTTGGGGAGCAGCTTCGCCAGTTGCGCGCGGATGTCCGCGACCGCGTCGGCGTGGGCGGGTGGCGGCGTGGCAGGTATCGCGACCTGCAGCTCGTGTAGCGCCGCCAGCACGCGTTCGACCCGGTTGAGGACGTCACGCGTGGTGGGGGCGATGGACGCGGCGACCCGGTCTCGCAGCGCGGTGAACTCGGCGCGGCTCCACACCGGCTTCGGCGCGAGCGCGGCCACGGCGGCGTCGGCGCAGTCGTCGAGCAGCGCGGCCAGCGAACCGTCCGGATTGCTGCCGAGCACCAGTCGCTTGCGGGTGTCCAGCTGCTTCTCGAGGGCCTTCGTCGGCGACGGCGTCGACAGGCGAAGCAGTCGGCGGGTCCCCAGTCCGGCGGCAGCTGTCTGCTCGGCGGCGGTGGCGAACACCCGTACGTCGACCGTGGTTCCGTTGTCGACCAGGGCCGGGTAGCCGCGCACCGCGCGCCCACCACCGGCCGTCTCCACCACGCGCGGGAGTTCGGCAAGGTCGTCGGGCCAGGCGCGCAGTCCGGTGCGTTCGAGCTTGCCTGCGAAGGCCTCGGCGACGGCGTCGCGGACCGGCGCCGCAAGCCGTTCCTGCAGCGCCTCGAGGTCCTTTCCGCGGGCCAGCTCGGTGCCGTCGCCAGCCTCGACGGCGAACGTCACCCGCAGATGGTCGGGTATCTTCCCCAGGTCGAAGGCGTCGACGGGGACCAGGACGCCGGTGCGGCGGCGCAACTCTCGCTGCAGCGCGTCCAGCAGCGACCCGGCGCCGGGGTCAAGCGACCCGACGACGGCCCGTGCGGTGTCCGGGGCGGGAACGAAGTTGCGCCGCAGGTCCTTTGGCAGCGACTTGATCAGCGCGGTGACCAGCTCCTCGCGCAATGCCGGCACGTGCCAACCGAATTCGTCACCGCCGAGGCGGGCCAGCACCTCGACCGGGACGTGCACGGTGACGCCGTCGTCCTCCCGGCCGGGTTCGAAGCGGTAGGTCAGGGGCAGCGACAGGTCGTCGGCCTCCCACGTGTCGGGCTGGTCCGCGTCGGCGTCGTTGCGCAGCAGGTCCTCGCGCGTGAAGGTCAGCAGGTCCGGCGTCCGGTGGCGCTGCTTCTTCCACCAGCCGTCGAAGTGCCGCGCCGACACCACCTCCGGCGGAACCCTGGCGTCGTAGAGCGCGTAGACCTCGTCGTCGTCGACGAGCAGGTCCCGCCGGCGGGCGCGCTCCTCCAGCTCGGCGAGCTCCTCGCGCAATGTGGTGTTGTCCCGGTAGAAGTGGTGCCGGGTCTGCCAGTCGCCCTCGACGAGGGCATGGCGGATGAACATGTCCCTGGCGACCACCGGGTCGACCTGGGCGTAGCCGATGCGTCGGTGCGCCACCAGCGGAAGTCCGTAGAGGCTGACGCGTTCGTAGCCCATCACCGCCCCGCGCCTGGCGTCCCAGTGCGGCTCGCTGTAGGTGCGCTGCACCAGATCACCGGCGACGCGCTCGACGACCTCGGGCTCGACGCGCGCCGCGGTCCTGCCGAACAGTCGGCTGGTCTCCACCAACTCGGCGACGACGACCCAGCGCGGGGGCTTCTTCGTCAACACCGAACCGGGCGCGAGCACGAACTTCGAGTTGCGCGCACCGGCGTAGTCCCTGCCGTCACCCTCACGTAAACCGATGTGCGACAACAATCCCGCCAGTAGCGCGGCGTGCACGCTCGCCGGATCGGCGGGTTCCTGGTCGTCGCTTTCGCGGATGCCGAGGTCGCGGGCGATGCTCCGCAGCTGCCCGGCGAGGTCCTGCCACTCCCGGATGCGCAGGTAGTGCAGGTACTCCGTGCGGCACATACGCCGGAAGGCACTTCCCGACAACGACTTTCGTTGTTCGCCGAGGTAGCGCCACAGTTTGAGGTAGGAGCTGAAGTCGGAGAACTCGTCGGCGAATCGGGCATGCTTCTGCCGGGCCGCTTCCTCGTGGTCGGACGGCCGCTCCCGTGGGTCGGGTATCGACAGGGCCGCCGCCAGCACCAGCACCTCGCGAACGCACCCTTCGGCCTCCGCCGCCAGGATCATCCGGCCGACCCTGGGATCGAGCGGGAGTTTGGCGAGCCGGCGGCCGAGCTCGGTGATGGCGCCCTCGCCGTCGAAGGCGCCGAGCTCACGCAACAGCTGCACGCCGTCGCGGATGCTGCGTGCGTCCGGCGGATCCAGGAACGGGAAGTTCTCGATGTCGCCAAGACCCAGGGCCGCCATCTGCAGGATGACGGCGGCGAGGTTGGTGCGCAGGATCTCGGGATCGGTGTACCGCGGCCGCAGCTCGAAGTCGGCTTCGGAGTACAGCCGGATGCACACGCCGGGCGCGGTGCGGCCCGAGCGGCCCGCCCGCTGCGCTGCCGACGCCTGCGAGATGGGCTCGATCGGCAGCCGCTGCACCTTGGTGCGGCGGCTGTACCGCGAGATGCGGGCCGTCCCGGGGTCGACGACGTAGCGGATGCCCGGGACGGTCAGCGACGTCTCGGCGACGTTGGTGGCCAACACGATTCGGCGTGCCGACCGGCCGGGCTGGAACACCTTCTGCTGCTCGGCCGTCGGCAATCTGGCGTAGAGCGGCAGCACCTCGGTGTTGGGGTTCAGCGCCTCGCGCAGCACCTCTGCGGTGTCGCGGATCTCGCGCTCGCCGGAGAGGAACACCAGAACGTCGCCGGGCGGCTCGGACTCCAGTTCTCGGACGGCGTCGACGATCGCCTCGGTCTGGTCGCGGACCTCGGTCCGGATCACGTCGTGGTCGGGGTCGTCGGGATCCTCGGCGTCGTCGGCCGGATGGGGCAATTCCAGTGGACGGTAACGGATTTCGACGGGATACGTGCGGCCGGACACCTCGACGATGGGCGCCGCGCCGTTAGGACCGCTGAAGTGGGCTGCAAACCGGCCCGGCTCGATCGTCGCCGACGTCACGATGACCTTCAGATCGGGCCGCTGCGGCAACAACTCCCGCAGATAGCCGAGCAGGAAGTCGATGTTGAGGCTGCGCTCGTGGGCCTCGTCGAGGATCAGCGTGTCGTAGCGCAGCAGCCGTCGGTCGCGCTGGATCTCGGCGAGCAGGATGCCGTCGGTCATCAGCTTGACGAGCGTGCGGTCGCTCGCATGGTCGTTGAACCGGACGGTGTAGCCGACGGCCTCGCCGAGGGGGACGCGCAGTTCGTCGGCGATCCGCTGACCGACGGTGCGGGCGGCCAGCCTGCGCGGCTGGGTGTGGCCGATGGTGCCGCGGATGCCGCGCCCCAGCTCCAGGCAGATCTTCGGCAGCTGGGTGGTCTTGCCCGACCCGGTCTCGCCGGCGACGACGACCACCTGGTGGTCGCGGATGGCGGCGGCGATGTCGTGGCGCTTCTCGCTGACCGGCAGGTCGGGGTAGGAGATCTCCGGCACGGCCGCCAGCCGGGTCGCGACGAGGGCTTCCGCCGTCGTGAACTGGGCGGCCAGCTTCGCCAGGGTCTCCGGGTTGCCTCCGCTGCCCCGAAGGCGACGCCGCAGCCTGTCGGCGTCGCGGATCGTCAGGCCGTCGAGGCGCGCACGCAATTCACGCAATTCGTCGCCGGACACTCGGTCAACGATAGGCGGTCGGGGACGGACTCTCAGCGGCGCCAGAAGTCGTACTCGTCGCGGCCAGGGCGGAAGCCGGCCGCCTCGACCACGTCCACGGCCACGTCGAACTTGTCCCCGACCCGGACGGGCACGTGCGCGTCGCTCCCGAAGGACACCGCACCGCCGCCCTCCTCGTACCACCACCGCATCAGGGACACCGACGCGAGCGGGCTCGAGGTGTTGATTTCCAGCGGTCGGTCGGAGCTGGCCAGCGCGCGGAACACCGTCCGGTACTCCTCCTCGAAGTCGGCCTCGCGGTACTCCCCCTCGCGCGCCGCGGGCCAGTAGCGCCGCGGGTAGTCGCAGTGGGCCAGGACCTCGAACATGTTGGACCCCTCGACGAGGCGCAGCAGCTCGGCGAAGTAGGCCCGCACCACCTCGGCGGCAGGCCACGACCGGAACACGTGGTTGGCGTAGACGAGCTTGCCGTCGTGCACGATCGAGTGCAGCGAGCCGAGCACGCGGTCGAAGGTGCCGGACCGCAGGACCGCGGCGACGCTGCCCGCGAAGAGGTGTGGCTCGCCTGCCTCGATACCCGACAGGATGCGCAGCTCGGGGAACTCGTGGCGGCACCGCTCGATGCTGGCGAGGTACCCGTCGACGTCGACGGGAAGCACCCGCTTGCGCGTGCCCACCTGCGCGTCCACCGGCGGGTGGTCGTGATCACCCCAGTCGGTGAAGTCGACGTGCTCGGTGAAGGACACCGCGGGCAACCCGATCTCGACGGCGCGGCGGCAGGTGTTCACCATGGAGGCGTCGGGGCCGGTGTCCCAGGAGAACTCGGTGTGCACGTGGTTGTCGGAGGGAAGAGTCACGCAGCCCACAGTGGCATGGTCGGCAGGCCTGGGTATGAACGAGTGATGGCTCCGAACCGAATCGCACCGACGGTGATCGCGGTTCTGTTGACCGTGCTGACGGCGTCGGCCTGCGTCGACGCGCCACCCGCGCCCATCGCGCCGGAGCCTTCGTCGGCCGCCGCCCTTCCGCCACCCGGGGCCCCTCCCGGATCCGGTCCCCGGTACGTGGCGATGGGTGACTCGGCCGCGGCGGCGCCGCTGGTGCCCGACCAGGCCGAACCGGTGGGCTGCCTCAAGTCGACCAACGGCTACCCGTCGGTGCTGGCCCGCCGCGTGGGAGCGGCGTCGTTCACCGACGTGACGTGCAGCGGAGCGCGGACCGAGGACCTCGTCTCGCAGGCCCAACCCACCCGTACCGGCGCGGTGCCGCCCCAGCTGGCAGCGGTCACGGCCGACACCCAGTTGGTCACGGTCACGATCGGCGGCAACGACGTCGACCTGCCGAAGATCGCGGCGACATGTCGACGGACCAGCCTGGACACCCCGCCATGCTCGTCGGACCTGGTGGTCGACGGCGTCGACCAGATCTCGGAGGCCATTGAGGCCGATGCCGACGACTGGTCCGACCTCGTCGACGAGATCCGCGAGAAGGCGCCCGCCGCCAGGGTGATCCTGGTCGGCTACGGCACCTACGTCCGGCCCGAGGGGTGTTTTCCTGCCGAGCCCGTCAATCCGGTCGACGCGGCGTACTTCCAGACCAAGGTCGACGAGTTGGACGGCCGCCTGCGCGAGGTGGCGGCCGACCGGGGCGTCGAGTTCTTCGACACCCGGCCGCTGTCGGTCGGACACGACATCTGCGCGGCCCCGGAGGATCGCTACATCGAGGGGTTCGCGCCGGTCAGCCCGGCGGCCCCGCTGCACCCCAACGGCGCGGGCGCCCTCGCGGTGGGGACTGCGCTGGCGGACTACGTCGCCGCGGGCGGGTGAGTCAGCGGTCGGGCGACCAGTAGTCGAGCATCTCGGCGAAGGTGTCGAACGCGGGCCGCGAGACGCCGTAGGTGGCCTCGAAGTGGATGCTCAGGGGGAAGCCGAGGTCGGCGACGCCGTCGAGCACGCGCTTGTAGAGGTCGAGCATCAGCTTGCGCTTGACCGCGGGGTCGGCGGCCGCCAGCTCCTTGACGAAGGCCTGTTCGGCGGCGACGGCGGCGTTGCCAGGATCCTGGATCAGCCAGTTGACCAGCCCGACGTTGGTCTCCATCTTCGGGACGAACCCGAACGACAGCAGGATCTCGGGACGGTGGTCCGTCGTCTTGGCGAAGTCGGTGAGGAACCCAACGATCGTGTCGGAGTAGAGCAGCTGCGTCATCCCGTAGGTCGCGCCCTGGTCGCACTTGAAGTTGAAGCGACCGTGTTCGCCGTCGCGGGTGGGAATCAGGATCGCGCCGCGATTGGGAACGACGTCCTGGTAGATCGACAGGGCGTCCGTGGGCGCGACGCCCGCACCGTCGCCGTCGGCCATCGTGCGGGGGACGCCGACGAAGGCGATGCCGTCGAAACCGGCGTTCAGCAGCTCGCCGAGGCGTTGTTCGAGTGCGGGTTGGTCGAGGAAGGACGTGACCTGCGTGCACAGTCCGTTCATCGCCGGCAGCTCGGGCTTGATGATCGACCAGTATTCGAGGACGTCCAGCTTGGGCTTCATCTCGATGGGACGGTCGCCGTCCTCCTCGATCATGCCGGGGATCATGACGTGCCGGATGCGGCCCTCGATGCCGGCGTCCTTGGACAGCTGCAGCACCTTGTGGGCTTCGTCGACGGCGTAGGTCGCGCCACGGTCGACGTTGGGCGGGACGAGTTCCAGTGCGACGGTGTTGAGGGCCAAGGGACTGCTCCAATTCACATCATCGAAATCACGTCGGGTGGCATGCCGGAATGAGTGACGCTCCGTTGCGCATGACCCGAGAATTTGCGGGCCGTCGGGACGACACCCTACCGATTGGGCCTGCAGAGGCGGACTTCACACCGGCCCACCCTCGCCTAAGTAAGGCAATGCTAGCCTTGCCAAATGCGGATTTTCAGACGTGCCCTACGCGCACCTCATGCCCTGACCCTTGCCTCCACGGTCCTCGTCGGGGCCGCCCTCGTCGCGGGGTGTGGCAGCTCGTCCACCCCGGCGAGCGAGACGACCTCCTCCGCGGGTGCGGCCGCGGAGACCGTCACCGTGTCGCACAAGTTCGGTGAGACCAAGATTCCCGCCGACCCGAAGCGCGTCGTCACCGCAGGCTGGATCGACCAGGACTTCGTCCTGTCCCTCGGCATCGTGCCGGTCGGCAGTCGCGGCGGCTACTTCGAGAACTACGACAGCTTCCCGTGGGTGCAGAAGGAGACGGGCGGCAAGGGCGTGCCCGCCATCGAAGGCGACTCCATCAACTTTGAGGGCATCGCGGCGGCCAAACCCGACGTCATCTTCGCCATCAACGAGACCGTCGACCAGAAGACCTACGACCGGCTCTCCCAGATCGCCCCCACCGTGGTGCAGTCCGCCGACTACCCGGACGAGGAAACGCCGTGGAACGTGCAGCTCATGACGACCGGCAAGGCGCTCGGCCGTGAAGAGCAGGCGCAGCAGCTGGTCGACCAGGTCAACGCCAAGTTCGCCGAGGCCAAGGCCGCTCATCCCGAGTTCGCGGGCAAGACCCTGGTGTCGGACTTCACCTCAGAAGCCAACTCGCACTACGTGATTGGCAAGGGCGACCCGCGCAACGCGATCTTCGACGGGCTGGGTCTTGACACCAAGGACACCGTCGGCGACGTCTCCGAGGAGAAGCTGAACATCCTCGACGGCGAGGCGCTGTTCGTCAACGGGCTCAGCAAGGAGCAGATGGCCGACGTCCCGGCGTTCCAGCGGCTCAACGTCGTTCGCGAGGGCCGGACCCTGTACGCGGGCTCCGAATCCAACCTCAGCGGGGCCATCGCCTTCGGCGGACCCAACGCCATGATGTACGCGCTGGATCTTCTCGTCCCCCAGCTCGGCAACGCCTACACGGGCAAGCCGGTCGAGGACCTCTCCAACGCCTAGCTACCTCTGCGCGAGCAGACGTAAACGGCCCTGAATCCACGCGATTCAGGGCCGTTTGCTGGAGCCGCTTGCGGACTGGTGGGCGTCAGGTGGACAGCAGCGCGACGAGGCCGCCGGAGCCGGTGACGACGGGGGCGATGTCCCGCCGGGGCGCCGAATCCAGCCAGTCCCCTGCGTCCAGCTGGTAGACGTATTCGGTGAGCACTCGCCCGTGCTCCTCGAGTTGGTCCGTCGACGTGTGGCGGTAGCCGAGCTTGGTCGAGACCGCGATGCTCGCGCGGTTGTCGTCGAGCACCCACGACTTGGCGGACCCTGCCCCCAGGTGCGCGAAGGCGAGCTCGAGAGCTGACGCACGGCAACGAGTTCCGAGCCCACGCGCCTGATTCGACCTCAGCAACCACGAGGTGGTGCCGACGATTCGGCGAGTCGGCCATCGGTCGAAACCCGACACGCTCTGCAGGCCGACCGGCTCGCCGTCGACGAGCACCGCCAGGTCGAGGGTCCACCCTGGCCGCGTGGTGAGGTCTCGGTTGGACCGCACGCGGGCAATCCGATCGCGTTCGACCTCCTCCGGCGTCAAGCCCTCGAGCCACTTCACGAAGTGCTCATCGCCCACCGCGAGAATTGCCCCGGGCTGGGCGGCACGCCGCCCCAGTAACTCCACCTGCGAATCGGTGGGCACCTGGAGTCGCGCGCCCTCGACGTCGATGCTCAGCGCAGCCTGAGGATTCGCGCGGGTCACCATGAACCGCTGGACGCCGGGATACTTCTCGCCCAGCGAGTCGACCGCGAAGCCGGTCGACTCGTAGAAGCCCACCGACGACTGATCGGTCTCGGCGACCAACGGCAATCGATATCCCGTCGCCTCACCGACGGCGTCGAGCAGCTTCGCCCCAACACCACTGTGCCGCAACGACGTTGCCGTGGCAACGTGCAACACGGTGACCGTGGACTCTCCGACGAGGTAACCGGCCACGCCCACCGGCCGACCGTCGAGGCGTGCGACGAGCAGCCTGACACTCGGGTCGCGTCGATAGCGATCGACAACCGCCTCGAGGCGGCCGCTGCCCCCTCCCACCGCAGCGGCCAACAGTTCGACGATGGCAGCGTCGTCGTCCAGGGCACCGTGACGAACCTCTAGCGCTGACACCCGGACAGGGTATCGGCCCCATCCCGCGCGAGCGGGTTAGCGAGCCAGTTCGGCCGCGATGAGCGGACCCAACTGCTCGAGGGTGTCGGCGTCCAACAGGTCGGAGTGCCGGCACTGCAATTCAGTCACCCGCAGCTCACCGCCGACGTGGTCACGCCAGGCGTGGGAGGCGACGCCGAGATGGTCCATCTCCAACATGGCGTCCACGAAGAACACGTCCCCGTCGTAGCGGCCGTAGTTCGCGCCGATGCTGAACCGCTCAGCGGCGACGTAACTTTCGATCGCCAATGCAATCTGGCCATCGTCGAGCATGGCGATCGCGTCGTCCTGTTCGTGCATCAGGGCCACCGCCTCGTCGACCGTCATCTTGGCGTCGACCGCCACCGGGAAGCCCATCTCCCGCAGCACCCGGGTGAGCACCGCGGCGGGGTCGAAGGCATCGGATCCGTCCACTACCTCGGGATAGGAGTCCAGCATGCCGAGGAAGCTGACCTCACGACCCCGGGCGATCAACACCTGGGCCGCTATCAAGGCCACCGCGCCACCAAACGACCAGCCCAGCAGACGGATCGGGCCGGTGGGCGCAATGGCCTCGACGGTGTCCGCGTAGTCGGCTGCCAGTTCCTCGATGGTCGCCGGCAGTACGCCAGCACTGAACAATGGCGACTGCAGACCGTAGAGGGGAACCCCCTGCGGCAGATGACGCTTCAACCCGCTGTACTGCCAGCTGAGCCCACTGGCGGGATGGATGCAGAACAGCGGCGGCTCGGATCCGTTGGTGCGCAGTGGAAGTACGTGAGCCAGGCCCCCGTTGGCCTGACCCGCGTCGTCGGTCAACCTCGCGGCGATCTCCGCCACCGTCGACGCCGTCATGAGGTCCGCCACGGGCATGTCGACGTCGAAGGCACTACGTATCGATGCCGCCAACCGCACCAGCAGCAACGAGTGGCCGCCGAGGGTGAAGAAGTCGTCGTCGACGCTGGTGACCTCGATGCCGAGCACGTCCGAGAACAGGTCACAGAGACGTTGCTGCTCCGGCGTTTCCGGTGCCCGACCCGTACCCGAGCCAATTAGCGGGGCCGGCAACGAGTTCCGGTCGAGCTTGCCACTGGGGGTCAACGGGAAGGCGTCGAGCTCGACGAACGCCGACGGGACCATGTGCACCGGCAACGCCGACGCCGCGTGCGTGCGAAGCGCGTCGAGATCCGAACCCGTCGCCTGCCCCGTCGGCAGGTAGTAGGCGACCAACCGGTTGTCGCGTACGACGACTCGGGCCGACGACACGACCGGATGAGTCGCCAACACCGTCTCGATCTCGCCCGGCTCGATCCGCACCCCGCGCAACTTGATCTGGTCGTCGGTGCGTCCGAGGTACTCCAGTTGGCCGTCGCGCCGCCACCGGGCCACGTCGCCGGTCCGGTACATGCGCTCGCCGTCCTCGAAGGGGTTGGCGACGAACGTGTGTGCCGTCAGGTCGTGCCGGTGCAGGTACCCGTCCGCCAATTGCACGCCCGCCAAGTACAACTCACCCGGCGCCCCGGGTGGGGTCGGGTTGAGGTACGGGTCGAGCACGTAGGCGCGGACGTTCCACCCCGGCACGCCCAATGCCACGGGACCACCGTCGGCGGTCCATCCCAGGACGTCCACCGACGCCTCGGTAGGCCCGTAGAGGTTGTGCAGCGGCACGTCGAAGGTGCTGGCGAACCGGGTCGCCAGCTCCGACGACAACGCCTCGCCGCCGACGGTCACCCGGGTCAGCGACGCGCATCGGGCCACCAGCGGCTCCTCGAGGAACAGCTCGAGCATCGACGGCACGAAGTCCACCGCCGTGACCCGTTCGGCCACGATCGTCTCGGCCAGGTATCTGGGTTCGCGGTGCCCGCCAGGGCGGGCCAGCACCAGAGTTGCGCCAACACTCAACGGCCAGAAAACTTCCCACACCGAGGTGTCGAAGCTGATCGGGGTCTTCACCAGCATCCGGTCGTCGGACCCCAGCGGGTACGCCTCCTGTAGCCACGCGATGCGGTTCGCGATACCCGCATGCGGCACCGCGACACCCTTCGGACGGCCCGTCGTGCCGGAGGTGTACAGCACGTACGCCCACGACGCCGGGTCGACGTCGGGGAGCTGGCTTGGCGCAGGGGCATCTCGCACGGCCCGGACCGCTGCCTGGTCGTCCAACACCGCCGCAGGCTCGGCGTCGTCGACCATGAACGCCAACCGATCCGCCGGATACTCCGGATCGAGCGGCAGGAAGGCAGACCCGGTCTTCGCCACCGCGACCAGCGCGACGATCAACTCGACCGACCGTGGCAGGGACACCCCCACCACGCCGCCGCGACCTGCTCCGTCGCCAATCAACCTCGCCGCCAGCCGGTCTGACCATTCGTCGAGCTCGGCGTAGGTCAACTCGCCGTCGGCGTGCCGCACCGCCGCCGCGGACGGTGTCCGCCCGACCTGCCGCGAGACGGTCGAGGCGAGATCCGCCGCGGAGACTTCGTGGTCGGTGGCGTTGTGCCCGACGACCACCCCGTCGTGCTCACCCGCCTCGAGCATCTCGACTGCACCCACGGCAAGCGCCGGCTCGGCGGCCAGTCTGCCGAGCAGGCTCACCAGACGCTGCGCGAGAGTGTGCACCGAGGACTCGTCGAACAGGTCGGAGCCGTACTCCGCCAGCACCGTCGACTGCCCGTCGACCCCCTCGTCGATCAGGGTGAACCCGAGATCGAACATCGCAGTGGTGACGGTGGTTTCACGCCATGTGGTCGGCAACCCGAACATCTCGGCGTCCTCGCCGTCGCCACGGTGATAGCCGATGAAGACGTTGAAGAGCGGGTTGCGGCCCGCGACTCGCGGCGGGTTCAGATCCTCCACGAGCCGTTCGAAGGGCATGTCCTGATGGGCGAAGGCCGCGAGGTCCGCGGTCCGGACCCTGGCCAGCAGCTCGTCGAAGGTGGGGTTGCCAGAAACGTCGGCGCGCAGGACGACGGTGTTGACGAAGAAGCCGATGAGATCGCTGAGTGCGGTTTCGTCGCGGCCCGCGACGGGTGTGCCCACCACGATGTCGTCGCCGGCACCGAGGCGGTGCAGCAGCGCGGCGACCGCCGCGTGCAGCACCATCAGCATGCTCATCTGTCGTTCGCCGGCCAGCTGCTGGAGTGCGACGACGACGTCGGCGGGCAACTCGACCTGCAGTGTGCCGCCGGCCCCGCTTGGCCGCGCCGGGCGGGAGCGGTCGGCGGGCAGGGTGAGCTCGTCGGGCGCGTCGACCATTGCGGCTCGCCAGAACTCCAGCTGCTCCGCGCCGGTCTCGGCCAGCAGCTCCCGCTGCCACAGCGCGTAGTCGGCGTATTGCACCGGCAACGCGGGCAACTCGGGAACGTCACCGGACACTCTGGCGGCGTACGCGCGGTTGAGGTCGGCGATGAACGGCGCGTCCGACCACTCGTCGGTCGCGATGTGGTGCATCAGCAGCACGACCGTGGCGTCGTCGGCAGCCGTGCGGAACACGCTGACCCGCAGCGGAATTTCGACACTGAGGTCGAACCTGTGCCCGGTGGCCTCTGCGACCTGATCGGCCAGCCGCGACTCGTCGGAGTCGAGGACGTCCAGCGACACGCGCGTCCCGTGCGGCAGAACCCTCTGGTAGAGCCCTCCGTCGTGCTCGACGAACACCGTGCGCAGGGACTCGTGCCGGTCGACGACGTCGCCGAGGGCGTCCCGAAGGGCGCCGAGATCCAGCGCCCCGCGGACACCGAAGACAAGCGGGTAGTTGTACGCCACCCCTGTCTCGCCGAGCCGGTCCAGAATCAGCAGGCGCTCCTGCGCCGGCGACACCGGAAGCCATTCGGGTCGGGCGGACGCGACGAGCTCCGGTCGCGACGACGGCGACGTCGGGCCGGACTCCACGCGGGCAGCCAGTGCGGCGACCGTGGGCGCGTCGAAGACGTCGCGAATCGACAGCTCGACGCCGAGCGCCGCGCGCACCCGGTTGACCAACCGGATGCTCAGCAGCGAATGTCCGCCGAGGCTGAAGAAGTCCGCGTCAATGCTGTCGACCGGTACACCGAGGACGTCGCCGAACAGTTCGCAGAGTCGTTGCTGTGCAACGGTTTCCGGTGGCCGACTGGGTCCGGCGGTCACGTGGGGCTCTGGCAGTGCCTTGCGGTCCAGTTTGCCGCTGGGCGTCAGCGGATACGCCGCGAGTTCGACGAAGGCCGACGGCACCATGTGAATCGGCAGGGATTCGAGCGCGTGCTTCCGCAGCCCGTCGGTGTCTGGCGTCGCGGTGCCGTCGGTGGGCAGGTAGTAGGCGACCAGCAGGTCACCGCGAACCACGACGCGTGCCGAGGCCACCGCCGGGTGGGCACCCAGAACGGTCTCGATCTCGCCGGGCTCGATCCTGACCCCGCGCAGTTTGATTTGGTCGTCTGTTCTGCCGAGGTACTCCAGCGCTCCGTCACGACGCCAGCGCACGGCGTCACCGGTTCGGTACATCCTGGCGCCGCCCTCGAAGGGATTGGCGACGAAGCTCTGCGCGGTCAGGCCGTGCCGGTGCAGATACCCGTCGGCCAGTTGCACCCCGGCCAGATACAGCTCGCCCGGGGCGCCCACCGGGACGGGGTTGAGGTAGGGGTCCAGCACGTAGGCGCGGACGTTCCAGCCCGGCACACCAAGGGCCACAGGCCCGCCGTCGGCGGTCCACCCCAGCACGTCCACCGAGGCTTCGGTGGGGCCGTAGAGATTGTGCAGCGGAACGCCGACGACGTCGGCGAACCGAGCCGCCACGTCGGCCGACAACGCCTCGCCACCGACGGTGACCCTGGTCAGCGACGTGCAGCGCGCGGCCCGCGGTTCCTCGAGGAAGAGCTCGAGCATCGACGGGACGAAGTCGACCGCTGTGACACGTTGGGAGACAATGGTTTCGGCCAGATAGCCGGGGTCGCGATGACCACCGGGCTGCGCGACCACCAGGGTGGCGCCGACGCTCAACGGCCAGAACACCTCCCACACCGAGGTGTCGAAGCTGATCGGGGTCTTCACCAGCATCCGGTCGTCGGATCCCAGCGGGTACGCGTCCTGCAGCCACGCGATCCGATTCACGATGCCGGCGTGCGGCACCGCGACACCCTTGGGCCGGCCCGTCGAACCGGACGTGTACAGGACGTACGCCAGCTGTCGTGGGTCGACGTCCGCCAGCGGCGTCACCGCCGTGTCACCGGTGGCACCCACCACCGTGTACGGATCGTCCAGCACCACGGCGGGGCTCGCGTCGGATGTCATGTACGCCAACCGATCCGCCGGATAGTCGGGGTCGAGCGGCAGGAACGCCGCACCCGACTTCGCCACGGCGACCAGGGCGACGATCAGCTCCACCGACCGGGGCAGCGACACCCCGACGACGGCACCCGGGTGGGCGCCGTCCTCGACGAGCTGGGCGGCCAAGCGGTCCGACCACCCGTCGAGCTCGGCATAGCTCAGTTCGCGACCGTCGAACACCACGGCAGTCGCGTTCGGTGTATGCGCAGCCTGACGAGACACCAACGCGCCCAATCCCGTTGCCGGGAGGTCGCGGGTGGTGCGGTTCCGGTCGGCGACCAGGTCCTCGAACTCGCCGTCGGCGAGCACCTCGACGGCTCCGATCGGACGTTCGGCGTCGACCACGACATCGCCGAGCATCCCCACCAGCCGAGAGGTCAGCGTTCGCACGGTCGCTTCGTCGAACAGGTCGGCGCCGTACTCGGCCATGATGGTGGCGCCGCCGTCTCCGACCTCGTCGACGAGGGTGAAGCCGAGGTCGAACATGGCCGCCGACGAGTCGGGTTCACACCACTGCGTGGGAAGCCCGAACATGTCGGCGTCCGCACCAGCGCGCCGGTGATATCCGATGAAGACGCCGAACAACGGGTTGCGGCCCGCGACGCGCGGCGGGTTGAGGTCTTCGACGAGTCGCTCGAAGGGCAGCTCCTGGTGTGCGAATGCCGCCAGGTCGGCCGTCCGGACGCGGGTCAGCAGATCGCCAAACGACGGGTTGCCCGCGACGTCGACGCGCAGCACCACGGTGTTGACGAAGAAGCCGACCACGTCGTCGAGCGCAGCGTCTGCGCGGCCAGCGACCGGTGTCCCGACGACGATGTCGTCACCGGCACCCAGCCGGTGCAGAAGCACCGCGACCGCCGCATGCAACACCATCAACACGCTGACCTGACGTTCGGCGGCCAGGTTGCGCAGTGCCGCAGCGACTTCCGGCGACACGTCGAGGTTGACGGTGCCGCCGACGCCGCTGGGCCTCGTCGGCCTCGGGCGGTCGGTCGGCAACGTCAGCTCGTCGGGGGCGCCGGCCAACGCCGCGCGCCAGTACGTCAGCTGCTCGTCGCCGATGGCTGCCAGCAGGTCGCGCTGCCACAGCGCGTAGTCCGCGTACTGCACGGGCAGGTCGGGCAGGTTCGGATCGGCACCGGCGAGCCGCGCCTCGTAGGCGCGGTTCAGGTCGGTGACGAACGGGGCGTCCGACCACTCGTCGGTCGCGATGTGGTGCAGCAAGACGACGACCGTGTGGTCGTCGGCGCCGGCCCGAATGACGTCGACCCGCAACGGAATCTCCGACGCCAGGTCGAAGGCGTGCGCCGTGGAGGCGGCGATCTGCGCCTCGACGTCGCCCTCGGCGCGGTCGAGGACCTGCAGCGGCACGGGGGTTCCGACGGGCAGGATCTGCTGGAACGGGACGCCGTCCGAATCGCCGAACACCGTCCGCAGCGACTCGTGACGGTCGACGACGTCGCCGAGCGCGGCGCGGAGCGCGTCGACGTCAAGCGGGCCGCGAACCCGGAACACCAACGGATAGTTGTACGCCAGACCGGTCTCGCCGAGTCGGTCCAGGATCAGCAGACGTTCCTGAGCGGACGAGGTCGGCAAGACCTCGGGGCGCTGCGACGCCACCAGCGCCGGCCGGGGCGCCTCGGCGGCCGGCTTCGAGTCGACCAGGGCGGCGAGCGCGGCGACGGTGGGGGCGTCGAAGACGTCGCGGATCGACATCTCGACCCCGAGCCCGGCCCGAACCCCGCCGATCAGACGGATGCTGAGCAGCGAATGACCGCCGAGGTCGAAGAAGTCGTCGTCCACCCCGACCTCGTCGAGTTCCAACACCTCACCGAAGATCCGGCAGAGCGTCTCCTCCGTCGCGGATTGCGCTGCCCGGCTTGGGGTTCGCTGGGTGGTGGGGTCGACGTGCGGCAACGCCCGAACGTCGAGCTTTCCGTTGTCGGTCAGCGGAAGTCGCTCGAGCACCGCGATCGCCGATGGCACCATGTACCCGGGCAGGGCGGCCTTCAGGTGGCTGCGCAGCTCGCCGATCAGTGACGAGGCCTCGTCGTCGGAGAGCGCCAGGCCGCCCTTGGGCACCACGTAGGCGACCAGCTGATGCGACCCGGAGGTCTTCGGATCGGGACGCGCGATGACCGCCGCCTGCGTCACACGCGGATGTGCGGCGATCGCACTCTGCACGTCGCCGACTTCCACGCGATAGCCACGAATCTTGACCTGGTCGTCGGTGCGGCCAAGGAAGTCGAGGTTTCCGGCCCGGTCGTCGGCGACCCGGCGACGCACCACCAGGTCTCCGGTCCGGTACATCCGTCCGTCGGGCTCGAACGGGTTGGCCACGAACCGGCCCGCACTCAACCCCGGCTGACGGAGGTAGCCGCGGGCCAGGCCCGCTCCGGCGATGTAGAGTTCGCCGGCGACGCCGTCGGGCACGGGGCGCAGCCACGGGTCGAGAATGTGGGCTCGGGTGTTCCAGATCGGTGTTCCCACAGTGGACGTCGCGCTGTCGTCGGTTCCACCGCCGAGGGTGTTGATGGTGTACTCGGTGGGCCCGTAGAGGTTGTAGCCGTAGCTGGTGTCGCTGTCACGCAGCCGGTCCCAGACCGCCGCCGACACCGCCTCACCTCCCAGCAGCACCAGGACCGGCGGATGTCCGGCCTTGTCGAGGAGCCCCTGGTCGAACAGCAGTTGGGCGTACGTCGGCGTCACGTTGACGACGTCAACGTCGTGCTGATGACAGTAGGCGACCAATGCCGTTGCGTCCCTGCGCAAGTCCTCGTCGCAGATGTGGACCTCGTGTCCCTCGACGAGCCAGAGCAGCTCCTCCCACGACATGTCGAAGGAGAACGACACCGTGTGGGCGATCCGCAGCCCTCGCCCGCCCGCCTTGGCGATGGCGGGCGCAAAGATGGCCTCGCGGTGGTTGAGGTGCATGTTGGTCAGGCCGCGATGCGGGGTGACGACGCCCTTCGGCTTGCCGGTCGACCCCGAGGTGTAGATGACGTAGGCGGGGTTTTCCAGCGACGGCGTGAAACCGTCCCATTGCGTTGCCTCGGCGGCCAGTTCGGCACGCATGCCGTCGTCGTCGAGGACGACGACCGGGCAGTTGGGCGGTGTCGCCGCCGCGATTCGGGACGCCACGGCCGTCGTCGTGAGAAGGCATACCGGTCCCGCGTCGGCGAGCATGATCGTCAGTCGCTCGTCCGGGTAGTCCAGCTCGAGCGGCAGGTAGGCGGCGCCGGCCCGCAGCACCGCGAAGAGTGCGATCACGGCGTCGATCGAGCGCGGAATGGCCAGGGCAACAGTCTGTTCCGGACCAATTCCGCGGTGCCGCAGCAGCCACGCCAGGCGGTTGACCCGTTCGTCCAGCACTGCGTAGTCGACGCTCTCGCCTGCGCAGACCAGCGCCGTGGCCCGCGGCGACTGCGCGCAGCGCTCGGCGAACAGGTCCATGACGGTGGCGGCGGGAAGGTCGTGGCGGGTCGAATCGTGGTGTGCCACCAGCGCGGCGGTCTCGTCCGGCAGCAGCATCGGAACCGTCGCCAGAGTCGCTGCGCCGTCGGCGATCTGGAGCATCGCCTGGCGCAGGCGGTCCAGCAGACGCTGCGCGTCCGCCCGGTCCACCACGTCCGGCCGGTACTCGAGCTTCACCCAGAGTTCGCGTCCAGGCGAGGCCACCCAGGTCAACGGGTAGTGCGACGCGTCGATCGAATCGTGTCCGACGATGCCGTGCTCCGACTCCATGTCGGTGAAGGTGTCGTCGTCAAGGAAGTTCTGCAGGACGTAGAGACTGTCGAACAGTGCCCCACTGCCGGAGCCAAGTGCGCGCTGGATGTCGCCGAGGCCGAGATATTCGTGGTCCATCAGGGCCAGTCGATCGGACTGCACGGCCCGCATCGTCTCGGCGACCGAACGGCCCGGCTCGAGCCGCACCCGCGTCGGGACGGTGTTGAGGAAGAGCCCGATGACGTCCTCGATGCCCTCGAGGTCGGTCGGACGCCCGGCGACGGTGGAGCCGAAAACGACGTCGTCGGTACCCGTTTCGTACGCCAGCACCATGGCCAACGCGGTGCTGATGAGGGCGTTCAGGGTGACGCCAGCATCGCGGGCCGCCTGCACCAGCATCGTGCTCTGTTGCTCGCTCAACGTGAAGTCGAGACGAAGCGCCAGCGTGGGCTCGGTGCCCACTGCGGCGGGCACCAGAAGCGTCGGTGCAGCGAGGCCGGACAACGCCGTGGCCCATTGGCGGGCCGAGGCGTCGCGGTCCTGGCAAGAGAGCCAGCGCAGGTAGTCGGTGAAGTGAGCGGTCGGGTCGGGGAGCCCGGCCGGCACACCCGTCTTCGCAGCCCCGTACTCGGCGAACAGTTCACGCAGCAGCTGTTCACGGGACCAGCCATCCAGCAGCAGGAAGTGATAGCTGAAGATCAGGCGGTCGCGTTCGGTGGTGCGGGCGATCGTCATCCTGGCCAGCGGGGGCGAGTCCAGGTCGAAGGTGTGCAGCCGGTCGGCGGCGGTCATCTCGGCCAGTCGTGCGTCGAGGTCGGCGGGCGCCACGTCGGTCAGGTCGACCAATTCGGGCTCACACACCGGGTCGACCGTGATCGCGGCCACCGGATGCGGCAGGCCGTCGGCGAGGAAGGCCGAGCGCAGCACCGGGTTCCGCCGCATCACCGCCGAGTACGCGGTGCGCAGCGCGGTGAGGTCGACGGGTTCGGTGAACTCGAAGACGTTCTGCACGATGTACACCGCGGCCTTGGCGTAACTGGCTTGGAAGAACACCCCCTCCTGCAACGGTGAGAGCGGCCAGATGTCCTCGACGGCAGGCGTTGTCGCGGCGGTGACGCGGTCGACGTCGGCCTGGGACAGCTCGACGAACGTCAGGTCCGACGGCGTGAGGGAGGGCACCGAAGGGCCGCCCCCGAGCTGACCCAGCTCACGCAGCACCGCCATCCAGTGCTCGGCGAGGTCGACGACGGAGTCCTCGCCCAGCTCCCCGTCGGCGTAGGTGAGCGTTGCACGCAGCACCGGGCCGTCGACGGTCTCGTCGCAGATGGCGTTGATCTCCAGCAGGTAGGGAGTGCCGAGATCGGGGTCGGGGCCACCGCGAAGCGCGGCCACCTCGGGTGCCGAGTCCCAGTCCGCGGTGCCGTCGGCCGCCCAGCGGCCAAGGTAGTTGAACAGCAACTGCGGTGCGGGCAGGCGCCCGAGGGCCGCCGCGGTGCGGGGGTTGCAGTAGCGCAGCTGACCGAATCCCAGGCCGCCGTCGGCGACCGCACGCAGTCGCTCCTTGGTCTCCTTGAGGACGGCGACGTGGTCGTCGGACGTGTTGGCGGGCAACCGAACCGGAGCGATCGCGGTGAACCAGCCGACGGTGCGCGACAGGTCCAGATCGGCGTCCCACCCGTCGCGGCCGTGGCGCTCCAGGTCCAAGACCAGTGGTGCGTCGGGCCTTCCGCCCTTGGCGGCACGCCAGCGCCGCACGGCGACCGACAGCGCGGCCACCAGCGTTTCGGTGATGTCGGCGTTGGCCATGGCGGGAACCGCCGTCAGCAGCGGCACCGTCTCCGCGGCCGTCAGCCGCATCTCGTGGTCGCGGGTCGAGCCCACCGTCAGGCCGACCGTGTTCGCCCGATCGTCGAGTTCGCCGCCCGGCGCCAGTGTCGAGGTCCAGTGTTCGAACTCCGCCAACCGCGCTGCCTGCTGGGCGCTTTCGTTGACGGTCCTGGCGTAGGACCGGATCGAGGTCGGCACAGCGGGCAACGCGGGACGGGTACCCGCACGCACCTGGTCGAAGGCCTCCCCCAGGTCGTCGATCATGATGCGCCAGGAGACGCCGTCCACCGCAAGGTGATGCACCGTCAGCAGCAGGCGACCCTGCCGATCGGGGCCGAGGTCGAACCACACGGCGTCCACCAACGCCCCGGTCCCGGGATCGAGGCGGTCGGCCGCCGCGTCGGACTGCACGCCGATCGCGTCGACGAGTTCGTCGTCGGTGAACCCCGAGGCGTCGACCCTGCGCGTCGAGACATGCGGTGCAGCAGCCGTTTCCAGCGACCACAGCATGGGCGCCGGCCGGTGCAGTCGCAGTCCGAGCGCGTCGTGGCGCGCGACCACGGCGTTGAGCGCCGCGTCGAGCTGCTCGGCCGTCGCTCCGGCCGGTGCGAGGAGCAGCTCGGCTTGGTTGAGTCGGTCGACCCCGCCGCCGAGCTCTGCGAGCCGCTGCACGATGGGCGTCAACATGACCTCGCCGAGGTCGGGTCCGGCGTCGGTGTCGTCGACGGCGGACTGCTGTGGCGCCACGGCGTCGGCGGCCTCGGCAAGCGCTGCGGGTGTCCGGTTGACGAACACCTGCTGCGGGGTGATTCGGACACCCTGTCGGCGAGCCCGGTTCACCAGCTGGATGGCGACGATGCTGTCGCCACCCATGGTGAAGAAGTCGTCGTCGACTCCCACTGCGGCGCCGAGGATCTCGGAGCACAAGGCGGCCAACAGTTCCGCCGTGGTCCCGGGCGTCTGGGCGTCGGCGATGGGTCGGGCGGGTGCGGCGGGGGCCTCCGAGGGCGCCGGCAGCGCGGCTCGGTCGAGCTTGCCGTTGACCGTCAAGGGCAACGCATCCAACACCACCAGTGCGGACGGCACCATGTAGTCGGGCAGTCGGGTGGCCAGTTGCGCACGCACCTCGGCGACGTCGACCGCGGTGCGGCCGACCACGTAGCCGACCAGCCGGGTGCGACCCGTCTCGTCCTGACGTACCGCTGCTGCAGCGTTCGCCACGTTCTCGAGGGCGGCGAGCGCCGACTCGACCTCGCCGAGCTCGATCCGATAGCCGCGCACCTTGACCTGTTGGTCGGAGCGCCCGACGTAGACGAGCTCACCGCCCTCGGTCCACATCGCGGTGTCGCCACTGCGGTAGAGCCTCATCCCGGCGCCGTCGAACGGGTTGGCCACGAAGCGGGTCGCGGTGAGGCCGGGCTTGCCGACGTAACCACGCGCGATCTGACCGCCCGAGACGTAGATCTCGCCGACGACCCCGGTGGGCACGGGCTGAAGGGACTGGTCGAGCAGGTGGATTCGCAGCCCTGGAATGGCGTCACCGATGACGCTGCCGGTCGCGCCCGCCGCGTCGGACACCTCGAGCGGACGGTGTGAGACGTGCACACAGGTCTCGGTGATGCCGTACATGTTGACCAGGCGCGGTGAGTCCGCGTCGTGCCGCTCGTACCAGGCGGCGAGCCGGGTGGCGTCCAGCGCCTCGCCGCCGAAGACCACGTAGCGCAGCGACCCGAGCGTCGACGTCCGGCCACCCTGCCGGTCGGCCTCGATCAGCGGGTAGAACGCCGAGGGGGTCTGGTTCAGCACCGTCACCCGTTCGGAAGCAAGCAATTCCAGGAACCGGTCGGGGTCGCGGGCGACGGCCTGCTCGACGACGACGAGTTGTCCGCCGTGCAGCAGCGGGCCCCACAGTTCCCACACGGAGAAGTCGAACGCCGCGGAGTGGAACATCGTCCAGACGTCGTCGGGACCGAAGTCGAAAAGCTCTGCGGTGCCTTCGAAGAGCGCCGCCACGTTGCGGTGGGTGACCGTCACACCCTTGGGGACGCCGGTGGAGCCGGAGGTGTAGATGACGTACGCCGCGTGGTCGGCGTCCAGCGCCGGTGCCTGCGCCGGGCCCGGCCGCTGGCTCGCGGCGTCGTCGACGAGCACCAGCGGGGTGGATTCGGTCGAGACTCCGTCGGGCAGTCGGTCGGCCCTGTCGGCCAGGATGCAGACCGGTGCCGAGTCGGTGACGATGTGGCGCAGACGCGCCCGCGGTGAGTCGACGTCCAACGGGACGTAGGTGCCGCCCGCCTTGATGACGGCGAGCAGCGCGACGATGAGATCCAGGGACCGTGGCAGCGCGACGGCGACCCTGGACTCCGGCCGAACGCCGAGTGCGGTCAGCGTCGCGGCGACCGCCGACGCCCTTTCGTCCAGCTGGGCGTAAGTGATTCGATCCGACCCGCAACTGACCGCGGTGCGGTCGGCGTGCGCCGCGGCGGCAGCGCCGAAGGCGTCGACGAGCGTGCGGTCGGGGCCTTGCCGCGACGTCGTCCCCGCGACGAGGTCGCGTTCGGCGTCGGTCCGCAGGTCGACGTCGCCGACCGGGGTTTCCGGGTGTTCGGTGAAGGCCGCGAGGATGCGCTCGACGCGTTCGGCGAACCTGTCGGCCTGCGCCGCGGTGACCGCTCCGGTGTCGTACTTGATCTCCACCGTGAGGTGGTCGTCCAGATACGCCACGAAGGACACCGGGTAGTGCGGTGAGTCGGTGCCGGTGAAGCCCTGGAAGTGCAGGGCCCGAGCGTCATTCGACGGCTCGCTGGCCACCGTCGGGAAGTTCTCGACGACCACCATGGTGTCGAAGAACTCCCGAACTCCGGCGAGCCGGGCCAGTTCGGCAAGGCCCAGATGCTGGGCGTCGAGGACGGCGCTCTGCTGGTCCTGCAGGTCGGCCATGACCGCCGCGATCGACGTGTCGTGGTCCCAGGCCATCGGCACCGGCAGGGTGTTGATCAAGAGTCCGACGATCGACTCGGTTCCGGCGAGCTCGCCGCCGCGACCCGACACCGTCGACCCGAACACCACGCGCCTGCGGTCGAGTAGTCGCCCGAGGAGCAGTCCCCACGCGCCGTGCAGCACGGTGCTGAGCGTGACCCCACGTTCCCGTGCCGTCCTGGTGAGTTCCGTGGTGAGTTCGGCCGAGAGTCGCCGCACCGAACTGCTGTGCTCGCCAACGGTTTTCGGCGTCTCGAACAGATGCGTGGCCTCGACTCCGGCCAGTGCCGTCTTCCATGCCTGCCGGGCGGCGTCCTGGTCTGCGCCGCGGACGGCCTCGACGTGGTCGCGCAGCGTTCCGACCAGCGGGGTCAGGCCCGTGCCGACGCCGAGCGCCGCGTTGTAGTGCGCCACGACGTCGCCGAACATCACCGGGTAGGACCACCCGTCGGCGACGATGTGGTGCATGGTCTGAACCAGCCGGTGGTCCTTGGCGGTCAACGACACCAGCGCATAGCGAACCAACGGTGGTGCCGCCAGGTCGAACGGTCGCGAGAGTTGCTCGCGGGCGACGTCGTCGAGGCGCCGGAGTGCGGCGGGCTCGTCGACCGTCGTCGCGTCGACGACGTCGAGTGCGACCGGTACGTCGGCCCAGATGACCTGTGCGATCCGACCGTCCCCCAGCTCGTGGAACCCGGCCCGAAGCGCCTGGTGTCGAGCCATGACGGCGCTCAGGCTGGCGCGCAACGCTTCTGGGTCGGCCGGTCCCGAGAGCTCGGCGATCTGCTGCACGCGGTAGGTGTCGGTGTAGTCGTCGTCGCCCGCGCCGAGCGCACCGTGGAAGTACATGCCCTCCTGCAGCGGCAGCAGCGGCAGGACGTCCTCGACGGGTCCGGTCGACTGCCAACCGTCAAGGTCCGCCTGGGCGAGGTGGACCAGCGGGAAGTCCGACGGGGTGTGCCCGGCCAGTGCGTCGCATCGGGTCAACGCAGTCAACGCGGCCGACCACAGTGCGGCGAGTTCGTCGACGTCGGCGGTGTCCATCAGGCCACCCGGCCAGGACAACGTGAAGGTCAGGCGCGTGCCGCCGGGTCCGTCCTCGGCGATGGCGTTGATCTCCAGTGCCACCGCGGGATTGGTGGGGTCGACGCCCTCGCGCAGACCACCGAACTCCGCAACCGGTTCCCATGCCTTGCCGCTGCCGCCTGCGAAGCGCCCGAGGTAGTTGAAGAGGATTTGGGGTGCGGCCCCGGTGACGGGTCGGGTGGAGTCGAGGTGGCGCAGCACGCCGTAGCCGAGTCCGCGGCTCGGCGTGGACCGCAGCTGCTCCTTGACCGCCTTCACCGCCGCGGCCAGTTCCTGACCGGCCGCGAGGACGTCGTCCCATTCGACGGTGCCAGGATCCAGTCGCACCGGGTAGATCGCGGTGAACCAGCCGATCGTGCGGGACAGGTCGAGGTGCCCGGCCACGAGTTCCGGCTCCCTGCCGTGGCCCTCGAGGTTCACGACCGCCGCGGTGCTCTCGCCGCGCCCACGGTCGGCCCGCCACCGTGCCAGTGCCAGCGCGAGCGCGCTGAGCAGCACGTCGTTGACTCCGCCGTATACCGCGGCGGGGACCGACGACAGCAGTGCCGAGCTGACGTCGGCAGGTAGCGAGAAGCTCTGATTGCGAACGGTTTCCGCCGTGTCGACGTCTGGGTCGAGGGGTCGGTGGCCGAGGTCCGGGTCGGCCGTCGCCAACACGCCGTTCCAGTACGGTGCTTGGTCGTCGAAGCGCGTTGCGGCGATCGCGGTCGACCAGGTCCGAAACGACGTCGGAACGTCGTCGAGAGCCACTGGCCTGCCGGCGACGACGTCAGCCCACGCGGCCGTCAGGTCCTCGGTGACGATGCGCCAGGAGACGCCGTCGACGACGAGGTGGTGCACGACCAACAGAAGCTGGCCGGTGCCCTCCGGCGCGTCGTACCAGACGGCGCGGACCATCCGACCGTTCTCGGGGTCGAGTTCGGCGGCCGCGGCGTTGGTGGCCGCGGCGACGTCCGATGCGGTGAGAACACCGTCGCTGACGGTCAACGCCGAGCCGGCCGACACCGGCTCAGGCGGCACCGAGAGCGTCCATCCGTCGTCGCCCAGGTCGAGGCGCGCACGCAGCATGTCGTGGGTGTCGAGCATCGCCTGGATGACGAGTTCCATTTGGTTGCCGGTGATTCCGGCAGGGGTGGCCAGCACAGTCGACTGGTAGAAGTTGGCCAGTGGTGTCTGCGCGTCGGCGGTCTCGGCGAGCATCGGCGTCGCGGCGATCGTGCCGACGCCGCTGTCGCGCTCGGCCGGTGCCGTCGGCGCCGCGGAGACGTTCGTGACGGCGGCCAGCGCCGCGACGGTCCTGCGGCGGAAGACGTCGCGCGGGGTGAGGTGAAGACCCGCCTTGCGGGCCTTGCCGGACACCGCGATCGAGGAGATGCTGTCCCCGCCGAGGGTGAAGAAGTCGTCGTCGATGCCGACCTGCGGGAGACCGAGCACGTCGGCGAAGATGCTCGCCAACAGGGCTTCTCGATCGTCTCGCGGGTCCCGCGACGGGCCGGATGCGGGGACGACGGGATCGGGTAGGGCGCGGACGTCGAGCTTTCCGTTGACCGTCAGCGGGATCGCGTCGACGAATCCGTACAGCGCGGGCACCATGTAGTCGGGCAGGGTCTGCGACACCGCCGCTCGCAGTTCGGCGGCGAACGCCTCTTGATCCGGCCTGGGGTCGTCCTGCACGACGTAGCAGACGAGCTGCTTCACCGACGCCGACGGGCCGGGTCGCGCGATGGCGACGGCTTGGCGCACCTCCGCCAGCGCGGACAGCGCCGCCGCGACCTCGCCGAGTTCCACTCTGTAGCCGCGGATCTTTACCTGGTCGTCGCTGCGCCCGAGGAAGTCAAGCGTGCCACCGGCGTCGGATCGGCGGGCCACCAGATCGCCCGTTCGGTACATCCGGCCACCATCGGTGAAGGGGTCGGCGACGAAGCGGTCGGCCGTCAGAGCTGGCCGGTCGAGGTAACCGCGCGCCAAGCCGGCGCCCGCGATGTACAGCTCGCCGACGACACCGTCGCCGACGGGACGCAGCCACGAGTCGAGAACGTAGGCGCGGGTGTTCCAAATGGGTTGTCCGACAGTCGGGGTCGCACTGTCATCGGTTCCGGCGCCGAGGGTGTTGATGGTGTACTCGGTGGGGCCGTAGAGGTTGTAACCGGTGCCGTTCGGGAGGTCGCGGAGTCGACGCCACACGTCGTCCGACACGGCCTCACCGCCGAGCAGCACCAGCGTCGGCGCATGACCGCCGTCCTCCAGCAGACCCTGCTCGAACAGGTGATGCGCGTAGCTGGGTGTCACGTTGACGACGTCGACGCGGTGCTGGTGGCAGTACGCCACCAACGCGGTGGCATCCCTGCGCAGTTCCTCGTCGCAGATGTGCACCTCGTGACCCTCGACGAGCCACAGCAGCTCCTCCCACGACATGTCGAAGGAGAACGACACGGTGTGCGCCACCCGCAGCCGTCGGCCGCCGGCCTTGGCAATCGCGGGCTCGAAGATCTCGACGCGATGGTTGAGCTGCATGTTGGTCAGGCCACGGTAGGGCGTGACGACGCCCTTCGGGCGTCCGGTGGACCCTGAGGTGAAGATGACGTAGGCCGGGTGCTCGAGGCGTTGCGGCCCAGCACTTCTCGCGAAGTCACCGAGCTCGGCATCGGCGAGCGCCTCGGTCGTCGTACGGTCCAGTGCGTCGCGGACGCTCGGGTCGTCGAGCCGCAGGACGGCACCGCCGAGTCGGTCCTGGTGATCGGCCACCTCGGCGCTCGAGCCGTGGCAGACGAGCAGCACCGGGCGGGCGTCGTCGAGCATGCCGGTGAGCCGAGCGACCGGGTAGTCCCGTTCCAGCGGCAGGTAGGCGGCTCCGGTGCGCAGCACCGCGAACAGCGCCACCACCATGTCCACCGACCGGGGCAGTGCCAGGGCGACGACGCGCTCGGGACCCGCGCCGCTCTCCAGCAGGCGGCGCGCGAGTTGGTTGATCCGCCCGTCGAGCTCGGCGTAGGTCAACCTGGTGTCACCGAAGACCAACGCGGTCTCGCTAGGGCAGCTGCGGGCCCGGTCGGCCAGCAGATCGGCGATGGTGTCGTCGCCGATGTCGTGTTCGGTCGCCCGCCACTGCCGGGCCAAGGCCTCCCGCTCGGCGGGCAGTGCCAGGTCGAGGTCGCCGAGCGCGGTGTCGGGTTCGGTCAGCAGCGCATCGACGACGCGGACGAGTCGCTCGACCATCGCCGTTGCGGCTTCCGGGTCGACGACGTCGGGCCGGAACTCCAGCTTGATCGTCAGCCGCTCCCCCGGGGTCAACACCCATGTCAGCGGATAGTGCGTGGTGTCGACGAAGTCGACGCCGATGATGCCGTGCTGGCGCTCGAACTCGGTGAACGTGTCGTCGTCGAGGAAGTTCTGCAGGACGTAGAGCGCGTCGAACAGCGGCTGGTGCCCGGCACTGCGGGTGATGTCACCGAGCCCGACGTATTCGTGTGCCATGAGGTCGAGGCGGAAGTCCTCGACGCCCCGAAGCAGTTCGGCGACAGTCGTATTCGGCGTCGTCTGCACGCGCACCGGGACGGTGTTGAGGAACTGCCCGATCACGTTCTCGACACCAGGAAGCTCGGGAGGCCGGCCCGCGACGGTCGTGCCGAATACGACGTCGGTGCTTCCGGTCTCGAAGCCGAGCACCATGCCGAGGGCAGCGGTCAGGACCGTGTTGGCGGTCGTGGAACTGGTTCTGGTGTGCTGCTCGAGTCGAGCGGTCACCTCGCGGGACAGCTCGCCGTAGACACGTTGAGGCAGTGCGGGTTCGCGGCCGACGGCCTCCGGCGCCACCAACGTCGCCTCCGGCAATCCGGCCAGGGCGTCGGACCAGGCTTGAATGGACTCGCCCTGATCTTGGGCATCCACCCAGCGCAGGTAGTCGACGTAGGTGCTCTTGGCGGCGGGCAGGGCTCCGCGGATTCCGCGGGAGTCGTACAGCGCGAACAACTCTCGCAGCACCAGCTCACGCGACCAACCGTCCCACAGCAGGAAGTGGCACGTGAGAAGCAGGCGGTCCCCGCGCCCCGGCAGGCGGACGATCGTCAGCCGGACCAGCGGTGGCATGCGCAGGTCGAACGGCTTCTCGGCGTCGGCCCGCATGACCTCGGCGAGCCGGTCGTCCGCGGCCTCCGCCGTCAGGTCCGACAGGTCGACGAGCGTGACGTCGGCGGGGACGAAGCGGCCGATGTACTGCACGGGCCGCACCAGATCCTCACTGGTGAAGCCTGCCCGAAGATTGTCGTGCCGGGACAGCAACGCCCCGAATGCGGTACGCATCGCGTCGACGTCGAGCTGGCGGTCGAAGTCGAAGACGTTCTGGGCCAGATAGGTGTTGACGTCGTCGGTGTAGGTGGACTGGTAGTAGACACCCTGCTGCAGGGGCGACAGTGGCCACACGTCCTGCACCTCGACGGGGCACCCGTCGACGAGGCGGGCGAGTTCGTCGTCGGCGAGTCCGTGCCAGGCGGCGGGCTCGGCCGGCACGGCCTGGAGCTCCGGTGGCGCGGCGGTGACGCGGGTGGCGAGAACGTCTTCCAACGCTCGGGGGGTGCGGAGCTGGAACAGCTCCTTGGTCTGGATCGTCACGCCGGAGCCCGCGAGCCGGTTGACCACCCGCAGGGCGAGCAGGCTGTCCCCGCCGAGGGCGAAGAAGTCGTCGTCGATGCCGATCGCGTCGGAGATGTCCAGCACGTCTTGGAAGACGCTGCAGATCAGCGATTCTCGCTCGGTCCGCGGCGTGACCTTGGAGACGGAGAGTACGGGTTCGGGAAGCGACGTGCGGTCGCGTTTCCCGTTGGGCAGCAACGGGACGTCCGTCAGCTGGGTGACCGTCGCGGGCACCAGGTGGGCGGGCAACCGCTCGGCGAGTGCGGCGCGGATCGTCGCCTGGTCGACCGGCACGGCGTCACGGGGCACCACGTACGAGTCCAGACGTGCCGAGCCGTGGGCTCCGTGGTGGACGGTGACGACGGCGTCGGCGATGCCGGGCAGGTCGACGAGTGCCGCCTCCACCTCACCGAGTTCGACGCGGAATCCGTTGATCTTGACCTGGTCGTCGCTGCGACCGATGAACTCGACGTCGCCGGTGCTGGTCCACCGCGCGAGGTCGCCCGTGCGGTAGAGCCGTCCCCCGTCCTCACCGAACGGGTCGGCGACGAATCGGGCGGCGGTGGTGCCGCCCTGGCCGTGGTAGCCGCGAGCGAGTTGGACTCCGCCGACGTAGATTTCGCCGATGGCGCCGGGCGTCACCGGGGCCAGGTCGGGTCCGAGCAGCAGGATGCGGGCGCCGGGAACCGGCCTGCCCAGGGTCGTGCGGCCGTCATTGGCGACCGGTCCCGCGAGCACGTCGCCCGCGACTTCGGACGACCCGTAGGAGTTCACGATCTGGGCGTCAGGAGACACCCGGCGCAGCGCGGCGACGGTCGCGTCGTCGAGTGCCTCGCCGCTGCAGATCCAACGCTGGACGTGGCCGAGGCCCGTCGGGGCCGACTCGACCATCGCGACGGCGAGGCTCGGAACGACGAGAAGCTGGGTGGCTCCGACCTTTTCGACCAGGCTGGCGAGGGCGGCGGCGTCGCGTGCGGTGTCCTCGTCGGCGATCACGGTGCTGGCACCTGCGACGAGCGCTCCGAGGAGTTCGGTGGTGCCGTCGATGAAGCTCGTCGAGCTCTTGGCAACCCGCACGTCGTCGCGGTCGTGCGACCACGCCGCTGCGGCCCACTTCAGCCGGTTGGCAAGGGCGCCATGGGTTCCGACGGTTCCCTTGGGTTGTCCGGTACTTCCGGAGGTGTAGACGATCGAGGCCGCGTCGTCCGAGCCGACCTCGACGCTCGTCGCGACGGGCGCGGAGGGGCGTGCGTCGACCGACAGGGTAGGCAGCTGGTGCGGTGGCAGCGGACGGCCGTCGGTGAGGACCACCCGCGGCCTGGCGTCGGAGAGCATGTAGGTGATGCGCGCTTCCGGGTACTGCGGGTCGACGGGCAGATACGCGGCGCCGGAACGCATGGCGGCCAGCAGCGCGACCGCCAGGTCGTTGGTGCGCCCGGTGGCGACGGCGACCACGTCGCCCGAGCCCACTCCGCTTTCGGCGAGTGCCCCGGCCAGCCGGGTGGCCTCCTCGTCCAGTTCGCGGTAGGTCAGGCGTCCGGCACCGTCGGTGAGCGCTACGGCGTCGGGAACACGGCGCACCTGCTCGGCGAACAGGTCCAGGACGGTGCCGTGCCACGCCGGCGCGCCGGTCCCTGCGGCCAGCACTGCGTCGACCTCGGCCCGGGTGAGCAGTTCGACGTCGCTGCACGCGATGTCCGCGGAGTCGACGATCGTGGTGAGGATTCGTTGGTAGAACGCGAGCACGCGTTCCGCCGTCGTGGCGTCGACGACGGACCGGTCGTGGGTCAGTGCGACGGTGAACGGATCCGACGGCTTCACCATCAGGGTGACGGGGTAGTGCGGCGCCTCGACGACGTCGACGTATTCGACCCGGATCGTCGCCGTGGGGTCGTCCGCGGCCGGGTAGTTCTCGATGACGATCAGGGTGTCGAACAGCTCGGGCACGCCGATGGCGTGCTGGATGTCGGCGAGTGCGACGTGGTGGTACTCGAACAGCGCCGTCTGTGCGTCGGCGAACCGGCGGACGACGGTCTCGACGGAATCGCCGCTTGCCCAGTGTGTTCTGGCGGGGACGGTGTTGATCAAGAGGCCGACCATGTCGTCGATGCCTGCGACGTCGACGCCTCGACCCGACACGGTGGAGCCGAAGACCACGTCGGTGCGCCCGCTGAGTCGGCCCACCGCGATGCCCCAGGCCGCGCCGATGACGGCGCTGGCGGTGACGCCGTGGGTGCCTGCCCACTCCACGATTCCGTTGGCCACGTCGGCCGGGACCCGAGCGCCGACCTTGCCGAAGCCGGAGGATCCGGACGTGCTGGGCGGCAGTGCATCTGCCAGTCGGGTCGGCTCGTCGACGGAGTCCAACTCGGTGCGCCATGCCCCGAGCGCCTCGTCGACCGGGGCGGCGGCGATCCAGTTCAGGTAGTCGCCGTAGCGGGGCGCCGCGGGCAGCGGGGCAGCCGGGTCGTCGTGCAGTGCGGCGAGTTCCCGCAAGACGACGGGCACCGACCAGCCGTCGGCCACGATGTGGTGGACGGTCTGAATCAGGACGTGCCGGTGCGACGTCAGACGTATCAGTGCGTAACGCATCAGCGGTGGCACGGCCAGGTCGAACGGCCGGTCGCGCTGCTCGGCGGCCACCTCGTCGACTCGGCTCGTGGCGGCGTCCGCCTCGACATCACTGAGATCCAAGTAGATCCAGGGCATTTCGGGGGTCGACCCGATCACCGAGACGATGCTGCCGTCGGCGGCGGGCTGGAAGGCGGCGCCGAGATGGCGGTGCCTGTGCACGATCAGGTTAGCCGCTGCGCGCAGACGCTCGGCGTCGACCGGACCGGCCAACTCGACGATCTGCTGGACGACGTACGGGTCGACGTCGGCGTAGGTGGAGTGGAAGTAGATGCCCGATTGCAGCGGCGACGGTGCCACGACGTCGACCAGCTCGCCGAGGCCGCCCTGGAACGCGTCGACGTCGGACTGCGTGATCGTGACCAGCGGGAAGTCCGAAGGGGTCGGACCGTTGACGGCGTCGCTGGCGGCGATGGCGTTGAGGGCGTCGACCCACAGCCCCGAGAGTGCCTCCATCCGTTGCCGAACCAGCACGCCGGCCGGCCAGCTGAAGGTGGCCTCCAGGTACGCGCCGTCGTCGGTCTCCACGGTGATGGCGTTGACCTCGACGGCCCGCGGGAGCGGCATCCGGGGGTCGCGGTCCTCGGCGACCTCGTCTTCGGCGAGGGTCCACGGTTCGTCACCGGCGCCGCTGAACCTGCCAAGGTAGTTGAACAGGACCTGCGGTTGGACCGCCAGATCGGGCCGCGGTCGACCCGAAAGATACCGCAGCGCACCATAACTGAGCCCGTTGCGCGGCACCGCACGCAGTTGCTCCTTGACCGCCTTGACGGCGGCGCCCAGCTCCCGGCCACCGGACATCAACCCGTCCCACGGTGTCACACCGGGGTCGACTCTGACGGGGAAGAGGGTGGTGAACCAGCCGAGGGTCCTGGACAGGTCGAGGTGTTCACCAGCGGCGCCGAGGTGTTCGGCCTCGCGGCCGTGTCCCTCGAGTTCGAGCAGCAGCGAGGACGACTCGTTCCCGCGCCATTCGGCAAGGGCCAACGAGAGAGCGGTGACCAAGACGTCGTTGACGCCGCCGCGAATCGCGTTCGGCACGGGGCCGAGCAAGCGGCCCGTGACGTCAGCGCCGACGCGCACCACCAGCCTCTCCTCGGTCGCGACCACGTCGACCGCCGGGTCGAGCGGCCTGCTGCCGATCGTCGGCTCGGCTGCGCCGCCGGCGACCTGAAGCCAGTAGTCCTCGTCGGCGGCGAACGTGCCGCCCGTCGTGGCGGCACGCAGCTCGTCGGCCCAATGCCGAAGCGGCGTGTCCGCGGTGGCGAGTGAGACCGGTTGCCCGGCTTGCACATCGGTCCACGCGGAGGCCAGATCCTCACTCAGCAGGCGCAGCGAGACACCATCGACGACGATGTGGTGAAGCATCAGGATGAGGCGGCCGGGCAGCTCGGCGCCGGCGTCGAGCCACACGACGTCGACCATTCGTCCGCTGCGCGGGTCGAGTCGTTGGACTGCCAGCGAACGCTGCTCGGCGGTCACCGCGTCGACGTCTCCGTCGAGCGGCACCCTGGTCAGCACGTCGGCCGCCGTCAGCGCGCTAACGGCGGGGATCGTGAGCCCGCCAGCCTCGACGGTGCCGGTCCTGGCGCGGAGCACGTCGTGGCAGGCGAGCAGGGCGTCGACCATGGTCGTCAGCGACGCCGTCGTCAGTCCCGCCGGGGTGTGCAGTGTGACGGACTGGAAGAAGCCGTCCCTTCCGGTCGAGCCGTTGCCGACCTCGTCGAGCCACGCGAGGATCGGCGTCGCCGCGACGTCGCCGACCGGGTCGACCGCAATCGCCTCAGGGGCCGACGCACCGGCGTCCGTCGCCGCGGCCGCCAATGCGGCCGGGGTGCGCATGGCGAAGATGTCGCGTGGCCGCAGGCGCAGGCCGATCTTGCGGGCCCGGCTGATCAGGCCCATCGCGACGATGCTGTCGCCACCCAAGGCGAAGAAGTCGGCGTCGGCGCCAATGTCGTCGACTCCGAGAAGCTCGGCGAAGATGTCGGCAATCGCGCGGGCGCGTGGGTCGGTGGGCGCAGGCCCCATGCTGGGGGCCGTCGTCGGCGGGGCGGGCAGCGCGCGTCGGTCGAGCTTCCCGTTCGCGGTGACGGGGAACTCGTCGAGCACCACCACGGCGGCGGGCACCATGTGCTCCGGCAGCTTCGATGCACACCAGGCGAGCATGTCGTCGGCGTCGACCTCGGTGTTGGACACCACGTAGCCGGTCAACTGCGCTCCGCCGGAGGGGTTTTGGCGCATGATGACCGCCGCATGGCGGACCTCCGGGTGCGATGCCAGGATGACCTCGATTTCCTCGAGCTCGACCCTCATCCCGCGAATCTTCACCTGGTTGTCGGCCCTGCCGAGGAATTCGAGAACGCCTTCGGCGGTCCAGCGGGCCAGGTCGCCGGTGCGATACATCCGCGAGCCGTCGTCGTCGAAGGGGTTGGCGACGAAGCGCGACCCGGTCAGGCCGGGTGCGTGAATGTAGCCGCGCCCCAACAGGAAACCAGCGGCGTAGAGTTCGCCGCCGACGCCGACCGGGACCGGATGGAGGTCGTCGTCGAGGACATAGAGCTGGGTGTGCGGATTCGGCCTGCCGATGGACGTTTCGATCCGCTCGGCGCTGTCGCGGTAGATGACGTGCGAGACACCAATGGTCGCCTCGGCGGGACCGTACCCGTGGTAGAGCGTGGTGCTCAGCTGGGCCCGGAACCGGTCGAACAGCGCCGGCGTCAGGACCTCGCCACCGCACCAGACGTGCTTCAGCCCGGACAGCAGACTGGTCCCCCGAGAGAGGTCGAGGAGCACGTCGAGCATCGACGACACCAGGTAGACGAACGTGACCTTCTCATTCGAGATCAGGTCGAGCAGGTACTGCGGGTCGCGCTCGCCGCCGGGCTCGGCCACCACGACGTACCCGCCGGAGACCAGAGGTAGCAGAATCTCGTTGACGGAGATGTCGAACGACAGCGGCGCCTTGAACAATGAGGCGTCCCCAGGCCCGAAGCCGAGGACGTCTTCGACCTGCCAGGTCAGCCTCTCGGCAATGGCTTCGTGGCGAATCATCGCGCCCTTGGGCTTGCCGGTCGACCCCGAGGTGAAGATGACGTAGGCCAGCTGGCTGCCGTCGATGACGGTCGGCGGCGCGGTGGTGGGCAGGTCACCGAACGACCATGCGTCAAGGGCGATTTCGACCGACTGCGGATCCGCCGGCGTTACCGTACCCGGCGCCACGACGACAGAGGTGGCCCTGGTGTCGGCGAGGACCTGCTGCCTGCGCTCGGCGGGCCACTGCGGGTCGACGGGCACGAAGGCGCCACCCGCGGCCAGGATGGCCATCGCGGTCACCACCATCTCGACCGAGCGCGGCAACGCGATGGCCACCATCTGCTCGTGCGAAACACCCATGGCACGCAGATGATTCGCCAGCTGGTACGAGCGGTCGGCCAGTTCGCGATAGGTCAGCCGCACGTCGCCCGCGACGACGGCCAGCGCGTCGGGGGTCAGGTCGACCTGCCTGGCGAAGGCGTCCGGCACCGTTGTCGTGGTGTCGGGCCAGCTCTGGTTGTTCCACTCGCGCAACAGGTCCAAGCGATCGCTCGGGGTCAGGCCATCGTCGATCTCGGTCGTCGTCATGTTCTTACTCCCCGCGAGAATGATCTGCTGCCCAGGCGCGCCACAACTGGGCGTAGCGCCCACCCGCCGCGACCAGGTCATGGTGGCTTCCCTCTTCGACGACCCTGCCGTGGGCCATCACGATCACCCGGTCCGCCGACGCGGCCTGGGTGAGTCGGTGCGCAATGATCAAGGTGGTGCGGCCCGCGGTGACCGCGGCGGCAGCACGCTCCAACTCTCGCGCACCCTGGCTTCCGGCCTCGGCGGTCGCCTCGTCCAGAATTGCGACGGTGGGGTCGGCGAGCATCAGGCGGGCCAGCGCAAGTTGTTGCGCCTGAGCCGATGTCAGCTCATGGCCGCCTTCGCCGACGACCGTGTCGAGCCCGTCCTCGAGTGCTGCCACCCACTCGTCGGCGCCGACCGCGCGCAGCGCGTCGTGCACCTCGTCCTCGGTGGCGTCGGCCTTCGCCAACCGCAGATCGTCCACGAGCGCGCCTGCGAAGACGTGCACTTCCTGGCTCACGATCGCGACGTGCCGACGGCGCTGCTCGGGCGTCAAACTGGCCACGTCGACTCCGCCGACGCGCACGACGCCCCGCTGCGGGGTCAGTGCGCCTGCGGCGATGCCGGCGACCGTCGACTTGCCTGCGCCGGTGGAGCCGACCAGCGCCACTCGTCGTCCCGGCTCGAGCCGGATGCTGACCCCGTGCACGACGGTGTGTTCACCGTCGTAGCTGTAGTGCAGGTCCTCCAGGTCGAGGGACGCGTCACGCGGTTCGGAACCGGTTGCGACCGCTGGTCGTCCCCGCGCCGGACCTGAATCCAAAGGCATGGTCACCAAACCGACCAGGCGCGCCAGGCTCGCGCCGGCATCCTGAGCCTCGTCAAAGGTGAAGAGAAGCTCGCTGATCGGGCTGAACAACCGATGAAAGAGCAGCGCCGCGGCCGTCGTCTGACCGACCGTGCCGCCGCCGTTCTTCACCAGCCAGAATCCCGTCACCAAGATGACGGTCAGGCCGATGAACTCGGCGCGGTTGATGCGTCCGACGAAGCGCGTGAATAGGGTGAACACGGCAAGCGAAATGTCGCGGACCCGCGCGGACGCCGTCTTGATCGCGGTCTGGTGCTCGACGTGCATGTCGTAGGCGTGGACCGTCGCCGAGCCAATCATGCTCTCCATCAACACCTGTGAGCGCTCGGCGATGGCCCGTCGCTCCTCGGCGTATCGGGGTGCCGACCGCGGCAGGTACCAGCGCAGCGCGAACACGTACAGCGGGACGGCGATCGCACCGGCCAGGCCGAGACGCCAGTCCAGCCCGACCATGGCGACCAACGAGAGTGCGGCCAACAGGATCGACGCGTACATCGTCGGGATGACGTCCGTGACGGCCTTGCCGATCGTCGCGACGTCGGTGCTGACGCGGGACAGCACGTCCCCTCGCCCGACGCGTTCCACCGTCGCCGTCGGCAGCGACAGCGCGCGTTCGACCCCGGCTTCGCGCAGATCGGCGAGCGCGATGGCGCCAAGCCTGCCGATGAAGTAATTCGACAGGCCGCTGGCCAGCCCGCCGACCACGGCGGCGGTGGTGACGATGACCGCGATCATGACGATCACCGACGGCGGCGACCCGTCGATGATCCGGTCGACGAGGATGCCGAGCACGTACACGGGCAGCACCGCCGTGGCGGCCGCGACCAGGCCGACGACGAGCGTCAGCAGCCCCGAGCCGGCGCGGCTCCTCAGCTCCCGGCGCAACCAGGTCCACGTCTCGCGACCGGTCGCCACCGGAAGGATGTCGTGCTCTGCGACCGCAGTCGTCATCTCGATCCTCGGCTCTTCGCGCAAGCGCTCATCGCAACACCGCCCGTTGGTAGTCCTGGCGTTCCATCAGCTCCACGTGTGATCCCGTCGCCACGACCCGGCCTCCGTCGATGAGTACGACCCTGTCCGTCGCCGCGAGCAGCGCGGGGCTGCAGGTCACGATCAGGGTCGTGAAGTTCCGCGTCCCCGCGCCGTGTCGCATCTCGGTAATGCCCTGGGCCACCGCACTTTCGGTGACCGCATCCACTGCGGTCGTCGGTTCGTGCAGGACAAGGACCGGCGCGCGTCGCAGCAGGGCTCTTGCGAGCGTCAACCGCTGACGCTGTCCGCCCGACAGGCTCGCGCCGCGCTCGGTGACGCCGTGGTCGAGACCCTCGCCGTGCACCTCGACGACGTCGACCGCACACGACGACCGCAGCGCGGCGTCCAATTCACGGCCGTCGGCGACGTCGTCTCCGGTGAGCAGGTTCGACCGCAGGGATCCGGTGAAGAGGTCGGTCTTGTGCGGCTCCACGAGGAGCGCGCGGTGTGATTCCGCGAGGTCGAGATCCTCGAGTTTCACCCCGCCCACCCGCACTTCCCCGCTGTACTCCCCCGGGACCAGTTGCCCCGAGAGCACTTTGACGAGGGCGTCGGCGTCGGCGGACTGGGCGGCGACCACGCCCACCATCGCTCCGGCCTCGACCGACAAGCTGGCGCCGTCGAGCGGCCCGTGCCGGACGTCGACGACGTCGAGTGAGTACGGCGCGGAATCGAGTCGTGTCGACCCAGGGGTCAACGCGACCGGCGCATCCTCAACCCAGCCGACTCGCACGGCGGACGCACGTGCCTCGGCGACCCAGCTGGGCACCTCGGCCATGGTGTTGAACGGTTCGAGAAGGAACTGGGCCAACCCGATCACGGTGATCAACTCACCGATGGATATCTCGCCGCGCAGCGCAAACCAGCCTGCGGTGACCGCGACTCCGACGGCGAGCAGTGAGCTCATGGCGGTGGAGACGCCGATGTACACGCCCTGCGAACGGGTGGCCCGGATGGTGGCTGCCAATGCCTCTTGGCTGACCGTGCGGTAGCGGTCCGCGGCGGCATCCTCGGCGCCGATGCCGCGAAGGGGTCGCAATCCGGCGATCAGATCTGCCGACATCGCCGTCGCCTTGCCCGCGAGTTCCTGTTGGTCGGCCACTCGTCGGGTGATCACCGGTCCGCCAAAGTGCAACAGGTACAGGATGACCGGGGTGCCGATCAGCACGACAAGACCCAACGGCACGTCGATGGTGAGCAGCACTCCGGCGCACACCACGATCGCGGTGATCGAACCGGCGATCCGAGGTACGTAGTCGAGCAGGTATGACGTCTCGTCGGCGTCGGTGCCCGCGATGGAGAGCAATTCGCCGCTGCGCAGCGGCGTGCGCAGGCGGAAGGGGTGCAAGATCCGCAGGGACAGCTCGACCCGCAGTTGGTGGCCTTCGGTCGCGATGGCGCGCATCAGATGCCTGGCGCCGGCCTGGTAGCAGAACGTCAGCAGCAGGAACAGGGCCGCGAGCACCGCGATCCACACGACCAGTTGGCCGACGTCACCGGTCTCGACGGCACGGCCGATGACGACGCCGATCATCACGGGAACCATGGCCTCGCACAGCTGATGACCGCAGATCAGCAGGGATCCGACCGTGAGCAGCCGGGCATTGCGGGTGACGGTTCGTCGCAGGATCGCGTTGCCCGTCCGCGCTTCCTCAGCCTTCGTCGACGAATCCGTGATCGTGTCTACGATGTCGAGTCAGCTCCTGGCGACGCCGCCGCCATCCGCAGCTGCAGGCTCTTGGGACGCATGTCCGTCCAGTTCTCGTCGACGTAGTCGAGGCAGTCCTGTCGACTGGCCCCGCCGTCGGCGCCGAACACGATCGTCCAACCACCCGGAACTTGTTTGAACGTCGGCCACAGCGAGTGCTGGTCCTCGTTGTTGACGAGGACGTAGAAGCTGGCCGTCTCGTCGTCAAATGGATTGCCCGACATGCGCTCTCCTCAATACTGACTTGGGTACCGTCACGGCGCTGTGCGCACTCTTGGCGCGACCGCCTGAACCACGCAACTCTATCAAAGGTTAGGCTAGCCAAATCTAGGCACATACGGGAGGCGGCACATGCGGGTAGCAACGTTCGGGTACCAGACCTGGGGTCACAAGACCCTGGAAGCGCTCATCAAGTCAAATCACGACGTCGTCTTGGCGGTCACGCATCCACCGAGTGATCAGCCGTACGAGTCGATTTGGGCGGATTCCGTCGAGGAACTGGCGCGCGACCACGGCATTCCGGTGCACTTGGCACAGCGGCCCGACGAGGAGCTGATCCAGCGCGTCGCGGCCGCCAAACCAGACATCATCGTCGCCAACAACTGGCGGACCTGGCTGCCGAGGGAGCTGTTCGACCTCCCCCCGCACGGCACCCTGAACCTGCATGATTCCCTGTTGCCCAAGTTCACTGGATTCTCGCCGGTCATCTGGGCGATGATCAGCGGCGCAACGGAAGTCGGGCTGACGGCTCACCGCATGGACGACGAGCTCGACACCGGCGACATCGTGCTCCAGCGGTCCATTCCGATCGGGCCCAAGGACACCGGGACCTCCCTTGTGCGCGCCACCATCGAGCTCATTCCCGACGTGCTGATCGAATCGCTGGACCTCATCGAGCAAGGCACCGCCACCTGGACGCCCCAGAATCTCGACGAGCGCACCTTCTTCCACAAGCGCTCGGCAAGGGACAGCATCGTCGACTGGCGTTGGACCGCAGAGGACTTGGACCGTTTCGTCCGCGCGCTATCCGACCCCTACCCGAACGCCGTCACCTACTGGCGGGGCCAACGGATCCGGATTCTGCGCGCCTCGGTGTCGCGGTGCTGCTACGGCGGTACCCCGGGCCGGGTGTTCATCGCCGAGGGTGACGGGATGGTCATCGTCGCCGGGCCGAACGCGCATCGAGGTGACGCGCCCGGGCTCGTCGTCGAGGCTGTTCGCCTCGACGACGGCACCGAGTTGCCCGCGATGGAGTTCTTCGGGCGCGGCGGCGGCTACCTCACCGACCAGCCCTAGCTGGTCGAGGAGGAGCCGACGGTCCGTCGCCGCGACGGCCCGAAAACCGGGTCGTTGGCGATGGATTCGACGATTTCGCCGCAGCGCACGGCGATGTTGGAGATCAACGAGGAGCTGAGACCGTGCGTGTGCTCGGTGCCGCCCTGCAGGTAGATCGCTCCCGACACGTCGCGCGCCGTCCGCAGTCGGTAGTCGCGCTCCACCCCGGGTCCGTCGGCGGCGAACACCTCCGGGTCGCATAGATCGCCGAGGATGTCCGGTAGGGACATCGGAGCGAAGCCGGTGGCGTAGACCACCGCATCACAGTCGAGCGTCTCGAGCGTCTTCGTCGGGTGATGCTCGACGACCACGCGTACCCCACGCTCGTCCTCGGTGGCCGACGTGATGCCCGAGGCGCCGCGGAAGAACAACCGGCGATTGCCCGCCACCCGCTCGGCGTACTCCCGCGCGTAGAGCGCTTCGATCAGCGGAAGGTCGACGCACGAGTAGTTGGTGGCGCGGTGGTAGTCGAGCAGCCGTTGGCGCACCGTCGGCTCGGCGGTGTAGAAGTCGTCGACCGCCGCGGGATCGAAAACCCGGTTGGCATAAGGACTGTCGTCGGCTGGGCTGTATCCGTACTTCGCGAACACCCCGTGCACCTCGGCGTCCGGGTACGTCGTGTGCAGGTAGTCGGTGACCTCTGCGGCACTCTGTCCGGCTCCCACGACGACGAAGCGCCGGTGCGTGACCGACGGCAGCTTCTTCAGCTTGTCGAGCACCTCGTGGTTGTGGAACTGGCGCGGCGTCTCGGTGACGCCACCCGGCAGCTGTGGCCGGAGCCCGCCGGCCAGGACCACCGCACGCGCGCGCAGCGTCCCGCTGGCGGCGCCTTCGAGGTCGACGGCCAGGCAGTCACCCTCGTCGCGGACGGCGACCGCCCTGGTGCCGTAGTGCACCTTTGCGGCGACCCGGGTGGCCGCCCACTCCAGGTAGTCGTGGAATTCCAGCCGCGTTGGGAAGAACGTCTGGTGGTTGATGAACTCGTTGAGTCTGCCGCGTTCGGTCAGATAGCTCAGGAACGTGTACTGGCTTCGCACGTTGCGCTGACTCGCCAGATCCTTCAGGAACGAGATCTGCATCGTCGTCCCTGGAATCAACATGCCGGTGTGCCAACCGAATTCAGCCTTGGATTCGACGAACTCGGCGGTGATCGCCTGTCCGTCGCCGCACGTCTCGTTGTACTCCTCGACGGCGATGGCCAAGCCGAGATTCGACGGCCCGAAGCCGACTCCGACGAGACCGAGGACGTCGTCGTCGGTGCGCGCTCGGTGATTTCCGTTCATGGTCAAGGTCATCACCGACTCGCCAGCTGGTCGACCGCACCGGGAACCGGCTGAGCCGGGTCCGCGCCGAGAGCGACGATCCGGTTGCGGTCGTCGACGTGGACGACGCGTGGCGCGTGACGCGACACCTCGCGCTCGTCGAGCTGCTGGAACGACATGATGATGACCAAGTCGCCCGGGTTGATCAAATGGGCTGCGGCACCGTTGATTCCGATGACTCCCGATCCGGGCGCGCCGGTGATCGCGTACGTCGTGATCCGCGCCCCGTTGGTGACGTCGACGACGTCGACCTGTTCACCCTCCAGGATGTCGGCGGCTCGCATGAGATCCTGGTCGATGGTGATCGACCCCACGTAGTGCAGGTCGGCCTGGGTGACGGTGGCGCGATGCACCTTGCCCCCCAGCATGGTTCGGAGCATTGCTTGCCCTCCAGCGTTGTTGACGTCCGTGGCGGCCAACGCGTCGACAGTTGGCCGTTAGAGAGGTTACCCTAACCTTAGAACGTTCACAGGCTCAGGTCCACCCCCGGTTCGGGCGGTCAACGGCGCGACGGGTCCTGCCTCCTGGCGCGCAGGCGACTGGACGCCCGCGGAATGACCAGCGGTGTCCCCGTCTCGGGATCGTCGATCACCTGACACTTCAGCCCGTACACTTCCTCGACCAGGGTCGCGGTGATGACATCGGCCGGGTTGCCCTGAGCCACAATGGCTCCCGACTTCATGGCGATGATTTGGTCGGCGAAGCGGCAGGCGTGGTTCAGGTCGTGCAGGACCGCCACGATGGTGCAGCCCTGCTCGGCGTTCAGATCGGCGAAGAGGTCCAGCAGTTCGATCTGGTGGGCGATGTCCAAGAACGTCGTCGGCTCGTCGAGCAGGATCAGCGGCGTCTGCTGAGCCAGGACCATCGCGATCCACACCCGTTGGCGTTGGCCGCCGGACAACTGGTCGACGGGGCGCCCGGCTATCGCCGTCACGCCGGTGGCCGCCATCGCATCGGCAACGGCCTGCTGATCGGCGCGGCTGAACTGCCGCAGCATCGTCTGATGGGGAAATCGCCCGCGCGTCACCAGGTCGGCCACCGTGATGCCCTCGGGGGCGATCGACGACTGCGGCAACAAGCCGAGCCTCTTGGCGACGTCCTTGGTCCGCAGTCGACTGATGTCGGATCCGTCGAGGATCACTTGTCCCGCAGCAGGACTCATCAGCCGGGCCAGTCCGCGCAGCAGCGTCGACTTGCCGCAGGCGTTCGGCCCGACGATCGCGGTGACGGCCCCCGGGGCGACGTCGACCGTGAGACCCTCGACGATCGGTGTCGCACCGTAGCCGAGCGACAAATCACGAGCACCGAGACGTACTTCATCGGTCATGGCGTCCCCCTTCCTATCGACGACGAGCCTGGACGACGAGAAGGTAGACGAGGTACAGCCCACCCAGGGTCACGGTCACCGCGCCCACCGGCAACTCGGTTGGCGCGAAGATCTTCAACGCAATCAGATCACTTCCCAACAGCAGGAAGGCGCCCATCGCGGCGGCCGACATCAGGCCGACGCCGGGGGCGCCGGTGAGGCGCCGCGCCAACTGAGGTGCCGCCAGAGCCACGAACGATATCGGCCCCGCCGCCGCGGCAGCCACCGCGATCAACAGAACGCCAATCCCGAAGTAGGCCAATCGGACCCGGCCGGGACGGATCCCGAGGGCGCCTGCCGCGTCGTCGCCCATCTGCAGAATCGGGAGCTGCGGCCCGACGACCATCAGCATCACGGCACCGACCGCCAGACCGCCGAGGACCGGATAGACCTGCGCCCACTCCAGGCCGTTCAGCGACCCCTGCTGCCAGACCGACGCCGTAATCGCCTGATGGAGGCGGATCTTCAGGATGATCCATTGACAGACCGAGCTCAGCACCGCGCTGACCGCGATCCCGACGATGATCAGCCGGAAGCCTGCCAGACCGTTCTTGTAGGACAGCAGGTAGACGACGACGGCCGTGGCGAGGCCACCGATGACCGCGCTGATCGAGGTCGTGTAGTAGCCACCACCGAGCGCGGCGATGGCGATCAGGGCGCCGGTGTAGGCGCCGAAGTCGAAACCGATCACGTCGGGGCTGCCAAGGGGGTTGCGGGTCAGCGCTTGAAAGATCGCTCCCGAGACGCCAAGGGCCGCACCGATCAACAGCGCCAACAGGATTCGCGGCATCCGCCACTCGAGAACCAGCACGCTCGCGAAGGACGTGTCCTGGCCGAGCAGGATGGCGACCACCTGCCCTGGCGGCACGGGATACTGCCCGACGCCGAGGGCAAGCACGGCCAGCACCAGGGCGGCCACCCCGAGGATGGACAGCACCACGACGCTGCGCCACGCTGCCCGCAGCGCGAGGCCCGGCTCGCGGCGGACGATCAACTGACGGTGACCGAAGTCGACCGTGTCGAGAGGGCTCACAGGGCCGCCGCGTCTCTGCGCCGGACCAGCCAGATCAGAACCGGGGCGCCGACGAATGCCGTCACGATTCCGGCTGGCAGCTCCCCCGGTTTGACGACCACCCGGCCGACGACGTCGGCGGTGAGCAACAGCGCGGGCGCGAGGAAGACCGAGTAGGCGCATATCCATCGCCAGTCCGGACCGGTGAACCATCGCACCGCGTGCGGCACCATCAGGCCGACGAATCCGATCGGCCCGGCGCCCGCGGTGGCGGCACCCGCCAGCAGCGTGACGGCGAGCAACCCGACCACGCGGGTTCGGACGACGTTGCCGCCCATGGCAACGGCCAACTCGTCGCCAAGCGCGACGGCGTTCAGCCCCCGGCTGACGTAGAGGCACATCGCCGCCCCGAGCACGACGAACGGGGCGACCGCGGCGACGACGGCGAGCGTGTGACCGTCCAGCGCGCCGGCGTCCCAGTACCGCATCGAGTCGAACGCCCGCGGGTTGCGCAGCCGGATGCCGTAGGAGAGGCCCTCCATCACGGCGCCCGCCGCGACGCCGGCGAGCAGCATCCGCACCGGGGTGGCGATGGCGCGCCCGGTCATGCCGATCAGGTACACCAACGCCATCGCGACGAAGGCTCCGACGAAGGCGAACCACACGTACGACCACACGGAGCGGAGCCCGAGGAAGGCGATGGCCGCGACGACGAACAGCCCCGCACCGGAATTGATGCCCAGAATTTGGGCGTCGGCCAACGGGTTTCGCGTCACACCCTGGATCAGGGCCCCACTGAGCCCGAGGGCGATTCCGACGACGATGCCAAGAAGGGTGCGCGGGATCCGCAGCTCGTGCACGATCCACTGGTTGCCGGTGTCGGTGTAGTCGACGATCGAGTGCCACACCGTGGACGGGCCAACGTTCTCGGTGCCGATCGCGAGGCTGAGCACACACGTGAGGGCCAGGACGACCGCGGCGCCCAGCAGACCGACGGCGTGGCGTCGACCCTCCGACGCGTGGTCGGTTCGGGTTTCCTGGTCGAGCTCGGCGACGTTCAACTGCTAGAGCCCGATGCTCTCGAGCGCGAGGTCGAACTCCTCGGCGGCGACCTTGTCGCTCTTCCCATCGGCGAGCGCCTTCTCGTAGACGGCAATCATCTCGTCGCTCACCTCCTCGAACTTGCGGTCCCAGGTCTCGGAGTCGAACCGCCAGTAGCC
This sequence comes from Mycolicibacterium hodleri, assembly GCA_006864685.1. Classification (GTDB taxonomy): domain Bacteria; phylum Actinomycetota; class Actinomycetes; order Mycobacteriales; family Mycobacteriaceae; genus Mycobacterium; species Mycobacterium hodleri_B. Next base: position 145,983 of record VIFX01000008.1, on the reverse strand, counting down.
GACGATGTCGTACTGGTTTGCGCTCCAGCCGTGGGTGGCGCGCAGATACTTGCGGACCTCGCGCGTGGTTTGGGCTTCGCCGGCGAACCAGCAGTAGCCGCGGCCGTCGGCATGGGCGTGCGCTTTCGCCAGATCGGTGAGACGGCTTGCGGCATAACCATTTCCGGTACCGACCGACTTCACCACCGGGATTCCCGACGGCACGGTCAGGTAATCGAGATCGGACTCGTCGACCACCTCGACGATGACCGAGACCTCAGTGCCGTCGGGCAGCTCGTCGAGGATGCGCGCCAGGGCGGGCAGTCCTGAGAGGTCGGCGATCAGAAGTTGCCAGGTGCTGGTGGCCTCCGGCCGGTACCAGCTGCGCGCATGATCCAGCATGACGCGATCGCCGGCGGTTGCCCGCCGCGCCCAGCCGCTGGCGACGCCCCTCTCGTGCAGGACGAAGTCGCACGTCAGCTGGTTGTCGCCGGGACCGCGGTGCCGGACGGTGTAGTTGCGACCCTCTTCGTCGTCGGGAACGTAGATGCCGACGGCCTCGTCGCCCGCCCCCGGCAAGGTCAGCTCGGCCAACTGCGGAACGTCGAAGATCACGCGCCGCATCCGGGGCCCGGCGTCGACCACCTCGGCGACGAATGCCTCCACCGAGCCCATGTCGTCATCCACGCAGTGCAGGCTAACCTAATGAGCATTCGCACCGCGACCTCACGTCCGGCCGCGGTTTACCTGCCCACGCCCACCGGGTACGCCTCGTCAATGGTCAAAGCATTTGGATATCGCAGCAATGGTGGACCCGAGGTTCAAGAGTTTCTCGATGTCGACATGCCAACGCCGATGCCCGGCGAACTGCTGGTCGAAGTCCGAGCGGCCGGGGTGAACCCCGTCGACTGGAAAATCCGCTCCGGCATGTTCGGCAATGCAAGCGAGGGCGATCTACCCGCGGTCTTGGGCAGCGAGGTGTCCGGTGTCGTCCGAGGCGTCGGCAAGGACGTCGACGGCTTTGCCGAAAACGACGAGATCTTCGGCTCCGTTGCGCCCGGTTCCGGTGCCTTCGCCGAGTACACCCTGGTGACCGCCGGGGCCGCGGCACGCAAACCGCCGCAGGTGTCGTTCAACGACGCCGCAACCTTGCCCGTCGCCGCCGCCACCGCCTACGACGGCGTCACGCAGCTCGGCCTCAAGCAAGGCCAGACGCTACTCGTCAACGGCATCGGTGGTGGCGTCGGAGTGGCGGCCGCACAGATTGCCAGGGATCTCGGCATGAACGTCATCGGCACCGGCAGCGAAGACAAGCGCACCATGGTGGAAACCCTCGGCGCCACCCTGATTCCCTCGGGTGACGGCGTCGCCGACCGGATTCGGCAGATCCTGCCCGACGGCGTTGACGCCATCCTCGACCTGGCCGGGGGCGACGCGCTCCGTGCCGTCGCCGAACTCGTCTCGGACAAGACCAAACTCATCAGCGCAGGCGACTTCTCCGTCGACGAGCTCGGCGGTCACGTGATCGAGCGGGACCGCACCAGCCGCGTTCTCGAGATCGTGGCGGGCCTCGTCGCGGACGGCAAGCTCGACCCGCACGTGGAGGACGTCCGGCCGCTCGACGAGGCCGCCGACGCCGTTGCCGCCGTCGAAATCGGCCATGCCAGAGGCAAAGTGGTCGTCGAGGTCAGCTGAGTAGACTGGGCACACCTTCCAGGACAGGAGCCTCCATCACCGGACGAACCGTTCTGATCAGCGGTGCTGGCATCGCAGGACCCGTGCTTGCGTATTGGCTGAAACGACACGGTCTTTCGCCGACGCTCGTCGAACGCGCCCCCCAGCTGCGTGACAGTGGCCAGAACGTCGACGTGCGTGGGATCGGTCGCGAGGTGTTGCGGCGGATGGACCTCGAGGATCGGGTGCGGGCGTCGGGCACCGGTGAGGTCGGTCTGCGCTTCCTCGACGACCGTGGCCGGTCGATCGGCGAGTTTCCCGTCGGTGATTCCGCCACCGGGGACGGCCCCACCGCGGAGCTGGAAATCTTGCGAAGCGAGCTCTCGCGCCTCCTCGTCGACGAAGCCCACGACGTGGAGTACCTGTTCGGTGAGCGCATCGTGTCGGTCGCCCAGGATCAGAGCGGAGTGGACGTCACCTTCGCCGGGGCGGGCACTCGCCGCTTCGATCTGCTGATCGTGGCCGAGGGCATCCGCTCGACGACGCGGAACACGGTCTTCGGCGCCGAACCGGACTATCGCGACCTCGGTTTCTACACCGCGTACTGCACCATTCCGAGAACCGACGACGACGATCTGTGGTGGCGCTGGTACACCACCACCGGCGGACGGTCCGTCCAGCTTCGACCCGACAACGTCGGGTCCACCAGGGCAAGCCTCAACTTTCCTGGTCCGCCAACGGGTTTGGACTACCAGGATCGCGAGAACCAAGTGCGGCGCCTGCAGGAGGTGTTCGCCGACGTCGGTGCCGCCGCGCCGCGCATCCTCGACGCACTGGCCGACGACCCGTCGAGCCTGTATCTCGACAGGATCGCCCAGGTTCGGTTGCCGTCGTGGTCGCGGGGCCGCGTGGCGGTGGTCGGTGACGCCGCCTACTGCGCGACCCCGGTCAGCGGCATGGGCACCAGCCTTGCTCTCGCCGGCGCTTATCTTCTGGCGGGAGCGGTTGGAACCAACGCCGACCACGTCGAGGCCTTCGCGTCCTACGAGCGCGAGATGCGGCCGTTCGTCGACGAAGCGCAGAAGCTGCCGCCGGGGGTGCCGAGGATCGCCAACCCGACGAGCCGAGTCGGGGTGAGCGTCTTTCGCACCGCCGTGAGGGTGGCGGCCAGCGCTCCCGTTCGTGCGCTGACGTCGCGGCTGGGGCCGTCGTCGGCCGATGCCGCGCCTACCTTGCCGGAGTACCAGACGTCCTGACCCGGCGGCACCCCGCGCTAGGCCCCTCCCCTCGGCGCGAGTGTGCGTGTCTGCGGGCGACACGCCGGGCGGACGTGGAGTTTGTGCGCGCTCGCATGGTGGTCAAATCCCTTGTGCCGCCGGCGAAGCTCTCCGCCGGGGAGTGCGAGTGCCCGCCTCTGAGCGAATTGGAGACAGGCCGAATCCTCATGTGTCACTTCGGTTTCAGGTGTCACATATCAGGGTTTCTTGTCGGTGGTTCGCACTAATGTTCGAGTATGAGTTCGGACCGGGTCACCGCAGCGGTTGCGGGAATCCGCGCTGCCGTCGCCGAACTCGTCGACCTCGATTGTGACCAGTTCACCCACCTGGAGTTGGTGGAGTTGTTGGGCGAACTGGAAACCGTCACCTGGCAGCTCCCGACGGTGGGGCATCAGGTGATCGCCCGGCTGCAACGCGAAGCCTCCCCGGTGGAGCTGGGCGCGAAGTCGCTGGGAAGCGTGCTGACCCAACGGTTGCGGATCTCGGGCAAGGAGGTCCGCCGACGGATCTGCGAAGCGGAGGATCTTGGGCCGCGGACCACGCTGAGCGGGCAACCGTTGGACCCGAAGCTGGCCCCGACCGCGGCCGCGCAAGCCCGCGGGACGCTGGGGCCGGAGCACGTCACCGAGATTCGGTCGTTCCTCGACAAGCTGCCCGGCTGGGTGGACCCGGAGGTCCGGGAGCTCTCGGAGAGGGCGTTGGTACAGGTCGGGTCCGGCACGGGCCCGGAGGAGTTGGCCAAGGCGGCGAAGGAACTGGCGACGGCGATCGACCAGGACGGGCCCAAACCCGACGACGTCGAGCGGGCCCGCAAACGGTACGTCCGGTTGGGTCCGCAGCAGGCCGACGGCATGACCAAACTGACTGACTGTTGGATCCCGAGGCGCGGGCGATCGTCGAACCGATCCTCGCGAAGTACGGCGCACCCGGCATGTGCAATCCCGCCGACCACGAACCCCGCACCTTGGGGACACCGTCGCAGGAGCAGATTGACGCCGACGACCGCACCGTCGGGCAGCGCAACCACGACGCGCTCATCGCCATCGGACGGTCTGTGCTGTCCTCGGGTGAACTTGGCCAGCACAACGGGTTACCCGTCACCGTCATCGTCACCACCACGCTGCAAGACCTAGAAGCCGCCCGCGGATCCGGTGTCACCGGCGGAGGGTCACTGCTCCCGATGGCGGACCTGATCCGGATGGCCTCCCACGCGCACCACTACCTGGCGGTGTTCGACAAGCACACCAACGAAGCCCTCTACCTCGGCCGGACGAAGCGGTTGGCGTCAGCAGCGCAGCGGATCATGCTCCACGCCCGCGATCGTGGGTGCACCAAACCCGGATGCACCGTCCCCGGCTACGGCACCCAGGTGCATCACACCAACGGCTGGGCCAAGAACAACGGACAAACCAACATCGACGAAGTGACATTCGCCTGCGGCGGGGACAACCGCCTCGCCGAACAAGGCTGGACGGTCACCGTCGGCCCCGACGGCGTCCAGTGGATCCCGCCACCACCACTCGACGTCGGGCAAGCCCGGCTGAACTACCTCCACCACCCCGAACGGCTACTCGCCCCGGGGGACGAGAGCGCGGCGTAACCGCTTGGCGCCCAAGCAACCTCGACCGCTCCTATAGCGAGAAGTGGTCGTCGATGATGCCGAGCCACACCTGCGCGGAGTCGATCGCGACCTTCTCACTGATGAACGCATGCTGGGTTCCGGTGTACACGTCGCGGAACCCCCGCTCGAGCCTGCTGCCCTCGCGGATCGAGGTAGTGCCAGCAGCCAGGTGCGCCCACTGCGCGCACTCCCGCGCCACGTCGGTGGCGTAGACCGCGGCCACGCGCATGTCGACCCGCAGCGTCGGAGTCAGGTCGTCACCCGCCGCAACCGCCGACTCGGCGGTGGTGAAGGCGTCGAGCACCAGCAGGCGCGCGGCGCGCCACGCTGCGACGTGATGGGCCAGATCCTTCTGAAAGGTCGGCCGGCTGGCCAGCGACGCCATGTCGCTCATCCGGTACTTGGCCGCGGCCAGATCCTGCACATCGTCGAGCATGCTCTTGGCGACGCCGAGCGCCCACGCGGCGTGGCCCGCCGCGGTCACCGGCATCATGCCCATCCGGCCCGCCGGGGACGACCCGCGCAGTGGTGTGGTGGTGAACAACCGGAAGGTGCGGTGCTCCGGCACGAACACGTCCGCGACGTCGTAGTCGTAGGACCCGGTTCCCTTGAGCCCCTGCACGTTCCAGCCGTCGGTGAAGTTCACCTCGCCGCGTGGCACCAGCGCGATCATCAGCTCGGGGATGCCCTCGCTGATCCAGCGCATCTCGCCGTCGGCCATCGGTAGGAAGCCGGCCGCGACGTACTGCGAGTGCCCGGTGCCCGACCCGAAGCTCCACGACCCGGACAACCGATAGCCGCCCTCGACCACGACGCCTTGGCCGTTGGGCGCGAACTGCCCGCCCATCGTGACGTGATTGCCGTTGGCGGTGAACACCTCCGCAAAGCCCTCGTCGGGCAGGTAGGACGCGGCGGCGAACGACGACGGCAGGTTCGCGATTCCGGTCCAGCCGAACGAACCGTCCTGCCAAGCCATTTCGATCCAGGTCTCGATCATCTCGGCGAACGACGGTTCGACCCCGCCAGCCTCCACGGGGTTGAAGGCCGTCATCAACCCGCTCTCCCACATCGCATCCACGATCGGGGCCGACATCGTGCGCAGCCGCTCCGACTCGGCGGCCTCGCCGCGCACCAGGTCGCGCAACCCGCGCGCCGTCGTCACCAAGTCGTCCACCTGCATCTGCGTGGTCATGTCGGCACGCTACCGCCGCCGAAAGCAGTGGTGGACAGTTTTGGAAAACTGTTCACAATCAGGGCTGAGCGGCCACCATGCCGCGATGCAGCACGCGATCGCCGACCACGCCGTCGTGGTCGGCACGGTGCAGGACGCAGCGGTTGTCCCACATCACGACGTCGCCAGGAGACCAGGCGTGCCGGTAGACGTTGGCGTCGCGGGTCGAGTGCTCGAACAGGTACTTGACGGTGATCGCGGCGAGTTCCGGCGTCATCCCGCTCACCTCGGCGCAGCGCTCGGGCGTCGACAGGTACAGCGCGGTCCTGCCCGACAACGGGTGCACCAGGAAGATCGGGTGAGTCGCCACGGACTCCTGTCGACCGTCCGGGCTTACCCCCGTGACGACGTGGGTGATCGTGCGCCCCTCGAGGAACGTTCGGAGACGCTCCGGCAACGTCTCGTAGGCCGCGTACTGGTTGGTGAACAGGGTCTGCCCGCCCCGTTCGGGAACGGTGACCGCGCGCAACGCCGTGTAGGCAGGCGGAATCCGGATGTAGCTGGTGTCGGTGTGGAAGCTGGACGTCGGCGGACGGGTGCGACCGACGTTTGTGACGACGTTGAGCTCCGGCCGACCCGGGACGGGCGTCTCCCCGACGGTGAAGACGGTCTCGCCGAACCTGCTGATGAAGCGCAGGAACGCGTCGTCGTCGACCTCTTGGCCGGGCATGACGACCACGCCGTGGGTGGCCAAAGCGGTTCGGAGATCGTCGATCTGACCGTCGTCGAGATCGTCGACCGTGACGTCGGTGAGCCTGACCCCCACCGGTGTCAGCGGGATGAACGCAGGCATGGTGTCCCCTCGTCGTCGAGTTCGATGAGTGCGGTCGCGAACAACTCGGCCACGTCCATGCCCGCCGCGGCCGCCATCACGGCGATCACGCTGGTCGGGGCGAACGAGCAGTAGGGCCCCGCCTCCAGGAACCAGGGCCTGCCGTCCGGGTCGATCCGGAAGTCGAACAGGCTGTAGTGCCGGCATCCCAGTGCGACGTGGCACTGGCGGGCGGCCTCCCAGACTCGTTCGGTGATCGGGTCGTCGGTCGGCACGATCCAGGCCCTGGCTGCGTCCTTGGCCACCAGGTACAGCTCGCCGTCGGCGGTGCGGTCGAGTTTGTCGTCGCCGAGCCGGACCGGCTTGGCCGCGCCGACCGCGTACTCCTCCAGGGGTAGGCACACCAGCTCACCGTCTTTGACGACGATGCCGCACCGCACTTCGCGGCCGAGTTCGACGTACGACTCGACCAGCGCGGCGCGACCGTGGGCACTGGCGAGGTCGACCGCGGCGTCCAGCTCGCCAGCCTTGCGGACCAGGGTCACCCCCGCCGAGTTGTCGGCGTCGACCGGTTTTACGACCACCGGCAGCGCGAGCGTGGACCGCTCGCCTGCGGCCAACACCTCCCCGGCGGGCACCGCGACACCGGCCGCGGCGACGATCGCCCTCGCCTTGGCCTTGTCGGCGGCGATGGCCATCACCTCCGGCGGGTTCCCGACGTACGGAATGCCGAGCACGTCGAACAGCGCACGATATGCAGTCATGCCTGGGAGACAGAACATCTGCGGCACGACCACGTCCACGGAGGCTGCCTGCAGGTGGCTGATCGCCTCGGCGAGTGTCATCGGAGTGGCCGATGCCAGCGAGTCGGCGTCGAGGCCGTCAGGGAAGCGCCAGCTTCCGTCCGGTGACACGTAGGCCACCCGCATGTCGTAACGCTCGTCGCCTGCGAGGGCGGTGAGACACGCGCCCGCGTACAGCCGCGAGAGATCGGCGTGAAACTCGTCGACCGCGGAGCCGACGAGGTGCAGAACGGTCCGCCTCATTCAGTCACCACCTGGCTCGACGAGCTTTCCGATGTTGAAGTCGATTCGGCTCCACCCGCGGCGGGTCCGAAGGTTGGCCACCAGCAGCGACGGGATCTGAAGATGGTGGACCATGAAGTACGGCAACGGATCCCACCACGCGAAGATGGCGTCCGTGCCGCGCAGGATCGTCGCGAGCCTGGCCGCCCTCTTGGGTTGGGTCAGCAGCCGCCACATCTCGTGGTAGATCCAGTAGGTCGGGCGGGCCCCTGGTCGCGGGGTGATCACGGGGTGACCCTCGTCGAGATAGGCCGCGGCGACCTCTGGGTGGTCGTAGAACATCGTGATGGCCGAGTGGGTGCGGGGGTTGCATTCGATCGCGTACGGGTGCCCGTCGGCCGCCTCGATGAAGTCGAAGGAGGCCTGCCCGGTGATGCCGAGCGCGGCGACGAACGATTCGACCCACGAACGGATTTCGGGCTTGTCGACCTGTGCGTAGTTGATCTGGAAGGCCGAGGACTCGCAGCAGCCGTACACCTGCAGCCGACCGTTGCGAACGGTGCCGTGCGTGCAGTACTCCTGACCCTCGACGAACTCCTGAAGGATCCACGGGTCGTCAGGGGAAATCCGCAGCGACCGTGCGACGGTGGCGTTGCGATCGGGCGTCCGCGCGGACAGCGGCACGAGGTCCATCCGGCCGACGGGGTTGTAGGCGAGCCGCTTCAGAATGTAGGTGCGGTCCGGCGGGAAGTCGAAGTCCACGACCTGTTGCGCATCGGTGATACGACGAAAGTCGGGTACGCGCAGGCCGAGTGACGCTGCAGTGGTGGAGAACTCGGTCTTGTCGTCCAGCATGCGCACCGTGGCGGAGTCGACGTGCACGACGTCGCAGAAGTCGCGGACCAGTTCGCCGGCGCGCGCGTCGTGGACGCTGCCCGCCGGGCTCGAGACGGGGACGAACACGTCGACGCGTTCGATGACGGCGATGTCTCGAAGTGCCTCCGCGTAGCCGGGAGCGGTGGGCTCGGGTACGCAGTGAAACGCGTCGACCGCCCGGGAGAACCGGTGCCCGGTGAACCGGTACTTCTTCGACTCGACGAGCACCACCCGATGTCCCGCCGAGTGGAACGATCTTGCCAGTTGCAACGCCTTGGTCATCTTCCCGCCGCTGATCAGCACGGTCCGCCGAGGTCCTTCGGCGCTGTGCGCCAACGGGTCTGACCTCCGCATGGCAAGTGCAACCGAAACCAGGGCCAAGTCGACGGGCAGGGTGAGCAGCAGGGCACCGAGCGTGGCGACGGTCCTGCCGACGTTCGCCCTGGCGCCGGTGGGTGATCCGAGGTCGAGCAGTGCCGTCACTGCACTCGCCGGATCAGGGTCAGTCCGTCCCGCAGTGGTATCAACACCTGCTCGACGCGTGGATCGTAAGTCAGGGCCGCGTTGAACCCCGCAATCGCCGCCCCGTTCACCGAGATCTCGGTGTCGGCGTATGGCTGACCCTGCATCAACGTGTTGTCGACGGCGATGACGGCCCGCGGTGCGAGAAGGTCACTGGTCAAGAGGAACTCGACGTAGTCCAGGTATCCCGACTTGTCCGCGTCGACGAACACGAAGTCGAAGGGTCCTCCCGCCGACTCGACCAACCCCCTCAGTGAATCGATCGCCGGCCCGACCTTCACGGTGATCTTGTCCCCCGCCGGAGAGTGGTCGAAGCAGTCCTGCGCGAATCGTGCGACCGCAGCGTCGATCTCGCAGGCCACCACCACGCCGTCGTCCGGCAGCGCCTCGGCCATCGCCAACGCCGAGTAGCCGGTGAACATGCCGATCTCCAGCACCCGCTTGGCGTCGGCGAGGTGCAGCAGGAACTTCAGCACCTGCCCCTCGACGTGGCCGGAGAGCATTTCCTGCTCGAGCCTGCCACTGCCGGCTTCCGGCGCGGCCCAGTCGGTTTCGCGGGTTCGGCGGGCCAGCTCGGTCAGCGCCGGCGACTCCGGGGTGCTGCACTGGTCGAGATAGGGGTCCAAACCCGCCGCCAGATCCCTCGCCCGCCGCAATCGGTCCAGCGTCGCCCCGTCAACCCCGTCGGCCTCGGCGAGAAGGTGGCACAACTCGCCGAGTTCGTGGGCCAGGATCGTCGACGGCGTTACCGCCCGAGCCGTCGACGCGGCGCTGTCGTCAAGCACCGCAGCGTCGATCACGACTCGTCACGGGGGTCGGCCAAGGTGAACACGTCGACGCCTTCGCCGCCCCGCGGATAGTCGAGGCAGATCTTCTTGTGCAGCGTCAACGTGTCGGCGAGTTCGGCGACGGTGAGGTCGTTGAGGAAGCTGCACCGCCCGATCGGGGTGGGAATCGCCGCCCGCAGCAGACCGTCGCGGGTCTTGAGGATCGACGCCGTCGCCCGCTCCAAGAGTTCCGGGGTCAGGTACTTGCTGTCCAGCGACAACCCGAGTCCGCTCATCACGCCAAGCACCCGGTCACGATCCTCGACCGACAGGTGGCCGCGCTGCTCGGCGAGTGTCGTCGACAAGGCCATGTCGACGTTGATGGCATGACCGTGGAAGAACGGCACCGGCGGAGTGAGTTCCAGTGTCGGACTCCAGGTGTGACCGAATGCGATCACACGGTCGAGGTCGATCTCGTGGAGGTTGGGCGCTTCGAGCTCCAGCATCGTGGCGATGGCCTGATGCGTCAGTCGATCGGCGGCGTCGCGCAATTCGGCGGTGCCGTCGAGGTACCCGAACCGGGTGGCGAGCAGTTCGGGGCCGTACTTCTCCAGCAGGCCGAAGATTTCGGCGTTGCCGACGACGGCGATCTTGATCAGCTCGGCCATGCCGTTGCGAACCTGATCCTCCGGCAACGTCTTCAGAAACGAGAAGTCCAGCAGCACCTTCTGAGACGCGTGGTAGGCGCCCAGCCGGTTCTTGTGCTTGCCGTAGTTGACGGCCACCTTGATCGACACACTGGCGTCGATCAGGCCGATCAGCGTGGTCGGAATCCGGATGTACGGGGTGTTGCGCCGGTAGCTGGCACAGGCGAATCCGGCCACGTCGGTGGTCAGCCCGCCGCCGACCACCAACACGGGTTCGGTTCGGACGAGCCCGAATTCGTCGAACCGGCCGACGATCGTCTCGAAGGTCTCCAACGACTTGGCCGTCTCACGGATCTGCACGGGCACCACCGTCAAGGCGATGCCGTAGTGGTCGAAGTACGTCTGGATCGCGTCACCGTAGATCTCGTGCACCGACTCGTCGACGACCATCAATGCGCGGCCGTACTGACGATAGCTGTCCGCCAACTCTGGATTGTCGACGGCGAATACGCCGTCGACGTACACCAGGTCGTACTCGATCTTCTCGTAGCCTTTGACGTGAAAGGTCCGGTCGCTCACCGTCACTGAGGCCTGCATGTTGCTCATCGTGTCGCTCCGCTGTCGAAGGAATGGGCGGGATCAGGACCGCGAGTCTGGGGCGCTCAACCCGAGAATCCTGGTGGCGTCGAGGGAGTCGACGGTTTCGTCGGCGGCGCTGAAGTCCCCGCCTGACGTGTTCTCGTTCGGGAAGGCGATGCACGCGATCCCGGCTGCCCTCGCCGCGCTGACCCCGCCGACGTTGTCCTCGATCGCCACGGCGTCACCCCGATCCGCACCGAGGGTCTTGATGGCGAACTCGTAGGCCTCGGGGTTCGGCTTGGGGCTGGAGACGGAGTCCCGGTTGACGATCAGGTCGAACATCTCGGCGCTGATGTGCGGTTGCAGCGCCGCCAGCAGCGCGTCGATGTTTCCCTGCGAGGTCGTCGTGACGAAGCCAAGCCCGTGGCCGCTGCGCTTGGCTTCCTCGACCACGTCGACCACGCCCGGCCGCGGTGAAATCGACGACGACCCGAGGCGCTCTTGGAAGATCTGCGACTTCTTGGCGTGTACCGCCGCGGCGTCCACGTCGAGCCCGCGGGAGGCCGCGTACTCCTCGATGCGCTGGGCGCCGCCGTTGGAGCCGAGCATCCCCGCGTAGTCATCGCGCGACCACTCCCAGTCGAGACCGTAGGCCTCGAAGGCGTCGTTGAAGGCTTGACGCTGGAGCTCTGAGGTGTCGGCGAGGGTGCTGATGGAGCCGAACAGGATCGTTGCCATGGGATTCCTTCTTGCCTGTGGAAGTGGGCGACACCGCGCCGGCGATTGGTCGCCGGCGCTCGAGATAACAGTTTCCCCGTACACTAATGGCCTAAACGTTCATTAGTGGAAGACTAGTGCAATACTGGATTGGAAGTCCATCAGTTAACTTCTCGTTCAGGTTCGCCGATAATGGCGGGCATCAGACCGAGAGGAAGTTACGGACTCCGATGGCATCCGGCGACGGCAGCAAGGCAGGCGACAGCGGCGAGGACGCCAGGGTCTCGCGCACGCGTGCCGACGTCGCGCGCGCCGCACTCGAGGTGCTCACGACCGACGGGTCAGACGCAGTGACCCATGCGCGCGTCGCCGAGATCGCCGGCTACTCCAAGACGACCCTCTACACCCACTGGCCTGCTCGCATCGACCTCATCGCCATGGCGATCGAGAGCCTCGGCGACATGCCACACCATGACCGCACGGGCGTGCTGCGCGACGACCTGATCGGGGAACTCAAGGTCTTCCGCGCCGGCGTCCTGGAGATGCGGCTGGACCGCGTGCTGTCCGGGATGGCGGAATGGGCGTCGGTCGAGCAGATGGCGCGCATCAGGAACAAGGTCAACACCGACGGGCAGCACCAGATGTACGAGATGCTCGGAGAGATCTTCTCCGGTGCCCCGCTGGATGCGGCGGTCTCGATGCTCACCGGTGTCGTCGCGTGCCCGGCGATCATGTTCGGGAACGTCCCCGACGACGCGGTCATCGAGGCGGCGGTCGACGTCGTCCTGAACGGCCACCAGCCTTCTAGCAGCTGAGCGTCGCCGACTACGTGGGCGGTTCGGTCGAGTCCGGATCTGGTGGTGGCGGCGGCGCCTTGCCAAGCCACTCCTTGAGGCGGACGAGTTGGCTGACGACCAGGCCCGCTCCGAGGAGCAGTGCGATCGAGATGACGATGACGGCAGTCAACGGGCCCTCCTAGACTTCCCTCCAGCCTAGGCACCCAGCGCGGTCACGACGGCGGAAACGCCACGCTAGAAGCCGTACAGACCCTTCAACGCCCGGATCGGCTCGGCTCCGTGAATCGCCGCGCGCATCGAGCTCTCGATCGAGCTGTCGGAGACGAACAACATCTCGTCACCCGCCTGCAGCACCTCGTCCGGCATCGGCACGCGCACGCTGCCGTCACGGACCAGGGTGACCATGGCGGTGTTCTCTGGCAGGTCCAGATCGCCGATGCGCTTGCCAACCAACGGATTGTCTTGGGGCAAGGTCAGTTTCGCCAGATCGGCCTTGCCCTCGCGCAGTCCCATCAAGCGCACCAGGTGCCCGACGTCGATGGCGCCCTCGACGCCCGCGACCATCGCACCGGGCGTCGAGACGGCGACGTCGATCCCCCAGGCCTGGGTGAACAGCCACTCGTTGCTGATCTCGTTGATGCGGGCCACGACCCGCGGCACGCCGAACTCGGACTTGGCCAACAACCCGACGACCAGGTTGGCCTTGTCGTCACCGGTCGCCGCGATCAGGACGTCGCAGGTCTCCGCACCGGCCTCCTCCAACGTCGCCACCTCGCAGGCGTCGGCGAACAACCAGTCGGCCTCTGGCACGACGTGCGGTTCGAACTTGCGGCGTTCGCGTTCGATCAACAGCACCTTGTGACCGTTGTCGAGGAGTTCCTGCGCCACCGAGCGACCGACGTTGCCCGCGCCGGCGATCCCAATGCGTGTCTTTCGCTCCCCCGCCACCCGTCCATCTTCGTCCATCAGGGGCCTCGGCGTCGCCAGCACGCACGACGACAGCCCGTCCTACTGAAATACTGACCGCACACTCCGGCCCTCCCATCGGGCCGAACCGTCACGTCCGCCCACATCCGAACGGAACCCATTGAGCCTGCACGAGCTGTACCTGGCATTGCTGATCGGCGGCTTCGTGCTGCTAGCCAGCATCGTCGGTACCCGGGTGGCGACACGGGTCGGCTTCCCAAGCCTGCTGCTGTTCCTTCTGGTCGGCGTGGCGATCGGGGAAGACGGCCTCGGCTTGCAGTTCGACGACGTCGAGCTGGCCCGCAACGTCGGTACCGCCGCCCTGGCCGTCATCCTGGTCGAGGGCGGCCTGACGACGCGCTTCGCCGACATCCGCAAGGTCATCGCGCCCGCAGGCGCGCTCGCCACGCTCGGCGTGGTGATCAGCTTGGTCGTCACCGCCGCCGGGGCGCATCTTCTGCTCGGCATGGACTGGCAGCTCGCGCTACTCCTCGGCGCCATCGTGTCGTCGACCGACGCCGCCGCGGTGTTCTCGGTGCTGCGGGTGCTGCCGCTGCCCCGACGGGTGGCCGGTCTGCTCGAGGCCGAATCGGGCTTCAACGACGCGCCTGCGGTCATCTTCGTGCTGATGTTCAGCGCGGTCCCCTTCGTCTTCGATGCGGAGAGCGCGGTCGCCGACCTGGTGTACGAGTTGCTGGCCGGCACCGGAATCGGGTTGGGCTTCGGCTACCTCGGGGCGCTGCTGCTGCGACGGGTGGCCCTGCCCGCGTCCGGGCTCTACCCCATCGGGACGTTCGGGATCGGCATCGTCGCGTTCGCCGCGGCGGGCGCCGTGCACGCCTCCGGTTTCATCGCCGCCTACCTCGCCGCGGTGGTGCTGGCCAACTCCGGACTGCCGCACCGGTCGGCGACGCGGTCGTTCGCGGAGGGCCTGGGCTGGCTCGCACAGATCGGACTCTTCGTCCTCCTCGGCCTGCTGGTCGACCCCAGCGAGCTCGCCGCGGACATCGTGCCCGCCATCGTCGTCGGCCTGGTACTGCTCCTCGTCGCACGGCCGCTGTCGGTGGTGGGGTCGCTGGCCGGATTCAAGGTCCCGCTGCGCGAGAAGGTCTTCCTGTCCTTGGCGGGTCTGCGCGGCGCGGTGCCGATCGTGCTGGCCACGTTCCCGATCGTGGCCGGGGTGCCCGACAGCAACCGCCTGCTCAACGTCGTGTTCGTCCTGGTGTTGGTCTTCACGCTGGTGCAGGGGCCCAGCCTGCGCCCCCTGGCGCACGCGCTGCGGCTGATCCCGCGCGACTCCCCCCGCGAGATCTACGTCGAATCCGCACCATTGGACGTGCTCGAGGCGGAGCTGCTGACGCTGACGGTGCGGCCCACCTCACGGCTGCACAACGTCACCGTCCTGGAGTTGCGGCTGCCCGATCCCAGCGTGATCACCCTGATCATCCGGGACGGTCATACGTTCGTTCCGCTGCCGGACACCCGCATCGAGGCAGGCGACGAGCTGCTGATCGTCACAACGACCAAGACACGCGCGTCGGCCGAGCGCAGGCTCCGCGCGGTCAGTCGCCGAGGGAAGCTGGCGTACTGGTTCGACGAGTACGGCGAGCCGGACTAGCGCCGGGCGCATCGAGCCCGACGAGAATTCGCCAGGCCTGCGCGGCGTTTCACCGGGCATGATCAACAGACGCCAATTCTCCGTGCTGGCCGGCGTGGCGGCGGCCGGCACCGCCGTGGCCGCCTGCGCACCGACGGCCACGTCGACGCCGTCGACCCCAACTCCGATCGGCCACAAGACCTTTCGGAGCTTCGCCCAGGTCGACGCCGGCCTGCTCAACGTCGGATACGCGGAGGACGGCCCGGCCGACGGTCCGCCCGTCATCCTGCTGCACGGCTGGCCGTACGACGTGCACAGCTACGTCGACGTCGCGCCGCTGCTGGCCGCCCGCGGCTTTCGCGTCATCGTGCCGTTCCTGCGGGGCTTCGGCAGCACCCGATTCCTCTCCGACTCGACGTTCCGCAACGGCCAGCAAGCCGCCGTAGCCGAGGACGTGATCGCGCTCATGGATGCGCTCGACATCCCGAAAGCCGTTGTCGCGGGCTTCGATTGGGGCGCCCGGTCAGCCGACGTCGTCGCGGCGCTGTGGCCGCAGCGGTGCAGGGCGCTGGTGTCGGTGAGCGGGTACATCGTCGTCGACCTGGTGGCCAACCGCGCGCCCCTGCCGCCGCGCGCCGAATACGGCTGGTGGTACCAGTACTACTTCGCCACCGACCGGGGCGAGGCGGGCTACCGCCAGAACACCCACGACTTCAACAAGCTGATCTGGACCAACGCCTCACCGACGTGGGCCTTCGACGACGCCACCTACGACCGCAGCGCCGCGTCCTTCACCAATCCAGACCACGTGGACGTCGTGATCCACAACTACCGGTGGCGCCAGGGCCTGGCTCCCGGGGAGCCCCGATACGACGACCTCGAGCGCCGCCTTGCCGCCAAACCCTCCATCACCGTTCCGGCGATCACCATCTCCAGCGACTTCGACGGGCCAGCGAAGGACGGCGCCGCGTACCGGCACCTGTTCACCGGCAAGTACGCGCACCGCGTGCTGGACGGCATCGGGCACAACGTGCCGCAGGAGGCTCCCCGCCAGTTCGCCGACGCCGTGGTCGAGGTGGCGAGCTGGAGTTAGGCCGCGCAGTGGTCGGCGTCGGACTGCAGCGCCGCGCGCAGCTGCCGACGGGCCCGATGCAGCCGGGACATCACCGTACCCAACGGAATTCGCTCCAGATCGGCGATCTCCTGGTACGCGAGCTGACACGCGTAGGCGTAGTAGACGGCCGACTGCAGCGATTCGGGCAGCTCCTGGAACGCACGCGCAAGGTCGTCGTTGGGAAGCCACTGCAGGGCTTCTGCTTCCGCGGACGGCGCGGTGTGATGGCGTCCGCTCTCCGCCATCAGCTGGGCGTCAGTGATCGAGTCGGTCAGCGTCTCTCGGGGGCGCCGTTGCGTGCGGCGGTGCCCGCTGATCCAGGTGTTCACCATGATGCGGAACATCCATGCCCGAAGATTCGAACCGGGCTGGAAGGAGTCGAACCCCGCCCACGCCCGAATGTAGGTCTCCTGCACCAAATCCTCGGCGTCGTGGGCGTTGGCGGTGTACCGGCGGGCGGCACGGCTGAGCTCGTCGCGCAGCACGAGCGCGTCGCGCTCGAACCGACTCACCCGCGACGGGTCGGGTTCGATGTTGCTGGTCATGCCGCCATCAGACCGCCGCCGGGACATCAAGTCCAACGATCGTTTTCGATGGTAGTCATCGTCGTTCGAGATGACCACGTTGAATGCGGTAGCAGTTCCCCGCGTTGGACCGAGTGCGCAACGATTCGAGAGGACCTGAAATGTCGATACTGTCCTGGCGACCCGTGGCCGACGTGCTGGCACGCGCGTTCGCCGCTGGCGTCAACCCGGCCCCCAAGCCGGGGGTTCGCTTTCCCGAGATCGCGGGCCGCACAACGGACGTCACGATCCCCACCCGCCACGGCGACGTGGCCGCGACGGTCTATCACCCACCACAGTCGACGACGCGTCCGGCGGTGTACGTGAACGTGCACGGCGGCGGCTTCGTCGTCGGCCACCGCGAGCAGGACGACCCGTGGTGCCGGTACCTCGCGGCCAACGCCGACGTCGTGGTCGTCAACACCGACTACGTGCTCGCGCCCCGACGACGGTTCCCCGCGCCGGCCGAGCAGGTGTACGACGTCCTGCGGTGGGCCTCGTCGGACGACCGCGACTGGGACGGCTCCCGGTTGTGCGTCGGCGGTCAGAGCGCAGGCGGAAATCTCGCCGCGGCGGCCTCACGCCTGGCCCTGGAACGGGGAGGGCCGGACATTGCCCTTCAGGTGCTGCACTACGCGCCGCTGGACCTCGTCACCCCCGGGAAGGCGAAGCGCACGCCGCGGGGGTCGCGCGCCATCCTGCGGCCGTGGATGAGCGAGGTCTTCGACACCGCCTACGTTCCCGACGTCGACCGCCGACGGGATCGCTTGGCGTCGCCGGCCTGGGGCACCAACGGGGCCGGCTTGCACGGCATCGCGCCAGCGCTCGTCGTCACCGCCGAGTACGACCGGCTTCGCGACGAAGGCGCCTCCTACGCAGCCGATCTCGACGCGGTCGGGTCGCTCGCGGAGCATCACGACGTGGCCGGGGTCGACCACGGCTACAACATCATGAGCAACGCCACCGACGTCACCGAGAGGATGTACGACCTGATCGCCGGCCACGTGAGACGCCGAACGCCGATGCCGGACGCAGATCGAGAAGCGTGAGCCGCATCTATGCCGGTGATAACTTCGTCGGGATGGAACTGCGGCAGCTCGAGTACTTCGTCGCGGTGGCCGACGAGCTGAGCTTCACCCGCGCCGCCGCGCGGGTGCACGTGGTCCAGTCCGCGCTGTCGACGTCGATCAAGAAGCTCGAGGACGAGCTGGCGGTCCAGCTGTTCGACCGGTCCCGCCAGCAGATCCGCCTGACCCCGGCCGGCGAGCGGCTTCGCGAGCACGCCCGGCACCTGATCCGCTCCGCGCGCCTGGCCAAGGATTCACTCAGCGACCTCCGCGGGCACCTCACGGGAACGGTCGACTTCGGGTCGCTGGTCACCTTCGGCAAGTTGGACGTCGCGCGGGTACTTGGCCAGTTTCACGCGGCCCACCCCTTTGTTCGAATCAGGCTGCGGCTCAGCCAATCCGGCTCGTCTGCCTACCTGTCGTCGATTGCCGACGGGACCCTCGACCTGGCGCTGGTGTCGGCGCCCGACCGCGGCCAGCCCGGGGTGGACATGCACGTGATCGCCGAGGAGCCCATGGTGTTCGTCTGCCGCGCCGATCATCGGCTCGCCGGCGCGGGGCGAGTCCCGATCGCCGACCTCGACACCGAGGATCTCGTCGGCTTCCCGGTGGGGTTCGGCATCCGGCGGATGGTCGACGACGCGTTCGCCGCTGCGGGCACCCTGGGGCGGACGCCGTACGAGGTGCCCGCCGACTTCACCGTCGCCGCCGCGCTCATCCGCAACGGTCTCGGCACGGCGTTCATGCCGGCCAGCGAGGCAGCGCGCTTCACCGACCTGACCTCCGTCGAGCTGACCGTGCCCGTCGTCTGGCAGATCCATCTGGCCACCCCGCAGCCGCAGCACACCAGCCCGGCGGCGGCAATGCTGGCAACCATGTTGCGCGAGGCGGGCTCGGGCCTCGAGTGAGCGCTACTTGCCCGGCAGCGTCGCCGCGACGCGAGGGCAGAAGTCGTGGTCCTGCAACTCTTCTCCCGCGGCCTCGTTGCCGGTCGCGGCGTCGGCCCGATCGGTGAGGATCACGAAACCCGGTTGCCCGCTCGTGTCTTCCGAGCCGACGACGACCAGGGTTCGAGAGGCCATGTCCTCGCGTGCACCCGCCACCCCGTCGGCCAGCAGGTCGAACGGATTGGCCGACCCCAGCTCGTCGCCCGCGACCGACATGGCGTCGTACCGATGCCCCGCCAACTCGACGGGGAACGGCGCCCACGCCGGACCCACCGAGCTGCCGTAGCGGGTCAGTGCGTCGTGAACGTCGGGGCGCACGCAGTCCACGTGGATGTGGAGCTGATTCTGCGACCGCGCGTAGGCCGAATTGATCGCCAGACTCATCCACTGCCGCGGGAGTTCCACGCCCGCGCGTTCGTCGACGAAGGACTTCGCCCGCCACGCCGCCGCGAAGTAGTTCGGCGCCGAGGGGGCGAGGATCGCCGGATCGTCTATGCCAGAAGAACGTTCGGTGGGGATCAGCAGGAACTGCGTTTCGCCGACGAGATCCTTCAGCACCGCGGAACCCGCGGCGAGGTCGACGCTCGCACACGGCGCGGGATCGTCGTGCGCGACTTGGTTCGGGACGCACTGGCCATCCACGATGTTCCAGAGCGCGCTCGGGTCCGCGTGAACGGTTGCCGAGGTCGCCAGCGCGACGACGAGCGACACCACCACCATCAGTCCGGTTCGCACGCCTGCGATCTTGTCAGACGACCGCCGCGGGTCGAACGAGGTAGGGCGCGATGTTGCGCATGGCCCGGAGCACGTAGTCATCCTTCTCGCCCACCGGCGCCACGTAGTGCAACGCGCTCTCCGCAGCCTCGACGTCGACCAGTCGGGCGATGAGCCACGCGGCGAGGTAGGGCGACGCGAGACACCCACCCGCGGTGGCGACGTCCCCTCTGGCGAAGAACGGCTGGGGCAGGACGTCCACCCCGGCCTCGCGCACCCACGGTTTCGTCGTCAGGTCCGTGCATGCGGGCACCCCGTCGAGCAGACCGAGCTTGGCCAGCACCAGCGTGCCCGAACACTGGCCGGCCAGCAGCTGCCGGGACGGGTCGAGCCGCAGCCGTGCCATCAGCGCCTGGTCGGCGACGACCTCGCGGGTCTGCATTCCGCTGCCGACGATCACGGCGTCGGCGGCGCAGGCCTCCTCGACGGTGGTCATGGCTTCGACGACGACGCCGTTCATCGACCGGACCCGCGGGGTCGGGCTGGCGATGGACACCCGCCAGCCGGGCAGCTTCACGCGGTTGAGGACGCCTAGGGCGATCAGCGAGTCGAGTTCGTTGAAGCCCTCGAAGGTCAGGATGGCGATGTGCATGGCGGCGATCGTATGGTCGCAGAGGCGTGACAATCAAAGAATTGTCATGCATACAATCGCCGGGTGGCGCCATCGAGGTACAAGGGTGTGGTCGACGCGATGGCCGCCGACATCCGGTCGGGACGGCTGCCGTCGGGCACCCGACTGCCGACCCATCGCCAACTCGCCGCCAGCGAGGGGCTCGCCGTCGTCACCGCCTCGAGGGTCTACGCCGAACTCGAAGCCATGGGACTGGTCAGCGGCGAGCGTGGGCGCGGCACCTTCGTCCGCGACACCACCCTGTCCCCTGGTCACGGCGTCGACCAGCAGTCACTCGGTGCCGACGTGGCCGACTTGAACTTCAACTATCCCTCGGTGCCTGGCCAGACCGAACTCCTGCGACGGGCGCTGCGCGACCTCGCATCGGGAGGAGACCTGGCCGCCCTCCTGCGCTACCAACCCCACGGCGGGCGACCGCACGAAAGGGCCTCGGCGGCAATCCATCTCGAGCGGCATGGGTTGTCGGCGAGTGCGGATCGGGTGCTGCTGGTCAACGGGTCGCAGCACGGCTTGGCCGTCACGGCCATGGCGTTGCTGCAACCCGGCGACGTCGTCGCGGTGGACGCCGTGACCTATCCGGGTTTCAAGATCCTCGCCGAGACTCTGCGAATCGAATTGGCGGCCTTGCCCGTTGGGAGCGACGGCACCGACCTGGACGTGCTCGACCGACTGTGCGCAACCCGTCGCGTCCGTGCGGTGTACGCGATGCCGACCCTGCACAACCCGCTTGGCTGGGTGACGACCGACGCCCACCGTGACCGCCTGGTCGAGATCGCGCGGCGACACGGCCTCCTCATCGTCGAGGACGCCGCCTACGCCTACCTCGCCGACCGTCCGCCTGCCCCGCTCGCCGCGCGGGCCCCGGAACTCACCGTCCACATCACGGGTCTCTCCAAGAGCGTCGCCACCGGACTTCGTGTCGGGTTCATCTCGGCGCCAACCGATTTGGTGCCCCCGCTGGAGCGGGCGATCCGTGCGTCCACCTGGAACACGCCGGCGGTGATGACGGCGATCGCCAGCCGCTGGCTGGACGACGGCACCGTCGCCAGGCTCGAAACCGCCAAGCGCCACGACGCGCGGGCCAGGCAGTCGATCGCCAGGGAGGTGCTGGCGGGCCTGCCGGTGGTCAGCCATCCGGCGTCGTACTTCCTGTGGCTTCCCCTGCCCGAGGAAGTGCGGGCCGACCGGGTCGCGGCCGCCCTGGCAGCCCAGCGGGTGTCGGTGGCGACCGCCGAGCCGTTCGCCGTCGCGCACGTACCGCAGGCGCTTCGCCTGGCCCTTGGCTCCACCGAACTCGACGTCCTGAGCAACGCCCTCCGCACGGTCAGACGGGTGGTCGACGACCACACGAATCTCTGATTGGACCGCGGCGGCGAGGGGTACTTCTCTGCCCATGACAACGGCCAAGGATTTGCACGGAGATCCGCACGTCGAGCGGTATCTCGAGACGAATGGCGAAGACGGCTACCACTGGCGCAACGGGACCAAGATCCTGATCCTGTTCACCAAGGGCCGCAAGTCCGGCGAGGAACGCAGCCACGCTCTGATCTTCGAAGACTGGAACGACGATGCGCACCTCGTCGTCGCATCCAAGGGCGGCACGGACGCGCCGCCCGCGTGGTTCCTGAACCTGCAGGACGACCCGACGGCCGAGATCCAGATCAAGGGTGACCGGTTCCCTGTGCGGGCGCGAGTGGCCACCGACGAGGAGAAGCCCGAGATGTGGGCCAAGATGACCGCCGCGTGGCCGGACTACGACGACTACCAGAGCAAGACCGACCGGGTCATCCCGGTGGTCGTGCTCGAACGGGCCTGACCTACGCCAAAGCGTCTCGGCGCGAGAGGTTTTCCTCGACCTCCTGCTGCCACACGCCATTGGCGTGAGTGGTGTCGACCTCGAGTTCGAAACGGTCGACCATGTCGTCGGTGACGTCGGCTACGTCGACGTAGAACTGCTCGTACCACCGCCGGTGCTGGTACACCGCGCCGTCCTCTTCGGTGAGCAGCGGGTTGTCGATGCGCGTCTTGTGCTTCCACACCTCGACGTCGTCGAGGAAGCCCTCCCCGAAGTTCTTGCTCAGCGTCGCGGCCAAGCGGGCGGCCTTGTCCTCGGGCAGACCGTCGATCTTCTGCACCGCAACGCCGTACTGCAGGACGAACGAGTTGTGCGTGACCGGGTAGTGGCAGTTGATCAGGGCCACCTCGAGGGTGAAGTTCGGGGCGACGTCGTTGTGCAGCCAGTTGATCATGTAGGCGGGCCCGAAGTAGGTGGCCTCCGATCTCAGATTCGTTCCCTCCCAAAGCTTGTCGTAATTCTCCGTGGTGTCGGGGCGGGCCTTGGACTCCATGAACTGGCTGGCGGTCTGGCCTTCGATCACGTTCTTGAAGTACGTCGGATAGGCCCGGTGGATGTAGAAGAAGTGGGCCATGTCGACGTTGTTGTCGACGATCTCACGGCAATGCGAGCCCTCGATGAAGATCGAGTTCCACGTCCACGGCGACCACTTGCCCTCGTCGTAGCCGTCGATGGTCGGCGGGGTCAGCTCGGCGGGCGGCGTGGAACCCTCGGGGTCGTGCCACACCAGGAGTTGCCCGTTCACCTCATGGCACAACCACTTTCGGGTGCGTGCCAGCCGGGGAGTGCGGCGGGCGTACGGCACCTCGACACAACGGCCGGTCGAGCCCTGCCAGCGCCAGTCGTGAAACGGGCAGGCCACGGTGTCGCCCTTGAGCGTCCCCATCGAGAGGTCGCCGCCCATGTGCCGGCAGTACCCGTCGAGCGCGTGGATCTGGCCGTCCGGATCGGCGAAGACGACAAGGCGCGTGCCGAAGGCGTTCACGCCATGCGGCTTTCCGTCGCGGAACGACTCGGCCAGACCGAGGCAGTGCCACCCTCTGGCGAACCGCGCCATGGGCGCACCCGCGTCGATCTCGCGGACGCCGCTCTCACGGGGGTGGTCAACAGCAGTCATCACTCATCCTTCCGGCGGGCTGGCCGACAACCGAGTTAAGCACATCCGCTTAATCGATGTCGAGCAACGCCTAGGATTGCGTCGTGGATCGTGGAACCCGGTCGAAGGACGCGCTGCTCGACGCTGCCGAGCGGCTCATCGCCGAGCACGGCTTCGAGGTGCCGCTCCGCGACATCGCCAAGGCGGCCGGCCAACGCAACAACTCCGCGGTCAACTACCACTTCCGAAGCAGACAGGAACTCGTCGATGCGGTGGTGGCCCGGCGCCTGCTGCCCATGGAGCTGGAACGCGAACGCATGCTCGACGAACTCGACGCCGACGACGATGCCGACGCTCACGCGCTGATGCGGGTGCTCGTCCTGCCGCTGCTGCGCCTGGACAGCACGCACTACGCCCGCTTCCTGCAGGTGGTCGGGCCCCGATTGCGCACCGAGCCAATGGATTCCGCCGAGACCGCCTGGCCGCGGGTGCTCGACGCGCTGTCCCACGCAGTGCCGGCCACCGAGCGGGGCGCCCGCCACCGCCGCGTCGCCGCGGTCGCCACCGCGATGTTCGCGCTGGCCGCCGCACACGAGCGGGCGACGCAGGACGGCACCGCACCCGACGACCCCGAGGAGATCGTGCACATGCTGGTGGCCATGTTGACGGCCACCGTTCCCCGGCTGGTGTGAACGCTCAGGGCGTCAGGATGACCTTCACGCACTCCGGGCTGCGCGCCGCCACCGCGGCGTAGGCGTCCGCCGCCTCGTCGAGCGGGAAGCGGTGGGTGAAGATGCCGTCGGTGCGCAGCGACCCACCCGTCACCAGCGGAAGCAGGTCGACCCACGTCTGCTGGATCGGTGCGGTCGTCATGCGCAGCGTGAGGTTGCGGATCAGCGCCATCAGGATGGGGAGCGGGTAGGGGTTGAGGTCGTGCACACCAAGGACCGACACGGTGCCGTCGGCGCGCACGCACGCCAGCGCGTCGTTCAGGGTGGCGTCGAGGGCCACGGTGTCGACGACGCTGTCGGCTCCGCGGCCGCCGGTGTGCTCAAGCACCGCCGCGACGGTCGGCCCCTCCAGCGCCGTGGCCCCGGAATCCACCGCGAGCGCGCGGCGGCCCGCGACCGGGTCGGCGGCCAGCACGGTGCCCGCTCCCTGGGCGAACGCCGCGCGCACCGCACAGAGCCCGACGGCCCCGAGGCCGATCACGACGACCGTCCCGCCCGGCGGGATGTCTGCCTTCTTCGCCCCGATCCACCCGGTCGACAGATTGTCCGTCAGCAACAGCGCGGCCTCGTCGTCGACGCCATCGGGAATCCGAAGGAGCTGAAAGTTCGCGTTGGGCACCGCAACCGCGGTGGCCTGTCCCCCACCGAGCACCCCGGAGCCGAAGATCTGCATGCCCCGAACACACGTAACCGGGTTGCCCGTGGCGCACCCGGCGCACTTCCCGCACCCGGTGACCGACGCCGCGAGCACGCGGTCACCGACGCGCACGTTCGACACCTCCGGCCCCACTTCCAGGACCGTGCCGATGAATTCGTGACCGACGGCCACCCCGTCGCCGACCGGCAGATCGCCGTCGTAGAAGTGCAGATCGGATCCGCAGATCGCCGTCGACTCGACGCCGACCACCGCTCCGTCTGCTCCCGGCGGGACCGGGTCGGGGGCGTCGCGGACCTCGACGGAACCGGGACCGGTGATGACGACGTTGCGCATCGGGCAGACGCTACCGCCGGCCTGGCGTCGTGAGGCGGGGAACGGCAGACTTCGACGCGGCAGGACGACTGGACCTGCCCTGCCATCCGGTCTCCAACTGTCTCAACGAGACCCGGCGCCGATCATCCCGAAAGTCGAGTAGATCTACCTAGACGGTGCTGGGGCAGAGTGATTTCCATGAACGCATTCAATGAGATCTCCAAGAGCACGGCCGCTTTCTTCGTCCAGGCGGGCGCGTCATTCGGCGTGAGTTTCCTCGGAGCGATCGGCGGGATCTACTTTCTCCCGCTGGACCCTTGGCAGAGACTGTTCCTCGGCATGACGGTGCTGTTCCTCGTCGCCAGCTCGTTCACCCTGGCGAAGGTGATCCGCGATCAGCAGGAAGCCTCGACCATCCGCGTGCGTCTCGACGAGGCGCGGATGGAAAAGCTACTCGCAGAACACAATCCGTTCAGTGCGGCATGACGCGATTCAAGCGTTGACGTTGGCCACGTCCCAGGGCGCCTGCGGAAGTACGTCACCGGTCTCGAGCAGCGACTTGAGGTTGGCGAGGACGGCTGGCCATCCGTTCGAAATTCCCTGATACATAGCCTTATTCGCCAGGTTCTCATGGCTGACCGTCAGTCGGACGATGTCTTGATGCGGCTGGACCAGGAACGTGACGACCGATGGTCCGCCGGGCTTGTCCTCGTCGGGCGCGTCTTCGAAGGTGATGACCAGGCGCGTCGGGGGCTCGGCTTCGAGCACCTTGCCGACGACGTCGGCACGTTCTGATCCATCGGTCCGTCGGTGCTCCCAGGACGAGCCGGGCTGCCAGTCCGAGATGTTGGCGTGTCCCCAATACTTGGCCGTCAGATCGGCGTCGGTCAGCGCGGTCCATACCTGTTCTGCGGTCGCGCGAATATATGTCACGTAGACGTAATTCGGTACAGCGGTAGCTGTTTCGGTCATGGCGTACTCCTCTGCTCGGTTTCTGATGTCGCTCAGCATCTGCAAGCGCGGTTTCTCGAAGCCCGAGATCCAGCGCTCCTCGACCTCGTGGATGGGCACGGGATTGAGGTAGTGCAGGCGTTCACGACCGCGGCGTACGACGGCCACGAGGTTGGCCTTCACCAAGACGTCGAGATGCTGGGTGGCCGACTGGCGCTTCATGTCCAGGGGATCGCACAACTCACTCAGGGTCTGGCCATTGTGGTCGCGCAGTCGGTCGAGCAGCATCCGCCGGGTGGGGTCCGCGAGCGCCTTGAAAACCGAGTCGATCTCGTGGGTCTCCTCAGTCACCTCAAAATTATGCAGGTATTTACCTGCGCATGTCAACGACAATTCGGGAGCGATGGGCGAGCCTCGCACTCGGCGTCGTCCAGTCGTACCGTCGATGAAATGAAGCACATCACCCTCGGAGATCTGGACGTCGCACGCATCGGCCTCGGCGCGATGGGAATGTCGGCCGCCTACACCGGCGCAGGCACCGACGACGCGGAATCCATTCGCACCATCCAGCGGGCCCTCGACCTCGGCGTCACCCTCGTCGACACCGCCGAGATCTACGGTCCGTACGTCAACGAGGAACTGGTGGGCCGCGCCATCAAGGGTCGCCGCGACGAGGTGGTGCTCGCCACCAAGTTCGGCATGGTCTCCCACGCGGGACAGGGTCCCGGCCACCTCGACAGCAGTCCGGCCAACATTCGCACCGCCGTCGAGGGGTCGCTTCAGCGGCTCGGCACCGATCGAATCGACCTCTACTACCAGCATCGCGTCGACCCCGCGACACCCATCGAAGACACCGTCGGCGCCCTGGCAGACCTGGTGTCCGAGGGCAAGATTCGGCACATCGGACTGTCCGAGGCCGGCGTCGACAACATCCGTCGCGCGCACGCCGTGCACCCGATCACCGCACTGCAGTCGGAGTACTCGCTGTGGACCCGTGATCCCGAGCCCGACGTGCTGCCGCTGCTCCGCGAACTCGGGATCGGGTTCGTCGCGTACTCGCCGCTGGGACGCGGCTTCCTCACCGGGCAGATCAAGTCGACGGCCGACTTCGACGACTCCGACAACCGCAAGACCAACCCCCGCTTCGAGGGTGAGAACTTCGAGCAGAACCTGCGCGCAGTCGCGGAGGTCGAGGCGATCGCGTCCGACGTCGGCGCCACCCCGGCTCAGGTCGCGTTGGCCTGGCTGCTGGCTCAGGGCGACGACATCGCGCCGATCCCCGGCACCAAGCGCGTGTCGCGGCTCGAGGAGAACGTCGCGGCCGACGGCGTCGAGCTGACCGCCGAGCAGCTCCAGAAGCTGACCGAGGTGTCCCCCGCGGTGGGTGAGCACCACAACGAGCAGCAGATGAAGTGGATCGACCGTTGAGTCCCCGCTCCGTACGCTGGACGAGGTGAGCGCAGCACAGTCGACCACCGTCCTTCGGGACAGCCAGTTCGCGCGGGACCTGCCGGAGATGGCCGTCGCGTGGCGGGCCGCCGAGGCACCCGAACCACGCCTGCTGGCCATCAACGAACCGTTGGCCGCCCAACTGGGCATCGACGCGACGTGGCTCGCGAGCCCCGCGGGTTTGCGGCTGCTGGTCGGCGCCGAGGTCCCCGAGGGCGTCACACCGGTGGCCCAGGCCTACTCCGGGCACCAATTCGGCGGGTACACACCGCGTCTCGGCGACGGCCGCGCACTGTTGCTCGGCGAACTCACCGACGCCGACGGCCGCCGACGCGACCTGCACCTCAAGGGCTCGGGGCGCACGCCCTTCGCCCGCGGGGGTGACGGACTGGCTGCGGTCGGCCCGATGCTGCGTGAGTACGTCGTCAGCGAGTCCATGCACGCGCTCGGCATCCCGACGACGCGGGCACTCGCCGTCGTCGCGACCGGCGCCGAGGTGTGGCGGGAGACGGCGCTGCCGGGGGCCGTCCTCGCCCGCGTCGCGAGCAGTCACCTTCGCGTCGGCAGCTTCCAGTACGCGGCCGCCTCAGGCGACCTCGACCTGGTACGCCGCCTCGCCGACCACGCGATCGCCAGGCACTACCCCGCCGCGGCCGACGCCGAGCAGCCCTACCTGGCGCTTTTCGACGCCGTGGTCGCCGCGCAGGCGGCCCTGGTGGCGCGGTGGATGCTCGTCGGCTTCATCCACGGGGTGATGAACACCGACAACATGACGATCTCGGGCGAGACGATCGACTACGGGCCCTGTGCCTTCATGGAGGCCTACGACCCGGCGACGGTGTACAGCTCGATCGACCACGCGGGGCGCTACGCGTATGCCAATCAACCGATCGTGGCGCAGTGGAACCTGGCCCGCTTCGCCGAAACCCTTCTGCCGCTGATCTCCGAAGACCAACAACGCGCCGTGGAGATCGCGGTGGCGTCGCTCGGCAAGTTCACCGTCGCCTACGACGCCGCCTGGGGGTCGGGCATGCGCGCCAAGCTCGGCGTGGCCGCTGACGTCGACGACGCGACGGTGACGTCCCTCGCCGACGACCTGCTGGCCCAACTGGCCCAGAGCCGGGTCGACTACACGTCGTTCTTCCGCCAACTGGCCGCCGCCGCCCGCGGGGACGCCGAACCCGCCCGCGGGCTGTTCGTGGATCTCGCCGGCTTCGACGCCTGGCTCACCCGGTGGCGAGCCCTTCACCCGGACGCCGACGCGATGGACCGGGTCAATCCCGTCTACATCCCGCGCAACCACCTCGTCGAAGAAGCCCTGGCCGCAGCCACTTCCGGTGACGTCGGCCCGCTGCATCGGCTACTCGAGGCCATTGCGTCGCCGTTCGACGAACGCCCCGACTTCGATCGGTACGCCACCCCCGCCCCAGACGACTTCGGGCCCTATCAGACGTTCTGTGGAACCTGACCGCTCGACGTCACGGAGATCACTTTCGTTCGAGTGGTTTGCGTTCGCGAAAATTAGGCAAACTAGCAGCATGACCTTGCGCTCCCTCGCCCCAGTCATCGGTGCTGCAGCGGCTCTGACGTGGTCCTTGGTGAGCGGAGCCGCTCCTGGCGCGTCCGCCGAACCCGTGCCGAACGCGTCCAACCCGGTGTGCCCCGACATCGAGGTGGTGTTCGCCCGCGGCACCGGCGAGCCAGCGGGCGTCGGCTACGTCGGACAGGCCTTCGTCGACTCGCTGCAGTCGAAGGTCGGCAACAAGTCGGTCAACGTCTACGCGGTGAATTACCCTGCCACCATTGAGTTCCCGCGCGCAGTCGACGGAATCAACGATGCCGCCGCCCACATTCAGGCCACCGCGACGAACTGCCCGAAGACCAAGATCGTGCTCGGCGGATTCTCCCAGGGCGCCGCCGTCGCGGGCTTCGTCACCGCCGACGTGGTCCCGTCGGGCGCCGCGGACTCCGGTGTGACGGGGCCGCTGCCGCCGGCCATCGCCGACCACGTCGCCGCGGTGACGCTGTTCGGCAAGCCGTCGCAGCGCTTCATGAGCTTCGTCAACGAGCCCGCGATCGTCATCGGCCCGAAGTACGCGGGCAAGACCCTCGACTCGTGCGTGCCCGGCGACCCGATCTGCTCCGACGGCGGCGACTTCGGACTGCACAACGCCTACGTCCCCGACGGGCTGGTGGACCAGGCGGCCGACTACGCCGTTGGCAAACTCGGCTACGCCGTCCCCGCTGCGCCGCCGCCACCGCCGGCCCCCGAGGCCGCGCTCGCCCCGGCGCCGGTTCCAGCACCGGGCCCAGCACCGGGACCCCCGGTTGCCGCGCCCGCTTGAGCCGCAACGAGTTTCAGCGGCGTAGCAACCGCACCGCCGACAGCAACTGCCAGCCGATGATGGTGTAGACGCAGGTTCGTTCCCACACCGCGCCGGGGAGCACGACGGTCGACGTGGTGACCGCCCCGACGGCGAGCACGCCGAAGGCCACAAAGCCCAGCGCCGCGAACCCGACGGACGTCAGCCGGTACCACCGGCATTCGCTCACCATTCCGTGCCCGGCGAGGATGGCGGCGTTGCCCCCGACGATGGCCACCGCCGCGGCCGACACGTGCACCCAGGCGATCCCCGCGCCGCCGCTCGGGACCGTCGCGACGACGACGTTTCCGACCGCGTTGGCGGCCGCACACGCCACGAATAGACCGCTGCTACGCCCGCGGTTCGCGCGGGCCAGTGCCACCGCCGCCGCGAGGAACAACGTGCCCTGCACGACGAACGCCGTGTTCATCAGAAGGCTCAGCGGCGAATCGGGCCTGCCGAGGTCACTGATGAAGTTCGTCGCGTAGCGGTACCCCGGATACCCCGCGGCGGCCACCGCCTCCAGTCCGAGGTACGCCACGCCGGCCACCGCCCAGCACGCGGCGGCAATCCTGGCCGTCACGGCGAAACACCAAGTGCCACAGTGAGCTCCAGGATCATCCGCGGGTCGTCGAGTCGGTCCCCGTAAAGCTCACGCAGCTGGGTCATGCGGTAGCGGACCGTCTGCGGGTGCACGAACAGCTCGGCCGCGACCGCCTCGCGCTGGCCCTGGTGCAGAAGCCACGACCGCAGCGTCTCGGCCAGTCGCTCGGCGGTGTTGGGTCGCAGTTCCGCCAGCGGCGCAAGGGCGTGGCGGCGAAGGTCGGCGACGGCTTCGCGGTCGGCGGTGAGGACCAACTCGACGAGATGTTCCTCGGTGTCGACGATCTCCTCCTCGACCTGCAGCTGCCTGGCCCGCAGGGCACGTCGGTAGGACGACTCCACCAGCGCCCACGGTCGGGCCGGGCCGACCAACGCTCGTCGGCCCTGCAGCGCCGACCGCAGCTGTCCGCGGTGCCTGCCGTCGAGGTCGGGGACGAGCAGCACCGCAAGGGACTCCGAGGGGTCGACTCCCGGCAGGTCTTCGCTCAGCTGCAACGTCGCCTGTCCGAATCGGGCCGCCAGTCCGCGGGTCTGCGCCTCGGCCACCAGGACCGCCGTCAACGTCTCCGGTGGATGCCAGTCCGCCTCATCGGCGCTGGCCTTCAACGTCTCGACGGCCTCCCCGGCGAGCAACTGCTTGGCCAACCTGTCGAGGTATCGCTGCCGGACCCGGCCCGTGGTCGCCAGCTCGTCGGTGTGTCCCGCGACGCTGGCTGCCGACAGCTCGTCGATGAACGCGAACACCAACTCCGCGAAGCGGGCGACGGTCTCGGCGGCCAGTCCAGCGGCCACGGCCGTCGACGACAACTCCCGCCACGCGACGCGGGCGCCGACGCGGTACGCCGAGAGCAGCGCATCCATGGTTCGGCCCTGGCGGGCCTCGCCGCGGCCGAGTTCGTAGGCCCCGTCGAGGGCGGGTGAGAGCGTCGCGCTCGGATCGGAGTCGTGCGATC
Source organism: Mycolicibacterium hodleri (assembly GCA_006864685.1). Classification (GTDB taxonomy): domain Bacteria; phylum Actinomycetota; class Actinomycetes; order Mycobacteriales; family Mycobacteriaceae; genus Mycobacterium; species Mycobacterium hodleri_B. The sequence goes on along the minus strand of VIFX01000008.1, from coordinate 114,869 downwards.
GCACGGCGAGCCGCAGGAAGGCTCCGAGCGCCATCTGCACGGCGTTCTCGATGGTCTGGCCCATGCGGCCACTGAAGGCGCGCGCATAGCTGGGAACCTCGACCGTCACCGCGGTCACCGTGTTCTCCGCCATCCGCGGCAGGACGGCCTGAAGGGCCTCGACCACCTCGTCGGACAGGTCGAGGCTGGTGAGGCGGCCCTCAGGGCCTGAGACCCCCGATGATTCCGACAAAACTATTCCTTGCGAACAAATTCATGGTGAGCATTCACGCCGTACATCCAAGACTTTATACCCGCATCTCAGCCACAGTGGGACTATGACGACGACAGCACCCCGGCCGACGACCGTCGGCGCGCTGCGGGCACGGGTCATCAGGTTCGCCGAACGCGTGACGACACCCCTGGTGCCCGCCGACTACCTCGACGTCATCGACCCCCTCCGCTCGAGCGCCGACCTCCGCGGGCGCATCGTCGCCCTCAACCCCGAGACGCGCGACGCCGTCAGCGTGGTCATCAAGCCCGGCCGCGGATGGCGAGGCCACACCCCTGGCCAATACGTGCGCATCGGGATCGACGTCGACGGGGTCCGCCAATGGCGGGCGTACTCGCTCACCTCGAAGACCACCGACGACACCATCGCCGTGACGGTCAAGGCCATTCCGGACGGAAAGGTGAGCAATCACCTCGTCCGCCGCGCCACCGTCGGAACGATCGTGCAACTCGACCAGGCCGCAGGTGATTTCACCCTCGGTGTCCAGCCTCCCCCGAAGATCCTGTTCCTCACCGCGGGCAGCGGCGTGACACCGGCAATGGGAATGCTGCGCAACCTGACCGACGCGAGCTCAGACGTCGTCGTCGTGCACTCCGCCCCCACCGCCGACGACGTCATCTTCGGTGGCGAACTCCGCATGATGGCCCGCGAAGGCCGAATCCGCTTGGTGGAGAAGCACACCGACACCGACGGCATGCTCGACGTCGCCACGCTCGACGACCTGGTCGACGACCTCGCCGACCGTCAGACGTGGGCATGCGGTCCCGCCGGAATGCTGGACGCGCTCGAAATGCGCTGGGCAGCCGACGGCATTGCCGAACGACTGCACACCGAGCGGTTCCGGCCCACCGTCATCACCGCCGGCGACGGCGGCTCGGTCAGCTTCACCAAGACAGGCACAGTCGTCGAGGCGACCGGTGCCGAAACACTTCTCGACGCCGGCGAGGCCGCTGGCGTCCTGATGCCGTCGGGCTGCCGGATGGGCGTCTGCTTCGGCTGCGTGGTCCCGCTGCGCCAAGGCGCCGTTCGCGACCTGCGTACCGGCGACGTCACCACCGCCACCCCCGGCGACAACGTCCAAATCCAGACCTGCGTCTCTGCCGCCGCGGGCTCTTGCGACATCGATCTCTGACCCCTTAGGGAGCGCCATCATGACCACTGCCATCAAAACCGTTCAGGTCGAGCAGAACCCGACCACCGCACACCTCACGGCCGAAGACATCGAGAACCTGGGCCGCGAGCTCGACGCCATCCGCGAGCAGGTCATCGCCAGCCGCGGCGAACGCGACGCCGCCTACATCCGCAAGGTGATCGACGGTCAGCGCAAGCTCGAATTGGGCAGCCGCGCCATCTTGCTGTTCTCGCTGTTCCCGCCCGCATGGTTCGTCGGCACCGTCGGACTGTCGGTCTCCAAGATCGTCGAGAACATGGAGATCGGCCACAACGTCATGCACGGCCAGTGGGACTGGATGCGCGACAGCAAGATTCACTCCACCACGTGGGAGTGGGACAACGCCTCACCCGCCGAGATGTGGAAGCACTCGCACAACGAGGTGCACCACACCTACACCAACGTGCGCGGCAAGGACCACGACCTCGGCTACGGCATCATGCGCGTCGACGAGAACCAGAAGTGGGTGCCCTTCTACGTCGCCCAGCCGCTGTGGAACTTCATCAACGCCTGCGTCTTCGAATACGGCATCGCGGCGTACGACCTGCAGATCGGCAAGTACCTCAAGGGCCGCACCGACAAGGCGGAGTTCCAGGGCAAGGCCAAGCGGGTGCTCGCCAAGATCCGCAAGCAGGCCACCCGCGACTATCTGCTACACCCGCTGCTGTCGGGCCCGTCGGCCCTGCCCACGCTGACCGCGAATCTGGCGGCCAACCTCGTCCGCAACGTGTGGACGCACTCGGTCATCATGTGCGGGCACTTCCCCGAGGGCGTGCAGACCTTCGAGAAGAACTCCATCGACGGCGAGACCCGCGGCGAATGGTACCTGCGCCAGATGCTCGGCTCGGCCAACATCTCCGGAAGTCGGTTGCTGCACTTCATGTCCGGCAACCTGTCGTTCCAGATCGAGCACCACCTGTTCCCCGATCTGCCCAGCAATCGGTACCAGGAGATCGCGCCCAAGATCCAGGACGTGTTCGAGCGCTACGGCTTGACCTACACCACCGGTTCGCTGCCGCGCCAAGTTGGCTCGGCCTGGAAGACGGTCTTCAAGCTGTCGCTGCCGAACGACTTCAAGGTCACCAACCTGTTGCGCCGCCGTCGGCCCACCGCCGCCGCCGAGCGCCCGGTGCTCAAGGCCCCCTAGAGCGATTTGTGTGCCTTTGGCGGCGGTGAGCGCCGGTAGATCCACGGTCCGGGGTTAAAGAAAAGATTGTGACCACTCGCAATCTTATGTAGTGTGCGTCACATGCCCTATGACGTGATCGTGCGCAACGGATCGTGGTTCGACGGCACGGGCGCCCCGCCGCGGGTGAAGACCCTCGGCATTCGCGGCGGCGTCGTCGTCTCGGTGTCCGACGAACCGCTCGACGAAACGGGATGTCCCGACGTCGTCGATGCCGACGGCAAGTGGGTGGTGCCTGGTTTCGTCGACGTGCACACCCACTACGACGCCGAGGTGCTCCTCGACCCGGGCCTGCGCGAATCCGTCCGCCACGGCGTGACGACGGTCCTGCTCGGCAACTGCTCGCTGTCCGCCGTGTACGCGAACAACGAGGACGCCGCCGACCTCTTCAGCCGGGTCGAGGCAGTGCCGCGCGAGTTCGTCCTCGGCGCGCTGAACGACAAGAAGACCTGGACGACCGCCGCCGAATACGTGGCCGCCCTCGACGCCCTGCCACTGGGCCCCAATGTGAGTTCCCTGCTTGGCCATTCGGACCTGCGCACCTCCGTGCTCGGCCTCGACCGCGCCACCGACGACACCACCCGGCCGACGCCCGCGGAGCTCAACGCCATGACCGCCAAGCTCGCCGAGGCGCTCGACGCCGGCCTGCTCGGGATGTCCGGCATGGATTCGGCGATCGACAAGCTCGACGGCGACCGGTACCGCTCGCGTGGGCTGCCGTCGACCTTCGCGACCTGGCGGGAACGCCGCGCACTCATCGCGGTACTTCGCAAGCGGCGCAGGATGTTACAAAGCGCGCCCGACGTGGCACGCCCGTGGACGGCGTTGCTGTTCTTCCTGTCCAGCAGCCGCATGTTCGGCCGTCGCCACGGCGTACGGATGAGCCTGCTGGCCTCCGCGGACTCGAAGGCCGCGCCAGGGGCGGTCAGCGTGTTCGGCCCTGGCACCCGACTGCTCAACCGGGTGCTGGGCGCCAGCGTTCGCTTCCAGCACCTTCCCGTCCCGTTCGAGCTGTACTCCGACGGCATCGACCTGCCGGTGTTCGAGGAGTTCGGCGCGGGCACCGCGGCGCTGCACCTACGGGATCAGCTGCAACGCAACGAACTGCTCGCCGACACCGAGTACCGCCGCGAGTTCCGGCGCGAGTTCGACCGCCGCAAGCTCGGACCGACGCTGTGGCACCGCGACTTCCACGACGCGGTCATCGTCGAATGCCCCGACGAGACGTTGATCGGCAAGAGCTTCGGACGAATCGCCGACGAGCGTGGACTTCATCCGTTGGACGCCTTCCTCGACGTGCTCGTCGAGAACGGCGAGCGCAACGTCCGCTGGACCACCACCGTCGCCAACCACCGCCAGCGTCAGCTCGACAAGCTCGCCACCGAGCCGACCGTCCACATGGGCTTCTCGGACGCCGGCGCGCACCTCCGCAACATGGCGTTCTACAACTACGCGCTCCGACTGCTCAAGCGCGCGCTGGTCGCCGAGCGGGCGGGACGGCCCTTCATGACGGTCGAACACGCGGTGCACCGCCTGACCGCCGAGGTCGCCGACTGGTTCGGCGTCGACGCCGGCAGGCTGCGCGAGGGCGACGCCGCCAACTTCGTCGTCATCGATCCGGCCGGTCTCGACGACGCAGTCGACGGCTATCACGAAGCGCCGGTGTCGTTCTACGGCGGACTGAGCCGCATGGTCAACCGCAACGACGCCGCCGTGGTGGTCACGGCCGTCAACGGCGAGATCGTCTACCGCAACGGCGAATTCCGGGACGGCTACGGCGTGACCGGCAAGTCCGGCCGCTTCCTGCGCGCCGCGGAGACGTCCCGCCCCACCGCCGTGCGCACCTGAGATGGCGAGGACTCAACAGGAACGCCGCGAGGAGACCGTCGCCCGGCTGCTCGACGCGAGCATCGCCACGATCGTCGACGTCGGGTACGCCAGGGCGTCGGCGGCGGTCATCACCAAGCGCGCCGGGCTGTCCGGCGGGGCGCTGTTTCGCCACTTCGACACCATGGGCGACTTCATGGCGGCTACGGCCCGGGAGGTGATGCGCCGCCAGCTCGACCTGTTCGGCAAGAAGATCGCCGAGATCCCGACGGCCCAACCCGCTCTCGAGGGTGTTCTGCACGCGATGCGCGACGTCACCCGCAACGACATCAACGTGGTGATGTACGAGCTGCTGATTGCGGCACGCACCGACGAAAAGCTCAGGGGCACACTGCAGGAAGTCCTGAAGGAGTACAGCTCGCGAATCTTCGACACCGCTCACACCCTTCCCATGGCCGACCAGTATCCCGACGGCGCCGTCGCCGCCATCGCCGCCTTGCTGACCAACTCCTTCGACGGCGCGGCCATCATCCACCACGTCCTCCCCCAGCCCGAGATCGAGGCGGGGCGCATCCCGCTGCTGCTCTCGCTGCTGGCCCCCGGCGAATCGAGCAACGATGACTGACCGAATTCACGAGTTCGCCAACGACGGCCTCACCTTCGCCGTCACCGACGAAGGACCGGTCGACGGTGACGTCGTCGTCCTGCTGCACGGGTTTCCGCAGACCTCAAGGTCGTGGGGCGAGGTGTGCAAACGACTGCAAGCCAGCGGCTACCGGACGTTGACGTTCGACCAGCGCGGCTACGCGCCCACCGCCCGGCCGCGGGGCCGCCGTGCCTACCGGATGAGCCGGCTGGTCTCCGACGTGGCGGCCATCGCCGAGGCGACGGGCGGCCCGGTGCACCTGGTGGGTCACGACTGGGGTGCGGCCGTGGCATGGTCGACGGCCGCCGGTCGGCCTGACGTCGTCCGGACTCTGACGGCGGTCTCGGTGCCGCATCCGAAGGCATTCCTCGGCTCGATGCCGATCAGCAGTCAGATCCTGCGCTCGTACTACATCGGGCTGTTCCAGCTTCCATGGTTGCCGGAGTGGATGTTTCGTCAGCCACGGCTCATCGACCGGATGCTCGGCAAGACCGGGATGACGCCGGAACAGATCGCCACGGTGCACACCGAGATCGTCGCCTCCGGATCGTTGTCGTCTGCCGTCAACTGGTATCGCGCGATGCCATTCGCGAGCCCGAGGTACATCAGGAAGGTCGCCGCGCCGACGACGTACGTGTGGAGTACCGGCGACACGGCGCTCGGCAGGCGCGGCGCCACGATGTGCGCACGCAACGTGTCGGGCCCCTACCGCTTCGAGATCACCGACGGTTCGCACTGGCTTCCCGAGGAGCAACCGGACCTACTGCACGACCTGATCGTCGACCGCGTCGCCGGTTGAGGGCACCCGTCCCATGTAAAGCCCGTGTTACGTCCGTGTTGCGGATAGAGTGTGCACATGGACGACAGGTCGGTGTTCTCTGAGGTCGAGGCGCTGCGCGCAGACAAGACCCGGGCGGTTCTCTCGCCAGAGTCCCTCGAGGTTCACGTTCGGGTGGTCGACCACCTCGCCCACACCACCGGCGCGAACTACGTTTCCGACGAAATCCTCGACACCCTGGTCCACGGCCGGGTCAGCACCATCGCCGCGATCGAGTTGACCTTGGCCGGGTGGTGGCGCCGACTGGACGGTGGCTACGTGATCGTCGACCAGGAACTGATCGACGCGTTGTCACACACTCCGACGCGGCGGCGGTTCGGTGCGGCATGCCGGCGGTTGTGGCGATTCCTCAACAGCGAGTCGGTCATCCCGCTGTAGCCCGTCACGGGGCGCTGGGCCTCGACAACCCCAGATGCCCCCGCAGCGTGCTGCCGGCATAATCGGTGCGAAACCGGTTGCGGCGCTGCAAAATCGGTATGACGTGGTCGACGAACGCCGTCAACTCGTGCGGAATCGTCGACCCCATGATGGTGAAGCCGTCGACTGCGCCGGCGTCCTGCCAGGTGGCGATGTAGTCGGCAAGTTGCTCGGGGGTACCGACGAAGTGCGTGTGCCCGGCGCCGCCCCTGACCTCTTGGGCCACCTCCCGCAACGGCGCATCGGGACGGGCGCGGGCCGCCGCGTACAGCTGGTCGGTCCTGGTGGACGGCGACGGCACCTCCCACAGCGACGCGGGAAGCGGAGCGTCGGGATCGAACCCGTCGGGGTCCAATCCCGCCGTGTAAAGCGCGTTCTGCCAACGAAACTCGCTGCTGGCCAGGTCCTCCAACCGTTGAGCCCGAGAACGGGCCTCCGCTTCGGTGCCACCGAGGGTCACCATCAGGGCGGGCAGCACCAGCACCTGGTCGGGATCACGACCCAGGGCGGCGGCCTGCGCGTGCAGATCGGCGCGGAACGCCACCGCCGCCTCGAGCGAGGGCGGTCCGGAGAACGCCATCTCGGCGTGCCGGGCGGCCAACCGAACCCCTGCCCCCGATTGCCCGGCCAGGACCATGACGGGGCGCCCCTGCGGCGAGCGGGGAAACGGCTGGACTCCCTCGACGTCGTAGAAGCGCCCGTGAAAGCGGGGCGCGCGCAGTTTGCCGCGGTCGGCCCAGACACCGCCGTCGCGGTCGCCGACGATCGCGTCGTCGGCCCAGCTGTCCCACAGCCGGGTGGCCACCTCGACGAACTCGTCCGCACGCGAGTACCGGTCGGCGTGATCGGGATGGCTGCGTTCGCCAAAGTTGGCCGCGGCCAAGGGTGTCACGGTCGTGACGATGTTCCAGCCGGCGCGGCCACCACTGAGATGGTCCAGCGTGGCAAACCGCCGAGCCAGCTCATACGGCTCGTTGTAGGTCGTCGAACCCGTGCCGATCAGCCCGATGTGCTCGGTGCTCGCGGCCAGGGCCGACAGCACCGCGATGGGGTCGAACTGAACCTGAGGAAGGTGCGTGGCGCGGTAGTCGGCGATCGCGATGTTGTCGGCCAGGAAGATCGAGTCCAGCAATCCACGCTCGGCGGTGCGGGCGATGTCGGCGTAGTACGGCAACCCCAGCACGTTCCTGACGTCGTCGTCGGCGAGACGCCAGGCAGATTCGTGGTACCCGTTGGGCCAGATGAAGGCGTTGAAGTGCAGCGGTCGTAAGCTCATCGAGCCGTGACGCTAGGCGAATGCAGCGCCGGAGGGCAAGCTCGCCGGTTGATCGATTCGCTTGCCCAGCAGCGCAATCCACGCTTGCAGACCGTCGACTGCGCCACGTGATGCACCCGCCGCGGCGCCCTGCCGCGCCTCCAACAGCTCGACCACGCGTCTACACCTGGCGATCTCGGCGGCCAGCTCGGCATCGGGGACCGACGCCAGCCGGTCCTCCGGCCAGCTACCGTAGAAGGCCGCCGACTCGTTCAACAGCACGACGAGCTCCGGAGTGGATCTGCGGAGTAGCCGTCGACCCGTCCGCATCGCGACGCCGGCGGCGAGAACCGCCAAGATCGACGCGACCGTGAACACCCAGCCGCCAGCCCCGACCCCACTCATCGGTACCGGCGGTTGCATGATCGGAGTTTACTGCCAAACGCCGACGTCGCACGGCCTTTCTCGCGATGAAGTCGGCAGGCGGATTCGGCGGCGAACAGCGGAGAGGGTAGAAATCAACCATGCTCAGAACCGTCTACGACGACGACCACGAAGCCTTCAGGAAGACCATCAGGGACTTCATCGAATCCGAGGTCGTTCCGGTGTACGACGACTGGTGCACCGCAGGCATCGTGCCCCGTGACTTCTACAACAAGCTTGGCGAGCTCGGCGTCTTCGGCATCGAGGTCGCAGAGGAGTACGGCGGGGCGGGCATCGAGTCCTACAAGTTCCAGGCCGTCCTGTCCGAGGAGACCAACCGCGCCGCGGTGGCGTTCGGAGCCTCCGGCGCACACGTCACCCTGTGCCTTCCCTACCTCCAGGCCTACGCCACCGAGGAACAGAAGCAGCGCTGGCTACCCGGATTCGTCAGCGGCGACCTCATGTTCGCCATCGCCATGACCGAGCCGGGAACGGGATCCGACCTTGCTGGCATGCGCACCACCGCCAAGCTCACCGACGACGGCAAGCACTACGTGCTCAACGGCGCCAAGACGTTCATCACCGGCGGCGTGCAGGCCGACCGCATGATCGTGGCGGCGCGCACCGCACCGCCACGCGAGGACGACCGCCGTCACGGCCTGTCCCTGCTGATCGTCGACACGACGCTTCCCGGCTATTCGGTGGGCCGCAAACTCGACAAGCTCGGGCTGAAGGTGTCCGACACCGCCGAGCTGAACTTCACCGACGTCATGGTGCCGGTCGAGGATTTGCTCGGCGAGGAGAACCGCGGCTTCTCCTACCTCGGCAACAATCTGCCCAGGGAGCGGCTTGGAATCGCAGTCAACGCCTACGCTCAGGCGAAGGCCGCGGTGCAGTTCGCCAAGAAGTACACCCAGGACCGCACGGTGTTCAACCAGCCGGTCGCCAGCTTTCAGAACACCAAGTTCGAACTGGCCGCGTGCCAGGCCGACGTCGACGCGAGCGAGGCCGTGGTCGACCGCGCGCTCGAAGCCATCGACAGGGACGAGCTGACCGCCGCCGACGCCGCCTCCGCCAAGCTGTTCTGCACCGAGATCGCGTCCCGCGTGATCGACCGCTGCCTCCAATTGCACGGCGGCTACGGCTATATCACCGAATACCCCGTCGCCCGGCTGTACGCCGACAGCCGGGTCAACCGCATCTACGGCGGCACCAGCGAAGTGATGAAGTTGATCATCGCCAAGAACATGGGACTCTGACGTGAATCTGATGGAGATGTTCAGCCTCGAGGGCAAGGTCGCGATCGTCACCGGCGCATCGTCGGGGCTCGGGGTGGCCTTCGCGCAGGCGTGCGCCCAGGCAGGGGCCGACGTGGTGCTGGCCGCCAGGCGTACCGAAAAGCTCGGCGCCACAGCCGACTTGGTGACGGCGGCGGGCAGGCGGGCGGTGGCGGTTCAGACCGACGTCACCGATCCCGACCAATGCCAGGCGATGGTCGACCGCGCGATGGCCGAGTTCGGCCGCGTCGACGTGCTGGTGAACAACGCGGGCATCGGCACGGCGGTGCCCGCCACCCGCGAGACACCCGAGGAGTTCCGCGCCGTCGTCGACGTCAACCTGTACGGCTCGTACTGGGCGGCTCAGGCGTGCGGCAGGGTCATGGAGCCGGGCAGTTCGATCGTCAACATCTCGAGCATCCTCGGGCTGACGACCGCCGGCCTCCCGCAGGCCGCCTACAGTGCGAGCAAGGCGGCGATCACCGGGTTGACCCGAGATCTGGCTCAGCAGTGGGGATCTCGCAAGGGCATCCGGGTCAACGCCATTGCGCCAGGCTTCTTCAAGTCGGAGATGACCGACGAGTACAAGCCCGGCTATCTCGAGTCGTTGAGCGCCAGGTTCGTGCTGCCGCGGATGGGCGACCCCGCGGAGCTGGCCGCGACGCTGGTCTGGTTGGCGTCTCCGGCCGCGGGCTACGTCACCGGGCAGACGATCGTCGTCGACGGTGGAGTCACCATCACGTAGCGGTGGGATTACCTCCCTAGGGGTGTAGCGAGGGAGCCCTAGGGGGTGTGAACTGGTGTCAGCGTCGAGCAATCGCTCGACCTCCCGGTAACGGGCGCCGCAGGGCGCCAATCGGAAAGGCTCACACCATGCTTGGACTCATCGTCAGCATCATCGTCGTCGGACTGATCGCCGGAGCCGTTGCCCGGCTGCTCATCCCCGGCAAGCAGAGCATGTCCGTCGTCATGACCATCGTTCTCGGCATCGTCGGCTCGTTCGTCGGCGGCTTCCTCGGCTACCTGCTGTTCGGCAAGGACGCCGCACAGGGCTTTCTGCAGCCCGCAGGCATAATCGGGTCGATCATCGGCGCGGTCATCGTGATCCTGGTCTGGAGCCGCGTCGGCGGACGCCGCACCACCCACACCCGGTAGTCCTCACGAAACGACGGTCGACCCCGGCAGCGTCGCCGGGGCCGATCGTCGTCGTCGTTGTCGGCGAGACCTAGGCCGCGACCCGTGGCTAGGCCGCTACGACCTTGTCCTTCTGCATCTCCCGCAGCGCCGTCCGCAGTCCACGCCGGCGGCCGGTCTCCGGATCGATCCCGAAGGTGTCCCGCATACCGCCGCGGATCCGGAACTTCAACTCGGAGTTGGTCTCCGGCGCGTCGTCGGGTGTCCCCTTCAGGAACCTGTTGGGCAGTGCGAGTTTCAGGATCGTCCAGAACGACTGGCCGTACTGCCGCAACAGCGGACCGGTCGTGTACGGCAGGTCGTACTTCTCACAGAGCGCCTGAACGCGTTCGGAGATCTCGGCGTACCGGTTGCTCGGCAGATCGGGGAACATGTGGTGCTCGATCTGGTAGCAGAGATTGCCGCTCATGAACGCCATCACCGGACCGGCCTTGAAGTTCGCCGACCCGAGCATCTGGCGCAGGTACCACTCGGCCTGCGTCTCGTTCTCGTACTCCTCCTGCGTGAACTTCTCTGCGCCGTCGGGGAAGTGGCCGCAGAAGATCACCATGTAGGACCAGTAGTTGCGGATCAGGTTCGCCACCGCGTTTGCGCCTAGGGTGTGCTTCCACGCCGGCCCGGTCAGCGCGGGGAACACGACGTAGTCCTTGCCGACCTGCTTGCCGACCTTCTTGCCGATGATCTTGAGGTCCTTGCGCACCTCGGCCATCGACTTCTCGCCCTTGCGCCACTTGGTCGTCTCGACCCCGTGGAGTGCCACGCCCCACTCGAAGAGCGTGCCAAGCAGGATGTTGTAGATCGGATTGCCGATCATCCACTTCTCCCAGCGCTGATCGCGCGTGAGACGCATGATGCCGTAACCGATGTCGTCGTCGAGGCCGACGATGTTGGTGTACTTGTGGTGGATGAAGTTGTGCGACTTCTTCCAATGCTGAGTGGGCGAGGTGGTGTCCCACTCCCATCCCGTGGAGTGGATCTCCGGGTCGTTCATCCAATCCCACTGTCCGTGGGTGATGTTGTGGCCCAACTCCATGTTCTCGATGATCTTCGCGGTGGCGAGAGCGGCGGTGCCCGCGGTCCAGGCGAGCTTGTCGCGGCTTGCGAAGAGTGCGATTCGGCCGAAGGCGGCCAATCCTCGCTGCAATTGGATGGTCTTGCGGATGTACTGGGCGTCGCGCGCGCCGCGCGACTCCTCGATGTCGGCCCTGATCGCGTCGAGTTCGCGTCCCAGTTCCTCGACGTCCTCGGGGCTGAGGTGGGCGTATTCCTTGATGTCACTGATGGCCATGTCGACTCCTAGATGTTGAGGGTGCAGTCACCGGATGCCGCGGAGATGCACGTCTGAATTCGATCTCCCTCGCCGTGTTCGTTACCCGACCGAAAGTCGCGGACGTGGCCGGATTCCAGTGGCAGGACACAGGTTTGACAGATGCCCATCCGACAGCCGAACGGCATCTGGATGCCGACCTTCTCGCCGGCCTCCAGCAGCGAGGTGGCGCCGTCGACTTCGATCGTCTTGTCGGAGATCGCGAAGGTCACCGTGCCACCCTCGCCACCCTTGTCGGTGCGCGCGATGACGAACCGTTCCATGTGCAGGTGGTCTTCCGGGACACCGCCGTCGGCCCAGACCTTCTCGAGCGTGTCGAGCATCGCGGGCGGTCCGCACGCCCAGGTGGGTCGGTCCTTCCAGTCCGGAACCAGCCGGTCGAGCTCAGCCTCGAAGTCGAGGTGACCCATGTCCGCGGTCAGCTGGAGCAGCAACTCGTACGGCCACTCACCGCGGTTCAGTTCCTGCAGTTCGTCGTGGAAGATCACGTCCCGCGCCGACGGGGCCGAGTGGATGTGGACGACGTCGGAGGTCTGCCCCCGCTGGTTCATGGATCGCAACATCGCCATGACGGGGGTGATCCCGCTTCCCGCGGTCACCAACAACATCTTCGCCGGCGGCGGATCCGGCAGCGCGAAGTCGCCCTTCGGTGACGCCAAGCGAACGATCGTTCCGGGCTGCACACCGTTCACCAAGTGCGTCGACAGGAAGCCCTCGGGCGTGGCCTTGACCGTGATGGAGATGAGCTTCTTGTCGCGGACCGGAACCGAGGTCAACGAGTAGGACCGCCAGTGCCACTTCCCGTCGATGCTCAGGCCGATGCCGACGTACTGACCGGGTTGGTACTCCCCGGAGAAGCCCCAGCCCGGCCTGATGGTCACGGTCGCGGTGTCTTCGGTTTCTTTCTGCACGTCAACGACTTCGCCGCGGAGCTCACGGGCCGACCACAGCGGATTGAGCAGTGTCAGATAGTCGTCGGGCAGCAGCGGTGTCGTCGCCCGCGCCGCGAGGCCGCGGAGCAGGTTCGTCGGTGATCCGGTGCCCGCCTCCACGTTGCGGGCGGGCTTTTCGGTCCAGCGGACCAGGTCGCGCAGGTTCAGGCTCATCGTGCACCTCGGGATCCGTTGACGGGCGAGCGGCGCTCAATTGGTGAACACCTGTACACCCAATACCCACCGGTAACCAAAGTCAACCCGACTGCGGCGAACTAGGGGCCTATTCGACGGAATCCGTAATAGTCGGCGGAGTCACGACGTCCACGTCGACGCCCGTGTCGTGCTTCGTCGACCGCATGAAGTCGTCGATGATCTCGGCGACTTCGTTCGGCGCCTCCACGTGAGCGAAGTGCCCAACGCCGGGCAGCACCTCGAGCCGACCGCCGGGACGGGCAGCCATGGCCGCGTGGCCGTGCTCGACGGGGATGATCTGGTCGTCCTCGCCCCAGATGGCCAGCGTCGGAAGTTCGGAGCGGACGTGCAGGCGGTTGATCGCGCTGACGGCCTGACCGCGGTAGTCGACGACGGACCGCAGGGTACGCAGGAAGGCGTCGCGGGTCGGACGATCCGAGAACGACGAATAGGCCCGCCAGATCTCACTCGCCCGCGGGTTCTTCATCCCCGCCGAGGTGAACCACGACCCGATCTTGTTGCCCACCTTGAGAACTGGCGTCGGCGCAATGACGGGCAGCACGAACTCCGCTCCCGGCGCCGACAACAGCCGCAGAATGAAGCCGACATCCGTGCCCAGCCCGCCGCTGCTTATCAGGATGAGTCGTTCGCAGTAGTCGGGATGCTGATACAGGAACTGCATCGCCACTCCCCCACCGAGAGAATGGCCGACGATGGTCGCCTGGGCGATGCCAAGCTCGTCGAGGAGGTCGCGCAGCGACACGGCAAACGCGCCGAGCGAGTAGTCGCCGCGGGGTTTCGCCGTCTGCCCGTGGCCGAGCATGTCGGGCGCCACCACGCGATAGTGCTTGGACAGGCGCGGAATCAATTCGCGCCAGGCGTCGGAGCTGCCTGCCATGCCGTGGATCAGGAGCAGGACCTCGCCGCTGCCCTCGTCTCGGTAGGCAACTCGTTCGCCGTGCAGGTCGAGGAACTTCACGTCATTCATGGTCGATCTCTCCGTCTCGGTTCGATCTCTGGGTTCTCGGCACTACTCACCAGTAACTTCGAGCATGGCCGATGGAGTCGAAACCGTCAACGCGAGTTAGCGGGCGCGCTTGGCCAGACGCTCAGGATCGAGGATCAAAACGCTCTTGCCCTCCACGCGGATCCATCCGCGTTGGCTGAAGTCGGCGAGCGCCTTGTTGACGGTCTCGCGCGACGCCCCGACCAATTGGGCGATCTCCTCCTGCGTCAGGTCGTGGGTGACGCGCAGCGCGTTGCCCTCCTGCGCCCCGAAGCGTTGCACCAGCTGCAGGAGCTGCTTGGCGACGCGGCCGGGCACGTCGGTGAAGATGAGGTCACCGAGGTTGTTGTTGGTGCGGCGCAGGCGCCGGGCCAGCACTCGCAGCAGCTGCTCGGCGATCTCGGGGCGGCCCGAGATCCAGGTCCGCAGCGCTTCACGGTCCATCGAGACCGCCCGCACCTGCGTAACAGTGGTGACGCTGGAGGTTCGCGGGCCGGGATCGAAGATCGCCAACTCGCCGAACATGTCCGACGGACCGAGGATAGTGAGCAGATTCTCCCGGCCGTCGGGCGCGCTGCGGACGATCTTCACCTTGCCCGAGACGATGATGTACAGCCGGTCACCGGGTTCGCCCTCGACGAAGATCGTGTGACCCCTCGGGAAGTCGACTGGCTGCAGTTGACTGGCCAGGGCGGCGACCGCAGCGGGCTCGACTCCCTGGACGATTCCGGAGCGGGCGAGGACGTCCTCGACGTTGCCGGGGTCGACCGTCGACTTCATGCCTGCCTCGGTCGACGGGCGTTGCATCTCTCGGATTGCGCGCACATGCCTGTGAGCGTGGCGGTGCCGGTCGGGTTTGTAAAGCACAAACCGCCAACTCGACGCGACGAGTTACACGTCGGTGGTGACGTAGCGAGTCTTGACCGGCGGAGCGGCCAGCAGGGGCGGAAGGTCGACGATCTTGCCCTCGCCGGCCCGGAACGCACGGTAGGCCTCGTCGTCGGCAACGGTCTCCCAGACTTCGTAGATGATCCAGTGCGCCTCGTCGTCCTCGTCGACGAGCACGTCGATGACGTTCGCACCCTTGAACCCGCGGGTCTTGGCGAGTTCGCGGGTGAACACCTCGCGCGCCTCGGCGACCGATTCGGGCTTGAATCGCAGCTCGAGCATGACGGTGACGGACATGGAATCTCCTGACGTGTGACGGTGCCCGTCAACCTTGTCAGACGGCGAGCTCGACGACCACGTCGCCACCCGCGGGATCGGCCCCGGCCACCAACGACCACGGCGCCCGATAGATCCGCCCCGGCGCGGCGGGCCATGCCGTCCGCTTGCTGCCGATGACGCGGCCGTCCTGTACCGCCCGCAGCCGGGGGGCGCGGTGATACTCGTCGACCCAGAACAACAGGTCACCACGGGGCGCCGCCCCACCGTCAAGGGTGACGAGTTGTGGTGTCACCCAACGCAACGGCGCGCCGGCCCGAACCCGGATGCCCGCCGCTGCCGCCCGGCCGCCGACGAGCCAGTCGCGAACCCGGGGCGCGACGTGGCGGCCGTCGAGGGCGGCGGCGTCGGCGGTGTCGACCGGATGCACCAGGTTTCCCACCGCGAACACCCCTGGCCTGCTGGTCCGCAAGCTGGCGTCGACGAGGGGCCCGCGGGTCGTGGAGTCCATTGCCAGACCGGCGGTGCGGGCGAGCTCGTGGTCGGGAATCCAGTCGCCAGTCATCACGACGGTGTCGCATTCGATCGTCGACCGCGCGCCGGTGTCGAGGTTCTGCACCGTCACCGACCGGACCCGCTGCTTGCCGTCGACGCTCACCACGCGGCTGCGCGTCAGCACCGGACCCCGCAGCAGCGCGCGACCGGGGATTCGGAAGGCCGCATAGGACTCCGAGTGGGGATGGGCGCTGACCATTGCGACCGTCGCACAACCGGATTCGCGGAGGGTGAGCACGGCCGACCAGCTGACCAGTTCGGCTCCGACGACGACGGCGCGGCTGCCAACCGCCGCGTGCTGAACGTGGACGAGGTTCTGCAACTGCCCGGTGGTGTAGATCCCGTCGGGCCGGTCCCCTGGGATGAGCCGGGCGGGACGGGGTCGCTCCCGCGCCCCGGTGGCCAGGACGACGGCGTCGGCCTCGACGATCCGGCGTCCGCGCGGCGAGGTGATCTCCAGGGTGCGGTCGCCGCCCCATCCGGTGACCATGGCCTCGGTTTCCAGGCGCGCGCCGGCGTCGCGGGCGGTGTCGGTGAGCGTGCGGGCGTAGGTCGGGCCGGAGACGAAGCGCCTGAGGTCCCTGATCCCGTAGCCGAGATGGTCGCTGTGCCTGGGGATTCCACCGGTGTGGGCCTCGCGTTCGAGCACCAGCACCTCGCCGTCGACGATCGGGGCGAGGGCCGCCGCCGCGGTGAGCCCCGACGGTCCGCCGCCGATGACGGCGACCGCGACCCTCACAGCGACGCCTCGAGCAACGACTGGGTGTGGGCCCCGCAGTAGAAGCCCTGACAGCGGCCGTTCAACACCCGGGTACGACGACGGAGCCCGTCGAGGTCGCGGGGCGGGATGGTCGAGGCGAACGCGTCGCGGATCTCACCGGCGGTGACCCGCTCGCAGAAGCACACGATGCGGCCGTACTCGGGGTCCGCCGCGATGCGCTCGGCGTCCTGGTAGGGCCGGGTGGTGGCTTCGCCGATGTTCGGCATCCGGGGTGCGGGCGGCAGGGCACCGCGTGGCGTCAGGTCGAGGTCCGAATCGGCGAGCAGTTCCAGAAGATGTTCTGCCAGAGCCATTCCCGCGGTTAGACCGGTCGACCGGATGCCGCCGACGAGCACGTACCGTTGGTCCCGGTCGACGTCGACGAGGTAGTCGTCCCGGTCGATTGCCGCCCGCAGACCCGCGTAGGCGGCGGTCACCTCCTCGTCGAACAGGGTCGGCATCAGCGCGCGCCCCTTGCTCAGCAGGAACGCGAAGCCCTCCTCCGAGGTGCCGGTGGCGGTGCGGTCGGTCAGGTTCTCCGACGTCGGTCCCACCATCACGTTGCCGTAGATGGTCGGGCTGACGAGCACGCCCTTGCCGCGCGACGAGGGCACGGCCAACACGATGCACGGCACCATCGGTCGGGTGAGCTTGTCGAACACCAGCAGCTCGCCACGCCGCGGGGTGACGGTGAAGCGGTCGTAGCCGAACCGTCCGTCGAGGTGGTCTGCGCCGAGGCCTGCCGCGTTGATCACCCAGCGCGCCTTGACTTCTCCCGTCGTGGTGACGACGGCGGTGTGGTCGTCATGCCGGACGACGTCGGTGACCATGGCGCCACGGCGCAGGTCCACCCCGCGCTCGACGGCCTCCGTCGCCAGCGCCAGGTTCGTGGTCCAGCTGCAGATGATCGACTCACCGGGCACGGTGAGGCCCGCCAGCGCGCCGGGACCGAGGTCGGGGACGCGCCGGTAGACCTCGTCGCCCGTGACGATCTCGCACGCGTGGTAGCCGTTGCGTTCGGCCTTGTCCTTCAGCTTCGGCAGGGCGTCGCGCTCCTCGTCGGTCCACGCCACTAGCAACGCACCGGTGCGTTCCACGGGGACGCCGACCCGCTCGGCGTACTCGCCGAGCAGGTCGTAGCCCCGGGCGACCAGGCGGGACTCCAACGTTCCCGGAGTGGCGTCGAAGCCGGTGTGCAGCAGCGCGGTGTTGGCCTTGCTGGTGCCGTCCCCCACGTCGTCGCGCCCCTCGACGAGCGTCACCGTCAGCTCGGTACCGCCGAGTGCGCGGGCGATCGCACTCCCCACGATGCCTGCGCCGATCACGACGACGTCACGGATGTCAGCCTGCGCGTTCAGGATTGGTCCTCTCCGGGTGTCAGCACCGCGGTGGCGGCGCGCCGCCAGCGGGCCAGGTGCTCGGCCGCGCGGTCGTCGGACCACAGCGGTTCGTACGTGTGCTCGGGCGTCCAGGTGCCGACGACGTCGGCCGGACTCAGCTCCGGGTCGAGCGCAAGCCGTGCACACGCCGCGGCGCCAAGTGGGGTGGCGTGCGCCGACGGGTAGACCTCGACGGGGATCCTGGCGAGGTCGGCTTGGGCCTGCATCAAGACTTCGGAACGCGTCAGCCCACCGTCGACCCGAAGCCGCGTCAACGGTTGCCCCAAGTCCTGGCCGACCAGCTCGGCGAGGCACGCGACTTGCGCGGCGATGCCCTCCGCCAGGGCCCGAACCAGCTGTCCGCGACCGCTGCTCAGCGTCATGCCCGTGAACGAGGCGGTGGCCTGGGCGTCCCACCACGGGGCGGCCAGCCCGGCCAGCGCGGGCACGCAGAGGACGCCGGCGGAGTCGGCCGCCGCCACGGCGTCGAGTTGGTCGGCGGCCGAGATCAGACCGAGGTCGACGGCCCACCGGACGGCCGACGCCGCGGTGTACACCTGCCCGTCCGCGCAGTAGGACGTGCGATCGCGAAGCGTCCAGGCGACCGAGGTGGTCAGCCCCGCCGCCGATCGGGCGGCGTTGCCGCCGAGCTGGGCGAGCAGGAACGCACCGGTACCGTATGTGCACTTCGCCGCGCCGGGGTCCAGACAGGCTTCGGCGAGGAGGGCAGCCTGCTGGTCGACGACGAGGCCGGCGACCGATACCGGAGTGTCACCGAAAACCGTTGTCTCGCCGATGATCTGATCACAGGCGACGATCTCGGGCAGCGGCTCGTCCGCCAGACCGAACAGCTCGAGCAGATCGCGCCGCCAGGTCGCCGAGTCCAGATCAAGCAGCAGCGACCGGCTGGCCGTCGAGACGTCGGTGACGAAGGCACCGCACAGCCGGTGCACCAGCCAGGTGTCGGTCGTGGTGACGACGCCTGCGCTGGTCACGTTGGCCCTGATCCACGCCATCTTCGGGGCCGAGAAGTACGGGTCGAGCACCAGACCGGTGTGCCTGGCGACGTCGGGCGCCGATCCGGCGAGGTCCGCGCAGATGGTCTCCGCACGGCGGTCCTGCCAGACGATCGCCGGGCTCAGCGGCCGGCCCGTCGCACGGTCCCAGGCGAGCACGGTCTCACCCTGGTTGGCCAGCGCCACCGCGGCGACGGCAACCCCCGCCTCGGCAAGGGCGCGTCGTCCCGCGTCGACCACCGAGTCCCAGAGCGCCTCGGGGTCCTGCTCGACCCCTCCCCCCGGCAGATACCGGGGGCGCAGCGCGACCTCCGCGATCGACACCACCCGACCGGCGTCGTCGACGACGATCGCCTTGGTGCCCGAGGTGCCCTGGTCGACGGCCAACACGTGGCTCATGGGTGGTGTGCGCCCGCCTCGTGGTCGAGAACCGCGTCGATCGAGTGCTGGTCGGGCATGGCCAGGCCGTCCCGCCCGCGGCGGGCGAGCAGATAGCCGAGGTACGCCGCACCGATCACGACCATCACGATGACATAGAGCCAGGCGTCCTTGAAGCTGGCGTCGCGGAAGAGCGCGAGTTCGAAGACCAGCCAGACCACGGCGACGACCAGAATCGGCTTCTCCCAGGCGCCCAGGTCGAACTTGCCGTTGACGGGCAGGTCCTTGCGCTTGACCAGGTACAGCACCACCGTCGCGGCGTAGATGATCGCGGGCAGCAGCGTGGCGGCGCCGAACAGCGTGAACAGGGCGTCTTCGGACTGCGAGAAGATGGCGAGGATCAGCTCGGCGAGGAGGACGAACAGCACCGTCGCCTTGAACGGCGTGTGGAACCGCGGCGAGATGTGACTCCACTGCTGCCAGCCCGGGAAGCGCTCGTCGCGAGACATGGCCCACGTCAAGCGAACTCCGGTCATCATGATGACCAACCCGCACGCGAAGATGGCGATGACGACCATGAGGAGAAGAAGGGTACTGACCACCGAGCCGAGGGTGTCGTGGATGACGTCGGCGATCGGGGTGCCGGACTCGGCGAGGGCGACGGGATCTCCCGCGGCCAGCGTCACGGCGACGAGGAACACGAAACCCAGTACGCCGGAGGCGATGACGGCCTGACACATGGCCCGCGGCACCACGCGCTCCGGATCGTTGGTCTCCTCGGCGAGGTTGGCCGCGGACTCGAATCCGACGATCGTGAAGGCGCCAAGCAGAAAGCCGAGCATCCACGGGCCGGCCGACGTCCAGTCGCCGAAGGACCAGAACCCCTCTGGCGCAACGGCTCCCTTGCTGAACAGGTTGGCCCCGTCCATGTCGCCGCGGACGGCCGCGACCACCAGCAGCAGCACCGTCAGCGTGACCATGCCGACGAGCTCGAGGGACACCGCGCCGTTGTTCACGCGCTCAGTCCACTTGGTGGACAACGCCAGCAGCACCGCTTGCAGCAGGAGTACCAGCGCGGTTACGCCCCAGGTGACGGCAGGCGTGCCCTCGTAGTCCAGCAGCACCGGAAGCACGGTCGACGCGATCGTGTAGTCGACCGCGACGACGACGACGGCCAGGAAGGTGAAGGAGATCCACCCGATGATCCAGCCCAAGATCGGGTTGGCCAGCCGCGACATCCATTGGTACGCATAGCCGGTCACGGGCATCCGCGAGGCGATGGTGCCCAGGACGAAGGCCACGGCGAGCTGGCCCACCACGGCGATGGGCCACGTCCAGATTCCGACGGGACCCGAGGAGTTGAGCACCGCTCCGTAGGTGGTGAAGATGCCGGTCGCGATGGAGACGAAGGCGAACGCCACCGCGAATGACGCGAACTTGCCGGTGTGACGCTCCATCGACTGCTTGTAGCCGAACTGCGCCAGCTCGGCCTCGTCACCCCCGCCTCGGAGGACTGGCTGCGGATCACTCATCGGGTTCCTCCAGGGTGGTATAGACCATGCGGTTGAACCAAAGTATGGGAGTGGGTCCGTGTGCCGTCAACCCCGGACATCGACTGTTAACACGGCGGTGGACTAGACCAAGCGGTCACCCGGCCCACGCCCCGGAGATACCCTGCAGTGGTGACGGCCTCGAGGAGCGCGCGGAAGCCGTCGACCACTCCGCGCTACATCGCGATCGCCGCTCAGGTACGGGACCGCATCCTCGTCGACCAGCTCGGACCTCATACCCTGCTGCCGTCGGAACGCGAGCTCGCGGAACTACACCAGGTCAGCCGGATGACCGCGCGACAGGCGCTGTCACTGCTGGAGAACGAGGGCGTGGTCTACCGACGGCCACCGCGTGGCACGTTCGTTGCCGAGCCCCCCGTGCGGTTCCACATCGGCAGTTTCTCCGAGGAGGTGTCCCGGCTGGGCCGCCACCCGGCGGCGAAACTGCTGTGGGCCGAACATCAGGAGCCGACCCCGTCGGTGCGGCTGGCCCTCGAACTGGACGACGGGGCGGCGGTGCACGTGTTCCATCGCCTGCGCACCGTCGACGACGTTCCGTTCGCGCTCGAGACGACGTTCCTGCCCGCCGACCTGACCCCGGGTATTCTCGACCTCGCCGACGAAGGATCCCTCTGGGCGACGCTGCGAGACCGCTACGGGATCGAACTCAGCCGCTCGACGGCAGTGCTGGAGTCGATCGTCCTCGACGATTCCTCGAGTGCACAGCTCAACGTCCGGCCCGGCTCGGCGGGCACCCTGCTTACCAGGACGACGTTCGGCGCGGACGGCCGACGGGTTGAGTTCGCCCGCGACGTCTACCGCGCCGACCGGGCGTCCTTCGAGGTGTCGGTCGACCTGTCCTAACTCGCGATTTGTGTGCATCCACCGGCGGTGAGCGCCGGTGAACGCACACGAATCCTGCGGGTGGGGTCAGGCGGGGCGACCACCCTTGATCATGTCCTCGCGCGGCACGACCTTGACGCGCTCGCGACCCTGCTCCGCCCCGAGGGCGATCTCGTGGGCGTCGAGCTGCTCCCACTCGGCCCACGTCGTGTAGTCGACGCCCCGGCCGGAGAGATGGGCGAGGATCGCATCGGGATCGGAGACCTCGGCGGGCGCGGTGCCCGGCAGATCTGCCAGCAGGCTCGTCACGGTTTCCGCGGCGTCGGACTTGGTGTGCCCGATGAGGCCGATCGGTCCCCGCTTGATCCACCCGGTGACGTACGTGCCCTCCATCATCACGCCGTCCATGTCGAGCACCCGACCCTTGTCGTGCGGCACCACGCCTGCGCCGTGGTCGAAGGGAAGGTCGGCGAGATGCGAGGACAGGTAGCCCACCGCGCGGTACACCGCCTCCACCGGGGTGTCGACGAATTCACCAGTGCCACGGACGGTTCCGTCGCCGATCAGCTCGGTGCGCTCGGTCCGCAACCCCTCGACGCGGTCCGTGCCCAGAATCGCCACCGGCGCCTGGCAGAGGTGGATGTGAATGCGGTGCGGCGCGCCGGTCGGCTCCTTCTCCAGGTAACGCATCAACGTGTCGACGACGAGCTTGGTCGACTTGCTCTTGCCGATCGCGGCCTGGCTGGCCTCGTCGATCTCGAAACCCTCGGGGTGCACGACCACGTCGATGCTCGGCGAATGCGACAGCTCGCGGAATTCCATTGGGGTGAACTTGATTTGGGCCGGCCCGCGGCGGGCGAACACGTGGACGTCGGTGGCCTGGTTGAGGGCCAGACCGCGGTACACGTTGCCGGGGATCTCGGTGGTCAGCTGCTCGTCGGCGGGTTTCGCGAGCACCCTGGCGATGTCCAGTGCGACGTTGCCCGCCCCGAGGACCGCGACGTTCTTCGCCGTCAACGGCCAGTCCCGCGGAACGTCGGGATGACCGTCGTACCAGGACACGAAGTCGGCCGCGCCGTAACTGCCGGGCAGGTCGACTCCCGGAATGTCCAGCTCACGATCCGCGCGCGCTCCGGTGGAGAAGATGACCGCGTCGTAGAAGTGCCGCAGATCCGACAGCTTGACGTCCGTGCCGTAGTGGACGTTTCCGAGGAAGCGGATGCCGTCGCGGGAGAGCACTCGGCGCAGGGCCTTGATGATCTCCTTGATGCGCGGATGATCCGGGGCGACGCCGTAGCGCACCAGTCCGTACGGGGCCGGGAGCCGGTCGAACACGTCCACCTGCGCGCCCGGGTAGTCGTTCACCAGGGTGTCCGCGGCGTAGATGCCCGCCGGTCCGGCGCCGATGACCGCGACTCGAATCCGCCTCATGACCCACCTTTCAAATTTAGGTAAGCCAAGCCTAAATATGAATGGCGGGCGTGTCAGACCTACCTTCCGAGATCCCCGTCACTCCGTCCCAGCTCTTTGGTGCTCCATCGCGCCGTGCCTCGCGGGGAGAATGAGGGCGTGCCACACGAGCTCGCCGCCGGAATGGCTCAGCCGGGCCCGCCGTGGTCGACGGCACTGCTGGCGCTGGCCGGCCTGTGGTGGTTGGGCTTCTTCGTCGCGTCCTTCCGAACGAAGGAGCTGCGCGTCGAGCGGCGTCTCTACTGGCTCGGACACGGTGGCGCTGCGGTGCTGGCGCTGAGCCATCGCGGATGGCAAGCCGTCCTGGGAGGAACGGGGCTCGTCGTCTTCATCACGCTGCTCTACGCGGTCCTCAACACGCCGTACCTGAAGATCGGCGACCGGCTGATCAGCGCGTCCGACTCGGACCGCCGACGCGACGAACGCGACCGCGGCATGATCCCGCGGCCGCCAGCCCTGGAGAACTACGCGACGTCGACGCCAGGCGCGTTCTGGTGGATCCTGGTGTGCCTCACCGTGATCTCGGCGATCTGCGTGGCGCTGCCCGCGCACCCCGACTGGCGGTCCTGGGTCGGGGTGGCCCTGGTCGGGTTCATGGCACCCGCCGTCGGCGTCCTCGACGGGCGTGGACGTTTTCCCGTGGCGCGCGGGCAATGGGTTCCGGCCGCGCTGGCGGCGCTGGCGTCAATCCCGCTCTACGGCGTGCCAGTCGTCCTCTACGCCGCCGGGTACCTCCTCGGTCGGCGACTGTCCGTTGGCTACGGCCGGCACGCGAAGCGCGACGTCGAGTGAGGTCACGCAGCGGGTAACAGAAGACATTTGGCGCCAAGGGTTGTGCGGCAAAGCCTTTAAGCTGAGGGGATGACTAGTGGTGGCCCTTCGTACCCGTTCGGCCAAGGCCCCGGCGGGTACGGCCCCCCACCGCCTCGGCGTTCGGGGAAGTTGATCGGGCTCGGAGTCGCGCTTGCCGTCGTGCTGTCAGCGGCAGCTCTGATCGTCGGGGTGATCGCGTTGGTGCGGCAGCCGGATACGGCGGTGACGGCAACGCCATCATCGTCGCCGGTCGCCACACCCGGTGAGAACACCTCAGCGGCCGATAAAGCGTTGTGCGAGAGAGTAGGGCCCTTACTCCGAGAGGTCGTCGACACTGGCAGAGAATTCGTCGCATTGGGCCAGTCAGGAACGCAAGCAAGAGATGACGGCATCACTTCGTTCCGGCGTCACGTTGCAGAATGGGCAACTCGCATCGAGCCGATCATCGACGAAAACGCAAACGCGTCCCGATACCTTTCGCGGACGCTGCATAGTTTCGTAGACCTAAATCGCTTGTACTCCGCGAATATACGGCCCGGGCCCGCAACGAGTCTTGACACTCAGACTTGGGATTTGGGGACCATTGCTTACGGCGGTCCGTGGGAGGTATGCCACGCGTTGGGCGTGACGTGGTAGCTCGGCGACGATCATCAACTGGTGCCTGACCATACACAGACGGCCCGGCTGTCATACTTCGCTGGATCGATTCGACGACAGCTCGTCGACGGCCATCTCGCGCAGTTCGACCTTGCGCACCTTTCCCGTGACGGTCATCGGAAACTGCTCGATACTGCGGACGTACCGCGGAATCTTCTGGCGCGCAAGCCTGTCCGCAGCGAAGGCACGCACGTCGTCTGCGGACAAGTCGGGCGCCCCGTCCCGAAGGACGACCCATGCCATCAGTTCTTCCCCGTACTTCTCGTCGGGCACCCCGATCACCTGGGCGTCCAGCACGTCGGGGTGGGTGTAGAGGAACTCCTCCACCTCGCGGGGGTAGATGTTCTCCCCGCCACGGATCACCATGTCCTTGCTACGACCGGTGATCTGCACGTAGCCGGCGTCGTCCATGATCGCCAGGTCCCCGGTGTGCATCCAGCCGTCGGCGTCGACGACCTCGGCGGTCTTCTCCGGCTCGTCCCAGTAGCCGAGCATCACGCTGTAACCGCGGGTGCACAGCTCGCCGACCTCGCCGCGCTCGACCGCATCACCCGCCGCATCGACGATCTTGATCTCGAGATGCGGCCCCACTCGGCCGACGGTGCCGACACGACGTTCGATCGGATCGTCGGTACGCGTCTGGGTCGACACTGGTGACGTCTCGGTCATGCCGTAACAGATCGACACCTGGTCCATGTGCATTCGCGAGACCACCTGCCGCATCACGTGTTCGGGGCACGGCGAACCGGCCATGATCCCCGTCCGAAGCGACGACAGGTCGAACGAGTCGAAGTTCTCGAGGGCAAGTTCGGCGATGAACATCGTCGGCACGCCGTAGAGGCTCGTGCAGGACTCCGCGGCGACGGCCGCCAGCGTCGCCTCGGGGTCGAAACTCGGGGCGGGGATCACCATCGCCGCGCCGTGGGTGAGGCACGCGAGATTGCCCATCACCATTCCGAAGCAGTGGTAGAACGGCACGGGTATGCAGACCCGATCGGCTTCGGTGTAGGCCAAGAGCTCGCCGACGAAGTACCCGTTGTTGAGAATGTTGCCGTGCGACAACGTCGCACCCTTCGGCCGGCCCGTCGTTCCCGACGTGTACTGGACGTTGACGGCGTCGCCGGCACTGAGCGTCGCGGCGACGGCGTCGACTCCACGGTCGTCGTCGGCGAAGAGTTCCGAAAACGGCTCGGTGCCGAACAGCACGACCCGCTCCAGGCCGGGGCATGACGGTGCCACCTCCGCGAGGATGCGCGCATAGTCGGAATCCTTGAACCGCTGCGCGGCGAACACCCACCGCAGGCCCGCCTGGTTGACCACGAACTCGACCTCGTGGGCCCGGTACGCCGGGTTGACCGTGACGAGGACGACGCCGATCTCGGCGGTGGCGAACTGCACCAGCGTCCACTCCCAGCGGTTGGGCGACCACACGCCCACCCGGTCGCCGCGCCGCAGGCCAGCCGAGAGCAACCCCGACGCCAATCGGCGAACGTCCTGCCGCAGTTGAGAATACGTCCACCGGCGGCCTGCCGGGATGTCCACCAGGGCTTCGCGATCCGGCCACTTCTCCGCGGACCGGCGCAGCGCCTGCCCGGTCGTGTCGGTGAGCATCGCCGGGTGCGACTCACCGCGGGCGTAAGACGGCGTCACGAGGTGACGCCGATGGTCCGTGCGTCGTCGCGCCACTCCGAGGCGATCGGCTGCCCGCTGTCCGCGGCGGCTTGCTCCCTGGCCCGAAGTTCGACGCGCCGGATCTTCCCGGAAATCGTCTTCGGCAACTCGTAGAACTCGACCCGCCGCACCCGAAGGTACGGCGGCAGGTGCTCGCGGGCGTGCCTGAGGATCTGGAATGCCGTGTCCTCGTTGGCCTCCCACCCGGCAGCCAGGGCGACGTAGGCCTTGGGCACGGCTAGCCGCGTCGGATCGGGTGCGGGCACCACCGCCGCCTCCGCCACCGCGGGATGCTCGATGAGCACGCTTTCGAGTTCGAACGGGGAGACCTTGTAGTCCGAGGACTTGAACACGTCGTCGGTGCGGCCGATGTAGGTGATGTGCCCGTCCGCGTCGCGGCTGGCGACGTCACCGGTGTGGTAGTAACCGCCGGCGGTGACGGCCAGGTTCTTCTCGTCGTCGTCGACGTAGCCCGTCATCAGATTCACCGGCGTGGCATTCAGGTCGAGGCAGATCTCCCCCTCGTCGGCGAGCTCGCCGGTCAGCGGATCCACGATCACGACGGGGACACCGGGCAGCGGCCGTCCCATCGACCCCGCCTTGAGCGGAGCGCCGGCCGTATTGGCAACCAACGCAGTCGTTTCCGTCTGACCAAAGCCGTCACGGATAGTCAGTCCCCACTCCCGCCGAACGTGACCGATCACCTCAGGATTGAGCGGCTCGCCCGCGCCGATCGCCTCCCGCAGCTTGCCCCCGCCACCGCTGAGATCGGCCTGGATCAACATCCGCCACACGGTCGGTGGAGCACAGAACGTGGTCACTTCGGCGCGACGCAGCTGGTTCAGGAGACCGACCGCGTCGAACCGAGAGTAGTTGTAGACGAAGATCGTCGCCTCGGCGATCCACGGCGCGAAGAAGCAACTCCAGGCATGCTTGGCCCAGCCCGGCGAGCTGATGTTCAGGTGCAGGTCCCCCGGCCGGAGCCCGAGGAAGTACATCGTCGTCAGGTGCCCAAGTGGATACGACACCTGATTGTGCTGCACCAACTTCGGCTTGCTCGTGGTGCCGGAGGTGAAGTACCACAGGAGCGGGTCGGTCGCCGCCGTCGTCGTGGTGAACGTGTCCGGACGGTCGACGACATACGCCTCCCGATAGTCCAACCACCCGGCTGCGCCGTCGACGCAGATGCGCAAGAACTCGCCAGGGACGTCGGCGAACTTCGCCACGTCGGCGGCATTGGCGATGACGGCCTTGGCGCGCCCCCGGTCGATGCGGTCGGCCAGGTCGGCCGTGCCTGCCGCGGTGGTGGTCGGCATCAGGATTGCGCCGATCTTCATCACCGCCAGCATCGACTCCCACAGCTCGACTTGGTTGCCGAGCATCAGCAGCACCGGGTCACCCTTGCCGATCCCGAGCGATTCCAGCCATCTCCCCACCTGATCGGAGCGGTGAGCCATCTCGTCGAAGCGATACTTCGCCTCCGAGCCGTCCTCCTCCACGATCCACAGCGCGGTGTCGCGGTTCCCGCGAGCGATTACGTCGAACCAGTCGACCGCCCAGTTGAACGACTCCCCGAGCTCGGGCCACGTGAACTGGGCGCACGCGCCGTCGTGGTCGCCGTAGCGCTCGAGCAACAGGTCGCGAGCCTCGCGGTATGCGCGGTGCGCAGCGCCGGGCATGGGGCTTCTCCCTTCTGGGGCCCCGTGCCGACGAGGCCCGAAACAATCGGCCATTCCCACGCTAGTAGTGGCGACGGGTGCCATGGTGGCGATCGCGACATCCGCGCCGAAGGGCTCACACCTCGTCGGTGGAGCGACTGCGCCAGGCGATGGTCAGCTGGACCCGGGACTTCACGCCGAGCTTGCGGAACACCGCCCGCAGGTGGGTGTTCACCGTGTTGGTCGACACGCTCAGCGCCTCAGCGGCGCTGCGGTTGGTGTAGCCCGTGCTGATCAACTCCACCACCCGAAGCTCGGTGGGCGTCAACGACGCCCATCCGGTATTCGGACGGGGCGCAGGATGACTTATCCGACTTCCCCTGATCCCTTGGCTACGAAGCAGATTCGATATCGTGCGACTGGCCGCGGTGGCGCCGACCCGCTGATAGATCTCGGCGGCCTCGACGAGGGCGTCGACGGCTTCGGCGGATCGCCCGCGGCGCAGCAGGACCGATCCGAAGTCCTTGAGGGAATCGGCCAACAACATCGGCCGCGGCGACTCCCGCAGCGCGCCAACTGCGCTGGCGAGCACCTCGGGGTCGTCCGCCAGAAGGCCGCGGACGTGTAGCGCGACGCCGTCCAAACTCGGAACCCCGGGGTTTCGCAGCGCCACGGCGTCCGCGAGGCGCGACGCCACGCCGGCCAACTCCCGATTGCCCGCGGCGAGGCCGATGTCGGCGAGGATGCGCATCCAGGGCGGCGTCCACGGCCACGGGTCGCGGACGTCCTCCGCACGTTCCAGGAGTGGGCCAAGAACCGCCATCGCGCCTGCCATGTCGCCGGCACTTGCCTTCACCCAGCCGCGCATCAGTCGCGCGCGCGGAGATCGGTCCCCGTCGGACAACCGACAGTCGTTCTCGACGGGAACCAGAAGTTCTGTCGCCCTGGCGATTTCACCCCGGTAGCTCGCGACGGCGGCGAGCACCATCCGCGCGTTGAGCCGGTAGCCGTGGTTCTCGGTTTCGTCGGCGAGCCTCAACAAGGTGCGCGCACCCGCCTCGGCGGCGTCGAACCTGGCGAGGTTGTGGTCCTGCCACATCTGGGCGTAAAGCATTGGGGGAAGCAGCTTGTCGACGTCATCGTGAGCCTCGCGAATCTTCGCCAACAGAGCCTCGGCGTCGTCGTAGGCGTCCAGGTGCTGAAGGGTACGAATCTCCTCCGCCTCGTAGGCGGTATCCGACAGCCGTCGCAAGTCGGCGAAGCGGTCCAGCGCCAGGCGGTGTCGACCCTCGTTGCGCGCCGCCTCGATCAACGCGATCACCGCGAGGCGCTGAGAGTACTCGTCGCCCACCCGGCGCCCCTCTGCGAGTGCGGCATTGGCCATGGACTCCGCCTGCGGCGCCGACTCCGTTCGGGACGCGGCCAGCGCCCGCGCCGCCGACAGCTGGGCCCGCAGCGTCACCGAGATGCCGGCTCGGGCCAACGCCGCACCGGCGCGTCGCTCCATCTGGACGCAGTCACCGAGACACCACAGCGCGCGACACGCCTGGATCTCGATCCTCGCGAGGGCATCCGGCTCCGCGGCGACGTCGACCAACCGATCGGCGATGGTCAGCGCCTGCCCCTCACGCCCGACGTTGACCAGCGTCTCGACGGTACGAGTGCCGGTGACCAGCCACAGCGGATGCGAGCGCGACGTCAGCTCGAACGCCTGCTGCGCCAGCTCGGCGGCCTGCCCAGGCATCGACACCAGGCATTCGCTGGCCGCCCGCTCCAGCGCGAGAATGGCTTCTTCGTCGTTCTGCACGGCGCTGGCGCGATAGTGGGTCGCCGCGGCGAGAGCCGGCCGCCCCTCTCCGATGAGATAGCGGGCGCAGGCGCGGTGCAGCGCACGGCGATCACCGGGTGCGATGTCGGCGTACACCGCGTCACCGACCAGGTCATGGGGGAGGAACACGTCGTCGTCGGCGGTGCCAAGCAGCCCATCGTCGACGCCCTCCCTGACGAGCGAGCCGACCCGACCCTCCGACAGGTTCCCCAGCAGCCGGCCGGCGTCCGAGGCGTCGAGGGACCGTCCCCATACCGCCGTGAGCCGTACCAGGGCCGCGGCCTGCTCCGACAGCTCGCCCATCCGCTCGCGCACGCCCGTCGACAGTTCGGCGGCCAGATCGCCGACCCCTTGGCCACGCTCGCGTCGCCGCGCCAACCCGTCGAGCACCTGAACCGCCCAAAACGGGTTTCCGCCAACGCCATTCAGGAGTTTCTTGACGTGATCCGACGGCTCCGCGCCCAGTCGATCCGATGCCAGGCTCTCGATGTCGTCGGGGCCCAACGGCCCCAGCGAGATGCGCGTGATCGCCGTGACGTCGTCGGTGCCCGCGATGACCTCCTGAACGGGTCCGGTCGGCGCCCATCGGCTGGTGAGCACCCACACCACCGGTGACCCCGCCAGCCGAGATGGCAGCACGCGCAGCGCGAACCTGGTCAACCGATCGGCCCACTGCACGTCGTCGACGGCAATCAAGACCGGCGCGCTCAATGCGATTTCGTCGAGCAGCGAGCTGATCCGGTCGACCAGCCACAGCGGCTTGTCGTACAGCGGAGCAAGGCTTGAGAACGCCTCGCCGGGCAGAAGCGGCTGGCGCCCCGACCGCAGCGCGACCAACAGCGGCGCACCCGGAGCGATCTGATCCCCCTGTTCGGCCTTGCCGCTGCCGACCGCGAATCCGGACCTGGACGCTTGTTCGACGATCTCCCGCATGACGGCCGACTTGCCGATGCCCGGTTCGCCGCTGATCACGATCAGCGCGCCCTGACCGGTGCTGCTGGCGCGGCGCAGTGCGGTCAGCGCGCGAGACATCGCTTCGCTGCGGCCCCTGAGCACCGTCTGAGCCATGTCGTTCCGTCCCGTCCACCGGCCTCCACGAGGGCCCGCATTGCAGAACGCCGAATGCCGGCAGAAATTTCCACGGCTCGGGCACCGCACGCGGCGCCTCCTCACTCGTTTGGATGATATTGACGACGAAGTGACGCCCGCGGGGGTTCCACCAAGGTCACGAGTGTCGGTTCGAGGGCGACGAGCGGGTCGCTAGCGGGACGGCGGCCCGACGGGCGACGACGCCCGCGCCTGACACACCAGCCTCCACGTGCCAGAACCCGGCCTCGCCGATGAGCTGGGCAAACGTGGCTACCGGAGGTGTCAAGATCATCAATTCGAGCGATGTGCGCGCGGCCGCCCGAGTGGTTGAGTCATCCCCGTTCGTGATGTTACTCGCAAGTAGGTTCCGCTGTGTCGGAGCTCACATCCAGTCAAGGAGTTCCCATGCAAGCTGCCGTCCGTCGCCCCCACTTCGCGGCCGGAGTCGCGTTCGTCGGAGCGAGCGTCATCGCCGCCGCCGCCGTCACCCCGATGCCCGAGATCCACCTGCCCGACGTCCAGCTGCCCTCGATCCACGTCGCCGACGTCGACCTCGCCGCGCTCGCCAATCCCATCGAGTTGTACACCCAGGTGTTCCAGACCGCGCTCGCCAACACGAACACGCTGATCGAGAACACCGTTCCGGGACAGCTGCTCAACCAGATCCTGCAAAACCAGGTCAGGAGCGGCGCGGCGCTTCTCAGCGGGCTGTCGACTGCGGGTGGCGGAATCGCCGCCGCGGCTACCCAGGTGCCGGCGGCCTTGGTGACGGCCGTCAACCAGCTCACCGCAGGAAATGTCGAAGGCGCGGTGAACACGCTGCTCGGGGTTCCCCTCGCCGTTGCCGCACCCGCCTTGAACCTGCTGCCCGTGCTGGGGACCGTGCTCACCCAGCCGCTGACCAACCTCGTCAACGTGGTCAACGCGTTCACCAGAGACCCGCTGGTGACCCTGCTGGCCGTCAGCGGTTTCGTCGCACCCTTGATCAGTGCCCCCGCCGCCGCGGTGGCGGCCGTGCAGAACGTCATCAACGCCGTCGGCACGGGAAACCTCGGGGCGGTGGCGAACGCCATCGTCGCCGCGCCCGCGACGATCGCCGACGGCATTCTCAACGGCGGCTACGGGCCCAACCTCGGACCGATTGCCGGCATCCCGGAAAGCTCGGGAATCATCGTCAAGGCTGGCGGACTGCTGAGCTCCAACACCGGCGTCGTCGACCCGACCACCGGTCTGTTCGTGATCAACACCGGCGGCCCGGTGTACGCGCTGCAGCAGGTGATCAAGATGATCACCCAGGCGATCAAGCCCCCCGCTCCGACCGCCACCATCGCCAGCCTGCCCACGGCGGCCGCGGCAACCGTCACCCTGACCACCGCCCCGGCGACGACCGACACCGACACGCCCGCGGCGAGCGCGCCGGCTGCCTCGGCCGACAAGCCGGCCGTCACCGACAAGACCCCTAGCACTCCCGCCAGCACCAAGGACGGCAGCGAATCAACCAGCGCACCAACCGGTTCGACGACGAACACGCCGTCCAAGACCGAGACTGACACGTCGACGAAGACCCCGGCTGAGACTCCGGGCAAGGCGTCGCCGACCACCAAGCCGACGAGCTCGGCACCCGACGTGACGACCGGCAACAAGGTCGAGCCGGGGACCACGGCCGGTGCCGACGCGCCGAAGTCGAACGGCTCGTCCACCTCGACGATCGAGAAGGACGGAACACCGGCCGCGGGGTCGACGACGGCCACGGCCGGCGGCGCGGAGAAGGGCGCGGGCGCCGCGTCGGGCAGCGAATCGAAGGGCGCAGCGAAGGGCAGCGCCGCCTAGGCACGCCACCGCTTCGAAGGGGGTCCCCGCCAGCACGGTGCTGGCGGGGATCCGTCTTCGGCGATCGGTCGGCCTAGCCGGCCCGAAGTGTCGTCGCCAGGAAGTCGAAGACCTTCTGGTGCAACGCATCGTCGGCGTCGCGCATCACCACGTACGTGACGGGTGCGGTCATCGCACGGGCGAAACTGGCCGCCTGCCCGGCACGTGACGCGTCGCCGGTGTTTTCGAGGACCAGGGTGGGGCTGGTGATGTGGCGGATGTCGTCGGTGGTCAACGTGTACTCGGCAGAAGTCCTGACATAGTCCACCGAGGTCGCGCCCCCGAAAGCCCACGTGCCGGTCCGCAGGTCCCGGCGGGCCCTCGCACTCTCCTTCGCCAAGACGTCGAGCAGCGCAACCGCCTCGTCGTCGCGCTCGTCTTCGACGAGACTGAGTATCTGTTCCGGAATCGGCGGGGACGACGCGTAGAACGTCGTCATGCCGTCGTTGCAGACAATGGCGGCCGCCCTGCCGCCGTGCGCGGCGTACCGCGCGACCAGATAGCCACCAAGGCCATGACCGAAGTGCACGATCGCGTCGGCGTCGACCTCGGGAACTCCCGAGGCAAAGTCGACGACGGGACCGAGCACGTTCTCCCAATCGGGGCGCATCGTCACCTTCTGCTCGCGCAGCATCGCGCCCTGCCCCGGTCCGTCATAGGCCAGGAAGTTGTAGCCACGCCGCAACGCGGCCGCCCCGACGACGAGGTAACCCTCTTCGCATGACGCACCAAAGCCGTTGGTGTAGAAGACCGTTGGTCGCGGCTTCCCGCTGTCGTCGACGAGGAACAGGTACCCGGGCATGGTGACACCCTCGTACGGGATGCGCACGGCGGTGAACCGCGCATCCGTCATCCCCGCGGCGCGCTCGAAGTACCCGCGCGAGCAGCGCGCGAGGCTCATCGCGTCGAGGTCGTCGCTCGGGTCGACCCCGCAGAAGAACTCGGCAAGACGAAAGTAGTTCGACGCCCGCAGGAACGCCTCCCGCGCGCTGACGACGTCACCGAGGTCGAGCGACGCCTGACCGTGCCGCGCCGTCCGCTGCGCCGTCATGCTCCACGTCGTCCGCCAGGCGAGGTCGTCACCGTCGGGGATGTCCGCGGCCGTGGCGAGCATCTCGCCGAGATCGGCTCCCCCGTCTCCAACGAACCCGGCCGCCCGCAGCGCCTCGAGCGTCGCGGCCTGGTCGCGAGGGGTGGACTGTTCGGTCATGTCTTCGATCGTGTCGTGCTGGCCCGCCGACGTCGACGACGCTTACCCCCAAACGGTCTACCGGGTACCCGGTATTGCCCCGGTGTCTAGTCTCGAGGAATGGCAGCACCCAGTCGCATCACAGCCGAGTTGATCGTCGAATGCTTGGAGAACGAAGGCGTCACCCACGTCTTCGGCATTCCTGGCGAAGAAAACATCAGGCTGGTCGACGCGCTCTCGAGATCGTCGATCGAGTACGTGCTCACCCGGCACGAACAGGGTGCGTCGTTCATGGCGGAGGTCTACGGCCGGCTGACCGGCCGGGCCGGGGTCTGCTCGGCAACCCTGGGTCCCGGCGCCATCAACCTGCTACTCGGTGTCGCCGACGCCACCACCAATTCGACTCCGGTGCTTGCCCTTTCCGCCCAAGTCGGCATGCGGCGCAGCTACAAGGAATCACATCAGGGCGTCGACCTCGTCTCGATGTTCGCACCGGTCACCAAGTGGTCGGCCCTGGTCGCGACGCCGGGCGCCGTACCCGAGATGGTGCGCAAGGCCTTCAAGCTCGCCCAGACCGAGCGCCCCGGCGCCGTCTACCTGGCCGTCCCGGAGGACGTCGAATCGGCCGACGCCCCGGAGGCAGCCGTCCCGCTGCGGGTCAACGTTCCCCGGCCCGACGACCCCTCGGCAACCCAGATCGCCCGCGCCGCCGAGATCCTCAGGACCGCCCGCAACCCCGTGGTGCTGGCCGGCCACGGCGCGGCCCGCACCGATGCCTCAGCCGCGGTGCG
Source organism: Mycolicibacterium hodleri (assembly GCA_006864685.1). Classification (GTDB taxonomy): domain Bacteria; phylum Actinomycetota; class Actinomycetes; order Mycobacteriales; family Mycobacteriaceae; genus Mycobacterium; species Mycobacterium hodleri_B. Next base: position 80,224 of record VIFX01000008.1, on the reverse strand, counting down.
CCGCTTCGCCGAGACCCTCGACATCCCGGTGGCCACCACGTTCCACGGCAAGGGCGTCATGCCCGACGACCATCCCCTGGCGCTGGGCGCGGTCGGCTTCATGCGCCACGACTACGTGAACTTCGGGTTCGACCAGGCCGACGTGATCGTGGCGGCGGGCTACGAACTCCAGGAGTTCGACCCGGTCCGCATCAACCCCCGCGGCGACACGAAGATCATTCACATCCACCGCTTTCCGGCCGAGGTCGACGCCCACTACGACGTTGCCGTCGGCCTGCACGCCGACATCGGGCGCTGCCTCGACGAGCTGGCCGACGCCGTGCAGCGGGAGCACCCGCCGACGTCAGGGCAGGAGCGCATCAGGGAGTTGCTCACCCGGGAACTCGACGGCGGCCGGGACGACGACAGGTTCCCGCTCGCGCCTGCGCGCATCGTCGCCGACACCAGGGCGGCGCTGGATCGCGAGGACATCGTGCTCGTCGACACTGGGGCGCTCAAGATGTGGATGGCACGGCTCTACCCGACCTACGAGCCCAACACGTGCCTGATCTCCAACGGTCTGTCCACCATGGCGTGGACGCTGCCCGGTGCGATCGCCGCGAAGATCGCCCGGCCCGAGGCCAAGGTGCTGGTGGCCACCGGCGACGGCTCGTTCCTGATGAACTCCCAGGAGATCGAGACGGCGCTGCGCGTCGGCACTCCCATCGTGATCCTCATCTGGGTCGACGACGCCTACGGACTGATCAGCTGGAAGATGGATCTGGAGATCGGCCACAACGTCGACACCCGGTTCGCCAATCCCGACTTCGTCGCCTACGCAGAGAGTTTCGGCGCCAAGGGTTACCGCATCGCATCGGCCGGCGAGTTGCTGCCCACCCTCCGCGAGGCGCTGGCGGCCGATACGGTCAGCGTCATCGCCTGCCCGGTGGACTACAGCGTCAACAGCGCTCTCATCGAGTCGTTGGGTGAGCTGGACGAGTCCTGGTCATGACGCTGCGCACCAGATAGCAGACGGCGCTGGTCAGGTAGAAGCCCGCCACCAGCAGCAGCCACCGCGCGAGATACGGCTCCTGGGTGAGGCCGGTCGCCGCGGTGTAGGTGACGGCGCCCTGCTCGATGATGCCGGGTAGGAACATGGCGAACGTCAACGCCGTTGCGAGGGTGGGCAATCGGAGGTAGTTGACGATCGGCACCCGGTGTGTCGCGTCGACGGGTTCGGCGGGACGACGGCCCTTGGGCAGGAGTCGCTCGACCAGCGCGTACAGCGGGAACAGGATCAGGTCGTGGCCGATGACGGCCACGGCGAACCACACCGCGATCGACTGCCACCACACCCTGGGGTTGAACAACTGGTCGACCCCGAGCACCGAGATCGTGTACGCGCCGAGAGCCAGCGCGGCCACCAGGACGATGAGGTGCAGGACGTGGTCGCCGTAGAGACGCCTGAAGACGGTCATCACGACTCCCGGAATTCGATGGAGGCCACCCACTTGGTGCAGTGCACACCGGGAAGCGCCGGCACGATGACCCGGGCCGGGTAACCGTGATCCAGCGACAACTCCGCCCCGTTCACCCGGAATGCCAGTAGCGCATCGGGATTGAGCACCTGGTTGCGCTGCAGTCGGGCACGGTTGAACGCCCCGAACCGCTCCAGGGAGGAGACCACCGCCGACCCCGGTACCGGTCGCCCCGCCGCCGCGGCGAGGTCGGCGAGCCGCACGCCGGTCCACGTCTCGACGGTCGACCAACCCTCGACGCAGGCGATCGGCAGGTCGACGGTGTGCTGCGGCATCGCGGCCAATGCGGCGCGGTCGAGGACGACCGGTCGTGGGCCGCCGAGCAGCTGCAGACGCCACCGCTCACCGGTCAACTTCGGGTCGATTCGCGCGCTGGCCGCAGTCCGGTTGACCTGGAAGTCGTTGGGTCCGTCGCCGTAACTGCGGCCGCGCGGCAGCAGGATCGCGAACTGACGCGTCCACCCGCCGATGGTCTGCCCGGCGGTCAACACCGCCACCAACAGCGCGCCACCGCCGACGACCGCCAGAATCCCCCGGCGGCTCAGCGTTGGCGGGTCCGGATCGGGCGCCACCAACCCGTCCTCGTCGAGCGGTTCGGGCGCGGTGTCTTCCCGGGAGGTCCGCAGCTCGGCGACGAACGACCGGGATCGAAGACTGCGAATCATCTTGGGCAGCTTGATCGCGACGTGGGAGACGAAGCCCGCGATGAACACCCACGCGCCGAAGTAGTGCGCGGTGTAGAAGCTGAACCCGAAGATGTAGTCGTACTGGATGTTCAGCACGCCGGTGACGATCTCGAAGAGCACGCCGCCGACGATCATCAACAGCGAGATGCGCTCGAGCACGCTGGCTAGCGACCGGGCCGGTGGCCAGGTGAAGAGTCGCGGGATCACCGACCAGAGCTTGGCGAGCACCAGCGGGACCATGATCAACCCGAGGCCGACGTGCAGCCCCTGGTTCAGCCGGTACAGCCAACTGGGGTTGCTCGGCCAGTCGAACGACGGCAGCTTCAGCCACCCCACGTCGCCGGGGATGGCCTGCCCGAACTTGGGACCGTACGCGATGTAGGACAGCAAGCCCGTGACGATGACGATCGGCAGCACGACGAGCAGCGCGGAGGCGAAGACCGACGTCAGCCACGGACCGCGCAGCGGACTGCGCCATCGGATCCGGGACAGTCCTGGTGGCGGGTGTTCCTCGAGCGTCCGCCAGAGGCCGGCGGGAAACCCGCGGCGTGGGGGTTGGTCGCGATCGTCCACGTGTACCCATTCGTTGCCGTTGTCGGAGCGGATGTCGACGCTGACTCCACGTCTCAGTGTCGCCTCGTCGCCGGTGCGTTACACGGCAATGCAAAATGGGCCGGCCGATGACTACCGCGAGACGTCGGCGGCCAGCGCCACCAGGATCTCGACGACGGCCGCAACGGCCGGACGGGTGGCCGCACCGGCGCGGGTCACGGCCTCGATGCGACGCGCGGCCCGCACCCCACTGAGCGGTTTGCGCACCAGGTCGCGAACCCCCATGGCGTACCGCGGCATCAGCGCTATCCCGACCCCGGCGAGCACCAGCTCCTCGACGACGCGGAAGTCATTCACACGCTGGACTATTCGCGGCTGCACTTCCGACACCGCGGCCAGCGACCGCATCACGTCGTCGACAACCAGGCCGCCTTCGACGCCCACCCACGACTCGTCGGCCAGATCCCGCAGCGCCACCTCGTCCTGGCCGGCGAGGCGGTGCCCGGGCGGCAGCAGAACGTCGAATGGTTCCCTCAGCAGCACGGTGGTGTCCAACCGCGGGCTTAGTTGCGCGGTGTCGCGCGCATCGCGGTGCACCACCACGACGTCGGCATCGGCCAGCAGCGCGGGCGCGTTGGCCGCGGGCTGGTCGAGGTCGCGGCCGAGCACCTCCACACCCATCTCGGCGGCGCGAGTGATGAGGCCCGCCAACAGCATTGCCGCCCCCGACGGGAACATCACCACCCGCACGGTGCCGCGGGGCGTCGTCCGGTAGCCGTCCATGTCCGCGTGGGCGCGATCCAGCGCCGCGAGCACCTCGTCGGTCCGTGCGACGAGGGTGCGGCCCGCATCGGTGAGCCGAACCCGCCGCCCGTCGGGCTCGAGTAGCGGCACCCCGGCCTCGCGCTGCAGGATCTTGAGCTGCTGGGAGACCGCCGACGGAGTCAGCGACATCGCCCGGGCCACCGCGTTCACGGTGCCGCGTTCGGCGAGTTCCCGCAGCAGGCGCAGGCGCTCCACATCCATTTAGAAATCCTACTCAATAGCGGAAGTTTGTTTCGCTTGTCTACCGAGACGCACCCGCCCACGATTGACCTCGTGAATCCCACGACGAACCGGCGCACCGTCGACCTCGCCCTGCTCGCAGTCGCCGTCGCGTGGGGATCGAGCTACCTCGCCGCGAAGGACACCGTCACCCCCGACGGCGTATTCGGCTTCCTGACAATCAGATTCGGCCTTGCCGTTGTCGGTCTCACCCTCGTCGTGGCACCACGACTGCGCGGGCTCACGCGCACCGAGGCGGCTTGGGGTTCGGCGTTCGGCGCGATCCTCAGCGTGATCCTGGCGCTCGAGACGTTCGGCGTCACCAAGACGTCAGCGGCCAACGCCGGCCTCATCATCTCGTTGACGATCGTCATCACGCCGCTGCTCGACCGACGTGTCGGCGTCCCCCGCCTGCCAGCCACGTTCTACTGCGCCGTCGCCATGGCGGTGGCCGGAGTCGGCCTCCTCACCCAGAGCGGCGGCTTCGCCGCGCCGAGCCTCGGTGACTTCTTGATGCTGCTCGCGGCCGCGGCGCGTTCGGTGCACGTCATCGTGATCTCCCGGGCGTCCGCGGATCGGAAGCTCGACCCCGCGCGGACGACACTCGTCCAATTCACCGTTGCCCTGGCGGTTTTCGTCGTCTTGTCGGCGACGACCGGACGCGGTGTGCTCGAGGTCGCCGCCCACCTGACCGCGCGCTCCTGGCTCCTCGTGCTGCACTTGGCGCTGACGTGCACGGTCTTCGCGTTCGTCGTCCAGATGTGGGCCGCGCGCCGCACGTCGGCCGCCCGGGTGAGCGTGCTGCTCGGCACCGAACCGCTGTGGGCGGCCGCGATCGGAGTCGCGGTGGGAGGCGATCCGGTGACGATCGTCGGAGTGGTCGGCGCCGTGCTGATCCTGGCCGGTACCTACCTGGCCAGGACCGTCGAGGGTCAGCCCGACCGTGCCGACCACGACGCCGACGCAGACGCGATGACGCCCACCGCGGCGAGCATCTCGTCGTCGAGTTCGTCGCCAAGCACCGTGCCGATCGCCGCCGCCGCGCGTTCGGTCGACGTCCCGGATGCCGATGGGCGAGCCTCGTCGGCTGCCAACCCACCGAGCTCGGCGAGTTCGACCATTTCGGCGTCGATCTCCAGCCGTTGAAGGTCCGCGCGCAGCTGAGCGGCAGCAGGTGAGGTTTCGCCCTTGAGCCGCCGCCGGACCGATCGCAATGGCAGGACCACCTCGCGGTGCCACCCGCCAATCCGGTCCAGCGCCGCGACAAGCCCTGCGTCGGTGAGACTTTCGGCACGCACCGCACCGACGTACGCGGCGAACAACACCACGTTCACGTCGACGTCGAGGCGGTCCTGCAGGGTCAGGCACGCAGCGGACACCCCGTCGGCGGCATACACCGCCAGCGCGAAGTCGCTCAGGGCGTCCGTCGGACGCCTACTTCGCCGTCAGCATGACGTACTGGGCGGACAGCTGCTGGTGCACGTCGGCCAACTGCCCGCTGCGGGCCTCGATCGCGTACCGGCCGGCGGGCGCCACACAGTAGAACGCCTGCGTCAACGCGTAGCAGTGGCTGTCGGGCAGGGCCGTGACCGTGTCTGCGGTCGCCATCCCGTCCGACGTCATCTCCTGACTGAACGCGTTGGTGATCATGACCGCCGCACCGTCGTCCTTGGTCTGGTAGACGTTCGTGCTGCCCATCGCGACCTGGGTGGTGCCGGTGTCGGAGAACAGCGTCGCCGACGCTACCGGGTTGGTCTGGAAGTGCTCCGCTCCCCTCGTCGCGTACACCGCGTTCTTCGCGGCCTCGGCCACGCCGGCGGGCAGGGTCTTGGCCAGCAGCCCGGTCGGATCCAGAGGAACCGCGGCGAGATCGCCTGCGGGCACGAACTCGTCGATCGCCGGCCCCTGGGCGTCGACCGCCTTGGCCACCAGGCCGGTCGCGCGGTCGACGCCGTCGACCGACTGGACGAAGTGCATGAAGACGTAGGGACCGTGGGGCGTGAAGGAACGCACGGTGGCCCTTGGCTGAGCGGCGCCGCTCGGCGTGAACGGATAGGTCGACGCGACGGCGCCGGGATGGCCGGGGATGGTCACCACCGTCGGAGTGACGCCCTTGACGGGTTGTTTCGCCGCGGCCTCACCCATCGCGGTACTGGCCGCCACCGCGGTCGCCGGATCCGGGAAGCGCAGCACGGCGTTCACCATCGCCTCGCGGCCTGCCTCCTGGTCGGCTGCGTCGGCCGGAATCTGCCTGGCCGAGGCGAACCCGTTGACCATCCCGGCCTGGCCCGCCGCGGTCGCGATTCCCTCCGGACCCAGCTGCTGCAAGGAGTCCGCCGAGTTCAACACGTAGTAGCTGTTGAGGTAGGTGCCGACGAGCTTCTCGTCGACCTCCCAGGGACCGATGACGAAGTCGGCCATGTGCTGGGCGTCGGCCACCGCGCCGGTGGCCGGGTTCCCCGCGACGCCGAGTGGCGGACGCGGCGAGGTCGGGTAGGCGCCCGCGTCGAGCACCGACGGGCTGATGACGGGCCGCGGCGCGGCGCTGCTGCTCGTCGAACTGCTGCTCGGCGCTGCGACCGGCTCGTTACCGCCCGAGCCACCACAGCCGACGAGCATCAGCGCACATGCGCCGACCGCGCCGAACGTCGTGCCGCGTCCCATGGTGGTCCCCCTCGTCGCCAGGAAGACACCAACCTAGTTCGCCGGCCCCGTCAACGCCGTCTTGGCGCCCCGAAACGCCGCGCGCCGGTTACTAAGTCAGGACGTCGAGCAGTCGCAAGTCCGACACGTACTTGCCGATGAAGTCCTGAGTCAGGTGCGGAACGTCCTGGTCCACACCGATCTTCGCGGCGCGCACGGCCGTCTGGAACGCCTCGGCGGGGGCCAGTGAGCCCTGGACGGGTACCTCGGGTCGGCGGTAGGCGTGCAGCAGGGGTAGCACCGACTGCTGCCGCTGATGTTCCGGCAACGCGCGAAGAGCGGTCTCGAAGCGCCGGAACCACTCGTCGTAGTCCTCGATGCGGGCGATGGGATGCCCCGACTCGACCAGCCAGTCGACGAACACGTCCAGCGAGATCCCGTCGTCGTGGGGGTTCATCACGTCCAAGGACCGGAATCCGGTCTTCGTCTCGGCCCCGAGCGTCGTGATCGCGTCGGCGACGAAGTCCACCGGCAGACCGTCGTAGTGCGAGCGCTGCCGGTGCCCGTCGGCGTCCCTGGTGTAAAAGGACGTCGGCGCCAGGCCCGTGGCCAGCACGCTGAAGATCAAGCGGGTGAACATGTCTGGGACGTTGAGCTGACCCGCGTAGCTGCGGTGGGCGAGGATCATCCCCGACCGAAAGACCGTCACGGGCAGGCCGCAGAGGTCGTGGGCCTCCCTGAGCAGGACCTCACCCGCCCACTTGCTGTTGCCGTAGCCGTTGGCGTAGGAGTCGTCGACTGGGCGCTCGGCGCTGACCGCCCTGATGTCGCCGTCCTCCTCGAAGCGAGCCGGGTCGACGGTCATCGCGACCGACACGGTGGACACGTAGGCGACGGGTTTGCGCCGCGAGGTGATCGCCAGGCGGATCACCTCCGCGGTGCCGACGACGTTGGGGCCGAACAGCTGCGAGTAGGGCAGCACGTGGTTCACCAGCGCGGCCGGGTGCGCGACGAGGTCCACGTTGTCCGCCAACCGTTCCCACGCGCCCTCGTCGAGGCCGAACCGGGGCTCGGCCACGTCACCGACGATCACCACCAGATGCTTCTCGGCGAGCCGGCGGAACCTGTCGAGCAGCGCCGGGTCCTCACCATCGAATACCGACTCCAGGCGAGCCCGCGCCGACGACACGTCGTCGCCGCGAACCAGGCAGATCAGCGTCCCGCCGACGGTCGAGAGCCGTTGCAACCAGTCCAGGGCGAGGAACTTGCCCAGGTACCCGTTGGCGCCGGTGAGCAGGACGGTCCGCGGTTCGTCGGCCGAGACCGGTGGTAGCGCAACGGCATTGGACAGCAGATCAGCCGGCAGGAACCGGTCAAGCGTCAGATCCGAGGCGCGGACCGCCGTGGCGCCGACGCCGTGGACACTGCCGAAGGTGGCGCCCGCCGATCCCCCGGATCGTTCGCGCTCCACGTACGCCGCGATGTCGGCCAGCGTCGTCGTGGGGCCGATGATGACGCCGACCGGCAGCTCGACGCCGAAGACGTCCTGGACCAGATTGGAGAACGTCAACGCCGACAGCGAGTCGCCGCCGAGGTCGAGGAACTTGGCCGTGGGTTCGGGCGCGCTTCCCGCGATGCCAAGCAGCGCCTGCGCGGCTTGCACGACGGAGTCGACGACGGGCTGGCTCGCGGCCGCGTCGAGCAGCGCACGAAGCTCGTCGGCCCTGGCACCGTCGAGGTCGGCGTACATCTGCTCGAGCGCGTCACCGTAGTACTCCTTGAGCTTGGGCCGCAACAGCTTTCCGACCCCGGACAGCAGCCCGTTGGCAGCACTGAACGGGGTGTCCTCGACCAGGATGTCGGCGGGCAGCTCGTAGGATTGCAGCTCCGCCTCGCGCGCCGTCTGCGACAGCGTCTGCAGCAGAGTCGTCTTCAGCCCGGCGGGATCGGCCTCGAACCGCACCAGCGCATCCTCGGTCGGTACGACGACGGCGAGGAGGGCGGCGCGTTCGCTGTTGCCGTAGAGGAAGATCTGGCGCACCAGGGGGGCACCGGCGTAGACGGCTTCGAGGTTTGCGACCGCGACGAACTCGCCCTGGGACAGCTTGATGACGTTGTTGCGCCGGTCCACGTATACGAGGTGGTCCGGGGCGATCTCCGCCATCACGTCACCCGTGCGGTAGTACCCGTCGGCGTCGAAGACCTCCGCCGTCACCTCCGGACGCTTGTAGTACCCGGGCGTGGCACCGTTGCTCTTCACCAGCAGTTCACCGCGGGGGTACGGCCGGTCGGTGTTGAAGTAGCCGAGCTCCGGCACGTCGACGAGTTTGTAGTCGATCACCAAGGGCCGCACGATGATTCCGTCGGTCGAGACGGCGCCGATCTCGGTGAGTCCGTAGGCGTCGGTCAGTGTGGCGTCGAGACAGGACTCGATGAACGCCTTCATCTCCGCGGACAGGGGCGCGGTGCTGACGAATCCGCCGACCACGCGGCCACCAAAGACGTGTTCGCGCAGTTCGGACTTGACGAGGGTGTCGGCCGTCGCCTCGTCGACCCCCTGGGACACCAGCCGCTCGACGCTCTGCTGGTATCGCTGGAACAGCATGTCCACCACGCGGGGCACCAGGCCGACGTCGGTGGGACGCACCAGGGACCAGTCCTCGAACAGCGTCGACAGATCGCTTTCGGGGACGAAGTAACTCGTGCCGCCCGCCTGGAAGGCCGACGACAGCGGGATCCGGCCGCCGAGGTGGTTCAGCGGGAGGAAGTTGACGTTGACGACCGGCGCATCCGGTGCCTTGAGCGGCAACGTCCACAGCGTGGCGACCATCTTCTCGGTCCACATCGCGCCCTTCGGCGCGCCCGTGCTGCCCGAGGTGTAGAGGATCATCGCGAGCCGGTCCGGGTCGCCGCCGGTGTAGGGCGGCGTGTCCGGCAGGACCCGTCCCCGCTCCACGGTGGCGCCGAGCGTCTCCACCACGACGTCCATGCCTTCGGCGGCGAGCCGAGCCGTGGCGGCCTCGAGCCGGTCTCGATCGTCGTCGACGTCGGCCGAGAAGTCGAACACGACCAGCCGCCGTGGAGACGGGGTGCCCAACACCGACTCCACCGCCAGGTCGAGATAGGCGGCGCTGACGGCGAGGACCACGGGCTCGGTCTCGGCGAGAATCGGCTGCAACCGGGAGACCGGCGCGTTGTGCTGCAGGGGCACGGCGACCAGACCCAGGTAGCCGCAGACGAGGTCGATCGTCAGGTAATCCCCGCTCGCGAAGCCGATGGTGGCGACGAAGTCCCCCGCCCGGACGGGCGCATCCGCGGCCTGGCTCCACGCGTTCGCGACGGCGGTGACGTCGGACCACAGCTCGCGGTAGGAGGTGGTGTCGAACTCGGGCCGCAGCAGGGCCACGCGGCGGCCCGTCGCGGGATCGGAGACGACGGAGCGGGCTCGGCTGCCGATGGCCGGGCGATCCCCATAGCCGTCGACGAAGGTGGCGAGCACCTCGGCGAGGCGCAGACCCGGCGCACGGGCGGCCGTGACGACGTCGGGCTTGGGTGCGGCGTGCTGGATCTGCGGGTCCTTCGCGAGGAGTGCGGCGGTCCGGTTGAGTGCCGCGGCCTGGGGGGATACGTCGATCGTCATCGCTACCTCGGATCTGGTGGGTCGCCGCATGCTGACTGCGCCCTGGGTAAGTCAGACCCTACGATGCTGACTTTACCTCTGGCAAGTCAGCGTGGCATCATGAAAATGTGACTTCGATGACGCTGAAGGGTGCGCTCGCCGATCGCGACGCTTGGTCCGCAGCCAACTGCACGATGGCCGCCGCCCTCGACGTCGTGGGACGCCGCGCCAGCATGCTGCTGCTGCGGGAGGCGTTCTACGGCGCCCACCGCTTCGACGAGTTCGTTCGTCGGGCTCAGGTCAGCGAACGAATTACCGCGGCCCGGCTCAAGGAGCTCGTCGACGAGGGCCTGCTCGAGCGACGGCCGTATCACGTTGCCGGACAACGGAGCCGGGAGGACTACCACCTCACCCCCAAGGGCGAGGAGCTGCTCCCAGTGTTGCTCGCCCTGATGCAGTGGGGCAATCGCTGGACGCGGTCCGACGGAGGCCGCATAGCCATGACTCATGACGACTGCGGGAGCCCCATCGTCGTCGACGTGCGTTGCGAGGACGGGCACGTCGTCACCGCCGAGGGCATCGAAGCCTCAGTGCGGCGCCACGACCGCACGCCCTGAGCCGAACACTTGCCGAGAGGCCATCGATCCGCCAGGAGGATGCGGCCGCCTTCTGGCTGCGCCGCATCGAGACTCCCATCAACGACATGGTTGGTCGCATCAACCCAGCGGGCCGCCGCGCCAAGCGTCGGCATGGCCGCGCGAATCGCCAGATCTCGGCTGCGCCGCAATACCGGAACGACAGGCCCGTTTTCAAGATCGTTTCACATGTCGTTCGCTGCAGACCCGATATCAGCCGCCATTCGGCGGCCGGAGGCGTAGCGCTCGGCAACGTACTCAAGACGCCCTTGCCGGGTCTAAACACCGATGACCGATTGGTGACGCTTTCCGCCCGACCGAGTATCTAGGCGCGACGCCACGGCCGGAGCCGACCGCTGGAGGCGCATGACACATAGCTCTACCTGGAATTTTGACTGAAATACCTGGTGTTCGGTGATTTTCGCGGCACCCGCCGTTGTGCTCGACCCGGTTGATCCGCAGGTTTCACACGCCGTGACAAGCCCGGGCGCACCGGCGTTCGAACAAACATTGGCTAACGATGTGACGGCCGATTTGTCGCAAACGAAGAATCCGCCGTCGTGTTTGCTTGTGCATATCGCCGGATGGGTGCACGATTGGAACCGTCGCCCGTACACGAGTCCGCTCGGTGCTTCGGCGACAAGGGCCGGCCCAATCCCTGCCGCCCCGACGATGGACTTACGCGAGCAGGGTATTTCGAAGGTAGGCGACCACATCAATGCGAACCCGAACACCACGCGGTCCGAACATCATCACGTGCGGTGGGAACTCGAGCAGGTGATGACCCGGGTGCGTCCCGAGGACTTGTCAGCGACCGAGATCGCCGCTCTCCTGGCGATATTGCGACCCGCCCACGCTCGAGTCGTCGGCGGCCCAGCCAGCCGGCCAGGCCTGCGAATCCTGAGATCCGAGTACCCGGCGCCGAAGCTCGCTTAGCAGTGAATCGACCGACACCCTGCTGAGGTCACCGGTGAGCGTTGTCAGTTCCACGACACCGAGCTCGTCGCGTTCGAGGTAGCCAGCGGCAACCAGCGCTTCAACAGGCGAGTGACCGTAGGCCCGGGCGAGGGCGACGACCGCCTCAGCCCGCGGGGTGGTGGCACCTCGTTGCCAGCGGGAAATGCTGGATTGATCGATTCCCGTGGTCTCGGCGATGTCCTTTTGAGCGGCGCCGCCAGTCACGGTGAGCACGTACTGCCACCACGTCGACTCCGCCATCGGGTCAATCTATCCCCTGGGCGACCCGGCGACTGGTCGGCAAACAAATTGATGACGAAATTCGTTAGCTCCGTCACTTCTTTCTATTGCAGGCACGCACGCATATCGGTATGCTGACATGCAGAAGCACTCGGCGAAAAGAGACGACACAGTGTTTGCGACACCGGTCGCGACCGTTATCAGGGATGACGCGTCACCTACACAAAAGCAAAGATCACGGCTCTATTAGCCGCCCACAGGGGAGAATTCACGTGAAGAAGAGCTCGCAGTACTCAGTAGCCACAAGCATCGCCATCGCCGGCGCCGGTGCCGCACTCGCTTGCGGCGCCGGTATCGCGCAGGCTGCGCCTGTGCTAAGCCAGTCACCGTCTCCGGCTATCAGCACGGGATGCCCCGTGCTGCCGGCACAGTGTGCGCCCTCGGGCGACAGTCTGTTCGGCGCAAGGACCCTTCTGACGACGAACCTGCCTACTTCCCCACGGATGGCGGCGGCGTTCATCGGACCGGTTCAGTTCACCCCGCTGTATCAGGTCATCAACCTGGTCGGCCTGGTGCCGATCGTCAACATCTTCGTGTCCAACGGCACCAACGGCGGAGTCGGGACCGGCGTCAACGGCGGTAACGCCGGATTGCTCTTCGGTTACGGCGGCACCGGTGGATCGGGCGCGGTCGGTCAGGCCGGCGGCACCGGCGGCAAGGGCGGCCTGTTCTTCGGTTCGGGCGGCTCCGGCGGCGCGGGCGGCCTTGGCGCGGTGGGCGGCAACGGTGGCAACGCCGGGACGTTCGTGATCTTCGGAAACGGCGGCGCGGGCGGCACCGGTGGTGCGGGAGCTGCTGGCGGCAACGGCGGCAACGCCGGGCTGTTCGCCCTGCTCGGCAGCGGTGGTGCGGGTGGCGCTGGCGGCACCAGCGCGAACGGCGGCAACGGTGGCAACGCCGGACTGCTGGCCCTGTTCGGCCACGGCGGCGCGGGCGGCGTCGGCGGAGCCGGGACCGACGGCACACCCGGCACCTCGGCAACCGGCGGCGCGGCCGCCAACGGCACCACCGGGCCCAACGGCACGACAGTCGGATCCAACGGTGACAACGGGATCAACCCGGCAGCGGGCGGTCCGGCCGGCACCGAGGGCCAAGCCGGCGCGGCCGGCACGGTCACCGGCGGCAACGGTCTACCCGGCACCACCGGAAATCCAGGTGGCGCGGGCGGTGCCGGCGGCGCAGTCGCAGGTACGGCACCCATCGCCACCGGTGGCGACGGTGCAATCGGCGCCCCCGGCACCGACGGCGCCAACGGTGGTGCAGGCGGCGCAGGCGGCGCGGCGGACACCACCGGCACAGGCGGTCTCGCGGTCGGCGGCAACGGAGCCGACGGCGGCAACGGCGGAACCGGCGCAACCAACGGTGGGGCCGGTGGCGCTGGCGGTGCCGGTACCAGCGTCAGCGGCGTCGGAGTGGGCGGCACCGGTGGTGTCGGCGGCGACGGCGGAACCGGCGCGGCAGGCCAAGACGGCGGCACGGGTAGCGCAGGCGGAGCCGGTACGGCGGGCTCCAACGGCACCGTGACCGGTGGCGCGGGAACTTCCGGAACCGCGGCAGGCACGGGCGGCAACGGCGGAACCGGCGGTCTGTTCGGTAGCGGCGGTGCGGCCGGCAACGGCGGCACGGGCGGCAACGGCGGCAGCGGCGGAACCGGCCAGGCCGGCGGCAACGGCGGAACCGGCGGAACCGGCGCGGCAGGTGGCAACGGCGGAAACGGAGCCACAGGCGGCAACGGCGGATCCGGTGGCGCAGGCGGCGCGGGCACGGGTGCAGGCGGAACCGGTGTTGGCGGTCTGGGCGGTGCCGGTGGATCCGGTGCCACGGGCGGCTCCGGCGGTGCAGCGGGTAGCGGCGGCGCAGGCGGAACGGGTGGTGCCGGCGGAACGGGCGCCAGCGGTGGCGCCGGCGGCGGTGCAGGCTCGGGCGGAGGTGCGGGCACCGCGGGTAGCGGTGGCATCTTCGGTGGATCCGGATCCAGCGGAAGCACCGGTTCGAACGGTACGGCCGGCAGCACCGGAGCAACCGGAGCAACCGGCAGCACCGGGGGCACCGGCAGCACCGGAGCCAGCGGCAGTGCAGGCTCCAACGGTGCAGGTGGCAACGCAGGAGCGAACGGGGCCAACGGAGCCTCTTCGTAATCACGAATGACCGCGGCGCACACGCGCCGTGAAACGCCTGGGGGCGTCGGCCACGGCCGACGTCCCCAGCCGCGTCTCCACCCACGGCGCTAGCGTGTCGACATGACCTACTTCGCGTCACGCGTCGCGTCCACCGCAGTTGGCGTCGCGCTGGTTCTGACGGCCACGCCGATCCCGGCCACCGCCGACGTGCCGAGCCCGCTCTTCGCTCTGGTCGACGCCGCCGCGCAACGCCTGCAGACAGCCGACCCGGTGGCCGCCTCCAAGTGGATCACCGGGGGCTCGATCTCGGATCCGGCCCGTGAACAACAGGTGATCGACGCGGTGACCGCGCAGGCCGGCCAGCACGGCGTCGACGACGGCTACGTCCAGAGGGTGTTCCGCGACCAGATCAGTGCAACCGTCGGCGTCGAATACGGCCGCTTCAGCGAGTGGAAGCTCGACCCCGCCAGCGCTCCGACCGCCGCGCCGAACCTGTCCGAGTCTCGCACCACGATCGACGGGCTCAACCGCACGATGGTCGACGAGATTGCGGCGCAATGGAATTCATTGCATTCACCCAGTTGCGTCGCCGATCTCGAGGCCGCCAGGAATGCCGTGGTCGACGCCAGGGGCCTGGACGCGCTGTACCAACGCGGGCTGATGTTCGCGACCGGGTCCTACTGCTAGTAGACCGTTCGATGTCGCCCCGGTGAACACCGCGTTGACCTCGGGCGACGTCGCATATCACGGCCGCCGACCGATTAGGCGTTCGGGGTCGCAACGGTCTACTGTTGCCCGCGGTCCGTCGTCCGACACAGGAAATCTCTCATGCCTCTTCAGCCCACCTTGCGGCGCGCACACACCCCTTTCGGCTCTAGTAGGCAGCACCGCATCGCGCCTCGGGTCAACTGCCCCACGGTCGGTCAGAGCTTCGACATCGAGATCGGGGCGGAGTTCGACGGCTGGCTGATCCAGATTCCCGAGATCGGTGGCGTGACACGCGCACGTCGGCGTGCGACGGTCGAGCTGGCCGCTCGGGAGTGCATTGCGGCGATGACCGGCATTCCAATCGGTTACGTGTCCGTCTTCGTCACCCGTGAGACCGTCGGCGCCGAATAGTTCTTCCGCCCGACCGCTCGGTCACGTTCGTAGGCGCGATTCGCGCGGCTCGAAACGCCTCTGTACGTCGGCTTGCCGCACGACGTCATCCCGACGAAGTCCTTCGTCGAGTCACACAGCCCTCAACACTCCGAGGGTGGCGCCTTCGGTTCGAATGGTGTGTACCACCACCAGTCGGCGCGTTCCCCCAACGGGCCGCGACACGGTTTCACCGCGGGCGGCGGTTGGGTCGGTGTCCGCGCCAACGATCCCGGGTTGAGCCGGTTGCCGTCGGCGTCGGTGACCACCAGGTTCTGGGCCGGTCCGGTGATGGTGATGCCCCCGCTGTGATGAAGGCGGTGGTGATACGGACACAGCAGCACCAGGTTGTCGAGCTCGGTGGCTCCACCGTCCTCCCAATGCCGGATGTGGTGGGCATGCAGACCGCGGGTGGCCCCGCACCCCGGGACGACGCAGCACCGGTCCCGGTGCTCTAGTGCTCGGCGTAACCGGCGGCTGATCTGGCGGGTCGCCCGGCCGGAGCCGATGACCTGGCCGTGGCGTTCCAGCCAGATCTCGCAGTCGGCCTCACACATCAGGAGCCGGCGGTCCTCATCGGACAGGAACGACCCGAGATGCAGGGCGGCGTTGCGGCTTTCGACGTCCAGATGGACGACCACGGTGGTGTGCTGCCCATGCGGGCGGCGCGCCACATCTGCGTCCCACCCCGCCTCCACCACGCTCATGAACGCATCCGCGGTGGTGGGGAACGGTGGTACCTGCACCGAAGGACCCTCGGGATTCTCCCCGTGCCGGGCCCCGCCGTACACCTCACCGACATCGCCGCCGGATTCGATATCGGTGTCGATATCGGAATCGCCGGCGTGGTAACGCTTCCACGCCGCCACCAGCGCATCACGATGCGAATCCAGCGCGGCATCCAACTTGGCCGCCTCCACCTTTGGCAACGTGATCCGATAGGTGGTGTGGGTCTCCCCGACGGTCTTGCGGACCGACCGCTCCGGCTCGGGCTTGCGGTCGGGCGTGGGCCGGGGCTCCAACTTGATCGCAAAACGCAGCTGGGTCACCGTGGCGACGGAGGCGAGTTGGGCGTAATGCTCGTCAGACCCCGCCCCGGCCCGCTCGGCAATCACAGCGACCTGATCCAACGACAGCTGGCCGTCGCGCATCATCGCCGCACACCGCGGGAACTCCTCCAGCCGCCGGGCGGCGGTCACGATCGTCTCCGCATTGTGCGGGCTGACGCCCAGCTTCCAGGCCACCAACGCCGGCACCGACCGGCAACCGGTGGCACCCCAGATCCCGTCACCCTCGATCTCCGCGGCAATCTCCACCAGGCGGCTGTCGATCGCATTGCGCTGCCCCCGCCAACTCCTCCATCTCGGAGAACAACACGTCAAGGCGCTCCTTGGAGCTCAAAGACGTTGTCGCCAAGGACATGCCACCATCATAGAAGCGGGGTCCGACAAGAAACCCGCGTCAGACCCGCGTCACCCGATTCGCCGTCGCGACGGCGTAGGCATGCATCGGCAGCGCCAGCCCAGAGGCCAACCCCGCAATGATCAGCGCCGCCACCGCCCCGTCCGAGGCGAGTGCCGTCAGGAGATCGGGTGTCGGCGCGTAGGCGAACCTCACCACCCCACTGAGCATCCGGAACACGTAGACACCCGGCACCAACGCCACCACGGACGCGAAACCGATGGCCGCGAACGGCATTCGCAGATGGTGTGCGATCGGCACCAAGAGGACGCCCGCGATTAGGGCGGACACGAACGCAGCGGTCGCGACGTCGACGTGCCACACCGTGAGCGCGCACCAGTGGGCGGCGCGCACCAGCATTCCGACCGCCACCGGCCAGACGATCATCCGGTAGGGCATCGAGAAGAAGATGGGATAGGAGCCCGCCGCGACACCCGCTGCCAGAACGTCCACACCGAAGGGAACCGGGGCGCCCGACTGGCCGACCGCGATGTCGAGATCGCCCGCGGCCAGCCCGAGAATGAGCCCGGTGGCGACCGCCGTCAGGACCAGTGCCGCGAAGCCCAGCCGCGCCATACCCAACGACACCCGTAGTGAAAGTAAATCCAACGCGCCGTTGAGAATGTGCGGTCCCGGCACCAGGACCATCGCCGGGCAGAGCACCACCAGGCCGGTGGCGTCGGCCACGTGCAGGCGGTCGGCGATGACACCGACGAGACCCGCGATCAGCGCCGCGACGAACGCCTGGGTGAGCGCCTCTCCGTGCAGTCTCCCGACACCTCGTCGGGCGAGCCCACCCAGTGCCGCACTGAGGGCGGCCACCAGCACCACGACCGGATCCTGCGCCCCGAAGATCACCGCGAGGGCACCCGCCCCGGTGGCGCAGGCTCCGCTGAAGATCAGCGTGTTGGAAATGGGTTGTTGTCTGGCCGAGGCCAATTCGTCGCGTACGGAACCGGCGTCGAGCGGACCGTCCTGGGCCCGGTCGACGACCGTCATCGTCGCGGCGACCCGCCTCATGTTCAGGCCGGTCGGTGAACCAGCGGCGACGCGGACGGCGCCGCGTTGGCCGACGAGCTGAAGCGACGCCCACGTGGGGACCAGCGTGCCCGTGGTGCCGAGCCCCTTGTTCAACCGGTCGACGGCGGCCAGCGTCATCCCGGTGGACTGGCCGCTGGCGTACAACACCGCCGCCGCGTCGAGTACGAGGTCGGGCGCGGGGTCCGCCGCGCCGGCCCCTTCGGTCTGCATCAAGCGCCACCCACCCCGTCACCAACCATGCTCCTCGGATCTACGACCGAGTCGAACTGTTCGGCGGTCACGTGCCCCGACGCCACCGCGGCCTCGCGCAGGGTCGTGCCCTTGGCCAACGCGTCCTCGGCAATGTGCGCGGCGTTCTGGTAGCCGATGACGGGACTGAGCGCGGTCACCAACATCAGGCTCTCGTCGACGTACTTGGTGATCCGCTCGGTGTTGAGAGTCGTTCCCTTGACCGAGAATTCGAGGAACTTCTCGCAGCCGTCACCCAGGATGCGGGCCGAGTGCAGGAAGTTGTTGATGATGACCGGGCGCATCGCGTTCAGCTCGAAGTTGCCCTGCGAGCCAGCCAGCGCCACCGCGGTGTCGTTGCCGATGACCTGGATGGAGATCATCACCAGGGCCTCGCACTGGGTGGGGTTGACCTTGCCCGGCATGATCGACGACCCGGGTTCGTTGGCGGGGAGTTGCAGTTCGCCGAGTCCGCAGCGCGGGCCGGACGCGAGCCAGCGCATGTCGTTGGCGATCTTCATCAGTGCAACGGCGAGGCCCCGCAGCGCGGCGTGCGCACGGACCATCGCGTCCAACGAACCCAGGGCGGCGAACTTGTTTGGCGCCGTGACGTATTCGGCACCCGTCAGGCTGGCAAGTTCGGCGGCGACGTCGATGCTGAACCCCGCCGGAGCGTTGAGGCCGGTTCCCACGGCCGTGCCGCCAACGGCCAGCTCGAGCAGTCCCTGCCTGGCGTGCCGCAGCTCGGCGATGCAGGCGTCGAGCTGCGCCGCGTAGCCCGACCACTCCTGGCCGACGGTCAGCGGTACTGCGTCCTCGAGATGGGTGCGGCCGATCTTGACGACGTCGGCCCATTGCGTTGCCTTGTCGGCGATTTCGCGTTGCAACGCCTCGACGCTGGGGATGAGCCGGTCGTCGAGTTCGGTGACGGCCGCGACGTGCATCGCGGTGGGGAACGTGTCGTTGCTGCTCTGGCCCATGTTGACGTGGTCGTTGGGGCCGACGGGCTGCTGGCTGCCGAGTTCACCACCCAAGAGTTGAATTGCCCTGTTGGACAACACTTCGTTGACGTTCATGTTGCTCTGGGTGCCCGAGCCGGTCTGCCAGACGAAGAGTGGGAACTCGTCGTCGAGCGTGCCGGCGATGGTCTCGTCGGCGGCCTGCACGATGACCTTGGACCGCCAGCCCTCCAGTCGGCCGGCCCGCTCGTTGACCAGGGCGCAGGCCTTCTTCACCAGGCCGTAGGCGCGGTACACCTCGATCGGCATGTGGTCGTTGCCGATCGAGAAGTGGATGAGGGAGCGCTGCGTCTGCGCGCCCCAATAGTGGTCGGCGGGGACATCGACGGAGCCGAGGCTGTCGAACTCGCTGCGCATCCCGGTGGCGTCGATGCCGACCGGTACCTGGGTGTAGGTCGGGACGACCTCGGGGGTGGGGTTCTGCATGACGTTCTCCCTTCGACGGTTCATTGTGAGACGTGGCGGACGGCATGGCGGTGACGCCACTCCGCGATGCCGATGACGGTGACGACCGAAACCAGGCACCAGACGGGCGCGACGAGCGGCACGGTGGCGAGTGTCAGCCCACCGCAGGCGGCGCCGGCGACCGCGGCGATCAGCGCCGTCGCCCCAGCGGCGTCGGCCCGCGACGGCTTCGACAGCGTGCGGTTGGCGATCAGTCCGGTCAGCGTGCCGGTGAGGTACGTGGTGGCCAAGGTGACGCCGAGACCGCGCACCGCCGCCCCCTGCAGACCCATGCTCGCCGCCGCCGTTGCCAGCAGCGCCATCTGGACGCCGCCGACGGCGGCGCCTCCGGTGAGAGCCCAGCCCACGGCCAGCGCGCACTGCAGTGCCAGCTGAACGGTCAGGGCGGCGGTGACGCGGCGGGGCCACACCGGGTGGTCCGGCTCACGGGGTCCGGTGACCGCACTGCCGACGGCGACGCCGACCACGTAACTGAGGACGGCGACGACGGTGTGGACGATCGTGGCGACGTCGGCGCGGGCCAGGCCCAGCCCCATCAGTGCCAGGTTTCCCGTCATCACACTGGCGAACACGCCACCGAGGCGCGCCAGCACCAGCACGTCGAGGACGCCCGTGCCGAAGGTCAGTACGGCGGCGACGACGACCGCCATGCGCTGATCTCGATGCATGGGTCAAGTCTGGGTCGCCGAACCGAGGATGTCGTCCCCGGTGGCGCCACCGTCCGGTGGGGGCTATCCGGTAGAGCGCACCCGCTGGGCGGCCAGCCGCACGGGGGCGTTGTCGGTGCCATAGCCGTCGTAATCGCCTACGCGCTGGACGAATTCGAAGAACACCGACCCGACGGTGCGGGTGTAGAAGTGCACGAACGTGCCGTCGGGGCTGCGGTCGTAGAGCAGGTCGAGCTCGCGCAGTTCCGCGACCGTGTCCGCGTCGACGCCGAATCGGCCCGCCACGTAGTCGTAGTAGTTGTCCGGCACGGCCAGGAAGCGCAGACCCCGCGCCCGGGCCGCCCTGGCGACGGCGACGACGTCGGTGCAGGCGAACGCGACGTGCTGCGGCATGTCGGCCGTCTCGAGCACCTGCGGTGCGACGTTGAGCGGCAACCGAATCGAGCCGTCATCGGTGCGCATGACCTGGCTGCGCACCAGCCCGCTCGGCCCCGCGACTTCGGTAGGTGCGTCTGCACTGAGGCCGAACACACTGGTCAGGAAGAGGACGGCCTCGTCGGAGGTCTGCCACGGCACGGCGAGGTTAACGTGGTCGACTTGCCGGAGCAGCCCGTCGGACGCGGGCGGGAGTCCGTTCTCGAACTCGGCGACCCATGGCGGCGGGGATCCGGCCGGCGGCGCGGTGACCCAGAAGAATTCGGTGCCGTCGGGCGCGACCGCCCCGCCGAGCGCTTGTTCGGCGGCGTAGGTCCGCCGATAGGCCGCAGGTGCCATCAGGTCGGCCGCGCGGCGCGAGGTGGCGTCGGCGTCGGGTACCTGCAGGCCGACCGCGGCGACGTGGGGGTCCAGATCGCGGGCCTGGTGCTCGTTGAGCACGATGCGGACGTCGCCGGAGGTCCACAGTGACACCGGCTTGGTGCGGTGACGACCGCTCGGCACGAAACCCAGTTGTTCGAGCAGGATTTCGACGTCGCTGGTGTCCTCCGCCTTGAGCTCGACGAAGTCGAAGCCAACGGGCGGTTTGGCGTCGGCCACCGGGGTCAGGCTCGCACCACGCCCTACCCCGGGAAGGTCGGCGACCTTGTCCTTCAACCACACCAGCGAGCGCAGGGCGTGCACGGCGGTTCGGTCCGGGTCGGTCTGCCGGAAGGTGTCGTTGAAGACCTCCAGCGACAGGGGCCCGTCGAAACCGGTCTTCAGGACGTGGGCGACGAACGTCGCGAGGTCGAAGTCGCCTTCGCCGGGAAACAGCCGGTGGTGCCGGCTCCACGACAGCACGTCCATGGAGAGCGCGGGGGCGTCGGCGAGCTGGAGGTAGAAGATCTTGTCGGCGGGGATGTCCTCGATGGCGGCCGGGTCGTGTCTGCGGGAGAGCACGTGAAAGCTGTCGAGGCAGACCCCGACCGACGGGTGGTCGGCCAGTTCGACGATGCGCCAGGCCCGCCGGTAGTCGTCGACGAAGCGTCCCCAGGCCAGTGCCTCGAAGGCGACCTTGACGTCATATCGGGCCGCGACGTCGCCGAGCCTGCGCAGCTGTTCGGCGGAGTGCTCGACGGAGTCGACCGTCGCGGTGGCCACGTTGCTGCAGACGAGGACGGTGCCGATGCCGAGCCGCTGGGCGGTGGCGAAGGTGGCCGCGGCGCGGCGCAGGTTCTCGGTGAAGGTGGCTTCGTCGACGCCCTCGATGTCGCGCAGCGGCTGATACAGGTCAAGGGACAACCCCAGCCGACGGGCCAGGCCGCGGATCTCCTCGGGGCTGTGATCGCTGGCGATCAGGTCGGGCTCGAAGATCTCGACACCGTCGAATCCCGCGTCGGCGCAGGCGTGCAATTTTTCGACCAGGGACCCGCTGATCGACACGGTGGCGATGGACGTCTTCATGGCTGTGCCTCCAATCACACTTCAATGTACTAAACGGTTCATACATTCGGAAGGGCTTGACACGAAGACGCCCCCAGCCGCGCAGTAAGCTGCCGATCGTGGCGCAACCCGAGTCGAGGCCCGAGCCGAAGCGGGAATTGCAGCGCGACGCCGAGCGCACGCGCGCCGAGGTGCTCGCCGTCGCCACCGAAGTCTTCGCCGAATCGGGCTACTCCGGCGCCCGGGTCGACGAGATCGCGCAGCGCACCCGCACCACCAAGCGGATGATCTACTACTACTTCGGCGGCAAGGAAGGCCTCTACCTGGCCGTTCTGGAGAACGCCTATCGCGGCATCCGCGAGGCCGAACAGAAGCTGCAGGTCGACCACGTCGACCCCGTGGTGGCGATGCGCCGGCTGGCCGAGCTCACCTTCGACCACCACCTCGACCACCAGGCCTTCATCCGGCTGGTCTCGATCGAGAACATCCACCGCGGCGAATTCATCGGCCGGATCGACTCGTTGCGCACCATCTCCAAGCCGGCCACCTCACTACTGGAGGAGATCCTCGCGCGCGGCCGCGAGCAGGGCGCCTTCCGCGACGACGTCGACGCACTCGACGTCCACATCGTGATCAGCTCCTACTGCGTCTTCCAGGTCGCCAACAAGCACACGTTCGGCTTCCTCTTCGGCGTCGACTTCACCGAGCTCACGCAGCGCGCGCACATGCGCAGGATGATCGGCGACGTCGTCGTCGGCTGGCTCACCGCGCGCTGACGCGAGACCCCGCTCACGAATCAAGGGTTGACGAGACCCACACCACACTGCTCTACTTTCTTGTACGTACCAGTTAGTACATTAGAGAGCGGTGCACCGTGGCGACCGAGCCAGCAACCAGACCCTTCCTCGTCGGCCTCGTCGGCGTCGGCGTCGGGCCGTCCCTCACCCCGGCGCTGCACATGGCCGAGGCCAAGGCGCACGGCCTCGACTACCTCTACCGCACCGTCGACCTGCACGACATCGGCGTCGCTCCCGAGCAGATCGGCGAGGTGCTGAGCTGGGCCCGCGCCCTCGGCTTCAACGCCCTCAACGTCACCCATCCGTGCAAGCAACTCGTCATTCCCCACCTCGACGACGTCGACGCGGCGGCCGCCACCCTCGGTGCGGTCAACACCGTCGTCTTCGACGGCTCCAGGACCGTCGGCTACAACACCGACGCGCCCGGCTTCGCCACCGGCTTCGCCGAGGGGCTGCCCGACGCCGCGACCGGTGACGTCGTCCAACTCGGCGCGGGCGGTGCGGGCACGGCCGTCGGCCACGCCCTGCTCGACCTCGGCACCGGCCACCTCACGGTCGTCGACGTCGACGTCGACCGCGCGACGGCGCTGGCCCGCGAACTGTCCGCCCGGCATCCCGAGGCACGGGTCGACGCGGCGGACTTCGACAAGCTGGCCGTACTGCTCCCCCACGCCGACGGCGTCGTGCACTGCACGCCAACCGGCATGGCCGACCACCCCGGCCTGCCGTTCGACGAGAGCCTGCTGCACTCGGAGCTCTGGGTCGCCGACATCGTCTACCGGCCGCTGGACACCGCGCTTCTCAGCGCCGCCCGTCGCGTCGGCTGCCGCACGCTCGACGGCGGACACATGGCCGTGCACCAGGCCACCACAGCCTTCGAACTGATCACCGGCATCACCCCGGACGCCGCCAGGATGTCGCGGCACTTCCGAAGTCTCGTTTCGTGATTCGCCCCCAAACATCGTCAACCGCAGGGAACCTAGGAGGATTCCAATGACCGCAATCCACCAGAACACGCCCGGCGGTACGCCGCCGGGTGGACCGGCGCGCACGCCGAAGCGCGCCGCCCTGGCCAGCTTCATGGGCAGCGCCGTGGAGTACTACGACTTCTTCCTCTTCGGTCAGGCCGCGGCGCTGATCTTCCCAAGGGTGTTCTTCCCCGAGGGCGGCGGACAGGCCGCCCTGCTGATGTCGTTCGCGACCTTCGGCGTCGCCTACTTCGCCCGACCCGTCGGCGCCTTCGTGCTCGGTCACTTCGGCGACCGCATCGGCCGCCAGAAGGTACTGATGTTCACCATCGTGCTGATGGGCGTCTCCACGTTCGCGATCGGCTGCCTGCCCACCTACGGCACGGCGGGCTACCTCGGGCTGAGCCTCCTGGTGCTGTGCCGTCTGCTGCAAGGCTTCTCGGCCGCAGGCGAGCAGGCCGGAGCCAGCTCACTGACCCTGGAGCACGCCCCCGACGACAAGCGCGCGTTCTACACGTCCTGGACGCTGACCGGCACCCAGGGCGGCCTCATCCTCGCCTCGCTGGTGCTGATCCCGTTCGTCTCCCTGTCCGACGAGGACGAATTGTCCTGGGGCTGGCGCGTTCCCTTCTGGCTGAGCGCGGTCGTCGTCCTGGTGGCCTACTTCATCCGCCGCAAGCTGCACGAAACGCCCGAGTTCGAAGAGGCCAAGGCCGCTGGCGACATCGCCAAGATGCCGCTGAAGCCACTTGTGAAGGACCACTGGCGCGACGTGCTGCGAGTCTTCTTCTGCGCCTTCATCGCCGCGGTCTCGACGGTCTTCGGCACCCTGGCCATCGCCTACGGCAAGAAGGTCGGGCTGCCCGCCGACATCACCCTGTGGCTGGTGGTCGTGGCCAACGTCGTCGCGCTCGGCACCCAACCGCTATTCGGCATGCTCGCCGACAAGATCGGCCGCAAGCCCGTATTCATCTACGGCGCACTGTCTTCCGCGGCGCTAATGCCCTTCTACATGCTCTCGATGAGCAACGCCGACCACACGTGGACGTTCGTGCTCGCCATCGCGACGTTCGCGTTCGGCTACGGCGCGGCCAACGCGGTGTGGCCGTCGTTCTACAACGAGATGTTCAGCACCAAGGTGCGCTTCTCCGGCGTGGCGATCGGCACCCAGCTCGGCTTCCTGGTGGCGGGCTTCGCGCCGACCATCGTCACCGCGCTCGGCGGCATCCGCGAAGGCGGCTGGGTCGTCATCGGCGCCTTCACCGCCGTCGTCTGCGTCATCGCCGCGGCATCGGCCCTGACCGCCCGCGAGACCAAGTCCGTGCCGACCCCGCTGCTGGGCACCCACCCAGACGCGGAGGCGCGCAAACTGGTCACCCAGTAGCCAGGAGGTGAACGCAATGCCAAGTGTGGCAACCAGTTCAGATCGTGCGGCGACCAGCCAGGCCGAGGTGAGCTCCGAGATCGGCGCGATCGAGGCGGCGTACCAGCGGGCCGGGGTCGAGGAGACTCAACCGCGGCTGGACTACGCGCCCTATCGCAGCAGCGTGCTGCGCCATCCCACCAAGGACCTGCACCACGCCGACCCGGAGGGGGTCGAGCTCTGGACACCGTGCTTCGGGCCGCGAGACGTGGGCGCCCTGGAGGCCGACCTGACCATCGGCCAGCGCGGGGAGCCAATCGGTGAGCGGATGGTGGTCACCGGCCGCGTCGTCGACGGCGACGGCAGGCCGGTGCGCCGCCAGCTGGTCGAGATCTGGCAGGCCAACGCCGCGGGCCGCTACATCCACCAGCGCGACCAACATCCGGCGCCGGTCGACCCCAACTTCACCGGAACGGGACGCTGCCTGACCGACGACGACGGGTACTACCGGTTCACCACCATCAAACCCGGCCCGTATCCGTGGAAGAACCACCGCAACGCATGGCGACCGGCGCACATCCACTTCTCGCTGTTCGGAACGGAATTCACCCAGCGGATGATCACCCAGATGTACTTCCCCGGCGACCCGCTCTTCGCGCTGGATCCGATCTACCAGGCGATCACCGACCGCAAGGCCCGTGACCGACTGGTGGCCACGTACGACCACGACGTCACCACCCACGAATGGGCCACCGGATACCGCTGGGACGTCGTGCTGACCGGCGCGTCCCGCACACCGATGGAGGATTCGTGACCCCCATGCTGACTGCCACCCCCGGCCAAACCGTCGGCCCGTTCTTCGGCTACGCGCTGCCGTTCGACCGCGGGTCGGAGCTGGTGCCGCCCGGCTCCCCGGGTGCGATCAGGTTCCACGGCGTGGTCACCGACGGCGACGGCAACCCGGTTCCCGATGCGCTGCTGGAGATTTGGCAGGCCGACGCCGACGGCACGGTGCCCACCGCGAGCGGCGCCCTGCATAGGGATGGGTGGACGTTCACCGGCTGGGGCCGCGCCGCGACCGACGACGAGGGCCACTACTCCTTCTCCACGGTGCCGCCCGGGGCGACGGAAACCGGTGCGGCGCCGTTCATCCTGGTGACGGTCTTCGCCCGCGGCCTGCTCAACCGGCTGTTCACCCGGGCGTACCTGCCCGGGGACCATCTAGAGGGCGATCCGTGGCTGGCGTCGCTGCCCGCCGACCGGCGCGACACCCTGATCGCCACCCGGGAGCGCGACGGGCTGCGGTTCGACGTCAGCCTGCAAGGACCCAACGAAACGGTGTTCCTGCGCTACCCAGGCCACCGGGCGTGACCGACCTGTTCTGGCCGGGAGACCACCTCGCCGGGGACGCGATGAGCGACACCGCGTTCCTGGCAGCCATGATCGCCGTCGAGCAAGCCTGGCTGGGCGGCCTCGTCGCCGCCGGGATCGCCCCTGCCGCAGCCGCATTCACCGTGCCCGTCGACGTGGACGTCGAGCAGATCGCCCACGCCGCCGACGCCGACGGCAACCCCGCCTCCCCACTGGTCGCACTGCTGCGCGAACGCACCCCCGAGCCGACGTCACGGTGGCTGCACCGCGGGCTCACCAGCCAGGACGTCGTCGACACCGCACTGATGCTGTGCCTACGCGACGTGCTGGCCCGCCTCACCGAGGAGGTTGCCCGCCAGATCCAGGACCTGGCAGCCCTGGCCGAAACACACCGTCGCACACCGATGTTGGCACGCACCCTGACCCAGGCCGCGCTGCCCAGCACCGTCGGGGCGAAGGTCGCCGCCTGGCTGAACGGGCTGCTCGACGCCGCCGTCCCGCTTGCCAGCCTGCGGGCGGGGCTACCCGCCCAGCTCGGCGGTGCGGTCGGAACCCTGGCCGCGGTCGTCGAGCTGGTCGGCTCCGTCGACGGCGCGCTCGACCTGACCGACCGGGTGGCCGGGCGGCTCGGGTTGGCCGCCGTACCCCCGTGGCACACCACCCGGGCTCCCCTGACCCGGATCGGCGACGCCCTGGCCGGGCTGTGCGACGCGTGGGGTCATCTCGCCGCCGACGTCGCCACCGGAAGCCGCACCGAGATCGGCGAATTCGCCGAGGGCAGCGGCGGCGGGTCGTCGACCATGCCGCACAAGAACAACCCGGTCCGGTCGGTGCTGATCCGCCGTGCCGCCCTGACCGCGGGTCCGCTGGCCGGGACGCTGCACACCGCCGCCGCGGTCAGCGTCGACGAACGCGCCGACGGCGGCTGGCACGCCGAGTGGGCCACCATCGCGACCCTCGCGCGGCGCACCGTGGTCGCCGCGGTGCACACCACCGAACTGCTCGCCGGGTTGCGGGTCAACCCCGACCGGGCCGCGGCCAATCTCGCCGCCGCGGGGGACCTCGGCGCCGAGCAGCGTACGATGGCCAAACTCACCGAGCGACAGCCGAATTCGACGTACGAAGGCGTCACCGACCGACTCGTCGACGCGACACTGAACCGCGCCGCCGACTACCTGAAGGATGCGCCATGACCGTGCCCCGCCTCGTCGGCACCGACGTCGGGGGTCCCGCCGACGCCCCCGTCCTGGTGCTCGGACCGTCGCTGGGCACCTCCGCCGACACGCTGTGGGCACCGGCCGCCCGACACCTGCGGGCTCACCTGCGCGTGGTCGCCTGGGACCTACCGGGCCACGGCCGCAGCCCCGCCGCCGAACCGTTCACCGTCGCCGACCTCGCCGCGGCCGTGCTGGCACTGGCCGACCGGGTCGGCGCCGACACGTTCCACTACGCGGGCGACTCCGTCGGCGGCGCCGTCGGACTGCAGCTCCTGCTCGACGCGCCGCACCGGGTCACGTCGGCCACCGTGCTGTGCAGCGGCGCGAAGATCGGCACCGTCGACGGCTGGCACGACCGGGCCGCCACCGTCCGTGCCGGCGGGACGGCCGCCGTGCTGGCCGGCTCCGCTGAACGCTGGTTCGGCCCCGGGTTCGTCGACCGCCAGCCCGACGGGGCCGCCGCCCTGCTGGGCGCGCTGCGCGACACCGATCCCGAGAGCTACGCCCACACGTGTGAGGCGCTTGCGGCATTCGACGTCACCGAGCGACTCGCCGAGATCGAGACACCCGTACTCGCCATCGCCGGCTCCCACGACGTCCCCACGCCACCGGAGTCGTTGCAGCGCATCGCCTCCGGCGTGCGCAACGGCCGGCTGGTGGTGCTCGACGGAGTCGGCCACCTGGCACCCGCCGAGTCCCCGGCGGCGGTGGCCGACCTGATCGCCGCGCACTGCGGCGTCGACGTCACCCGCCCCGAGACCACCGCCGGGGTGTACGACGCAGGCATGGCCGTCCGTCGCGCCGTGCTCGGGGACGCCCACGTCGACCGCGCCGTCGCGGCCACCACCGACTTCACCGCCGACTTCCAACACATGATCACCGAATACGCCTGGGGCACCATCTGGACCCGCCCCGGCCTCGACCGCCGCAGCCGCTCGATGATCACCCTGACCGCGCTCGTCGCCAGGGGACACCACGAAGAGCTGGCGATGCACGTGCGCGCCGCCCTCCGCAACGGCCTGACCGAAGACGAGATCAAGGAACTGCTCATGCAGACCGCGATCTACTGCGGGGTGCCCGACGCCAACACCGCGTTCCGGATCGCATCGGCCGTGCTCGCCGAACCCTGACGCGCGACTTGTGGCGTTTAGCAGCGCTCACCGCCGCTAAAACTCCACAAATCACTCGTTGAAGACGGGGATGGGGCGCTCCGCGCGCAGCATCACCACGGGGATGTGCCGCGTCGTCGACGTCTGGTAGCCCAGGTAGGGCGGAAACAGGTGCGTCATGTACGACCACACCTGATGGCGCTCCTCGTATTCGGGCTCGCGCCAGGTGGCTTCGAACGCCTGCGTGGCGATCTGCACGCCAATCGTCTCGCTCTCGCGAATGTTGAGGTACCACTCGGGATCGGTGTCGGCGCCGCCCTTGGACGCGACGATCACGATCTCGCCGCCGACGTTGCCGTAGATGAGCGGCCGGACGTACGGCGTGCCGGACTTGCGCCCGACCACCTTGATCAGGCAGTGGGTCGTGACGGCGTGGCCGCCGACGGAGCTCAGGTCCAGGATGTGGCCCTCTGCGCCGCCCGAGGCGAGGTACGACTTCAGGTGCTCGTCCATGAAGCTCATGGGTGGATCCCTTCCGACTCGGTCTAACCCGCCTCGGCCGAACGCGGCAGCGCACGGATGGCGGTCCGGATGGCCAAGTAGATCAGGGTCGAGGTGACGATCCAGATGGGCCACCCCATCACGACGCGCGCGGCGGCCAGCAGCTCGGCCTGATCGGTCTCGTACAGGTAGTACTGCACGCCGAATCGCGCCCACGACGCAACCGCCATCATGACGGTGACCAGGTCGAAGGCGCGGCGGACGCGGCGCACCCGCCGCCAGGCGTCGTC
Organism: Mycolicibacterium hodleri; assembly: GCA_006864685.1. Classification (GTDB taxonomy): domain Bacteria; phylum Actinomycetota; class Actinomycetes; order Mycobacteriales; family Mycobacteriaceae; genus Mycobacterium; species Mycobacterium hodleri_B. The sequence goes on along the minus strand of VIFX01000008.1, from coordinate 50,656 downwards.
CCGGCCGGTGATCCACGCCCAGCCGACGCCGATGAGCGGTCGGCGGATGAGCACCGACACGGTGAACACGGTCCCCAGCAGGACGTAGGTCACGATGCCTGGCAGATAGAAGTCCTTGGCCCGGCCGGTGACGAAGGCTGCGCCCGCGCCGACGGCGACCGCGGCGAAGCCGAACAGCGCGGGCCGGACGGATTCCCGTCGTACCAATTGCCAGAGCAGGATCAGCGCGGCGATGCCCAGCGCGATCCCCAATGCCCACTGCAACGACACCGCGACGTTGGCCGCGCCGAAGGCGGTGACCGGAAGCGAGGTGTAGATCAGTCCCCGGACGCCGCCCGCGCGCACGAGCAGTGAGCTCAGGGGCGTCGGGGCATCCACTTCGCCGAGGGTACCGACTCCCCCTACACTCCTCGGGTGCCCGCCATCCCCGTCATCGCCCTGACCGGGTACCTCGGTGCCGGCAAGACCAGCCTGCTCAACCACGTCCTCCGCGCGCCAGGTGCGCGAATCGGCGTCGTGATCAACGACTTCGGTGACGTCAACGTCGACGCCGCCCTGGTGTCGGGTCAGGTCGACGAACCCGTGTCCATCGCCGGTGGCTGCGTCTGCTGCCTCGACGACGACAACGGGCTGGACGAGGCGTTGGAGAAGCTGTCCGACCCCCGGTTGGCGTTGGATGCCATCGTGGTCGAGGCCAGCGGCTTGGCCGATCCGGTGGCGGTGTCGCGGCTGATCCGCTTCAGCGGTGTCGAGCGGGTGCGGCCGGGTGGTGTCGTCGACGTCATCGACGCCGTCACGCACTTCGACGTCGTGGACCGCGGTGGCGGCCCGCTCGCCAGGTACGGGGCAGCGTCGCTGATCGTGGTGAACAAGCTCGACCAGCTACCCGAGGACACCAGGGACGCCACGGTGGCCCGCATCGAAGCGCGGATCCGCGAACGCAATCCGGATGCACACGTGGTCGGGGCGGTCGGCGCAAGGATCGACCCGTCCCTGCTGTACGACGTGAACGACGACGACGGCTCGGGTCAGCTGTCGATCCGCGACCTCCTCGTCGACACGCACGCCGACCAGCCCGATCACGTTCACGCCGCGTCGGTCACGGCGACCGGTGACGGCTGCGTCGACCCCGGCGTGCTGCTCGACCTGCTCGAAGACCCGCCCGCGGGCGTCTATCGGCTGAAGGGCACCGTCGCCGTCCGCGCTCGCGAGCGGGTGCGCAGCTACGTCGTCAACGTGGTCGGATCGTCGGTGCACGTCGCGGCGGCGCCGCCCAAGGCCCGCACCAACTGTCTGGTCGCGATCGGCACCCACTTCGACGTCGACGAGGTGCGTGCCAGGGTCGACGCCGCGTTGCGCCCACACGCCGGCACCGTGTCCGCGGTGAGCATGCGACGACTCCAGCGGTATCGGCGACTCAGCATCTAGCGGCTTAGCGGCGCCAGAATCGGTGCGGGCGTGCACCTTCGGTGACCGGCTGCGGCTTCAGCCGGCACAGCACGCCGAAGTGGTCGGAGGGGAACACCCTCGGCAACGCGCTGGAGATCGGCTCCGTCCCAAGCAGTTCGACGTCGGTCGCCGCCCAACCGCCGCCCTTCAAGAGCACCCGGTCGAAGCGGACGTGGCGTTGCTTGTTCTTGCTGTCGAGCCGCATCAGGTTGATTGTCGTGTCCTCGGTGAACCCGTCCTCGTCCGGTCGCAGCATCGGCCACACGTCGCGGTACGGCTCGCCGATGCGCCCGTTCTCGGAGTCGCGCATGTTGAAATCGCCTAGTACGACGGCGTTCTCGGTTCGGCGCAGTGCGCGGAAGACCTGGCCCAGCTGGCGCGAGCGCAACCCGGCGGCCGCCTTTCCGCTCTCGAGATGCAGTGCGACGACGGTCAGGGGCTGACCGCCGGTGTCGAGTTCCGCAGTCATGAAACCGCGGGCCAGGTTGGTGGGAAGCGGGGTGTAGGTGACGTTGGCGATCGGCAACCGGGACAGCATCAGCATGCCGTAGTTGCCGAGGTCACCGCCGGTGACCTCGGCCCGGCGGTACCGCACCCGGATCCAGGGTTCGGCGAGGAACACCGCCAACGCGGCCGGGGTGATCTCTTGAAACACCATGACGTCCGGGATCTTTCGAGCCAGCACGTCGGCGATCGCGCGGTAACGCGCCTCGGCGTGAAAGTCGCTGAACCACACGTTGAACGTCGCCACCACCAGCTCGTCGCGGACCACCGGCGCGGCGCCACCGCCGTCGACCCACCGCTTCGACCCCACGTCGAACGAGCCAACGCGGACACTGCGCCGTCGCGACCTCACGCTCGACGCAGCGTCAGCACCGTGATCTCACTCGGTGCGAAGATTCGGAACGGCGGCCCCCAAAACCCGGTGCCACGACCGGCGTAGAGCTGGGTGCGTTCGCCGTGGCGGCTCAGCCCGTGGACGACGGGTTGATCGAGCCGGACGAAGAAGTTGAACGGCCAGATCTGGCCGCCGTGGGTGTGTCCGGATATCTGCAGGTCCACCCCCGCCGCGACGGCCTCCGGAATCTGCTTGGGTTGATGCGCAAGCAGGAGCACGGGAAGGTTCGGGTCCGTCCCGGCCAGCGCAGCCGACAGGTCGGCCCCGTGCCCCGTCACTCCGGAACCCGCGGCGGTCGCGTCGTCGACTCCCGCGACCACCAACCGGTCACCGCCGCGCTCGACCACGATGTGCCGGTTGTGCAAGACGTCCCAGCCGATGCCGGCCATGTAGTCGAGCCATCCCAACGCCTCCCCGTAGTACTCGTGGTTGCCGGTGACGTAGACGCGGGCAAGGCTGCCGCGCATCGCCTTCAGCGGGGCGGCCTGCGCCTCACGCATGGCGACGGTGCCGTCGGCGATGTCGCCGACGTGGCAGACGAGGTCCGCGTCGAGCCCGTTGACGCGTTCCGTCACACCCGCCGACCATCTGCTCCGGTCGATCGGCCCGTAGTGGGTGTCGGTGACCATGACCACCCGCAGGCTGTCGAGCCCGGGACCGAGCCGCGGCACGGCGACCTCGAGTGACCTGACGCGCGGCACGCGCATCGCCTCGTAGTGGCCCCAGGCGAGGACCGCCAGCGTCAGTGCCACGACGGTGAACGCGACGACGCGCGACCTCGTCGGGTCGTCGACCCCGAAGGCCGCCAACGCGACCCGCAGCACCAGGGCCAACACCGAACACGTGAACAGCACCCACACCGCCCCGAGGAGAGTGTCGGCGGTGACGGCCATCCAATCGGGGCGGCGGCCGCCGTGCCCATGGATCATCAGCGCTGGCAGCGCCACGAAGACCGCAACGAACACCGCCGTGCCGACGAGCACGACGACCGTCGGCCAGCGCGTCTGTGCCGCCAGCAGCGTCCACCACGGCACCGCGAGCAGGATCAGCGAGATGACGAAGGGGACCAGGCCCAGCCACCACCTACGCCGTTGGCGAGCGTGCGGCTCGGTCTGGGTCGACTGGTGGTCTGACATGGACGGGCGCCTCGATCCGGGTCGGGGAGATTACCGCCGAGGCTACCCACACCGCCGCGCGTCAACCCCTTAGCGGACGACGACCACCTCGTCAGGGGCGTCGGGATCCTTCTCGACCGCGATGACGAAGTCGTCGCCATGCTCGACGACGCCGGCGATCACAGCGTCGTCGATTGCCTCGGCGGCGTAGCGCTGTCGGATCATCATGGGGTCGGTGCGGAGGTCCTTGACCAGGGCAACCGCCAAGCCCACCATCACCAGCACGAACGGCAGCGCCGCCAGGATCGTCAACGACTGCAGACCGGTCAGGGCGTCGTCACCACCGACGAGCAGCATGACCGCCGCCACGGCTCCCGTTGCGGCGCCCCAGAACACGACCGTGCCGCGGGACGGCTCGATGGTCCCGCGTTCGGACAGCGAACCCATCACGATGGAGGCCGCGTCGGCGCCCGAGACGAAGAAGATGGCGACCAACACGATCACCACGATGCTGGCGACCGTGGCGAACGGGAACTGGTCGAGCAGGGTGAACAGCTGGCCTTCGGTGGTGCCCTCGCCGGCGAGGTCGACGCCGCTCTGCTGAATGCTGATCGCCGCGCCACCGAAGATCGCGAACCAGATCAGCGACACCACGCTCGGCACCAACAGCACACCGGTCACGAACTGACGGATGGTGCGGCCGCGGGAGATTCGCGCGATGAACATGCCGACGAACGGCGTCCACGACAGCCACCATGCCCAGTAGAAGACCGTCCAGCTCTGCAGCCAGGTGTCCACGGCGGGTCCCTCGGCGCCGCTTCGGGCCGACATCATCGCCATGTCCTGCAGGTAGCTGCCCAGCGACGTCGGGATCACGTTGAGGATGAAGACCGTTGGGCCGACTATGAATACGAACACCGCGAGGCTCAGGGCGAGGACCATGTTGATGTTGGAGAGCCATTGAATGCCCTTGGCAACGCCCGACACCGCGGAGAAGATGAAGGCGACGGTGAGGACGGCGATGATGATGACCAGCACCGCGTTGCCCGTCGCACTGATACCGGCGACGATGTTGAGTCCACTGCGAATCTGCAACGCGCCCAAGCCAAGTGATGCGGCCGAGCCGAACAGCGTCGCGAAGATCGCGAGCATGTCGATGACCTTGCCGAGCGGTCCGTTGGCCCTGTCACCGATCAGGGGGGCGAAGGCGGCGCTGATCAGCTGCAGGCGACCCTTGCGGTACACGCCGTAGGCGATGGCAAGACCGACGACGGCGTAGATGGCCCACGGGTGCAGCGTCCAGTGGAACAGCGTGGTGGCCATCGCGGTCTGCATGGCTTCGGGATTTCCGGCTTCACCGGTGCCCGGCGGGGGCGTGACGAGGTGCGACAGCGGCTCGGCGACACCGTAGAACATCAGTCCGATGCCCATGCCTGCGCTGAACATCATCGCGATCCACGAGATCGTTCTGAACTCGGGCTCCTCGTCGTCACGGCCGAGCGGGATGGCGCCAAACCGGCTGACGGCCAACCAGAGCACGAACAGCACGAACGCCGACGACGTCACGACGAACAGCCAGCCGGTGTTCTCCATCGTCCAGGTCAGCGCCGAGCCGGACACGCTCTTCAGTGACGGTGTGCTGACGAACCCCCACACCAGGAAGCCCAGCGCGATGACGGCGGTGACGCCGAACACCACCCAGTCGACGCCCCGGCTGCGGGCCTGTTCCTTCTCGTCGACTGGAACGTCGAGCGCCGGATGCGGGATCACGCCGCCGCGACCGGTTTGCAGAACGGACACCACCCGGCGGCGTTTGCGGTGTTCGTCGCGCTCGTTCGAACGGTCGATCTCGGGTTTCGCGTCAGTCGTCACGTGAACTGCCTTCGGTTAACGGTCGGCATACGGGCGAACAACACACAACTCCCTCACAGCAGGCCCGTCAACCTGAGCAACATCGACGACGCGCCCGACACGGTGTCCCCACGCCGCCGCGAGCAGACGCATATGTGCACGACACGCCGAGAATTTGCGCAGGTTTGCGACTGCTCGCGGGGGCGGGATCTCAGGTGACGACCTTCACGAACCCCATCGTCGGGTCGGACGCGCTGATCGGATTTCCACCGTCCCGCAACGCCGTCAGCAGTGCCAGAACCTCAACGTCGAGCCGCTCCCCGGGCATCACCAACGGAATGCCGGGTGGGTATGGCGTGATGGCCTCGGCGGCGATCCGGCCGGCTGCCTCCGACAGTCTCACCGACTCCGCACCGGCGAAGAACGCCTCCCGCGGGGTGAGCACCGGCTCCGGCCGCACGGCCAGCACGTCGGCGACCATCCCGTGGCTCTCCTCCGGCCGCCTTCCGGCCCGTCGGGCCACCTCGTCGAAACCGGCGACCAGACGGTCCATGTCCGCCTCGGTGTTGCCAATCGTGCTGATGCACAGGACGTGTCCGGTGCCGCTCAGCTCAGGCTGGACGCCGTGGACCGCGTTGAGCCGGGCGACCACGTCGCGCGCATCCATGTCGAGGGTCGACGTTCCGACGAGCAGCTTGGTCTCGTCGAGCTGGTGCAGCCCGGTGCCGGGGCCCGCAAGGTGATCCGGCCGCAGCACCGTCAACCCCGGGATGGCAGCCAACCGGCCAGCGGTGCGGCGGGCGCGGTCGAGCGTCGCCTCGAGCATCTCCCGGCCGTCGGTCATCATTTGGCGCCGGGCGAGGTCGATCGACGCCATGATCGCGAAGTGTGGGCTGGTGGTCTGGATCAGCTGAAGAGCCCGGCGAACCGTCGCCGGGTCGAGTTGCGTCGGGTCGACGTGCAGCACGGCGGCCTGGCTGAGCCCGGAGAGAATCTTGTGCACCGACTGGACGGTGGCCGCCGCCCCGGACCGTTCGCCGGGCGTGGGAAGGTCCGGGTGGAAGGCGAAGTGTGGCGAATGTGCGCCGTCGACGAGGAGTTTGGCGTCGTAGCGGCGGCACAGCTCGGCCAATGCGGCGATGTCACCGGTGGTGCCGTAGTACGTGGGGTGCAACACCCAGAGCGCCTTGGCCGCCGACTCGGCGAAGGCCCGCTCGACGACGTCGGCGTCGAGACCGTGTGCGACGCCGAAGCGAGCGTCCCACCGCGGTTCCAACCAGATGGGCCTGGCCCCGACCTGGACCAGACCCGCGAGCACCGACTTGTGGGCGTTGCGCGCCACCAGGACCGGCTCACCGGGACGCAGCGCCGACAGCGCGACGGCGATGTTCCCGCTCGTCGAGCCCTGCACGAGGATGAAGCTCTGCCCAACGCCCCACGCGTCGGCAATCAGCTCCTCGGCGTCGGCGATCGGCCCCTCGGGGCAGTGCAGCGTGTCGGTGTCCGGCAGGTTGTTCAGGTCGAGGTCGGCCAGGTGCGCGCGGAACCACGGGTCGAGGGTCCGGCCGCCCTTGTGCCCGGGGCTGTAGAACGGTGCCTGGTCGCGCTCGACGAACTGCTTCAGCGAGTCGAACAGCGGGGCGGTGTCATGCTTCAAAGTCCATACACCCGTTGCGCATTGGTCACGCCGATCAGGTTGACGACGTGGATGGCGTCGTCGTCGGTGCAGTCACCGGCACGGACCCATTCCCCAAGCACCACGCCCATGGCGCGGCGCCACAGCACCGATCCGAGGACGTGCAGCTCGGGTGGCCCGAACGCATCCGAGGAGTACAGCTGCTTGGCGAACGGCGCCGTCTCCATCGCCTCGGCGATTAGACCCGTCGACCGCACCCCGAGGTAGTTCACCGCGAGGCCCACGTCGAAGTTGACGTGGTCGAACGCTTGGGCCAAGTACCCGGCCTGACGCTGAAAGGGATAGCAGTGCAACAGCATTACCGGGACGGGCGTCATCGTGCGGAGCAGGGGCAACAGCAACATCGGGTCGCTGCGGTGCAGGTCCATGTCACGATCACCGAAGCCGACGTGCACCTGAATCGGCAGCCCGTGCTCGGCAGCCTCGTGCACGCCGAAGGCGATCAGAAGGGCGTCGTCGACGCGGAGCGGCCGGGGTCCGGTGATGAAATCCCTGGCGTGCGCGACGACGTCGGCGTCCGACGGGCGGGTCCAGTCGACGTCGAAGCCGACGCGGTAGGCCGCAATGGTCTTGGTGCCGACCACGCCTGGGTCGTCGACCGCGGCCCGCAGCGCGGCCCGAAAGGCGTCGGGGAAGTCCTCGGCAGACGTGCCGCCGTCGAGCAGGTCCTCGGTGAGGCGCTCCAGCCGCAGGATCTCCGAGGACGGCACGCCGCTGAGTGCGGTGAGGGCCTCGGGCGTGGTGATGAGGTCGCCCTTGAACCCGGTGTCGACCACCCACCGTCCGATGCGCGCCGCGGGAAGCATGATCCGCGAGAGGTCGTCCGGGGAGAACTCGCTGCGCCGCGCCCAATAGTCGTCGGCGCTGGCCAGCGGCTCGAGGCCCAGCAGCGGCGCACACCATCGGCGAATGGAAAGGCCCAGCGGAGAGTCGAATTGGGTCATGAAGCTCGGGACGGGATCGGTGGACCCCTCGTTGATCGAGGCCTCGAAGTCGGCCCGGTCGACGGGCTGGCTGAAGGTGCCGTGCACGTGATGGTCGACCAGCTCGACGGTCTGCAGGTGCGCGGCAAGGGGTTCCGGCACGCCACCGCGTACTCCTTCGAAGACGTCCGGCAATTCACCAGCCTGCATATCGAGCCACCTCCTCGGCGTTGACGCGTCCTGCGGCCGCGTCGGCGATGGCCGCGCCCAAGATCTCGACCGCCCGGCCCGCCTCGGCTTCGGTGAGCACCAGCGGTGGCGTGATCTCCAGGACGTTGCCGCCGACGTAGTAGACGACCGCTCCCAACTCCCACGCACGGTAGACCACCTGCGCCGCCAGCCGGGGGGCACGCTCCCCGGTGCCGGGGTCGACGAGTTCCAGTCCGATCGCCAGCCCCCGCCCACGGACGTCGCCGATGCGGTCGGCGCCCGGTGAGCCGGCGAGCGCGCGGAGCCCGTCGGCGAGCAGCTTGCCGACGGTGGCCGCCCGTTCGGGCAGGTTCTCTCCGACGACGGTGGCCAGCACCGCACGGCCCGCCGCAGTGCACACCGGGTTTCCCGCCGTTGTGAGAAGTGCTGCCGCAGGCGGGTTGTCGAGGATCTCGGCTGGCCCCACCGCGGCCGAAAGGGGTAGGCCGCCGCCTAGCACCTTGCCGAACGTGACGATGTCGGGTTCGACGCCGTCGTGGGTGAAGGCGTGCAGCGTGCCGGGCCTTCCGAGACCCATCTTCACCTCGTCGCAGATCATCGGTACGCCGTGCCGCCTGCACAGCTCGTGCAGCTGGGCCAGGAAACCGTCGGGGGGCACGACGAGGCCGCCGTCGGACAGGATCGGCTCGACGATCAGGCACGCGATGGTGTCGCTGCTCAGGTGCTCCTCGGCCAGCGCAAGGCAGGAGGTGACGTCGGCCTCCACCCCGTCGGGACCGGGCCGAAAGGGGTTGGGATAGGCCAGGAACACCGCATCCGGGTCGGCGGGTGCGCCCGCGTCCACGTGCACGCCGGAGACGCCCATCGCGACCCCGACTCCGCCGTGGTAGCTGTGCTCGAAGGCGATGACGGTGCGCTTGCCGCTCGCGTGCCGGCACGCCCGCAGCGCGACGTCGTTGGCGTCGGAGCCGGCGTGTCCAAGGTAGACCCGCCGCTCTCCACTGCCTGGCACCAGTGCCAGGAGATCCTCGGCCAAACCCACCGAGTCCGGGTGGACCGCCGACAGGCCACCGGACCCCGGCGCGTTCCGGATCGCGCGGCTGACCGCCTCGACGACGGCCGGGTGCCCATGCCCGAGCCCGCTTGCCGTCCACGTCGCCGACAGGTCAAGCAGCTCGCGACCGTCGGGGGTCACCAACGTCGAACCGTGGCCCGACACCACCTCCAACGGGAAGAACCGAAGCTTCTCGATTCCCGCGACAGCCGCCTCGTCGCGGGCGTAGAGCGAGCTCATTCCGTCGCGGCCAGCTCGGCGCTCAGCGATGCCCCGACCCGTTTGGCGATTCCGGATGCGGCCAGCGCAATCACCAAACCGACTGCGCACCAGTACAATCCGAGCAGGGGCGCGGCGGTCCACTCGGTCGCATCCTTGACGTTGAACCACAGGATGACGGCGATCACCACCGCGCCGAGCAGCGGAAGCGCCAGACCGAGCACCTTGCCCCCGCCACCGTGCACGCGGACGAACTTGGGTGCGCCGACGAACCACGCGGCGGCGAGTTCCACCAGCAGGTAGCAGACCATGAGGCATACCGAGCCCGCGACGGCGAACAGGAAGTAGGTGTCGATGGCGGGGTTGCCGGTGCCCATGTCCGGCCAGCGGAAGGCGCCGCAGAGCAGGTCGACCACCAGCGCGACGCCGACCACCAGCCAGGTGGCGAAGCGGGGACCGCCGGTGCCCTCGTGGATGTGGGCCAACGCCTTGGGGCCGAAGCCGTCCCGACCGAACGCGTACAGCATCCGGCCGGACGTCGCGGACGTCGCCAGGTGGCAGCCGAACGCCGCCACGGTGGCGGTGAAGATGATGAGCAGGCTGAACCACTGGCCGACGTACGTGCTGCCCAAGTCCCCCAACGTGTTTCCCGAACCTTGGAATGCCTCGAGACCGGCGGCGTCGGTGCCGAATCCGATCACCTGGGCGAACATCACGACCACGAAGAGCACACCAGTGAGGAGCAGCGTTCCCGCCAGCGCCCTCGGGATGTTGCGCCCGGGATCATCGGTTTCCTCACCCATCGAGGCGCATGCCTCGAAACCCGCCCACGACAGGAACGCGGCCACCACACCGCTGATCACCGCGGAGCTGGAGACGCCGTCGAAGGTGAAGACGCTGAAGTCGATCCCGGTCGTCGGCGCTCCGCCCTTGGCGAAGATCACCACCACCAGGGCCACCATCGACACGATGCCGATGCCCTCGATCACGAGCAGGATCTTCGCCAGCAGCCGAATGTCGCGTCCGGACAACAGGAATGAGATGGCAGCGCCCACCACGACCACCAGCAGCCACGGCACCTGGTACGGGTCCGGGTTGGACGGTTGCAGCTGGGCGATGAACGCGTTGGTGAACGCCGCGGTCAACGCCAGGGTGCCGATGGAGAACCCGACGTAGGCACCGAGCATCGCGAAGCCGGAGAAGAACCCGGCCCGCGGCCCGATGGTCCCGCCGACCAGGCCGTATGCCGATCCGGCGTGGTTGAGGTGTCTGGTGAGGCGGACGAAGCTGTACCCGACCAGCGACACCCCGACGAGACCGATGAGGAACACCAGGGGGATGGCCTTGCCGACCGTGGCGATCAGACCCTGACCGTTGCCGGACATGGCCAGTGTCGGCCCGACCAGGGCGACGGACATGGCCAGCGCCACCCAGAACGGGAGGCGGCGGTGCGGAAGTTGACCGGTTTCCTCCGATGGACTGGCCGGTGACGTACTCGTGCTCATCGATGTCTCCTCGGTTCCTGGGGTGGCAAACGCTGGGTCAACAGCTCCACGCCAGGCGTAGTGCCTGCGTGGTCTCGGCGGCTGGTCGGCCGCCGTAGGTCGCGAGTTCGTGCCGCCGCACGGCGACCACGGCTTCGATCATCTCGGGGGTGAGCAGCTCCGCCGCGACGTCGGAGCGTTCGAGGGCGTCGACTACGGAGAGTTGGTCGGTGGCCAGCGGCGCTGGCGCAGAGGCTGATTGGGCCGGGTTCTCCGGAATCTCGGCGGGCAGGTCCATTTTGCGGTCGACACCGCGGAGGGCGCTGCCAAGGAAGGCCGCCGCCGCCAGGTACGGGTTGGCGCTCGGGTCGACGAGCTTCAGCTCCGCGTTGGCACCGTGCGGGCTTCCCGGGGTGGCCGCGATGAACCGCACGGCGGCTTCGCGATTCTCCAAACCCCAGCATGCCACGGCGCCTGCCCAGTTGCCCGGCTTGAGCCGCAGCGCCGACAGTGCCGAACCCGCGTAGACCCCGAGCAGATCGGGAAGTGCGTCGACGACGCCTGCGATCGCAGATCCTCCGGCCGGCCGGATTCCGTATGGCCCGTCGCCACCGGAGAACAGCGGGCCGTCGGCGTCGGCCAACGACAGGTGCAGGTGCGCCCCGTTACCCGCGGCGCCCTCGAATGCCACGGGGGCGAACGAGATTCGCAGCCCGTGGCGCGCCGCCGCCCGGCCGAGGACGATGCGGGTCAGGATGACGGCGTCCGCGGCGGCGACCGCCGTGGTGGGCGCCAGCGACACCTCGAGTTGGTCGTGGCCGTACTCGGTGTGGATCTGTTCGATGCTCAGGCCCGCGCGGTCGGCGGTGGTGGCGAGGTCGACGAGGAACGCCGAATGCTCCAGCGACGTCCTTATCCCGTAGGGCGACCACGGCCCCGTCGACGCCGGCCCTCCGTCGGGGGCGATCATCGTGCACTCCAGTTCGGCTCCGACCAGGGCGGTCAGGCCGCGGTCCGCGGCGGCCCGTTCGGTGCGCGCCAACAGCGAGCGCACGCACAGCGGTGCGGGGTCACCGGCCTGGTCGGTGAGGTTGCCCGGTGCCCACGCGATGCCGTCGTCGACGACCCGGGCGGTGGTCGGGTCGATCCGAATCCGCAGGTCACCGGCGACTCCGATGGTCGGAGTGAAGGCGATTCCACTGTCGACGCAGAAGACACTCCACGACGGCGACACCCCCATGCCGGAGCGCTGAAAGTCGCCGAGCCTGCGCAGGGGAACGTACTTGGCCCTGGTCACACCGGCCGGATCGGTCACCGAACCAGCCACCAGTTCAACGCCTTTGGCGCGCAGCTCGTCGATGCAGTCGTCGGTCGACACTGATTCTCTCTCCCGTCGCTTCACTCGCCGCCGAGCGGTCCCGATGCCGGGGCGCCCAGTGAGTCTGCGAGAAACCTATGTCATGAATGTTTCAGATTCTTTAAATTCGACGGCTTATGGTTGATTCATAAGATCATCGATCGGAGGATGCCTGCATGTGTCGACTCTTGGGTGTCGTCTCGCTGACGCCGGTTTCCATCGCCTCCGCGGTCGGGGACGCGGTACTGACGGACTTCCTCGCGCTGACGAAGATCCACGGCGACGGGTGGGGCGTCGCGGGCGTCGACCACGTCGGTGACGCGCCGCGCGTCATGGTGTCGGCGGGCAGCGCGCTCGACGATCCCGAGTTCGTCGCGGCCACCCGTGAACTCCGCCCGACCGCGTCGCTTGTCCACCTCCGCTGGGCGACCACCGGGCTCGCGGTCGAGCCGCGCAACTCCCACCCGTTCCTCGCCGACGGTCTCGCGATGGCCCACAACGGGTCGATCAAGCCGATGGACTCGTTGGACGGCCTGCTCGAGCCCGCGATCGCGGCGTCCATGCGCGGCACCACCGACAGCGAGCGCTACTTCGCGCTGATCCGTCAACACCGTGCTGCGACAAGCACTCTCGCCGAGGCGGTGCGACGCGCCGTCGCCCAGCTACGGAAGAGCCACCCCAACGCCAGCCTCAACGCCCTCGTCCTCGGCGAGGACCAGCTGATCGTCGTCCACGCGCACGCCCACAGCATCCTGCCCGCCGAGGACATCGCGGAGATCAGCGCCACCGACCTGCCGTCGGAACACCTCGAGGACTACTTCGCCCTGCGCATCGCGCGCGTTGGCGATGGCGACGACGCCAGGGTGGTGGTCGGCTCGACCGGATTTGGCGACCTGCCGTGGGAACCCCTGCCACCCGAATCCGTCGTCGCCATCTCGATGCATGATTTGTCGGTGACGACGCATCCGCTGGTTCTGCCCGACGCGACGCGACCGGCGAAACCGGCGTGACCGACGAGACCGTCGCCGCGCGCGCCGGCGCCGCCCTCCCGTCGCTGAGCAAGGCCGAGCGTCGGGTCGGCCGGGCACTGCTCGCCGACTATCCCAGCGCCGGGCTGGCCAGCGCCGCACGGCTCGCCGAGCGCGCCGAGGTGAGCCCGCCTACCGTGCTCCGGTTCGCGCAAACCCTTGGCTACGAAGGGTTCACCGACCTCCAGGTGGCGTTGCGCGCCGAACTGACGGCCCAGTCCAACGGGCCGATCACCCGGCTGCCGGCCACCCCCGCCGGCTCGGCGGATGCCGGCCCGCTGGATCGCCTCCTGCACCAGGCCCGCGCACAGAACGAACGCGCCGAGGAGACGCTGGCCCAGATGCCCGGCCCCGCCGTGGACGCTGCGATCGCGCTGCTTGCCGACACCAGCCGGCCGCTGTACCTGCACGGTGGACGGTTCTCACACCTGCTGGCGATGCATCTCGCCGCGCACCTGGAGCAGCTGCGGCCCGGCGTGCGGCTGCTCACCGACCCCACCGGTCGCGATCTGGGCACCATGATCGAGCTGACCCGCCGTGACGTCGTGATGCTGTTCGACTATCACCGCTATCAGCGCAGCGCCGCCGATCTGGCCGCCCGCGTGCATCGGGCGGGCGCGACGGTGCTGCTCGTCACCGACGACCTGGCCTGCCCCGTCGCCCCTGAGGCAGAGGTCGTGCTGACGGCGTCGAGCACCGTGGGCACCACCTACCAGAGCATGGCGGCGGGGTTCCTGCTCACGGAGCTGCTCATTCCACTGGTGATGGACGCCGTCGGCGAGCCGGCGAGGACCCGGATGGCGCTGTGGGAGGAACAGCGCCGCAGCGAACTTCTGGACTAAGCGCTAGCGGGCGGTCACCGCGGTGGCCGCATCACGCGGCAACCGGAACGACTCGACCACGGTGAGCGCCATCAGCGCACCGAGCACCAGGAAGGTCCACGCGTACGCGGTGTGCGGGGTCGCCGCCAGCGGAGTCAACGTGCTGAGCAGCAGTGCCGCAACGGCGATCCCGAGACCGGAGGCCAGTTCCTGCACCGCCGCGTTGAGGGTGTTCGCATGCGTCAGGCGGTCGCCGCCGACGTCGGAGAAGGCCAGCGTGACATAGGCGGTGAAGCCGACCGATCGCAGCACGCCGCTGAGGAACAGGACCACCCCGATGACGGCGACCGGCATCGTCGGGCCCAGGCTCGCGAGCAGCCCGTAGCAGCCCACCGAGAGCACGCCGTTGACGATGAGCACCCGACGAATCCCGAAGTGCCGCATCAACGGTGTCGTCGCCGGCTTGATCGCGATGTTTCCGGCGAACAGCACCGCGACCAACAGACCCGAGAGGAACGGCGTCCACCCGAAGACCAGTTGGAACTGCAGCGGCAGCAGGAACGGCACCGCGGTGATCACCAGGCGGTACAGCGATCCGGCGGTCACCGTGATCCGCAGTGTCGGCACCCGCAGCACCCGTAGCTCGATGAGGGGATGACGGGTGTGCAGCAGATGCCAGGCCGCCACGGCCAGCAGCACCAGGGCCGTCGCACCGCCTGCGGCGACAAGCAACCAGTCGGTGCCTGCGACCCGGATGCTCTCCAGCGCCATCAGGGCCGCCGCGATGCCCGCGCCGAGGACGAGCAGCCCCCGCCAGTCCAGCGGCCGCGGCACCGGATCCCGCTCGCCGCGAATCAGCTTGAGCGACAACAGGAAGCCGAAGACACCGATCGGGATGTTGACGAAGAAGATCCACCGCCAGGAACCGAGGGTCGCGATCGCGCCGCCGAGGACAGGGGCCAGCACCGGCGCCGCCAGCGCGGGCCACGTCAACAGCGCGATAGTTCGGACCAGGTTGGCCTTGCCGCTGACGCGTAGCACCGCCAGTCGGCCGACGGGAACCATCATGGCGCCGCCGACACCCTGCAGGATGCGCATCCCGACGAGCATCGGCAGGCTGACGCTGAGCGCGCACCCGATCGACGCGAGGGTGAAGATCGCGATGGCGGCGGCGAATACCGGCCTGGCACCGAAGCGGTCGGCGACCCATCCGCTCGCCGGGATGAGCACCGCCAGGGTGACGAGGTAGGCCGAGATCGCGAGGTTGACGTCCACCGGGTCGACCCCGAACGACGACGCGATCAGCGGTATCGCCGGGGTGATAATCGTGGCGTCGACGATCTCCATGAAGAACGCGCCAGCCACCAGCAGCGCCATCCCCCGCGGGAACGGCGCCGGTCCTTTCGGCGACTCGGGCGACGACACGGCTGTCACCGTAGTCAGGTGTCACCCGGCGCGCTGAACCACAGTGTCCGAATAGTCGGGCAGGCGCAGGTCGTCGGCCGCCACGCGGACCAGTCGCTTGCCTGCCAGCTTCATCGCACCCCGGCCGACGGGGCCCGCCGCGACCCGCGCCCCGGCGTGCAGCGCTCTGATGCCTCCCTCGGTGCGCGGGTTGGCCCGCCGAACGGTCTTCATGATCGACTGTGGCGCAGTGGTTTCCACGTGCGGTCGCATCAGCTGCTCGTAGCGGACCAAGGCGGCGCGGTCGTCGTCGCCGCGGGACAGTTCGCCGGCCAGCACGTAGGCGCCGATCAGCCCCAGGCTGGTGCCGCCGCCGCCGAAGGTTGCGTTGGTGTACGCGGCGTCGCCGAGAAGCGCGACGCGACCGCGCGTCCACTGCGACGAGGCCACCTGGCCGAGGGCGTCGAAGTACAGCGGCGCGTCGTCGAGTTCGGCAAGCACGCGCGGCGCGAGTCCGCCGACGTCGGCGAAGGTGCGACGCAGGATGGCGACCTGGTCGGCCCGGTCGAGATCCTCCAGCCCACGCACGTCGGAGATGAATGTCAGTATGGCCCTTGAGGTTCCGAGGTTGTCGGGCCGGACGTGCACGGCCAGCGAGCCGGGAGCGTGCTGCCAGTTCCACCACTGGTCGTCGGTGGCCAACCGCGGCACGGTGACGTAGGCGAAGTACATGCCGAGGTCGTTGACCTGGGTCGGGGTGACGAACCGCCGCGAGGTCGAGCGCAGGCCCTCGGCGATGACCACGACGTCGGCATCGACGCTCGACCCGTCGTCGAGCGCGACCGAGACGTGGTCACCGCGGTCGGTGAGGTCGGCGATCTGCGTGCCGAAGCGGTAGCCGGTCGTCTCGCGGGTGTGCTCGATCAGAATCCGGGACAGCTCGCCCCGGAGGATTTCCAATTCGGCGGTGGGACCGTCGGATTCACCGGGACCGCCCATCGGGAAGGACGCCACGGGCGAGCCGTCGGCATCGACGAAGCGCATGCCGACCTCGCCGGTGTTGGCGGCCCGCACGTCGGCCTCGACGCCCATGCGGCGCACCACCTCACGGGCGGAGCCGCGGACGTCGACGTTCTGCCCTTCACTGCGGGCCTGCGGGAAGCGCTCGATGACGGTGGTCCGCCAACCCCTGGCGGCCAGTTGGTGGGCCAGGGCGGGTCCGGCGATGCCCGATCCGGAGATGACGGCGTGGCGAGTCACGAGATGGTGTCCAATCGGGGAGTATTTACCTAGAATACCGTAATACATGTTCTTTGAAGTATCTGCCCACGGGAGGGCTGCGTGAAACCGAAGAGCGACGAGAGACACGAGCGCGACGCGACGGGCCACTGGCTGGCCAACCTGAGCGGGCCGACGATCGCCATGCGCGGTTTCCTGGAAGCTCACGACGAGCTTCAGCGGCGGCAGGCGCGGCGGATGGGCCTCAACGCCACCGACATGCAGGCCCTGCGACTGCTCGACGTCCACGGCCCGATGGGACCAACGGAGTTGGGCCGTCGACTGGACATCCGGTCGGCCTCGGTGACGGTGCTGCTCGACCGCCTCGAGTCCGACGGGCTGCTCGAACGCGTCCGCGACGTCGACGACCGCCGTCGGGTCGCCGTTCGGGTGCTACCCCACGCGGTGGACCTGCTGTTCGACACGTGGGCGCCGATCGTGCGCGCCCTCGACGACGTCGGACACGCCATGACACCGGCCCAGCAGAAGGCCGTCTGCTCCTTCTTCGATCAGCTCGTCGGCGTCATGACAGAAGGCGATCCGGTGCCAGCCGAGTGACGTCGAGCCCGCGGGCGACGAGGTCGGCGGGGACGGGTTGGCCGAGCACGAGGGCCGCGCCCAGCCGGGCCGTGGCGGGCGCGGTCTGGATTCCGTAGCCGCCCTGCCCCGCAAGCCAAAAGAAGCCCGGCACATCGGCATCCTCGCCGACGACGAAGTTGCGGTCCGGCGCGAACGTGCGCAAGCCCGCCCACGACGCACCGATGCCACGTACCCCGATCGTCGTCGCGGCGTTGATCGCCTCGATGGCCCTGGCGATTTCGAGCTCGTCCGGTTTGGCGTCACTCGGCGGGCACGGCGTCTCGTCGGCGGGCGAGCACAGGAACTGCGACCCTGCGGTCTTGACGTAGAAGGACTGGTCGACGTCACTGCAGTTGGGCCATCCCCGGCTGGCCTCACCCAGCGGCGAGTCGACCATGAAGATGGTGCGCCGCAGCGGCGTCAACCCGACGGGCCGCACGCCGGCCGCGGCGGCCAGCACGTCGGCCCACGCGCCCGCGGCGTCGACCACCACCGGCGCACGATGTGTGCCGCCGTCAGCGGTCGTCCCGGTCCACATGTCCCCCGGCCGTTGCAGCGACACCACGTGGGCGGTCCGGACGATCTCGGCGCCGTTGCGGCGCGCCCCGCGCACATAGCCCTGATGCAGGGCCGCCACGTCGAGCGCCATCGCCCGCGGTTCGTACATTCCGCGCTCGACCACCTCGGGTCGCAGCAACGGGAACAGTTCGTGGCACCGGTCGCCGTCGAGCAGTTCGGCGTCTGCCACCTGCCGCAGGACGGCGGCGTGCATCCGTTCGATCACCTCGGCGCGGCCGGTGGTCGCGAACTGCAGGGACGGCCGCGGGGTCATCAGAGTCGAATCGAAGAACTCGGGCGGATCGGCGAAGAACGCCCGGCTGCCCGTCGTCAGCGCCCGGATCTGTTCGCCGCCATAGGTTTCCAGAAACGTCGCGGCCGACCGGCCGGTGGTGTGATAGGCCAGCGTCGGCTCCATCTCGAGCAGCGTGACCCGCACCGTCCGCGAGAGCTCGTAGGCGATCGACACCCCGGCGATTCCGCCGCCGACGACGATGACGTCTGCGCGGGTGTCGGTCGAAGTCATGACAGCAGCTTCCCAGACTCCACGTATCCTCGGGTGCCATGAGGCACAGCAGAGAACACGCATGAGCGCGGGGTTGTTCGGGCTGCTCGACGACGTCGCCGCCCTGGCCCGACTCGCGGCGGCCTCGGTCGACGACATCGGCGCCGCGGCGGGGCGCGCCACCGCGAAGGCGGCCGGCGTCGTCATCGACGACACGGCCGTGACGCCGCAGTACGTGCACGGCATCACTGCGGACCGCGAGTTGCCGATGATCAAGCGGATCGCGCTCGGTTCGCTGCGCAACAAGCTGCTCTTCATCCTTCCCGCCGCGCTGCTGCTCAGCCAGTTCGTGCCGTGGCTGCTGACGCCGATCCTGATGCTGGGCGCCACGTATCTGTGCTTCGAGGGCGCGGAGAAGGTGTGGGGCAAGATCAGCGGCCACGACGCGCATGCCGCGCCGACGGCCGCCGTCGGCGAGGACGCCGAGAAGCAGATGACGAGCGGGGCCATCCGCACCGACTTCATCCTGTCGGCCGAGATCATGGTCATCGCGCTCAACGAGGTGGCCGACCAGTCCTTCTGGCCGCGGCTCATCATCCTGATCGTGGTCGCGTTCGTGATCACCGCCGCGGTGTACGGCGTCGTCGCCCTCATCGTGAAGATGGACGACGTCGGCCTTGCCCTCACTCAGCGCGCGTCCGCGTTCGCCCAGAAGGTCGGCCGCGGTCTGGTGGTCGGCATGCCGAAGCTGCTGACGGCGCTGTCGGTGATCGGTACCGTCGCGATGCTGTGGGTCGGCGGCCACATCCTGCTGCTCGGCACCGACACCCTCGGTTGGCACCCGCCGTACGGGTTCGTGCACCACCTCGAGGAGAACGTCCGCCACGCGACCGGAAGCGCCGGCGGGCTGT
Organism: Mycolicibacterium hodleri; assembly: GCA_006864685.1. Classification (GTDB taxonomy): domain Bacteria; phylum Actinomycetota; class Actinomycetes; order Mycobacteriales; family Mycobacteriaceae; genus Mycobacterium; species Mycobacterium hodleri_B. The sequence continues at coordinate 31,316 of VIFX01000008.1, read as the reverse complement.
TGGCCTGGCTGGTGAACACCGGCATCTCCGCGGTGATCGGACTCGTCGTCGGCGCCGTCGTGGTGGCCGTCGTGCACGTGTTGCCGTTCGGCAAGAAGAAGCACTAACTCACCCCGCTCACCCCGCCGAGTGTGGACTTTTGCCACGCACGAGGGCATGTCGGCGAAGCACAACTCCACGTTCGGCGAAGGCACTAGGGCCGCGCGAGCACCATCATCGCGACGTGGAGCGAGGTCCGAGACTCGGCGTCGTCGAGGTCCACCCCGAGCAGGCGCTCCAGGGCCGCGAGCCGCGCGTACAGCGTCGGCCGCGAGAGATGTAAACGCTTGGCCAGCGCCGCCTTGTTGCCGCCCTCGTCCAGATAGCCGGCAAGCAGATCGAACATCTCGTCGCCGTGAGTGGCCCGCCGCTCCAGCAGCCCGCGCAGCTCCGTCTCGGCGAACGCCTGCACCCTCGCCTCCGAGCGAATCAGGGCGATCAAACCGCGTAGCCGCACGTCGGCCGCCCGGTAGAACGGTCGGTCGTCCGCCATCGCCAGCGCGACCTCCGCGACGTGGGCGGATTCCTCGAGCCCGCCCGCGGCGTCGACGAGCCTGCTCGATTCCGGCCCGACGCCGATGACGCACGACGAGACGCCGTCGACCTGGACGACGGCGTGACGCATCGCGGTGGTCACCTCGAGGAGGGTGCGTTCGGGGCCGGGGTCGGCGACGGCCATCGCCTTTGACTGCGGCGCGAGCAGCAGGTCGATCTGGCCGTCGTCCCTGCTGGCGGCCAGCACGCTGTGCCCGCCGGACCGGATGGCGTGGACCACCGCGTCCAACGTTCGGCTGCGCCGCTGCTGGGTCAACAGCTGGTTGGCGTCGGCGGTCTGCGGCACTCGGACCGTCATCGGAACGTAGGTCAGCGCCGGCCGCAATCCGAGCGCATGTGCGCGGGCGGTCGCCTCGCCCTCGTCCCTGATCCGCCCGCGCAGCAGGTCGTCGACCAGCCCGCTCTGTGCCCGCAATTCGAGTGACGTGCGGTCCTGCTCGACCATCCGGTGCAACGCCAGCGCCTGGGCGGCTCGCTCCAGCGTCGTCACGGTGCGGTCGTCCGGCTCGCCGTCGTCGGCCCGCCCCAGCGGCGCCACCAGCCGGCCCCACTCCTGCCGATACGGACCGACCGGGCGCGTCACCCACGTACCGACGTCGACCCGCGACCTGCGCTCCCAGTCGCCGAGCAACTCGGTGAGCGAGAGCCCCCGTCGGACGAAGGCCAGCGCCTGGTGGTTGAGGTCCTCCAGGACGATCGGCATGTCGAGCATGTCGGCCGCGGCGGCGACGATCTCGTCGACCGAGGCTCGGCGCATGCTCAGGTTGGTGAACGCCTCGTGCACCCGGCGGGCGTAGTCGACCTCGGCGTACTGCTCGGCCACGATCCGGCGGTGCACCTCCTCGGTGACCTCGACGAACCGCACGGGGCGCCGAAGCGCGACGACGGGCAGGTCGAGATGCGCGCCTGCCGCCACCACCGAGGGCGGTACCTCGTCGACGTGCGTCCCGAGTTCGACGACGAGCGCCACGGCCCCGGCCTGCGCGAGCTGAGGGAGGTAGGCGTCGCGGTGCCGCTCGTCGGTCAGCGCCTGCCCGGTGGTGAGCACCATTTCGCCGCCCTCCAGCAGGTTGGACAGATCCGGCAGGTCGCTGACGTGTACCCAGCGGACCGGCCGGTCCAACGCGTCGGGGCGGTCGGCACCGCAGACCAGGACGGGATCACCGGCCTGCAGCACCGGCAGCTCCAGAATCTCGCGCACGGTCGGCTGCATGTACACATCGTAAGTTCATTCGCCGCATTCGTTACAGATCGTCGGACATCTCACGCCGTGACCGCGGCGAGAATCGAGGCATGACACTCAGCACCCGCGTCAAGACCATCGCCCACTGGGCCGACGGCAAGAGCTTCGCCGGATCCGGCGACCGCACCTCGTCGGTCACCAACCCCGCCACCGGTCAGGTCACCGGAGAACTCGCCCTTGCCGACGTCGCCGACGCCCGCGTCGTCATCGACGCCGCCGCCGCGGCCTACCCCGCCTGGCGCGACACCTCGCTGGCCAAGCGCACGTCGATCCTGTTCGCGTTCCGGGAACTGCTCAACGCCCGCAAGGGTGAGTTGGCCGAGATCATCACCAGCGAGCACGGCAAGGTCGTCTCCGACGCCCTCGGCGAAGTCAGCCGCGGCCAGGAGGTCGTCGAATTCGCTTGCGGCATCGCGCATCTCCTCAAGGGCGGCATGACCGAGAACGCCTCGACCAACGTCGACGTCGCCTCCATCCGCCAGCCGCTTGGCGTCGTCGGCATCATCAGCCCGTTCAACTTCCCGGCCATGGTGCCCATGTGGTTCTTCCCGATCGCCATCGCCGCGGGCAACACCGTCGTGCTCAAGCCCAGCGAGAAGGACCCGTCGGCCGCCCTCTGGCTGGCCGAACTGTGGGCCGAGGCCGGTCTGCCCGCCGGCGTGTTCAACGTGCTGCAGGGCGACAAGGTCGCGGTCGACGAACTGCTCACCAACCCGTCGGTCAAGGCAATCAGCTTCGTCGGCTCGACGCCGATCGCGCAGTACGTCTACTCCACCGGCACGCTGCACGGCAAGCGGGTCCAGGCCCTCGGTGGCGCCAAGAACCACGCCATCGTGCTGCCCGACGCCGACCTCGACCTGGCCGCCGACGCCATGATCAACGCCGGCTTCGGCTCGGCCGGTGAACGCTGCATGGCCATCAGCGCCTGCGTCGCCGTCGGCCCGATCGCCGACGAGTTGGTCGCCAAGATCGCCGACCGCGCCAAGGGACTCAAGACCGGTGACGGCACGCGGGACTCCGACATGGGGCCGCTGGTCACCAAGGCCCACCGCGACAAGGTCGCCTCCTACGTCGACGCCGGCGAGGCCGACGGCGCGACCATCGTGGTCGACGGCCGCGGGATTTCCGTCGACGGCGAGGCTGACGGCTTCTGGCTGGGCCCGACGCTGATCGACAACGTCACCCCCGAGATGAGCGTGTACACCGACGAGATCTTCGGCCCCGTGCTGTCGGTCGTCCGCGTCAGCTCGTACGACGAGGCCCTGAACCTCATCAACGCCAACCCCTACGGCAACGGCACCGCCATCTTCACCAACGACGGCGGCGCGGCCCGGCGGTTCCAGAACGAGGTCGAGGTCGGCATGGTCGGCATCAACGTGCCGATCCCCGTCCCGACCGCCTACTACAGCTTCGGTGGCTGGAAGAGCTCGCTGTTCGGCGACACCCACGCACACGGCACCGAGGGCGTGCACTTCTTCACCCGCGGCAAGGTCGTCACCACGCGCTGGCTCGACCCAAGCCACGGCGGAATCAACCTCGGCTTCCCGCAGAACGACTGAGTCAGGAAGACTGAAATCATGACGACTTTCGATACGGATCTGCTGCCCAGCGGCCAGGACCTCGCGACTGCCAAGGCCGAGGCCGCCCACGCCTACGAACTCGACCGCAAGCACGTCTTCCACTCCTGGTCGGCGCAGGCGCAGATCACGCCGATGACCATCGTGGCGTCCGACGGCCAGTACGTGTGGGACGGCAACGGCAACAAGCTGCTCGACTTCTCCGGGCAGCTGGTGTTCACCAACATCGGCCACCAGCACCCGACGGTGGTCAAGGCCATCGCCGAGCAGGCGGCCAAGCTGTGCACCGTGGCGCCGCAGCACGTCAACGCCGCCCGCTCGGAAGCGGCCCGGCTGATCGCCGAGCGCACCCCGGGTGACCTCAACCGGGTGTTCTTCACCAACGGCGGCGCCGACGCCGTCGAGCACGCCGTTCGGATGGCGCGGCTGCACACCGGCCGCTACAAGGTGCTTTCGCGCTACCGCTCGTACCACGGCGGCACCGACACCGCGGTCAACCTGACGGGCGACCCGCGCCGCTACCCCAACGACTACGCCAGCAGCGGCGTCGTGCACTTCAACGGCCCGTTCCTGTACCGCTCGTCCTTCTACGCGGAGAACGAGCAGCAGGAGAGCGAGCGCGCGCTGGAGTACCTGGAGCGGCTCATCCAGCACGAGGGTGCGTCGACGTTCGCGGCGATCATCCTGGAGTCGGTCCCCGGCACCGCGGGCATCATGGTGCCGCCGCCCGGGTACATGGCGGGCGTCCGCGAGATCTGCAACAAGTACGGCATCGTGATGATCGCCGACGAGGTGATGGCCGGCTTCGGACGAACCGGAAAGTGGTTCGCCATCCAGCATTTCGACGTGGTGCCGGATCTCATCACGTTCGCCAAGGGTGTCACCTCGGGCTACGTGCCCCTGGGCGGCGTGGCGATCAACGACGCGATCTACTCGACGTTCGCCGACCGCGCCTACCCGGGCGGGCTGACCTATTCCGGTCACCCGTTGGCGTGCGCCGCCGCCGTCGCGACGCTGAACGTGATGGAGGACGAGGGCATGGTGGCCAACGCCGCCCGCATCGGCTCCGAGGTGCTCGGCCCCGGCCTTGCCGACCTCGCGGCGCGACACCCGTCGGTCGGCGAGGTGCGTGGACTCGGCGTGTTCCAGGCGATCGAACTGGTCGCCAACCCGCAGACGCGGGAACCGTTGGCGCCCTACGGTAGTTCCAGCCCCGCGATGAACGCGGTGATCGCGGCGTGCAAGTCCGGTGGCCTGCTGCCGTTCGCCAACTTCAACCGCATCCACGCGGTGCCGGCCTGCAACATCTCCGACGCCGAGGTCGCCGAGGGGCTCAAGATCCTCGACGCCGCGCTGACGGTGGCCGACGGCTACGTGAACTGAGGTCAACCGCCGAGACTTCACTTGATGACGCGGTTTCGCGAATTCCCGTCATCAAGTGAAGTCTCGGCGAGCTCAGCTCAGGGCGGCGACGACGTCGTCGGTGGTCACGACGGTGGCGTAGTTCGGCATGGTGATCTCCAGCGCGGATTGCATCTCGCGCTCCGAATAGCTGGCGGTCGCGTCGCCGACCACCGTGACGTCGTAGCCCAGTTCCGCGCCGAACCGCACGGTGGACTCGACGCAGGTGTGCGCGATCAGGCCGACCACGATCAGCTGGTGCACGCCGTGCTTCTTCAGCTGCAAGTCCAGGTCGGTGTTCGCGAATCCGCTTGAGCACCAATGCTCTTGGGCGACGATCTCGCCGTCGACCGGCACCAGCGCGGGGTGGATCTCACCGCCCCACGTGCCGTACTCGAACGTCTTGCGGCCCCACGCCGCCTTCTGAATGGGGGCGACGTACTTCCACGTCTCGTAGTCGCCGGGCCGGTACCGGTGGTGCATGGCGTAGAAGACGCGAATGCCCGACGCCCTGGCCGCGGTGAGTACCCGCTCCAGGTTGGGCACGCAGTGGTTGGCCTCGGCGATCGCCTTGAGGCGATCCCACACCTTGCCGCCCTCGGAGATGAAGTCGTTGTACGGATCGATCATCACCAATCCGGTGACGTCCCGGTCGAAGTTCATGGCACATCAGTGTGCCGGATGAAATCAGTCGACGAGGCCGAGTTTCGCGGCGTAGTCGAGCACGGCCTCGGCGCGGGCACGGGTGGGGCCGACGCTTCCGTCGTACGGTCCGGTGGGCGCGTCAAGGCGGGCGAGCGTGGCGCGCGCCTCGTCGATCTCCAGCGGTGACGGGCTGAGCAGCGCGTTGACCGTCTCGGCGTGCGCGGAGTCCAGGCACAGCCGCCCGGTCATCCCGGCGGCCTTCGTCACCGCGGTGTCCCTGGCCAAGTCGGCGGCCTGGGCTCGCAGCGTCGGTCCGTCGACTGGTGCCGGCAGTCCCGCCGCGCGACTGGCGATCACCAGCTGGGCGCGTGGATAGGCCAGGTTCATCGGGTCGGCGGACATGCCGGTGTCGCGACGAAAGTCTCCGACTCCGAAGGCAATTCGTGCGCAGCCGGGCGCCCTGGCGACGTCGGAGACCGACTCGACGCCGACGGCCGACTCGACCAGCGCGACCACCAGGGTGCCCGCGGGCAACCGGGAGCTCGTCGCGACGACGTCGTCGGCGGACTCGGTCTTGGCCAGCATGACGCCGAGCAGTCCCGGCGCGCCCGACAGCGCGTTCAGATCGGCGGCCCAGTACGGCGAGGTCGTGCTGTTGATCCGCACCCAACCCTGTCCACCGGCGAACAGCCACTCCGCCACCGACTGACGGCCGGCGGGCTTGCGCGCATCGGGTAGCCCGTCCTCGACGTCGAGCACGACCACGTCCGCATTGCCTGCGACGGCGGCATCGAAGGCGTCGTGGCCGTCGGGGGTGCCCGGCTGCAGCAGCCACGTCCGCGCGAGCGACCAGTGCGGCCGTCGGGTGCGCACGGGTGCGTCAGATGAAAGGCTCATCCCCCCATGATCGGCGCCGTCGACGCGTTCGAGAAGCTTGCGCACATTTAGTTCACGACGGATTCACGTCGTGGTGGGGCCGTGAGATGTGGGTATGCCCCTCCCATGGCGAGTGAGACTGAGTACGACCTGATCGTGATCGGCTCTGGCCCTGGCGGGCAGAAGGCGGCCCTGGCCGCGGCGAAACTGGGCAAGAAGGTGGCCATCGTCGAGCACGGCCACATGGTCGGAGGCGTGTGCGCCAACACCGGCACCATCCCGTCCAAGACGCTGCGCGAGGCGGTGCTGCACCTGACCGGGATGAACCAGCGCGAGCTCTACGGCGCGAGCTATCGCGTCAAGGAGAACATCACGCCCGCCGATCTGCACCAGCGGACCTCGCACGTGATCGACCGCGAGGTCGACGTCATCCGCAACCAGCTGATGCGCAACCACGTCGACCTGCACATCGGCAACGGGAGCTTCGTCGACGCCCACACCGTCAGGGTGGAGGGCGCCCAAGCCGCCGAACATCGAACGCTGACAGGCGATTTCATCGTCATCGCCACCGGCACCACCCCGCGACGACCCGACGGAGTCGACTTCGACGAGGAACGGGTGCTCGACTCCGACGAGATCGTCAACCTCGGCTTCATCCCGACGTCCATGGTCGTCGTCGGCGCTGGCGTGATCGGCATCGAGTACGCGTCGATCTTCGCCGCGCTCGGAAGCCACGTCACGGTGGTCGAGAAGCGCGACACCATGCTCGACTTCTGCGACCCCGAGGTGGTCGAGGCCTTGCGCTTCCACCTCCGCGACTCCGCCGTCACGTTCCGGTTCGGCGAGGAGGTCACCGACGTCGACGTCTCGCCGAACGGCACGTTGACCACCCTGGCCAGCGGCAAGCAGATCGCCGCGGAGGCGGTCATGTACTCGGCGGGTCGCATCGGGCGCACGGAAGGACTGAACCTGGACGCGGCCGGGCTGGCCACCGACGATCGCGGGCGCATCGAGGTCGACGACCACTTCCGCACCAAGGTCGACCACATCTACAGCGTCGGCGACGTGATCGGCTTTCCCGCACTCGCGGCGACGTCGATGGACCAGGGGCGACTGGCCGCGTATCACGCGTTCGGCGAGCCGGCCAACGACATGACGGCCCTGCAACCGATCGGCGTCTACACGATTCCGGAGTTGTCGTTCGTCGGCGCCACCGAAGTGGAACTGACGAAGGATTCGATCCCGTACGAGTTCGGGGTGTCGCGCTACCGCGAGCTGGCGCGCGGCCAAATCGCCGGCGACTCCTACGGCATGCTCAAACTGCTGGTGTCCACCGAGGACCGAAAGCTGCTCGGCGTCCACATCTTCGGCACGGCGGCCACCGAACTGGTGCACATCGGTCAGGCGGTGATGGGCTGCGGCGGCACCGTCGACTACCTCGTCGACGCGATCCTCAACTACCCGACGTTCTCCGAGGCCTACAAGGTCGCCGCCCTGGACGTGATGAACAAGATAAGGGCCGTCCGGAAGTTCAACGAAGGCCATGTCGAGCAGGAAGACGAAGACGAGGTCGTCGAGAAGGAACTCGCCGCCGCGGAGTGACCGCCCCGCGTGGCATCCATCTCACTCCTGCCCGATGTCGGCACTCGGCGAGCTCGTCGATGACAAGATCTTGCGGGTGGCCGAGTCCGTCAGTTTTCCAAGCAGCACCGGACCCATCCTGCGAGGGGTGGTCGACCTCCCCGTCGGCGAGCCCCGCGGGTGGGGCGTCTTCTCCCACGGCTTCACCCTCGGCAAGGACAGCCCGGCGGCGAGCCGGATGTGCAAGCAGCTGGCCGCCGACGGCATCGGCATGCTCCGCTTCGACAACCTGGGCCTCGGCGACTCCGACGGCGACTGGGGCGATGGTTCCTTCTCACACAAGGTGGCCGACACCGTGCGGGCGGTCGAGTTCATGAACGGCACCGGCCGCGAGGTCCGTGTGCTCGTCGGGCACTCGTTCGGCGGCGCCGCGGCCATCGCCGGTGCCCACGAATGCGAGACCGTTGCCGCGGTGGCCAGCATCGGTGCGCCATACGAACCCGCGCACGTCGAGCACAACTACGACGCCCTCGTCCACCTCATCGAGGCCGACGGAGAGGCGCCGTTCCTCGCCGGCGGCAAGGCGCTGACCCTCAAGAGGCACTTCATCGAGGACGTCCGCGCCGCCGACCTGCGCGAGCGCATTCGCACCCTGCGCCGGGCGCTGCTGGTGATGCACTCCCCCACCGACAACACCGTCGGCATCGAAAACGCCAGCGACATCTTCCGCACCGCTCGGCACCCGCGCAGCTTCGTCTCCCTCGAGGGCGCCGACCACCTGCTGACCGGCAAGAACCAGGCCGCCAGGGCGGCGCGAATCATCAGCGCGTGGGCCGACCCGTATCTGTAGCCCAGACTTAACTAGCGTGGACACCGTGAAAGTGCTCGTCCCAGACGACCTCGGCCTCGAACTTCCCGCCCCATCGGAGGGCCTGACGACGGCGTTCTACCGGCCCGGCGATCCCTGGCCGTCCGAGCACCTCGACGCCGACGTCGTCGTGGTGGGGTTCGACGACGCCGCGGCGACCGGGACCCGGTTCGTCGACCTGCCCAATTTGCGCCTCGTCCAGACGCTCAACGCCGGCTATGAACAGTGGGTGCCCCACCTGCCGGAGGGCGTGATGCTCTCCAACGGGCGTGGCGCGCACGGCGGCTCGACGGCCGAGTGGGCGGTTGCGGTGCTGCTGTCCATCTATCGCGACCTGCCGGCGTTTCGCGCCCTGCAGGCCGACGGCGTCTGGGGTTTCAAGGACACCGAGACGCTGATCGGCAAGCGCGTCGTGGTTCTCGGCGCAGGCGATCTGGCGGTCAACCTGGCGGCGCGGCTCGCACCGTTCGAGGTCGAGGTGACGCTCGTCGGCCAGCGGGCCCGCGACGGTGTCGTCGCGCTCGCCGACGTCGACGCACTGCTTCCCGACGCCGACGCCGTTGTCGCGATGCTTCCTGCGACGAAGGAGACCTATCGCCTTCTCGACGCCGCGTTCCTGAGCCGGCTGCGTGACGGCACCGTGGTCGTCAACGCCGGGCGCGGCAATGCCGTCGACACCGACGCGTTGATCGCGGAGCTGACCTCGGGCCGGCTCCGCGCCGCGCTCGACGTCACCGATCCGGAACCGCTGCCGCCGGGGCACCCGCTGTGGTCCGCGCCTAACCTCCTGCTGACCCCGCACGTCGCCGGAAGCACCGAAGGTGCGTGGGACCGGGCGTTGCGCATCGCCATGGACCAGATCCACGTCTTCGCCAAGGGCGGTCGGCCGCCGAACGCCGTCGTCGTCCCGAACTAGTCGTCCCGAACTAGGTTGGGAGCCATGTCCTCGCGAGTCGCAGTCGTCGGTGCAGGTATCTCCGGCGCGGTGTGCGCCCGCGTCCTTCGTGAGCACGGCATCTCGGCCGAGCTGATCGAACGGGGCCGCGCGCCGGGCGGGCGGATGGCGTCGCCGGAGTTGCACGGCCGCCGGGTCGACCTGGGTGCCGCGTACTTCACGGCGAAGGAGCCCGACTTCGTCGCCGCCGTCGAGCGATGGTCGGCTGAGAAGTTGGTGCGGGACTGGACCGACACGCTCGACGTGTTCTCCGCCGACGGCCGCAGGAGCACCTCCGGCCCGATGCGGTACGCCACGCCCGGTGGGCTTCGGTCCCTGGTGCGGGCGGCGTTGCCCGACGAGGTGCGGTGCGAGCGAGCAGTCGACTCCCTCGACGAATTGGACCATGACGCAATCGTTTTGGCGATGCCCGATCCGCAGGCAGCCCGCCTGGCGCCGGACGCCGCCGACTGGGTCGACTACGAACCGGTGATCACCGTCGTGGCGGGCTGGGAGCAGCGCTGCTGGCCTTTTCCGGACGCGGCCTTCGTCAACGACGACGCCGACGTCACCACCGTCGCCGACGACGGCTCGCGACGCGGTGACGGCGCCGCGGTCCTCGTCGTGCACACCACCGCCGACCGCGCCAGCGCCCATCTGCAGAATCCCGACGACGCGGTGGCACCCGTCCTCGACGCGCTCCGCCGGGTCATGGACGTCACCGCATCCCCGGTGTGGACCCACGCCCACCGCTGGACGTTCGCGAAACCCGTTGCCACCCACGGCGAAGACGCCTTCTGCCTGACCGACCACGCCGGGCGCCCGCTCGGGTTGTGCGGCGACTCCTGGTGCCCGTCCGGTGCGCCGCGCATCGAGTCGGCGTGGCTGTCCGGGCACCGGCTCGGGTCGGCTCTGGCCGCCCGGCTGGGCTCCTGACTACAGGCAGGCCGCCAGCGCGTCGGACAGGATGTCGAGCCCAGCGTCGAGGTCGGCGTCGCTGATCGTCAGGGGCGGGGCGATGCGGAAGATGCCACCCATTCCGGGCAGCTGCACGATGTTCATGTGCAGCCCCCGCCGAAGGCACTCGGCGGTGACCTTCGCTCCGAGGTCGTCGGCGGGCGCCTTGCTCACCTTGTCGGCAACCAGCTCGATGCCCTGCAACAACCCCCGGCCACGCACGTCGCCGACCTGCTCGTGCCGCTCGCGAAGCGCGGCCAGCCGCGTGCCAAGGTGCCGACCGAGGACGGCGGCCCGGTCCACGAGCCCGTCGCGTTCCACGACCGTCAGCACCGTCAGTGCGACGGACGCGGCGAGCGGATCCGACACGTGGGTGGTGAAGAACAGGAAACCCCGTTCGTGGCAGACGGATTCGATCTCGTCGGTGGTGACGACCGCGGCCACCGGCAGACCGGCGCCGAGGGTCTTCGACAGCGTCAACAGATCAGGGACGACGCCGTCGCGTTCGAGGGCGTACATCGTTCCCGTGCGGCCGATTCCGGTCTGCGCCTCGTCGGCGATCAGGAGCATCCCGCGTTCGACGCAGAGTTCGGAGAGGCGGGCCAGGTAACCGGGCGGCGGTTCGATGATGCCGCCCGAGGACAGGATCGGCTCGACGAGGCACGCGGCGAGGCTGCCCGAGGATTGCGCGTCGACCGCCGCGAAGCCGTACTCCAGCTCCGTGCGCCAGTCGTAGCTGCCGTCGGAATGCCGGAACGGTGACCGGTAGGCGTTCGGCGTCGGCAGGGTCAGGTTGCCAGGCATCGGCGGGCCGTAGCCGCGGCGCCCCGCGCTGAAGGTCGCCGACGCCGCACCCGAGGTCATGCCGTGCCACGACCGGTCGAATGACACCACCTCGTACCTGCCGGTGTAGAGCTTGGCCATCTTGATGGCGGCCTCGTTGGACTCGGCGCCGGTGGTCAGCAGCAGCACCTTGCTCAACGAGTCGGGCAGGGTGGCCGCGAGCTTGGTCGACAGTTCCACCACCGGCTCGCTGAGCATTCCGCTGTAGAGGTGGTCGAGGGTGGCGACCGCCGTCGACACCGTGGACACGACGTCGGGGTGGGAGTGCCCCAGCACCGAGCTCATCTGCCCCGAGGTGAAGTCGAGGATCGCCGTCCCGTTCTCGTCGTACACGTGACTTCCTTTGGCCCGCTTGATGACCCGCGGGACGAAGGCCGCCCCGTAGCGCACCACGTGTCGATCGGCGTTCGTCCAGAACTGCTTGGTGTCCACGACACGAGTATGCCGCCCGCTGCGGGCGCGCCTGGCGTGGGTCAGACTTCGTTGGTGACCGGTCAACGCGACACCGCAACCGCCTTCGACGCCGAGGCGGTCCGCGCCCGCTTTCCCGCCCTCGCCGGCGGAACCGCGTTCTTCGACGGACCGGGCGGCTCGCAGACGCCGACCGCCGTTGCCGACGCCGTTCGCGACGCGATGCTGCGGCCGCTGTCCAACCGCGGGAACGCCACGGCCGCCGCACGCAACGCCGAGGCGATCGTCGTCGAATGCCGTGCGGCACTTGCCGATCTGCTCAACGCCGACCCCGACGAGGTGATCTTCGGGCGCAGCATGACCGCGCTGACCTTCGACCTGTCACGCACGTTGGCGGCCGGGTGGGGCCCTGGCGACGAGGTCGTCGTGACGCGGCTCGACCACGACGCCAACGTGCGGCCGTGGGTGATCGCCGCCGCCGCCGCGGGTGCGACCGTGCGATGGGTGGACTTCGACCCCGACACCTCCGAGCTCCCGGTGGCCGCCGTCGCGGCGCAGCTGACCGACCGCACGCGCCTCGTCGCGGTGACCGCAGCCTCGAACCTGATCGGCACGATGCCCGACGTGCGGGGCATTGCCGAACTGACTCGTGCCGCGGGCGCGCTGCTCTACGTCGACGGCGTGCACTACACCGCGCACGGGGTCGTCGACGTCCGCGAGCTCGGCGCCGACTTCTACGCGTGTTCGCCATACAAGTTCCTCGGCCCGCACTGCGGAGTGGTGGCCGGCAGGGCCGACGTGCTGGCCGAGCTGCGACCCGCCAAGCTGCTCCCGTCCCCCGATCGGGTTCCTGAGCGTTTCGAATTGGGCACGCTGCCATACGAAGTGATGGCTGGCGCGACGGCCGCGGTCGACTTCCTCGCGGGCATGACCGGTGCCGCCGGCTCACGCCGCGAGAGGCTGGTCGCGAGCCTGGGCGCCCTCGAGACCCATGAGGACGCGCTGCGTCAACGGATCGAGTCGGGCCTGAGAGCGCTTGCCGGAGTGCGGATTCACTCGACGGCCAGCCGACGAACCCCAACGCTGCTGGTGACGTTCGAGGGCCGCGACGCCGCCGAGATCAGCGCCGTGCTCGCCGAACACGACGTCAACGCACCGGCCGGGTCGTTCTACGCCTACGAGGCGGCCAGGCTGCTCGGGCTCGGCGACGCGGGCGGGCTGCGGATCGGTCTGGCGCCCTACAACACCGCCGCCGACGTCGACCGGTTGCTCCGGGTGCTCGGCGACGCGCTGCGCTGACATCCCGGCGAGTGCGACCCTCGATGCATAGGGCACGTTATGCACAACCAGGGGAAGCGCCTCGCAGAGGACGTTGGCCACCGGTGCGGCATCGAATCCCCATGAATGAAAGTTCAACCGGCGCGCCGTGATCGGAGACACAGCAGCGCGGCGTCCTTTCTGTGAACTTTCTGCCAAGATCCTGCGTCCACCGTCGATTCGCCACTGCATAGGCCAGGTGATATACCTAGCGGGTGAACGACGAGTCGGGCGAACGAGTCGCCGGTGAATGCGTCGGCGGCTTCCTCGATCAGGCCGTGGATCTGACCGCCCGGTTCCTGACCGACAGAACCGATTTGGGCGTCTCCGCCCTGTTCGTGATCAACAGGGTGTGCCGGGAAGGTCCGCTCCGGCTGACCACCCTGGCCGCCAAGGAAGGCATCAGTCAACCGTCGATGACTCAGCTGATCACACGGCTGGAGCGGCAGGGGTTCGTCACCCGCACCGCCGATCCCGAGGACGGCCGGGGCACCCTCGTCGGCATCACCGAGCTTGGCCAGGAAGCGCTGGACGACCGCAGACGCCTGCGCAGGGAACGCCTCGGCGAGCTGTTGGAGACGCTGACGCCCGACGAGCGGCACGCGCTGCTGCTCTCGGCCAATGTTGCGCTTCCCATCCTGCGCAGGCTCGCCGCCAATGCGGGCTGCCCGCCCGACGACGATCAGTGGAAGGCGTCGACGTGAAGAACAATCCCATCGGTCGCGGGGTCAAGACACTGTGGATCCCCCTGGTCTTGGTCGTCGTGCTGGCGGTCTCCGGTCTGGTGGTCTACCGCTTGCACGGCCAATTCGCTTCCCAGGACCTCAACGCCAACGCCGGCTCGGGCATCGAAATCGTCCAGTTCAACCCGAAGGTCATGGTGTACGACGTCTACGGCTCACCGGGCGACACGGCCCTAATCAGCTACTTCGACCCGGACGCCAAGGTCCACACGATCACCGCGTCGCTGCCGTGGTCGGTCACCCTGTCGACCACCTTGCCCACGGTCAGCGCGAACCTGATGGCGCGGGCCGACGGAGATCAGATTGGATGCCGCGTCACCGTGAACGGAATCGTCCGTGAAGAACAGTCAGCGAACGGAATCGAAGCTCAGACCTACTGCCTGGTGAAGTCGGCATGACCCACGCGATGCCCGGACAAGCGCCTGCCGAAACCCCGTCCGGTGACGTGCAGCGGCCCAAGCGGCCCTACCTGCCACACGCCATCCGGATCTTCTCGATCCCGATCGTCCTGTTCTGGATCGTGGTGGCGGTTCTGGTGAACGTGCTTGCGCCTCAGCTGGAAGTCGTCGGCGAGCTGCACTCTGCGCCAATGGCGCCCGAGGACGCGCCGTCGATGACGTCGATGAAGTTGATGGGCGGAAACTTCAAGGAGTTCGACTCCAACAGCACCGTGATGGTCGTGATCGAGGGCCAGCAGCCGCTGGGCCCGCCTGCGCACGACTACTACAACGCGATCATCAAGAAGCTGCAGACCGATCCCCAGCACATCCAGCACATTCAAGACTTCTGGGGCGACACCTTGACCGCGGCCGGCGCACAAAGCGCCGACGGCAAGGCGTCCTACGTGATGATCAACCTGGCTGGCGAGCAGGGGCAGACGGAGGCCAACGAAGGCGTCGACTTCGTCCGCAAGGTCATCGCCGAGACCAAGGCCCCACCGGGTGTGCAGGCCTACGTGGCCGGCCCGGCCGCCCTCACCGACGACCTGCACGTCATCGGCAACGCCAGCCTCGCCCAGATCACGTTGATCACGCTCGCCGCGATCGCCTTGATGCTGTTGATCGTCTACCGATCGATTCGCACGACGCTGGTTCAGCTGTTCCTGACATTCCTCGGACTGCTGACCGCACGGGGCGTGGTGTCGGTGCTCGCGACCAACGGGGCGTTCGGCCTGACGACGTTCGCGGGCAACATCCTGACGATGCTGGCGATCGCCGCAGCCACCGACTACGGCATCTTCATCTTCGGTCGCTATCGAGAAGACCGCGCGATGGGGTTGGACCGGGACGATTCGTACTACGCCACCTTCAAGTCCGTCGCGCCCGTCATCGTGGGTTCTGGCCTGACCATCGCCGGCGCCACCTTCTGCCTCAGCTTCTGCCGACTGCCCTACTTCAGCACCATGGGCGCACCCGTGGCCATCGGCATGATCGTGGTCGTGATCATCGCCGTCACCCTCGGTCCTGCGGTGCTCTTCCTCGGCAGCAAGGCCGGACTCTACGAGTCGAAGCGGCCCGCCAAGAGCCGCTTCTGGCGCAAGGTCGGAACGGCGGTAGTCCGTTGGCCCGCACCGATCTTCGTCGTCAGCCTGTTCGTGGTGCTGATCGGCATCGTGGCGATTCCCGGCTACAAGCCGGCTTACAACGACCAGTACTACCTGCCCGACGACGCGCCGACCAACGTCGGGTTCGCCGCCGCCGACCGGCACTTCTCCCAGGCTCGAATGAATCCCGACATCCTGATGGTGAACTCCGAGCACGACATGCGCAATCCCGCCGACATGCTGGTGCTCAACGCCGTGGCGCGCAACGTGATGCACACCGACGGCATCGCCATGGTGCAGAGCATCACCCGTCCGCTCGGCATCCCGATCCAACACAGCTCGATTCCGTTTCAGACGAGTGTCTCCGGTCAGACGAGCAACATGAACCTGCCGTTCCAACGTGCCCAGCTGGCCGATCAGCTGCGGACGATCGATTCGACGAACGCCTCGATCGCCATCCTGGAGCAGCAGTACCAACTGTCGCTGCAGCAGACCGCACTCACCCAGGACTCGGCGGAGAAGTCGCGGGAGCTGCTCGGGACCACCGAGAAGCTCCGGGACAACATCGCCAACTTCGACGACACGTTCCGGCCGATGCGCGCGTACTTCTACTGGGAGCCGCACTGCTTCGACATTCCGCTGTGCGCCGCCATCCGTTCGCTGTTCGACTCCCTCGACGGGATCGACGAATTGACCGACCGGACGGGGGCGGTTCAGAGCAACACCGATCAACTGTCCGCGCTCGCACCGAAGTTGACGGCACTGCTGCCGCAGACGATCGCCACGATGAAGCAGAGTCGCGATCTGGCTCTGGCGTCGTACAACTCGCAGAAGGCCTTGCTCGACCAGATGCAGGCGTCCAACGACACCGCCCTGGCGATGGGGGCTGCGTTCGACGACGCCAAGAACGACGATCTGTTCTTCCTGCCGCCGGAAGCCTTCACCAACCCGGACTTCAAGCGCGGTCTCGCGATGTTCCTGTCCCCGGACGGCAAGTCCGCTCGCATGTTCATCACCCACGAGGGCGACCCCGCCACCGTCGACGGCATCGCCAGGGTGGACTCCGAACGCAAGGCCGCGCAGGACGCCTTGAAGATGTCGTCCCTCTCCGACGCCAAGATCTATCTCGGTGGCGTGGCGGCCACGTATAGGGACATGGCAGACGGCGCCAAGTACGACCTGATGATCGCGGTGGTGTCGGCGTTGACGCTGATCTTCATGATCATGATCATCCTGACCCGCAGCGCAGTGGCCGCTCTGGTCATCGTGACCACGGCGGCCAGTTCGATCGCCGCGTCGTTCGGCATCTCGGTTCTGTTGTGGCAGGACCTCTTTGGCAAGCCAATCCAGTGGCTGGTCATGCTGATGTCGGTGATCATCCTGTTGGCCGTTGGCTCGGACTACAACCTGCTGCTGGTCTCCCGGTTCAAGGACGAGATACACGCGGGGCTCAAGACCGGCATCATCCGCTCGATGGCGGGCACCGGCGGCGTGGTGACATCGGCCGGTCTGGTGTTCGCCGCGACCATGGCGGCGATGATGTTCAGCAAGCTGGTGGTGCTGGCGCAGATGGGCTCCACGATCGCCATCGGTCTGCTGGTCGACACCTTCATCGTGCGGTCGCTGCTGATGCCCTCCATCGCAACGCTTTTGGGCCGCTGGTTCTGGTGGCCGCTGGTGGTCTACCCGCGGGGGGACAACCACTTCAGGAAGCCTGCGACGCCACCGCCGGCGAGCGACGAGACCGACACCGCGCCGGTACCCGTGCCGAGCTAGCCCTCGTCCTTCGGCGGGGCGGCCGCCTCCACCACGGCGATCTCGCTGAGCCCGCTGATCGTGAGCACGCGGATCAGAAACGGGTGCACGATCAGGTGAAGTCGGTCGACCTCGTCGGCGTGGTTGAACAGGGCGTTGATGCCCGCGCTGTCGAGGTACTTCACCGCGCTCATGTCGACGGTGATCGGCTCTCGGGTGCCGGCACTGGCTTCGGTGAGCGCCTCGGTGAACATGGCGATGTTGCTGAGGTCGATCTCGCCCTCCGCGACGAGCCGGGGCGCCCCGTCGGCGTCCCGGTCGGTGCTCAGGGTCAGCGGTGTGGCCATTGGCTAATCCTCGCGTGCATGGACACTGTGGTGCCGTTGTCGTCGGAGTGAATGGTGAAGTCTTCCATCAAACCTTGCATCAGGGCCATGCCTCGGCCACGACTGATGTCGGCGACGGTCCGTGGCAACTTCCAGGTACCGGTGTCCACGACGGTGACCTGGAGCCGGTCGACGACGGCCGTCGCGCGCAGGGAGACCACGCCGTCGGGGCGATCCCGGTGGCCGTGTTCGATGGCGTTCGACACGGCTTCGCCGGTGGCGATGAGGACGTCCTGCATCCGCTCGTCGTCGACTCCCGCCTGAGTCAGCCAGCCGCGCAACGTGTCCCGGACCGGTGCCAGCTGGCTGGCGTCGGCGGCAAACGTCACGTTCAACGGTCCCGGTCGCCGGTACAGCAACAGGGCGACGTCGTCGGGATAACCGCCGCCGGGCTCCAGTTCGGACATGAGGTGATCGGCGACGGCGTCGAGCTCGTCCATCCGACCGCCCCGTACGAGGTCGGCGGCGTGGACCATTCCGTCGTCCATCGAGGTGCCGCGACGTTCCACCAGACCGTCGGTGTAGAGCAGCAGCGTGGCACGGGCGGGCATCGTCATCCGCACCTCGGGCCGAGATCGACCGAGCTGCAACGCCAGTGGGAGCCCGCGCCCGCCGTCCAACATTTCCGTCGTACCGTCGGCCTGCACCAGGATCGGCGGCGGGTGCCCGGCACTGGAGAAGACGAGTTCGCCGCTTTCCAGGGTCAACACCGCACAGAAGGCGGTGGTGCACCGGGCACCGGGCAGTCGAGCCGCGAAGCGGTCCATTCCGGCGAGAACGGCACTCGGAGAGGACTTTTCGAGGAACAGCGCGCGGCAGGCACTGCGCAGCTGACCCATCACGGTGGCGGCTCCGAGGCCGTGACCGACGCAGTCGCCGACGATGAGGGCCACGCGTCCGTCGTCGAGGTCGACGACGTCGTACCAGTCGCCGCCGACCTGTAGCGGTCGGCTGGCGGGGTGGTACCGCACCGCGAAGCCAGCAGGCAGGTTCGCCGGCCCCAACATGGCGTGTTGCAGTGCCACCGCGGTCTCACGCTGCTCGTCCAGCTGGTACGCCCGGTGTAGCCCTTGGCCCAGCCGCCCGGCGAGCACCGCAAGCAGGGTGTGGTCCCGCGGCCCGAACGGCCGGCGCTCGGACAGCTCGACCCAGACTACGAGCACCCCGCGCGGATGCTGCAGCGAAATGCCACCGGACCCCGTGGTCGCGGTCCCGGTCGTGAGCAGGCCCGCGTCGCGCACACTCTCGATCGACGCGCGCTGGTCGGCGGGCAGCTCGGCCCACTCGACCGGGTCACCGACGCACACCAATTCGGGGGTGCCTTCGTCTCCCGCGGCGCTGAGGAACGTCACGGCCAAGACGCGCCGTGCCCGCCACACCCGCTGCAACTCCTCGATGGCGCCGACCAGCGCATCGTCGAGTGAATCAGCCTGGGCCAGCTGCTGATTCAGCGCCGCCAGTGCGGTCTGGCGTTGGACGTTGTAGTGCTCGGACGTGACGTCACGGAAGGTGCCGACCATGACCCGTCGGGCCGTGTCGGGATCCTCGGCGTGGTTGAAATTGACGGCGACCCACAGGCGATGACCGTCGCGGTGGGTCACGGGAATGGTGAACGCCCCGTGGGTCTCGTTGAGCAGTCCGGCAAAGGCCGTCTGCACGAACTGGTGCGCTTCGGGGTCGGTGTCGGCATCCGGCCACCACGGGTGAATGGGTGCATACGGCAGGCCCGCGGGTCCGTATCCCAGCATGTCGACGAAGGCGGTGTTGATCTCGATGACGGCGCCGTGCTCGTCGCAGACGAAGAAGGCCTCCTGCAGGGAGTCCACCAACGCCGTGCGCCACCGGGCGTGGTGGTTGCGGATCCTGGCGAGTTCGACGTTGGCCCGCACGCGGGCCAAAAGCTCCGCCGCCGCAAAGGGTTTGACGAGGTAGTCGTCGGCTCCTGCCTGAAGGCCCTCGATGGACGCCTCCTGGCCCGCCCTTGCCGACAGCAGCAGGACGGGAAGCGCGACGGTCCGCGGATCCCCGCGAAGCGTGGCGAGCAGCTGGAGCCCGTCCAGGCGCGGCATCATCACGTCGCTGACGAGGATGTCCGGAGCGCGCTCGCGAATCGCGCCGAGGGCCTCGACGCCGTCGTTCACGGCGGTGACCAGATAGCCCGAGGTGCGCAGCAGGTTGGTGAGGTACTCCCGCATGTCTGCGTTGTCGTCGGCCACCAGCACCCGCACCTGATCGTCACCGCCGCCAACGGGGGTGACGACCGTCGACGGCGCCTCGGATCCGGGCGAGTCCGGATCCGACGGGAGCCAGCGCAGCGCCTCCTGAACGTAGGGCTGCGCGACGGCGCCCACGCCAGCTCCGGTACCCGATGTCGAGATGTCCTCGGCGGGAAGGTGTCCCGCGTCGAAGGGCAGGCGGACGGTGAAGGTGGACCCTTCGCCTTCCCGACTGTCGGCGGTGATCGTGCCACCCTGCAGCCCGACGAGTTCGCGGACGAGGGCCAACCCGATTCCGCTGCCCTCGGTCGACCGCGCTCGGGCGGTCTCAATGCGATGGAACCGCTCGAAGAGCCGGGGCATCTCGGCGGCGGCCACGCCGATGCCGGTGTCGGTGACGGTCACCACCGCTCCCGAGTCGTCGCCGCGGACCCGGACGGTGATCGAGCCGTCGAACGTGAACTTCAGGGCGTTTGACAGCAGGTTCAGCACGACCTTTTCCCACATGTCGCGGTCCAGGTAGACGGGTTGGTCGAGGGTGGGGGCGTCGACGATGAACTCCAGGCCCGCCCGGTCGACGGCGGACCGGAAGACGCTGGCCAATTCGGCGGTGACGGCCGAGAGGTCGACGGGCTCGAACCTGGCCTGCATTCGCCCGGCCTGAATGCGGGAGAAGTCGAGCAGGGTGTTGACGAGCTTGGCCAGGCGCAAACCGTTGCGGTGCACCAGGTCCAGCTCGTCGCGGACCTCTTGGTCCAGCCCACTCGTTCTGCTTCGCAAGTCGTCGACTGGTCCGAGTATCAACGTCAAGGGAGTGCGGAACTCGTGGCTGATGTTGGAGAAGAATGCCGTCTTCGCACTGTCCAGTTCGGCCAGCTCCTCGGCCCGCTGCTGCTGAGCCTGGTAGCTGCGCGCGCTGCCCACCCCCGCGGCGATGTGTCCCGCGACGAGTTCGACGAAGCCCCGGTAGCCGTCGTCGAGCGATCGGTGGCGATTCAGGGCGGCGACCAGGAATCCCACTGGCGCGCCACCCTGCTGCAGCAGGGGAACCACCAGCGCCGTGGTCGGCGGGCCTGCCCAGGCGCCGGACGGCAGGTCGAGCATCTGACCGTCCAGTTCCACCAGCGCGGTCTCGCCACGGGCCGCCTCGGCGACGGGCCAGATGGTGGAGTCGTGGGCCGAGAGTGTGCGCGGCACCGCCCGATGACCGACGGCGATGCCGCTGACGCCGGCGAGGTGCGCTTCGCCGCCATCGGGTCCGTCGCCGAACAAATAGGTCAGCGTGAAGGGCAGGTCGTACGGATTGCCGGCGAGTTGGCTGGCCGCGAAGTCCAACATTTGGCGCTCAGTGCGGACGACGCTCGGATCCGAGCCGAGGTCGCGCAGCGTTGCCATCCGGCGCTCGGCGATAACCCTGTCGGTGTCCTCGCTCACGACGCACAACATGCCCACCAAGCGGGCGTCCTCGTCGCGCAGCGGGCTGTAGGAGAACGTGTGATAGGTCTCCTCGGAGTAGCCCGACCGCTCGAGGAAGAGCAACAGCGCTTCGTCCCACGTCGCCTCACCGGTCGTGAGGACCGACTCGATCCTCGGCCCGATGTCGGGCCAAATCTCTTGCCACACCTCACTCGCGGGCCGTCCGAGCGCCCAAGGGTACTTGCTGCCGAGGGTGTCGCGGCGATAGGCGGCGTTGCAGAAGAACGTCAGATCCGGCCCCCACGCCATCCACATCGGAAACCGGGACGCCAGAAGGATGCTGACCGCCGTGCGGAGGCTCTGCGGCCAATCCGACGGTGGCCCAAGCGGCGTCGCCACCCAGTCGACGACCGCCAGGTCACGACCGATCTCGTCGTCATCGCGGAAGACCACGGGAATGCCTCTCGTCAAACGTCATTCGTCGACCGTCGCTTCTCGGCGCCACTCGGCCGGCACGACGAAGTGGGTTGCCAACAACGAGGCCGCCACGGGGTAGTCGCGCATCGCCGCGGAGAGAATCTCCACCAGCTCGTCCATCATCCGGGGCTCGGCGCCTCGGCTGCGGAGCAAATCGTCGATCCACCAAGCGGTCTCGGGCAGCACCCGATCGTCACCGGTGAGCAGTGCCGCCTCCACCGCGTGCAGGGTCTGGTGCAGCACGTCATCGGCGACGTCGATCACGCTGTTGAGGCAGTCCGCGTCGGGAGTGGTGGCCGCGGCCACCAGCGTCCACCGCTCGCGGAGCCGCGCGACGAGCCGACGATGATCGGATTCCAGCGCCGCCTGCTCGGCGGTCCGCTCACCGGGCAGGGGAGCTGCCGGCGCGACGACCGCAGGCAGCCCGTCCATCGCCACGATGGCACCGTGCGCGTCGCGGGCCCATGCGGTGGCACCCAGGGCGACCGCACGTAGGTCGTCGCCGCCAAAGGCAGGGCCGCCCACCAGGATGGGCGTACCGCTGGCCGTGGTGGCCTCGATGAACCGTCGGCAGGTGGGCAGGGAGCCGAGCACCGAACAGCTCACCGCGACGGCATCCGGCCCGAGGTCGTTCAGATATTGGTTGAGGCGCAACGGATTAGTCGACGCGCCGAGCAGCGTGGTGTCCCAGCCGTGGGCACGCAGCGCACATTCGATCATCATGGCCGGGAGCGCATGCCACTCCCGCTCCGCGCAGGCGACCAGGACACTGCCCCTGGTGACCGGCACCTGTCGGACGTGGTTGGCGACGACCCTGGTCGCGGAGACGGCCGTCGCGGTCGCGGCGTGCTCCTGCGCGACGGTGAACTCGCCTCGCTGCCAGCGCCGACCGACTTCCCGCTGTGCGGCCGCCACCACGTCGGTGAGCACCGCGACCGGCTCCGCACCGTCGACGAGCAGTCCTTCGACGATCGACGTGACTGTCTCGGCGTCTCCGCTAGTGAAAGCGGCGTCGTAGTCCCTCAACGGATTTCGACGCTCGTCTAGTCTCCGCATGTCACCGCGAGCAACGCGATGTCGTCATGCTGGCGACCGTCGAGGTATTCGAGGACGTCCTGTTCGATGGCTTCACAGAGCACTTCCGGGTCGGCACCGGCATAGCGGGGCAGCAGCCCGAGCAGCCGGTCGACGCCGTAAAGGCCGTCTACGCCCATCGCCTCGTCGACTCCGTCGGTAAACATCAGCATCGTGTCACCGGACGCGAGGTTGACGGTGACGGGCCGGTACTGCACCTTCGCCACCATCCCGACGGCGGTGCCGCCGACGCCGACCGGCTCGATCCGACCGTCGGCTCGCAGCACGATCGGTGCCGGGTGACCCGCCGAGGCCACGTCGACCACGAACCGCCCGTCGGCGTCGCGGCGCATCCGTGCACACACCACCGTGACGAAGTCCTTGGTGTGCTCGTCGAAGAGCACGGTGTTCAGCGCATCCAGCACGACTTCTGGTCGGCGATCGAAATGGCATGCGGTGCGGATGCTTTGGCGAGTTCGACCAGTCAGCGCGGCCGCCTCGACACCCTTGCCCGACACGTCGCCGACCGAGAGCAACCAGTCGTCCCCTCGACCGTGGACGTCGTAGAAGTCGCCACCGATGTCCAGATGCTCGGCCGCGGGCCGGTATCTGGCGGCCAACCGGGCCCCGTCGACGCTCGGAAGCGACGGCGGCCGGAGGCTGCGCTGCAGCACCGTCGCGATGCGGCCACGCTCCTCGTAGAGCCTGGCGGAGTCCAACGCCATCGCGGCACGTGACGCCACTCGCTCGGCGGCGGTCACGTCCTGGTCGTCGAAACCCCTTCCCTCACAGCGGATCATCACCAACGCACCGATTGTGGTGCCCCGCGCGGTCAGTCCGACGGTCAGCAGATCCGCTGGTCGCATGGTGGCGGCCTCGGCAGCGAGTCGGGGATGCGGAATCATGCCGGCAAGATCCGCCTCCGCCTCGGCGTCCGTCATGACGTGACGCAACTCCGTGCCGCCGGTCCTCAGTGCGCGACCGAGCTCGGTGTCGGCGGTGGCCGACGCCGAGACGACGGCGTGAAAACCGGCATCGTCACCACCGACGATGGTCAACGCGCCCTGGCGGTCACCGGGAAGCACCACCATCGCCCAGTCGGCGAGCCGGGGACGGATCATGGTCAGCAGCCGAAGCGCAGTTCGGCGCAAGTTCAGCGAACCGGACAACCCGGTGCCGACGTCGTCGACCAACTGGTCCCAGGCGCGCAGATCTGCGGCGGGGTCCGAGGGTTGGCATGGGACCGTCTGGTTGAAAGCCATAGTCCCCACTTCCCAGCGCGTCGCCGCGACGCATCAGCTGCCATGTCGCGTCGTGAACCGCACGGCAGCGGTACCCCACCCGACCTCGGGTAGGCCGCGACAGCGACAGGCTGGAAGCTCAACCACCGACCAACCTACCGATCTTGAGAGGTTAAGGCGAGCCGCGTACCCCCGCGACCGCAAATCTGACGTAGACGTAAGTCCGCCGACAAACGGGTATGCCGACGCAATGACCGTCATCGGATTCCACTGCTCGCACGAGCAGATCAGCCCCGCGCAACTTCTCCGCGACGTCCAGCACGCCGAACACGCCGGCTTCACCGCAGGCATGTCGTCGGACCACCTCAGTCCGTGGAGCACCCGGCAGAACGAATCGGGTTTCGCCTGGTCGTTCCTGGGGGCCGCCCTGGCGACCACCGAGCTGCCGTTCGGGGTGGTCAACGCGCCGGGGCAGCGCTACCACCCGGCGATCATCGCCCAGGCCATCGCGACGCTGGCGCAGATGTTTCCCGGCAGGTTCTGGGCGGCGCTGGGTTCAGGCGAGGCGTCCAACGAGCGCGTGACCGGGCAGGAGTGGCCGCGCAAGGAGGTACGCGACCGGCGACTCGTCGAGTGCGTCGACGTGATCCGCCGGTTGTTGAAGGGCGAAGAGGTCAGCCACGACGGTCTCGTCCAGGTCAACCGCGCCCAGCTGTGGACGCTGCCGGATCGGGTCCCCGACCTCGTCGGGCCTGCCGTCACCGAAGCGACGGCCGCCCGGCACGCCGCCTGGGCCGACGGGCTCATCACCGTCAACCAGCCCGCGGAGACCCTCCGACGGGTTCTCGACGCCTACCGCGGGGCGGGCGGACGCGGTCCGGCTCGCTTGCAGATTCACCTGAGCTGGGCACCCACCGACGACGAGGCGATCTCCGTTGCCTGCGACCAGTGGCGCACCAACGTGTTCGGTCCGCCGGTGGCATGGGATCTCGAGTCGGTCGAGGCCTTCGACGTCATCGGCCGACACGTCACCCCCGAGCAGGTGAGGTCGTCGGTGCGGGTGTCGAGCGAGTTGGGGCAGCACGCACAGTGGCTCGCCGAGTACGTCGAGCAGGGCTGGGACGAGTTGTACCTGCACTTCGTCGGCCAGCATCAGAGCGCGTTCATCGACGCCTTCGGTGAACACGTGCTGCCGCAACTCTCCCCGACCGCACCCGCGGCGACTCCGGTGATGGCATGAGAAGCGTTGACGGCGGCGACCTTTGGTGGAAGAGCGCCGTCTTCTACTGTGCCGACGTCGAGACGTTCTTCGACTCCAACGGCGACGGCACCGGTGACATCCGCGGGATGTCGGACCGCGTCGAGTACCTCGCCGACCTCGGCGTGACCTGCCTGTGGCTGATGCCGTTCTATCCGACGGCCCAGAAGGACGACGGGTACGACATCGTCGACTTCTTCGGGGTGGATCCCCGCTTGGGGAACCTCGGCGACTTCGTCGAGTTGGTGCGCACCGCACGGGCCGCCGGGATCCGGGTGATCGTCGACTTCGTCATGAACCACACCTCCGACGCCCACCCGTGGTTCAAGTCCGCCCGCCGCAGCGTCGACGACCCGTATCGCGACTACTACGTGTGGAGCGCGACGGAGCCGAAGTCCAGCCCGAAGGACGTGGTGTTCCCCGACCAGGAGGACAGCATCTGGGAACTGGACCCCAAGACGAACGAGTGGTACCTGCACCACTTCTACAAGCATCAGCCAGACCTCAACATCGCCAATCCCAAGGTGCAGGAAGAGATCTCGCGGACGCTGGGGTTCTGGCTCGAGCTCGGCGTCTCGGGGTTCCGGATCGACGCGGTCCCCTTCCTGTTCGCCAAGGATTCCGTGCCCGGTGAGCCGGGCGCCTTCGACCCGTACGAATACCTCGGCGACGTGCGGAACTTCGTCACCCGCCGCGTCGGCGACGCGGTGCTCCTCGGCGAGGTCAACGTCGCATACAAGGATCAGAAGAAGTTCTTCGGCGGACCCGACGGCGACGGGCTGAACATGCAGTTCGACTTCATCGGGATGCAGAACGTCTACCTGTCGCTCGCCCGCGGCGATGCGCGCCCGCTCGCCAAGGCCATGAGGCAACGTCCGAATCTCGACATCACCAGTCAATGGGCCAACTTCGTGCGCAACCACGACGAGCTGACCCTCGACAAGCTGACCGACGCCGAACGTCAGGAGGTCTTCGACGCGTTCGGCCCCGATCCGGACATGCAGCTCTACGACCGCGGACTCCGGCGACGTTTGCCGACCATGGTC
The DNA here is from genome assembly GCA_006864685.1 of Mycolicibacterium hodleri. Taxonomy (GTDB): domain Bacteria; phylum Actinomycetota; class Actinomycetes; order Mycobacteriales; family Mycobacteriaceae; genus Mycobacterium; species Mycobacterium hodleri_B. The sequence goes on along the minus strand of VIFX01000008.1, from coordinate 4,914 downwards.
GGCGGTGACGAGCGCCGGATGCGGATGCTGTACTCACTGGCCTTCTCCATGCCGGGCAGTCCGGTGCTGTTCTACGGCGAGGAGATCGGGATGGGTGAAAACCTCGACATCCCAGGACGATTGGCCGTCCGCAGCCCGATGCAGTGGACGGGCGGTAGCAACGGCGGCTTCTCGACCGCGGCGAAGCGCAGGCTCACCCGACCCATGCCCGACGGCCTGTTCGGCCCGGATCGGGTCAACGTCGCCGCCCAGCGGCGCGACCACCAGTCGTTCTGGTGGTTCATCCGCGACCTCGTCTACACCTATCGCCAACAGCCGGAGATCGGCTGGTCGACCGCCGAAGTGCTGAAGCAACCGCACCGTTCGGTGTTGGCCCACGGGTGCCGCGAAGAGGAATCAGACTGGCAGATGTTGGCGCTGCACAACTTTGGCGCCGAGGGCGTCCTGGTGCCGATCGAACTGCCCGACGCATCCCCTGGCTCGGTGTTGGTCAGCCTGCTCGACGGGCTCACCGAGCATCCGCTCGACGACTCGGGCCGAGCGGAACTCGAGTTGGGCCCGTACGGCTACCGCTGGCTGAGGCTGGTCCGCCCCGGCGACGACCCGATCATCTGACGGGTGCGGCCAGCTCCGTCGCCGGCGACGGTTCGGCGGCGGCGTTCGCCACCAGTTGATACAGCGGCGTGCCCCAGGCGTGCGCCCCGCTACTGGCGGGGGCGTACGAGGTGTGGATCGCGAGCGCCGTCGGGGACAACGCGTCGGACTCGGTGTCGGGGTCGGCGTCGCAAACCGGGTCGCCCACGTCGCAGACGCTGACGGTGCGCGCACCCATCTCGGGCGGGAGCACCGACGTGGGGGCCGAGGCCAGGAACGAGTGCTCCTGCGCGACGCCCTTGCCCGCACTGGGCACGACCGCGGTCGACCCGAGGTTGATCGTGGTGTCGGTCGGCAGCCGGTCGCCGTCGGCGATCAGCAGTGCCGCCGCGACGTGGGGATCGTCGGCGAGGTCGTGCAGGTTGCGGTGGATGACCATCGCGCCCTGCGAGTAGCCGGCGAGCACCACCTTGGTCGTGGGGCACCGCTCGGTGAACGCCTCGAACTGTTCGGCGGCGGCGTCGGTTCCCGCCTCAACACTGTCCATGAACCCCATCCAGCCTCCGAGGCCGCCACCAAGGGGGACGGGTGCCGCGGGGTACTGGACGGCTTCGGCGGTGATCGTCTGCCCGCTCGCCGCCAGCTGGGCCTGCAACTGCTGAAACGACTGGTAGACCACGGGGCCCATGCCGCCGTTGGCGGTCAGGCCTGCTCCGTCGCGCTGACCCGAGCCGGCGGCGCCGAGCCAGTGGAAGTCACCGCACCCTGGCGCCGCGCCGGCGGTGGCCGGTCCCGTGATCGTGGCAACGCCGGCGAGCGCGCTCCCTGCCACCAAGACGGCCATTCCGAAACGACGAAACACGGTGAAAACCCCTCCAACTCTGGCGGCAGCTGATGGGATCGCGCTGCCGCATTCAGTCGGTTGATCGTGCGTATGGGCGTCCGGTGTTACACACGAGGACGCAACCGGGGCCCGCCCGGCGGTTCTTTCGGCCGGACTCTGGACCACCAAGTCCTGTTACGGGCCACACCGCCGCATGGCGGCTTGGCCGTCCGTCGGTGCCGTGAACAGAGGGTTTCGGCTGGTCGGCGACGGCGCCCCGCTCTTACGCGACGCCTTGACGTGACACCGTTCTGGACGATAGAGTTCAGTTCACGTATCTCCAGCGCATTCTAGGTAGCAAAGATAGGATTCGATCATGAATAGTCGTCTCACCCGTCGCGTCGCCGCGGGCCTCGGCGTTGCTGCCTTCATCTCCATGGGAGCGCTGACCGCCTGCGGTGGTAGCGAAGAGAAGCCCGCCCCGTCGAGCACCACGGAGACCACGACCGCCCCGTCGGTCACGCCCACCGAGAAGAGCATCAACCCCACCGGTGGCAACCTGTTCACCCCGCCCGTCAAGGCGCCGCCGGCGCCGACGGCGATCCCCGGCACTCACAACTAATCTCGTCGACCTCGAGAACCCGGATAGGACTGCTTCATGACTAGTCGAAACACTCGCCGCGTCGCCGCGGGCCTCGGAATCGCGGCGTTCATCTCCATGGGGGCACTGACCGCCTGCGGTGGTAGCGAAGAGAAGCCCGCCCCGTCGAGCACCACGGAGAGCTCGACCAGCGCCCCGTCGGTCACGCCCACCGAAAAGAGCATCAGCCCCTCCGGTGGCAACTCCTTCAGCCCGCCGGTCAAGGCGCCCCCGGCACCGACCGGCGTTCCCGGTACCAACCACACCGGTTAATCAAACGAGTCCCTTCATCAGGGCGAGACGAGGCGGGTCAGTCGACGACTGACCCGCCTCGTTCGTTTGGACCCGCTGGCCCGAAGCGGCTAGTCCCGCTCCGCGCCGTCGGGCTGGAAGGACCTGATGTAGGCGATCGACGAGTCCAGCGCGGTCTGCATGAGCCGCGGATCGTGGGCCGTCTGCGAGAGCAGATAGCCGCCCTCGACGGCAGCCAGCAGTCCGGTGGCGAGGGTGGGTGCGTCGACGTCGGCCCGCAGCGCACCCGCGTCCCGCATCCGCTCCAGCGCCGCCGCCAACAACCCGCGCCACTCGGCGAAGTGCGCCGCGAGGGATTCGCGAGCCCTGTCGTCACTGTCGGACAGTTCGGCCGCGAGCGACCCGAGTTCACATCCCCACAGGCCCCGTCGCAGCGCGCAGCGCTGCACCATGGCGTCGCGCCAATGGTTGAGGCCGCGGAACGAGTCGACCTTCTCCAGTCGCAGGCGTTGCCACGACAAGATCTCGTCGGCGCGGATGCTGATCACGTCGTAGACCAGATCGGTCTTGTCGTCGAAGTGCTGGTAGAACTGCGACTTGCTCGTCGCGCTGGACGCGAGCACTTCGTCGATCGTCGTGGCCGCCACCCCGCGCACGTGCATCAACTCCGCTGCCGCTTGGACGATCCGGTTGCGGGTCGCGACGCCTCGAGAGGTGAGCCTTGGCCGCGTCACGTCGTTCGATGGTGGCGGCATCGTCCAACTGTAGCCCTTTGTTTGGACTCTGAAGTCCAACTCGACCATCCCTGGGAACATCCTGTGTGACTACTGTTGGGCCGTCCCCAGAGTGACCTGTTTCGTCTCACTGGAGCCGGACGGATCCTGATAGGTCAGCGCCACCTCGTCACCGGGGGCCTTCGACCGCACGGCGGCCACCAGCGCCTCAGGACCGTCGACGACGCGACCGTCCACCTTGGTCACCACGACGCCGTTCGGCACACCTGCGGCCGCGGCGGGTCCGCCGTCGACCACCTGTGCAACGGTGGCGCCGGACGCGTTGGGGTCGTCGCTCAGCTGCACTCCCAGCGAGGCATGGGTGGCCGTGCCGGTGGAGACCAGCTCGGTGGCGATGCGCTTGGCCTGATCCACCGGGATGGCGAAGCCGAGGCCGATCGAGCCGCTCTGCCCACCGGATGACTTCGCGCCACCGCCCATCGAGGCGATCGCCGAGTTCACCCCGATCAGTTGACCGTTCATGTCGACCAGGGCTCCGCCGGAGTTGCCGGGGTTGATGGCCGCGTCGGTCTGGATGGCGTTGAGCACCGTGGCCTGGCCCTGGCCCTCGCCCGCGGTGGCAACCGGACGGTCCAGTGCGCTGACGATGCCCGTCGTGACGGTGCCCTCCAAGCCAAGCGGCGACCCGACGGCGACCACGTTCTGGCCGACCTTCAGATCCTTCGACGAGCCGATGGCGATCGGGGTCAGGCCCGAAAGGCCTTGCGCGCGAACGACGGCGATGTCACTGGAGGGATCGGCACCCACCACGCTGAACGGTGCGGTGCGGCCGTCGGCCAGCGTGACGGTCGCCTTCATGGCCTCAGGCCCCGGGACCTCCTGGCCACTTGGGGTGACTTGGACACCCGCACCGGTCGGTGCGGACGCCAGGGCGGCCACCACGTGGTTGTTGGTCAGTATCAGCCCGTTTGGATCGAGGATGACGCCGGAGCCCTCTTCGCTCTGACCGCCCATGTCGATCTGCAGCTTCACGACGCTTGGCAGCACCTTCGCAGCCACCGCCTCGACGGAGCCGCTTGGCAGATCGGCCGCGGGAGGGACCGCAGCCGCCTGGCTCGGCGCGGTGGCGATGGCGGTCGCAAGACCACTTTCGGCCGACTGGTCGTGCTGATTCGTCATCACGACCGCGCCGACGCCCGCCGACACCACGGCGATGGCGGCGGCACCGGTGACCATCGCACCGACCCGAGACCGCTTCCGATGGGGCGCGACGGCGGCCATCGGCGCCGTGTCGGCCGTGGGGTGGCTGGCGTACCGCCAGTCATACGGCGGCTGCGGCGCGCCGTGGGCGCGATGCGTCGGGTTGTGTTGTCCTGCAGCGTGATCGGTGCCGTGCCTCCGACCGGACGGTTGCATCGGGTACTGCGGGTAGTTCGTCATGTGGGCCATACCTTCTGGAGTCGGGCAGCAAAGCGTTGACCCCACGGTGCCCTCGCCGGCTGAGACGTGACTGAGAGCCAGATCGGTACAGTCGAAGACTTTTCGCCGAGGCGTCAGCCCGCCGCACTCGGTGGCGGTGCGGCGAACATCTCGACGAGCGACGTCGGCGCGCGGTCGCCGAACAACATCTCGGTCACCCCGTACGCCTCTTCCGCGACCGCAGCGCTGCGCGGGAACATGGCCGCTTCGTACGCGGCGACGGCGGCATTCACGTCACCGGGATGCGCGACGATCGCCGCGGCTAGTTCGGCACCGTCGAGCATGGCCAGGTTTGCGCCGTCACCCGAGGGCGGCATCAGATGTGCTGCGTCGCCGAGAAGCGTCACGCCGGGCACGGGGTTCCATCGATGGCCGGTCGGCAGCGTGAATAG
>VIFX01000089.1:0-6359 GCA_006864685.1 Mycolicibacterium hodleri | reverse complement strand
ACGCCAACCGTTCGGTGCGGGTGCGTTGGCGCCCCCGGAGTACCTCGGTGGCCACCCCCAACAACCGCAACGCCACATCGGCGCGCTGCACCGTGCGCACGCTGTAGCCGGTGTCAGCCGCCAACCGCTCATTGGACGGCCGGCTCCCCCGCCCGGTGCCGTACTCGGCGTAGCGTGCGCGGGCCTCGGCGACCCTCAGAACGGCCCTCCGGCTGACCTGGTTGCCCCCCAGCGCCGGACGCACGTGAGTGTCGTACCGCAGGTCGTAGGCGATCGGCACGGTAAACACCGTCCACCGCTCCGCGCGCCCAGACCAGCACGGCACACCCGCGAAAGCCCGCTCCCCCAACTCCAACACGATCGCCGGCACACGCGCGATGTGAGAGGCATTGACGGCAGCGGCGCGGTGCCCGGCCGAGGACACCAGCTGCACCGCCCGTGTCGGGCGGGTGCGGACCACCCCACGGCGCGGTCGAGCCGCAGTGCAGCCACGGTAGCCACGCGGGCGGAGATGACGATTCGATAAATCACGGTGCGCGCCATCTAGAACTGCAGACAGACGTGCGCTACCGTGAGAGCTGTCCAGCAAGACAGTCCCTTCGGGGAATAGGGTGCGGAGAACCCCGAACCGAGCGCCAACTCGGTTTGAATCTCTAGACGTGGCCCCGCCTTAGGCGGGGCCTTCGTCATTCAGCGGGAGATTCCGCATCACCAGCTATTCAGATGTCACGTGTCGGCCCTGGCTGACAAAGTTCCGCCAGCTCGGGCTCGTACGGCGTTCACATCGCCAGCGGCAATTCCTCCCTGGGCTTATTGAGTTCAAGAACAAGCTCGGGGTGCCCGACATGCTCGGCTAGCAGATCGGCGACGTACTGACCCATCGGAATGCCAAGCTGAGCCGCCCTCTGCTTGACGATGTCGTAGACCGTCCGAGGGGGGCGCGTCATGATCTGGGCACGATCACCTTTATGCGGCTGAGCCATGATCGGAACTCTGCCAGCACAGACAATCCGTAACTGATAGCGACACGCGGTTTTTAGAACACCGATCTAGAACACTGATCTAGAACACCCCGTTCCAGATGAGCCGAGACCCGGCCGGACGAAGCGGTTTTCGGGCTTCGCGCTTTCTCAGGCCTCGTCACACGTCGTGGATGGCCAGTGCTGCGTTAATGCAGGGTGTCGTGACAGCTGGCCCCGCGCGCGGGTGTCCTCGATGAGCTTCTGGTTGTCGAACCTCACCAATGGATGCGTTCCTCGACGAGGGGCCGCCGCGCCCCCCAAGGAGCTATTACGGCGGCCCCAAAGCCGACACTCTGTTCCTGAAAAAGACCGTGCGAAAACAGAGAAGCCCCCTCTTGGCGAGGGGGCTTCTTCACAAACATACAGACTGAATCCGACTGCATCTATGTCGACAGTGCACCAGGAAAGGGCGCACACCATCAGGCCGGATCTCTTCGTTTGCCCTTGAGAGGGTACCGCTAGCTGAGCTAGCACGGCTAGCTAGCAACCGCGTTGGGTTAGGTAGTCGTTGAGGGCCTGGTCGGTGATCGAGGCGATGCTGATGGTGCGGTCGCCGGTTTCGTAGCGGAGTTTGTCGACGGCTTTCCCGAGGCGACTTTTGGTGGAGGTCCGGATTCTGACGTTGTGCTGTTCGGTCAGCCGTTCGGCCGCTCCCCCGGCAGGGGGCGCCGGCTCTTGTAGTGGCGCCGGCGCCGGTGGTGTGGTCCGAGTGTTGGGGACGGTGGGCCTGTCGGGTAGGGCGTCGGCGGGGTGGCTGGTGGTGCGGGTGATGGCTGGTTTGCGTGCGGTGCTCATGCTGGCGCTCCGATCGTTATGCCGAGTTCGTCGAGCAGATCGTCGTAGGCGACTTGAAGACTGAGGGCTCGTCCGCCTTTGAATTGATGCATGGGCACTTCGGCACTGTGGGCGTCTTGACGGGCGCCGAGGTCAGGTATGACCGTGCGGGCCACAAGGTCGCCGTAGGCGTCACGAAGCTCGCGTTCCCGGTCGATGTGTTCGCCCTTGTTCTGCCGGCGGGAAATGATGATCTTGGCCAGCTCCAGGCGAGGGTTGGGTCGGAGTTTGACCTTTTGGACGGTGGTTTCCAGCCTTGTGACGCCTTTGACGGAGTCCTTCGTGGGTTCGGTGACGGCGTACACGCTGTCGACGGTGAGCAGGACAGCGAACAGCAGCTTGCCCAGGCTGGGCGGACAATCAAACAACACCGCGTCATACGGCGAGAGGTCCAAGCCCTCAAACGCCACGTCGAGGCGAAACACCAGGTCAGACGCGCCGCTGGACTCGGCGTTAGACAGGTCCAGGTGGGATGGGATGAGGTCAACGCCAGCCCAATCAGTGGCCACGACCGCATCGACGGCCGATCCGGCTTCGGTGCGGTCCATGAGATCCGCGGTGGTGAGCTGTCCGTCCTCGGTGTAGACACCGAGGCCTTCGGTGGCGTTGGCCTGGGGGTCCATATCGACGATGAGGGCGCGCCCTCCACGGTGGCTGATGGCGCTGGCCAGACCGAGTGTCGTTGCGGTCTTGCCTACGCCGCCCTTTTGATTGGCTAGGGCGTGCCGTTTTGGCTGCATGGTGCAATCCCTCCTGGTGGCTAACTATGATAGCTAGTTATGCTAGCAGAGCACGTACAGTGCGCATAGCAATCGTAGCTAGTTCGGTGGAGAGGCTTAAGCGTCGTTGCGGGGAATGCGCTTTGGTCGTAGACTCATTTACGTAGCCAGCCCATTGCGGTGGGTTTGGAAGTGAGCCACAGGATTACTCGCCGGACGACGAGGCCTGTGGCTCGCGTTTTTTTGGGGGCCGCCCTGGGTCAGATCGCGTGGAGTTCGACAGCGCTGCCGAGGACGTCGAGATAGGCGCTGTTGCCTATTCTGGCCTGAACCACAGCTCCGCACACGATGTCAGCGGCCCAGAGCGCGGGTTCGTTGCGACCGATGGAGTGCTCAATCCGTACCGTCGACTCGATTGCTCGACGCGAGCGCAGTTTTTGCACCATGTCCACATCGCTTGCGTCGAGTTGTCCGCGGGATTCGAAGGTGATGGTTGAACAGGGCATCAGCGCCAGGTGCGGCAGCAGAAATTCCATGCACTTTCGACGATGACGTCGGTCGTCAGCGTCTTTGTCCATGTGGACGACGACGAACCCAGTGACCGGGAGTTGGGCGACGGTGGCGACCAGTTCGGCGCGGCGTTCAGGGCTACTGCCATGCCAGTGCAGTTTTGCCTCACCGATGCGCAGGCTCTCGAGGGTTCCGCGCAGTTCGGCAACATCGTCGTCATCGCACAAAGTAGCCGCCAGCAGATATGCGCCGGGGTCAAGGTCAGGACGCGAACCGGACTCGTCGGCCCAGGCGGTTAGCACGCGAAACCTCGCGCCAGAGTCCCGAACGGGGCGGCTTCGGCGTCCATCGAGATCAGATCCTCTTCTGCGGGTAGTGGTAACTCGGTCGCTGATTCTTGGGCGACCGCTCTGAGGTTTACAGGGGAGGGGTGCGCTGGGATGTGCGCGCCACGATTAAGGACCCCGGATTTTTGGTTTGACCTGCCGATCTAGGCATTGGGAATGTTGGTTCCCGGCGTCGCGGCGGTAAATCGACAGGGCTATCCACGGTTCGAGGGGTGGGTTCGGGCTGTGGCGATCTGCTCCAGCTCGTCCATGGACAGGAAGTAATCATCTCGGCGGAACCCTCGGCCGCGGCTGTCCTTGATGCGGCGGTGCTCGGCCAACATCCGTAGGTAGCCGTCGAGCACCTCATGGTGGGAATTACCGTTGTCGTGGCGTTCGAGCTGCGGTTTCAGTTCGGCCCACCGGCCGTCACTCATCAAGAATTTGACGTAGCTGGCCATGTGGCCCTCAAGGCCGTCGCGGTAGTCGAAGCCCTGGAACTCCAGCTCATAGGCAACATCGTCGTCGATCGTGGCGCCTTGCTCCTTCAACCGCTTGATGCTGTAGGTGATCACACGGAACATGTCGAGAATGTCCAAGACGCGGTCACAGTCCCGCTTGGACAATTCCGTGCGAAACCCCGCGACCTCCCGCCAGTACTCCCCAGTGAAGCCCGATTCGATGACCTCTGCGCGCGTCAACTGGTATTCCGCGTCGCCATCAACGTCGTTGGCATCCTCGGGCAGCACGCGCGCAAGGATGCGGTGGAGCAGTGAGAGCACTTGCCGGTCGGCAATCCGCATGGTCTCTGGCGCCGGCTCCTCGTCGCCGTGGTCCACCTCTGGCTCATAGATGGGGACGATCGCCTCCATCACCAGGTCACGGACGTATTCGCTGACCGTGACCCCCTCGGCGTCGGCCTGCGCCTTGAGCTGATCGCGTATCCGGTCTTCTACCCGGATGTTCAAGACGGCCATTGCACTCCCTTGTGATCGTGTATGACAACATCGTATCACTGTCATCCACACGCTAAGTGGCGCCCGCCGCGACAACAGTTAATCGGCAGGTTCCTGGTTCAGTTCGCGTCCAACCGATGATGCGCTCAGGGTTTTGAACCCCAGACCCGCTGATTAAGAGTCAGTGGGTCCGCGCGACGGGGCCGGCCCCTGTGCTCACGACCAACCTTCGGATCTGCGGATTAAAAGTCCGTAGTTCAACACCTGGGGGGTAGGAGCGGGAACTACGGATCAGAAGGCTAGGAGTCCGTGGGCCGCTGGCTGTCACTTCCAGAACCCAGTCCGTCGCTGCTCAAAGGGGGTAGCAGTTGTAATAGCCGTGGCCGGCGATTCCGGTGGGGTAGAGCGCACTGCGCTTCTTGATTATTTGGAGGGCGCGGATGGCCTCGGCTTCTACGGCACGATTCTGAGTCCAGTCCCAGTACTTGCGTTGTCCGTCGACCTCGATAAGGGCGGCATCGGTCTCGACCGCGGCGGCGTAACGCTCGGACAGCTCAGTACCCGATTGGTAGTGAATGTCGTCGATGAGGGTGTGGTAGGCGAACTGCGGGGTGTGGAGCTCGGTTGGTGGGCCGAATGGCTGGGTGCATATGAGCAGTCCGTAGCCCTCAAACCCCATCACCGACGCGCGAGTTCCCCGGCGCGCGCCGGGATTGATCTTGTTGTCGACCCCTAAACGGGAAGTCTTTTCACGCAGGTAGGGGCATGCCATTGCCGAGTAGAGGATGCAAGAAAGGTGCAGCGGTCCAGACGGAGCCATGGTTCTCTCGCGCTGGTTGAGCCGGATCTCTACGGCGTCGGCCTGCGCGAATGCACGGTATACCCGCGACCCGGCGGGCAGTTCGTATCCGCAGACCGCGCAGGCGTGGTGAAACCCCAGGGCGATTTTGCGTTCGGTGTGCACACTGGCGAAGTTGGGCGCATCGACGGCGGGCCACCCCACCTCTGCCGGCACTGGGAAGCCACGTGAGTCGTGAGGTAGATCTGCGATCCACGGAGGTGCATCAGGTAGGCGCAAGGGCACGCGCTTGGACGCTACGGTGTCGATGCCTGTCGTGTCCGCTAATTGTCGCGCTCAGGCCCTCGCTGGCTGCGTCGAGGGCGGAATCATGATGACCAACCAGTTTGACGGCGGAGCCTAATGGCCGATGATCCCGCCGCGGAGGCCGACGCGATAGACACCCAGTTCAAGTGACCCGGGCCTGCTAGTCGCGCCTGTGCTCAATGCCTTCACTGTTCGGGTATCCGCGTCAAACCTCTCGCGCGCATCTGCGAACTGATCGTGTCGGGGAGATGCCGCGGCACGCCGTCGGTGCGCCACACCCGCAGCTTGGCCAACAGCTCCTGAATGACTATCTGGTGCAACACGATCCCACGCGCAGGCCCGGTCCCGGCCTTGGACAACAGGTGAGCCTGGTCGGCGGGCCAGTCGTCGTAGACGGCGAACGGCGCGGTGAGCAGCGTCATTTGGACGTAGTCGTCGACTGAGTTTCGTGGCGACGGCCGCGCCGTGACGAGGCCCAGAACGTCGTGGTAGAACTCGCCGAGCAGCGCCGTCACGTCCTCCTCGCTGATAGTGCCTTCCTCTGACCCCATCGGCCGCAGGTGATGAAACTTGCCGGACCACTCCTGCAGGTTCTGAACCCAGAAGTCGAGGTCTTCCTGAACAAGCTGGCGGCGGTTGCCCCGCCGACCCACCCAATAGCCTGCGGCGACACCGCCCAACGTGACCAATCCGCCACCCACGGTGGAGATCACCGTCATCCACAGTGTGAACCATTGATCGCCCGTCACAAGTGCGCAACGGTATACCCGGTAGGAGGTCGCCGACGGGCCTTTGCCCCCGGGGACAGTTGCCCCGGGTGCCGCAGCCTGCGGGGTATCGCAGCTCCGGTGTCCAGGCAGACCGTGCCGGTATAGACCCCCGGTGCC
>VIFX01000088.1:0-7795 GCA_006864685.1 Mycolicibacterium hodleri | reverse complement strand
TTGCCGCCTAGCACCGGACGCACGTGCGTGTCGTACCGCAAGTCATAGGCGATGGGCACGGTGAACGCCGACCACCGCTCCGCACGCCCAGACCAGCACGGCACACCCGCGAAGGCCCGCTCCCCCAGCTCCAACACGATCGCCGGCCCACGCGCGGCGTGGGAGACGTTGGCGGGGGCTACGCGGTGCACAGCAGAGGACACCAGCTGCACCGCCCGGGTCGGGCGCGTGCGGACCACCCCACGGCGCGGTCGAGCCGCAGTGCAGCCGCGGTAGCTACGTGGGCGAAGATGACGATTCGATAAATCACGGTGCGCGCCATCTAGAACCGGAGACAGACGTGCGCTACCGTGAGAGCTGTCCACCAAGACAGTCCCTTCGGGGAAGGTGCGAAAGCACCACCGAACCGAGCTGCTAACTCGGTTCAGACGAACCCTCGGCCTAGCCGAGGGTTTTCGTCTATTCGGGGGTACGTCCGCCGTTTATTGAGTTGTGAGGTTGCCGGCTGTTGCAGCCAGCGCTAACTACTCACATCGCCAGCGGCAAGACCTCCTCGTTCCGCCCGAGCTCCCGGACAAGATCTGGTCGCCCAACATGCTCGGCAAGAACGTCGGCCAAATATTGGCTCACGGACATACCGGCGGCGTGGGCCGCAACGTGAACGGCTTCCCACACCTCACGGTGCGGTCGGGTTTGCAAGAGCACTCGTTCGCCCTTATGCGGTTGGCCCATGACTACAGCCTTGCAGCAATGCGGGCGAATCTGATTCGCGACACGCCGGACCGTTCCCGGGCTGCCTGACTTCAGCGGCGCGCGTGCAACAGGGTGGCCGGATCGCCGATTCAGTTACATACGATTGCGCGCCTTGACAATCGGCTAGATGGACCATGGCATGAAGCCGCCCTTGGCAGGGCGGTCGGCGTGTTTCATGGCCGGGCCGGTCCTGGCCGGGCGGCTCTATGGCGCTCGCTACCGAACGGCTCTTAGGACCGCCGCTCGGCGATGTTTTGTACGATCTGATCGCTCAGCTCTGAGTCGGCCAAAAGGCGGTCGACGAGCGCCGCTAGAACGTCTTGCCCGGTGACGCGAGCTAGGCCCAGGTGATCAGCAGCGGCACGCTGCCAACCGTCGAGCCCGCGATGGGCAGTAGGAGACAAGTCGACTGTGCGACGTACAGTTTTCTGCCGAACAACCGGCTGGCTCCGAATGGCAGGAGGGGCGGCTGGTTCGACAGGAAGCGCATCGTCTTCTGCTGAAGCGACCGACGAGGCCGGTGGCTTTTGACGTAACCGTTCAGCGTTCGCCTTGATCTTCTCTGCGGCGGTACTCACAACGTTCTCCCTCTTCAGAGCAGTATCCGTAGTTCAGTACATCAGTACTTACTGAGCTGTGACACCTAAGAGCTCTGCGGCGATGTCGCCGTAAGCAGTCGTCGCTGCGTTGGTGATCGGTAGACCGAATGCTTGGGCGAAACGTTCTAGGCGACCAACCGTTGGACCAAGGACGTGCACGCCGTCGTCAGTGAGCATCTGGCGATACACCTCGGTACTGGCGGCGTTGGACACCGTGCGCGTTAATACCACGGCGAGCTCGGGCGGATCGGCGGCTAAGGCGCCAGCATCATCGACGAGCTCGCGAATCGCCGGTATCCGGGCGTATTCCATTCCGGTCGGCGCCATGGGGACCAGCACATGGGTCGCGATGCGGATGGCCGACGCAACAACACCGCGCCGCTCCTTCATTGGCGGAGTGTCGATTACCACTGCGTCGTACCGGTCCCCCACTACTCCAGGAAGCTTGCGGTAGAGATCGGTGACGGGCATGCCGATTACGGGGATCGACCACTCCCCCGCCTCAGACCAGGACAAGAGCGATTCGTTCTCGCCATCAGCGTCCACGGCGAGAACGGACAAGCCGGCTTCGGCCAAGGCGTGGCTGACGAAGGCGGCGGTAGTGGTCTTCGTGGAACCGCCTTTGAGGTTGGCCACAACGATGGTGAGAACGGGCGCCATATGCATCCAATCGTTAGATATGGGCTGCGAGAACTTGCTCAGCATATACGGAGATACGCACTTCAGTACTTCAGTACTTCAGTACCCCGTAAGGGGAGCGCAACGGCTCCGTACTTCCGTAGATACGGATCTCCGTATCTACGGAAATACTGATACGGCGTAGACGATCGCTGATCGGTCAAGTTTTTCTAGACGGCGGTCAGTTGCGTCGAACCCTCATGTTGAGAAGGCCCGCCCTTGTCGAAGAGGGATTAACCGAGCTTGCTAGTGAGAGACGAAGCGCTGGTCATGAGGTTTTGCACCCCTGACCTATAGCGTCACTACCCATGCGAGTGGGCGTGTACATCGACGGTTTCAATCTTTACTACGGCGGCCGCGGTCTGTGCGGGAAAGGAGTGGCGGGCTGGCGGTGGCTCGACGTACGCGCCCTGGCCGCGCGTCTCGTTGCCGCTCACTCGACCTGGAGCGGAGCCACGATCGAGCGGGTGGTCTACTGCACGGCGGTCATCTCCGGGGCGGACAACCCCGTGGGCAACCGAGAGCAGGACGCGTACCTGCGGGCGCTGCGGCGGTCTCAGACGACCGACCAGATCGAATTGGGCAATTATGTGCACCGGGTGGCACGGGCACCGCTGGCCACTCCTGATCGCAACGGCCGCCCGGTTCTGGTGCATCCTGGCGGGCCGGTGATGGTCAAAGACGCAGCCGGCCAAGACGATCCTGACGCAGTGTTCATGGTGTCGGTGGCCAGGCGCGAGGAGAAGGGCTCGGATGTCAACGTGGCTGCGCATCTGCTGCTCGACGTGCTCGAACGACGCGTCGATGCGGCTGTGATGATCAGCAATGACAGTGATCTTCAATTCCCGGTGAAGACCGCGCGCGATCGCGTCCCGGTGGGAACCGTGAACCCATCTCGCAGCCACACCGCGGGCAAGCTGCGCGGCTCGCCTGCAGACGGTGTGGGTAATCATTGGTGGTACCAGCTCACCGCGGCCGATTTCCAGGCTTGCCAGCTTCTCGACCCCGCCGGGGGCGTCTCGAAGCCGGGGCCCTGGTGACAATCCCGACAGGGGAGGGGAATTGCGCCTACGCACGGCGCGTTGCATAATCGTGTCATACCACCCGCCCCTACTGGGGGCGGGTTTTTTCATGCATGGATGGCATCCGTACATCAGTACCTACTGAAATACTGAATGAGCGACGTTGTGAGGTTTCGAACCCCCAACCCGCTGATTAAGAGTCAGTGGGTCCGCGCGACACCCCGCTCACGGTCAACCTGAGACCTGCGGATTAAAAGTCCGTAGTTCCGCTACCTCGGGGGAGGGGAGCGGGAACTACGGATCAGGAGGTTAGGGGCCTGATACGTCCAGGTTTCTGCGACGGCGGGGGGAGTGACAGTGCACGTCCAGCGAGGACCATCAGACTGTTAATCGGCAGGTTCCTGGTCTGGTCTGGAAGACGGGGGCGCTGCGACTGCCCATGACCACGACAATCTGGAAACCTCTTTGCTTGTGGGGGAGGACGGCGGGCAGGTTGACCATGTCAATGCCTCTAAAGGACGTGCCCGCTGTGTCGACTACCTAGGGAGAAGGTGGTGAAGCCGTTGACGACGGGGATGAGCCCGGGCGAGGCATGCGTGTTCGTCAGGCCGAGCGTGTGAGCGCGGACGAGGGAGAGCAGGACCTTGGAGCTCTTTACCTTCGCTATGGGGACACCATGCACAAGGTGGCTGCATCGGTGCTCCGCGAAGCGGGGTTGAGCTCGCAGGCAGCTGACGCCGTGCAGGACACCATGCTGTCGATCATTGCTTCACCGCCGTCGAACGTGAGGAACTGGGAAGCCTTCCTGGTGAGAGCGGTCAAACGCAAGGCGCTGGACCGGATCAAGTCCGCGCACAATCGGCACACCAGCAATGCTCCGATTGACCCGACTGCCGACGTGGCAGACGGCGTCGACGTCGCCGAGGACGTCTCGGCGGACCTCGACCTCAAGCAACGTGCTGCAGTGGCGTGGGACAGCCTTAGTGTCCTCGACGACCGCGATCGCAGGGTGGTCTGGGATGTGGTTGCCCTGCAGCGTCCCGGGATCGAGGTGGCGAGGGAACATTCGTTGAGTCCTGGACGAATCAGTCAGATAGTTGATCGCGCTCTCGGTGAGCTGCGACATGAGATGGAAAGACGGGAGGGAAGCAATGAACAACGACAATGACAGTGAACGGCATCAGCGGATCTTCGAGCTGCTGGCAGAAACACGCGATGAACGCGATCAAGTTCTGCACGGTATCGACGACGAACGCGAACGCTCAGACCTCGCGGCTCTTCTCGACACCGCAGACGCTCTGTGGCTTTCCGCTCATGGCGCTCCGCCGCTCGCCGATGATCCCGTTGCCGCGCTGCTCGGCCTCGTCCCGCAACGGCAATTCAGTCTGAATCCACGGGGCCTGAAACAGGCACGGAAGCGTGCCGGCCTGACCGTGAGCGATCTGGCAGATCGTCTCCGGCAGCGAGGGTGGGAAGTGAACAAAAACGACGTGTTCCGCTGGGAAACACGGTCAGCTGCCGACGTTGCACCCGCCGTCATCGAAGCGATGTCCCGCATTCTCGACTGGCCCGTCGAACGAATGATCTTCAACTCACCGGTTATCAACGACGAACTGGCGGAGGTTCGAGGGCAACCTGCATTCGATCGACTGGTGGACCGGTGGGCTCGCATTCAGCGTGTCTCACGCGACGCTGCTGCCGCGGCCCTTGAGACTCGACTGCTGGCGACCGTACATCGAGGACAGCGACCAGACTCCACGCAGTTTCTTCGACTACTCGAGGAATTCGTTGCCTCCGTCGAAGAAGGTGAAGAGTTAGGTGAGTAAGGACTCGGTGGACTGCCTCGAAGATTGCGTTGAGCAGGCGATGTCACTCGTCCCCAGTGAGGTGTCGGCCCGATTTGGGATCGACCCGCGGGCGACTCTGATCAACGATTTCGAGCTGCGGGTGACCGCTGTCGACCACCTGACGAACAGTAGGCGTGACGGTGGTGCATGCGACGGTGTCTCGTTTCTCGGCGATGGTGTGGTTCTCTATGCCCCCACACCCAACAGCAGGCGCGAGAACTTCACGCTGGCCCACGAACTTGGCCACTGGCTAGCTGAACAGGCTTCAGACGTCTACGACTGGCTAGCTGACCAGGAAGAACCCGGCGCTCTGCTGGAAACGGTGTGCGACCGGATCGCGCAACGGCTCCTGCTCCCGGGTTCGGCAGCTGAATCCGTCATCGGCCGCGGCCCGATCCGAGCACAGCACGTCATGGACCTCTATCACGCGACCCAAGCCAGTAGACCGGCTTGCTCCATCGCCCTGGCCAGCCATCTCCCCAGCCTCGGCATGATCGTGTTGATCGACAGATCGACCGCCACCGTCATCCATGCCAGCGTCAACCCTCACCCGGAGCACGGGTGGTCAGCCGTCTACCCCTGGCGCAACCAGAGGCTAGACGCGAGCCATCCACTGCTGCGGCTGTCACCGGGTTCGTCTACCTCACGGCTCATGACGTGGAGTGACTCCTGGGGGCGGAAAGCAGACTTCTACGTCGATGCCATTACCGACCGTCCACGCGTCATCGCGATCTTCTCCGATACCGACCTCTGGGAAATCGAGAAGTTCCACCCTGGCCTGGACCACGACTTTGACCAACGGCTGCTGCTCACCGGCCACTGCTGCGGGGCTGCGTTCGAACGAAGGGGATATCCCTGCCCGACCTGTGATCGGCCATTTTGCCCCAAGTGTGGCGAATGCCGTTGTGGGCGTGACAGCAAGCGCGAGGTCATGTGCGCGGTCTGCACGCTCAGCTTTCAGAAGCACCTCGTCGTCGATGGCAAGTGCGTCGACTGCCGATCCTGAGTCGCTAAATCTTCGGGCCGCCATCTCGACTACTCATTGAGAGCCCCGCCGAGTTGCGGACCAGGCGCTCGGGACGGAGGTGAAGACGTTGGCGAAGAACACCGGTCAAGGCCGCCGGGTCGGCGCGGTCAAGGCGCGCAGCGAGTTCAAGCGCGGCACGACGTGGTTCAAGCGCGACACCAACACCGGCCGCATCCTCAACGGAAGCCCGAAACAACACAAGGGCGTCCGCAACGAGAAGTAACCCCGGCTCACGGGGTGCCGGGTGACGACAAGTCACCCGGCACATCCGCCGCCGCCCCACACAGAAACTGGAAGGACCTCATCATGGGCGCCCTGCTCATCACCTACGACTTGAACAAACCGGGCCAGAACTACGAAGCCCTCTACGACAAGATCAAGGGGTTGGGATCGTCCTGGTGGCACTACCTGGACTCGACGTGGATCGTCGACACCCATCTGTCACCCGCAGACACGCGCGAGCAACTGCGCACCGTGCTCGACGCCTCCGACAGCCTGCTGATCCTCAACATTACCAACGACGCGTCCGACGGCTGGCTCGAACAGGACGCCTGGAACTGGATTAAGGAGCACGTCTAGTCCCATCTGCGGCGTCGCGCTGGCGCCGACGATGTCAGTCACCAGCCTTAGGCTGCGACGTTGGTAGGAAAGGAAAGTCATGGCCCGTTTCGAGTACGGAGACACCTACGTAGATCCCGTCCACCGCTGCCCCGCGTGTGACGGCCGCATCCTCGTCACGCCCAAGACGTTGCCGGTCTGGGGCGGGAGTGTGCCTGCAGGCGAGGACAAGCGATGCGAGAACGGATGTCCGTCCTGGCGCAGCGGTACCAGCGGATGGTAAGCCGTCAGCTCGCCGGAGGGTTGCCTGCTGGCGTTCCCCGCGAGCGACCAGCATGGTTCGATTCCGATGAACAGTACGAGGCGTTTCTGAAGTCGACAGCTGACGAGCTTGGGCCGCAGTGCATTACGGCTACCAGTGTTGGCGTCGATCCTCTTGATGAGAGCGCCCGCAAAGAACTGCTGAGTGGCTACGTGCTGCGACCAACCTTGGAGTTCATCTGCAAGGTCTTCGCGCAATGGGACGACGCGGCGTTGTTCTCCCGGATAGGCGCCTTCGAGAGGAACCTGGTCCGTAACTTGACCGGGGACCTGAGCGTGAAGGTCAAACCACAGGTGCAGCGGGGCAACATCGTGATGCCGCCAGCCGCCCTCACGCAGCTAGTTCGCGAGGCCATCGAATGGTGTGACGACACTGCGGTGGTCGACGCCGACCACAAGCCGTTGAGCGTCAACGACTTCGTCCACTTGGTGCTGTCGATCAACGGTGACCAGGAACGCGAGCATGGCGCCTCCGAATACTTCCAGTCATGGCCGCCGACCGGCGACGAACTCAAGAAGTACAACGCCGCAATGAGCGTGGACGACGACATGGTGCGCAGTGAGATGAAGCGGCGCCTGGTCACAGACCTAGCCAGGATGCAGGCTCACGCGACGACGGTGCCCGATCTCGTCCTCGGAGACACCTACGACACATGGTTCAAGCCGTGGCCGTCAGTTGCTCCTCACGACTTGATTGGTGACACTCCCGAGGAGGCATTCCGTGCCGCCACCGACGTGTCGCTCAGGGAAGTAGTCAAGCTCGGGTTGAAGCTCTGGGAGCAGACCAAGAGTGGCGAGGTCACCTTCGACTCGGCAAGTATGTCCGCAAAGGTGGACGCGCAGGCCCTGGATTTGATGCGAAATGAATCGCCCTGGAAATGCTGGAGGCTCCTGACCTTGGAAACGAGGATGGAGCCATGCCGAAGGAACAGTCGCCCGGGAAGCCGACGACGCGTCGATACAGTGCTGAGGAGAAGGCCGCCGCGGTGC
>VIFX01000087.1:0-7916 GCA_006864685.1 Mycolicibacterium hodleri | reverse complement strand
CGTCTCCAACCCCGATGCCCGAGGAGCCGACCCCAACGCCCTCGACGCCGGTCGATGACCTTCCGGCGCCCCCACCTGCCTCGACCACTCCGCCCTCCGGCGAGACGTCGCCGCCGCCGTTCTGGAAACACCCGGCGGTCAAGGAGTTTTGGCAAAAGCCGGCAGTCAAAGGAGTGGCACTAGTCGCCGTGGGGGCAGTGCTCGGTGCCGCGGCCATTCATCAGCTGACGGCGTCGTCGGCATCGTCGGCGTCAACGCCCGTGACCACGACGGTCACGACCACTGCAGCCAGTACGGGAGTTCCCGCGCCTCTAGGTCCCGAGCTAGCCTTCGCCGATCCCACACTGGACCGTATTGCGCTGCGGCTATACGCCTACCCCGACGACAGCGCACGTAGTGAACGAGTCATGGCCGTCCCGGAACACCCAGCGCAAGCACGGGCCGTCATGAACACCAGCCAAGACTTGATCGTCGAAATCCACATAGCAGCCCGGCCAAATGCTTCCCTCGACCCCAACGAAACCTTCGACGTCGGACTGGCGGCCAGCGGGTTGCTCACCCTGATACCGCGATCTAGTCGCGTGTCCAACCCAGGGGCAGAACCGCTCCTGCCCCTACCGAAGAACGCGGATCTCACCCCCGCGCCCACGACGCAGGTCACTCTCGATCCCGGTGGGGCCGAGACCGTGTACACGGTGCGGTTGAAGGCCAAAGCGCAGCCACGTGTCCTGATCAATCCCAGTGACGGCGAACCGGCGTATTTCTGTGGTTTCAACACCCAGAACGTCAACGCGGTGATCGTGTCGAGCACGGCAACCGAGGTGGCCATCAACACCACGCTGCCGGTTGCCGTCCTGCGTACAGGGAGCAGCTGCTGACGAGTAGCGTTGCAGTGCAAAGGAATTGCTGCACGTCAAGGCTTGACGCTAACGACTAACCTTCAGCGGTTTCGGCTGCCGGAACCCCGCCGCTCCTGGCGGACGCCAGCGCCTCACGTTCTTCGCGATGCCTCCGCTCCAGCTCCTCCTGCATGCTGGCGAGGTGTGTGTCGGCTTCGTCGGCCATCTTCTCGACCGCTTCGCGAACTAGCTCAGAGGTCGACTTGCCTCGTGCTTTGGCGATCGCGTTGAACTTCTTGGCGAACTCGGGAGACACCCGAGCCTGCAACGCCGCGTCCTTGGTCTTGGCCATGACTCCGTCACTTCCACTCTGATTCTGTCTTACGTCAACGCGGTGCGTGCGCACCGCATTTCCCGGGAGGTTACTCCTCCATGACGTCTGATGTGTGCACGCACCGCTTCATGCTATCTGCGTCTTTTGTATTACGTCTGCACGTTAACCGCACACCGTTAAGCGTTGAACGGTGAGCGTTAAGGTTATACACTGCGCTGAGAGCCGTTCGGAGCCGTCCGGAGGCCAGGCAGAAGAGAGAAGAAGATGTCCGTTTCAAGCCCAAACCCAAGGCGTGGAACCGCCCGCATCCTGCAGCTGGCCGTGGCAGCAGCCACGGTCGGCTGTATCGGCTTGGCGCCGCACGCCGCCGCCGACTCGGACCTGACGCTGAAGGACCCGTGGACCTCGTCGTGCAACAACGACAAGACCGCCATCGACAAGCGGTCGCTAACCCGCGACGACGGGTTCACCGCGGGCCAGGTCACCGTGTACTACTCACCGAGCTGCCAGACCAACTGGCTCGAGGTCTACACCCCGATCGGCATCAACGACACCAACCGGGGCGTCGGGGTGAATATGTTCATTGGTCTGACCACGGCACCGTGGACCAACGACAGCCCTGAGTACAGGTACGAAAATCACGGTCAGTTGACCAACGAGTTCCGCACGATGATGATCCACGCCCCCGGGGCAACGTGCATCCACTACTGGGCTGGAATCTCTGACTACAGTGCTTATCCCGAAGGGGACGCTCTTCTTGGAACTACAACCGACAAGACGATTTGCGGCTGAGCGAGCACGCCCATCGCGATAAAGCCCATATGAGTCGAGTGTCTTAGGTAATTCAGCGTCATACGGCCTCGGAGTCCATCAGGACTCCGGGGCCGTTTTTTTGGCTTGCACACCGAGCGGGCTGCTCAGCCAGAACGTCGCGCCCGGCCGTGCGGGCCTCGGCGTCGCTGCGTCGCCTCACAGTGGCCAGCGCAACCTCTCCGAGGTTCTCTACGGGATGCGCGACGAACAGTGATCTCCTGGCCCCTGGGGGCCGGACACGGCGTGGAACGCCTAGGAGCCGATGCACTCGCTGCACCTAGATCAGGCGGGGGTCGCCGTCTTCGTCGAGGACGATGTGCCGGTCGCCGCGCTGGAGTGCGTCGAGCGCATGGTCGATTTCGTGGACGGCGAGATCGGCGATGCGGCTGGGTCCGAGGACGATGATGTGCTCGGCTTGTTCAGCGCCGCCGCCGGCCGACAGGCCGACGAACTCGGGGTTGCCCGCGACGACGAATTGCAGATCCCAGCCGATGTGGCGGCCGACCTCACGGGCTCGTCGGTCGAGAGTTTGCACGTCGTCGTCGGTCAGCACGCGATGCCCCTTCCCCGTCAGGTGTTGGCGGAGTTGTTGCGGCGCAGCGTGTTCAGCTCGTCGACCAGCTGCTCGTAGCGCTGGACGGACATGACGACGGCCGCGGGCTTGCCGGCGTTGTCGGTCAGGATGACGTTGCCTGCGCCGGTGGCCACCTGATTGATCAGGTGCTGGTGCAGTTCCCGGGCCGGGATCAGCTCACTGGGGACGGCTTGCGCGCCGCCGAGGGCTTCAACGGTGGTATGGATCATCGGATTGCCTTTCAGAGGTGGTAGGTCTGGTGTCCTCTCGGCCCGATTGCCGAGCCGAGAGGACACCGCCGAATTCGGTTGATGCTCAACCGCGTTCGGTGACCGTGGTGTTGGGGTGACGCGCCGCGGTGGAGCCCTTCACGAACTTGCCGGTGATGGCGCTGCGGTGATGGGTTCCGCTGCTGTGGTTGGCGCCCCGTTCGGTGACCGTGGTCTTGGGGTTGCGCGCCGCGGTGGACGCCTTGACGAACTTGCCGCTGACGGCGCTGCGGTGATGTCCCTTGGCCATTGTTTTGTCCTTTCGTTTTTTCCGGCCCGGTATTGAGCCGGATACCGGTCTATAAGTGCGCATGTCGGCCCGATCCCTGAATTTCTCCGAGATGTCTTGCCCGTGCCCACTCTCGGCGGCGCGCCGGGCCAGTGCGTCGCCTTCGGCGGCGGTCACCGACGTGCGTGCTGCCCGTGCGGCGCGGGTGCCCAGCGAGCTGGCGTCGATGAGCGCGGTGAGGTGCTTGATGGTGGTCACGACGTCCTCTTTCGGAGTTGGCGGAGTTGGTAGCCGAGGAGGTTTTCTACGCTCTTGGCATCAGGCAGGCCCAGCTCGTCGGCGATCTCGCGCTGGGAGAAGCCGTGCTCCTGCATGAACAGCGCTCGACGTGCCCGGTCGGTGCTCAGCAGCGCCATCGCTTCGGCGACCGTGTCGTTGGCGACGATGGTGGCCTCGATGCCCTTGATGATGTCGAACTGGTCTTCGGGTACGTCGTCGATCGGCGTGGTGGCGTGCTCGATGCGTTCGAGTTCGGCTCGCAGTGCGCTGCGGTAGATGTTGGCGAACTGGTAGAGGCACTGGCCGACGAAGAAGGTGCCCAGTGACGCGCCTCCCGAGGACTGCCAGCGGTGGGTCATGAGCACCTTGTCGCGGAAGTAGATCAGCGCGGCAACCACGGTGTCAGCGGCGATGTCCTCAACGACCTCGTCGTTGGGCCAGCCCTCGATGCGGCCCAAGCCGTAGCCGGTCAGGGCCTTGGCCTTGCCGTAGATGGTTCCGTAGCGGATCCAGGCGCGCAGCACGCCGAGGCCGTAGCGGGCCAGCTCGCGGGAAAACCGGTCCCACGGTCGGCCGGTGAACTGGTGCAGCTGCAGGGTCAGGAGCAGGTCCTCGTCTGCTTGAAGACGCCGGAGTCGTTCCAGTTCGTCGGCGAGTTCGGCGGCGAGGTCGGGGTCGTCGAGCCAGGCAGCGACCAAGCCTTCGTCGATGGGCTGGTCGACGTGCTGGATGTCGGCCTGGTCGTCCGGTTGTAAGCGCGCGGCATCAACGGGCGGGCCGGGGCGGCGTGCCGGTCGATCCATGGCTACATCTCCAGGAGGCGAGAAAGAGACAACCGATCCCTACGGTTGTCGCTTCCTCTTAAGTGCGCGCGTACCGCGAACCCCTGAATCCTGGAAAAAGTTTTTTTCCAGGCACGCGGTCCTCGGCCGTGCTGTCACCATTGTCCCAGGTCCAGCCGACAACAATCGTCATAAAAGACGGTCGCCCGCCCGCCCGAGCTCCGCTTGCGCCGGACCTGGCCCGGCACAAGCGGAGCGTTCAGGCGACCTCATCGGGCCGAGTCGTCCGCCGTCGGCTCTTGGGTTGTGCACCGGCTGCATCCTCGTTCGCGGACCAAGGACAGCGCTCACTCCCCCGTCCCAGAAACCTGGACCTAGCCCCCTAACCTTCTGATCTGTAGTTCCCGCTCCCCTCTCCCGAGGTGCGGAACTAGGGACTTTTAATCCGCAGATCCCAGGTTGACGGGGGACGGCGACCTGTCCAACGGGTTTCGGCGCCTGGAATCAAGACCTCAGGTCCCACCTACGGCAGGCTGGATGGGCTGTTTCTTCGAGTCGCAGCTAGGTGATGAAGTCCCCTGGTGTGTGCGAGCACTAAGGTTGGTCGCTATGCGTCATGACGTATAGACGTAATTGCGCCTCAACGTAATTACGTCTATACGTCATGATGTCGTTGGGCGCTGCGTCAGCACGGTCTGCACCTTGCTTCGTCGCACGACCCAGTCGCGCAATTCATGGCTGATCGAGTTCAACAGCGGTAGGAGAACCCGGTCGTGCTGGTGCTGGACGTCGACATAGAGCAGCGAGTCCATATGAGACACCCGGTTTCGCAGTTTCCGCAGATCACGAACCTTGTTGCCCGTGCCGTACCCGCGCGGATCGTGCTGGACATGGGGAAACCCGCCGCGAAGACAGTTGCGCCACAGGTCCCGTCGGGCCTGAAGGTTTACCTGGTTCTGCACCGGATGGCCGTTCGGGTCCAAATACGCCGCATTGAATCTCTCCGGCAGCAGGTTGGCCCAGGTGCCAAACATGACGTGCGCCACCAGGTCGTCATGGGTGATCGCGCCGCCATGACGGGGATGATTGGGCGGCCGAGCCCGGCGAGACTGGTCAGCCGCCTTATAGAGGTTGTGGCGAGTAGTGCTGAACACGTTCGGCCCCGACAGGTACGGAATGCTGGCAACGTGACCAATCCATTCAGGCGCACCCACATGCTGCTGCGACCACGCACACAGCTGCGTGTCGATCGCATGCCGCACCGCGACCTCGACGATCCCGAGCGGGTCCTGTAGAGCGGCCGCGACCTCGATGTTCCACTCGTAGAGCGCCAATGCATCGGCGTCTTGCCCGCCAGAAAGAGACCGATAATGCGCCAGTCGCGAAGGGTGCAGGCTCTTGAAGATCTCCGCTGGGTTCACTGACACAACCGGTCACTGTGCCAGACAAACAAGGAAGCCCCCCTCAGAGAGGGAGGCTTCTTCACGAACAGCCGGACGAGCCGACCGCATCTGTAAACCACTATACACAAAATTGGCACCCCGATGAAGACACCAGTTTCAAGCATTCCGGCTAGGCGTCAAGACGTAACAACGTATAGGCGTAATTACGTCTTCGGCTTGTCGGCCAGCCACCGATCGGCTAAATCGGTGAGGATCTTGCTCATGCTGGTGTCACCGTCGAGGGCGGCTTGCTTGAGGCCCCGAACAGTGGAACGAGGCAGGTAGACCGTGGCCCGCTGCATGTCATCTGCGGGGGACCGGAACGCTTCGGCGGCCCGCTTAGAGGGCTCGGTGCGCACACGGGCGGCCATCTTCGAGGTCAGATCAGACATGGGCCATCGCTTCCAGGAGTTCGGTCAGGACATCGTCGTAGCCGTGCAGACGGGTGGGGGTGGCGCCGTAGGCACGCCGCACGTCTTCGCGACGCAGGATTGGGGTCCCGACGACGGGTACGCCTTCGGCCTCCAAGAGTCCACGGACTTCATCGGCAAGACGGGTGCGTAGATCCACGCTCGTCAGCAGAACGGCAGTCGGACGGTGAGCGGTGATCTCCAACGTCGGCCAGACCCGTCGAACGTCCAGCGGCGAGGTCCCGGTCGGTACGACAACCAGATCCGCGATGTCGATGGCTTCCTGGATCACCTGCGCCGTTCCGGGCGGGGTGTCGACGATCGTCAGGCCGTGATCACGCTCGATGATTAGCGGGCGGCTGGCCGGCACCACGGGGAACGGCATCGGACCATCGACTGCGGCAGCCCACTCGAGCGCAGAGCCTTGTGGATCGGCATCGACGAGGACCACGTCCAGGCCGCGCGACGCAGCCGCAGCCGCGAGATACATCGCGCTGGTCGTCTTGGCCACGCCACCCTTGGTATGGACCAGGGAAAGAATCGGCATGAAAGCAACCTTACGTCATGACGTAACAACATAACTACGCTAAAACGCAACAACGTAATGACGTCGCTGCGTCATTACGACAAACACAGGCTTACGGCAGGGTCACCGCTAAGTGCCGACATGGTTGTCCAGCCAGGCCGCAGCCGCAAAGAACACTCCGCCACCCGCCACGGCCGCAGTGAGTGGTTCACGTGTTCCGGCGTACGTTCCGATCCCGATGGCCCCCGCGGCCACGGCGGCCGCCGAGAACACGACGGTGCTCCGCAGCGTCAGCAGCGGCGGTGGGTCTTTCTTCTGTGGTGCCACAGTTGCCCCTAGTGCTCGTAGAACATGCCTTCATCCCTTAAGGGTCGACAGGCCACGTTCTACAGGGGCACCGTGCAGAAACCCGACTGATGACCATCGTTTTGGCAGAACAAGAGTGCGCGTTCCTGCGGGACGGAGCGCGCGCGTTCTCGAGGATGCCGTGCCGCGCTGCAAGGCCTCGTTGACCAACTTGAATGGACCACCGTTGACACCTGAATGGTCCGACGCGGTGACAAACCCCATCAGCAACAGAAATCCCACCGCCACCCGGCGTGTCTTGATTCAGAATCACGCCGTCGATGGAAAAGTCTCGGTTATGCCAGCACCGCACAAGGGTGACCGCCTTGCCCATACGATCCGCCCGCCGCGCGAGGTCAGTGATGCGCTGCGTGACGAGGCCGCCTCACACGGACTCTCGCTGTCCCAATACGTCGCCGATCTATTGGCTATCCACGTCGGGCGACCCGACCTTGCCCGAGACCTGGGCCGGCCAGAGGAAGGGAGATTGCCACTAGCCATGTGACGACACGGCGCCAAGTGCTCACCCTTCTCGTCTTGTCGGCGAGCCTCTTGGCAGGTGTGACATCTGAATAGCTGGTGTGCGGAAACCCCGCTGAATTGACGAAGGCCCCGCCTTAGGCGGGGCCACGTCTGGAGATTCAAACCGAGGTGCAACTCGGTTCGGGTTCTCCGCACCCAATTCCCCGAAGGGACTGTCTTGGTGGACAGCTCTCACGGTAGCGCACGTCTGTCTGCAGTTCTAGATGGCGCGCACCGTGATTTATCGAATCGTCATCTCCGCCCACGTAGCTACCGCGGCTGCACTGCAGCTCGACCGCGCCGCGGGGTGGCCCGCACCCGCCCGACACGGACGGTGCCATGGGTGTCCCCTGTTGGGCACCGCCCGGCACCCGCCACTACCCCCCAACCCCGCGTCGTGCGTGGGCCGGCGATCGTGTTGGAGTTGGGGGAGCGGGCCTTCGCGGGTGTGCCGTGCTGGTCTGGGCGTGCGGAGCGGTGGTCGGCGTTCACCGTGCCCATCGCCTATGACTTGCGGTACGACACGCACGTGCGTCCGGTGCTAGGCGGCAA
>VIFX01000086.1:0-9775 GCA_006864685.1 Mycolicibacterium hodleri | reverse complement strand
GGCCTGCTCTTGAGCTCGGGGTGGGCCTGGGTGCCGACGAGGAAGGGGTGAACCGCCGAGTCGTATTCCACGAATTCGACGAGGTGACCGTCCGGTGAGGTCCCCGAGAACCGCAACCCGCTCTCCGCGATGCGGTCACGGTAGGAGTTGTTGACCTCGTAGCGGTGCCGGTGCCGCTCGGACACCCGCGTCGACTCGTAGGCCCTGGCGACGATCGAATCCTCTTCCAGCACGGCGGGATAGGCACCGAGGCGCATGGTGCCACCGAGGTCGGCCTCGCCCGCCACGATGTCCTGCTGGTCGGCCATCGTCGAGACCACCGGATCCGGCGTCTCGGGGTCGAACTCCGCGGAGTTGGCGTCGTCGATGCCGACCGAGCGGGCCGCCTCGATGACGATGCACTGCAGACCGAGGCACAGCCCGAGCACCGGGATGCCGTGCTTGCGCGCGAACTTGATGGCGCCGAGCTTGCCCTCGATGCCACGGATGCCGAAGCCGCCGGGGATCAGCACGGCGTGGACGTCGTTGAGCGCCAGTGCCGCGCTGGGATCGGTCTCGCAGTCGTCGGAGGCGACCCACTGGATCTCGACCTTGGCGCGGTGCCGGAACCCGCCGGCCCGCAGCGCCTCGGCCACCGACAGGTACGCGTCGGACAGGTCGATGTACTTGCCCACCAACGCGATTCGCACGGTTTCCTGCGGCTCGTGCACGCGGCGCAGCAGGTCGTCCCACTCGGTCCAGTCGACGTCGCGGAACGGGAGGTTGAGCCGCCGCACCACGTACGCGTCGAGCTCCTCGCGGTGCAGCACCTTGGGGATGTCGTAGATCGACGGCGCGTCGGGGGTGGAGATCACACCGTCCACGTCCACGTCGCACATCAGCGCGATCTTGTTCTTGAGCGGCTCGGGCACGTCACGGTCGCAGCGCAGGATCAGCGCGTCGGGACTGATGCCGATGCTGCGCAGTGCGGCCACCGAGTGCTGCGTCGGCTTGGTCTTCAATTCGCCGGACGGCGCGAGGTAGGGCACCAACGAGACGTGCAGGAAGAACACGTTGTCGCGGCCCACCTCGTGGCGCACCTGTCGGGCCGCCTCCAGGAACGGCAGCGACTCGATGTCGCCGACGGTGCCGCCGATCTCGGTGATGACGACGTCGGGGCGTTCGCCTTCGTCGTCCGGTTCGGCCATCGCCAGGATGCGGCGCTTGATCTCGTCGGTGATGTGCGGGATGACCTGAACGGTGTCGCCGAGGTACTCGCCGCGCCGTTCCTTGGCGATCACCGTCGAATACACCTGGCCGGTGGTCACATTCGCCGATCCCGACAAATTGCGATCCAGGAACCGTTCGTAATGTCCGACGTCCAGGTCGGTTTCGGCGCCGTCTTCGGTGACGAAGACCTCACCGTGCTGGAACGGGTTCATGGTGCCCGGATCCACGTTGAGGTACGGATCGAGTTTCTGCATCGTCACGCGAAGGCCGCGTGCGGTGAGCAACTGGCCGAGGCTGCTGGCGGTGAGGCCCTTACCGAGCGAGGACGCCACACCGCCACTGACGAAGAGATGCTTGGTCGTGACCTGTGGGTGCCTACGTAACGGATTCGTTCGGCTGAGCAAGGGGGCGACCTCCGTGGCGAATGGCTTGGGGCCTGCCGACCCACGGAAACTCACCCTAACACCGACGGCGACAACTGGTGACTGACGCGCCGATCGATCGCTATTGAGCGAGTGTGACGGACGACGCACCGCGCCCGATGCCGTACTGACCCGGCCGGCCTCCGGTGGCCATTTCCTGAAGTCCGAGCACCGCGGTGATGCGGCCCGACGGCCGCTCGACGTCGTCGACCGTGCCGACCGCGTTGGTGAGGCTGGCGTCGGATCGGACCACCGAGACGGCACCCGTGCCGGTCGCCGAGCCGTCCCGCCCGGCGAGCAACGTTCCCGCTCCGTGTGGCGCCAGACCCGCGGCGAAGCGTGCGACGGTCGCGCCCTGGTTGCCCGCGTCGTCGGCCAATCCCCCGCCGGTGACGATCAGGGCGGTGTCCGCGGGCCCGATTCGTTCGGTGCCGTAGGTGAGGAAGCCGGTGTCGCGGAGGGCCACCAGCACGGCGTCCCGCTGCGCGTCGTCGACGGCGGGGGCGTTCTGGTCCTTCCCGGTCAGCAGCGCAATGCCGAGCAGATCACCGGCTTGGGTGCCCTGGTCCACCGACGTGGTGCTGAGTTGGCGCCCGGCGGGCACGATCGGCGAATTGATGACCGACAGCAGCTTCTCCGAGGAATTGGCGTCGACGAACTCCTGCGTCAGGGCGATCGTCCCCGTCACGGCGCCGCCAGCCTCCTCGACCAACCGCGACAGCGCAGCTACGTCGTCATCGGCGGCGTCGGGGGTCCGGAACATCACAGTCGACTTGCCCTTCATCGCGTCACGGATGATCCGCGGCGACATTTGCGCGTCGAAGTCGTTTGCGGCACTCAGCTTTTCGTTGAGGACGTTCTTCTCGTCGGTCAGCCCGTTGATTTGGTTCTGCATCTGGGTCTTGTCGTCCTTCAGACCCGCCAGCAACGTGTTGGACAACAAGCCCGACCCCAAGGCCACGCCGATCGCCAGGGCGAGGAAGACCGCCGCCAGTGAGATTGCGTGTGAGCGTAGGGAAATCACGAAACCTCCGAAAGAAGTGACGGGCGACGGGTCAGGTGACCAGGCCCTGCACCCACAGGGAGAACTGATTCCAGTACTGGGTGACCCATTCGATGACGACGGCGTCGGCGCGTGACACCCAGAGGGCGGCGATGACGGCGATCAGCATGGCCAGCACCAGCAGCGCGATGGCGCCACCGGACACGCGGCTGCGGTAGAGCGTCGCGACGGCCTTGGCGTCGACCAGCTTCTCGCCGACCTTCAGCCGGGTCAGGAACATCGACGGATTGCTCTGCTGGCGGGAGCGGTCGAAGAACTCCTCGATGCTTGCGTTGTGGCCCGCGGTGACGATCAGCGAGGCGCCGTGGTGGTCGCACAGCAGCATCGCCAGGTCGGCCGCCGAGCCGGCGGCGGGGAACGTCATGGCCCCAACCCCGAGATCCTGGATGCGCTCGAGACCCTTGGCGTGGCCGTCGGCGTCGGCAGGCAGCACCACCTGAGCGCCGGACCGCAGCACCTCGACGCTCATCTCCTCGGGGTCGCCGACGATGAGGGCAGGCCGATGTCCCGCCCTGCGCAGCACGTCCGCGCCGGAGCCGACGCCGACCAGCACCGGCTGATACTCCTTGATGAACGGCTTGAGGGCCTTGAGGTCCTCTGCGGCATCGGCTTCGTCGGCGACGATGACGACGTGCCTGCGGTGCAGGTCGACGTCGATGTCCGGGATGCCCATGCCGTCGATCAGCAGCGGGCTCTCACTGCGGATGAACTCGATGGTGTTGCCCGCGAACGCTTCGAGGTGGGCGACGAGACCACTCTTCGCCTCGTGCATGAGGTCGTGGATCTCTTCGTCGGTGCGCTCGACCCCCAGCGCGAGGCGTCGGTCACCGGAGTAGACGCCGCCGTTGTGCAGGCGCACCTTGCTGCCGTCCTTGATCTTCTTGAAGATCTCCGGACCCGCCTCGTCGATCAGCACGACGCCGTTGGCGACGAGCACCTCGGGGCCGAGGTTCGGGTAGCGACCCGAGATCGAGGGCGACGCGTTGACCACCGCCGCGACGTTGGCGTCGACCAGCGCGTCGGCCGTGATGCGGTCGAGGTCGAGGGCGTCGATGACCACGATGTCGCCGGGGCCCACGCGTCGGAGCAGGCGGTCGATGTCGCGATCGACGCGGGCCGTACCGGTTACGCCGGGTCGTGAACCGGCATTACGCGAGAGAAGCGCTGACATCTTCATGGTGGGATTCTGTCGGCCAACCCTCAAGTTGAGGTGGAGGCGCGCCGTATCACCAGCCTCAGAAGTTATGTTCTGTCACATCTGCAACACGAACGCGTGGGCGGTTCCGTCTCGGACGCCCTACTCGGCGGCTTCCTTTTGCGCCCCTTCGAGCAGCTCGCGCGCATGTGCCCGGCCGCTGTCGGACTCCCCCAGCCCGGCCAACATCCGCGCCAGCTCGCCGACCCGGTCGTCGTCGTCGAGACGGCGCACCTCGCTCGACTTGGCCTTGCCGGAACCGCTGTCGACGACCAGGTGCACGTCGGCATAGGCGGCCACCTGCGGCAGGTGCGTCACCACGATGACCTGGTGCGTGCGGGCCAGCCGCGCCAACCGGCGGCCGATCTGCACCGCCGCCCGCCCACCGACGCCGGCGTCGACCTCGTCGAAGACCATCGTCGTGCCCTCCGCCGACGCGGCCAGCACGACCTCGAGGGCCAACATCACGCGCGACAGCTCGCCACCGGATGCGCTCTTGGCGAGCGGCAACGCGTCGGACCCGGAATGTGGCGTGAAGCCAAACTCGACGGCGTCGACACCGTCGTGCCCGGCGTGCACCACCTCACCCGAGGCGAGCGTCAGCGGGGCCGAGTCGTCGGCCCTGGCCAGCAGCGGACCCACCGCGATGCTGAACCCCGCCCCCGACATCGCCAGCCCGGCCAGCTCGGTCGTGACCGCCTTGGCCATTGCCTTGGCCGACTTGGTGCGCACCTTGGTGACCTCGGCGGCCGCCGCGACGACCTTGCCCTCGAGCTGGTCCACCTTCTGCTGCAGCGCCGCCAGCCCCTCCTCGGAAACGTCGAGCTGCGCCAACCGGCCGCGGGCGTCCTCGGCCCATGCCAGCACGCCGTCGACGTCGGCCGCGTACTTCCGGGTCAGGTTGCGCAGCTCACCTTGGCGCGCCAGCTTGCCCTCCAGAGTGCTTGCATCACTGGGCAATTCAGCCAAGAAATCGCCGAGCTCTCCCGTCACGTCGCCGACGACGGCCAGCGCCTCGCCGAGCCGGTCGCCCAGCGTCCGAAGGGCGGCGTCGTCGGTGGCCTGCAGCGCCGTCTTCGCCTGACCGATGCCGTCGACCGCCGACGAAGCCCCCTGCACCGGCTCGTCCAGCTCGCCGGACAGCGCGACCCGCGCGGTTTGCGCCGCATCACGCAGCGCATCCAACTCGGACAGCCGGCGGATGTCGGCCACCAACGCCTCGTCCTCACCGAGCTGCGGCGCGACGGCGTCGATCTCGCCGAGCCCGAACTGCAGCCGGTCGGCCTCCAGCGCCAACTCGCGCGCCCGCTGCCTGCGGTCGGCCAAATCCCGGCGCAGGGTCAACCACTCGTCGCGATGGGCCCGGTACCGCGCCAACGGCGCGTCGACGTCGGCGAATCGGTCGAGCGCCGAGCGCTGCTCGTCGGAGCGCATCAACCGCAGCTGATCGTTCTGCCCGTGCAGCGCAAGGAGTTCGTTGGTGAAGGTGCTCAACGACTTGGCGGGCACACTGCGCCCACCGAGATAGGCGCGCGACGGGCCGTCACGGCTGACCGAGCGAGCGGCGATGACGCTGCCGTCGTCGTCGCGGTCGGCGCCGGAGGAATCCAGGATCTCGTCGATCCGCTCGGCGACGGCACCTTCGAGTTCGGTGGTCGTGAAACGACCTTCGACCACGGCCCGCTCGGACCCGGAACGGACCCGGCTGGCGTCGGCGCGGGCGCCACCGAGCAGATGCAGGCCGGTGACCACCATGGTCTTGCCTGCGCCGGTCTCCCCCGTCAAGACGGTGAGCCCACGGTCGAATTCGGCGGTGGCGGACCTGATGGCGCCGAGCTCGGCGATGCGGATCTCAGCGAGCACTGTGTCCCCGCCAGCCGGTGACCGGCAACTGGAACTTGCGTACCAGTCGGTCGGTGAACGGGGCGCTGTCCAACCGGATCCACTTCAGTGGAGTCCCGCATCGCGTGACCTCGAGCCGGCCACCCGCGGGCACCACCATCTCGCGGCGACCGTCGCAGAACACCATGGCGTCGTACCCGGTCGCCTCCACCTCGATGGCAATGGACGCGTCCGGGCTGGTCACCATGGGCCGCGCGAACAGAGCGTGAGCATTGTTGGGCACCACCAGGATCGACTCGAGATCGGGCCAGAGGATCGGGCCGCCTGCAGAGAACGCGTACGCGGTGGACCCGGTCGGAGTCGAGACCAGCACGCCGTCGCACCCGAACGCCGAGACGGGACGACCGTCGACCTCCAGGACGACGCCGAGTACCCCCAGCCGCGGGCCCTTCTCCAGGCTGGCTTCGTTCAACGCCCACCCGCGCTGCTTGATCTGACCGTCGACGCGCACGACGATGTCGAGCGTCATCCGATTCTCGACGCTGTAGTTGCGGGTGACCACCTGATCCAAGACGGTGTCGATGGCGGCGGCCTCGGCCTCGGCAAGAAAGCCGATGCGGCCAAGGTTCACGCCAAGCACCGGGATTTCGACGTTGCGGGCGAGTTCTGCCGCCCGCAGGAACGTGCCGTCACCGCCGAGCACGAGCACCATTTCGCACCCTTCGGCGGCGCGCTCGTCGGCGTCGACCACCTGAATCTCGGTGCCGATGGCGTTCACGACCGAGGTATTGCTGGGGAACGGCTGGTGCTCGACCTGCTCGGCGGCGAGCACCCGTAGCCCAATTCCGTTCGCGCTCAGCACCTTCTCCACTCGACGAGCAGTTTCGGTGGCCTCGTCACGTCCGGTGTGGACGACGAGCAGCACCTGACGTTCGCAGGTCATTGTGGCCCTTCTTCGATCGCTCGACGCACGGCGCTCTCCAGGGACTGGCCAAGGAGTGGACGGTCGGTCTGCGCACGCAGGCGCAGGAAGAACTCGACGTTGCCGGACGGCCCGGGAAGCGGGCTCGACGTGACGTCGACGGTTTGCCAGTTGAGTTCGGCGGCCCTGCGCGCGACCGACAGCACCGCGTCGGCCCTGATCTCGGGATCCGACACGACACCCCCCGGCCCCACGCGCGCCTTGCCCACCTCGAACTGTGGTTTCACCATGGGAACGATATCGGCGCCCGCCGACGCGCAGGACACGAGCGCGGGCAACACCGTCGCCAACGAGATGAACGACAGGTCGGCGACCACGAGGTCGACCGGGCCCCCGATGAGGTCGGCGGTCAGCGCCCGGACGTTGGTGCGCTCCATGACCACCACGCGGGAGTCGGAGCGCAACGGCCAGGCCAGTTGGCCGTAGCCGACGTCGGCGGCGACGACCTGGCCCGCGCCACGATCCAGCAGCACCTCGGTGAAACCACCGGTCGACGCGCCGGCATCCAGACAGCGGCGACCCTCGACCGGTACGTCGAAGGCGTCAAGGGCACCGATCAGCTTGTGTGCGCCGCGCGAGACCCAACTTCGCTCGTCGGCCCCGGTGACGGTGAGGTTCGCGTCGGCAGTGACCGCGGTCGCGGGCTTGGCGGCCGGCATGCCGTCGATGCGCACCCGACCGGCACCGATCAGCTCCGCCGCTTGCTGGCGGGACCGTGCCAGACCACGTCGGACCAGCTCGGCATCAACGCGAGCGCGCCGAGTCACGTGTGCTTACCTCTCGACTGATTCCAGCGCCCGAACCAGCAGGTCGTGTGCTTCCTCCAGGCTTGCTGCGATGCGCTCGACGTCGATGTGCTCGGCGTCGTCGGCACTTGGATCGGGCAGGTCGGCGAGCAATGCCGCGACCATGGCGCGGATCTGGTCGGGATCGGTCGTCATCTCGACCTTTACGCTAGCTGATCGGACGAACCTGCCAACGACCAGCGTTCCAGTGCTTCGTGTGCCGTGTGGTCCCCGCCGAGGATGGCGAACCGAACCCCGTCGACGCTGGAACCCCAGACGGTGCTCGCGACGGCGCGCACGACGCTCAACGGGTCCTCGGCGTCGCGGCCGGTCCAGTACACCGTGACGTCCTGCGGTCCGACCTCCACGCGCCACGACGGGTGCGGCGCGACGCGCAGTGTTCCGCTGTCCTCGTTCAGCGACCGCAGGTCCGCGGCCAGGTAGTTCGGCCGCTCGGCGGCGTCGGCGTAGATCATGTCGGAGACCGAGCTGACGCCGGTCAAAACCAACATGCTTGGCAGACCAGCGGCGTTGGCGCCGGCGATGTCGGTGTCCAGTCGGTCCCCGATCACCAGGGGGCGTTCGAACTCACCGCGGGCCAGCGCGTCGAGCAGCAGCGGCGGCTGCGGCTTACCCGCCACCTGTGGCCGCTGATCGGTCGCGGTCTCCAGCGCCGCGACCATCGACCCGTTGCCCGGCAACAGACCGACTTCCGACGGCAGGGTGCGGTCCACGTTCGCCGCGACCCACAGCGCACCGTCACGGATGGCAAGCGCGGCCTCGGCGAGGTCGGCCCACCCGGTCTCCGGCGAATGACCCTGCACCACCGCGTCGGGCTTGTCGGCAAACTTGCGGACCGGCTCGAGACCGACCTTGCGGACCTCGTCGGCCAAGGCCTCGGTACCGATGACGAGAACCTTTGACCCCGAACCCATTTGGGTCGCCAACAGTCGCGCGGCGCTCTGCGCGCTGGTGACGACGTCGTCCGCCTTGGCGTCGAAGCCCATCGCGACGAGGTTCTTCGCGACGTCGTCGGAACCGCGCGACGCGTTGTTCGTCACGAACAGCGTGCGGGGTTCGACGCTCGCGAGCGTCTCGACCGAACCCTCGGTGGGCTGTTGCCCGCGGAAGACCGTGCCGTCGAGGTCGAGCAGCAGACAGTCGTGGAGCTCTGCAAGTGTCGTCACGTCAGCTCAGCTCAGCTCGGTGATTCGTTCGTCGGCGTCGGTCACGCCGTCGACGTCCGCCGCTTCGGCGTTGATGAACCATTGGAGCGCTTCGTCATTGCGCCCCAGGGCGAGAAGGGTGTCGGCGTACGCATAGAAGAGGCGTGTCGCGGTCAACCCCGTTTGCTCTGGATCGAGCGGAGGCGACGACAGCACTGCCAGGGCCTGCTCGTGCTGACCAAGATCCGACCGGGCGCCCGCGACGACGATCCGCAGCTCGTCGGCGTCGTCGCCGGTGAGTTCCTCCGCCTCGGGCGTGTGGGACAGATCGATCGCACGCTGAGGACGGCCGACGCCGCGCTCGCAATCGGCGATCAGCGCCAGCAGCGGCGACTTGCTGCCCATCCGACGGGCGGTGCGGAACTCCGAAAGCGCCTGTGCCCAATCACCGCAGTGATAGGCCGCGATGCCGACGGCCTCGCGCACGGCGGCGATCCGGCCCGACCGCGTCCGTGCGGCCTGCGCATGCTTCAACGCCAATTCGGGATCCACGTCGAGGAGGTCACCGGCCGCGACGAGATGCTTGGCAACGTAGTCGGCGGTGGCCTTGTCCAGGGTCATCAATTCCCCGCGGACGTCCGGGGCCAGTTGCTTGGCCTCGACGTCGTCGGGGATGGGAGGTGCGTCCTTGTCGGAGCGGGGATCCTCCGCGGGCGAATGTGGTCGGCGCGGGCGATCGGGGCCGCCAGATCGCGGGGCGCCGCGACGATCTCCGAAGCCGGAGCCGGGTGCCGAGCCACGGCGGGGGTCAGAAGAACCCCTTCGGGGTGCGCCGGCGCTGGGAGTCCGCCGAGGCCGTTTGTCGTCGCCTCCGCGTTGCGTGTCCTGGGCCACGTTGCCTTCCCTGTTCTACTCGCCGTCTCGCAAAGGATACGGCGACATTCGATGCCACGCGACGATTGCCCATTTGAACGACAAGTCGCTGAAATGCCTAAGGCCCCCAACGTGGTTGGGGGCCTTAGGGCTTAAAGGGTGTTCGGCGGTGTCCTACTTTTCCACCCGAAGGGGCAGTATCATTGGCGCTGGTAGGCTTAGCTTCCGGGTTCGGGAT
>VIFX01000085.1:0-9775 GCA_006864685.1 Mycolicibacterium hodleri | reverse complement strand
CGGGTGGGCCGGGCCGACGTCTCCGGCTATCGCCTCGACATGGGGCCGACAGTGCTGACGATGCCCGACATCATCGACGACGCGATGGCCGCGGTCGGGGAGAAGCTGACCGACCGCCTCGAACTGACGTCAGTCCACCCGGCCTACAACGCGGTGTTCGCCGGGGGCGAGACCCTGCAGGTGCACACCGACCCGGCGGCGATGTACGCCGAGGTCGAACGGTTCGCCAGCCGCAAGGAGGCCGACGCCTACCTGCAGATGCGCCAGTGGCTGACCGCGCTCTACGAGACCGAGTTCGACGGCTTCATCGGGGCCAACTTCGATTCGCCGCTGTCGCTTCTGACGCCGCAGCTGGGTCGGCTTTTGGCCATGGGCGGTTTCCGCCGGTGGGAGAGCGTCATTCGCAAGTTCCTCAGCGACGAGCGGCTGCTTCGGGTGTTCACCTTCCAAGCCCTCTACGCCGGGGTGCCGCCGCAGAGCGCATTGGCGGTGTACGCGGTGATCGCCTACATGGACACCGTTGCCGGCGTCTACTTCCCGGTGGGCGGCATGCGAGCCCTTCCCGACGCGATGGCGGCCGCGGCAGCCGATGCCGGCGTCGAATTCATCTACGGTGCAACGGTTTCCAGCATCGAACGAAGCGGCTCTCGAGCCACCGCCGTGATCACCGACGGCGGGCAGCGGGTTCCCGCGGACGCCGTGGTGCTCACCACCGAACTACCCGACACCTACCGGCTGCTGGACTACTCGCCGCGTCGCCTGCTGAAGTTGCGGCCCGCACCGTCGGCGGTCGTGGCCCACGTCGGCGTTCCCGCTGTCGACTCGTCGGTCGGCCATCACACGATCCTGTTCGGCGACGCCTGGAAGCAGACGTTCACCGACATCATCACCGACGGCCGGGTCATGGGTGACCCGTCGCTGCTCGTCACGCGACCGACCGCTGGAGATCCAAGCCTGGCCCCACCCGGGCGCGACCTGCTCTACGTCCTCGCGCCGACGCCGAATACCGAAGTGGGCAAGGTGGATTGGGACGCCACGTCGTCGGCCTACGTCGACCACATGCTGGGCGCGGTCCGAGAGCGGCTGCCTGCGGTCGGAGACGACATGGAGGTGCTGTCGGTGGTGACACCCGCAGACTGGGGCCGCCAAGGCATGCTCGCCGGCACCCCCTTCGCGCTGGCCCACACCTTCGCCCAGACCGGCCCGTTCCGGCCGGCGAACACCGTCCGCGGCGTGGACAACGTCGTCCTGGCCGGATCGTCGACGGTGCCGGGGGTCGGCGTCCCGACCGCCGTCATGTCCGGCCGGTTGGCCGCCGACCGAATTACCGGAGTGCCGGTGCGGCAGGAGAATCGAGAGGTCGTGGGGCGATGATCAGCTCCGAACTGGACGCCGCGGGTGTGATGGACCCGTCGCTGCGGGAGGCGTACCGGCAGTGCCGCGAGATCAACGCCCGCGACGGCAAGACCTTCTTCCTGGCGACTCGGCTGTTGGCGCCCGCCCAGCGTCCGGCGGTGCACGCGCTCTACGGGTTCGCCCGCCGCGCCGACGACATCCTCGACGAGTTCGACGAGACCCGCGGCGACGAGGAGCGCGCCCGGCAGCTGCAACAGTTCTCCACCCAGCTGTTCAACAGCCTGGTGGAGAACCAGGTGTGCGCCGACGACCCCACGCTGACGGCCGTCGTGCACACGGCGCGCCGATACGACATCGGGTGGCAGCTGTTCGACGACTTCCTGGCCTCGATGCGGATGGACCTCACCGTCACCGACTATCCGGATCGAGCCTCACTCGAGCGGTACATGTACGGGTCCGCCGAAGTCATCGGGCTGCAGATGTTGCCCATCCTGGGGACCGTCGGCCCGAGGGAGGACGCCGCGCCGGCGGCCGCCGCCCTCGGAAAGGCGTTCCAGCTCACCAACTTCCTGCGTGACGTCGACGAGGACCTGGACCGCGGACGGGTGTATCTACCCGCCGACGAACTCGCCGCGCACGGCGTCGACCGCGACGTCCTGCGCTGGTGCCAGACCAACCGGCGGATCGACGCCCGGGTGCGCCGCGCGCTGCAGGAACAACACGCCATCACGCGCCGGGTGTACGCCGCGGCCCGGCCGGGAGTCGCCCAGCTGGCCCCGGCGTCACGGCCGTGCGTGGAGACGGCGTTGAAGCTGTACTCCGAGATCCTCGACCGAATCGAGGAGATCGACTTTGAGATCTTCGCCCAGCGTGCCACTGTCGGCAAGGGACGGCGCCTCGCCGTCGCCGGCGCGGGTGTCGTCAGGGCATGGGGTGCCCGACTGCGGCACCGGAAGGAGTAGTAGTGGATCGCTTGCGCGAGACCGTACCCGCGGAGCCGGGTTTGCCCGACGCGAGCACGCTGGAACGGACGCCCCGGGTGGTCGTCGTCGGTGCCGGGATTGCCGGCCTCGCGGCCGCCGCCGGCCTGAGTGAACGAGGCGTCGAGGTCGACGTCGTCGAAGCGGCCGACTACGTCGGCGGTCGGGTCGGCGGCTGGTCGGACACCCTCTCCGACGGCTCCGCGGTGGCGATGAACCGCGGCTTCCACGCCTTCTTCCGGCAGTACTACAACCTGCGCGCCCTGCTGCGCCGGTCGGATCCGCACCTGTCGGCACTGACCCCCGTCGAGGACTATCCGCTGGTCGACGCCGACGGGCGCCGCGACACGTTCCGAGGTCTGCCGCTAACCCCGCCGTTCAACGCGTTGGCGTTTGCGTTGCGCAGCCCCACGTTTCGGCTACGCGATCTGGTCAGGATCGACGGCAAGGCCGCAGCGCCGCTGGCCACCGCGTCGGTGCCGAAGACCTACCACGACCTCGACGACAGGACCGCAGCGGAGTTCCTGAAGGACATCAACTTTCCGGACGCTGCGCGCCACTTGGCGTTCGAGGTGTTCGCCAGGAGTTTCTTCGTCAAGCCGGAGCGGCTCTCGGCGGCGGAGCTGGTGACGATGTTCCACATCTACTTCCTGGGGTCCAGTGAAGGCCTGGTGTTCGACGTCGCCAACGCGAACTTCGACGAGGTGTTGTGGAACCCGCTGCGGAAGTACCTGGAGGGCAGGGGCGTTCGGTTCCACACCGGGACGTCGGTCGAGTCCGTTGGGCTGGGCGACGGGGTGCGGGTGCGGTGTGCCGGGGACGAGGTGTTCGCCGCCGACGCGGTGGTGCTGGCCACCGACGTCGGCGGATTGCGGAGGATCGTGGCGGCCTCACCCGACCTCGGTGACGAGGATTGGCGGCGGCGGGTCGACGACGTCGGCAACGCGCCGCCGTTCGTGGTGCTGCGGCTCTGGCTGGATCGACCGGTGCAGTCGGATCGGGCGGCGTTCCTGGGTACCGGTGGCCGGTCGCCGCTGGACAACGTCAGCGTGCTGGAGCGATACGAACGCGAAGCCGCTCAATGGGCTGCTCGCACAGGCGGTTCGGTGGTGGAATTGCACGGCTATTCGGTGACCGGTGGGGACGCCGAGGTGCGCGACGGCCTGCTGGCCCGCATGCACGAGCTGTACCCGGAGACCGCCGCGGCGACCATCGTCGACGAACGACTGGTGCGTCGCGAGGACTGTCCCAGCTTCGGGCCCGGCGACTTCGCGCGTCGGCCCACGGTCGGGACGCCCGATCCTCGGGTGGTGCTCGCCGGTGACGGCATTCGCATCGACCTTCCGGTCGCCCTGATGGAACGCGCGGCCACCACCGGGTGGACCGCGGCCAACCAGCTGCTCGCCGGCTTCGGCCTGGCCGGTCACGTGCTGCACACCGTGCCCAACCGCGGCCGATCCGCATGGCTTCGACGACTGGTGGCGCGAACGGAAGGTCAACGGGTATGAGCCCTTTCACCGAATTTCGGGCAAACGTGGCCAAGAGTTGGCCGTTCACCACGTTGCCTCCATTGGACTGGTCGGCCCAGACGCCGACGTTCGCCGACGCCGATCCACGGATCATCTCATCGGCGTTGGCCCGCGCGCAGCGCCGCCCGAGCGGAAACTGGTTCCCGTTCGCCGCGAGTTCGGAGATCGCCACCAAGGCAACGGGTTCGGTGGTGGCCGGCGAGCAACTCGTCGCGTGGCGCGGGGCCGACGGCGAACTGCTGGTGGCTCCGCGGGCGTGCCCGCATCTCGGCGCCGACCTGGCGACCGCGCCGGTGGAGTGCGGCACGCTGGTCTGTCCGTGGCACGGCTTGCGGCTCTCGGATCGTCGACATGGGGCCTGGAAACCGTTCCCCGCGTTCGACGACGGCGTGTTGTGCTGGGTCCGGCTCGACGCCGTCGGTGGCGAGGACCCCACCGACGCCCCGATCGTCCCCGAGCGGCCGGGTCACCCGCAGATGGCCGCCGTCGCCCGACTCGAGGGCACGTGTGAGCCCAGGGACATCGTCGCCAACCGGCTGGACCCGTGGCACGGCGCCTGGTTCCACCCGTACTCGTTCACCCAGCTCAAGGTGCTCAGTGCGCCCCCGGCCGTCGACGTGTTGCCCGACGCGCAAGACCGCTTCGTCGTGGACGTCACCTTCCGGCTCGGCAAGCTCGGCGTTCCGGTCATCGCCGAGTTCACGGCGCCGGGCCCGCGTACCGTCGTCATGCGCATCGTCGAGGGGGAGGGCGTGGGCAGCGTCGTCGAAACCCATGGCACCCCACTGGGTTCCGGGCCCGACGGGCGGCCGCGCACCGCGGTGATCGAGGCCGTCATCGCGCATTCGGATCGGCCGAACTTCGGCAAGGGCCTGGTCGCTCTGCCCGTGATCCGCCCGCTGATGAGGCACGCCGCGGCGCGCCTGTGGCGTGACGACCTGGCCTACGCGGAGCGGCTGTACGCGCTGCGCACCTAGGCGCCGACGGCACGCATGTTGTACGCATCGCCCGAGTGACCCCGTAAACAAGCGTGCGGTGGGCGACCTTTAACGTGACCGAGCGGCGTCCAGCAGCGGCACCTGCTCGACGGCCCACGGGCTGATCGCCCACGGCATCTCGACGGCCGCGCGCAACTGGTCCCACGGCACCCACGCCGAGTCCATGATTTCCTCGGGGTCGACGTCAAGCGGTCCTGCGATGCGGGCGCGGTAGACCGGGCAGATCTCGTTCTCCACCACGCCGCCTGCGTCGACCGCGCGATAGCGGAAGTCGGGTAGCACGCACTGCAGATCGGTGATCTCGACGCCGAGTTCGGCGCCCGCGCGACGCACCACGGCGTCGTCCATCTGCTCGTCGGGCCCGGGATGACCGCAGAACGAGTTGGTCCACACCCCGGGGAAGGCCCGCTTGTCCAGCGCCCGACGGGTCAGCAGGACCCGTCCTGCGTCGTCGAAGAGGTAGCACGAAAAGGCGAGATGCAGGGGCGTCGCCGCATCGTGGACGTCGGCCTTGCGGGCCGTGCCGATGCTGCGGCCTGCGTCGTCGAGGAGGACGACCAGCTCGTCGGTCTGGACTGAGTTCATGGGCACCCGCAACATCGCTCGTAGGAATCTCGCAGTAAGGATTCGTCGCCGCCGTCGGTTTGGATGGGCCGGTCAAAGCACCTTCGTGCCGTACATCTCACCGAGTGGGTCGGCGATCAGTTCGATGCGGGCTCCGTCGGGGTCGCGGAAGTACAGCGACACCCCGCTGTGCTCGGCGACCTCGACGCCCGCCGCGGCGAGTTTGTCCTTGAGATGCTGCCACCGCTCGGGCTCGACGCTGATCGCCACGTGGTGCAGGCCCCCGAGGACCTCCCGGTACGGGACCAGGTCCAATCCGGGAAAGTCGAAGAACGCCAACAGGTTCGAGTTGCCGATGTCGAAGAAGAAGTGCGTCGAACCGTGGTAGTCGCGGTTCTCGATGAGCTCGGTCAGCGGGAACTCGAGCAGCTCCTGATAGAACCGGATGGTCCGTTCGACGTCACCACTGATGAGCGCCGTGTGATGCAATCCGCGGCCCGACGAGGCAGGGCGTTCGGTGACGGGGCGAAGGTACGACGTGGCGAGTTCGCGACGCCGCTCGTCGAACTGCTGCGACGACTCTTCACTGGTGACGGTCATCCCTGCATTCTTCCCGAAGACCACGCCAGCGGTGGGTGTGTCGGAGAACACGGGTGCCAGGGATGCGCTCCTCTGAGGTAGCGCGGCTATCCGCTATGTCGCCGCAGGCTGCCGACGCCCTGCAGGGCAGCCGTGCCCACGACGAGGAGAATCGCGACCGCCGAGGCGACCGCGAGCACCGTCGACCCGCGATGAGCCGCGCCGATGGCGGCGGCGACCAGCGCCCACGCCACCGCGGCGACGTACCCGGGTGAACCGCGCAGGAGTGCGGTGAGGACGACCGCCGTCACCGTGGCGGCCACCAGCACCGCGGCCTGCCACCCGACGGCGTCGGCCGGCGCGCCAGCCCGGATCGCCGCAGCCGCGACGTTGACGAACACGGCCACGCTGCTCCACCCCAGATAGAGCCCGAAGGTCACCGTCGCCAGCCAGCGCAGCCAGCGCGGGCACGTCAGGTCGCCGCCCTGGCGCACCACGAGGCGGACGACGTCGACCAGGGCGACGACCATGACCGCGAAGACGGCCACGCTGAGCCACAGCCAGTCCTGCGCCGCGACGACCAGCCACGTGCTGAAGCCGGTGTAGACCACCGTGAGCTCGACGAGTACCCGCGTTTCCCACGTTGATCCGAGCCCGTAGCGCAGGATGGCGACACCCGTGGCGACGGTCAGCAGCGTGATCAGCCCCCAGATGGAGAACGCGTAGCCCGACGGGGTGATGAGAGCCCGGTTGGTCGCGCCGGAGGACAGGAAGTCGCCGAACACCCGGGTGATGACCGGCGGGGTGGCCAGCTGGGTCACCGCAAGGAGCGTGGAGATCCACCGCCACGCTCGCACCGACGAATCCGTCCGGCACACTTCGGTTTCACTGTCGGGCATGGGTGGCGCCTTTCGGGTCGACGCGGGCCGGCCACCAGATGCGCGGCCCGACGAGGGTGAACAGGGCGGGGATCATCACGGTGCGCACCAGGAACGTGTCAAGCAGGATGCCGAGCCCGACGATGATGCCGATCTGGGTGAGCACGATCAGGGGCAGCACGCCAAGGACGGCGAACACCGCGGCCAGCACGATGCCTGCGCTGGTGATCACCCCGCCGGTGGCCGACACGGCACGCACGACGCCCTCTCGGGTGCCGTTGTCGTGGGTCTCCTCACGGGCCCTGGTGATCAGGAAGATCGTGTAGTCAACGCCAAGCGCGACGAGGAACAGGATCGCGAACAGGGGGGTGGTGTTGTCCAGCGCGGGAAAGCCGAGTGCGTGCACGCTGAGCCAGCCGCCGAGGCCCAACGCCGCGAGCGCGCTGAGCACCGTTACCGCCACCAGGATCAGCGGCGCCAACGCCGCCCGGAGCAGGACGTACAGCACGAGAAGCACCACGACGAGGATCGCCGGGATCACCACGCGCTGATCGCGCTGGGCGGCGGTGCGGGCGTCGAGCGCCTGGGCGTCGGTGCCGCCAACGAGGGCCTGCTCGTCGGCGCCACGGACCGATTCGCGGAGGTGCTCGACGACGTCGAATGCGGCCGGGGATGCGGGTGCGGCGTCGACGACGACCGAGAACTGGGTGAGACCCGTCGGGGAGGTGCCGGCGTCACGGACCGAGACGACGCCGGGCGTGGCGTCGATCGCCCGCCGAAGGTCTTCGGCGTGGTCGGTGCGGCCGATGACCGACGTGGGTGCCGACAGACCGCCGGGGAAGTGGGCGGCGAGGGTGTCGTAGGCCGACACCGACTCCGCCTTCACCCGGAACTGCTCGGTCTGCGACAGTCCGATCGGGGTGCCAAGCACCCCGGTGCACAGGACCGCCAGCAGGGCAACGGTGCCGACGGCGACCCGGCCGGCGTGGTTGCTCACCCACGTCGCGACGCGATACCAGGCGGTCGGACGCGCTGTCGCGTGCCCCGCGTCCCGACGAGGAATGAACGGCCAGAACAGCTTTGGTCCGAACAGCGCCAGTAGCGGTGGCAGCACGGCGAGGACGAACAGCGCGGCGACCACCAGCCCGCAGGCCGCCTGCGCGCCGAGGCTGCGGGTGGACGGCACCACGGCCAGCAGCAGG
Organism: Mycolicibacterium hodleri; assembly: GCA_006864685.1. Taxonomy (GTDB): domain Bacteria; phylum Actinomycetota; class Actinomycetes; order Mycobacteriales; family Mycobacteriaceae; genus Mycobacterium; species Mycobacterium hodleri_B. The sequence continues at coordinate 1,689 of VIFX01000085.1, read as the reverse complement.
GTGAGCAGTGCGAGCACCACGGTGGCGTTGCTGGCCAGGATGGCCGGGCCGGCGTGCCGCAGTGCGACTCGCAGCGCGTCGCGGTGGTCGGGTGCCTTGGCGAGCTCCTCGCGGTAGCGCGAGATGAGGAGCAGTGCATAGTTGGTGCCCGCGCCGAAGACCAGCACGCTGGTGATTCCGGTGGTGGAGCCGTCGGACGTCAAGCCGGTCAGCCCGGCCACCACGCCGCCGAGCGCGGCGGCCGTCTGGTCGGCGATGGCGACGACGGTGAGTGGCACCAGCCACAGGATGGGCGAACGATAGGTGACGATGAGCAACAGCGCGACCACCGCGGCGGTGACCGCCAACAGGGTGAAGTTCGCGCCGGAGAACGAGTCGGCGATGTCGGCGCCGAAGGCCGGTCCGCCGGTGACGCGGAGCTGGAGTCCTTGCGGCGCACCGTCGTTGGCGGCGGCACGGAGGCCCTTGACGGTGTCGGCGAGGTCGAAGCCGGACAGGTCGGCGGCGATCGGTACCGGGGCCACGGCGACGACGCCGTCCTCGGAGGTCGAGAGTGGTGCGCCCCCCTTCGCCCCGGCGCGGTCCAGTACCCGTTGGCGGGCGTCTTGCGCGCTGGCGAGGTCGGTCGGCGAGAGGGCGGCGCCGTCGGCGCGCGAGACCACCAGCAGCACCGGCGCCTCGTCGCCCGAGGGGAAGTCCTTGGCGAGAACGGCCGCCCGCGCCGATTCGGCCGACGGCGGCACCGGCACGGGCGACTGGGTGGACCCGGCATTGGCGCCCGCCAGCGCCATCAGCGCGCCCGCGGCGACGGCGATCAGCAGGGCGACGATCCACGACCGCCGGCCGGAGACAATGGTGGCGTATCGGTCCCAGAAACTCATGGAGCCACTATATTAAGATGATTAATGATTAATCAAGTGAAGGATTGGTGCGAGTGAGTCGCCTACCTGCCAAGCGGGATGACGTCGAGGCGCTGATCGTGTCCGACGTACAGTCGCTGTCCGCCGAGTCCGACGACCTCAGTCGCGTATTCTGTGCCCGACATGATCTGAACGACAACGACTTTCGGGCACTGTTGCACGTCATGGTGTCCGAGCGCGACGGCGAGCCCTTGACGCAGAGCCAGCTGGGCCAGCGCATCGGCGTGTCCGGCGCCGCCATCACCTACCTCGTCGACCGCATGGTGCAGGCCGGGCACCTGACTCGAGAGCCACACCCGTCCGACCGGCGCAAGGTCCTCTTGCGCTACGCCGACCACGGCAACGCGGTCGCCCGCTCGTTCTTCAGCCCTTTGGCCCAGCACACCGCGGCATCGCTCGAGGAGTTCTCGGCGACGGAGCTGGCGACGGCCCACCGGGTGCTGACCGCGGTGATCGGCTCCATGCGGGCGTTCAACGCCGAACTGCGGGAGTGACGGTCGGCCGGCACGTCACATCCATGACCGATTGATGACGAAGCCGCCGTAAGACTTTGGGACGAGCAATGGGACGCGTCGCGCGCGCACAATGAAGGTCGAACACACGGGAGCGCACATCATGAGTCCCAAGCTCGCTGAATTGGCCGCCCATCAGGGTGATGCGATTGATTCGCGGTATCACCCGTCGGCGGCGGTGCGCCGTCAGCTCAACAAGGTGTTCCCGACGCATTGGTCGTTCCTGCTCGGTGAGATCGCGCTGTACAGCTTCATCG
>VIFX01000084.1:0-9986 GCA_006864685.1 Mycolicibacterium hodleri | reverse complement strand
ACGGTGGGTGAGCGGGGTGCGGTGCTGCGGCAGGGGCGGCGACGGAAAAATTGGTGGGTGGCGAATGTGGCTGTGGTGGTGGCACGCCCGGCCCGCACGGTTTTAGTGTCCTGGTCATGACAGCAGCAGGAACGTCCAAGTTGGAAGCCCGGCGACGGGCTGTGGAAGCGGCCCGGCGCGCCAACGAGGCGCGCGCCGAACGGGACAAGGCGAACATCCTCTACGCCACGAACTTTCTGTACGAACTCGGCAAGCTCGCCGAAGTCGAGGTCTGGAAGAAGGAGCGCCTGGCCCAGCTGCGCGAGCAGGTCGCCGCCGAAGCTGCGAAGCGAGCGGCCACGCACCGGACGAATGCCGGCGCGTGGTTGGCGCGCATGCAGGGCCTTGGTGAGAACATGACGACCATCGCGGCACGGACCGACGTCGGAGTCGGAATTGTCAGGACCATGCTGCGTCACGCTCCGAAGGACGAAACGTCCACGCCCAGCGGCGGTTCGCATGCACTAGGAGCTGGAGGGGCCGGGGGATGGTGCGCATCCCGAGGGGCCGACGACGTCGAACGAGCCTGACGACGTCGAACGGTCAGGTCCCACCGCGGCGGCGGTCTGAGGACGTCGGTGAACGAGGACGATGGTCACATGGCTGACGACGCGTGGGAACCACGCGTTGTGCTCCACGACCAGAACGACTTTGGTGGCACCCCGTGGGTCCCGTCGTCGCACGTCGTGGAACAGGCGCGCCAGCTTCGCAGCGACCCTGCCCGCAGGGCACGCCTTGACGACGCGATTAAACGTGAGGTGCAGCGCCGCTGGGCGCAGTTCGGTGGTGCAACGGATGGCCGCGCAGACCGGTAGCGCCGCGGCGCCCTGGGCGGCCGAGTCGCGCCGCGCGGTGGGCGCGCGCTGTGTCGGTGCCCGGACCTAGGGTCGGCGGGCATGAGAAGCGCGGGCCGGTTGACCGTCGACCCGGTGGTGCAACCCGCGGAGATCGCACGGTTCCATGGTCACGTCGTCTGCGGGCCAACGGCATCGGACTGCGACATCTGGACTGGCGCAATCGGAGCCGACGGTTACGGCCGCAACTGAGCGGAGTTGCATTGGATTCGGCATTCGGCTCATCGGCACTATGGCCTGAAAGCTCGGAACTGCGGTCGCCCTCGGCGCCATCTTGGCATCAATGTACCGGTTAGACGTGCGGAAACGGCGGTTGCTTTTAATGCAGTTTTGTTGCATTCTATGCAACGTGGCGGATGCGGGTGATTTGGCTGGCTCATCGCATCTTGTGCTCTTGCCGGGAGTGACGCATTTGGATCCGGCCTCGGCGGTGTTCGAGGCCATGCTGGCGGGCTGGGCTTTGCAGCAGCGGACCCGTTTTTTGAAGGCGGAGACGATCAGTTCGCGGCTTCGATTGGCGCGGCGGGTGGCCGAGTTCGTCAACGAGTATCCGTGGCAGTGGCAGAGCGCCGATGTTGAGGCGTTCATCGACAGCTGCCGCAACCGGCGCGAGCCGATCGCGGTGTCGACTGCGCGGCTGTATGAGACGACGCTGCGGATGTTTCTGCAGTACGTCAGCGACCCACGCTACGGGTGGACTGTCGAGTGCTTGGCGCGCTTTGGCGTAGCGCCGGCGCAGCTCCTGCACGAGTGGAACACGATCGTGCACGTCACCGACTACGAAGGCGACCCGCGGCGGCGTCCGTTGACCTACGGTGAGGTTCAAGCGCTGTTCGACGCCGCCGACGGCCACGTCGAAGACATCCGTGCTCGCGGATGCAAGGGCGGGTTGGCGGCGATGCGTGATGCGGCCTTGTTGAAGACGATTTATGCGTTCGGGTTACGGCGCCGCGAAGCCTGTGGGCTGGATTTGGCGGATCTGCGGCACAACCCGAAAGTTTCCGCGTTCGGTCGCTATGGCGGTGTGTTCGTCCGCTGGGGTAAATCGTCGCGGGGCAGCCCACCGAAGCGACGCACCGTGCTCACGGTCCCCGAGATGGATTGGATCGTCGCGGTTCTCGAGCAGTGGCTCGACGACATCCGGCCCGCGTTCGGTGTCGGCGCTCATCCGGCGCTGTGGGTCACCGAGCGGGCCAGCCGAATCTCGATGCGCCGCATCGACGAAGCTTTCACCACCGCCCGCGACGCCGCCGGGCTGGAGCCCACGCTGAGTCTGCATTGCCTGCGCCACTCCTATGTCACCCATCTGGTCGAGTTCGACTACCCGGAGAAGTTCGTCTCCACTCAGGTGGGGCACACCTATGCGGCCACGACCGCGATCTATACCGGCGTCTCCGACGAGTACCGCAACCGGCTGCTGCGGCGTGCTCTGAGCCGCCACCCCGAACTAAGCGAGAGCCAATGATCCAGAAGATGAGCTGCCAGTGGAACCTGCGCAAGATCATGGCCACGCGCGACATGTTCGCCACCACTGACTTGGTTCCACTACTCGCCGAGCGGGGCATTCATCTCTCCCGCGAGCAAGTCTTCCGCTTGGTCACCACGACCCCGCAACGTCTGAGCCTGGACACGTTGGCCGCGCTATGCGACATCCTCGACGTCGGTGTCGAAGACCTCATCGAGATCACCGTCACCAGCACCGAAGTTCGCAAGGCTGCCGGGCAGGCGAAACCGGCGACACCACCGGTGGTGCGGCGCACCACGATCCGCCGCCCGAACGGGCAATGACGCAACGAGCGCCTCGTCGCGCGGGGCACAGTCCGGCGGACATCGCGGCCATCTTGATGCTGCAACTTCCCGACGCGAACGTAGAGCGGCTCAGCGCCCAGATTGCAGCAATGAAGCTGTTACCGACGCATGCCGCCGGGCTCGTGCATTACCTGCACGCGCATCCGAACGCGTTGACCGGCCCGGAGGCCACCGGCCCGTCAGCGCTGCGCGCTCTACTCGACGCCCTGGCCCCCGAACATCCTGGCGTGCAGAGGATGCGCTGCCACCGATGCGGAACGCAACGGAGGTTGCCGTATCGCCGGGACGGTGCAAGCATCTGCGCAGCGTGTTATCGCCAAACACATCTCAAGGTGTGCGTGCGTTGCGGTGAGCCGGGTCAGCCCGCCTTCCGAGAAGGCGACGGCGTCGTGTGCGCACGCTGCACGTCCCGCGACCCCGCCCGCTACCGCCCGTGCACGCGCTGCGGCACCGTGGCACGGGTCGCCTACCGAGTCGACGGGCAAGCCCTGTGCCAGAGCTGCGGGCCGCGCAAGTTCTACACCTGCTCCTCATGCGGGCGGGAGCACCAACGCGCCCACGCACACACTGTGCAAGGACCGCTGTGCCCCAGGTGTTATCGCCGCGGCCGGGAACACGAATGCATCCAGTGCGGACGCAGCACAGTGCAGGCTCGAGTAGCTGACCGCGAGGCCGGCACCTGGATCTGTCATCGCTGCTGGGTGCCACCGACGCTGGCGTGCAGCCAATGCGGGCGCAGGCGGCCCTGCGCGCGAGGCAACGCGTCCGGTCAACCGATGTGCGGAACGTGCCACGCCCGTCAGCGGCGCCCCCGAATATGCGCCGTATGCGAACGTACCGTCGCGATTCAAACGACGCTGCCGCTGGGGGCGGTCTGCGGACCGTGCTACCGACGGCTGCGGCGTAATCCCGGCGCCTGCGCCAGCTGCCGGGAGGTCCGGCCGCTGGTGGGTGTGGGGGAGGACGGTGACTCGGTCTGTGGGCCGTGCTCGGGCGACGGCCGCAACTGGGTCTGCGACGGCTGCGGACAGGTCGATCTCCTCATCGGCGGCACACAGTGTTTGGCGTGCACCACCACTACGCGGGTACGCGTACTGCTGACCGGCCCCGACGGCCAGATCACCACCCAGCTGCAGGGTGTCGCAACGTTTCTGCTGCAGGACAACACTGCCGAACAGACTCACGTGGTCCTCAATGGTGCCGGTTGGATTCACGTCCTCCGCGACCTCGTCGCCGCGGGTGACCCGATCACTCACGGGATGCTTGATGCACTCCCGCACGGCAACCGCGTCGGACACCTGCGGACCATTCTGGTGCACACCGGTGCCCTTGACGCCCAGGCAGATGGTCTTGAATCCCTGAGCCCGTGGCTGAGGAGCTTTCTCGCCGGGTTGTCACCGAAGACCGCGCAGCTGCTGCGGCCCTACGCTTCCTGGTCGGTGCTACTTCGCACCCGACACCGCGGTGCACGGCTGGGGATCACCGCGAACGCACCCAAATACGCCAGAACACGGATCGAGACGGCCGCGCACTTGTTGACCTTCTTGCAGGACAACGACCGTACGCTTGCCGAAGCCACTCAACACGATATCGATACCTGGATCGGGCTGGGCGCCACTACTCGGCGCCGGGTGCGGGACTTCCTGCGGTGGGCGCACGCCCGCGGCCTGAGCGCGGATCTGCAGGTTCGCTGGCTGGGTCGAGAAGGCCTCGCCGAGAACGTCCTCGGCGAGGACGAACGCTGGGTGTTACTGCGGCGGTGCCTGCGCGATGACAGCCTGGCGCTGCGCTTGCGCGTGGCCGGGGCACTGGTGCTGCTCTACGGTCAAATCCCGACCCGGGTCGTGGAACTGACCGTCGACAGCCTCATCTCCAGCCAGACCGGCACCTATCTGCACCTCAAAGATCAACCCGTCCTTCTACCACCACCACTTGCCGCTCTGGCACTGGAGCTCGCCGCGCTAAGCCCCCGCCAGCAGTCGGCGGGAACTCCTGCGTGGCTGTTCCCCAGCACCCGGCCCGGCGCCCACCTCTACCCGGGCCGGCTGTCCACCGCGCTGAACCAGAAGCTCGGCATCTTCATCCGCCCGGGCCGTGGCGCCGCCCTGGCCGCGCTGGCAGCCGACCTGCCCGCTGCAGTCCTGGCCGACCTGCTCGGACTGTCCGTCACCACAGCGACACGCTGGTCAGCACTAGTCGCCCGCGATAACGCCGCCTATATTGCCGCGCGCATCGAATCCCCAGATGCGCTAAATCCGAGGACCGGCTGAGCGCCTCTGCGCTGTCGGAGCCCACACCTACCCTCACTGGGTAACAGCTTCAATTCAACCGGCAGCAGAGGGCGATGGTGGCTATCACGGGCACGGCACTGTCCTTACCGCTGCACCGTCTTCCGCCGGCCACCCATCGCGCACCGGCCGAGCAACTGCTCCTGATTGGTCAACCGAGACCCATTCGGGTTCCGGAGCGGCGCTGGCGCTCCTGGCTCGACGACTCAGAGGTCGTGGCACGCTTCACAGCGAAACGCTATCGGCGCGCCGAGGATCAGTGCTGGGTCTGGATCGGCGCGGTGTCCTCGACCGGTCACGGGTCCTTCCGCGCCGCCAGCCTGCCCGGACCGACCAGGCGCGGCACCGTTCCCGCGCACCTCTTCGCCTACCAACTCGCCCATGGCGTGATTCCGCGACTCGGATGGTCCAGCACCCAGGACGCCGTGATCTCGCACCAATGCGACTTCGCCGGATGCACCAACCCCACACACATGCGGTTGGGCACCAACGCCACCAACCGTTTCGAGTACCTCACGCGCAGAAGAAATCTCGCCAATCCGCTAGCCGACATACGAGGCGCAGCCGGGCGCACACGCGCCATCGCAGCGGCTATCCGTGCCGGTCTCGCCAACCACGAGTCCGGCGCAGACATCGAGAGGCGGATCCTCGAAACCCAAAACGCGGGCGTGCCGCTCACCCTGTGGTGAACAAGAACGTCGCGTCATCACGACAGGTACGGGGTCGCCCGATGCAGTAGCGGTCAGCTGAGCGCCTAAGCCAACCGCTGCGGCCGCTGTCGTATTCGATCCCGCGGGTCATACGACTTGGAAGCGCCACCTTCCATTCGATATGTGTGCAGACCGTCGGGGTTTCGCCGCCGGATCGGTCGCCAGGTGAGGAGCATGGCCAGTGCGAGCATGATCTCGGCGATGTCGCCCCAGTAGTACATCAGGGTGCCGCCGTCGCGCAGTTCCTCTGGCGTGAGGGGCGCGTCGACGAAGAGCCCTGCGTAAAGGAGCTGGGCGATGATCGAGTGTCCAGCGACAGCGACGCCCAGGACGACGAGGCGGATCGGTACCGAGGGACGGTGTGGGCCTGGGTCTGGTCCCGCGATCATCCAGGCGAACAGGTATCCGGTGACGAAGAAGTGCACGTGGATCAGTTCGTGCAGCACGGTGTTGGCCATCGTGAGGCTGTAGAGCGGTGTGAAGTAGAGCAGCGCGAGGCCACCGATGTTCGCCGTCAGCAGCAGGATTGGATTGGTCAGTATCCGTGCCGGTGCCGACTTCAACCCATGCACGATGGCTCTACCGGTTCTGGGGGACACGGTGCGAAGAACCAGGGTGACCGGAGCGGCGAGCACCAGTGCGAGTGGAGCGAACATGCCGATCAGCAGGTGACCGAGCATGTGGTCGCCGAAGTCCTCGGAGTCCGACGGCTTGAGTGCGAGGATGAGCAGTGCGACACCGGTGACGAAGCTCAGTGTGCGCCAGTGATTCCAGCCGCGTGGTTCGCGCCGACGTGCCACCGCGAGACCGACGTACCCCAGTGCGACGGCGGCGAGGATGCCCATCGCCAGCAGGGAGCTGACCGACAGGGCGGCATCGTGATGGCCGTCCATGCCGTGGGCGAGCGTGGTCACGGCGTCTCGGCGTTGCGCTCAGGATATGTGCCCGCGTCTAGTGGTTTGGCGCTTCGTTGCAGCAGCCAGCCGCCGACCACCAACACCGCTCCGAGGACCAAGAAGCCGACGTCCCAGAGTGTTTGGTGTTCGCCGGTGCGGACGTGATGGATACCCAGGATCTGGTGGTCGATGATTCCTTCGACCAAGTTGAAGATGCCCCACCCGGCCAGGACCCAGCCCCACAAGGCGCGCGATGTCCACACCTTCCCGCGTGAATGAGTGAGCCGCGAGTACAGCAGGCCGAGTCCGATGAGCACCGACAGCCAGGTGAAGGTATGGAACAGTCCGTCCCAGACGGTGTTGATCTGCAGGCCGTGCACGGTGTCGGCGGGGTAGGCGCCGACGTGGATTCGTGACGAGCCGATGCTGGTGAGCATGTGGTGCCACTGCAGGATCTGATGCAGGAGGATGCCGTCGACGAAGCCGCCCAGACCCACGCCGAGCACGATGCCGGGCAACGTCAACGACGGGGCAACCGTTCCATGGAGATGTTGCTCCTTACCGGTTTGCAGGCCATCTGCCCAGACGTCGTTGGCGTACCCGAGATCCGTGGCGCTAAACCCCTAGGGGTATGTACCGACGAGTCCATGCGCGACATCCCCCCATACCCCTGGGGATAATGCACGTTTAGCCATGTACCCCTGGGGGTATGCGGTGTATGCGCGGCGTCTAGCCGCGATGGGACACCGAGAAGGGCTTGCCATGACGGGTGACGATGACAGCATCGCGTTGGTTCTCAACCGCTTGCGCCGAGCGCATGGGCAGCTTGGCGGGGTGATCGCCATGATCGAACAGGGGCGCGACTGCAAGGACGTCGTCACACAGCTCGCCGCCGTCTCCAAAGCCCTGGACAAGGCCGGGTTCAAGATCGTCGCCACTGGGCTACGGCAGTGCCTGACCGGCGAGGCCGCCGAAGGACAACAGCCGATGACCGAGGCGGAACTGGAGAAGCTCTTCCTGGCACTGGCATGACATCCACCGCCACCTAAGGCAAATAAGTGAAAGGAATACCGCCATGGGCTACGCATTGTCGACCACACTGCACACTTCGTTCGAGGACGCGGTCGAGAAGACCCGCAAGGCGTTGTCGGATCAGGGCTTCGGGGTCCTGACCGAGATCGACATGAAGGCCACGTTGAAGGCCAAGCTCGGTGAAGACATGGAGGATTACCTCATCCTCGGCGCCTGCAATCCGCCACTAGCGCACCGTGCCGTCAACGCCGACCGCCAGATCGGCCTGCTGCTGCCCTGCAACGTCACCGTCCGCGCCGACGTCGACTCGGCCGACACGGTGATCATCGACGCGATGGACCCGCAGGTGATGGTCCAGCTTTCCGATCAACCGGGACTGCGTGACGTCGCCGACGAAGCCGCCACCAAGTTGCAAGCTGCCATCGACTCCCTCGGCCAGGCCGGCGCCGAGTAGTCCCGCAGTCTCGGCGGAATCTACGGCTGCACGCGATCATGACCATCGCTCTTGCGCTCGTCGTCGGCGCTGTCATCGGCGCCCTGCTCGAACTGCTTGGTGGTGGCGGATCGATCATGGCGGTGCCAGCGTTGGTCTACGCCCTGGGACTGGGCACCGCCCAAGCGATCCTCACCTCGTTGATCGTGGTGGGCGTGGCCTCCGGTTCGGTGCCGTTCCGAAGGTGCGGGCGGGTCAGGTGCAGTGGCGACTGGCCGGGGTCTTCGCGCTATTCGGCATCCCAGCCCCCTTCGTCGGGTCTGCCATCGGCGATCACCTGCCCGAGGCGGCGGTCATGAATCGCTTCACATGCGGTGATGGTTGCCGGAATACGGATGCTGCGCGACACCGGTGACACCGGCACCGCATGTGAAGTCGGCGATGACGGGATCGACTGGCGGCGCTGTCGTGACAACCGCTCGTGCGTTCATCCAAGTCGGGGGTCCGTCTGCGTGGTCGTGCCAGCTAGTTGGTGTCGACCGCGGGTGGCGCGTCACGCAACGCATGCCCGCCGGCGTCACGGTCCTGGGCAACGACTGGGCTGTGGCGCGGCCACGCGAGCACCGCCAGCGCTGCGAGGAACACGATCAGGGATGTCCAGTCGTTCAACCGCAACCCGAGGAAGTGGTTCGCGTGATCCACGCGTAGCGCCTCGATGGCACCGCGTCCCACGGTGTAAGCAGCGACATAGAGCGCGAACAGCTTTCCGCGCGATAGGGGGAATCTCCGGTCGACCCAGAGCAACAGCACCGCGACGGCGACGTTCCACAATGATTCGTAAAGGAACGTCGGGTGGTATAGGCCGATCGTTGGGGTGTCGGCGGGCCGATGGGCTGGATCGATTTCCAGTGCCCATGGCAGGGTCGTGGGCCGGCCGTAGAGTTCCTGGTTGAAGTAGTTGCCCCATCGGCCGATCGCTTGGGCCAATACCAACCCGGGTGCCAGTGCGTCTCCGAAGTCCAGCAGGTTGATGCTGCGGCGTCGGCAGCCGATCCAGGCGCCCACCGCGCCGAGTGCGACCGCACCCCAGATGCCCAGGCCGCCGTCCCAGATGTAGAACGCCCGAATCGGGCTGCGCCCTGGCAGGAAGTACAGCTCGGGATCGGTGACGACGTGGTAGAGGCGTCCGCCGACGATGCCGAACGGGACGGCCCACAACGCGACGTCCACCACGTCGTCAGCTTTGCCCCCGCGGGCCGTCCATCGCCGTCGGGTCAGCCAGATCGCGACGACGATCCCGGCGATGATGCACAACGCGTAGGCCCGGATCGGGATCGGCCCCAGATGCCAGACACCCCGACCGGGGCTGGGAAGATACGCCAGAGTCATGGCCGCCTCACCTTCCTTGAGTCCCCGATGCGATGCCCGGCTTGTCGGTGCGCGTCCCGACGGGGCGCCTCTGCCAACCTAGCGGCTCCACGAAACCCGCTGGTTCTTAAGCTGTTTGACATCGACATCCCAGGTGAAGCAGCCGCAGGTGACGTCGCCGCTGAAAATCGTCGTGAACCTCGCGGTGTGCAGCGGGCCGCGCCGATACCCGTCGGGTAGCAGCTGGCGGCTCGGCCGCCGTCGATCGGTGCCGTTCATCGTGCGCGCCGACGGATGAGCCTGCCGGCGACGTGCGCACCCATGGCGACCACGAGGAGCACCCCATACATCTGAACCGGTGGGTGGGTGAGTTCGGCGGTGAATACCGCGGCGAAGAGGGGCGCTTTCTGGGTGACTCCCAGCATGGCGGCACCCCCCGCCAGTGCCATGATGGGAATGCTGGCGTGCCCGCCGAAATGATTGACGGTGGTCGCGATCAACGCGCCCGCGGCGGTGCCGGTCGACAGCGCGGGGGTGATCATCCCGCCCACCGCGCC
>VIFX01000083.1:0-10992 GCA_006864685.1 Mycolicibacterium hodleri | reverse complement strand
GGCCCCGCCTACATCGCCCACCTCACCGGCAAGTAGACCGCCACACCCAAGAACCCATCAGGCCCTCCCCGACCAATCCCCGGGGGAGGGCCTGATGTATTTCGGGGCGGGGTCAGGCCGTGGGCGTCGTCCACACCTTGTCGACGCTGATCCGCAGTCGCGTGCTGTAGTCCGCCATCGACTCGGTCAAGCCGAACTGGTCGGCGACCGGCCCGTACTTGGCCCAGTACGGTTCGTCGTCGCGGCAGTCCACGCCCTCCGCGGCGACGGTCGCCTCGCCGCCGACGACGACGATCCCGCCGCCGTTGCCGTCGGAATCCAGGTTGAGGCTCACCTGTGGGTGGCGCCTGACGTGCGCGACCTTCGCCGCGGTGGGACTGCTGTAGACGAACAGCGCTTCGCCGTCGAAGTAGAACCAGATCAGCTTTGGCACCGGCTGGCCGGACTTCGCGATGGTGGTGAGCCATCCGTACTGGTCCCGGTTCAGACGATCGATGACTTCTGACGTCAGCGCGGCAGTCATGAATGCGAATGTAGTCTCCGAAGATGCCCTCAGAAACCCTCGACTTGACGCTCGACGAACTGCTGACGACCACGCGTTCGGTCCGCAAACGCCTCGATCTCGAGAAGCCGGTACCGCGCGACGTCGTCATGGAATGCCTCGACTTGGCACTGCAGGCGCCGACCGGTTCCAACTCCCAGGGATGGCAGTTCGTCTTCGTCGACGACGACGAGAAGAAGAAGGCGATCGCCGACATCTACCGCACCGCGGCCACCCCGTACCTGGACGCGCCGAAGCCGACGTACGGCGACAGTCGAGACGAGCGGACCCCGCTGGTCGTCGACTCGGCCAAGTACCTCAACGACCATCTGCACGAAGTGCCGATCATGATGATCCCGTGCCTGGAAGGCCGCCCGGACGGGGCGCCGGCCGGGATGAGCGCCGGCTACTGGGGATCGCTGCTGCCCGCTGTGTGGAGCTTCATGCTCGCCCTGCGCTCGCGTGGACTCGGGTCGGCGTGGACGACGCTGCACCTGGTCGGCGACGGTGAGAAGCAGGCTGCCGAGATCCTGGGGATTCCCTTCGACAAGTACGCCCAGGGCGGGCTGTTCCCGATCGCCTACACCAAGGGCACCGAGTTCAAGAAGGCCAAGCGGCTGCCCGCCGAACAGCTGAGCCACTGGAATTCTTGGTAGTAGTCACACCGCGCCGGTGAACCCCTGCTGGCGCCACGCCTCGTAAACCACCACCGCGGCCGCGTTCGACAAGTTCAAGGAGCGACGGCCCGCCAGCATCGGTATCCGCACGCGTTGGGTGACATGCGGATCCGCCAGCGTCTCGGCGTCCAAGCCGGTCGGTTCCGGGCCGAACAGCAACACGTCGCCGGGGATGAAGTCGACGTCGCCGAAGAACGATTCGGCGTGTGCGGTGAACGCGAAGACCCGCGCCGGCATCACCGCCGTCCACGCCGACGGCAGGTCCGGGTGGACCGTCACCGACGCCAGGTCGTGGTAGTCGAGCCCGGCGCGACGCAACTTCGGTTCGGACAGGTCGAACCCAAGCGGTTCGACGAGATGCAATTCGCATCCGGTGGCGGCGACCATTCTGATCGCATTGCCGGTGTTGGGCGCAATGCGCGGTGAATTGAACATGACCCTGAACAAATCGCTGCGCCTCCCGGTATGCGAGTACCGGGAAGCCTACGTGCGTCGAGGGTCAGCCCAACTCAGGTCTCCTGGTCGGGAATGGTGGCTTCGTCTCCGAATTCGGGGTCGGGGCTGTCGCCGCCGGGGCCGGTGACGGGTTCCGTCTCATCGGTGTCGTCGTGCGGGCGTTGGTCTCCGTGGGGCTCGGTCATGACTTCCCTTTACCCCAAATGTTCGACGTTGATCTCGGGAGTGCAACGACATTTGCTCGTATGGCGCACGACTGCGCAACGCCACAGTCACGAACTCTGCCTGTTCAGTAACAACTGTGGAAACGCCCGCACATCGCTGTCATACTCGAGAAATTGCCGGTCGGACTGGGACTTCGGTGCCTGCCGATACATGGGCGTACTGATGCGGGAAGCCTTATGAACCACGCGCGATCAACGAATCGTCACCGAGTGACCGGCCGTACGGCCGGGGCGCGATGACCGCGTTCGTCGAGCCACCGCACGACGGTGCGGCGCAGGAACTTCCGGCCATTTCACCGCGGCAGCAGGCGGGACAGGCGAAACGACCTTCACGATGGGCGCTGAGCAATTGGCCCGTTCGCTGGAAGGTCCTGGCAATCGTCCTAGTGCCGCTGTTGTTGGTTGGGGTATTCGGCGGTTTGCGCGTTCAGTCGGGGTGGGCCGACGCGAACGATCTCCGATTGGCCGCCGACCGTGCCGAATTGGTGCCATCGATCGAGGAATACATGGCGGCCCTGGAAGGCGCCCTGTTGGCGAATTCCGCGGGCGGCGACGCCCAAGCCGCGTTGAACGCATTCGACACCAACAAACAGAAACTGCAGAACAAGCTCAACGGCGTCGACGTCGAACCCGACGTGCGTACCGGCGTGACCGGTCTGCTCGACGACGGCCAGGCGCTGCTGGGCCGGGTCACGGCCAACGACGTCGACCTCCGGGGCCGCATCACCGCGTATGCCCCGATTCTGTTGTCCGCCGAGGACGCGATCAACGGTTCGGTGCGGGTCGACGACGAGCAGATCCGCGCCGAGGCATTCGGCCTCAGCCGAGCCGTCGGCGCGCGCGGCCAGATGGCGATGGAGCAGCTTCTGGTCAACCTCGGCGGTGACCTCCCCGAGCCGGAACTGCGCACCTCGATGATCACGCTGGCCGGCACCGAACCGTCGACGTTGTCCGGGATGTCCCAGGTGCTCGGGGTCGGCTCGCCGGACGCGCAGAAGTTGCAAGAAGAGATGGTCAGGCGGATGGCCCTGATGTCGGACCCCGCCGTCGGGTTGGTGGGAAACCCCGACTTGAGTCAGTCGCTGCAGACCACCAACGACATCGCCGCGAAGATCGTCGACTCGACGACCGCGGCCGTCACCTCTGCCGTCGAGGACCAAGCCAACGCCAAGCGCCAGGAGGCTATTCGCGACTCGGCGATCGTGGGGGTGGCCTTCCTCCTGGCGATCGTCATCGTGCTCCTCGTGGCGCGGTCGCTGGTGCGACCGCTACGGATGCTGCGCGACGGCGCGCTCCGGGTGGCCCACGAGGACCTGGCCCAAGAGATCGAGCGGGTCCGCACGGGAGGCGCGCCGGGGCCGGTCCAGCCCGTGCCGGTGTACACCACCGAAGAGGTGGGGCAGGTCGCGCACGCCGTCGACGAGCTGCACGAGCAGGCGGTCCTACTGGCCGGCGAGCAAGCCCGCCTTCAGCTTCAGATCGGCGACATGTTCGAGACGTTGTCGCGTCGCAGCCGGTCTCTGGTGGAGCAGCAGCTGGGACTCATCGACCGCCTCGAGCGCGACGAGGAAGACCCCGAGCGACTGGACAGTCTCTTCAAGCTCGACCACCTCGCCACGCGGATGCGGCGCAACGGCGCCAACCTGCTGGTGCTGGCCGGGTCCAGGCCTCAGCGCGAGCAGGTCGACCCGGTCCCCATCGCCACCGTCGTCAACGCCGCGGCCTCCGAGGTCGAGGACTACGCCAGGATCGTCACGGCGGACGTGCCGGACAGCGAAATCGTCGGCGTCGTCGCGGGTGATCTCGTTCATCTGCTGGCCGAGCTGCTGGACAACGCCCTGAGGTACTCGCCGCCGGTGTCCGACGTCAGGGTGACGGCGGCGCACACCGGCAACGGCGGTCTGGTCGTCGAGGTCAGCGACTACGGCCTCGGCATGACCGACGCCGATCTGCGGGTGGCCAACGCCCGTCTGCAGTCGGGTGGCGAGGTCAACCCGTACACCGCCCGGCACATGGGCCTGTTCGTCGTCGGCCGGTTGGCGGCCCAGCACGGTCTCGTCGTCCGGCTCCGCAACACCATTGCCGCCGAACCGAATTCGGGGACGACGGCCGGCGTCTTCATACCCGCCGAGGCGCTGCTGCACGGCCCAGGCGTGGCGGAACCCATCCCCGCCGAGTACGGCGTGCCGGAAGAGCCGCATCTTGCCGTGGTGCCCACGGACGCACCCGACGAGGATCACGTGGAATACCAGGACCACCAGGAGGACGTCGTCGACACCCCGCAGTACCCCTACGGCCAAGCCGACATCCCGATTTCTCTTCTGCCGCAACGCAATCCGGGAGCAAGTGGCATAGCCGGCATTCCTTCGGCGCCGATCGAACCCGCCGAGCCCGTCGGCCAACCCGAGGATCGTCTGCGCGAACGGGAGTGGCCGGAGGAACACTGGGCGGCCGCGCCTGCCGCACCCGCCCCCGCGGACACCTCGTCGTTCTTCGCGGCCGGCAGCGCCGATCAGCCGCCCGAGCCGAAGTCCCGGCCCGAACCCGCCACCGGCGGTTCGATATTCGACACCATGCTCTCCGAATGGCTGATCGACGATCCGTTCACGTTGGCCAACAGCACCGACCTTGACTGGCAGACCGTGTGGGACAAGGGCTGGTCGGCAGCGGCGGCAGCCGAAGAAGCCCCCGTGGAGGAGCGCACCGCCGAGGGGCTGCCGGTGCGTGAGCCCGGTGCGCGGCTCGTCCCCGGTGCGGCAGCCACCGGAGAGAACGGACGCAACGGGCGCAACGGAGGCTCCCACCGAGGGCCGGACGTCCCCGAGGAGCGAGACGACTCCACGTTCGACACCGGCCCGATCGTGATCCCGCGCAACCCCGAGGCCGTCCGCAGCAGCATCGGCAACCACTTCGGTGGCGTGCACGCCGGCCGGTCGCATGCCCGCGACGCGCGATCGACGGACGAGGACTGACTCGAGAATGACCCGCCCGACTCAGCGTGACTCCCTTGATTGGCTGGTCTCCAAGTTCGCCCACGAGGTGTCGGGCGTCTCCCACGCCATCCTGGTGTCGGCCGACGGCCTGCTGATGGCCTCCAGCGAGCACATGCCCGTGGAGCGGGCGGATCAACTGGCCGCGGTGACGTCGGGTCTGGCCAGTCTCTCGACGGGCGCGGCCCAGCTGTTCGACGGCGGCTACGTGCTGCAGTCGATCGTCGAGATGGAGCACGGCTACCTGCTGCTGATGCGGGTCGGCGACGGTTCGAACCTCGCGACGTTGGCGACCAAGTCGTGCGACATCGGCCAGGTCGGCTACGAGATGGCGATCCTGGTCGAACGCGTCGGCACCATGATCCAGTCCGCGCGCCGCACGGCTCAGCGTTCGTGAGCGCCGATGGACCTTCCGTCGCGTGACGCCTGGGAGCCCAGTGAACCTTTGACCGAGGTGAGCCTCGTCCGGCCCTACACGCTGACCGCAGGCCGCACTCGGTCGCTCGTCGACCTTCCACTCGAGGCGCCGATCCAGGCGTTGCAAGTCGCGCCCGCACCCCGATGGCCACGCAGCGACGTGCGGGCCAGAATCCTCGAACTCGGCGTCGACGGTCCTTCGGTCGCGGAGATCGCGGCCCGCCTGGCATTGCCCCTCGGCGTTGCGCGTGTGTTGATCGGGGATTTGGTGACGCAGGGTTATCTTCGAGTGGACGCCACCCTGGCGGCGTCGGAGACCCTCGAGGAACGACGAGAACTCATCGGAAGGACACTGCGTGGCCTACGGGCACTCTGAGCGGCGCTCATCCGCTACGAGGTCATCATCCGCCACCAAGATCGTCATTTCCGGCGGTTTCGGCGCAGGCAAGACGACCTTCGTCGGCGCCGTGTCGGAGATCATGCCCCTGCGCACCGAGGCCATCGTGACCAACGCGTCGCAGGGTCTCGACGTGCTCGGCGCCACCCCGAACAAGAACACCACCACGGTGGCCATGGACTTCGGCCGCATCACCCTGGCCGACGACTTGGTGCTGTACCTGTTCGGTACGCCGGGGCAACGTCGGTTCTGGTTCATGTGGGACGACCTGGTCCGCGGCGCGATCGGCGCGATCATCCTCGTCGACGTGCGCAGGCTGGAGGACAGCTTCGCCGCCGTGGACTTCTTCGAAGCGCGGAAGCTGCCGTTCCTGATCGCCGTGAACGTGTTCGACGGTGGACCGCGGTATTCGGCCGACGCGGTACGCCAGGCGCTGGCGTTGCGCGAGGGCATCCCGGTGCTCGACGTCGACGCGCGGGACCGCAACTCGGCGAAGGCCGCGCTGATCGCGGTCACCGAGTACGCGCTGATGAACCTCAGTTCGCTGCCTGGCTGACGGTGGGCACCTTCGACCAGGAGTGGGTGGACCGTGAGTACACGGGCCACGACTTCCGCGATGACGATCTGAGCCGGCTGCGCACCGAACGCGTGGTGTTCACCGAATGCGACTTCAGCGGCGTCGACCTGTCGGAATCCGAACACCAGGGGTCGGCCTTCCGCAACTGCACCTTTCGGCGTACGTCGCTGATGCACACCGTGTTCCGTCACTGCACCCTGCTGGGGTCGGTCTTCAGCGAGTGCCGGCTGCGGCCCGTGACGATGGTCGAGGTGGACCTGACGCTGGCCGTGCTGGGAGGGTGCGACCTGCGCAACATCGACCTGTCGGATTGCCGGCTGCGCGAGGCCAACCTGGTCGGCACCGATCTGCGCAAGGCGGTGCTACGGGGTGCCGACCTGACCGGCGCGCGGACGCAGAACGTCCGGCTCGACGAGGCGGACCTCCGCGGCGCGCGTGTCGACCCGACGTTTTGGACGACGGCGGCGGTGCGCGGCGCGAAGATCGACGTCAACCAGGCGCTCGCCTATGCGGTGGCGCACGGGTTGGACGTCCACGGCGGGTAACGATTGCTCGCGGGAAGGGGCTTAGCCCGCCTTGAGCCGGATCTTGTAGCGCACGAAGCACAGGTAGAAGATCGACAACGCGCCCAGCATGGCCATGTCGAACAGCCACGTGCCCGAGTCGTGTTTCCAGTGCGAGTCGTCGGGCATGATCGGCGGCTTCACCATGTCGGTGACGCCCACCGTCGACGCCGTGGCCGCGAAGCCCCAGCGGGCCGGTGTCACCCACGACATCTGGTCCAGCGGGGCGCGGCCCGTGACAGGAATCAGACCGCCGGAGAACACCAGCTGCGACATGACGGCCACGACGAGCAGCGGCATGATCTGGTCGCTGGTCCGCGCCAGCGCCGACAGCGCGAGGCCGACGGTGGCCGCGCAGATGGTCGCGGCGGCCATGCCGAAGAACAGCTCCAGCGCGGCGGACGCCTCACCACCGCCGAGCACCAGGGGACCGTTCTTGGGCAGCCCGACGCCGATCAGCGTGATGGCCGTGACGATCCCGGACTGCACGATCGCGAACACCGAGTAGATGCAGACCTTGGCCAGCAGATAGGCGGTCGTGGACAGCCCAACGGCCTGTTCGCGCAGGAAGATCGCGCGTTCACCGATGAGGTCGCGGACGGTCAGGGCGGTACCCATGAAGATGGCGCCGACGTTGAGCAGCACCAGCACCTGACCGGGCTGGTTGGGCGCGTCGCCCAGCGGATTCGGTTGACCAAAGCCGGTGGAACCGGGCACGGACAGCGACAGCACACCCATGATGAACGGCAGGATCGCCAGGAACGCGAAGTAGCCGCGGTCGGAGACGATGAGCCGCATCTGCCGCCGCGCGATCGTCGAGAACTGTTTGATCGTGCTGGTGTGCACGGGCTTGCCGAGCTCCGCGGCTTCCTGCTTCGGCGGTGCCGGCGGCGGTGGGCCGTGGCGCTCGAGGTACTTGCGCTTGGCGCCCTCGGGATCGCCCGCGACCGAGGAGAAGATGTCGGCCCAGTTCGTGGTGCCGAGCTCGGGACCGATCTGACTGGGTGACCCGCGGAACGCCGTCTTGCCGCCGGGCGCCAGCAGCAGCACCTGGTCGCAGACGTCGAGGTAGGTCAGCGAGTGCGTCACCACCAGGACCACGCGGCCGGCGTCGGCGAGCTGGCGCAGCATCGTCATGACCTGACGGTCCAGCGCGGGGTCCAGACCCGAGGTGGGCTCGTCGAGGATGAGCAGCGACGGACCGGTCAGCAGTTCCAGCGCCACCGAGGCGCGCTTGCGCTGGCCGCCGGAGAGCTTGTCGACGCGGGTGTCGAGGTGCTTGGTCATCTCGAGTTCCTCGAGGACCTCCATGACGACGCGCTCGCGGTCCTCCCGGTTGGTGTCGGGCGGCAGTCGCAGTTCGGCGGCGTACATCAGGGCCTGCCGCACGGTCAGCTGACCGTGCACGACGTCGTCCTGGGGGACCATGCCGATTCTGGAGCGCAGCGACGCGTACTCGGCGTGCACGTCGTGGCCCTCGAACGTGACGGTGCCCGTGGTGGGGTGCGTGTATCCGGCGATAAGCCGGGCGAACGTCGACTTGCCTGCGCCCGACGGGCCGATCAGCGCCGTGAGCGTGCCGGGTCGTGCCGAGAGCGAGATGTTGTCCAGCAGCGTCTTGTTGCCCTCGATGGTCCACGTGACGCCGTGCACGTCGAGGCCGCCGGTGCGGGTCGCGAGGTCGGCTTCGTTGCGCCGCGCGAGCGTGCCGCCCCCGAAGACGAGGTCGATGTTGCCGATGGTGACGACGTCGCCGTCGTGCAACACCTCGGAGTCGACTCGTTGACCGTTGACGAACGTGCCGTTGATGCTGCGGTTGTCGAGGATCTGGGTGCCGCCGGGACCGCTCACCAGCGTGGCGTGGTGACGTGATGCCAGGACGTCGGGGATGACGATGTCGTTGTCGGTGGCGCGACCGATCTTGATGCCGCCGGGGGGAACTTCGGGTGCCCTGCCCGGCCGCAGGATCTTGAGCATGCTCGTCGCGAGGTTGCCCTCGGGTGCCCGCGGCGTCGCAGCCGGACCCATCTGGGTGGCCGTCGGGTCGACGTTGACGCTGGACGGCGGGGCCGGATACGGCGCGCTCGGCGGGCGATACGCCTGAGGTCCGCTGGTGGCCGCCGGTGCCGACGGGTACATCGGCTGCGACTGCGACGGCGGCTGATACGGCTGGGAGTAGGACGGTTGCGTCCGCGACGGCGGCGGCTGCGTGCGCGGGTAGCCGGTCGACGGCGTCTGCGTGGGCCACGAGGCGCTCGGACGTCCGGCGATCGGCACCTTGGCGGTCTGCGGTGGCGTGCCCGCCGAACCCTGGTGGCGGCCGACCTCGAAGGTCAGGCGAGGGCCGTCGGGGTTGCCGACGTTGACGGCCATGCCGTCGGTGATGTCGACCATCGGCACGCGCTGGCCGTTGACGTACAGCCCGTTGAGGCTGCCGTTGTCGACGGCCATCCAGCGGCCCTGGTCGAAGCGGAGCAGCAGGTGCGCGCGCGAGATCAGGGGGTGGGCAATGCGGACGTCGGCTCGCAGGTCACGCCCGACGACGACGTCGTTACCGGGTGAGAAGGTGCGGGGCGAACCGTCGTACCGAACGGTCAGAGCGGGTGGGACAGGTCGCGTCATCGGAACCAACTGTATCGGTAGCGATGCCGCATGCGGGGTTGGTCCCGGCCCCCGCGCGTGCCACCGCCGCGGGCACGACCGTCCGCCAGCCGGGGTCGCGGCCCGAAAGTGTTGCATGGCAAATCTTGCCGAGCGGGGTGTCGCGCTCGGACGGGAATGTGCGCGCCCAGGTCTCGGACGGTTAACGATTCGTGGTGACGGCGCCCGTTTCCCTAGGAGTTCGTCGTCATGCGTGCTGTTGTAGAGCCATGTCGGCGACGAGGAGTGCTTCGGGGAGCGCGCTGGCTCCGATGCGCAGCGTGGTTGCCGCAGTTCTCGTCGCCGGAGCGACGGCGATGACGACAGCTACGGGGATGGCGTTGCCGAGTGCGGCTGCCAAGCCGCCGACCGTGCCGACGGACAGCCGGGGCTACGTCGACTCGCCGGCGAGATGCGGCCCCGGTCAGTCCGCCGTCGTGCTGGGTCGGACGGCGCTGTCGCTCGTCGCCATCTGCGGTGACGGGCGCGGGCACTACGAGTACCGCGGCATCCGGCTCAGTGACAGGGCGGTTCAGATCCTGCCCGCCAGGTCGATGGCCAACGGATGCTTCGGTGCCAGTTCCGACGCGGTCGACTACACGGTGTCGGAACGCAAACTCCTTCTCACCACTGGTCTTCGGGTGTTGCGCGACGAGACGATGACCGAGTTCCTCGACTACCGCGTCGCGGCGCCCGTCACGAAGCTGTCCGCCGACGATCACGTCCGCTGATCTCGCGACGCGCTCCCGTCGTGCCGCCACGACACTCCACTTCGGTGCGACGATGGGAGGGGTGAGACGAATGCAAGTGGAGGGCGAGGTCGTGAACCGTCAGCAGACACATCGGCTAGGGCTAGTGGGAGTGGCACTGGGAGCGGTCGTGGTCGCCCTGTCCGCGTCCACGGCGACCAGTGTCGCGGCGCCCCCGGCGACCGACACCCGCGGCTTCGTCGACTCCACCGCGCGGTGCGCCGCGCCGAGCACGGCGGTCGCCTACGGCTACACGGCGACCTCACGCGTGGCGATCTGCAAGGACGAGTCCTCCGGGCAGCTCCAGTACCGGGGGGTGCGGGTCACCGACGGTGCGCGGCTGATCCTCGCGGCGACGTCGACCGATCGTGGGTACGTCGCCGAGAACGACGGAATCACCTACACCGTGAGCTCGAACGCACTGGTCATCAGCAGCGGCAGCACGCAGATCAGGAGCGAGTCGATGGTCGACTTCCACGGGTCGGCGCCCAGCTCGACGTCCGGGTCGTCCACGTCGTCGGCCCCCTCGACGTCCACCAGCCCGACGCAGTCGAGTGCCATTCCGGAGACCACGACGCCGTCGACCCCGCTTCCGCCACCGCTGCCTGCGGAGGTCGGCGCCCGCTAGACGTACAGCTGATAGGCCGTGAGTAGTCACTGGGCGGATCCTCGTAGGAGGTCCGGTTCGGAGGAGGCTACTTATGTCGGTGTTGGAAGTTGCGCTTGATCCGTCGACGGTGATCGTTGCCGTAGATCCAGGC
>VIFX01000082.1:0-12369 GCA_006864685.1 Mycolicibacterium hodleri | reverse complement strand
CTCCTCCCCCAGCGTCCACCCGCCCGAGGCGTCGACGGTCATGTGGGGACCACGGTGGGCGTCGACGAGAAACACCCTCCACGGCGAGTCCAACAGGCCCTGCTGACGCGCCAGGAAGGTGACGTCGGCGACGTCGCGCGCGAGGGCGTCCCAATTGGCCCGCTCCCGAATCAGATTCGCGGCCGCGAAGGCCCGGTCGTCCTGCGACCGGGATGGCGAACTCAGGGCCGAGGCGTGGCGTCGACGCTCGGCGGCAGCGGTGACGGATCGGGCTGCGTCGAGCGCCTGATGATCGAAAACGACACGGCGCCGACCGCGAGCACGGCCACGCCCACGCCGATCACCACGGCCGGCTTGGGGCGACGCTTCGACCGGCGGGCCTTCTTCAACGCGTCGGGAAGGCTGGTGACGACTTCCTGGGCGGCGGCGAGCTCGCTGGCGATGACTTCCTGGGCGGCGGCGAGATCCTTCGTCAGCTGGCTCTTGAGCCGGTCGCGCCGATAGCGGTTGGCCACCCATCCCACCGATGACCGCGTCGAGTTCAGCGCGACGCCGACCGCTCCCCTGGTCACGTCGACCGGACCGACCGTCGAGTACTTCAAACCGCGCGCGAGGCGTGCCGACGGGGTCAATCGGGCGGCACTGGTGGTGGAGCTCATGCGTAAGCCTCTCTGCGGGGGGACGTCCGGCGACCACCCTATTGTGTGCCCGATTGGAGGGGGCGGAACTCGCCAGTGAAACGCGAAATGGCACACTGGCATCCCGTGACGAGTCCCATACAGACAGCAACCGCGACCCTGCACACCAACCGCGGTGACATCAAGATCGCGCTCTTCGGAAATCACGCCCCCAAGACCGTCGCGAACTTCGTCGGTTTGGCCCAGGGCACCAAGGATTACAGCACCGAGAACGCGTCGGGCGGCACCGAGGGCCCGTTCTACGACGGCGCAGTGTTCCACCGCGTCATCTCCGGTTTCATGCTCCAGGGCGGCGACCCCACGGGCACCGGACGCGGCGGACCCGGCTACCAGTTCGCCGACGAGTTCCACCCCGAGCTGGCCTTCGACAAGCCGTACCTGCTGGCCATGGCCAACGCGGGCCCCGGCACCAACGGCTCGCAGTTCTTCATCACCGTCGGCAAGACGCCGCACCTGAACCGCAAGCACACCATCTTCGGTGAGGTCGTCGACCCCGATTCGCAGGCCGTCGTGGACGCCATCGGCAGCACGCCGACGGGCCCGGGCGACCGCCCGACCGAACCGGTCGTCATCGATTCGATCACCATTTCCTGACCCAGTTTCAACCGATGCGCCCCGCGGGTGAATCTCGCGGGGCGTTTTCGTGTCCGGGTGGCTACCTGCCGGCGTAGCCGGCGGCGGTCAACGCGTCGAGGACGTCGAGTGGATCGGTGCCGAGATCCCAGCGGGTGAACACCAGCAGACGGTCGTCGGCGACGGTGTCGATCTCGAGCAGGCGCACCTTTCGTCCGATCCGACGGAACTCCGTGATGCGGATCTTCGCGACGTCATTCCTGGCGAAAACGTGAGTGCCGAACCAGCCGCGCACGGCCAACCCGGCATCGGTGATTGCCAGCTTTGGTCTGGCTCGCCACGACATGCCCGCAAACGTCAGCAGACCCACTGCGGCAATGCCGGCAAGGACACGTCCCGGTACGTCTGTGACCAGCGTCACAGCGGCAATTGCCATGGCTAGACCGACGGCGCCAGCGGCGGCGATGCCCCCGGTCGAGGGGCCCCATTCAGTTTGCTGCATTGGGTATTACCACCCCGTATGCGCGCTTGATCAAGTTATCCACAAGTGCTATCCCCAATGGGGATGAATCACATCCATGTGATTGGGTGACGGGTAGGTTGCGGGCAGGAGAACGCGACGCGACGACGGCGGATCGGTCCTGGTGTCGGTGTGGCTCATCGCCAACGCATCGTGAGCAACAGCCCGGTAATCATGAAGGCAAACGCGATCGCGTAGTTCCACTGCGCCAGATTGGCCATCCAGGCCAGGAAGCTGGGAGCGTCGACGGGGTTGGTCGCGGCCAGCTGGAACACCAACAACCACACCAGGCCGAGGAGCATGAGGCCGACGAACAACACCACGAACCAGACGCTCGACGGGCCAACCTTGACCTTGACCGGCGTCCGACTGACGGGGCTGATCGTGAAGTCGTTCTTCTTGCGAACCTTGGACTTGGGCATGGTTACCTTCGGGCAGTTGGCGCCACGCGAGCTATGCGGTGCGACGATGGAGCGGATGCAACCCAGAGCCTAACGCAGCACCGTGCGGGGAGGAGAAACCATGGCTCGTGCGGGCCGGTCCCCCTGGCGCTTCGGCGTGCCGGTCGTCTGCCTCTGTGCCGGGTTGTTGTTGGCCACCACCCACACCGTGTCCGGCGGCAGTGAGATCCGCCGCAGCGACGCGCCGCGGCTCGTCGACCTGGTCCGTGATGCCCAGGCGTCGGTCGACGGACTGTCCGCGCAGCGCGAACGGCTGGTCGACGAGGTCGACAACCATCACGGCGGCAACGCGTCGGCCGCGCTCACCGCGCTGACCCAGCGGGCCGACGCGCTCTCGGCCGACGCCGGTCTGGAGGCCATGCATGGGCCCGGTCTGGTGGTCACGCTCAACGACGCCCAGCGCGACGCCGAGGGCCGGTTCCCCGGCGACGCGTCGGCCGACGACCTCGTCGTCCACCAACAGGACATCGAGGCGGTCCTGAACGCGATGTGGAGCGCGGGCGCCGAAGCCGTTCAGATGCAGGATCAGCGGATCATCGCCACCTCCGCTCCCCTGTGCGTCGGCAACACCCTTCTGCTCAACGGCCGCACGTACAGCCCGCCCTACGTGGTCACCGCGATCGGTGACGCCTCCGCGATGCAGGCGGCCCTTGCCGCGTCGCCGATGGTCGAGCTCTACAAGCGGTACGTGCTGCGGTTCGGGCTCGGCTACACCGAGGAACGGCAGGCCGACGCGAACGTCGTCGCCCACCCCCCGGCGGTGCGCATGCGCTACGCGAAGCCGGCCGGACCGCTCGGCTACTGACCTCTTGCGGATTCGGCGCGCTCACCCGCGCTGACCGCGGATGAACGCGCCGAAATCGCGGGGGGTGGCGGTCGGATAACCTGGGCGGATGCGTGTTCTGGTCGTCGACAACTACGACAGCTTCGTGTTCAACCTCGTCCAGTACCTCGGACAGTTGTGCGTGCATGCCGACGTGTGGCGCAACGACGACCCGCGACTGGCGTCTGAGGCTGACGTCGCCAAGGCTGCCGAGGACTTCGACGGCATTCTGCTGAGCCCTGGGCCGGGCACCCCGGAGCGGGCTGGCGCGTCGATCCCCCTCGTCCACGCCTCCGCGGCCGCGTCGACTCCCCTGCTCGGCGTGTGCCTCGGACACCAGGCCATCGGGGTGGCCTTCGGCGGCACGGTCGACCGCGCACCGGAGCTCCTGCACGGCAAGACCAGCAGCGTGAATCACGCGAATGTTGGTGTGCTGAAAGGACTTCCGGATCCGTTCACGGCGACGAGGTACCACTCGTTGACGATCCTGCCCGACACGATGCCCGACGAACTCGAGGTGACGGCGCGGACCTCGGGTGGCGTGGTGATGGGCGTGCAGCACGTGGAACTACCGATTCACGGCGTGCAGTTCCACCCCGAGTCGATCCTCACCGAGGGCGGGCACCGGATGCTCGCGAACTGGCTGGCGGCGTGCGGTCAGCCGCTCGACGAGCCCCTGGTGAGCACGCTCGAGCGCGAGGTGGCCGACACGGTGCGGACGGCTACTGCGCGAAGCTGATCGTGACGGGGTCGCCGAACTTCAACGGGGTCCCGGCCGACGGACTCATCGTGGCCACCGAGTTGGTGGGATAGCCGCTGTTCTGCGCATTGGGGAGCTTGTTCAAGTCGCCGGTCCACCCCATCGATCGCAGCAGCGGTTCGGCGTCGACCCAGAACTGCCCGAGCAGCGACGGCATCGTGAACTGGTTGCCGCGCGACACCTGCAGCTGGATCGGCGTGTCCACGGGCACGTCGGGGGTGTTGGCCGCCGGAAGCGTCCCCATCACCTGACCCTTGGTGTTGGCGAGCCCGTCGACCTCGACCGGGATGGGCGGGGCAGTGAATTCGTTGGCGACGAGGATCTGCGTGGCCACTTCGACGGTCTGGCCAGCGACCGACGGGACCGTCTTCTTGTTTGGTCCGCTGCCGATGACGATGGTGATGACGTTGGTGATGGCCGATGACGAGTTGGCCACCGGGTTGGTCACCAGCACCCGGTCCTTCTGCTCCGGCAACGACGACGACAACTGCTGCTGGATCTTTTCGAAGCCGGCGGCCCGTAGCCTGGTCGAGCACTCGGAGAAGGTGACGCCCGCGCACTCCGGCACCTCCGCCTGCTGCGGACCGGTCGACACGTTGATGGTGATCTGGTCGTCACGGGCGGCGGCGGTGTTGGCCGCGGGGTCGGTGCTGATGACGTCGCCAACGGGCACCTCGGAGTCCGGCTGCTGGCTGCGGACGGTCTTGAAGCCGAGGTTCTGCAGGGAGACGACGGCCTCGTCGTACTTCTGGCCGCGCAGGTCCGGGATCTGGACGTCGCGCGGGTTGCCGCCGACGAAGTTCAGCAGCACCGTCACGACGACGGTGAGCACCGCGAGCACCGCGACGATGGCGAACCACCGGCCGATGGCGGGGTTGCGCTCCTTGGCCACGTGGGTGCGCTGATGCGTCGGGATGTTCTCGGTCGGCTGCTGGTGGCGGCCGATCAGGGGGCCGGCAGCCAACAACGACGTCCGCTCGGCGTCGGTGAACACCTTGGGCGCCTCGGGCGCCTCTCCGCTGTGCACGCGGATCAGGTCGGTGCGCATTTCGGCGGCGGTCTGGTAGCGGTTGTCGGGGTTCTTGGCCAGCGCCTTGAGCACCACGGCGTCCAGGTCTGGGGTCAACACCGGGTTGCGCTCCGACGGCGGGACCGGGTCTTCGCGCACGTGCTGGTAGGCCACGGCGACGGGGGAGTCGCCGACGAAAGGTGGCTCGCCGGTGAGTAATTCGTACAGCACGCAGCCAAGGGAGTACACGTCGGAGCGGGCGTCGACTGTCTCGCCGCGCGCCTGCTCGGGGGACAGGTACTGCGCGGTGCCGATGACGGCGGCGGTCTGGGTGACGCTGACGCCACCGTCGTGCAGCGCGCGGGCGATGCCGAAGTCCATCACCTTCACGGCGCCGGACTTGCTCATCATGATGTTGGCGGGCTTGACGTCTCGGTGGATGATGCCGTGCTGGTGGCTGAAGTTCAACGCCTGGCAGGCGTCGGCGATGATCTCGATGGCCCTGCGGGGTTCGATGGGGCCGTCGTTGTGCACGATGTCGCGCAGCGTGACGCCTTCGACGTACTCCATCACGATGTAGGGCAGCGGCCCGGTCGCGGTCTCGGCCTCACCGGTGTCGTACACCGCGACGATCGCCGGGTGGTTCAGTGCGGCGGCGTTCTGCGCCTCGCGGCGGAAGCGAAGGTAGAAGCTCGGGTCCCTGGCGAGGTCCGCGCGCAGCACCTTGACCGCGACGTCACGGTGCAGCCGCACGTCGCGGGCGAGGTGGACTTCTGACATGCCACCGAAGCCGAGGATTTCTCCCAGTTCGTAGCGGTCGGACAGGTGCTGAGGGGTGGTCATCGATACATCTGTTCTGCGAGTGAAGGCCCGCTGAGGCCGGGCATGGCGCCCGGCGTTGGCGGAGGTACCGAGACCACCGTGGTGCTGGTCTCGGTGGACGGGGCCGTCTTCTTGTCGTTGCGATCCTGGACGTTGAGGACCATGAGGATCGCAATGATGATGGCAAGGGCGCCGAGCACACCGGCGGCCCACAACAGCGCCCGCTGACCGGGGGAGAACGTGCGCTTCGGCGGTGGCGTGCGATGGCTTCCGGTTGGCGGCCGGGCGGTGCGGACGCTGGCCGTTGGGGGACGTCCGTAGTCGGGGACCGCGCGGGTCTGTGCGGTCGACGGAATGGCGGCCGGGGTGGCCCGCCCGATCGACGGTGCATGGTTGGGCCGCGGGGGCCTGCGGCCGGCCCGGACGGCGGCGACGGCGTCGGCGAACGAACCGCCGGTGCGGTACCGCTGGCCGGGCTCCTTGAGCAGGCTGATCTCGATCAGCTCGCGCACGTTGGGCGGGATGTCGGCCGGCAGCGGCGCCGGCTGCTCCTTGATGTGCTTCATCGCGACGGTCAGTGCGCCCTCGCCGATGAACGGTCGGCGACCGGCCACGGATTCGTAGCCGACGACGCCCAGCGAGTAGACGTCACTGGCAGGGGTGGCGTCGCGGCCGAGCGCCTGCTCGGGAGCGATGTACTGCGCGGTGCCCATCACCATGCCGGTCTGCGTGACGGGCGCGGCGTCGACGGCCTTGGCGATGCCGAAGTCGGTGAGCTTCACCTGGCCGGTCGGGGTGATCAGGATGTTGCCCGGCTTGACGTCACGGTGCACCAACCCGGCGGTGTGCGCGACCTGCAGCGCCCGCCCGGTCTGCTCCAACATGTCGAGGGAGTGCCGAAGCGACAGTCGCCCAGTGCGTTTGAGTACCGAGTTGAGCGGCTCGCCGGTGACCATCTCCATCACCAGGTAGGCGGTGCGGGCGTCCTCGAGCTCGGTCTCGCCGTAGTCGTAGACGCTGGCGATGCCGGGATGGTTCAGCATGGCCACGATTCGGGCCTCGGCGCGGAACCGCTCCACGAACTCGGGGTCCGAGGAGAACTCGGCCTTGAGCACCTTGATGGCGACCTGGCGTCCCAGGCGGGCGTCGAGGGCTTCCCACACCTGGCCCATACCGCCCGTCGCGATGAGTCGCTGAAGACGGTAGCGGTCGGACAGCGTCACTCCGACGCGCGCGGTCATGATCCCTCCCGCAGGGCCGCGGCAATGGTTGCCCGGCCGATCGGCGCAGCGAGTGCGCCACCGGTCGCGGACAATCGGTCCCCGCCATTCTCCACTAGGACCGCGATCGCGACCTTCGGCGCCTTGGCCGGGGCGAAGGCGATGTACCAGGCGTGGGGTGGGGTGTTCCGCGGATCGGAGCCGTGTTCGGCCGTTCCGGTCTTGGAGGCGATCTGTACGCCCGCGATGGACCCCGTCTGCTGGGTCGCCTGCTCAGCGTCGATCATCAGGTCCGTAAGTGTAGTGGCGACCTGCGGAGACACTGCACGACGAAGCTCCTTGGGGCTGGTCGAGCTGATGTTGGCGAGGTCGGGTCCCTTGAGGTCTTCCACCAGGTATGGCTGCATCG
This sequence comes from Mycolicibacterium hodleri, assembly GCA_006864685.1. Lineage (GTDB taxonomy): Bacteria > Actinomycetota > Actinomycetes > Mycobacteriales > Mycobacteriaceae > Mycobacterium > Mycobacterium hodleri_B. The sequence goes on along the minus strand of VIFX01000082.1, from coordinate 5,074 downwards.
TCACGCCGCCGTTGGCGACGGTCGCGGCGACCATCGCGTTCTGCAGCGGGGTGACGGCAACGTCTTTCTGCCCGATGCTCGACATCCCCAAGGCGGCGTCGTCACCGATGGGGCCGACGGTCGACCCGGCCACCTGCAGCGGGATGGGTGGGGGAGCGGAGTCCAGCCCGAACGCCTGCGCGGTACTGCGCAGCTTGTCGGCGCCGGTCTTGATGCCCAGGTCGACGAATGCCGTGTTGCACGACTTCGCGAACGCGGTGCGCAAGCTGGCGGTCGGGTCGTTGCCGCACGTGGCGCCGCCGTAGTTCTCCAGCGTTGCGGTGCTGTCGGGCAACGGGATTCGAGCCGCCGCGGTGACCTGGGTGTCGGGGGTGGCGCCGTTCGCGAGTGCCGCCGCGGTGGTGATCACCTTGAACGTCGACCCCGGGGGGTAGGTCTCGGAGATGGCGCGGTTGACCAACGGCGAGTCGGGGTCGTCCCGCAACTGCTGCCAGGAGTCGGATTGCACGTTGCCGTCGTGTGAGGCCAACAGGTTTGGGTCATATGACGGTGACGAGACCATCCCGAGGATCTTTCCGGTGGACGGCTCCAATGCCACGACCGAGCCCTTGCATGGGCCGCCGTTGCACCCCTTCTGCATGGCATCCCAGGCGGCTTGTTGTACCTGTGGATTGATGGTGGTGGCGACGTTCCCGCCGCGAGGATCGCGGCCGGTGAAGAAGTCGGCGAGCCGACGGCCGAACAGACGTTCGTCGGAGCCGTTGAGGACGGTGTCCTCGGCGCGCTCCAGCCCGGTGCTGGAGTACAGCAGCGAATAGAAGCCGGTCACCGGGGCGTACGCCTTCGGGTTGGGGTACACCCGCAGGAAGCGGAAGTGCCCGTCGGTCGAGGTGGAGTAGGCGAGCAGCTGGCCGCCGGCCGAGATCTGGCCGCGCTGACGGGAGTACTCGTCGAGCAGCACCCGCTGGTTGCGGGGGTCCGACCGCAGCCCGTCGGCCCGAAACACCTGTGTCAGCGTGGCGTTGGCCAGCAGCAGCACGATCAGGCCCATGATGGCGATCGAAATACGTCGCAGTGAGGTGTTCATACGCGTCCGATCACCTCCGTGTGCGCCGAGGCGATCGGGGTGGCGTTGGGGGCTTTCGCGTCCAGTGGGCGGCGGGCCGAGTGGGAGATGCAGATCAGGATCGCCAACAGGACGTAGTTGGCGATCAGCGAGGATCCGCCGTAGGACAGCCACGGCGTGGTGAGGCCGGTCAGCGGGATCAGCTTGGTGACGCCGCCGACGACGATGAACAGCTGGATCGCCAGCGTGGACGCCAGCCCGGCGGCGAGCAGCTTGCCGAAGCTGTCGCGCACGGCGACCGCGGTCCGCAAACCACGGATGACCAGGATCGTGTAGAGCATCAGGACGCCGGCGAACCCGACGAGGCCGAGCTCCTCACCGATCGCGGCGACGATGAAGTCCGTCGACGCGGCAGGGACGGTGCCGGGCTGGCCGTTGCCGAGGCCGGTGCCGAAGATGCCGCCGGTGGCGAAGCTGAACAGCGACTGGACCATTTGGTAGCCGGCTCCGTCGGGGTCGGCGAACGGGTCGAGCCAGGTCTCCACGCGCACCCGGACGTGCGCGAAGGCGTGGTACGCGACGACGCTGCCGACCGCAAAGAGGCTGAGCCCCAACAGAACCCAGCTGATCCGGTCGGTCGCGATGTAGACAAGCACCAGGAACGAGGCGTACAGCAGCAGCGAGGTACCGAGGTCCTTCTCGAACACCATGACGCCGACCGAGGCGATCCAGGCGGCCAGCAGTGGCGCCAGGTCGCGGGGCCGGGGCAGGTTCATCCCGAGGATGTGCTTGCCCGCACTGGTGAACAGGCTGCGCTTGGCCACCAGAACGGAGGCGAAGAAGATCAGCAGCAGGATCTTCGAGATCTCGGCGGGCTGAATGGAGAAGCCGTGGAAGCGAATCCAGATCTTCGCGCCATTCTCCTCCGAGATCGAGCTGGGCAGGATGGCCGGAATCAGCAGGAACACCAGGCCGACCAGACCGCAGACGTAGCCGTACCTGGCCAGCATCCGGTGGTCGGTGAGGAAGGCGACCACGAGGCAGAACGCCACCACGCCGACCAGTGTCCACAGCATCTGCTGGTTGGCGCTCGGGCCGCGGGGTCCGTCGACTCCCAGCGCACCCTCGGCGAGGTCGAGACGGTGAATCATCACCAGCCCCAAGCCATTCAGCAGCGCCACCACGGGCAGCAGCAGCGGATCGGCGTAGGGCGCGAAGCGGCGGACGGCCACGTGGGCGGCGCCGAAGAGGGCGAGGAACCCGAGCGTGTACTGCGCCAGGTCCCAGCGGATGCCCTGTTCCTGGTTGGCCTCGACGATGAGCAGCGCGACGGTGGTGATCAGCGCGGCGAACCCGAGCAACATCAGTTCGGAATTGCGCCGGTTGGGCAATGGCGGAACAACGGTCACGGGCGCCTGAGGCTGCGTGCTCATGACGCCGTCCGGCAGTCGGTGCCCGGCTTCTGTGGCGGCGGCGGGAGAGCCGTGCCGGTGGGCGTCGTCGACCCCGATGTTGGTGATCGAGTTGCGGGAGTCCAGGCACGCGATCTGGAACTTCTCCTGCAGCGACATTCCCGCGACGCTGCCCTGCACCCCACGCATGATGTACACGGAGCCGTCGCTCTCGGCGACGTAGTAGTTGTTCTGAATCACCGTGCGGCCCACCGCAAGTCCCGCGAGAACCAACACCAGCAGAAGCAGCGCGACGAAGATCATCGTGCGCCGTGAACGCGGCTTCTTGACGGGTGCGGCGGGTGCGACGGCGGGGCGGTTTGCAGCTGCCGCGACGCGCTTGGGGTTGAAGGCCGACGCCCGACCGGCTGCGGTGTTGGGGGGTGCGCTCTGGTCGTCCTGTCCGGACACCGCGCCCGCCAGAATCGGCTGGGTCTGGCCGTATTCGTAGTCGACGACGTCGGCCACCACGACGGTCACGTTGTCGGGACCGCCGCCGCGCAAGGCCATCTCGATGAGCCGGTCGGCACTCTCGGTGACGTCGGGGATCTGCAGTGCTTCCAGGATGGTGTCGAAGCTGACCGGATCGGACAGGCCGTCGGAGCACAGCAGATACCGGTCACCGGCGTGGGCTTCGCGGACGGTCAGCGTGGGCTCGACCTCGTGGCCGGTCAGAGCCCGCATGATCAGCGACCGCTGGGGGTGGCTGTGGGCCTCGTCGGCCGTGATGCGGCCCTCGTCGACCAGGGTCTGGACGAAGGTGTCGTCCTTGGTGATCTGGGTCAGCTCACCGTCACGCAGCAGGTAACCGCGTGAGTCGCCGACGTGAACCAGACCAAGTCTGTTTCCGGCGAACAGGATTGCGGTCAGGGTGGTGCCCATGCCCTCGAGGTCGGGATCGGCTTCGACGTGCCCGGCGATCGCCGAGTTTCCTTCGTGGACTGCGGCGTTGAGCTGACTGAGCAGGTCGCCGCCCGGCTCGTCGTCGTCGAGGTGGGCGAGCGCGGCGATCACCAGCTGGGAGGCGACTTCACCGGCGGCGTGACCGCCCATGCCGTCGGCCAGCGCGAGCAGGCGTGCTCCGGCGTACACCGAGTCTTCATTGTTGGCGCGCACCAGGCCGCGGTCGCTGCGGGCCGCGTATCGGAGGACGAGACTCATGGGCGCAACTCGATCACGGTCTTGCCGATCCGCACCGGCGTGCCCATCGGAACCCTTACCGCCGTCGTCACCTTCGCCCTGTCAAGGTATGTACCGTTGGTCGATCCTAGGTCCTCGACGTACCATTCCGACCCTCGTGGGGACAGCCGCGCGTGCCGTGTCGACGAATAGTCGTCGGTGAGTACCAGTGTCGAGTCGTCGGCGCGCCCGATCAGCACGGGCTGGGCACCCAACTGAATGCGCGTGCCCGCCAAGGCTCCTTCGGTGACCACCAGCTGGCGCGGGGTGTTGCGACGCTGGCCGCGGCTGGGCAGCAACGTCCCGCGCAACGCGAGCCCACGCTTGACCATCACCGCGCCCGTGGGGGCGTAGATGTCGGTACGCAGAATCCGCAGCACGGACCAGATGAACAGCCACAGCAGCAAAAGGAAACCGACGCGCGTCAGCTGCAGCACTATCCCCTGCATCTGACGTCCTCTCCGTCACCGTCCCGATGTCGCCGTGTCGGCGTCACCGCACCGTTTCCCGGGCCGCGTCGCGACCGACCTGCGGCTGACTCAGCCGTCGTCGGCAACGTCACGATACTTGGGCCGGTGACGGGTGCAAGGCACGAGTACGGGCTTGGCCTCCAGCCGTCACCGGCCTGAGCGCTCAGTGAACGCGGACGATGATCTCGGAGTGGCCAAGGCGGATGGTGTCACCGTCGGCCAGCTGCCACTCCTGAACAGGAGCGTTGTTGACCGTCGTGCCGTTGGTGGAGTTCAGATCCGACAGCAGCGCAACCTGCCCGTCCCAACGGATCTCCAGGTGACGGCGCGAGACGCCGGTGTCCGGCAAGCGGAACTGCGCGTCCTGGCCGCGTCCGATGACATTGGCGCCCTCACGGAGCTGATACGTGCGGCCACTGCCGTCGTCCAGCTGCAGCGTCACGTTCGCACCGGCGGAGCCATAGCCGCCGGCAGCGCCGTAGCCGGCCACCGGAGCGGCGGCAGGCGGCTGACCGTAGTCGTAACCGGGCTGGCCGTAACCGCCGTCGGCAGGCTGGCCGTAGCCGGGGTCGGCGTAACCCTGAGGGGACCCCTGGTCGCCGTAGCGGCCGTAGTCCGCCTGAGGAGCGCCGTAGCCGCCCTGCTCGGGACGTCCGTAGGCCTGGGCGCCGTAGCCCTGGTCTGCGTAACCGCCCTGCTCGGGGTAGCCCCCTTGCTCGGAGTAGCCGCCCTGGTCCGGGTAGCCGCCCTGCTCGGGGTAGGCCGGACGCTGAGGCTCGGCCGGACGGCCGTACTCCTCACCGCGGGGTGGGGCCGGCGGGCGGCCGTAGTCGTAGCCGCCGGATTCGCCGTAACCACCGGGTGCGCCGGCCGGGGGGCCGTATCCGGGAGGCGGCTGGCGGTAACCC
>VIFX01000081.1:0-15405 GCA_006864685.1 Mycolicibacterium hodleri | reverse complement strand
AGCCTGCCGGAACACGACGGCCCACCAACCAACACTGACGCACTGTTCATCGCGTGAGAAGCCGAGCAACCCGCCCGGCCCATCAACCACGCCCAACATCACCCTTGACTCACGGCGCGAAAGCTAGAACAGGGTGAACTGATCGCCCCGCAGCGTGGGGTCGGTGAACTGTTCGATCCCCGTGCCGCCGACGACGTGTTCGATAAGCGCCGTGAACGTCGCGTCGTCGACCAGTGGAATGCCCATCTCGCGGGCCTGGTAGCCCCGGCCCTGATCGGGGTCGGCGTCGTTGCACACGACCAACGACGTCTGCTGGTCGACGATGTCGGCGTACGACAGTCCGGCGTGCAGCATCCGTTCGATGAGTTCCTCGTAGGTGTGGGTGACCTCGGCCGACAAGGCCACCCGCATCCCCTGCACCAGCGGCCTGCCCGCGACGAAGCGGCCGGGGTTCTGGAAGTCGCCAGGCAGCCGGGCCGCGAGCGTCCGCAGTGGCAGCAGCTCGTCGTGGGTGACCTGGCCGTTGGGCCACGTGCGGCGCGCCACCGGCCGGACCGGCAGCCACGCGTTGCGGTCGTGGGCGCCCGCGAGTGAGGGCTTGAGGATCTGGGCCAGCACCATGGCGTCGTCGAGGGCGTCGTGGGGGCGCATCTGGGTGACGCCCCAGTGCGCCGCCAGCGTCTCGAGCCGCAGGTTCTCGACGCCGAGGTTGAGCCTGCGGGCCAACTCGACGGTGCACATCACGGTGTCGACCGGCAGCTCGGCACCCACCAGCTCGGCCTCGTTGGCCAGGAACGAGTAGTCGAAGCCGACGTTGTGCGCCACCAGCGTGCGGCCCTCGAGGACCGCGTTGAGCTCGCCGACGACCTCGGCGAAGGTCGGCTGGCCCTGCAGCATCTCGGTGGTCAGTCCGTGGACGTGGGTGGGGCCGGGGTCGACGCCCGGATTGAGCAGGCTGGCGAAGCTGCCCTCGACGTTTCCGTCGTCGCCGAGTGCCAGCGCGGCCACACTGACGACGCGAGCCTGACGCGGATGGAAGCCCGTCGTCTCGACGTCGACGACGGCCCAGCCCGCACCGGGCTCGGAGGCCGGTCGGCCGAACGTTTGGCTCACGTTTCGAGGATGGCACGGGTCCCCGACAAGGCCCGACCGAGACGCCGCGTGTCGCCAGCCGACTTTGGCCCTTTTAGACTGCCGGGGATGGTCACCACTCGGGGTCGAATCGCGCTGGGTGCCGGGTCTGCCGCGCGCTGGGCGTCGCGGGTCACCGGGCGTGGCGCCGGCGCGATGATCGGCGGCCTGGTGTCGATGGCCCTGGACAAGTCGATCCTCGGCCAGCTCGGCACCGGACGCAGCTCCGTCGTCGTGACCGGCACGAACGGCAAGTCGACGACCACCAGGATGACGGCCGCTGCGCTCGCCACCATGGGTCCCGTCGCCACCAACGCCGAAGGCGCGAACATGGACGCCGGGCTGATCGCGGCGCTGGCCGGCGACCGCACGGCCAAGCTCGCCGCGCTCGAAGTCGACGAGATGCACGTGCCACACGTCCTCGACGCGGTGCCCGCCGCAGTGGTCGTCCTCCTCAATTTGTCCCGCGATCAGCTCGACCGCGTAGGTGAGATCAACCACATCGAGCGGACGCTGCGTGGCGGTCTGGCGCGGCACGGCGGGGCCGTCGTCGTGGCCAATTGCGACGACGTGCTCATGACGTCGGCGGCCTACGACAGCCCGAACGTGGTGTGGGTGGCCGCCGGTGGAACGTGGGCCAACGACTCGGTCAGCTGTCCCCGCAGCGGCGAAGTCATCGTGCGCGAGGAGTCGCACTGGTACTCCACCGGCACCGATTTCAAGCGGCCGACGCCGCACTGGTGGTACGACGACACCCACGTCCACGGCCCCGACGGGCTGACCCTGCCGATGACGCTGGCCCTGCCCGGCGACGTCAACCGGGGCAACGCCACGCAGGCGATCGCGGCGGCCGTCACCCTCGGCGCCGATCCCGCCAAGGCCGTCGCCGCGGTGTCCGGAGTCGACGAAGTCGCGGGGCGCTATCGCACCGTGAAGCTGGGCGAGCACACCGTGCGGGTGCTGCTGGCCAAGAATCCGGCGGGCTGGCACGAGGCGCTGTCGATGGTCGACAAGCACGGTGCGGGCGTCGTGATCTCGGTCAACGGCCAGGTCCCCGACGGCGAGGACCTGTCGTGGCTGTGGGACGTCCGATTCGAGCACTTCGACGACACCACGGTCGTCGCCGCGGGTGAGCGCGGCACCGATCTGGCGGTGCGACTGGGATACGCCGGCGTCGAGCACACCTTGGTGCACGACACCGTGAAGGCCATCGCGTCGTGCCCACCCGGTCACGTCGAGGTGATCGCCAACTACACCGCGTTCCTCCAACTCAACCGGCGGCTGCCTCGTGAGTGAATCCACCGTTCGGATCGGGCTCGTGCTGCCCGACGTCATGGGCACCTACGGCGACGGTGGTAACGCGGTCGTGCTGCGAGAGAGGTTGCGGCTGAGGGGAATCGACGCCGAGGTCGTCGAAATCACGCTGGCCGACCCGGTGCCCGACTCGCTTGACCTCTACACCCTCGGCGGCGCGGAGGACTACGCCCAGCGGTTGGCCACCAAGCATTTGATCCAGTACCCCGGCCTGCAACGGGCCGCCGAACGGGGCGCCCCGGTGCTGGCGATCTGCGCGGCGATCCAGGTGCTGGGGCACTGGTATGAGACGTCGTCGGGCGAGCGGGTGGACGGCGTCGGCGTGCTGGACGTGACGACCTCGCCACAGCCCGCGCGGACCATCGGCGAAGTGGTCTCGCAGCCGCTGGTGGCGGGTCTCGACCAACGCCTGACAGGGTTCGAAAACCACCGCGGCGGAACGGTTTTGGGGCCCGAGGCCGAACCGCTGGCCAGGGTGATCAGCGGGGCAGGCAACCGCGAGGGTGACGGATTCGACGGCGCGGTGCAGGGCAGCATCGTGGCCACCTATCTGCATGGCCCGTGCCTGGCTCGCAACCCGCAGCTGGCGGACCACCTGCTGTCGCGAGTCGTCGGCGAGCTGGCGCCGATCCAGCTGTCCGAGGTGGAGCAGTTGCGTCGCGAACGCCTCGCGGCTCCCCGCCGCGCCTAGGGTCGCCACCCCCGCGACACCAACGCATCCCGGACGTTCCGCACGATCTCGTCGGGCCGATCCTCCTTGATGACGAAGGTCACCTTCCAGCCGAACGCCGCGAGCGTGCGCTTGACGTGCACGTCCTTCGCGTACTGGGCGCGGTCGCTGCGGTGCTGATCACCGTCGTACTCGACGCCCACCATGTAGTCCTCCCATCCCAAGTCCAGCGTGCGAAGTCGCTTGCCCCGGCTCTCCACGACGGCCAGCTGAGTCGTCGGGCGCGGTAGGCCCGCATCGACGAGGAGCAGCCGCAGCCACGTCTCCTTAGGGGATGCCGCTCCACCGTCGACCAACGGCAGCGCCGTTCGCAACGACGCGAGACCCCGTGCACGAGGATGGCGGTCCGCGAGTCGCAACACGGCGTCGGCCTTGAATGCCGTGGCCCGCTTCAGCGCATCCAGCCGCGCCACCGCGTCGCCGCGCTCGAGGTACCTGCCAAGGTCGAACGCAGTCCGCGTCTTGGTGGTCACCGGGATCCCGCACACCGTCGTGACCTCGTCGGCGTGCAGCGTGTTGTTGCGCACGACGAGTCCGGCCGGCGGTCGACCGTTGTTCCAGATCAGCTCGACGGGGATCGTCGCGTCCACCCAGTCCGCACCATGCAGGGCGGCAGCGGCCACCCCGGCGATCACGCCTCGGTGCCGAGACCACAGCCATGCTGCGACGGTCCGGTCCCGCAGCGACGGCTCACGGCTGTCGGCCAAGTAGACGTCGGGAAGCAGACGACGATGCCAGCGGGCGAGTTCGTGCCGGGTGAGTGCGCCTCGCGCCAGGGCTTCCGAGCCGACGAAGGGTCCGTCCATATGCCGCAGCGTGCCGCCGCCCACCGACACGTCGCGAGATTGACGTCACGCAGAAGAAGTTCGAGAAGCCACCTGCGTGACTGCAATCTCGAGGAGGAGACCCCGCCTACAACCCGAGGTCGCGCAGGAACTCCGGCTTGTAGGCCTCGAGGATCACGTAGCTGGGGTCGGGCACCGGCGCGTCCGGGGCGTCGTCGTCGACCGCGTGTCCGTCACCGACGTCGACCCACTGCTGGGCGTCGGCGTCCCACCGGCTCACCGTGTACTCCGCAGTGATGTCGTCGGCGAGGACGAGTTCGCGCGTGGTGCGTTCGGCTTCCTTGGCGTCCTGCAGGCTGCGCGTGTACAGCTGAATCCGGTTGCCGTCGCGGGTCACCGTCACCCGACTGCCCAGCCGTTGGCGGGCCACGTCGTCCACGTCGAGTGACCGCAGCCGATCCCAGAAGGACAGGTGGTGCGCCTCGTCGCCGAGTTCTACCTCGACCTTGAACTCATCGTCACGCATGGTCGACAACTTAAGCCATCGCCCGACGGCCGGTCAGAGCGCGTCCCAGGGTCAGCTCGTCGGCGAACTCCAGATCACCGCCCATCGGCAGCCCGGACGCGATGCGGGTGACCGTCAGCCCGGGAATGTCGCGCAGCATCCGCACCAGGTAGGTGGCCGTGGCCTCGCCCTCGGTGTTGGGATCGGTCGCGATGATGACCTCGGCGACGTCCACGCCGTCGACTCGCTCACCAATTCGGTTGAGCAGCTCGCGGATTCGCAACTGCTCCGGCCCGACGCCCGACAGCGGATCCAGCGCCCCACCCAGCACGTGATAGCGGCCGCGGAACTCGCGGGTGCGCTCGACGGCCGCGACGTCCTTGGGTTCCTCGACCACGCACACCAGCGACGCGTCCCGCCGCGAATCCGAGCAGATGCGGCAACGATCGGCGTCGGAGACATTTCCGCACACCGAACAGAACTGCACGCCGTCACGCACCTTGGCCAGCACGGCGGTCAACCGGTCGATGTCCGGCGGCTCGACCGACAGCAGATGAAAGGCGATGCGCTGTGCGCTCTTCGGCCCGATGCCCGGCAGCTTGCCCAGTTCGTCGATCAGATCCTGGACGGGACCTTCAAACAAGTCAGAGCCCCGGAATGTCTAAGCCACCGAGGCCACCGGCGAGCGGGCCGAGCTTGCTCTGCGCCATCATCGTCACCTGTTGGGCGGCATCCCTGATGGCGCCGACGACGAGGTCCTGCAGCGTCTCGACGTCTTCGGGGTCGACGACCTTCGGGTCGATCGCGACGCCGGTCACCTCGCCGCTGCCCTTCATCGTCACCTGCACCAGACCGCCGCCGGCCTGCCCGTGCACCTCGGCGACGGCGAGGGCTTCCTGCGCCTCCATCAGCTGCTGCTGAACCTGCTGAGCCTGCGCGAGGAGCGCCGACATGTCGGGCGGTTGGCCGGGTTGCATGACGGTCCCCTTGCGTATTGGTCTCGAACTGATTGCTGTCCCCAGCACGTGGCGATTCGTCCTTCAAGACTAGTCGTCCCGCGAGCTACGTTGGGCTCCGTGCACTTCCCTGCCTGCCTGCGTGTCGGCGCAGCCCTCGCCGTCGGCCTCCTCGTCGCCTCGCTCGTCGCGCCGAGCGCCGCCGCCGCCCCGACCAACATCGCCGGGCGGATCGTCTTCCTCGACCCAGGTCACAACGGCGCCAACGACGCGTCCCTGACCAAGCAGGTCCCGACGGGACGCGGCGGCACCAAGGACTGCCAGACCAGTGGTACGGCGACCGACGACGGCTATCCCGAGCACAGCTTCAACTGGGAGACGGTGCTGCGCATCCGGCAGCAGTTGACCGCGCTCGGGGTACGCACCGCGATGTCCCGTGGAGACGACACCGGGGTGGCTGCCTGCGTCGACGAGCGGGCAGCCATGGCCAACGCGCTGCAGCCGGACGCGATCGTGTCGATCCACGCCGACGGCGGGCCTGCCACGGGCCGCGGGTTCCACGTCAACTATTCGTCGCCGCCGCTCAACGCCGCGCAGGCGGGGCCGTCGATTCAGTTCGCGCAGACGATGCGTGACCAGCTTCAGGCGTCCGGACTGCTGCCCGCCAACTACATCGGCCAGGGTGGGCTCTACCCCCGCTCCGACCTGACCGGGCTCAACCTGGCCCAGTACCCGTCGATCCTCGTCGAGTTGGGCAACATGAAGAACCCGGCCGATTCGGCGTTGATCGAGAGCCCCGAAGGTCGGCAGAAGTACGCCGACGCCGTGGTGCGGGGCATCGCCGGCTTCCTCGCGACACGACCCGCGCGGGCCGTCGCCTAACTAGTTCGACTCGACCTGATTCTTCAGGTTGGCCAGCACCTCGGCCTGGATCTTGCGCAGGCCCAGAGGAGCGAACGTCTTCTCGAAGAAGCCCTTGACGCCGCCGGCGCCCTGCCAGGACGTCTTGACCGTCACCGACGCGCCCGGTCCGGCCGGGGCGACTGTGTAGTTGGTCACCATCGTGGAGTTGGCGTCCTTCTCGATGACGGCGTGACCTGCCACGTCGACGGTGGCCTTGACGTCGCGGACCCGCTTCTCGGTGGCCTGAAGCTTCCAGGTGGCGACGGTGCCTGCGCCCTGCCCGCCTTCCAGTACCTGGTAGTCGCGGTAGTGCGAGGAGAGGATCTTCGGGCGAACCGTCTGGTAGTCGGCGACGGCTGCGAGCACGGCGTCGGGTTCGGCGTTGATCAAGACAGTGCTGGAGGCGCTGACCTGTCCCATCGGTGAAGACTCCTAGATCTGAGGGTGAACGGGGGTAATCCCGGGTCGGTCCTGTCGCATCGGGTGCGACCGAGGTCTAGCGTACGTGTGTGACTGTTGCAGCGAACGAAGCGCAGTCGGCCCACGCAGTAGGCGTGGAGAGACTGCTGGCGAGCTACCGCGCGATCCCGCCCAGCGCGACGGTCCGCCTGGCGAAGCCCACCTCGAACCTCTTCCGGGCCCGCGAGAAGTCGACCGTCAAGGGTCTCGACGTCTCCGGCCTGACGGGTGTGATCTCCGTCGACCAAGAGGCGCGCACCGCCGACGTCGCGGGGATGTGCACCTACGAGGATCTCGTCGCCGCCACCCTGCCGTACGGGTTGTCGCCGCTGGTGGTGCCCCAGCTGAAGACCATCACCCTCGGGGGCGCCGTGACGGGGCTCGGCATCGAGTCGGCGTCCTTCCGCAACGGCCTGCCGCACGAGTCGGTGCTGGAGATGGACATCCTCACCGGCGCCGGCGAGGTGGTGACGGCAAGCCGCGACCTCAATCCGGACCTCTTTCACGCCTTCCCGAATTCCTATGGGACGCTTGGCTATTCGGTGCGGTTGAAGATCGAGCTCGAGCCGGTCAAGCCGTTCGTCGCGTTGACGCACGTGCGCTTCCATTCGGTGGCCGAGCTCGTCGCCACCATGGACCAGATCGTCGAGACGCACCGCTACGACGACTCGCCCGTCGACTACCTCGACGGCGTGGTGTTCAGCGCCGACGAGTCCTATCTCTGCATCGGCGTGCGGACCGCGACGCCCGGCCCGGTCAGCGACTACACCGGCCAAGACGTCTACTACCGCTCCATCCAGCACGCCGACGGCGAGAAGCGCGACCGGCTGACGATTCACGACTACCTGTGGCGGTGGGACACCGACTGGTTCTGGTGCTCACGGGCATTCGGCGCGCAGAACCCGACGATCCGGCGCCTCTGGCCCCGACGGCTGCGGCGCAGCAGCTTCTACTGGAAGCTGATCGGCTACGACCGGCGGTTCGACATCGCCGACCGCATCGAGAAGCGCAACGGCCGGCCCCCGCTGGAGCGCGTCGTGCAGGACATCGAGGTGCCGATCGGGCGCACCGCCGAGTTCGTCGAGTGGTTCCTCGACAACGTGCCGATCGAACCCATCTGGCTGTGTCCGCTGAGGTTGCGCGACGACGAGGGCTGGCCGCTCTACCCAATTGCGGCGCATCACACCTACGTCAACATAGGCTTTTGGTCGTCGGTGCCCGCCGGCTCGGTAGAGGGACAAACGAACCGCCTGATCGAGGAGAAGGTCAGCGAGCTCGACGGCCATAAATCCTTGTACTCCGACGCCTATTACTCGCCGGAGGAATTCGACGAGCTCTACGGCGGGGAAACGTATTCCACGGTGAAGAAGACCTACGACCCAGACTCGCGTCTGCTCGACTTGTACTCGAAAGCCGTGCAAAGGCGATGAGCGCTCGCGCGAAGAGCAGAGAACAGCGATGAGAGCTCACCGATGAGCAGAGAACACCGTTGAGCGCTTGCACGAACAGTGAAGGACCGGCATGACGACCTACAAAGACGATTCGGTGACGACCGGCAAGCTGACATTGGCCGAGATCCTCGAGGTGCTCACGGCCGGTGACGACCTGGCGATGAAGTTCACCGCCTACGACGGCAGCTCGGCGGGCCCCGCCGACGCTCAGGTGGGGCTCGATCTACGCACCCCCCGCGGCACGACCTATCTGGCGACCGCGCCCGGCGAGCTGGGGTTGGCGCGCGCGTACGTCTCGGGCGACGTGGTGCCCACCGGCGTGCATCCCGGCGATCCCTACGAGCTGCTGCGCGCCCTCGGCGACAACATGGACTTCAAGCGACCGTCGGCCCGGGTGCTGGCCAACATCGTCCGGTCGATCGGCTTCGAGCATCTGCGGCCGATCGCCCCACCGCCGCAGGAGGCACTGCCCCGCTGGCGCCGCGTCGCAGAGGGATTGCGGCACAGCAAGACTCGAGACGCCGAAGCCATCCACCATCACTACGACGTGTCGAACACGTTCTACGAGTGGGTGCTTGGGACGTCGATGACCTACACCTGCGCGGTCTACCCGGACGCCGACGCGACCCTGGAGGAAGCCCAGGACAACAAGTACCGGTTGGTGTTCGAGAAGCTCCGCCTTCAGCCCGGTGATCGGCTGCTGGACGTGGGCTGCGGCTGGGGCAGCATGGTGCGGTACGCGGCGCGCCACGGAGTGAAGGCCGTCGGTGTCACGCTGTCCAAGGAGCAGGCGGCGTGGGCGCAGAAGGCGATCGCCGACGAAGGCCTCTCCGATCTCGCCGAGGTCCGTCACGGTGACTACCGCGACGTGCGCGAGTCCGGGTTCGACGCCGTGTCCTCCATCGGACTGACGGAGCACATCGGCGTGCAGAACTACGCGTCGTACTTCCGGTTCCTCAAGTCGAAGATGCGCACCGGCGCCCTGCTGCTGAACCACTGCATCACCCGCCCGGACAACCGATCTGGTGCGGGCGCCGGCGGCTTCATCGACCGGTACGTCTTCCCCGACGGTGAGCTAACCGGCTCCGGCCGAATCATCACCGAGGTCCAAGACGTCGGCCTGGAGGTGGTGCACGAGGAGAACCTGCGCCACCACTACGCGCTGACATTGCGCGACTGGTGCGCCAACCTGGTCGAGCACTGGGACGAGGCGGTGGCCGAGGTCGGGCTGCCGACCGCCAAGGTGTGGGGCCTCTACATGGCCGGGTCGCGTCTCGGCTTCGAGACGAACGTCGTTCAGCTGCACCAGGTTCTGGCGGTCAAGCTGGACAACAAGGGCGGCGACGGCAGCCTGCCCTTGCGTCCGTGGTGGAACGCTTAAGCTCCCTCGATCCGCCGGGCGCCCAGTTCGCTCTGCAGTAGCTCCAGCGCGACCTCTTCCGGGTCGCGACGTGGCCCTGGCTCTTCGTGGACGGCTTGGGCGAGCATGCTCTCCTCGTCGTCCTCCTCGACCGGGGGTGGGGTCTCCTCCACCTGACGAGGGCGGGCGACGGGGGCCGACGCGGTCGGCGAGCCCGCTTCGCAGCGGATGTTCCAGTCCACGCCGAGCGCGTCCTTCAACGCGTCCCTGATGATCTCGACGTTGCGCACCTCGTTGAGTCGGGCCGCGAGCGGCGCCGACACGTGGCTGAGGACGAGGGTGTCGCCATCGACTGCGAGCACGACCGCGCCGTCGAGCATGACGTCGGTCGGGCGCCGGCGTTCGCGCACCTTGTCCCGAACGGTCGACCACATGGTGCGGACGGTGGCGGCATCCGGCTGGCCTGGAGCCGCGGGAGCGGCGGCCGACGGAACGGGTGGCGGCGGTGCAACGGGCGGCTGCGCCACCGGCGGCGGCGTGGGTGCCACGGGTGGTGGCGGCGACGCGGACTCGGGCCGTGCCGGCGACGGCGTGACCGGCGGCTGGGTGACCGGCGGCTGGGTGACCGGCGGCCGTGCCACTGGAGGCGGCGCGGGAGTCGGTGCGGGTCGCTCCTCCTGCGCCGGCGGTGCCGACGCCTCGGGGGCGGCGTTGCTCCTGCGCACGAATTGTTTGGCAGGTGCCGCCGCCTCCGCCTCGGCGACCACGGCGGCCGAATGGGCCGCCTCCCCGGCCGGGATGGAGACGTTCATCCTGGTTTCGAGTCGCTCGATGCGTTGCAGCAGAGCAGCTTCCGTGTCGCTGGCCGACGGCAGCAGCAGCCGCGCGCAGACAACCTCGAGCAGCAGCCTTGGTGCGGTTGCCCCGCGCATCTCGCCCAGTCCCGCATGGACCACTTCGGCGTAACGGGTCAGGGTCGCGGAGCCGAGCGTGGCGGCCTGTTCCCGCATCCGCTCGACGACGTCGTCCGGTGCGTCGACGACACCGCGCGCCGCGGCGTCGGGAACGGCTTGGAGGACGATCAGGTCCCGGAACCGTTCGAGCAGGTCGACGGCGAACCGACGAGGGTCGTGGCCCGCGTCGATGAGCGCCTCGACCGCACCGAACAGCGCCGCTGCGTCTCCGGCGGCAAGCGCGTCGACCGAGGCGTCGATGAGCGCCAGGTCGGTGGCGCCCAACAGCGACAGCGCGCGCGAGTAGGCCACCTGCTTGCCGTCGGAGCCGGCGAGCAGCTGATCAAGCACCGACAGGGTGTCGCGCGGCGAGCCGCCGCCGGCGCGGATCACCAGCGGGTAGACCGCGTCGTCGACGCCGACGTTCTCCTGGGCGCAGATGCGCTCCAGCAAGCCGCGCATGGTCTTGGGCGCCAGCAGCCGGAACGGGTAGTGGTGGGTGCGCGAGCGGATCGTCGGCAGCACCTTCTCGGGTTCGGTGGTCGCGAACACGAAGATCAGGTGCTCCGGCGGCTCCTCCACGATCTTCAGCAGGGCGTTGAAGCCCGCCGTGGTGACCATGTGCGCCTCGTCGATGATGAAGATGCGGTAGCGCGACTGGGCGGGCGCGTAGAACGCGCGGTCCCGCAGCTCGCGGGTGTCGTCGACGCCGCCGTGGCTGGCCGCGTCGAGTTCGACGACGTCGACGCTGCCCGGCCCGTTGGGTGCCAGCGCGACGCACGAGTCACAGACGCCGCACGGGGTCGGGGTTGGCCCCTGTTCGCAGTTCAGCGATCTGGCCATGATGCGGGCCGACGACGTCTTGCCGCAGCCACGCGGACCGGAGAAGAGGTAGGCGTGGTTGATGCGCCCCGACGTCAGTGCCGTCGACAGCGGCTCGGTGACGTGCTCTTGACCGACCACCTCGGCGAAGGACGCTGGTCGGTACTTGCGGTAGAGAGCCACGGAAGCAGGTTACTCAGGCTGGCCGACGCGCGGCGCCCTAGTCACCCGCGAGCAGCGACTCGGTCGCGGCAAGCAGCGCGCAGGTCGCCAAACCGTCGACCGCCTCGTTGAGGTCGGGTACCGACGGGAAGGACGGCGCGATGCGAACGTTCTTGTCTTCCGGGTCTTTTCGGTAGGGGAAGGCGGCTCCCGCCTCGGTAACCGCGATGCCGGCGTCCTTGGCGAGTGCGATCGTCCGCCGCGCCGTGCCGGGCCACACGTCGAGGCTGACGAAGTAACCGCCCTTCGGGTCGGTCCAGGAGGCGATCTTGGAGTCACCGAGACGGTCCTCGAGGATCTGGCCGACGAGCGCGAACTTGGGCGCCAGCAGCTCCTGATGCATCTGCATCTGCAGTCGCACGCCGTCGGCGTCACCGAAGAAGCGAAGGTGACGCAGCTGGTTGACCTTGTCGGGTCCGATCGACTTCTTGCCGGCGTGCTGCAGGTACCAGGCGATGTTGCCGAGCGAGCCGCCGAAGAAGCTGACGCCAGCTCCGGCGAACGTGATCTTCGAGGTCGAGGCGAAGACGTAGGGACGGTTCGGGTTGCCTGCCTTGGCGGCCAGTCCGAGGACGTCGACCTGCTTGACGAAGTCGTGGGTCAGCGTGTGCACGACGTAGGCGTTGTCCCAGAACAGACGGAAATCGCTTGCGGCGGTGCGCATTTGAACCAGCCGACGCACGTTCTCCCAGGAGTAGGTGACGCCCGTTGGGTTGGAGAACACCGGGACGCACCACATGCCCTTGATCGCGGGGTCGCCCGCGACGAGCTCCTCGATCAGGTCGACGTCGGGGCCCTCCTCGAGCATCGGCACCGGGATCATCTCGATGCCGAAGGTCTCGGTGATGGCGAAATGGCGGTCGTAGCCGGGCGAGGGACAGAGGAACTTGACCACGGGTTCTTGACTCCACGGCCGCGGCGAGTCGACGGCGCCGTGCAGCAGTGAGTACACCACCAGGTCGTGCATGATCTCGAGGCTCGCGTTGTTGCCCGCAATCAGGTTCTGCACCGGAATGCCGAGCAGTTCCCCGAAGATGGCCCGCAGCTCCGGCAACCCGTGCAGACCGCCGTAGTTGCGGGTGTCGGTGCCCTCACCGTCGCGAAAATCGGCGCCGGGCAGCGTCAACAGGTCGTTGGCGAGGTCGAGCTGCGCAGCAGACGGCTTACCCCTGGTGAGATCCAGGCTGAGCTTCTTGGCCTGCAGCTCGGCGTAGTTGCGGCGCTGCAGCTCGTGCTGCGCATCCAGTTCGTCACGACCGAGGGACAGAAACGACAAGGCAGGCCTTCCGCTGGGCCGTGAATTGAAAGGGGACCCCGCGCACCCGCCAGAGCCCATTGACCCTTGCTGCCTTCCGGCCCTGGGGGAGTTCACAGGATGGACGCCGCGCGGGGTCCGACAGCGAGTGTAATACCCCGGTGTCGACGACGACGCATGCCGCTCGTGAAGAGCGGGCGGTTCGGTCGGCTAACATGGCCCGCGGAGGATTCGCCTAGTGGCCTATGGCGCTCGCCTGGAACGCGGGTTGGGTTAATAGCCCTCAGGGGTTCAAATCCCCTATCCTCCGCGCTGGTCCGGGTACGGCCAGGCTTTTTGAGCCTGGCCGTACCTCGACCCTTTGAACGGCCCCACCGACTCGAGGAGGAGTATGCGGCGCTGGATCGCGGTCCTGTGGCACGCATCTTTCTTCGTCATCGCCGGAGCTCTTTACTTCTTTTTCGTCCTGCCCCGCTGGTTCGAGCTGACCGGCGCCTGGTCGCCCGGTCTCGGGCTGCCGATGCGCGTCGTGTGCGGTGCGTTGATCGGCCTGGCTGCCCTTCCCGTCGTGCTGACGTTCCTGAAGTCCCGGCGTCCCGAGTTCGGGACGCCTCAGCTGGCGCTGACGCTGAGGTTTTGGTCGATCGTCCTGCACGTTCTCGCCGGCGCGCTGATCATCGGCGCCGCCGTCAGCGAGATCTGGGTCAGCCTGGACGCCGCTGGTCCGACGTTGTTCGGCATCTACGGGGCCGCGGCGGCGATCGCGGTTCTCGGCGCGCTGAGCTTCTACCTGGCCTACGCCGCCGAACTGCCTCCTCCCCCGCCGAAGCCGCTGCGCCCGAAGGCCCAGACTCGCCGTCGCGGTCGGGGTGCCGGGGACGACGACATCGACGAAACGGACGACGTCGAGAACGCCGAAGCCGAGGTCGTCGATGAGACTCCCGAAGCAACGCCGGTCGACGAGCCCGTGACGGACACCGAGGTCGAGGACGTCCCGGAACCCGCCGCGGTCGCCGAGACGGCTGAGACCACCGAGGCCCCCGAGACTCCCGAGGCCAGTGAGACCGCTGAGCCTGCCGTGTCGGCTGAGCCTGCCGTGCCCTCCGAAATCGCTGTGCCTGCTGAAACCGCTGAAGACACCGGTAACGCCGACGAGCCCACCGCCGATGAGTCCGATAGCAAGTTGCGCAACCGACGCCCGAGCGGCAAGTCGACTTCGCGGCTGTTCGGGCGCTCGCGCCTCTGAGTGGCACTCGACGACTGACCTCACGGGGCCCGTTGCGTCGACAGCCCGCGGTGTCAACGTCAGAATCGTGGGTATGAACTCCAGCTAGACACGGCGGAAGGTGCCCCATGCGCAGGTTCCACACCAGATGGCGATTCGTCGTCGCCGTCGTGGCCACGGCCGCCGCGACGTCGACGATCGTCGCACCTGCAGTGGTGTCAGCCGCACCCACCGATCTGTCGAGCGTCGCCGCCCAGGTGGAGCCGGCCGTGGCGCGCATCGACACGACCATCAACTACCAGCACGCCATCGGCGCTGGCACGGGCATCGTGTTGGACCCCGGCGGAACCCTTCTGACCAACTTCCACGTCGTGCAGGGCGCGGACAGCATCACCGCCACGGTCGCCGGCCGGCCCTACCCCGCCGACCTGGTCGGTTACGACCGCAACAGGGACATCGCCGTGCTGCAGCTACGCGGCGCGGGCGGCCTGCCGGTCGCGGTGCTTGGCGATTCGTCGCAGCTCGCGGTGGGTGATCCCGTCGTCGCGCTCGGCAACGCCAGGGGCTCGGGAAGTCCGCTTACTCAGGAGGCGGGCGAGGTGGTCGGCTTCGGACGCACCATCAACGCCAAGGACGAGCTGACCGGCAGTACGAGCCAGGCCACCGGGTTGATCGAGTTCGCAGCACCGGTGCGTGCCGGCGACTCCGGCGGCCCGATGGTCAACGCGGCAGGCCAGGTCATGGGCGTCACCACCGCGGCGACGGTCAACTTCCGGATGGATCCCGGCGGCTCCGGTTTCGCCATCCCCATCAACGACGCCCTCGCGACGGCCAATCAGATTCGCTCGGGATCGCCGTCGAGCACGGTTCACATCGGACCTCCGACGCTGCTCGGGGTCGGGGTGAATTCCCGCAATCAGCCGGACGACCTGCCGGGCGTGATCATCTTCGAAGTGCTCCGCGGCGGCCCGGCACAGCAGGCGGGTCTGCACGACGGGGACGTCCTGCTCAGCATCGACGGAGAGCAGCTCGGCTCGGCGACGGAGCTGACCAACGTCTTGGACCGCCACTACCCCGGCGACGTCGTCGACCTGGTGTGGATCGACCGGGCGGGCCAGCAGCTCACCGGCAAGGCAACCCTCGCGTCCTGAGGACTGAGTAGATTGGCGCGCATGGCACTTCGATTGCTCCTCGCGTCCGCGCTTGCCGCGGCGGCGACCGCAATGAGCCCGTGGTCGGCCAGCGCCGACCCGTCGAGCCCGGAGCCTGGCTGCCCGGTGACCGATCCCCCGGTGATCAACCGATGCGGGTGGGAGGCGCCACCTACCCCGGCC
>VIFX01000080.1:0-16054 GCA_006864685.1 Mycolicibacterium hodleri | reverse complement strand
CCCCCGCCGCCCAGCGCGTCGGAGCCCGCGCCTCCGCCGGTCTACGAAGAGCCCCTGATTCCGATCGGGCCGCTGCCGACCGAGACCCCGCCGCCCGCGCCGACGACGACCGCCGCACCACCCACCGAGACTCCAACGACCCCGGCCCCGACGACCGAGGTCCCAAGTACGACGGGCACGGCGCCTCCGCTTGGACCCCCGCCAGGACCGGCGACGCCGCCGAGTGAGACCAGCACCCAAGCGCCACCAGGAATCCTCGAGATTCCCGGCCTTCCGCCGATCACGCTGCCCGGCTACGTCCCGCCGGAACCCGCGCCTGCGCCTGCGCCTGCTGCTTAACGCACCGACGCCGCGGAGCGGATGCGGCCCAGCCCGACCAGCGCCACCAGGGTGACCACCAGCAGGACGGTCGTTCCCGCGGCCGCCTGGAATGCCTGCCCACGGTCGGTGAGCGCGAAGATGGTGACGGGCAACGTCTTCCACGTCGCCGGATACACCATCACCGTGACGCCGAGCTCGCCCATCGACAACGCAACGGCGAGACCCGCGGCCGCACCCAACGCCGGAAGCAACATCGGCAGCGTCACCCGCGTCAGCACCCGAATGGGACTGGCCCCAAGGGATTCCGCGGCCAGTCGGTAGGCCGGGTCGAGGCGGTCAAGCGCGGCCGAAACCGCACTGAAGGAGAAGGCCAGCACCAGGACGGCGTGCCCGAGGATGACGATCCACCGCGTTCCGCCGAGCAGCAGCGGCGGCGAGTTGAAGGCGATCAGCAGGCCGAGCCCAAGGGCCACCGACGGCACCGCGATCGGCAGGTGGAACACCGCGTCGACGATCCGGCTCAGCCACCGCGGCGCCTCCCGCGCCGCAAGCGCCGCCCATGCGCCGAGTACCAACGCCAGACCACCCGCGACGAAGGCGGTTTGCAGACTGACCGACAGGCTCGCCAGGTTCTCCCCTGACAGCGCGCCGCCGAGGTGGGCCAGGCCCAGGTTCGATGGGAGCGCACCGGTCCACGACCCTGCCAACCCGGCGAGCACCACCGTTGCCAGTGGCGCGACGAAGACGACGGCCACGACGACCGCGAAGACGCCGAGCAGGACGGCTCTACTTCGTCTGGTCCACAACAACATCGGTGTCCGCCCCTCCTCGTCGTGTCGTCACGCGGGCGAAGACGACCCGGTAGACGGTGTAGAGCGCCAGCGAAAGGGCGATCTGCACGGTCGCGATCACCGCTGCACCCGGCAGGTCGAACGACACGATCCCCCTGGTGTAGATCAGCACCGGCAGCGTGGTCACGCCCTTGGCGCCGGTGAACAGGACGATGCCGAACTCGTTGAGCGTCAACAGCAGAACGAGACTGCCGCCGGCCATCAGCGCGGGCCACGCCTCGGGCATCACCACCGAGCGCAGCACCCGAAGGGATGATGCGCCGAGGCTGGCCGCGACGTCGAGCTGCGCCCTTGGCAACGTCGAAAACGACGCCAACAGTGGGCGGACGACGAACGGCGTGAAGAACGTGATCTCCGCGGCGATCACCCCCGCCGGGGTGTAGAGGAAATCGAGGACGGGCGCCTGATCGCCCGTGATGCCGGCGATTGCGGCGTTGACCGCGCCCACGGTGCCGTAGAGGAAGGTGAAGGCCAGCGTCACGAGAAACGACGGCAGCGCCAGCACGGTGTCGATCAGGCGACCTACGAGGCGGCTGCCGGGAAACGGTACGAAGGCCAGCACGATGGCCAGGAACGTGCCGAGCACCAGGCAGCCGAGCGTGGAGGTGGCGGCGACGGCGACGGTTCGCCACAGTGCGTCGCGGAACGCCTCCGAGGAAAGCACGCTCAGCCAACTGCTCTGGGTTCCAACGCCCTTCACCGACTCCAGGCACACCCGAATCAGGGGGTACACCGCGGCGAGCAGCACGATCGCCACCGGCGGAACCGCCCACCACACGGCCGCCGACCTCGGCGCGGCCGGTCGGACCGGGGCCTCCTGCGTCGACTCGAGGACGGCCGTCACGGACACTGCACCAGCACGCCGGCGGGCTCGGGGAACCGCAGACCGATCTCGGCCCCGACGTCGTACGTCGTCGCACCGGGCACGTCGACGTCGATCACCTGGTCGGGCAGGCCGTGAACCGACACGGTCAGGCGGGTGGTGGCACCCCGCCATACCGCGGCGTTCACTTTGGCGCGCAGCGCATCTCGATCGCCGAGGCCGACGACCTTGACGGCGTGCGGGCGAATGCACAGCAGCGCCTTGGACTGTGGCGCCCAGTCCGCTCTGCCGACGGTGGGCTGGGGTGCCTCCACGCTGACCGTCTTGTGCGCGAAGGTCACCAGCGCCGACGTGCCGACGACCCTCCCCACGGTGCAGGGAATCAGGTTGGCACCACCGAGGAAGGCGGCCGTGAAACTGGTGGGCGGTCGCTTCCAAAGATTCTCGGCGGTGTCGACGTCCATCAGCCGCGCGTCCTTCATCACGACGATCCGGTCGGCCAGTGCCAGCGCCTCGCCCTGGTCGTGGGTCACGTAGAGCATCGCGGTGTCGGGCAGCGCCTCCTTGAGCCGTTGCAGCTCCGCGAGCATCGACTGGCGCAACTGGGCGTCCAGCGCCGCAAGGGGTTCGTCGAGCAGCAGCACGCTCGGCCGGATGGCCAGCGCCCTTGCGATCGCGATCCGCTGTTGTTGGCCACCGGAAAGCTCACGGGGCAAACGCTTTCCGTAGGCGGCCATGCCGACCATGTCCAGTGCCTCGGCGACCCGGGATGCGACCTCGCCACGCGGGACCCGTCGCGACGTCAGGCCGAACGCGACGTTGTCGTACACCCGCATGTGCGGAAACAGTGCGTAGGACTGCAGCACCACGCCGATGCCGCGCTTGGCAGGCGGCAGGTCGGTGACGTCGCGACCGGCGAGCCGGACCGCGCCGGTGGCTGGGCGGACGAACCCGGCCAGCGCGTTGAGTGCGGTGGACTTGCCGGACCCGCTGGGGCCAAGGAGCGCCACCGTCTCACCGACGGCCACCCGGAGGTTGAAGTCGACCAGCGCCGTCGTCGTCTTGTTGCCGCGGCCGTAGGTCACGCCGACGCGGTCGAAGGTGATTGCGGGCGTGCCACTTTCGGCGACCGCTTCGCGGCGAACACTGGTCCCCGTCTTCGTCTTCCCTACCCGGGTCTCGGCCATGATCAGCTGCCGGTGGCCTTCTGGTACGCGGCGACGTCGGCGTCGAGATCCTTGAGCACGGCGTTCCAGTCGGGCACCCACACGTCGACGCCCTTGAGCACCGCGGCCGGGGTGTTCGGTGCGGCCGACCCTTGCGCCGACGAGGCCAGCGAGCTCAGCACCGGGATGCCGAGCGCCTCGGGTGCGACGGTCTTCTGGACGTCCTCCGAGACCAGGAAGGAGAGCAGCTTCTTGGCCGAATCGGCATGCGGCGCACCCTTGGTGACGCCGGCGACGTAGGGCAGCGAGACGGTGGTCTTCGTGCCGTCGGCGGCGGCCGGGAAGAAGACGGTGAACTTCGACCCGTCGTCCTTGATCGAACCGAGGTTCATCTGCACGTCTCCGTTGGCCACCAGCAGCTCGCCGTTGCTGACCTTCGGCTGCAACTTGCCGGTCGACGACGACGGTCCCACGTTGTTGGCCTGCAGCTTGCCGAGGTAGTCCAGCGCCGCGGGCTTGCCCATCAGGTGCTGCAGCAGGATGAGCACCGCGGTGCCGTCGCCGGCCTGCCCGGGCGTCGAATACTGAAGCTTGCCCTTGTATTCGGGTGCCAGCAGGTCGTTCCAGGTGGCGGGTTGCGGGTTCGCGCCGGGGTTGGCGATGAAGCTGAGCGCGTTGTCCACGACCGGCAGGTAGTGGCCGTCGGGGCCCACCTGGGCAGCCGGAATGCGGCTGACGTCGACGCCGCTCGACTGCAGCAGACCCGACTGGTCGGCCTTCTGGATGAACGGCGGCAGGGTGACCAACAGGTCGGCCTGCGGGTTCGACTGTTCCTTCTCGACGCGCGAAACCACCTCGCCGGAACCGGCTTCCACCAGGTTGACGTTGACGCCCGTGCTCTTGGTGAAGGCGTCGAACTGGGTCTTGTACCAGGTGGCCAGACCGTCGGCGCTGTACACCGTGACGGTCTCACCCGTGCCAGTGCCGGAGGATCCGGTGCCGCCGCACGCCGTCAGGGTGACGGCGAGGGTCGCGGCGGTCAGCGCCGCCAGGGTCTTTCGAAGCGTCATCTCTGCGTCCTAGGGTTGGTGGTCGAGGATCAGGTCGGCGAACTCGGAGACCGTCGGCACCACGTGGGTGGCTCCGGCGTCGTACAACTGCTTCTCGTCGTGGGCACCCGTGAGAGTGCCTGCGGCGATGGAACATCCGGCGCGCAGCGCACTGGTGACGTCACTGGTGGTGTCACCGAGTGCGGCGACGTCACCGACGCCGTCGACGCCCAGCCGCATCAGGGCGGTCAGGATGAGGTCCGGGTAGGGACGGCCGCGCACCCCGGCGCCGGGCGCCAGCACCAGGTCGACGGCGGACTCCCAGCCAAGCGCGGCCAGCAGCTTCTGCTGCGTCGGCCCGCTGAAGCCCGTCGTCAACGCCACCTTGACGCCTGCGTCGCGAAGGCGCGCAATCGCCTCGGCAGCGCCGTCGACCGCACTGGCGTGGCCCTCGTCGATCGCCGCCGCGTAGGCGCTCTCGAAGGCGGCGTTGGCCCGCTGGGCGAGGTCCTCGGCGCCGAACAATGCACGGAACACGACGATCTTGGACTGGCCCATCGTGTCGAGCACGTACTGGCGGGCGTGCTCGCGTTCGGGCCCCTCGACGGGTAGGCCCGCTGCCGTCGCGGCAGCCTCGAACGAACGGATCACCAGGCCGTCGTCGGCGACGGTGGTTCCTGCCATGTCGAGCACGGCGAGTTGAATCATGCTTGCTTCCTTCATAGTTCGATCAGATCGGCGGTCTGCTCGGCGATGGCGGGCCCGAGCGTCATGCCCCGGCCGCCGGGACCGGTGATCACCCAGACGCCGTCGGCCGCCTGGGTGCGCATCACCAGTTGCCCGGGGTCGACGCATTGGCTGTACACACCCGCCCACCGGCGCCGGACGGTCGGCAACGGCCGACCGAGGAATTCCTCGACGCGCGCGGCGAGGTAGTCGTAGGGCGCGTCGTCGACGTCGAACGCGAAGGGCTCGTCGTATTCGTGGGTGTCGCCGATCGTCAGCCCGCCGTGCAGACGTTGGACGCACAGCAGTTGCATGCGCCCCTCGGCCGCGATCGCATGCTGAGGTTCGTTGTCCCGCAACCCGTCAAGGGCACTTCCTGCGAAGCCCGGGTAGTAGCGGAAGCTGTCGCCGTCGGCGATGGCCGTGGTGAGCGGTTCGCCGAGTGGATCGGTTTGCATCATCTGCAACCGCACGCGTCGCACCGGCAGATCCCCGGCGATCTCGCGGGTCAGGCCCCCGTGCGCCGCGCCGGGGCACACCAGGACCAGGTCGGAGTCATGGAGCCTGCCGCGGTCGTCGCGGACGGTGGTGCCGTCGACCGAGCGCGCCTCGGTCCCCGACATGAAGTCGTAACGACCGGTGCTGCACAGATATTCACGGATGGCGGGCATCGCCTGGCGTGACTCCACCGCGGCGTCGCGCGAACAGTGCAATGCGGCCAGGAACTGGCCCCGCAGCGCCGGATTCAGCGCACGGGCGCGATCGGGCTCGAGTAGCTCGAAGCCCCGCGGTGCGGCGTCAGCGCGCTCGACGGCCTGTTCGGCGACCGCGACCTCGCGCGGTGTGCGCAGCAGCGTCAACGAGCCGGCGGGCCGGAACCCGATGCCGGGGATCGTGGCGCCGATCCGTTCCCACAGTTCACGGGACCGCAGGGCGGCGTCGAGTTCGTGCTCGGCCCGGCCGGAGACCCAGACCAGACCGAAGTTGCGGACGGTCGCGCCGCGGGCCTCCGGCTCGCGCTCGAGGTGGGTGACGTGATGACCGCGCCGAACCGCCTCGAGGGCGTGGGCGGTTCCGAGGATTCCGCCGCCAATGATCGTGACGCGCATGGTGGTTGACCTTCCAGACTCGGGGCTACGGGCTCCCGTCGCTCCGGTGATGGGAGCCGGAACGGCAGATGAACAATTGGTATAGACCAATCGGGGGTATGCTGCAACCGTGGACGCGATCACCGAAACCGCCCGCCTTCTGTCTTCGCTGCGTGACGTGTGGGACGAG
Organism: Mycolicibacterium hodleri; assembly: GCA_006864685.1. Classification (GTDB taxonomy): domain Bacteria; phylum Actinomycetota; class Actinomycetes; order Mycobacteriales; family Mycobacteriaceae; genus Mycobacterium; species Mycobacterium hodleri_B. Next base: position 9,840 of record VIFX01000080.1, on the reverse strand, counting down.
GAAGCGGTCGACGAACTGGACCACGCCCTGCAGTCGGCGGCCCGCGCCGTCGACGACGGTGCCGACGACGAACTGGTGCTCGCCGCCGCGCTGCACGACATCGCGCACAGCCCGTTGTTCGAGGCGGCGGCGGCTGAACGGCACGACCAGACGGCCCGAGAGTGGCTGACACCGCGGTTCGGCGAGCGGGTCGGCTGGCTGGCCGGCCAGCACGTCGCCGCCAAGCGGTATCTGGTGGCGACCGATCCCGCCTACGGCGCCGCGCTCACCCCGACGTCCTTGACGTCACTTCAGGCCCAGGGCGGTGCCGAGGTCGAACCCGCACTCGTCGTGCACGCGTGGTGGCCCGACGCGCTGCGGCTGCGACGCTACGACGACGCCGCCAAGGACCCCAACGCCGACGCGACCGTTACGATCGACGACGTGCTCGTCATCGCCGAACGCGTTGCCCGCCAGAGGGAGTCATGAGCAAGCCGTACGCGATCCGCACGGCCCTCGACGAGATTCTCGACGGACTCGTCGAGGGTGACGCCTTTCCTCCCGAGCGGGAGCTGGCCGCACGCTTCGGAGTCGCACGCGAAACCGTGCGGCAGGCGTTGCACGAACTGCTCGTCGAGGGACGCATCGAGCGCCGCGGCCGCGGCACGGTGGTGTCGAAACCGAAGCTGGTGCAGCCCCTTTCACTCAAGTCATACACCGAGGGCGCCCTGAAGATGGGGCGCAAACCGGGCCGTCTCCTAGTCACCTGGGAGGACGTCGAGGCCACCCCCGATCTCACCGCGGCCCTCGACGTCACCGACGGCGCCGCGGTGATGCATCTCGAACGCGTCCTCCTCGCCGACGGCCAACGCATCGGGCTGGAGAGCACCTTCCTGCCGAAGCATCGCTTCGGGGCGTTCACCGAGACCTTCGATCCGACCACCTCGCTCTATGCCGCGGTCCGGGCCACCGGAGTCGAATTCGGTTCGGCGGTGGAACGAGTGGAGACCGTGCTGGCGTCCCCGCGCGAGGCCGGACTGCTCGAGTCGACGACGGCCATGCCGATGCTGCGGCTGCATCGGCGATCGGTGGACACCGACGGCCGACCGATCGAAGTGGTCCGCTCGCTGTATCGCGGTGACCGGGTGGCGTTCGAAGCCCTGCTCGACGATCGCGAATAGGCGCGCGGGGACCGTCCGATAAGTAGTGTCGGTCGCGTGGCCGACTTTCATCCCGAGCTGAAGCGCTCCGCCCGGTTGATCCCCCGCAGCATGATCACCCCCAATTCGTTGCCGGTGTTCCGCGTGGCCGCCCGCCTGATGGACCGGCGAACGCCGCCCGACGTCGAGGTCCTGACGTTGGCCACCGGTGTCCGGGTTCGGCTACATCGAGCACCCGACGCGCAGTCGAAAGGTCCTGCGCTGCTGTGGATTCACGGCGGCGGTTACGTCATCGGCAGCGCAGCCCAGGACGACGACCTGTGCCGCCGGTTCGCCCGCGAGCTGGGTGTCATCGTCGCCGCAGTCGACTACCGTCTGGCGCCCGAGTACCCGTATCCGACCCCGCTCGAGGACTGCTACGGTGCGCTGCGCTGGCTGGTGGACCTGCCCGGCGTCGACCCCGCGCGCGTCGCCGTCGCCGGCGCCAGTGCCGGCGGCGGACTCGCCGCAGCGTTGGCGCTACTGGCCCGCGACCGGGGTGAGGTGACCCTGGCGGCGCAACTGCTGGTCTACCCGATGGTCGACGACCGCTCGGCAACGCAGGAGGGTCTCGACGACCACCACCATCGGTTGTGGACGCAGAAGTCGAACGTCTACGGCTGGGCCAGTTATCTGGGCGACGCCGACCCGAACGTCGCGGTGCCCGCGCGCAATCCCGATCTAAGCGGGCTGCCGCCGGCGTGGATCGGGGTCGGCACCAACGACCTGTTCCATCAGGAGGATCTCGCCTACGCCGAACGCCTCACCTTGGCCGGTGTGCCGTGCGACGTCGAGGTCGTCCATGGCGCCTTTCACGGTTTCGACGGCGTGGTCCCGAAAGCCCGGGTGTCACAAGGCTTCTTCGCCACCCAGGTCACCTGGTTGCGCCGACACCTCATGCAGACGGAATCGGCCCCGTCCTGAACCGGTCGCCACCGAGGGTGGTGCTCCGCCGCGCGGCATTCTGCTCGTGGGGCTGGCCAAGCGGGATGGAACTGACCCGGTCCAGCCGGTCGTAGATCTCCGCACCGAGGTCGACGTCGAGCGCGGCCAGGTAGTCGTCGAGCTGGTCGACCGTGCGCGGGCCGATCACCGGCACCACGCCCGTCGGTGACCGCCTGGCACGTTCCAACAGCCAGGCGACGGCCACCCGGGCAGGCGGCACCCCGAGCTCACCCGCGGCGTCGAGCACGGCGTCCACCGTCGCGGCCTTCACCGGCTCGTCCTCGGCGTGTACCAACCGATTCCACTCGGTCAGCCTGCCCGCACTGCTGCTGCGGTACTTCCCCGTCAGCAGTCCGCCGCCCAGCGGGGACCACAGCGCGGCGCCGACGCCAAGCGCCTCGGCCATCGGGAGGTTGTCGCGGTCACCGCTGCGCTCGACGAGGCTGTACTCGAACTGGACGGCCGAGATCGGCGTCCACCCCCGCACGTCGGCCAGCGTCACCCCGCGAGCCGTCATCCACGCCGGGAAGTTCGACAGGCCGGCGTAGAGGATCTTACCGGCGCTGGCGAGGTCGTCGAATGCGCGGACGATCTCCTCGACCGGGGTGACGAAGTCCGGAAAGTGCACGTAGAGCAGGTCCAGATAGTCGGTGTCGAGGCGGCGCAGACTGTCCTCGACCGAACGGAACATCGCGCGTCGGCCGTTGCCGGTCTGCAGCACCCCGCTGCCGTCCGGCGTCGCACCGCCGATGGCGAACTTCGTGGCGATGGTGAACCGTTCACGGCGCCCCGCCAGGATGCGTCCGAGGTTCTCCTCCGACTCGCCGACCTGATAGCTCGCCGCCGTGTCGATCGCCGTGCCGCCGGCTTCGGCAAAGCGGTCGACCAGCGCACGGGACGTCTCGGCGTCCGCGCCGTACCCCCAGCGCGTCCCGAAGTTCCCCGCGCCAAGGGCGAGGGCGGACACGCGCAGGCCGTTGTTGCGGCCGAAGGTGAAGTGCTCCATCTTCGGTCCAAGCACCACCAAGCTGAGTTTATTTCCAGATACTCAGATCGGTCGCCGCTACCCCTTCAGGAAGGCGAGCACGTCGGCGTTGACGACGTCGGCATGCGTGGTGGGCATGCCGTGCGGGAAGTTGTCCCGGTAAGTCTTGAGCGTGCCGTTGACCAACAGTTCGGCGGACTTCGGCCCGGCTGCCACGTACGGCACGATCTGGTCGTCGACGCTGTGCATCACCAGGGTGGGCACCGTGATCTTCTTGAGGTCCTCGGTGAAGTCGGTCTGAGAGAACGCGACGATGCCGTCGTAGTGCGACAGCGCGTCACCCATCATCCCCTGGCGCCACCAGTTCTCGACGACGGCCTCTCGATACTCCGGGGTCGACTCCACACCAGGCTTGTCGAAGTTGTAGAACGGCCCCGACGGAAGCGCGCGGTAGAACTCCGACCGGTTCGCCGCCAGCTGGGCCTGCAGACCGTCGAACACGCTCTTGGGCAAGCCTTCTGGGTTTGCCTCGGTCTGCACCATCAGCGGCGGCACAGCGCTGATCAGCACGGCCTTGGCCGCGCGGCTCTCGCCGTGGCGGGCTAGATAGCGGACCACCTCACCGCCGCCGGTGGAATGCCCGACGTGGATGGCGTCGTGCAGGTCGAGGTGTTCGACCACGACGGCGAGGTCGTCGGCGTAGTGGTCCAGGTCGTGCCCGCCCGGGGTCTGCGTGGACCGACCATGGCCCCGCCGGTCGGCCGCGATCACGCGGTAGCCCTGGGCCAGGAAGAACAACATCTGGTTGTCCCAGTCGTCCGACGACAGCGGCCATCCGTGACTGAAGACGATCGGCTGCCCGGTACCCCAGTCCTTGTAGAAGATGTCGGTGCCGTCGGAGGTGGTGACGAAAGCCATTGCGGTGCCTCTCAGTTGAGCGATTCGTGGAGCAAATCGCCGGGGGGGATTAACGAGGGTCGAGCGGGTTCACGCGTCCGACGACCAGCGGGTCGGCGGGGGTGAAGGGGAACGTCGGGAGGTCGTCGAGGTGAGTGTTGAACGTGGCGGCGAGCACTTCACGAGAGTATGCGCTGGCGGAGGCCTTGTAGCCGATGTCCGCAGGGAACGGCTGGTCGAAGAAGATCAGGAAGTGCCAGTCATCCTGGCCGATGTTCTCGATGTGGTGCGGGTAGGCCCGCGGGATGAAGTACATGTCGCCGGTGGTCATGTTCCACGTGTCCAGTGTGCCATCGGGATTCATCACCGTCATGCGAGCGTCGCCGTGCTGGACGTAGCCCATCTCGGCGGTGATGGGATGCCAGTGTGGCTCGCGCATGCCGTCCTCGGTGACGCGCAGCGAGTACATCGAGATGTTCTTCAGCGCCGGCCAGTACTGGTCGCGGGCGAAGCGGGCGCTGCCGCTGACGTAGTTCAGGCTTGGCGGCTGGGCCTCGACGTCGAACTTGTGGGGATCGTTGAAGTACGCGCCGGCGGGCACGACTGGATCACCGATGCGGGCGGCGAGCTTGTGATCGGTTGTGCTGCGGCGGATCTTGGCGAAGTCCGAGGACGGCAGGTTGTAGGTGTTGCCGAGCACGGCGTCGGAGAACGCGCCGAGGGTGGCGCCGAAGCCGAAGTCCTCGGGACGCTCGTTGCGGAAGGCGATGATGAACTCGGCGACGTCCTCGCCGATGTTCTCGATGTGGTGCAGGGAGCCGGATTCGGCGTGGAACATCTGTCCGGCGGTGACGACGAAGCTCGAGAACTTGCTGCCGTTGTCGAGGATGGACACCAGGGCGGTGCCCGACACGCAGTAGGTGAGTTCGTCGGCGTTGGCGTGCCAGTGCGGCGTGCGCATCGCACCCGGGTTCAGCAGCACCCGCTTGATCGACAGGCCCTTGAGGATGGGCAGGTTGTCGGCAGTGACCCGCCGCATCGAGCCCAACTCGGACTCCTCGACGATCTCGCCGTCGAGTAGCGAGAGGGTGTGATTGCTGCGGTTGATCGACGTGGTCATGACTGCGCCTCCTCGGTATGCGGGTCGCCCACTCGGGCTATGCCACTTACCTTGCTCCACCGGGGGTGACGGCGTCGACGCCGCTGGCCGCAATCCCGACTACCGGCTAGCCCCCAGCGGGGGCGCGGGTCAGAACTGCAGCGCCCGGAATCGCCAGTCCAGCACCTGCCGGTCGGGCTCACCGACGGCGTAGACGAGCGACCTCAGCGACAGCACCCCGCCGCGGCCCGCGGGCAGTGACAGCACCGCCTCCACGTGGAGCTCGCTGTACAGCGTGTCGTCCTCGCGCACCGGCCCGGTGTGATCGCAAGAGTCCCACCCGAGAACCGTCACCAGGTTCGGCATCAGCCGAGTGGCCTGTGCCAACGCCAGGCCGATGGTGTGCCCGCCGTAGACCAGCCGGTGGCCGTTGACCCGCCAATCGTGGTGTGTGGCAGCGATGTTGAGGCTCAACCGGGCGAGTTCCGGTGCGCTGCTGACGACGTCGCCGGTGCTCGTCAGCACCATGCCCGCCATCTCGGGGTCGAAGTGCGGGCCGGGCACCCGGGCGCGGAAGGCGTCCGCGTCCCACTCGGCGGTCGGGTCGGTCGTCGCCCCCGCGTCGACCCCGATGGTGGAGAGGTCGTCGGCGTGCCCGGTGTCCGGCGCCTCCGGGCTCAGCGGCAGCATTGCGCATCGGTAGAAGTCCAGCACCAGCCGGTCGGCCTGGTCGATGGTCGTCATCCGCAGCGCCGCCAGCCCGGTACGACCGCGGCCCGGCTTGGTCGAATTCTGTTTCAGGCCAACCACTTCGGTTCTCGTGTACAGGGTGTCGCCGATGATGGGGTACCGGAAGTACGTGAGACCGCGGTAGAAGAGGTTCGCCTTCACCCGCTGCGTGGCCAGGGTGCTCTGGCCGATTGCGACGTCGCTGACCATCGCGGGGTGGGCCAGCGGCGCCGTGGCTCCGGTGACCGCCCGCGTCAGCGCGGCGTCCAGCGGCATCCGCATCGGGTCCCCGAGGATCGACTGGTGCACGGCCGCGGTGCCGGGCGTCAGCGTCATCGACGGTGCTCGGTCGAACACCTGCCCGACCGCCAAGTCGTCGAAGAACGGGGCAGACGATATTTGGCCGGACAAAGTCACAGCGTCACATGCTGGCAGCGTCGCCATCGGCGTGTCAATATGGCCGTACAAATGGATCTCACCGACGAAGAACTCATGCTGATCGCCACGGTGCGCGCGTTCGTCGACCGTGACGTCAAACCGGCCGTCCGCGACGTCGAGCACGCCAACACCTACCCCGAGGCGTGGATCGAACAGATGAAACGCATCGGCATCTTCGGGCTGGCCGTGCCCGAGGCGTACGGCGGCACGCCGGTGTCCACGCGGTGCTACGTGCTGGTCACCCAGGAGTTGGCGCGCGGCTGGATGAGCCTGGCCGGGGCCATGGGCGGTCACACCGTCGTCGCCAAGCTCCTTGACTTGTTCGGCACCGACGAGCAGAAGCAGCGGTACCTGCCTGCCATGGCGACCGGCGAGCTGCGCGCGACGATGGCGCTCACCGAACCGGGCGGCGGCTCCGATCTGCAGGCGATGACGACCGTCGCCCGCGCCGACGGCGACGACCTGGTGGTCAACGGCGCCAAGACGTGGATCACCAACGCGCGGCGCTCGGGGCTGATCGCCCTGCTGTGCAAGACCGATCCGAGCGCCACCCCCAAGCACCGCGGCATGTCCATCGTGCTGGCCGAACACGCTGCGGGGCTGGCGGTATCCCGGGATCTACCCAAACTCGGCTACAAGGGCGTCGAGTCGTGCGAACTCTCGTTCGTCGACTACCGCGTGCCGTCGACCGCCGTCCTCGGCGGGACGCCCGGCAAGGGGTTCGGGCAGATGATGAAAGGTCTCGAGACCGGCCGCATTCAGGTCGCCTCCCGCGCGCTCGGCGTCGCGACCGCCGCCTTCGAGGACGCCCTGGCCTATGCGCAGGAGCGCGAGAGCTTCGGCGAGCCGATCTGGAAGCACCAGGCCATCGGCAACTACCTGGCCGACATGGCCACCAAGCTCACCGCCGCACGCCAGCTGACCTTGCACGCCGCCGACCGCTACGACAGCGGCGCGCGGGCAGACATGGAAGCCGGCATGGCCAAGCTCTTCGCCTCGGAGGCCGCGATGGAGATCGCCCTGAACGCGGTGCGGATCCACGGCGGCTACGGCTACTCCACCGAGTACGACGTCGAGCGCTACTTCCGCGACGCGCCGCTGATGATCGTCGGCGAGGGCACCAACGAGATTCAGCGCAACGTGATCGCCGCCCAGCTGGTGGCCCGCGGCGGGCTCTGACCGTGCGCGCCCCACCCGCGTATCAGACTCTGCGCCAAGCACTTCGGGATGAGATCGCCTCCGGCGCCTACGCCGACGGCGTCCGCCTGCCCACCGAGTCCGAGCTCGTCGCCCGCCACGGCCTGTCCCGGCAGACCGTGCGGCGCGCCTTCCAGGACCTCGTCGCCGAGGGCGTGGTGTACCGGGTGCCGGGTCGTGGCACCTACGCCCACCAGGACGGGCACCGCTATCTGCGGCAGCTGGGCTCGATCGAGGACCTGATGAGCCTGTCCGACGACACCACCATGGAGGTGCTCACCGGTCTGCGGCGCCGCGTCGACGTCGAGGCGGCCAGCCGGCTGCGGCTCGACGACGACGTCGTCCACACCGTGGTGCTGCGTCGCCTGCACGGCACCGACCCCGGGGTCCCGTTCGTGCTCACGCGCGTGCACTTGCCGGAGTTCGTGGCAAGGCCGGTTCTCGGCGCACCGGAGTTGGCCGACGGCGCCGTCAGCACCTGCACCGTGATCGGACTGACGGAACCCCACCTGGCGTCACCGATAGCCGAAGCGGCACAGTCGATCACGGTGTCGGCGGCCGACGACGAGGTCGCCGCGGCGGTGGGTTGCCCACCGGGGCATCCGATGCTGAGGGTCGACCGGCTGTACTCCGACGCGTCGGGGACGCCGGTGGAGTTGGCGGTCAGCCACTTCGTGCCGGAGCAGTACACCTATCGGGTGACGCTGCGCCGGTCCAGCTGACCCGTCCGTGCGATTTCAGCGCGAGTACTTCTCGATCAGCGTCTGCTTGTAGAGCTTGCCGGTGTCGGTGCGGGGCAGTTGCGCCTCGAACGAGATCGACCGCGGACACTTGTAGTGGGACAACCGGTCCCGCAGCCAGGCCAGCAGTTCCTCGGCGAACGCGTCGGTGGCGTCGTCCTGGTCGACGGTCTGCACCACGCCCTTGACCCGTTGGCCCATCTCCTCGTCGGGGATGCCGAACACCGCGGCGTCCATCACCTTGGGGTGGGTCACCAACACGTTTTCCGCCTCCTGCGGATAGATGTTGACCCCGCCCGAGATGATCATGTGATGCCGCCGGTCGGTCAGGTAGAGGTAGCCGTCCTCGTCGAGATAGCCGATGTCTCCCACCGTCTTCCAGCCGTGCGAGTCGCGCGACGACGCCGTCTTGGCCGGGTCGTTGAGGTACTCGAAGTCGGCACCGCCCTCGAAGTAGATCTCGCCCGCCTCGCCAGGGGGCAACTCGTTGCCGTCCTCGTCGAGGATGTGCAGCGGGGTCATCATCGACCTGCCGACCGAGCCAGGGTGGGTCAGCCATTCCTCGGCGCTGATGAGCGTCGACCCGATGGCCTCCGAAGACGCGTAGTACTCGTCGACGATCGGGCCCCACCAGTCGATCATCTGCTGCTTGATCTCCACCGGGCATGGCGCGGCGGCGTGCATGACGCGTTCCAGGCTGGAGACGTCGTAGGAGGTCCGCGCGGCCTCGGGCATCTTGAGCATGCGGGTGAACATCACGGGGACGAACTGGCCGTGCGTCACGCGGTACTTCTGGATCGCCTCGAGGGCTCCCTCGGGGCTGAACTTGTCGAGGATGACGGTCGTGATGCCGCCCGCCTGCGTCTGCATCGTCCAGACCGACGGGGCGGTGTGATAGAGCGGAGCGGGACTGAGGTAGACCGCATCGGGGTGCATCCAGAAACCGACGAGCGCCGCCATCAAGCCGGGCACCTCGGCAGGCGACTGATGCGTCAGCGCGCGCTTGATGCCCTTCGGCTGACCGGTCGTGCCGGAGGAGTACTGCAGCAGATCGCCCTCGATCTCGTCGTCGATGGGCGTAACCGGTTGGTCGGCAGCACATTCCGGGTAGCTCTGCCACCCGTCGAGATCGCCGTCGACGATGAGTCGGACCGCGGGCAGACAGTTGGGCAGCTCGGCCTCGAGCCCGGCCAGCAGGTCGCGCAACCCGCCCGACCCGACGATGGCCTTCGAATGGGAGTTGTCGACGATGTACGCGACCTCGGCGGCCGTGAGGTGGGTGTTGATGGGCACGTAATAGAGCCCGGCGCGGCGCGCGGCCCACATCACCGCGTGGAAGTGTTCGCTGTTCTCCATCAGCATCGCGACGGCGTCACCCTCGACGAGACCGGCCGACCGGAACAGGTGGGCGAGCTGATTGGCCCTGGCCTCGAGCTCTCCGAAAGTCACCACCGTTCCCGACGGATGCATGATGATGACCGGCTTGTCGGGGGTCGCTACGGCGGTGTCGCGGATCTGCATGACGTGACTCTACGACGGCCCTACTTGACGGGTGTCAACTAGGGTCGCCTACCCCCGCCACGAGACCTGTCTCTTATACAAATCTCCGAGCCCACGAGACACTGAGCGATC
>VIFX01000007.1:0-196039 GCA_006864685.1 Mycolicibacterium hodleri | reverse complement strand
CTTCGGCTCGGATGTCTTGCCGGTGTCCGCCTTCGCCGTGTCCACCCCGGCACCAACGGCGACGGACACGTCGAAGGCGGACACCGGCAAGACATCCGAGCCGAAGACCGTCACACCGACCGCCGCCAAGCAAGACGTCGACGGCCCGGCCCCCAAGATCGCCAGCCTCGCCGTCGTCTCGGCCGCGGCAAAGTCGGCGTCCGACGCACAGGTCACCCTCGTCACGGTCACGCCCGAGGCCCCCGCACGCCAGGCACCGCCGAACCCGCTGGCCGTGGTGAGCGGCGTGGTGTCGAGCGTCGTCAACTGGATGCTGACCCCATTCATGGGGGCGGGCTCTCCGACTCCCGCCGAACCCCCGCTGGCGTGGTCTTTGCTTGCGTTCGCGCGTCGCGAGTTCGACCACTTCGTCAACGCCGTCACCGGGCGAGCCACCCAGACCCCGGCCGTGGCCGTCGACGCCACCAGCGTCTCGCTGGCCGCCGCCACCGCGGCCTTCGCTCAGGCGGCCGCGGTCAACGTGCCCGGATTCCCGCTTCCCGGTGCGCAATTGAGCCCGTCTACCCAGTTCGTCCAGTGGGTGACGGGCAATTATCAGACCGGCAACCCGTTGATCGCCGACACCCTGAAGCGTTTCGGCATCAACGGCACCGACGTCGGCGTCATGTGGGACAACGGCATGGTCGACGACCCCACCACGCCGTACAACGAGCATCAGATACTGATGGCGTTCGGCGACACGTTCAGCGGCGCCAACATGACCGGCAACTGGCGTTTCAACGTGCTGCTCCGCAGCGCCGACACCGACCTCTCCGACGGCATGACCATTCCAAACGGAGAGTGGTTCAACGGCAACATGTTCGGCGGCACGCCGCTGAGCAGCCCGACCACCGCGCGGCAGATCATCCATCCCTCCGGGCTGCCCGCAGGTGTCACCCTCATCCCCACCGCGGGCATCTCCATCCCGACGCCCGGCACCCAGTTCGGCGTCACCCAGTACGTCAACTTCATGTCGGTGAGCAAATGGGGTGCGGCGGGCACGTGGTCGACCAACTACTCCGCAATCGCCTACTCCACCGACAACGGCGAGAACTGGACCGTCGCACCGACTTCGGTGCGCTACAACTCACCCGTCGGCGGCAACGACAAGTTCCAGCAGGGCGCCTTCGTCCGACCGGGTGACGGTTACGTCTACAACTACGGGACGCCCAACGGCCGCCAGGGCGCCGCGTACGTGTCGCGCGTCGCGGAGAAGGACATCCTCGACACCAGCAAGTACGAGTACTACAGCAAGGGCAAGGCTGGCGGCTGGTTCGGCATCGGCGCCACCCCGGCGGGGTGGTACAAGAACCAGCCGGCCAAGGCCACGGCCGCCTTCGGCCAGGACACCGGCGCATGCGGCGTCGGGAAACCCGGCAACCAGGTCAGCGAGATGTCGGTCCAGTACAACAAGCAACTCAACAAGTACGTCGTCCTCCACGGCGACCAGTTCAACAACATCGTGATGCGTACCTCGGACACTCCTCAGGGCACCTGGTCGAGTGCGAAGGTTCTGATGGCGCAGCAGCCCGGCGGCATCTACGCGCCGATGATGCATCCGTGGTCGTCGTCGACGATGGGCACCGGCACCGATCTGTACTGGAACCTGTCGCTGTGGTCGGAGTACAACGTGATGTTGATGAAGACCGATCTCACCAAGGTCTAGGCCGGCCCGTGTTGCGTTTCATCGTGATCGGAGCGACGGTGGCGGCGTTCGCGTCGTCGCCGGTCGCGGTGGCCAACGCCGATCCCGTTGCGCCGCAGACGAATGCATCGTGCAGCGCGGAGTTGAAGGATGCGCTGACGTTGCCGGCTGGCGCCACGGCACCGATGGTGTGCGACGGCGTCAACTGGCAACCCGTCGCCGATCCCTATCCGATGAGCGACGAGTGGCTGAGCACCGGACCCGTGATGACGCTGCACGGGGAGGGCCGTCGCAACCCCATGCTCGAATCAGGCCGCTGGACGGCCACCCCGCTGACCCCTGAGAGCACCTGCGGGGCAACTCAATTCGCGGTGGTCTCCGGCACGCCGACCCTGACTCCGCCGAAATCCGACCGAGGCGAACCCGGTCGGACCCTGACGCTGGAAGTGGTACCCCGGCTGTTCACCATCGAGCTGACCGGCGACTGCCTGTGGCAGCGATTGCCCTAGGCCTGGCCCGCTACGGCGCGAAGAAGACCGACTTCTCCGAGCAGCCGGTCACCGCGTGGCCCGACGGGAACGAGCGGGGATCGGCGTCGACGATGACGTCGTCGCGGTAGAACGCGTGCGTCGCGTCCGCCGCACATTCGAAGTCCGCGTTCAACACGTGGAACGTGGCGCCGTCGGCGTCGCGGATCGGCGTGCCCATCCAATAGCCGTGGCGGTCGTCGCGGGCGAAGGGGCCTTCGAGCGCGTCGAACGACGGGACGTCGGCGTCGGCGATGCGATCGGTGCCGTAGAAGACGTTGGCGCCGTCACGCGAGTAGCCGCCCTTGAGCACCCGGAAGGTGGCCGGGTCGGCACCAACGATGGGGTTGCCGTTCACGTGCACGGTCCGGTCGTCCTTCGTGAACAGGTAGTAGTCCGTGTCCGAGACGATCGAGAAGTGCGTGGGATCGTCCGACAGCACCCTGCCGTCGGACGAGTACACCGCGCGGCCGTCCTTGGCCAGGTTGCCGTCGAGCAGCTCGAAATTGGTCGGGTCGTCGCTGAGCACCGTGTCGCGTTGGTAGACGTGGCCGTCGTCCTTGGCGAAATCAGGGCGGTCGAGCAGGACGAAGCTGTCGGGATTCGCCTCGGGAAGCGGCCTGCCGTCGACGTATACCGTCGAACGGTCCTTCGCGAACGTCCGATCCAGTGGGGCGAACGACGCTGCATCGGCACCGTCGACCTGGGACGCCTTACCCGGAAAACCCCGAAGGTAGAACACCGTGTCTCCGCGGACGTGATAGCCGGCCGACTCGAAGAGTGAATCGGGCGCCGCATCCCGACCACAGGCCGTCATCGTGGCCACGACGGCGACACACGCAACGGCGATGAGCCGCCGCCGTCGCCGTGGCGGACGCGGCGGACCTGTCATGGGGCAACGGTACTCGGCCACACCTGCAGTCGACACGTGCGTGACGTTCTTGGCGAGCCCCGCACTCCCGAGGAGACCGCGGTGTCGATCGTCGCCGAGATCATCGCGCGCCGCTGGGGTGGCGGCGGCCGCGCGCTTGCCGAGCTGGACTCCCGCATCCACCACGGCGGCTCGTAACACCGGTCTGCAACCAGCCGATACCCGTATGAGAATTTGCCGACGTAGGGTCGGGTCGTGGCTCGCGAGACAGGGAATGGCATGAGATTGAAGAACCTCGGTGCAGCACTTCTCGCCGTTGCCGCGTCCGTCGTCATGGCGACGGCGGTCCCGGCACACGCGGACCCCACCGACGACGCGCGATCGGAACAGATCGACCAGGCGTTCCTCAAGGCCGTGAAGGATCAGGGCCTGAAGTTGAAGTCGGACGGGTTCGCCCTCGACCTGGCCCACTCGACGTGCGACGTGCTAACCCGCACCGGGTCGGTCGAGAACGCGTTGCGCCACATCCAGAACGCCACCGACTGGTCGGACAGCAAGAAGATTGGCTCCTTCGGCAGCCTCGCCGTGCAGGGCTACTGCCCGACGTCGATGCCCAAGCAGTAGCCCGCTTTCTAGCCGACCACTCCGCGCAGGCCGTCGGCGCCGAAGACGGGTTCGAGCATCGCCGAGTAATCGGGACCTCGCCGCACCAGCTGGCCACCGTCGACGTTGATCACCTGCCCGGTGATCCAGCTCGCGGCGTCGCTGAGCAGGAAGACCGACGCGTTGGCGATGTCGTCGACCTCACCGACCCGCGGCAGTGGCGTACTGACCCGGTAGTCCTCGCTGAGTTCCGGCGAATCAAGCACCAGCGCAACGAGTTCGGTGCGGATCAGCCCCGGCCGGATCGAGTTGACCCGCACCCATGACGCGCCGAGCTCGTCGGCTCCCAGCTGCATCATGTGGTCGATCGCCGACTTGCTCACGCCGTACGCCCCGAACCACCGGTGGGTGTTGCTGGCCGCGACCGACGAGATGCCGACGAATGAGCCGCCGCCACCGCGGACCATCTCCCGTGCGGTGTGCTTGAGCACGTACATGGTGCCGTTGACGTTGAGGTCGACGGTGCGTCGCCACGCGTCGGAGTCGACCTGGGTGATCGGGCCGATCGTCTCGGACCCACCCGCACAGTGCACGACGCCGTTGAGGCGACCACGCCAGGCGGTCGCCGCCTCTACCATCGCGGCGACTTCGTCCTCGTTGGTGACGTCGGCGGGCTCGTACCTGACCTCGCCCGAGCCGTCACCCGCTGCAGCGGTGATCTCCTCCTGCGCGGCGGCGAGTCGGTCGGCGTTGCGCCCGACGAGAACCACGTCGCCACCCGAGGCCACGACGGCAGTGGCAACGCCCTTGCCGATGCCGCTTCCGCCACCCGTGACGATGATCGTCCGATCCGCCAATGAAAGCTGCACATCGCCCCCGTCGAGAGAAACTAGAACACGTTCTCGTCATGTAACCACACCTGATTTCAAGGTCGCCGGCGTATCGTCGACGCCGCAGTTGGTTCCCGCACACGACGGGCCCATCGGAGAGAAAGCGTGGCGATGACGAACCCACAGACCTCAACCCGACGATTGCTCCTCGCGGGCGGTTTCGCCGTCGCGATCGCCGCCGCCCCCGCGGTGGCCGCATTCGCCAGCCCGTCGATCGCGCCCTCGTTCGGGGCGTCCTGCCCCGCCGGCGAGACCGAGGACGCCTTCACCGACGTGTGCACCCCGGACCTCGTCCCGAACTCACCCGAGATCGCGCAGTCACCTGGCGGCCTGCCCTCGGTCGACGGGATTCCCTGCACGGGCGCAAATTCGGGCCAGTGCATCGGCCTGTCCGAGGACGCCCCTCAGTACGTGCCGCCGTCATCGTCGGTCGGGTCCAGTCCGACCATCACGGGGTCCACCAACTAGCTGAGTGTGATGACACGCTTCGGTAGAGAACTCGCAGTATGTGAGCAGATTGCGGGCAGCTTCCATACAATCCACGCATGCCGCACTTCGAGTTCTCTGCACGACGCCTCATCCTTGCCGGCGGATTCGCGCTCGCCGTCGCCGCCGCACCGGCCGTGACGGCGATTGCGGTCCCCTCGGCCCCCGGCTCACAGCTGGCCGAAAACTGCGCCGCGGGAGAGGACACCGACCAGTTCACCGGCTCGTGCGTCCCATTCATGGTGCCCAATTCACCGGCGCCGGTGTTCACCACGCCTCCGGGCAACCCCGACATCCCCGAGGTCGACGGCGTGCCGTGCACCGGGCGCGACTCGGGTGAGTGCATCGGCCTTGCCGAGGACGCCCCGCAGTACGTGCCGCCCACCTCGTCGGTCGAATCGGATCCGACGATCACGGGTTCGA
The DNA here is from genome assembly GCA_006864685.1 of Mycolicibacterium hodleri. GTDB lineage: Bacteria > Actinomycetota > Actinomycetes > Mycobacteriales > Mycobacteriaceae > Mycobacterium > Mycobacterium hodleri_B. Next base: position 190,555 of record VIFX01000007.1, on the reverse strand, counting down.
CCAACTGACGGCGGCCACTCTCAGGGAACACGTGGAACTCGTGCAGATTCCCGACAGCTTCCCTACAATTCCTGCGACGAACCGTCAATATTCTCGGGCACCACGGAAAGCCCTGGAAAACCACAGAAAGCGTGACAATGCCGCACCTTGAATTCTCTGCTCGACGAGTCATCCTTGCCGGCGGATTCGCGCTCGCCTTCGCCGCCGCTCCGGCGGTGGCCGCCTTCGCCGTTCCCGTTGCCGCGAACGCCGCGCCCGCGGCGTCGTGCCCGGCCGGCGAGGAAGAGGACATGTACACGGGCTCCTGCCTGCCCCACACGGTCCCGAACTCGCCGACGAACAACGGCTACCCGGCGTCGCCGATCGAGCAGTCCCCCGGCGGCCTGCCGTCCGTGGACGGCATCCCCTGCACCGGTGCCAACACCGGTCAGTGCATCGGTTTGCAGGAGAATGCACCCAAATTCGTGCAGCCTCCGACGAGCGTCAACGGCCAGTAACACCGATCAGGCTCTAGGCGGCTCGTCGAGTCGCCTAGAGTTGGTCCATGGCTGCAAAACCTGATCCTGCCGAAATCGGTGACGTCGAGCCCTTGGCCGACAGCACCGCCCGCATGGCGAGGCGTGTCGTCGCCGCGTACGCCACCGACGCCGACGAATGCCGGGTGTTCTTGTCCATGCTGGGCATCGGACCGGCAAAGCAAGAGGCATAGGTGAGCTCAGGAGTAGGCGAAGCAGCCGACTCCGGGCACTCTGAGGTCTTCGAGCTCGACCCGGTTGGCGAGGGCGAGTCCGACTTCGTTGTCGTCGCCAACCGGTTGCCGATCGACATGGAGCGGCGACCGGACGGCTCGACGACGTACAAGCGGAGTCCTGGCGGCCTCGTCACGGCGCTGGAACCGCTGCTGCGGAAACGGCGCGGTGCCTGGGTCGGATGGCCCGGCATCACCGACGGCGACGAAGAGCCCATCTTCGAGGACGACCTCGAGATGCGGCCGGTGGCGCTGTCTGCCGAGGATTTCGCCGACTACTACGAAGGTTTCTCCAACGCCACCCTGTGGCCGCTGTACCACGACGTCATCGTCAAGCCGATCTACCACCGAGAGTGGTGGGACCGGTACGTCGAGGTGAACCGCCGGTTCGCCGAGGCGACGGCTAGGGCCGCGGCGCACGGCGCGACGGTATGGGTTCAGGACTACCAGCTACAGCTGGTGCCGAAGATGCTTCGCATGCTGCGGCCCGACCTGACCATCGGCTTCTTCCTGCACATCCCGTTCCCGCCCGTCGAGCTCTTCATGCAGATGCCCTGGCGGACCGAGATCATCGAGGGCCTGCTCGGCGCGGACTTGGTCGGCTTCCACCTCCCCGGCGGCGCGCAGAACTTCATGATCCTGGCGCGACGGCTCCTCGGCGCCAACACCTCACGGGCCAACGTCGGTGTGCGGTCACGTTTCGGCGAGATCCAGGTCGGCTTCCGCACGGTGAAGGTGGGCGCGTTCCCGATCTCGATCGACTCCGAGGAGCTCGACACCAAGGCGCGCAACCGCGGCGCTCGTCAGCGCGCGAAGGAGTTGCGCGCCGATCTGGGCAATCCGCGCAAGATCCTTCTCGGTGTGGACCGACTCGACTACACCAAGGGCATCGACGTTCGACTGCAGGCGTTCTCGGAGTTGCTCGACGAGGGCAGGATCGACCCAGACGACACGGTGTTGATCCAACTGGCGACGCCGAGTCGCGAGCGCGTGCAGAGCTACAAGATGATGCGCGAGGACATCGAGCGCCAGGTCGGGCACATCAACGGTGAGTACGGCAAGGTCGGGCACCCCATCGTGCACTACCTGCATCAGGCCCTACCGCGCGACGAACTGATCGCATTCTTCGTCGCGGCCGACGTCATGTTGGTGACGCCGTTGCGCGACGGCATGAACCTGGTCGCCAAGGAGTACGTCGCCTGTCGCAGCGATCTCGGCGGCGCCTTGGTTCTCAGCGAATTCACCGGCGCCGCAGCCGAACTGAGGCAGGCCTACCTCACCAACCCGCACCACATCGACGGTGTCAAGGACGCGATCGAGGCGGCGTTGGCGCAGACCCCCGAGGAGGGACGGCGCCGGATGCGGGCACTGCGTCGGCAGGTGCTTGCCCACGACGTCGACCGCTGGGCGCGCTCATTTCTCGAGGCGCTGGCCGCCACCCAGGACGCGGACGCTCCTAGATCGGAGTGATGTTCCTGATCCGCCAGTCTTGGCCCACCTTCTGGTAGTCGACCTTCAACCGGCTGCCGTCGTAGAGGGGCTGCTTGGTCTTGTCGGTGAGCACGCGGTTCATGTAGACCATCACTGAGCCCGAATCGCGGTGCGCGTCAAGTATTCCGACACCGACGACGTTGACCTGGCTGATGAGCTGACGCTCACGCGCGGCAGGAATCACGTTCTTGGTGGTGTCGTCCTCGTACTCGCGACGGAAGTCAGAGGTCAGCAGCCGGTAGGCGTCGGTCCGGCTGCGTTCGATCGTCTGGTAGTCGAATCCCAGGATGATCGGGATTTGCTGGGCCGCCAACTGCGGTAACTCGGCCCTGGCTTCCTGCTCACCAACCCGCTCGACGCGATTCCAGTACAGAGTGCCCCCGAAACCGGCCAATGCGACGAAGCCGACCGCGAACAAGATGCCGACGAGCACCGTCAGCCGGGAACTCAAGCGACCCATCAGTTTCCCCCGTCGGGATATTTCAGGTCGTAACCCGTCATGCGTCCGTTGTCGTCCTCGTGCACGATGACCCGCAACCGGTACGGCTTCGAAGGTGCGTTGACGCCGTCCAGATTGGTCACCGTCACCCGCACCGACACCAGAACCGAGGCGTTGTCCGCCGTGTCGTCGACCTTCTCCAGTGCCGAGCCGTTGATCACGGCCTCGGAACTGGCGTTCGTGTCGCGGAAGATCGCCTTGAGGTTCTCGACGTTGTTGCCCTGGCTCATCATGTCCCGCAGCGGACCGCTGATGCCGTTGACGAACCGGTTCACGCTCTCGTCGATGTCGTTCTGGGTGTAGCTGAACATGTTCACCACCGTCTGCGACGCGGTGTCGACGAACTTTTGATCCCGCGCTTCCTCGGCCTGCGCGTGACGCTGCTGGTTGAACAACAGCGCGACCACGCCGGCCATCGCGGCGACCAGGACCGCCGTGACGCCAAGGGCGAGGCCCGCGACCAGCATGCGGTGCGGTTGCCGCCGGGGCGGCGGCCCGACCGGCTTGACCGGACGCACCTTGACTGCCGGTGGGGTGTCGACCACGTGCGCCGTTGGCTCCGGAACTGCTCCGGCCGGACCGGCCGCCCTCGACGCGCGGCGCCGCGCGGCGGCCTTCTTCACCGACTCCGGGGTCTCTGTCGACGATTCGCCGGATGTCGTGTCAGTCAATCCATTTCCCTCGGGTCGCATCGCTCTCGTCGTTCGGAGCGGTATTCACTTACGCCTGTCTTGGATCCAACATCAGATCCACCCACGTCTCCGCGGAGTTCACCTTGTCCATGCCGTCGGCGTAGACGCCCGTGCCCCCTGCGGGGTCGACGAAGACGCCGTTCTTCGAATCGTACGTCGCCGTGGTCGGACCACTCGCCTGCGGTGGCACCGCCTCCGACGGGAGGAGCGGCCCCTGACCCGGAGGGAGCTCGGCCGGCGGGGGTGGCGCGATCGCCGGCGGCGGAACGGCCCCTGGAGGCGTCCTGCCGTACGGCGGGACGATCTGGTCCGGCGGCGCGTAGAACGGCAGCGGCGGCGGCGGCGGTCCAAGGTCACTTGGCGGCACCGGCAGCGGGAACGGGGCGTTCGGCGCGGGCCCCGGTCCTGGCGGCACGCCAGGCGGCAGTTGCACGACGGGTGGTCCCGGGTCGTAGTCCGCCCCCGGCGGGATATTCGGGAACTTGTTGGCCGGGGTGATGTTTCGGCCGTCGGTGATCGGAGCGCTGCCGTAGGGCACCGGCGGACCGCGCCACGGGTTGTTTCCGATCGGCACGTAGCCGCGCGGATCCCGGCACAGCTGCACCGTCGGCGCGCGCTTGCCGGGGAACTCCTGGCACGGGTAGTTGCGGGCACCGCGCACCACCGACGGGTCGTTCTGAGCGGTCTTGCAGTACAGGTCGGTGGGCAGCTCGCGCAGCGTGGTGTCCGCGGGCGACCGGATCATCGCCGGCGGGATGAAGCCCGTCGAGCAGGGCGGCGCGTCGCCGAGGTTGACCTTGAAGTCGAGCTTGCCGCCCTCGTCGGCGGGCAATCCGCCGCCGACGGTAAGCAGCGCGGCGAACAGCGCCGGGACGATCACCAGCGCCTGCTCGATCGACTTGCGGTAGATCACGCCGATGCGGCCGGCGTTCGCCAGGTTGGCGGCGAGCATCGGGAAGTTCGGGCGGATGCCGTCGAAGGTGGTATTCGCGGCCTGCGCGGCACCGGGTGCGGTCTGCAGCACCGACCGGACCTGCGGGTCGGCCTTCGCCAGCTGAGTGGTGAAACGGGCGAGACCGTCGGCGAGCGACTTGACGTCGTCACCGCTGCGGATCTGCGAGTCGAGGAACGGTCCGGCCTGATCGATCAACTGCGAAATCTGGCCGTAGTTGTTGTTCGCCTCGTCGACGAGGAGCCGTGACGACTGGATCATCCTGGCCAGCTCGGGGCCGGATCCGTTGAACGCCTTGAACGTCTCGCGCAACAGGTCCTGCACGCGCGCGTCGCCGATGCTGCTGACCAACGTGTCGGCTTGCTCCAGCAGTACGGCGATGTCCTGCCCGACGGCGGTGCGGTCGAGGCCGATGTTGGCGCCGTCGCGAAGCAGCTTCGTCGAGGCGTCCTTCGGCGGCACCAGGTCGACGTACTGCTCGCCGATGGCGGACACGCTCTTGACGGTGGCGGTCACGTTCTCGGGTACGTCGGTGTCGGTGTTGAGCCGCATCGAGGCGACCACGCCGGTGTCGTCGAGGCTGACGTTCTCGACGCGGCCGATCGTCACACCGCGGTAGGTGACGTTGGCGTTCTGGTACAGCCCGCCACCGGCTTTGAACTCCGCGGTGATGTGGTACGCGCCGATGCCGACCGCGGCGGGCAGATGGAGATAGAACGCCGAGATGGCGCCAACGCAGACGACGGTGACGATCGAGAAGATCGTCAACTGCAGACGTGTCAGACGATCCAGCATCAGGGAGTCCCCCCGTCGTGCTGGGTCGCCGTGCCCGGCGGGATCTTGAACGGGTCGGCGGCTTGCCCGGAGAGGTTCGCCATCGCCCCGACGAGGAAGTCCGGAGGGTTGATGATCTCGGACATGTGCTTCATGTTCGGGTCGAGACCCTTCGAGGTGGTGAACACCGATTCACCCGTCCGCCGCAGCGTCAGGTCGAACGTCACGAACACGTTCAGGTAATCGCCACGGACCGCGTTGCGCAGGTACTTGTAGTGAAACGGGAACGTCGGCAGGATTTCGAGATCCTTGATGAAGTCGTCGACGTTGTCGTTGAGCGCCTTGATGACCGGATACAAGTCCTTGAAGTCCGCGACGAGGTCGACCTTGGTCTCCGACAGCACGTGTGACGCCACCCCGGCGAACGTCTGCAGCGCGGCGAACGCGTCGACGATGTTGCTTCGGTTCTCGTTGAGCACCTTGAGCGCCGCGGGCAGCGAGTCGAGCGCGCGTCCCAGGCTGTCCCTGCCGTTGGCGAGGATGCCCGCGAAGCGATTCAACCCGTCCATGGCGGCGACGATGTCGTCGGTCTGCTGGTCGAGGGACGACGTGAGCTCCGCCAGCCGCGGAAGCAGGTCGGCGAACTGACCGGAGCGACCCGCGACGGCGTTGTAGAACTCGTCGGTGATGTCTTGCAGCGCACCGAGATTGCCCTTGTTGACCACCACGCCCAGCGAGGAAAACACTTCTTCGGTGGTGGGATAGCGGCCGGCGCGCGACAGCGGGATGTTGGAGCCCTCGCGGAGTTTGCCCTGTCCCGCCTGGTCGACCGGCGCGGCGAGGTCGATGTGCTGGGAGCCGAGCAGGGAGGTTTGAGCCACCTTGGCGGTCGCGTTCTCCGGCAGGTCGACGCCCCCGTCCAGCGACACCTTGACCGCTGCGTAGTACGTGCCGTCGGACCGCTGCACCGCCTCGATGCCCGACACGCTGCCGACCGTCACGTCGTCGATCATCACCGGCGAGTTCTGCGGCAGCGTGGCCACGTCGGGAAGCTCCACCGTGATGGTGTACGAACCCTTCCCGTGACCCGCGGTGCCCGGCATGTCGAGCGAGTTCAGCCCGCCGAAGGCGCAGCCCGCCGACAGGACGGCGGCCGAGCCGATCGCCACGGTGCTGCGCCCGATGCGAAGCGCCTTGCGAGGCAACGTTCTTCCAGTATTCACTGCTAACCACCCCCCGCTTCGGCTGGTAACGGCGGACCGGGCGCCGGTCCAGGCAGCGGACCGCTGCCGTCCGGCGGGGGTCCGTAACCCTCGGCCGGGGCACCGACCTGCGACACCTGTCCGGGAACCGGCGGCGGAGGGAGGAGCAGGTCGGTCAGCCTGCCGTCGGGTCCGAGTGTCGGCGGCGTGACGCCGGGGGCGGGTTGCCACTGCAGGTACGGCACCGGCGTCTGGGCCTTGGCCTCGGTTTCCGGTGTGTCGTAGATGATCTGGCCCTTGTAGGCCGTGATGCTGTTGATCGGGTGGAACAGGATCGGCGGGTAGTTCACCGCGAGACGCTTCAAGACGGGCGCCATCCGCTGCCGGCAGATCTCGGCGCGCTTGAAGTTGTCCGGCGACGCGCCGACGTCGAACGTGCCGCCACAGATGAACTGGACCGGGTTGGCGAAGTTGGGCAGCGACAGCAGACCGCCGACGGTGCCCTGGGCCGGGTTGTAGATGTTGTAGAAGTTCGCGAGGCCGTTCGGCGTGATGTGCAGAACCTGTTCGATGTCGTCGCTGTGCTCGGTCAGCAGGTTGGTGAAGTCGGTCAGCTTGCCGATCTGCCCGATCAGCGCCTCGTTGTTCTCGTTGAGGAAGCCCTTGACGTCGCCCAGCGCCTGGTTCAGCGCGCCGAGCGTCTGGTCGAGGTCCTTGGAGCTGTCGGCCAACACCTGCGACACCGACGCCACGTGGTTGGAGAACTGGACGATCTGTTCGTTGCTGTTCGCCAACGCGTTCACCAGCACCTGCAGGTTGCGCACGGTGCCGAACAAGTCGCTGCGGGAGTCACCGAGGCGCCCCGCCGTCTGGGACAGTTCCCGCAGCGCGTTGCGGAAGGAGTCGCCGTTGCCGTCGAAGGTGTCGGCCGCCTGATTCACGAACGTGGCCAGCGGTCCCTGCATGTCGCCCTGTTTGGGTCCGAGCGACGCGCTGAGCTGGGTGAGCTGGGTCTTGACGTCGTCCCACTCGACGGGGACGCCGGTGCGATCGAGGCCGATCTGGGCGCCGTCGGCCATCACCGCTCCACCGGTGTAGGCGGGGGCGAACTGGATGAACCTGGCCGACACCAGGTTCGGCGCGATGATGAGTGCCCGCGCGTCGGCGGGCAGCTTGACGTCACCGTCGACGATCATCGTGACCTTGACGTCGTCGGCGCGCGGCTGGATCGACTTGATGGTGCCGACCGGGACGCCGACCACGCGGATGTCGTCACCCGGGTAGAGGCCCACCGTGGACGGGAAGTACGCGACGACCTCGTGGCCCTTGGCCGACGGCCACACCAAGTACACGCCACCGATCAAGGCGGCAACCAACATCGCGACGACGGACAACCGCAGCCACCTGTTGCGCGAACCAGTCGAATTCTCTTGTGTCATGGCGACTTCGGCCTAATCACCATGCGCTCGGAGATGAATCCGCGCAGATAGTCGGCCAGGCTGTCCGGCAGCTTGCCCGGCTGGAAGTAGGTGTCCAGCAGGACCTCGGAGAGCGTGGCAGGCGGCAACCCGTAGAGGTTGATGTTGAAGCCTGGGCCGTTGCCGACGACCTCGCCGAGGGCGGTGGCGTACGGGGGCAGCCTGCGAAGGGCCTCGCCGATGTGCTCCTTGCGCTCGAGCAGGTTGTCCAGCACGGCGTTCAACTTCTGCAGGGCGGGCCCGAACTCGCGCTTGTTGTCGGCGACGAAGCCCGAGAGTTGTTCGGAGACAGCCTGAATCCCGCCGATCAGATTGCTCAACGCCTGACGCTTTTCGTCGAGCGCGGCGAACAGCAGGTTGCCGTCGGTGATCAACTGGTTGACCTGGCCGGAGCGTTGCGCGAGGGTGTCCGACACCTTCTTGGCATGCGCGAGCAGCTGTTCGAGAGCCTCGTCGCGCTTGTTGATGCTGCGGGACAGATCGGTGACGCCGTCCAGGGCCCCGCGCAACTGCGGCGTCGCGTCGCGCAACGTGTCGGTCAGCACCTTAAGGGCCTGCTCGAACTTGGGCTTGTCGAGCTCGCCCGCATTCTGGCCGAGGTCCTGCAGTGCGGTGTTGAGCGTGTAGGGAGTGGTGGTGCGGCCCAACGGAATCATCGTCGTGCTGCCCGAGCCCTTCGGGGTCACCGAGAGGGACTTTTGGCCGAGCACCGTGTCGGTCTTGATCGCCACCAGGGACTGGTCGCCAACGCGTACCTTGCGGTCCGCGGTGAACTTCACCAGGGCCGAGTCGCCGGCGAGCTCGACCGAGTTGACCTTGCCGACCTTGATGCCCGACACGTTGACGTCGTTGCCGGGGGTGATCCCGCCTGCGTCGGTGAAGTACGCCTCGTAGTTCTTGCCCTGGGGCCAGAACGGAAGGCCGGTGTAGCCGAAGGACACCAGCACCAGGCACGCCACCAGGGTGATGCCGAAGACACCGGTGCGTACGGGGTTGCTCTCGCCGGGTCTAGCCATTCTCCGAGCACCTCCCCTTGGTCGGATCGGCCGGACCGCCGAACGGAATCAGGATGTCGCTGCCCGCAGGCCCGTTGATCTTCATCCGGATCGAGCAGTAATAGATGTTGAAGAACGATCCGTATGCGCCGAGTGCGTTGAGCCGCAGGTAGTTCTCCGCCAGCGGTTCGATGACCTTGTTGACGTCGCCCTTGCGCTCGTCGAGCCGCTGCGCCAGGGGCCGCAGGTTCTCGACGACACCTTGGATGGGGCGCCGCCCCGTTTGCAACAGATCGGTCAGATCGTTGGTGGCCGATGCCAACGGAGGAATGGCGCCCGCGACGGGATCGCGATTCTCCGCCAGCCCGGTGATGAGCTGCTGCAGCTGGTCGACGGCCGCGTTGAACTGCGCGCCCTTCTCGTCGACCGTGCCGAGCACGGCGTTGAGGTTGTTGATGGTGTCGCCGATCAGCTGGTCGCGAGCGGCGAGATTCTGGGTGAACGACGACGTGCTGGCGAGCAGGGTCGACAACGAGCCACCCTGTCCCTGAAGCAGTTCGATGACGGCGTTGCTTACCTCGTTGACCTTGCTGCCGTCGAGACCCTTGAGCACGGGTTTGAGTCCGCCTAGTAGGGCGTCGAGGTCCAGTGCGGGTTCGGTGTTCGCCGTTCCGATGGTGGCACCCGCCGGAAGCTTGCGCAGATCGCCGGGGCCCGAGGTGATTTCGAGGTAACGGTCACCGACGAGGTTCTGGTAGCGGACGAGCGCCCTCGTCGAGGTGTAGAGCTGGTAGCGACCGTCGACGTCGAACGCGACGTCGACGGTGTTGTCGGGATTGAGCTCGACGGACTTCACCGAACCCACCGGAACACCGGCGATCCGGACGTCCTGACCGGCCTTGAGACGCGAGGCCTCGGTGAACGTGGCGTGGAAGCTGTTCCCCGACCCGAAGCGGAACTGCCCGAAGACGACCACCAGACCCGCCGCCACCAACAACATGGCGACGGTGAAGATGCTGACGTAGACCACCGTCTTGTCCGTCTTCATCTAGAAGTCGTCCCTTTCCGCGTAAGCGCCGTGGAACAGGAACTGCAACGTCGACGGTGCGTCGAACTGCAGTTCGGTGTTGGGCTGGTAGGGAATGTAGGCGTTGTCGGTGACGAGGAAGGGCGGCCGATACCACGAACCGCCGTACTGCTTGCTCGGAATATTCGGCAGCCCACGGCAATTGGGACCGCCCGAGGCATTCACCATCGGCAGGCTCTCGGGGTAGGTGTAGGCGGGAGCGCCCGGCAGGAAGTTCGACGCGACGAACAGGCCGGGACGAATGCCACCGATGACCGGCGCGAACGTGTCGACGGCCTGGGCGACGCCCCTGAGCACACAGCCCAGTTCCGGCGAGTAGTCACCGAGGACCTTCAGCGGCGCGCGCAGCCGCTGCACCGCAGCGATCAAGTCTTCGGCACCGGGTTGCAGGGTGGCCGTGCCGTTGTTCGCCAACCCGGTGGCGGCCAGCAAGGTCGCGTTCAGATTGTCCTGCTGGTCGACGACGGTCTTGCTGATCGTCGGCGTGTTCTCGAACACCGTGACCAGGTCGGGGGCGGCGTCGGCGTAGATGTTGCCGACGACGCCGGTCTTTTGGAAGACCTGCTGCAGCTGGGGCAGCTTCGGATTGAATTGCTGCAGATAGTAATTGAGCCCCGCGAGCGTGGCGCCTAGATTGTCGCCGTTGCCTCGCACGCCCTCGCCGAGCGCGCTCAGCGTGGCGTTGAGGTTGATCGGGTCGACCTTCTGGAGGGTGTTGGTCAGCGACTGGAACAGCGTGTTGACCTCGAGCTGCACGTCGGGTGCGTTCACCTGCGCGCCGGGACGCAGCGAGCCGCCCTTCGGCTCCTCGGGTGTCAGGAATTCCACTGCCTTGGCCCCGAAGACGGTGGTGCCCGCGATGCGCACCTTCGCGTTCGACGGGATGAACTTCAGCTGGCTGCTGTCCATGGCCAGGGTCAGCTTGGCCTGCTCGCCCGCGTACTCGATGGACTCGACCTTGCCGATCTGGATGCCGCGGTACTTCACCTTGGCGTCGGTCTCCATCACCAGGCCGGCCCGCGGCGCGGTCACGGTCACCTTGTCGGTGCGGGTGAACGCCGCCGTGTACGAGAGGTAGGTGAAGACGACGGCCGCCAACATGACAGCCGCGAGGATCGCAGCGGCGATCCTCACATGACTGCGCTTGGCGTCACCCATCTCGCGACCCTCCTATCCGGACAAGTTGAAGTTGCCCGACGCGCCGTACGCGGCCAGGGAGATGAACAAGGTAATGGTGACCACGACGATGAGCGAGGTCCGGACGGCCTGTCCGACGGCGATGCCGACGCCGACGGGTCCGCCGGATGCGTTGTAGCCGTAGTACGTATGCACCAGCATCACCGCTATCGACATGACGATGGCCTGAAGGAAGGACCACAGCAGGTCGGTCGGCACCAGGAACGTGTTGAAGTAGTGGTCGTAGAGCCCCGCCGACTGCCCGTTGATGAACACCGTCGTGAAGCGCGCGGCGAAGAACGCCGCCAACACCGACAGCGAGTACAGCGGGACGATCGCGATGAGACCCGCGATGATCCGCGTCGACACCAGGTAGGACACCGAGTGCACCGCCATCGCCTCGACGGCGTCGATCTCCTCGGCGACGCGCATGGCGCCCAATTGGGCGGTGGTGCCTGCGCCGATCGTCGCGGCCAGGGCGATACCCGCGATCACCGGAGCCACGATGCGCACGTTCAGGAAGGCCGAGAGGAAGCCGGTCAGCGCTTCGATGCCGATGTTGCCAAGCGACGAATAGCCCTGGACCGCAATGACACCACCGGAGGCCAGCGTCAGGAAGGCGGCGACGCCGACGGTGCCGCCGATCATCACGAGGGCGCCTGCGCCCATCGTCATCTCGGCGATGAGACGGATGGTCTCCTTGCGATAGCGGGTCAGCGCGTTGGGGATGTAGCGCACCGACTCGCCGTAGAAGAGCGCTTGCTCCCCAATGGTGTCGATGGCCTTTGGCACGCCTCGGAAGAACCGGCGGATGCGGAGTGTCGCGTCGTAACTCACTATCGGGCCAGCACTCTCACGCCGACTGCCGTCAGGATCACGTTGATCACGAACAGACAGATGAAGGCATAGACGACGGTCTCGTTGACGGCGACGCCGACACCCTTGGGTCCGCCCTTGACCGTCAAGCCGCGGTAGCACCCGACCAGGCCTGCCATCAGACCGAACAGGAGTGCCTTGAACATGGCGAGCACCAGCTCGCCGAGCCCGGTGAGGATGGTCAGCCCGTTGATGAAGGCGCCGGGGTTGACACCCTGGAGGAAGACGGAGAACACGTAGCCGCCTGCGATGCCGATGGCGCAGACGAGACCGTTGAGCAGCAGCGCCACCAAAGTCGACGCCAGCACCCGTGGGACGACGAGGCGTTGGATCGGATCGATGCCGAGCACGCGCATCGCGTCGATCTCTTCGCGGATGGTGCGGGCGCCGAGGTCCGCGCAGATCGCGGTGGCGCCTGCGCCGGCAACGACGAGCACCGTCACCACCGGGCCGAGCTGCGTGATGGTGCCGAATGCGGTGCCCGCGCCGGAGAGATCGGCCGCGCCGAGCTCGCGAAGCAGGATGTTGAGCGTGAACGCCACCAGAACCGTGAACGGGATGGCCACCAGCAGCGTCGGGACCAGCGAGACGCGCGCGATCATCCACGTTTGGTCGAGGAACTCTCGGAACTGAAAGGGCCTGCGGAAGATCTTGACGAAGGTGTCCAGTGACATCTCGAAGAATCCGCCAACGGCCCGCGCCGGAGCCGTCAGCTGTTCCTTCAACCTGGACTCCGTTCTCGGGTCGGGTGGTCGAAAAGCGGTGACGGCGAATAGTCAGTGACGACGAGCCGCGACAACCTTCCAACTACTCGGTTTAGCGCCGCTCTTAGTGAGCCGGCTCATATTAACTAGAACACGTTCGCAGTGTCAAAGAACCGCGATATCCGTCAATCTTGCCCTATTGCTGCAGGTCAGAGCCACTGTGACACAGGTCATTCTGTAACGTGTTCTAGTGGTCTCGACGTGGTGACAACCGAGACTGTCAGTCTCGCGAGGACATCAGGGCATTGGCCGAGAATCCCAGCTCGGGATCGCGATCAGCAAAGTACTGACTCATCGTCGAGCCGAGATCGTCGGCAGCCCACGCGTCCGACCCCGCGGTGAAGTGCTTCTCGGCGGTTGGCGCCGCCACCAGCGTCACGGTTGGACCATAGACGATGAAGAGCTGTCCGTTCACCGCTTCCGATGCCGGCGAGGACAGGTACTGGACGAGGGTCACGACGTGCTCCGGTGAGAGACCGTCGACCTTCCCGTCGTCGAGCGTCGGGGCGTCGCCGAACACGTCGGCCGTCATCGCCGTTCTGGCACGCGGGGCGATCGCATTGGCGCGCACGCCGTAGCGCCCGAGCCCGCGCGCAGCCGTCAACGTCAACGAGGTGATGCCCGCCTTGGCCGCGCCGTAGTTGGCCTGACCCACCGGGCCAGCAAGCCCCGCTTCGGACGACGTGTTGACCAGCCGACCGTAGACCGTTCCGCCGTTCTCCTTGGCCTTCGCCCGCCAGTAGGTCGCGGCGTTGCGCGTCAGCAGGAAGTGACCGCGAAGGTGGACGGCGATGACGGCGTCCCAGTCTTCGTCGGTCATGTTGAACAACATCCGGTCACGGGTGATCCCCGCGTTGTTCACCACGATGGACAGGCCGCCGAGACCGTCGGCGGTCGAGACCAATTCGTCGGCCGTACTGCGGGCGCTGATGTCACCGGCGACGGCGACGCCCTTGGATCCGACGGCGGCGATCTCGTCGAGCACGTCGGACTCGTCGAGCGCGCCGGCGATGTCGTTGACGACCACGGTCGCACCCACTCGGGCCAAGCCGATCGCCTCGGCGCGGCCAAGGCCCGCGGCGGCGCCGGTCACCACTGCGACCAGTCCGGACAGATCCGTGGAGTTACTTTGCGTGCTCAATTTATGAATACCTCTAGTCCTTGCGAATGAGGGCTGCTCTTGGGCATTCGGCCACCGACTGCTCGGCCACGTCCTCCTGGCCCTCCGGCACGGGGTCGGCCTTGATCACCGCATAGTCCTCGTCGTCCAGATCGAACAGGTCCGGGGCAATACCCACGCATACCGCGTTGCCTTCACAGCGATCACGATCGACTTCGACTCGCATCAACAACCTCCTCGAAACCCGTGCGGATCTCCGCCCGGCGTCGGATCAGAATAACCGTGCCTGGATTCCAAGACTAGAACGTGTTACAACCGGGGAGGACCATGGGTCCCTCAGACCCGAGCGGAAACAGTGAGGACAGCAGCGATGCGGATCGGCTACAGCCCCGAGCAAGAGGAGTTGCGCCGCGAGTTGCGCTCGTACTTCACCAAGTTGATGACGCCCGAGCGCGCCGAGGCGCTCAGCGCAGGCGACGGCGGCGAGATGGGGCGCGGCAGCGTGTACCGCGACACCGTGGCACAGATGGGCAAGGACGGCTGGCTGACGCTGTCGTGGCCCAAGGAATTCGGCGGGCAGGCACGCCCGCCGATGGACGGGCTGATCTTCAACGACGAGGCCTCGATCGCCAACGTGCCCGTGCCGTTCCTGACGATCAACAGCGTCGCGCCGACGATCATGCACTTCGGCTCCGACGAGCAGAAGAGCTTCTTCCTGCCGAAGATCGCCGCCGGTGAGCTGCACTTCTCCATCGGCTACTCCGAGCCCGGCGCCGGGACCGACCTTGCCGCACTGCGTACCACCGCGGTGCGCGACGGTGACGACTACGTGATCAACGGCCAGAAGATGTGGACCAGCCTGATCGCCTACGCGGACTACGTGTGGCTTGCCGTCAGGACGAACCCGGAAGCCAAGAAGCACCGCGGCATTTCGATGCTGATCATGCCCACGACCGCCGAGGGCTTTTCGTGGACTCCCGTGCACACCATGTCCGGCGTGGACACCAGCGCCACCTACTACCAGGACGTCCGCGTGCCGACGTCCGCCTTGGTCGGCGAGGAGAACGCCGGTTGGAAGCTGGTCACCAACCAGCTCAATCACGAACGGGTGGCCCTGGTTTCGGCCCAGCCGATCTACTCGGCGCTCGACGGTGTCCGCGAATGGGCGCAGAACACCAAGAACGTGCACGGCAACCGGATGATCGACTCGGAGTGGGTGCAGCTGAACCTGGCCCGCGTGCACGCCAAGGCCGAGGTACTCAAGCTGATCAACTGGGAGCTCGCCTCGAGCGACGCCGCTCCGTCGCCTGCCGACGCGTCGGCTGCCAAGGTCTACGGCACCGAACTGGCCACCGAGGCCTACCGGCTGCTCATGGAGGTGCTTGGCACCGCCGCGACGCTGCGCACCGACACTCCCGGCGCCTTGCTGCGCGGTCGGATCGAGCGCATGCACCGCTCCTGCCTGATCCTGACCTTCGGCGGCGGCACCAACGAGATTCAGCGCGACATCATCGGCATGGTCGCCCTCGGCCTGCCCCGAGTGAATCGTTAAGGGACCCACCATGGATTTTTCAACACCTGAGGCCGCCACCGATCTCGGCGACCTAGCACGCTCCATCGTCGACGCGATCTGCACGCCCGATCGTCAGCGCGAACTGGACAAGCAGGACGAGCGCTTCGACCGTGAGCTCTGGTCGAAACTGGTCGACGCCGACATCCTGTCGACCACCGCCCCGGAGTCGTTGGGCGGCGGCGGCTTCGGCGTTCTCGAGGAGACCGCGGTGCTGGCCGCCCTCGGACGCCAGATCGCAGCGGTCCCCTACCTGGAGTCGATCGTGCTCGCTGCGGGCGCCCTGGCGAAGTTCGGCTCGGAGTCCCTGCAACGTGATTGGGCCACCCCAGCGGTGGCTGGCGAGAAGATCCTGACGGTCGCACTGGACGGCGACATGGGCGAAGGACCGGTCCAGGCCCAGTCCGTCGACTCGGGTTACCGCCTCACCGGCTCCCGGGCACTGGTCAGCTACGGGCCCGTCGCCGACGCGATCCTGGTGCCCGCCGAGACCGACTCGGGCACCCACGTCTTCCTCGTCTCGGCGTCCGACGAGGGGGTGTCGACGACGTCGCTCGACACCACCGGCCACGGCAGCGTCGGCCACCTGGACCTTCAGGGAGTCGAACTCGACGGCAGCCGGCTGGTCGGTGGCGACGAGGTGCTGTCGTGGCTGACCACCCGAGCCACCCTGGCACGCAGCGCATTTCAGCTCGGAGTGCTGGAGCGCGCCCTGGAGCTGACCGCGCAGTACGCCCGTGAGCGGGAACAGTTCGACCGGCCCATCGGCAGCTTCCAGGCGGTTGGCCAACGGCTCGCCGACGGCTACATCGACATCAAGGGCCTGCGGTTGACGGTGACTCAGGCGGCGTGGCGGTTGTCCGAGGATCTGCCAGCCGATCTCGAAGTGGGCACCGCTGCGTTCTGGGCGGCGGAGGCGGGCCATCGAGTCGCGCACACCGCAGTTCACGTCCACGGTGGCGTCGGCATCGACGTCGACCACCCCGTGCATCGGTACTTCCTCGCCGCCAAGCAGACCGAGTTCGCCGTCGGCGGGGCGACCGGTCAGCTGCTGCGCATCGGCCGCGAGTTGGCCGAGACGCCCGCCTGACATTCGGGGCGAGCGAAGCGACGGGGAAGACAGGTGTCCGACGACCGACCGACCGTCACGGAACTGCTCGCACCGCTGGTCGACGTCACCGATCGCGGCGTTTACGAAGATGATTCGTTCGTCAGCTGGCGCGATCACCTTCTGGCGGGCGCTCGCGTCGCCGCGGCCCTGAAGGGTCGTCTCGACCCGGCCAGGCCGCCGCACGTCGGAGTGATGCTCGGCAACACCACGTTCTTCTCGTCGGTCCTGGTGGCGGCCGGCCTCTCCGGGCTGGTGACGGTGGGGCTCAACCCGACCCGGCGCGGCGATGCCTTCGCCCGCGACGTCGCCCGCGCCGACTGCCAACTGGTGCTCACCGACGACGTCGCCGCCCTCGGAGACGGAGTGCCCGACGGCGTCGTCGTCGTCGATGTCGAATCAGCCGACTGGGCGGCCGAATTGGCGTCGCACGCCGGAACGCCGGTGACGTTCGCCGACACTGGTCCAGACGACCTGTACATGCTGATCTTCACCTCCGGCACCAGTGGTGACCCGAAAGCCGTCCGCGTCACCCACGACAAGGTGGCGTTTCCCGGCACGATGCTGGCCGAGCGTTTCGGGCTGGGCCGTGACGACACGTTCTACCTTGCGATGCCGCTCTTCCACTCCAATGCCATCATGGCGGGCTGGGCGGTGGCAGTGGCCGCCGGAGGGTCGATTGCGTTGCGGCGCAAGTTCTCCGCGTCCCAGTTCATCCCCGACGTGCGCCGCTTCAACGCGACGTACGCCAACTACGTCGGCAAGCCCCTGAGCTACGTCCTCGCGACCCCGCCTCGCGACGACGACTCGGACAACCCGTTGCGGTTCATGTACGGCAACGAAGGTGCGCCACGCGACCTGCCGCGCTTCGCGAAGCGCTTCGGCACCTACGTCGTCGACGGCTTCGGGTCGACCGAGGGCGGCGTCGCCATCGCCCGCACACCCGACACCCCCGACGGGTCGCTGGGCCCGTTGACCGAAGAGATCGCCGTCGTCGACGTCGAGACCGGCGCGCCGTGTCCACCGGGGAAGGTCGGCGAGCTGGTGAACCCGCGGGGCCGGGGCTGGTTCCGCGGTTACTACGGTGACGAGGCCGCCGAAACGGAACGGATGCGCGACGGCGTCTACCACAGCGGCGACCTGGCCTACGTCGACGACGCGGGCTACGTCTACTTCGCGGGACGCCTCGGCGACTGGATGCGGGTCGACGGCGAGAATCTGGGTACGGCGCCGATCGAGCGAATCTTGTTGCGGCACTCCGACGTCGTCGAGGCGGCCGTCTACCCGATCCCCGATCCGGCCGTCGGCGACCGGGTGATGGCCGCGCTGGTCCTCACCGACGGTGCGGACTTCGACGCCGAGGCGTTCGCCGCCTTTCTGGCCGTTCAACCGGATCTGGGACCCAAGCAGTGGCCGTCGTTCGTGCGGATCGGCACCGCCCTGCCGCGCACCGAGACCTTCAAGGTGCTCAAACGTGTGCTGTCGGCCGAGGCACTGGACTGCACCGACCCGGTACACGCCATCGGTCGGTAGCGTGGAGCCATGGGTTACCGCGAGACGGCGCCACCCACCTGCTTTCACGATCTCGTCGAGACGGCCTGGACGGCCGACGGCGGTGTCGATGCGGTCCGCATACTTCCCGACGGGTGCATGGACCTCATCGTGGTCGACGGTCGCGTGGTGATCGCAGGCCCCGACACCTCGGCCCTGATCACCTCCCGCGGCCCGCAGACCCTGACGGGCTTGCGGTTTCGGCCGGGCGTCCTGCCGCGGCTCCTCGGCGTTCCTGCGGCCCGACTGGTCGGACAACGGGTCCCGCTCGACGATGTTCGTCCGGTCCGCAACCAGACCAGCTTGGCGGCGGTCGCGGCAGAACTGTCGAGCCGTCGGGAGCAAACCGAGACCGCGCCATGGTCCCTGGCCGCATTGCAGTACGTCACGACCACGCTGGCGACGGGCGCGCCGGTCGAGCAGGTCGCCAGGGAGACCGGTTGGTCCAGCCGCACGCTACAGCGACAGTGTCAGGCCGTGTACGGGTACGGGCCCGCGATGCTGCGTCGCATCCTGCGCTTTCGCCGTGCCACGGTGCTGTTGCAGGCCGGCCGGTCCCCAGCCGACGTGGCCGCCGCTGCTGGCTACGCCGACCAGCCTCACCTGCACCGGGAGGTACGGGCGTTCGCCGGTACTACCGTGACGACGCTGGCGACAGGCGAGCGCTAGGCCAACGGCGCGAACAGGTCCACCGACGTTCCGTCGGGATCCACCACCGTCGCATAGCGCTGGCCCCATGGCGCGTCGTAGGGCGCCAACGTGCCGGGATGTCCTGCTGTAGTGAGCCTTTCGAACATCGCGTCCACGGCTGCGGGGACGCCCAGTTCGAAGGCGATCGCCACCCGACCAGGACCGGTCGGCGGTGTCCACCCCGGGTGCATTCCGGCGATCACCTCCTCGGTGTCGAATGCCAACCTGTTGCCACCCGGCAGGGCGACCTCGACGTGTGGGCCATCGGGATCGGGTATCTCCAGCCCGAGCAGACGGTAGAACTCGACCGTCCGGGCCACGTCACTGGCGACGATCTCGACGACGACGGATTGCACTGAAACGTTCACCCATCAAAGGGTAGGCGGCGGCGACGGGCACGTCGTGAACGAATCGGACACGATGGGTTGCATCCGTGCGCGCCCAGAGCAAATTATCGTCAGGCCATGTCATGACGGTCTCAGACCTCGCCGGCAGCGCGAAGGGAGATATTGAGTAGTTATACCCACCCTGCACAGGGGGTGTTTTGAGCTACGCTTCGGTCCGGAACGGACAGCCTCATCGCTTGCCAGCAGTCTCCACGAACCACGTTTCCGAATACGAGGAGTTAACGAATGAGAACTTCGGCGCTCACTGGTGTGGCTGCGGCCGTCACCGCCCTTGCCGTCGTCCTGTCCGGCTGTGGCTCGGACAGCAAGACCGCGACGTCCAGCAGTTCCGAGAGCAAGTCGTCGTCCAGCACGGAGACGACCACCTCGAAGAAGCCCACGGTGACCGAGACCCCCGACGCAGCGGCGGGTCCGAACCCGACGATCGCGGACTACATCGCCGAGAACAAGATCCAGGAGACCGGGATCAAGATGGGCGATCCCAACGCTCCCGCGGTCAACCTGCCCGTCCCCGACGGCTGGCAGGTCCTCCCGCCGGAGCAGGCACCCGAGTACGCATACGGCGCGATCGTCTACACCGGACCGGAATTCGAGGCGGACCCGCCCAACATCGTCGCCTTGATGTCCAAGCTGGACGGTGACGTCGACCCCCAGAAGATCATCGACCTGGCACCTGGCGAGCTCAACAACCTGCCGGACTACAAGCCGGGCAACGAGGGCGAGACCAGCACCTTGGGTGACTACCCGGCCTACGTCCTCGGGGGCACCTACACCAGGGACGGCGCGACGCGCTTCATCGCCCAGAAGACCGTCGTGATCCCGGCCGCAGACGGCCTGTACGTGTTGCAGCTCAACGTCGACGGACCCGACGCCGCGGGCGACGTCTTGGCGTCGGCGACCGAGAAGATCGACAGCGACACCACGATCGGCTGACCCCACCGGCGAAACCCGAACGCCGCCACAGTGATCGAGCACTGTGGCGGCGTTCGGCATGTCAGCCGCGTCAGCCGCGGATGTCGTCCAAGCGCCGGGAGGCCGCCTCGAAACCGGTGACCAGTTCACTCATGATCTCGGCGACGGGACGAATCTCGTTCATCCGTCCCACGATCTGACCGACCGGCATGGCGACCGCCGTCGGATCCTTCGCTTCGTTCATGCGTTGGTGCGCCTCGCTGACGAGGATGTTCTGCAGCGGCATCGGCAACGGCTCCGGCGCGCCGTCGGCGTCCCACGCCTCCGTCCATCGCGACTTCAGCAGTCGCGCAGGCTTGCCGGTGTAGATCTTGCGGCGCACGGTGTCGCTCGAGGTCGCGGCGAGCATGGCCTCCTGGATGACCGACACACCCGAGGACCCCCGCACTCCGAGGTCGTACTCGGCCGCGGTGAGGAACGCCGAACCCATCCACACACCCTGGGCGCCAAGCGCCAGCGCCGCCGCCACCTGCCGGCCGGTGCCGATGCCGCCTGCGGCCAACACCGCGGCCTTACCGTCAAGGGCGTCGACCACCTCCGGCACCAAGACCATCGACGCGATTTCCCCGGTGTGGCCGCCCGCCTCGTGCCCCTGGGCGATGACGATGTCGACCCCGATGTCGAGGTGCCGCAGCGCATGCTTGGCACTTCCCGCCAAGGCCGCCACCGGGACTCCCGCGGCGTGCACCTGGTCGATGACGTCCTTCGGCGGGGTGCCAAGGGCGTTGGCGATGAGCTTGATCGGATGCTTGAGCGCCACCTCGACGTGCGACCGGGCAACCGAATGCAGCCACCCAAGAACGCCTTCGGACTTCGCCTCGTCGTCCGCAAGCGGCGGCACCCCGAGGTCGGCGAGCGTCTTCTCCACGAATTCGCGGTGCGTCTGCGGGATCAGCTTGTTGATGTCGACGCTGGTGCCTTCGGTGGGTACCTTGGCGGGCATCACGATGTCCACGCCGTACGGCAAGCCGAGAGTGTTCTCGTCCATCCACTGCAGGACCCGCTCGAGTTCGTCGGCCTGGTTGAACCGGACGCAGCCCAGCATGCCGAGACCGCCGGCGCGGGTGACCGCCGCGGCGACCTTCTCCGACGGGGTGAAGACGAAGATCGGGTATTCGATGCCGAAGCGTTCGCAGAGTTCGGTCTTCATGCTTGCACTCCTACGTGTTTGGCGTGAACGTCGTCGGCCGGACGTTCTTCGGTGGTGTCCTTGGCCCAGCGGTAGTCGGGCTTGCCCGCCGGGGAGCGCTTGACCTCGTCGACGATCCACAGGCTGCGCGGCACCTTGTATCCGGCGATCTCGGTGCGAACGAAGGCGTCGAGCTCCGCGAGCGTCGGCCGGGTTCCCTCACGGGGGTGGACCACGGCCGCGACGTGCTGCCCGAAGCGCGGGTCGGGCACGCCGACCACTAGCGCGTCGAAGACGTCGGGGTGGCCCTTGAGCGCGGCCTCGACCTCTTCCGGGTAGATCTTCTCGCCGCCGCTGTTGATCGACACCGAGCCCCGGCCCAGCATCGTCACGCTGCCGTCGGCTTCGACCTCGGCGTAGTCGCCCGGAATCGCATACCGCACACCGTTGTACGTGCGGAACGTCTCGGCGGTCTTCTTCTCGTCCTTGAAGTAGCCGACCGGGATGTGGCCGCACTTGGCGATGATGCCGCGCACGCCAGAGCCGGGCGCGACCTCGTTTCCGTCCTCGTCGAGCACCTTGGTGTTCTTGTCGATGGTGACCCGCGGACCGCCGGTGTGCGACTGGCCCTTGGCCACGATGCTGGTCCCGCCGAACCCGGTCTCCGACGAGCCGATCGAGTCGGTGATGATCCGGTTGGGCAGCAGCTCGAGGAACTTCTCCTTCAGGCTGGTCGAGAACAGTGCCGCGGTGCTGGCCAGCAGGAAGAGCGACGACAGGTCGTAGGTGTTGCCCTCGTCCTGGTGCGCGATCAACGCGTCGAGCAGCGGGCGCGCCATGGCGTCACCGGTGAAGAACAGCAGGTTCACCTTGTGCTCGTGGATCATTCGCCAGACCTCGTCGGCGTTGAATTCCGGTGCCAGGACTACGGTTTGCCCGGAGAACAGCGACATCCACGTGGCCGATTGCGTCGCGCCGTGGATCATCGGCGGGATGGGCAGCCGGATCATCGGCGGATTCGCCGCTGCGGCCTTGGACAGGTCGTATTCGTCGGCGATCGGCTCACCGGTGGCAAAGTCGGTGCCGCCGAACAGGACTCGATAGATGTCTTCGTGGCGCCACATCACGCCCTTGGGGAAGCCGGTGGTGCCGCCGGTGTAGAGCAGGTAGATGTCGTCCTCGCTGCGCGGCCCGAAGTCACGCTCGGGTGAACCGTGTTCCAGCGCGGAGTAGAACTCGACGCCGCCGTAGCGCTCGAAGTCGTCGTCGCTGCCGTCCTCGACCACGAGGATGCTCTTGACCTCCGGCACCTCGGGGAGCACGTTGGCGACGCGATCGGCGTAGCGGCGCTCGTGCACCAGCGCGACCATGTCCGAGTTGTCGAAGAGGTACTTCAACTCCCCCTCGACGTAGCGGAAGTTGACGTTCACCAGGATGGCGCCCGCCTTCACGATCCCCAGCATCGCGATGACGATCTCGATGCGGTTGCGGCAGTAGAGACCGACCTTGTCGTCCTTCTGCACGCCCTGGTCGAGGAGGTAGTGAGCGAGGCGGTTGGCCTTCTCCTCCAACTCGGCATAGGTCAGTTGTTGGTCGCCGGAGATCAGGGCGACGCGGTCTGGCACGGCATCGATGGCGTGCTCGGCTAGATCGGCGATATTCAGGGCCACGAGACCTAAACTAGAACCTGTTACATTTTGTGACAAGTCTCCTGCATTGACGCTGAAAGGCGGACCCCCGTGACCGAGCCCAAGAATGAGCCCGACGCCCTCATTGAGCAGCGCGGACACACGCTGATCCTCACCCTGAACCGGCCGGAGGCGCGCAACGCGCTTTCGACTGAGATGCTCTCGATAATGGTCGAGGCGTGGGACCGCGTCGACTCCGATCCTGAGATCCGGTCGTGCATCCTGACGGGTGCCGGCGGCTACTTCTGCGCGGGCATGGACCTCAAGGCCGCGACGAAGGCCCCGCCCGGCGATTCGTTCAAGAGCGGCGGCTACGACCCCACCCGCATCGACGGGCTGCTGAAGGGGCGCCGGCTGACCAAGCCGTTGATCGCCGCCGTCGAAGGCCCCGCGATCGCGGGTGGCACCGAGATCCTGCAGGGCACCGACATCCGCATCGCTGGCGAAAGCGCCAAGTTCGGCATCTCCGAGGCCAAGTGGAGCCTCTACCCCATGGGCGGATCCGCGGTGCGGCTGGTGCGCCAGATTCCGTACACGATCGCGTGCGATCTGCTGCTGACCGGGCGCCACATCACCGCCGCCGAGGCGCTGTCATACGGGCTGATCGGCTACGTGGTGCCCGACGGGTCGGCGCTGGACAAGGCGCTCGAGATCGCCGAGGTGATCAACAAGAACGGGCCGCTGGCCGTACAGGCGATCCTCAAGTCGATCCACGACACCGAGGGCATGCACGAGCTCGACGCGTTCAAGGTCGACACGAAGATCGGCATCGGCGTGTTCATGTCCGACGACGCCAAGGAAGGCCCGTTGGCGTTCAAGGAGAAGCGGGCGCCGAACTTCCAGATGAAGTAGCGGAGCGCCCTTCGCGTTCGTGAAACCTGGGCGGTCTTCGCCCCCACATTCCGCCCAGACTTCACGAACGCGAGCGTGTCGGTCGCCGTCGGCACACTCCGTCCATGGAGACCCCGTTCATCGGCCGCGAGGCACTGGACGCCGGCGACCTCACCCGTCACCAACTGCGCAGTCGGTTCGCCGCCGTCTACCCCGGCGTCTACGTCGCCCGAGAAGCTCAGCTGACAGCGCGACTGCGGGCCGAGGCGGCATGGCTATGGTCGACCCGCAGAGCGGTGCTCGCCGGTCGATCAGCGGCAGCGCTTCACGGCGCCAAGTGGATCGACCCACGCGCGCCCGCTGAACTGCTGCACGACAACAGGCACGCCCCACCGGGAATTCGCGTGTGGGCGGATGCCATCGCCGACGACGAGATCGCGGTCATCAAGGGCATGCGGGTGACGACGCCGGCGCGGACCGCGGTCGACTACGCCTGCCGCTATCAACTCGACCAAGCCGTGGCCGCCATCGACGCGTTGTCGAATGCCACCCGACTGAAGGTGGCGGAGATCGAGTCGATCGTCGCCCGAAGCAACGGCCGCAAGGGAATTCGACGGGCGCGGGCGGTCCTTGAGCTCGTCGACGGGGGTTCGCAGTCTCCACGCGAGACGTGGCTGCGCCTGCTCATCGTCCGCGCCGGGTTCCCACCGCCCCAGACTCAGGTACCCGTGCGCAACGAGTACGGCGTCGTCATCGCGCACCTCGACATGGGGTGGGAGGACGAGAAGATCGGCCTCGAATACGAAGGAGCGCACCATCGTCTCAGTCGTGAGCAGTTCGCCTACGACATTCGCAAGCACGAACAGGTGCGTGAGGCCGGGTGGAGGGTCCTGCGCGTAACGTCGATGGACGCCCCCGCAACGGTTCTCACCCGTCTGAGCGAGCTTCGGGCTAGTCGAGCACCCGCGCGGTCGGGGTGAACACCACCGGCATCGCCTCGGGTCCGCTGACGAAGTTGGCGGGCCGCAACGGCACGACGGCGTCGTCGGCCAGCCGCAGATCGGGCAGCCGCTCCAGCACCCGCTTGGTCATCATCGACAGCTCGAGGCGCGCCAGTTGGTTGCCGAGGCAGAAGTGCGAGCCGAAACCAAAGGCCAAGTGGCTGTTGGGGCTTCGGTCGATCCGGAAGTTCTCCGGGTCGCCGAACACCGCCTCGTCGAAGTTGGCGGCCTCGAACATCAGCATGATCTTCTCGTCCTTGCGCAGCTCCGTGCCGTGGAACGTGGTGTCCGCGGTGAGCGTGCGGCACATGTTCTTCACCGGCGAGGTCCAGCGCAGCATCTCCTCGATCGCGCCGGGCAGCAGGTCGACGTTCGCCACCAGCGCGTCCCACTGATCACGGTGTCGCAGAAGCTGTTCGGTGCCGCCCGAGAGGGTGTGACGGGTGGTCTCGTCGCCACCGATCAGGATCAGCAGGGTCTCCATGACGATCTCGTCGTCTGCCATCCGCTGGCCTTCGACCTCGGCGTTGACCAGGATCGAGAACAGGTCCTCTGTCGGTTCCGCGCGCCGCTTTCCGATGCTCTCCATCGTGAACGCGGTGTACCCGGCGAACGCCTCCATCATGGCTTGGGCCGAGGTCTCGTCGATGTGCGAGCTCAGACCGGTGACCAAGTCGTCGGACCACTTCAGCAGCATGCCCCGCTCCTCGGGCAGCACGCCGAGCATGTCGCCGATGACCGCCATCGGCAGTGGCGCGGCGATGTCGCGGACGAAGTCGCACTCCCCGCGCTCGCACACCGAGTCGATGAGGGTGTCGCACAGGGTGGCGATCGACGGCACCTTGTCCATCACGCGCTTGCGAGTGAAGCCGGAGTTGACGAGCTTGCGGCGCAACACGTGTGCGGGGTCGTCCATGTCGATCATGTACGGCATTCCCGGCGTCTCGGGTCGGATGCCACCGGTGTTGGAGAACAACTCGGGGTTGCGCTCGGCGTCGAGCACCGACTGGTAGCTGGCCGCGGCAGCCAACCCGTTGCGGTCGCGAAACACCGGTTGGTTGTCCCGCATCCACCGGTAGGCCTCGCGGGCGCCGCCGTCGGCGTAGAAGGTGCCGTCGGTGAAGTCGACGTCCGGCCGGGTGCTCAAAAGGGAAGTCATCGAATCTCCTTGGCGTCGGCGAACGTCATCTCGACGTTCTCGGCGGAACTCGAGATCATCGCGCGTTTGGGAAACCCTAGCGACGCGAGTTCCTCGGCGTAGGGGTGTTTGCCAAGTCGGACTCGCACCCCGCCGGGTCGGTAGCGGACGCCGGAGAGCTTCATCTCGCCGGCGGTTTCACGGGTGACGCCGTCCATGTGGGAGTACGTCGGATGAACCTGGGGCTTGGACGTGAGGGCCGACGGCACGGGCAGCCCGGGGCTGAAGTCCATGCCGACGGCGAACTGGCCGTCGACCGTCACGTCGAAGGAGAACCGGTGGCCCTCGCGAATCGTGAAGTCGGCCAGCACCTTCGGATAGCCCCAGATCGTCCGTCCCGCCTCGCACGTGAAGGCGCCGTCGACCGGCAGATGATGGATGAAGGCGCCGGCGGACTGCAGCGCCTTCAACCCGCTGGCGTCAGATCCCGGCGGGTTCACCATCACGTTGGTGCCGTACTCGAGGTACTCCCCGAGGTCGCCGTCGACGTAGTGCATGAGCATGAGGACGACGACGGCGCGCTGGGGCCGGAAGCGGCAGACCTGCATTCCGCTGTAGTCGATCATCCGCTGGGCGGCGTCGGCGTTCACCGAGAACATCGCCATGTGCTGAGTCGCGGAGCGAATCTGCACGGGCATGGTCACGACTGATCCTGCGATGGTGTGCTCGGTCACACCCACGAATCTAGAACGTGTTCTAGACAACTTGCAAGAAGTGTCTACACCAGCGCGGCGAGATCCCTGATCTGCTCGGGCGAGCGGGCGCCCACGACCATCATCGTGACGCCCGCGGCCTCCCACGCCTTGATTTGCTCACGCACGTAGTCGAGGTTGCCGACGATGGCGGAGTCGTCGACCAGCTCGTCGGGGATGACCTTGGCGGCCTCGTCCTTGCGGTCACTTCTGAACAACGCCGTGACGTCGTCGACCACCTCGGAGTAGCCCATCCGGCGGTAGACGTCGGCGTGAAAGTTGGTGTCCTCGGCGCCCATTCCGCCCATGTAGAGCGCGAGGTGCGGCTTCATCAGCTCCATGACCTCCGCGCGGTCGTCGGTCACCACGACCTGCGCCGTCGCGCAGATTTCGAAGGTCTCCCGCGTCCGGCGGGCCCCTGGCCTGGCGAACCCCTCGTCGAGCCACTCGTTGTACATGCCGGCGATTCGCGGTGAATAGAAGATCGGCAGCCAGCCGTCGCAGATCTCGGCGGCCAGCGCCACGTTCTTCGGGCCCTCGGCGCCCAGCATGACCGGGATGTCGGCGCGCAGCGGATGGGTGATGGGCTTGAGGTTCTTGCCGAGACCCGTCGTGCCCTCACCGGTGAGCGGCAAGGGGTAGTGCGGCCCGTCGCTGTGCACGGGCGCTTCGCGGGCCCACACCTGGCGCAGGATGTCCACGTATTCACGGGTGCGGGCCAACGGCTTCGGGAACTTGGCGCCGTACCAACCCTCGACCACCTGCGGCCCGGAGACGCCGAGGCCGACGATGTGCCGTCCACCGGAGAGGTGGTCCAGCGTGAGTGCGGCCATCGCGAGCGCGGTGGGCGTGCGCGCCGACAGCTGGAGCACCGACGTGCCGAGCCGCATCCGCGTGGTCTCGCGGCCCCACCACGCCAGCGGCGTGTAGGCGTCCGAACCCCACGCCTCGGCGGTGAAGACGGTGTCGAAGTTCGCCTCCTCGGCGGCCGCGACGAGTTCCGCGTGGTTGGTCGGCGGCTGCGCCCCCCAGTAACCAAGCTGCAGTCCCAGTTTCATTGACGCCAACCTTCCCAGGCCTCGCTGCCCGTTCTTGCCTCGATTGTTAGAACCTGTTCTACTCGACTCCGTGACCACCAGCCAAAGCAGCCCGGTGCAGCCCTCACCTCATACGGAAGACCGCGAGCCGCCGCTCTCAGCTCCGCTGAAACTGTCATTCGACTACACCCGTTCAGTCGGAACAGTGCTCGGCCGGTTCTTCACCGAACTCCGCGACCGACACGTCGTCGGCATCCGCGGGTCGGACGGCCGGGTGCTCGTTCCGCCCGCCGAGTTCGACCCCGTCACCTATGCACCGTTGACGGAGATCGTACCGGTGGCCAGCGTCGGAACCGTGACGTCGTGGACGTGGCAACCCGAGCCGTTGGAGGGCCAACCCCTCGACCGTCCGTTCGCGTGGGCGTTGATCACACTCGACGGCGCGGACACCGCGCTCATCCACGCGGTCGACGCCGGATCGCCGGACGCGATCGCCACCGGGGCGCGGGTCCACGTGCATTGGGCCGACGAGCCCGTCGGCGCGATCACCGACATCGCGTACTTCGAGTTGGGAGACACCCCCGAGGATGCACCCGAGGCGGCCCTCGACCGCGACCCCGTGACGATGATCGTCACCCCGACCTCGATGGAGATCCAGCACACCGCGTCCCAGCCCGAGAGCACTTTCCTGCGTGCCCTCGAGGAGGGCAGGCTGGTCGGCGCCAGCACCGTCGGCGGCAAGGTGTACTTCCCTGCGCGAGAAGCAGATCCGTCCACAGGACAGCAGCTCACCGAGTTCGTCGAGCTTCCCGACAAGGGCACGGTGACGACGTTCGCGATCATCAACATCCCGTTCGCCGGGCAGAAGATCAAGCCGCCCTACGTGGCCGCCTACATCCTGCTCGACGGCGCGGACATCCCGTTCCTGCATCTGGTCACCGAGATCGAGGCGGCCGACGTTCGGATGGGCATGCGGGTTGAGGCGGTGTGGAAGCCCCGCGAGGAGTGGGGACTCGGCATCGACAACATCGACCACTTCCGGCCGTCGGGTGAGCCCGACGCCGAATACGACACCTACAAGCACCACCAGTAAGGCGGGCGCACACGTGACTGAAGTAGCAGTGGTCGGATTCGCACATGCCCCGCATGTGCGCCGCACCGAGGGCACCACCAACGGCGTCGAAATGCTCATGCCGTGCTTCGCCGAGCTGTACGCCGACCTGGGCATCAAGCAGACCGACATCGGGTTCTGGTGCTCGGGATCATCGGATTACCTTGCCGGGCGGGCATTCTCGTTCATCTCCGCGATCGACTCGATCGGTGCCGTTCCGCCGATCAACGAGTCGCACGTGGAGATGGACGCCGCGTGGGCACTGTACGAGGCGTACATCAAGATCCTGACAGGGTCGGTGGACACCGCCCTGGTCTACGGCTTCGGCAAGTCGTCGGCGGGCATCCTGCGCCGAACCATGGCGATGCAGTCCGATCCTTACACCGTCGCCCCCCTGTGGCCGGACGCCGTCTCGACCGCCGGCCTGCAGGCCCGGCTCGGACTGGAATCCGGCAAGTGGACCGCCGAGCAGATGGCCCAGGTCGCCCTTGACACCATGAACGCCGCGCCCCGTACCGATTCCGTCGAGCCGGCCCAGAGCGTCGAGGAGTTGTTGGAGCGGCCGTACTTCGCAGATCCGTTGCGCCGCCACGACATCGCCCCGATCACCGACGGCGCGTCGGCAATCGTGTTGGCCTCCGGCGACAAAGCGAGGGAGCTACGCGAGAACCCGGCGTGGATCACCGGTTTCGAGCACCGCATCGAGACACCCATTCTGGGCGCTCGCGATCTCACCGTCTCACCGTCGACTGCGTCGTCCGCGGCTGCGGCCACCGGCGGCGACCTCGGCTCGATCGACGTTGCCGAGCTCTACGCCCCCTTCAGCCATCAGCAGCTGATCCTCGCCGAGGCGATCGGGCTGAACGGCTCGACGAAGGTCAACCCGTCGGGTGGAGCGCTCGCCGCCAACCCGATGTTCTCGACCGGCTTGGAGCGAATTGGCTTCGCCGCCCGGCACGTGTTCGACGGCAGTGCGCAGCGGGTGCTCGCTCACGCGACGAGTGGCGCTGCGCTGCAACAGAACCTGGTCGCGGTCATGGAAGGCCGATGAGCGCTTGCGCGAAGAGAAAGGCATCTGAGTAGCTATGTCAAAAATTCTCGCCGCGGTGCTCGGCACCGGGCAGACGAAGTACGTCGCCA
Organism: Mycolicibacterium hodleri; assembly: GCA_006864685.1. GTDB lineage: Bacteria > Actinomycetota > Actinomycetes > Mycobacteriales > Mycobacteriaceae > Mycobacterium > Mycobacterium hodleri_B. Next base: position 160,576 of record VIFX01000007.1, on the reverse strand, counting down.
AGCGCAAGGACGTCTCGATGAACGGCCTGGTGCGCGAGGCCATCGACAAGGCGCTTGAGGACTCCGGTTCCACGTTCGACGACATCGACGCCGTCGTGGTCGGCAAGGCGCCCGACTTCTTCGAGGGCGTCATGATGCCCGAGTTGTTCATGGCCGACGCCGTCGGAGCGACGGGCAAGCCGCTGATCCGGGTGCACACCGCCGGTTCGGTCGGCGGGTCGACCGCAGTCGTCGCGGCCAGCCTGGTGCAATCGGGCAAGTACAAGCGCGTGTTGACGATGGCCTGGGAGAAGCAGTCCGAATCGAATGCCATGTGGGCGTTGAGCATTCCGGTGCCGTTCACCAAGCCGGTTGGCGCGGGTGCCGGTGGCTACTTTGCTCCGCACATTCGGTCCTACATTCGCCGTTCGGGAGCACCGACGCACATCGGCGCGATGGTCGCGGTGAAGGATCGGCTCAACGGGGCGAAGAACCCGTTGGCCCACCTGCATCAACCCGACATCACGTTGGAGAAGGTGATGGCATCCCAAATGCTGTGGGATCCCATCCGTTTCGACGAGACCTGCCCGTCGTCGGACGGTGCGTGCGCGCTGGTCATCGGCAACGAGGAAATCGCGGATCAACGCGTGCAGGACGGCCATCCCGTGGCGTGGATCCACGCCACCGCGTTGCGCACCGAGCCGCTGGCCTACTCCGGTCGTGACCAGGTCAACCCGCAGGCGGGCAGGGATGCGTCTGCGGCGTTGTGGCGCGATGCGGGCATCACCTCACCCATCGACGAGATCGACGTCGCCGAGGTCTACGTCCCGTTCTCCTGGTTCGAGCCGATGTGGCTGGAGAACCTCGGGTTCGCGGCGGAGGGCGAGGGCTGGAAGCTCACCGAGGCCGGCGAGACGGCGATCGGTGGTCGCATCCCCTTCAACCCGTCCGGCGGCGTGCTGTCGAGCAACCCCATTGGGGCGTCGGGCATGATCCGGTTCGCCGAGTCGGCGATCCAGGTGATGGGCAAGGCGGGCGACCACCAGGTCGAGGGTGCCCGCAAGGCGCTGGGGCACGCCTACGGCGGCGGTTCGCAGTACTACTCGATGTGGGTGGTGTCGGCGGACAAGCGGTAGAACATCGTAGGGCGACCCGTCGCGTACGTTGGAGGGGAATTTCAACCCCAACCCTCTTAACAATTGATGACACTTAAATACGTAACGCCCAAAGCCCTCGTTGCCACCCTGTCGACCCTGCTCGTAGTCGGAATAAGCGGCTGCACGCCGGCCGACGGCGGAGGTGACACCACCGCGCAGAGCAGTTCGGCGCCGACGTTGCCGACCGTCCCCTATGCGCCGACCACGTCGACGAAACCTGGCGGGTCGGCCCCGGTCGACTACCGCCGACTGCTGCTCAACGCCGCCGATCTCACCGACGCCGACGACACCTTCGTCGAGCGCTCGAGGGAGGCGGACCCGAACGGCAGCCCCGGGGCCAGCGCGTTCTTCGTCAACGGTGAGGACAGCCGGGCGATCATCGACACGTTTCTGATCTATCCGGATGCCGCAACGGCGACGGCCACCTTGAAGCAGGCGGCCGGCACCCTTCCGACGCTGGTCGCGGGCGGAACTCCGCAGCCCTTGGCCGTCGGAACGGGCGGGGTGGTGGTGTCGGGAACGGCGCCCGACGAGGACAAGGCGGTCACGTTGGTCTTCTTCTCCGAGGGCAAGGCGTTGGTCCGGCTGGAGTTTCAAAGCGCGGTCGGCGACCCCACGACGGACGATTTCGTGGCCGACGTGGCGAAGATGCAGCAGATCGCGCTGCGAGTGGGCCTCGAGGCCGACCAGTAGGGGGGGCCGAGCTCGCATTGCGCATGAGGTGGGAAAAACTGTAACGTGTTCTAGTTAGTGAGCAACGGAACGGGAGGCCCACCGTGAGCAGCGAGACAACCGCGGTATCCGCGAACATTCGTGAGATCGACACCGGAGCGCTGCCGGACCGCTACGCGCGGGGCTGGCACTGCATCGGTCCGGTGGTGAACTTCGACGACGGCAAGCCGCATTCCGTGGAGATCTTCGGCACCAAGCTGGTGGTCTTCGCCGACTCCAACGGTGACCTCAAGATCCTCGACGGCTACTGCAGGCACATGGGCGGCGACCTGTCGCAGGGCACCGTCAAGGGTGACGAGGTCGCCTGCCCGTTCCACGACTGGCGTTGGGGCGGCGACGGCAAGTGCAAGCTGGTGCCCTACGCCAAGCGCACCCCTCGGCTGGCCCGCACCCGGGCGTGGGAGACCGACGTCCGCAACGGCCTGCTGTACGTGTGGCACGACCACGAGGGCAACCCACCGCCGCCGGAGCTCCGCATCCCGGAGCTGCCCGAGTACGGCAGCGACGACTGGACCGAATGGCGCTGGAACTCGATGCTCATCGAGGGCTCCAACTGCCGCGAGATCATCGACAACGTCACCGACATGGCGCACTTCTTCTACATTCACTTCGGCTTGCCGACGTACTTCAAGAACGTCTTCGAGGGCCACGTCGCGTCGCAGTACCTGCACAACGTGGGCAGGCCCGACGTCAACGATCTCGGCACCGCGTACGGGGAGGCGCACCTCGACTCCGAGGCGTCCTACTTCGGCCCGTCGTTCATGATCAACTGGCTGCACAACAACTACGGCGGGTTCAAGGCCGAGTCGATCCTGATCAACTGCCACTACCCGGTGTCGCAGGACTCGTTCGTACTGCAGTGGGGCGTCATCGTCGAGAAGCCCAAGGGCATGGACGAGAAGATGACCGAGAAGCTGTCCAAGGCGTTCACCGAGGGCGTCAGCAAGGGCTTCCTGCAGGACGTCGAGATCTGGAAGCACAAGACCCGCATCGACAATCCGCTGTTGGTCGAGGAGGACGGTGCGGTCTATCAGATGCGCCGTTGGTACCAGCAGTTCTACGTCGACGTCGCCGACGTGACCCCCGACATGACCGACCGGTTCGAGATCGAGGTCGACACCACCGCGGCCAACGAGAAGTGGCACGTCGAGGTCGAAGAGAATCTGCGCAAGCGCGCGGAGGAACAGCCGGCGACATGAGTGACGCGCCAGACGTCGGTTCGATTGTCGGCTCCGCCGACGGTGATCCGATGGTCGGCCCCGCCGACGTCGACCGGCTGGCGCGCTCAATGCTGGCCCTCCTCGGTCACGACGACGACGAACACCCCACCGCCACCCGCGAGGCGACCGGAACGTGGTCCAAGGCACCGGATTTCGCCTCCGACCCCGAGCGGGCGGCGGCGGTCAAGGAAGCGTCCGCGCGGGACCGCGAACGCTATCTGACCGCGGGACTAACCCCCGTCGACTGTCGGTTCTGCCACGTCACCGTTGCCGTCAAGAAGCTCGGCGCGGGACACACTGCGGTGCAATGGAGTTCGGAAGCCACCCAGCGCTGCGCGACGTTCGCCGAGGTGCGGGCCAACGGCGGTGACAGTAGCAGGAGCAAGTCGTGCCCCCGGCTCTCCGACAGCATCCGGCACGCCGTCGCCGAGGGCTGCCTCGAGGAACAGTCGAGCGCACCGTCACCTGGCGACGGTTAGCCCACCCCTGCGCACCGTCGTCAGCACCTCGTCGAGCGCCGTGCGCAACGCACCACCGTCGCGTGCCGCGATCCGCACGGCCCACCCCGCCCCGTTCGGCAACTCGGTCGACGCGCCGTAAACGGCATCGGACGGCACCCAGGTGGGCACGTCACCAAGACCGATCACGTAAACTGTGCCGAACGCCGACGGTGCCCGTCTGGCCGTCGGCATCGCGTCGAGCGACTGGGCATCGACGGCGAGCAGATCGTGCTCCGGTCCGCGCACCTCCACCGTCGACGCGTACCGACCAAAGTCGGCGTTGCCGCACTCCGGATGCAGTACCACCGCGTCGACGACGACGGCCCGCCCACCCGGCGCAACGCACACCCGCACCTCCTGGCGATACCGTGCGTGCGGTGTCACGATGCGCGGCGCAGGCGCATACCAAAGTTCGCCGGTCGCATCCACCGTCAGCCGGGTGTCCTCGAAAGCCTCTGCACCCGTTGCCGTTCCGCTGATCGTCGTCGCGCCCTGGCCCTGCACGGTCGCGACACCGCCGTCCACGACCTCGACCGACTGCCGTATGACGTCCCCGGGGATCAACGTGCCCGCGGAGTTCTGCACCGTCAGCACACCGCCTCGTTCGTCGTCGAACACCCGGCCCACCAGCAGCGGCCACCGGTAGCGGCGTCGCGTCAACACCGTCCGGCCACCGACCCGGGCGAGCACCAGGTCGAGAGCCGGCGTCACCGGAACAGCACCTCGCGGTCGAGAACGTCGGCGACGGCGTCGACGCCCGATCCACCGCGTGCGCTGATCGCGACGACCGGTCTGCCCTCGCGGACGTCGTCGGCCTCCCTGCGCATCAGCTCCAGGTCGACGCCGACGTGCGGCGCGAGGTCGACCTTGTTGATGACCAGCAGGTCGCATCGAACGACGCCAGGCCCGCGCTTGCGGGGGATGTCGTCACCGCCCGCGACGTCGATGACGAACAGCCAGTAGTCCACCAGGTCGCGCGAGAACGTCGATGCGAGGTTGTCCCCGCCGGACTCCAGCAGGATCACCTCCGTGTCGGGAAACCGGGCCTCCAGGTCGTCGGCAGCAGCCATGTTCAGCGACGGGTCCTCGCGGATGACGGTGTGCGGACAGCCGCCCGCTTCCACGGCCCGTACCCGCAGCGGGTCGATGAGACCCGAGCGGCGGACCCGTTCGGCGTCCTCGTCGGTGACGAGGTCGTTGGTGATCACCGACACCACACGCCCCCGACGGGCGAACTCGCCCAACAGCGCCTCGACGAGCGCGGTCTTCCCCGACCCGACCGGACCGCCGATCCCGACGCGGGCGGCCCTCATCGCAGCAGATACTTGCGCGAAAAGGGCACGCTGACAGCGGGTTCGGCGGTCAGCAGCACACCGTCTGCGCGCACGTCGAACGTGCGCGAGTCGACCTCGACGTGTGGGAGCGCGGCGTTGCGGACCATGTCGGACTTGCGCAGGCCACGCACCGACGCGATGGGCAGCACGCGCTTGCGCAATCCCAGCGACTCCGGCACGCCGGCCTCCACGGCGAGCGACGACATGAACACGAAGCCCGCGTCGGCCGCCGCGTCACCAAGCGCGGCCCAATTTGGCCGCGCCACTATCGGTTCCGACGACGACACCGATCCTGCGGCGTCTCCGAGTGCCGCCCAGGCGATGTATCCGTTCTTGAGGACCACCTTGGGCTTGACGCCGAAGAAGGCGGGGTGCCAGATCACCAGATCGGCGACCCTGCCGACCTGCACGGACCCGATGTGCGCCTCGGCGCCGATCGAAAGCGCAGGGTTGACGGTGAGTTTCGCGATGTAGCGCTTCACCCGTTCGTTGTCGGCGGCCGCCGTCGTCTCCTCCGGCAGCCGTCCGACTCGTTGTTTCATCACCGCCGCGAGTTGCCAGCAGTTGGCGATGTTCTCGGCGACGCGTCCCATCCCCTGGGTGTCGCTGCCGAAGATGGAGATCGCGCCCATGTCGTGCAGGAAGTCCTCCGCCACCATCGTCTGGGGTCGGATGCGGGCCTCGGCGAACGCCACGTCCTCGGGCGCCTGCCAGTTCATCAGATGCGCCAGCATGGTCATCGGCACGCCCTCGTCGAGGCCGCCGAGCGTGTACGGATTCGTCGGGTTCGTGGTGCCGGGGATGACGTTGTCGTAACTGACACAACGGATCAGGTCCGGTGCGTGGCCGCCGCCCGCACCCTCGACGTGGTAGAGGTGGATCGTCCGGTCCCCGATCGTCGACATCGTCGTCTCGGAAAAGCCGAACTCGTTGATCGAGTCGGTATGCAGGTGTACGGCGAAGTCGGCGGAGTCGGCGGCAACGAGCGTCTTGTCGACGATGTCCGGTGAGGCGCCGAAGTCCTCGTGGATCTTCACGGCACCCGCTCCCGCCGCGACCATCTCGAGTACCGCAGCGGAATCCGACGAACCCCGACCGAAGGGGACGTAGTTCATCGGCGAGTATTCCCCCGCCTTGAGGAACATCGCCAGGTTGCGCGGCCCGCCCGTGGCGACCTCGAACGACGGGCCGAGCGACCCGCCGATCAACGTGGTCGTGCCGGTCGACAGCGCGTGCTCGGTCTGCTGCGGCGAGATCAAGTGCGCGTGCGTCTCGATCGCGCCCGCGGTGACGATCATCCCCTCGGCGGGGATCGGGGTCGTCGACGTCCCGACCACCATGCCCGGGGTCACGCCCGGCATGACGTCCGGGTTGCCGGCCTTCCCGATGCCGACGATTCTTCCGTCGCGAATACCGATGTCGGCCTTGATGATTCCCGTCACCGCATCGACGATCACCGCGTTGACGATCACGTAGTCCAGTGCACCGTCGGCATGCGTCGTGCCGGGCCGATAGCCCTCGCCGTCGCGCACCGACTTGCCGGCGCCGCCCAGCAACTCGTAGCCCGGCACGGCGTGGTCGTACTCGACCTCGACGAACAGGTCGGAGTCGGCCAACCGGATGCGATCGCCGGTGGTGGGCCCGAACATGCGGGCGTAGGACGCCCGGTCGATCGCCGTCATCGGTTCCACTGCCCCGCTGCCAGCGCGGCGTCGAGCGCCCCGGCCGCGTCGAGTGATCCGTTCACGAGTCCCGAGAAGCCCTGCGCCACACGCTCCCCCGCCATGGGCACCAGCGTCACCTCGACGGGGATGCCCGGCTCGAAGCGCACACCTGCCCCCGACGCGACGGCGAGCTTGCATCCCCATGCGGCGCGGCGGTCGAACTCCAGCGCGGGATTGGTCTCGAAGAAGTGCGTCTGGCTGCGAACCTGCACGTCTCGGTCGCCACGGTTGACGACGGTGATCGTGACGTGCGGCTGACCGACGAAGACGTCCACGGGGGCGTCCCCGACGAGCACTTCGCCGGGCCGCACGTCGCCCTCTCCCCTGGCGATCGGGTCGATCAGGGTGACGAGTTTCGTGCCGTCGGGGAACGGTGCGTCCACCGCGACGATGCCGATCATGTCGGGGACGCCGGGCTCGCATTGCGCGCTGCCCAGCACCGATCCCGCGTGGTCGACGACCTCGTCGTAGGCCATGTCCTTACGTGCCGCGAGCATCACCTCGTCCACCAGCAGCGCCACGGCCTCCGGATGCGACAGCCGGATCCCCTCGCGGAGGTTGCGGCGGGCCAGCTCGGCTGCGGTGAAGACCGACAGTCGTTCGATCTCCGTGGGGGTCAGGTGCATTCGATCTCCTTTGGTGGTCAACTCGCGAACATGCGCACGCCGGAGGTGCGGCGCTGCGCGGCGATGTCGCCGAACGCCGTGAACGGTGCAGGCATCGAGGGCGGCTCGCGCCGGAGGACGTCGACGAGCGTCGGCGTCAGGTCGGTGTGGATGCGTTGGGCGCCAAGGTGCCCGCAGATCCCCAGCCGCAGTGCTGCCCCGGTGATTCCGGCGATCACCTGCCACGCGGTGACGGCCTCTGCCGTGTCGCGCGTCAACCCCGAGGCCCGCAGGCACAACGCCTGAGCCACCGGCAGGTGTCCCGGCACCTCTCCGGTCAGTACCCTGGCGCGATAGCAGGCGACGCCGTCGGTGAACGCCGCGAACGTGGCCAGGGTCGCCGCGCCGGCGCGCCGCGACGCCTCCCGGAGCACCGACATCGTGGCCGATGCTTCGGCAAGGCGGTCGGCGTCGGCCGGATCCGCGGCCGCCCAGGCGCGACGCAGGATCACGCGGTCACCGCGATGCCACCTGCCGTCGAGCTGTTCGACCACGAACGCGGTGACGTCGGCGTCGTCGAGCACCAGGCCGTCGCGATGGGCGCCCTCCAGACCCGACGAGAACGCGAACCCACCCGAGGGAAAGGCACTGTCGGCGAATCGGATTGCGGCGATCAGCTGCGAACTATCCATCGTCGCAACGCTCGACGCGTCCACTGGTGAGCAGTTCGGCGATGCGCGCGGTGTACTCGGCCTCCGGGCCCTGCAGGTGTACGAGCAGCCGGTCGTCGAGCTGGTCGACCTTCCAGTGCAGGTGGCCTGCGAGGAAGCCCAGCCGCAGCGCCGCGGCGGCGTCGACGGCCCGCAGGGTGAGCGTCCGTGCGGCGCCGGCCCGGACGACCACCGCGCGGTCGTCGTCGAGGACGAGGACCGCGCCGTCGGCCAGACCCGTGCCACGGGGCAGCGCCACGGCGTAGTCGACGCCGGCGTCGGACGTCACGCGCAGCCGACCGCGGTCGAGGTCCGCGATTGCCAGGTGTACGTACTCGACGGCGTTCCGGTGCGCCAGCACGTGCAGCCGCGCCGCGATCGCGGGATCGTCGTCCCACCCCGCGATCGCCTCGACGACGGCCGGAACCGGCACTATGCGGCCTTGGACGTGACCGCCGCGATCTTGCCGACGACGTCGGTGTTGGCCTCCAGTGAGCGGCCGACCCGCAGTATCTCGTTCTCCGCGAACGGCTTTCCGATGATCTGCACGCCCAGCGGCAGACCCGACTCGGTGAACCCGGCGGGCACCGAAAGCGAGGGCAGGCCCGTGACGTTGGCGGGCGCCGAGTACCGCACGTAGGCGGCCGTCGCGGCTTCGACCTCGCCGTCGGGCCAGGTGACGAACGGGTCGGACCGCAGCGTCGCGGGTGCGACGAGCGTCGGTGCGAGCAGGACGTCGATCGACATGAACATGTCCCTCCACGCCGCCTGGATCAGCGTCCGCAGCCGCAGGGCGTTGACGTAGTCGGTGGCGAGCTGCGCGGCGCCGATCTCGAGCAGGGTACGCACCTCGTCGGTGAACTTCTCCGGCGAATTGCGCAGGTAGTCCTGGTGATACGCGGCGGCCTCGGGCATCATGATGGCCCACTCGGTGGGGATGATGTGCTCCGGCATCGGAACGTCCACCTCGACGAGCGTGGCGCCGAGGCCCTCGAGGGTGGCGGCCGCCGACACTGCCGCCGCGGCGGCCTCGGGGTCGAGTCGCTCGGTGTAGTAGTTGGTGGGAACGCCGATGCGAGTGCCCTGGACGCCGGCGTCGAGGCCGGAGACCATGTCCGGAACCGGAACGTTCACGGTGCCGGGGTCGCGGCGGTCGTAGCCGGACATCGCCGCCATCGTCAACGCGGCGTCGACGACGTTGCGGCTCAGCGGTCCTACGTGGTCGAGCGACCACGACAGCGATGCGACGCCCACCCGGGAGGCCCGCCCGAAGGTGGGCTTGAGTCCGACGGTGCCACACAGGGCGGCAGGGATGCGGATCGATCCGCCGGTGTCGCTGCCAAGTGCGACGTGGACGACACCGGCACCCACGGCGGCGCCCGATCCACCGCTGGACCCACCGGGAGTGCGGTCGGGAGCCCAGGGATTCCCGGTCGTGGGAGTGGTTGCACCGTAGGCGAATTCGTGAGTGTGCGTCTTGCCGATCAGAATCATCCCCGCGTCGTACAACTTGGCAACGGAGGCGCAGTCGACGGAGGGGACGAAGTCGGTCCGCTGTCCAGAGCTCGACGTCGTCGCGACTCCCGCAGTGTCGTAGAGGTCCTTGACTCCCAACGGGATTCCGTGCAACGGGCCGCGGTAGACGCCGTCGCCGATCTCCTTCTCGGCGGCCTTGGCCTGTTCGAGGGCGAGATCGCCGGTGACGGTGACGAAAGCACCAAGCAGTGGTTCGACCTCGTCGAGGCGGTCCAACGCCGATTGGGTGACCTCGACCGGCGACACCTCACGGGAGCGGATCTTCTCGGCGACGTCGAGCAACGGCAGTTCGTAGAGTTCCATGTGGTCTCCTTCTCCTGGTGGTGGGGCTGGTCAGTCCCAGTTGGCCGAGAAGGCCACGGCGGGCACCGTCTCGCCGAGTCCGGTCGGGGAGGCCTGCCGAATCAGCGCGAGCGTCGTCGCGTACGTCTCGTAGTGCTCGGCCACCCGCTCGGGTGTCACCGTCAGTCCGGCGAACGCGAATACCGCGGCGACGTCGTCCTTGGTTGGCACGTGGTCGGTCATGCGAATCTCCTCATCTGTCAGAGTGGAAGGGGTAAGTCGACGACTCCGGCGAGTCCCTCGAAGGCGTGGCCGGCGCCGAGCACCGTGGCATCGGCACCCGGGCGGCCCATCAGTTGCAGACCGATCGGCAGCCCGTCGGTGCCGAACCCCGCGGGCACCGTGAGCGCGGGCATCCCGGTGACGTTGGCCGGCACTGTGAGTGCGTTGACCGCCCAGAGGATCGGGGTGGTCTCACCGCCGAATGACACCTCGGTGGCGCCGTACTCGGGCGCGGTCATCGGGATGGTCGGCGACACCAGGAGGTCGACACCGGAGGCGAACAACGCGTCCATTCCGGCGATCACCGCGGCGCGGGCACGCAGGGCGGCGAGGTAGTCGACGCCGCTGTACGCCCGTCCAACCGCCAGCGCGTTGACGACGTCGGGGCCGAACGCGTCGGGGTTCGTCCCGACCTGCACGTCGTGCCAGGCAGTGGCCTCCACTCCGCACACGACCTTGACGACGTCCGAACTCAGCTCGACGTCGGCGAACTCGACGCGCCGGATGGTCACCCCGGCGTCTTCGAGCATCCGCACCGCCGACTCGAACACCGTGGCCACGTCGTCGGTGAGCCGGTCGCAGAAGAACTTCTCCTCGACGCCGATCGTCAGACCGGCCAGCCCCCTGCCGAATTCGGCACGCAGGTCGCCGACCGGCGCGGCGCTACTGAAGGGGTCCTGCGGGTCGTGACCCGCGATGACCTCGAGCAGCGCGACGGTGTCGGTGACCGTGCGCCCGAGCGGTCCGGCGTGGTCGAGCGTCGAACTCAGCGCGCTCACCCCACGCCTGCTCACCATGCCAAACGTGGGCTTGTGCCCGGTGACGCCGCACAGGGCGGCTGGGATCCGGATCGACCCGCCCGTGTCGGTTCCGAGTCCGGCGACGACAACGCCCGCGGCGATCGCGGCGCCGGTGCCTCCGCTGGAACCGCCGGGGATGCGGTCGGTGGACCAGGGATTGCGCGTCGGCGGGGTGTTCACGCCGTAGGCATATTCGTGCGTGGTGGTCTTGCCGACGACGATCGCCCCTGCGGCCCGCAGCCTGCGCACGGCTTCGGCGTCGACCGCGGCTACGTGCTCGGGCGCGCCGAGCGAGCCGTTGCCGGTGCGGTAGCCGCCGACGTCGTAGATGTCCTTGACCACCACCGGAATTCCCGTCAGCGCACCGGCGGGCTCGTCGGATTCGTCCTGCTCCTGAGCGGCGGCGAGTGCCTCGTCGGCGAACACCGCGGCGAACGCCTGGATCCGCTCCTCGGTTGCGGTGATCCTGGCGAGCGCGGCGCCGACCAGTCCGGTGGCGTGGGTCAGCATTTCGGTCACTAGCGCTCCTATCCGTGTGCTGCCGAGAGTTCAGGTTCGAGCACCGCGTCGACGAGCTTGCGGGTGATGTCCGTTGTCGGATTGGTCAGCAGGTCGTCGACGGGGCCCGATTCGACGAGCTTGCCGTGGTCGAGCACGCCGGCGTGCTCGCACATGTGCTCGACCAGGGCGAGGTTGTGCGTGATCAGCAGCATCGTCAGGTCGCGCTCGCGCTGTAAGTCCTTGAGCAGGTTGAGGATTTGCGCTTGCACCGAGACGTCGAGCGCGGCCGTCGGCTCGTCGAGCACGATGAAGTCCGGATCGGTCACCAGGGCGCGGGCGATGCCGAGTCGCTGGCGCTGGCCGCCGGAGAACTCGTGCACGTAGCGGTCGTAGTGCGACGGCAGCAGCCCCACCCGGTCGAGGAGGTCGAGCACCTTCGCACGGGCCTCCGCCCGACCGGCCATGCGGAACAAGGTGAGCGGGTAGGCGATCTGCGCACCGACGCTGCGCCGCGGGTTGAACGCCGAACCCGAGTCCTGGAACACGATCTGGACGTGCTTGCGGTACCGGCGCATGTCCAGATCGGAGAGTCCGACGAGTTCGTTGCCCTCGTAGGTAACCGATCCCGACGTGGCCTTCTCGAGGCCGAGAACCATCCGGCCGGTCGTCGTCTTGCCCGACCCGGATTCGCCGATCAGGCCGAAGGTTTCGCCGCGGTTCACGTCGAAGCTGACGTCGTCGACTGCGACGAAGTCGGCGTGCTTGCCATTCTCGTCCCGCACACCGAACACCTTCCTCAGATCGGTCACCGAGATCAGTGGTCCACTAGGCGACATCGACGGCCTCCTTCTCCTCGGTCCGGAACTCGAAGAGCCTGCGATCGGCCCGTGGCACGGCGCGGGTGGCCTCGTCGAGACGTAGGTGCGGTACCGCCCGCATCAAGCCCTGCGTATAGGGGTGCTGGGGCTGGGTGAGCACCCGCTCGACGGTTCCGGACTCGAGCACGTCGCCGCGCCGCATCACTGTGACGTCGGTGCATACATGGGCGACGACGCCAAAGTCATGCGTCACCAACAGGATCGACGTTCCGAGCTCGGCGTTGATGTCGAGTAGCAGATCCAGGATCTGCTTTTGGACCGTCGCGTCGAGAGCGGTGGTCGGCTCGTCGGCGAGCAGCAGTTCGGGCCGGCACGACAGCGCAATCGCGATCACGACGCGTTGGCGTTGGCCGCCCGACAGCTCGTGCGGGTAGGCCTTCATCCGGCGCTTCGATTCGGGCAGCGCGACGAGGTCGAGCGCCTCCAGGGCCTTGACCCGAGCCGTCGCCTTGTCGACGCCCTGATGCAGCCGGATCACCTCGACCAGTTGCGCACCGATCGTGAACGACGGATCAAGTGCCGACAAGGCGTTCTGCGACACCATCCCGATGTGCGGACCACGAATGGCACACATCTCCTTCTCGGTCTTGTCGAGCAAGTTCTCACCGCGGAAGAGGATCTCACCGCCGGTGATCTTCGCCCGGGGCGTCCCGAGCAGGCGCAGGACGGCCAGAGACGTCACCGACTTGCCGGAGCCCGATTCGCCGACCAGTCCGAGGATTGCCCCCTCGCGGACCGAGATGTCGGCACCCTTGACGGCGTGGACGACGCCGCCGTCGGTGTGGAAGTCCACGGAGAGGTTCTTTACTTCCAGTGCCAGTGCGTCGTTCATCAGCTGGTCTGCTTCCTGGGGTCGAGGGCGTCGCGGATCCCGTCACCGACCAGGCTGAACGCCAGCGAGACGACGAGAATCAGCAATCCCGGGATCGTGGCCACGTGGTAGATGCCCTCGAGGAGGACGTTCTTGCCGTCGGCGGTCATGATGCCCCAGTCCGGCGTGGGCGGAATGACCCCGACGCCAAGGAAACTCAGGCCGGACGCGACGACGATCATCAGTCCGCACAGCGTCGTCGCGTACACCAGCAACTGCACGACGACGTTCGGCATCAGCTCACGGAACATGAGCAGCAACGGGTTGGCCCCGTACGCGCGCGCCGCCTCCACGTAGTCCTTCGACGATTCCTGCACCGTCGCGGTGTATGCGACGCGCGCCATGTACGGCACCAGCGTGATGCCGATCGCGAGCATCACGTTGCCGAGTCCGGCGCCGAGCACGGCCGACAGCGCGATCGCCAGCAACACCAGGGGGAAGGCGAACAGGACGTCGAGCACGCGCATCGTCACCTCGCCAGCGCGGCTGCGCCGGAAGCCGGCGAACAGGCCGATCATCAGTGCCAGGGGGAACACCACCAGCACGGGAATCACAGCCACCAGCAACGAGTTCCGGCCGCCGTAGAGAAGGCGTGTCCAGATGTCGCGGCCCTGACCGTCGAGCCCGAGGAAGTGCCCATCGGTGCCGACCCCCGCGAGCCGGTTCACCGGATCACCAGCCACGGGGCTGTAGCTGGTCAGCAGCGGCGCGAAGATCGCCGCGAGCGCCACGACGACGAGGACGACGAGCGACAGCACCGCCATCCTGTCGCGGCTGAACGCGCGCACCGCGAGACGCCACGCCGGCTTCGACGCCTCGGCCTTCGCCCGTGCGTGCCCGCCCGCAGGAGTTCGCCGCGTGCCGATCAGGGATCGGCCCGTGCCAACGGCTTCGGTGAGTGCACTCATACTCCGACTGCCCTTCTCGTTCGGGGATCGAGTAGGCCGACGGCCATGTCGGCGACGAGGTTGATGATCACGAACGCCAGCGCGATGAACAGGACACCGGCCTGGACGACGGGGATGTCACGCTGCGTAATCGACGTGTAGAGCTGCTGGCCAAGACCTGGCCACCCGAAGACCACTTCGACGAAGACCACTCCGCCGAGGAGATAGCCCACTTGCAGGCCGGTGATGTTGACGATCGGGGGGAGCGCGTTGCGAAGGGCGTGCCGCCACAGCACTGAACTGGTGGACAACCCCGACGCGCGCAGCGTGCGGATGTAGTCCTGGGCGAGGATGTCGATCATGACGCTGCGGGTCATCCGGGCGATCACCGCCAGTGGCACCAGAGCCGCTGCGATGGCGGGTAGGACGAGATGTGCCAGCAGGTCGCCGACGCCGCCAGGGAACCGGGGGTCGTACATGCCCGACGTCGGCAGCCAACCCAGCGTGATCGCGAAGACGCCGATGAGCAGAAGTCCGAACCAGTACACCGGAACACTCGCGCCTGCCATCGAGATCACCATGGACATGCGGTCGAACAGGCTGTACTGCTTGTGCGCCGCGATCACACCGAGCGGCACCGCGATCACGATGCACAGCAGCAGGGCGGCGCCCGTCAGGATCATCGTGTTGACGAAGCGCGGCACCATGATGTCGGTGACGGGCGCGTTGACGGTCAACGACCGGCCAAGGTCACCCTGCAGCAGTCCGCCGAGGTAGTCGAAGAACTGGATGGGCAGGGCTCGGTCCAGGCCCAGCTCCGACCGGAGTTCGGCGACCGCGCTTGCCGTCGCGCCGGAGCCGAGGATCGTCACGGCGGGATCGCCCGGCACCAGCTGCAGTAGCAGAAACACCACCAGGCTGACGCCAAAGAGTACGAGAGCCGTTGAGAACAAGCGGCTTCCGATGACACGTGTCATTGTTCGAGCCTCACCGTCGTCAGGTCGTACCACTCCTCGCTGGCGGACACGAAGCCCTTCACGTAGGGGGCGAGTACGTAGGGTGCCTTGTCGTTGACGATCGGAGCCAGCGCTCCGTCGTCGGTGACGATGTTGTTGGCCGTCCGCCACCAGCGGTCGGCCTCGGCCGGGTCGAGCGCGGTGATCGCCTTGTTCATCGCCGCGTCGAGTTTGGGATTGCTGTAATAGCCGACGTTCGGACCGTTGGGCGCCTGCAACTCCGACGACGTGGCGATGTACAGCCAGTACGGGCTCGTCATCCCCCACGACATCTGCGCCATTCCGACGTCGTCGGCCATGCCCCGCGCCCACACCCCGAGGTACGAAATCCATTCCTGGGTCTGGATGTTGACCCGTACGCCGATGGAGGCGAGGTTCTGTTGAAGGAACTCGGCCATCTGTGCCGGCATGATCTGGCCGGAGCCGTCGGTCGAGGTGATCAGCGTCGTGTCGAAACCGTCCTGCAGGCCGACCGACGCGAGCAGCCTGCGGGCCTCGTCGAGGTTGCGCTCATAGGCGTCCCGCCGTTCGACGTATCCGCCCGCGGACAGTGCCTGCACGCCATAGGCGGGAGTCACCGAACCACGCAACAAGTCACGCGCCATCCCCTCGCGGTCAACGGCCAGGTTGATGGCTTGACGCACCTGCGGGATCGACGTGAACCGGTTGCGCATGTTGAACGACAGGTACCAGCTGTGTGGCGGAATGCCCTCGGACAGTTGATATCCCTCGGAGACCAGGTTGTCGATGCTGTCGGGGTTGGGCACGGCGATCATGTCGACGGTGCCGGACCGCAGCGCCGCGGTGCGCGCCGACGCGTCGGGCAGTGGCCGGAAGACCACACCGTCGATCTGCGGCTTGGGGCCCCAGTAGTCCGGGTTGCGGACGAGGTCGATGCGCTCACCGCGGATTCGCTGCTTGAACATGAACGGCCCGGTTCCCACCGGGTGGTCGCCGATGTCTTCGCCGTACTTCTGCAGCGCGGTGGGGCTCATGATGGCCGTCGACCCGTTGCCGCCCTGGCTCAACATGCGCAAGAATTCCGAGAATGGTTGCTTCAGACGGACTTTGACCGTGTGATCGTCCACCGTCCGGACGGATTCGACGAACTTCCACACGAAGTTCGTTTGGCCGGCGGCACGCGCCGAGTACATCGGCGACCCCTTGTCCCACATGCGGCGGATGTTGTACTCGACGGCCTGCGCGTCGAGTGGCGTGCCGTCGTGGAAGCGCACGTTGCGTCGAATGTGGAAGGTGTAGTCGAGGCCATCCTTTGAGACGTCCCACGATTCGGCAAGGCCAGGACGCAGCGGCGGCACGCGGGCCTGCGACGACGGGATCGACAGGTCCTCGTCGACGAGGGGTTCGAACATCTGCCGGTTGATGCGCCATGACACCCACCCACCGGCGACCTGCGGGTCGAGTACGTCGGCCTCGGACTCGATGGCGACGACGAAGACGTTGCCCGTGCGTACCGGCCCCCGCGAGCAGCCAGCCAGTGCACCGACGCCCAACAGGACGACCACGAGCAGCGAGAGCACTCGAAATCTGTTGCACCGCAGCAACGGTGGGATCTGAACCATCCGTGGATCCTCCGGGTGTTAGAGACCGTCCCACATCGCGCCACGGTGCGCGATGATGTCCGGCAATGCCTACCACCACCGTAGGGAGAGGATGGCGACGGCGGTATCCGTCATCCGACGTATATCTGGGCTCTACCTCAATTGATCTGCATTGCAATCGCTTTGAACATGACGAAGCGCCCGATGACCCACCGGGGACGACGCGTGAGTCAGAAGCCGGCAGCGCGGCTTGGCGCGACCGCCGGGTTCACTAGTTCGAATTCCGTTGCATGTACGGCGGCGGCAACGCGGTTCGCCACGCCGAGCTTTCGCAGCACGCGCTCGACGTGCGTGCCGACGGTGCGTGGTGACAGGAAGAGGCGCTCGCTGATCTCGCCGTTGGACAGGCCGCCCCGCAGCAGGGCGAGGATCTCTTGTTCACGCGGCGTGAGCCGGGCGCACGCCTTGGCCCGCATCCGGTCGACGTACTTGGTGAACAGCGGACGCCCACCCTCCACGATGCTGCGACTGCGGTCCGTGAACTCGGGTGCGGCCATGTTGCCCTGGCACATGCCGACGATGTCACCCGCGTCGTCGTGCAGCACCATCAGGAACCCGTTGGTGAAGCCCTCCGGGCGAAGCACCGAGGCGCCGCTGTAGGAATCCGCGAACTCCGGCACGTCCTCCCAGTCCCAGATCCGGCTGTAATCGGAGAACTGGCGCACGAATTCGGGCTTGGCCTGGATGTCCGACGACAGGTATCCGGCCACCGAATCCGAGTACCCGACGGACTTGACGAGGCTGAAGCCCTTCGTGCCTGGTGTCTTGTAGGCGAGCAGGAACGTGTCGCATCGTGCCTCGACGCGCAGGAAGTCGACGGCCCCACGGACCCGCACCGAGGTGTCGTTGGAGCCCATGTCGGCCGCGATCGACGCGATGTCACGCGTTTCGTCGAGGGTCGTCACGTCGTTCTCCGTCCGCGGGGGTCGTCCCTGACAGTTGACCAAGCGCGGGCGACGCTGAGGTTCAGGGCCTGTTTCCGCTTCGTTAAGACGTGGGTGACGTGCCCCACAGCGTCGCGGCCACGTCGAGCGCGGGCGTGGGGCCAAGGTGTGCCCACGTCACCGTGCTGCGGCTCTGTCCCGCCGGCTTGCTGAACACAGCGAGCGTGCGGCGGTGACCGTGGTGGATCAGGGTGAGGTTCGGCGCCACGTCGACGACGTCGCCGCCGATTGCGTCGACCACAGCCGACGCGACCCGCGGCGGCGTGGTCAGCCAATTGCCGGGCAGCACCGCGCTCCCGACCGCGGTCGCGGGGAGTGGGGCGGGCACCGCCTCCAACGGGTGCGGAGGGGCCGACGTCAGCGTCACGGTGGTGAACAGCAGCGAACTCCACTGCACCAGCGGCAGAACGACGGTGCGCCGCCCGTCGCCGACGAACTCGGCGCGCTGCCGGCCGACCGGATCGTTGGTGTCGTCGAGCACCCCGCCGTCGGCGCTGAAGGCGCAGGCCAGATGGGGACACTTGACGTTGCGGGTGCTTCCGCAGTGCACGGGGATCGACGCGCATCCGCCGAACGGCCGTGCGTTCACCGCGGCGACCAGACCAGTGGCGGTCCGCCGCACGTGGACGGCGTGATAGCCGATCGTCGCGGGCAGTACCGCGCCCATCTCGGTCAACTGCTCGGCGACGCCCACGCACACCCACGTGTCGGTCCAGTCGCGGGTGTCGGCTGACGGGTGCCTGCCGCTGGGCGACGGTGCCAGGAGGTTGGGCCGCCGGGCCGCCGCCGTCACGGGGCGACGTCCTCCGGCAGGTGGTAGTTGAGCGCGGGAGTCGAGTCGAACCTGCCCCGGGGCCGCACCTCGGCGGGATCGGGTTGCGGCAGCGGCCCGTCAACGGCGAAGTGGTCCAAGACGTTCGCGGTCAGCTTCGAGATGTTGTTGCGGTAGTTGTTGTGAGAGAGGCTGCCGCAGTATGAGATCGAGCTGAACGACCACACGCCGCCACCGTTCGGCGTCTCGTGGAAGGCCATGTCGGCACGGATCCTCGGGTGCTGCGTCCCGGTGAAGCCCGGGGCGTTGGTGAGGATCAACTCGGTGACGGTCAGATAGGCGTCGGTGTGTAGTCCCGCCGACGTGGCGACGAGCATCGTGTGCGGCGGCGAGCCCAGCGTGGTGTCGACGTGGTCGAGTTCGGCGCCGGCGGCCCCGCCCCCGACGAGACCGAAGTCACCGAGGCGCTCGTCGTAGTCGATGCCCTCGAAGGCCCACGACACGCGGGGTTCGAGGCTTTCCGGGGTGCGCTTGAAGTACGTCGACACGTCGAAACCCTGTGCCACCATGGACGTTCCGCTGACCGCCGCCATGTCGCGGCCGAGGAACCGCCACATGCCACCGAGCCGGCCGTCGCTCTGGTGGTGGTATTCGCCGGGTTGTGCCTGCCAGGGCCGGATGCCCGACTCGCAGCGCCGCATCTCGGTCACCTCACCCCTGCCGTAGCCGGGATGGAAGGTGTGCCGCCAGTAGAAGCCGTCGCCGCCCAGGTACATCAGCCGGCCACCGCGCTCCTTGTAGGCGTGGATGGCGTCGAGGTAGGGGCCGTCCTTGTGCTCGGGGTGCGATCCGGTCAGCAGGACGTTGTAGCCGTCGATGCGTTCCAGACCGTCGTAGCTGACGTCCTCGTCGGCGATGACGTCGAACTCGTAGCCCATTTCGGTGAGCCAGTCGATCAGGTGCAGGTCGGCGTTGAACTGCCACGGGGCCTGCGTGATGACGGAGTCGCACTTGGGCCGGAAGTTCAGCACCGGTCGCAAGCGCGACGAGACGTGCACGCCGGAGCCGTCGCCGTGCGTGTCGTACATCGAGTACCCGTACTCACGGTGCACGCTCAGGAACACGTTGGCGGGCGCCATGATCGGCGTCCGGTAGACCAGCGCCTCGAGGCTGCCGAAGTTGCTCGCCTGGTGCTCGTTCGCGTAGGCCATGTAGTCGATCGTCGACATGATGACGGCAATCTTGGCCCGCGGTGTGCCCAACGGCGGGCGCACGATGAACGGGACGTAGTCCTCGTCACCGTCGGTCGTCGTCAGCTTCATCGCGTAGACGGCCGACGGCAGGTGCTCGGGCACCGTGACAGTGAAGTCGACCTGCCAGCGGGCGTCGTCGACGTCGTCGTCGTGGAAGTGGATGGCACCGTACTCGTGCGGTGCCGCAGTCCACTGCGTGTGCGCACCGCTCCAGTTGTGTCCCGTCATGCCCCGGGCTGGGGCGCCGACGAGTTCGCCGTCGAGACGGTACGGGCCGCGGTCGAGGATCGTGCGGGTCGGGATCTCCAGGCCGAAGTCCCACGAAGCAATCACGGCCGCACCGAGATCCGCGGACGGACCGATGCTGCGCCGCTCGTCCATGCCCGGGGCGGCGCCGAGTTTCATGGTCTCGATCTCGAGCCGGGTGAGCGCTCTCGAACACAGCCGCGCGGCGTCGATCTTGCCGTTGTAGTGCTCGGTCATGATCCAGCCACCCGGTTCGAGCGACGTCGAGTCCGGTCGCACGTCCCGGGGATGAGCGGCGAAGGTGAACGGCACCGCGGTGTGGGTGGGCGCGGGGAACGTCGCCTCCACGGGTTCGGGCGCCGGGTCGAGCGCGTACCGGATCTGCGGTTCGCAGTACAGCACGGCCCGGCCGGTCGCGGCGTCGTAGGTGGCGGCGACGAAGTGCCAGGCGCGGTCGCGCACCGGGTCGGTAGCCGTCAGCGTGTGTCCGTCGACGCGCAGGCTCACCCGCCCCTCGGTGTCGAGGAACAGGCCGTACCCCACGCCGTCAGCCCACTTGCCCATGATGGTCTGCGGACCGGGCGCCCAGTAGCCGTCCACCTTGGTGGGCATCGTCGGCCAGATCCAGCACTGCAGCGTGAAACCGTCGACGCGCAGTGGACGACGGTCCGTCACCATCGCGTAGCTGCCGGCATGGATCGCCTGTGCCCGTCCGGGGTACGTGCCGTTGGCCGCGGATTCGACGGCTCGCTCCTTGAATCCGGGCCCGGTGGGGTGCGTGTCCCCGTGGATCAGCTGCACCATCTCGGCGCGGTACGTCGTCGGGCCGTCGCAGCTGACGTGAAGGTCGACGGAGTCCCCCTGTTCGACCGACCACTTGCTGCCATATCCGGTCAGTCGCAGCATCGTCGGGTAGGTCATGCGCCCCAGTTCTCCCCACGCGACTTCCACGCCGGCGTGCAGTGCTCGGGCATGCCGTCCTCGGCGGGGTACTGGTCGAACCGCATCTCGAGGATCGCCGCCTGGGCGTCCTGCTCGCCGGTGAAGACTCGGTCGTCGGCGAAGGTGGGCGGCACGCCCCGGATGCCGGACAACCGGGCGATTCGCCATTCTTCTTCGAGCTTCGTGCAGACGATGACGAGCTTGCCGCCGAACGCGCCGGTCGGCTGCATTCGCATCCTGGTCAGGACCTTGTCGAGGACGACGTCGTCCTGAATGCCGCCGTGTACGCCGATCGCGCTACCCGGGGCCTCGGTGCGCAGAACGGAGAATCCGGCCACCCCGCGCATGTCGTCGATGCTCGCCTGAACCTCGTCGAGCATCCGTCGTCGGGTGGCGTCGTCTCCGGGGATGGGGATCATGCACCAACGCTAGGGCGCGTGACGACGCACGACCATCGGGTGAATGACGGATATTTCGGGTTACAAGCCCTTGAAGCGCTCCTTGACTTGCTCGTCGGTCAGTCCGTAGTCGGCAAGCGCATAGGTGTGCTTGGGCGCCCGCGGCCCCTTCTGGCTCTCGGCGTGCATCGTCGTCATGGACTCCCTGGCCGCATCGGTGAAGTCGATGCCGAACTGCTGGTAGATCTTCTCGACGACCGAGATCGGGTCCTTGATGAACTCGAAGTAGTCCAGATCGTAGAACTGCGCCGGGTCGTGCTTCGCCCGTTCGGCGTTGAACAACTCGAGACCGCGCGACCACGTCTCCAACGAGTCCTGCCCGATCACGTCACCGGTGAAGACGTTCGACCACCCCTCCGTGGTGTGCTGCGCCAACGAGCACATCGACGCCATGATGGTCTCCGCGGGACGGTGACACTGCACCACCAGCGCGTCGGGATACGTGGCGAACAACGCGTCAAGAGCGAACAAGTGGCTGGGATTCTTGAGCACCCAACGCTTCTCGGGCTCGTGAAGCCCGATCAGCTGGAGGTTCTTGCGGTGGCGCTGATAGGGCTTGGTCCAGTCCTGCTGCGAGAGCCACCGCGAGTACGTCGGTACGTGCGCGAGCGTCTCGTAGGACACCGAGTGCAGTGACTGGCGGAGCAACTGCCAGCACTCCTCCACCTCGTCGGCGGTCATGTAGTGCAGCCCGGTGTAGTCGGGGTTGTCCTCGTGCGCCTTGCTGAACTGCGCGTCGATTTGCTGGAAGACCGGGTTCTGCGACCAGGTTTCGCGCGGCGGCCGTGGCTGCGGGAACTCCGCCAGCCACAGCTCGAGACCCTGGTGCGCGGGGTCGGCGGTGAGCAGCCGATGGATGGCGGTGGTTCCGGTGCGCGGCAGGCCGGTTACGAAGATCGGCCGCTCGATCGGCACGTCCACGTGCTGCGGGTACTGCTTGAAGGCCGCTTCGGACACCAGTCGGGCCACCAGCGCGTTGCGGACGAAGAACCTCTGCATCTTGCTGCCGAACTCGGTGAGCTGCGCGTCCCGGCTGAACGAGTCCAGCAGTACCCCGAGAGCCTCGCGGTAGTTGTCGTCGTCGACGCCGAAGTCGTCGAGCCCACACGCCTTCGTCGCCGAGGCGTGCAGGTCCTCGACGGTCCCGACGTTCGTCCTCATGCCTTGTACTCCCCGCAGTTGACGTCCAAGGCCTGGCCGGTGATGCCGCTGGACAGATCGCTCGCCATGAACAGGATCGCCGAGGCGACCTCGTCCTCGGTGGGCAGCCGCTTCAGGTCGCTGTTGACCGCGGCGGCCTTGTAGATGTCGTCGACGGTGGTGCCGTACTTGCCCGCCTGATGTTCGAAGTAGCTCTTCAATGTTCCACCCCAGATGTATCCGGGCAGAATGGAATTGACGCGAATGCCCTCTTCACCCAGCTCGGTCGCGAGGGACTGCGACATCGCCAGCAGCGCCGACTTCGCCATCTTGTACGCCCCGTACTTGGCCTGCGAATGGCGGACCACCATCGAGTTCACGTTGACGATCGAACCGTTCGACTCGGCCAGCGCAGGCGTGAAGCCCTGGATCATGCGCAGCGCGCCGAACACCGTCAGCTCAATCGCGTCACGCATGTGTTCGAAGGTGGTGTTGGCCAACGGCCTCATCGAGGGCACCCGGAATGCGTTGTTCACCAACACGTCCACCTTGCCGAAGGCCTTGAGCGACTCCTCGACGAGGTTGTTCACCTGGGCCTCGTCGGTGATGTCGGTGCCCACCGACAGGGCTCGGCGGCCCAGGTCGGTGACCTCCTTGGCGACGCCCTCCAAGCGCTCCACCGTGCGCGCCGCAAGAATTAGGTCGGCGCCCTGCTCGGCGCACCGCCTGGCGAGCGTCGTTCCCAGCGCCGGGCCGACGCCGCTGATCACGACGACCTTGCCATCCAGAAGTCCGGCCATCAGCTATCCCACCATTCTTTCGCCAATTTGCTTCTGTCGTAACGCTATCCGCGCTCGCCAGTCGTCGTCGGAGATCTTGTTGGACTCGTAGTACGGCAGCGAGCCGGCCACGTCGTCGATGTTCACCAGCTCGACCGTCGGGCCGTCCGCCTCGGTCAGCTCACGGGACACCCGCTGCCAGCGGAACTGCAGGTAGCCCTTGCGATGACCGAGCGTCTCCACCCAATTGGTCACCCCGGGGTTGCGGTCTGCCACCACGATTCGGATCATCCCGTCCGGATCCGCTTGTGCCTGAGTGCCGTTCAAAGAGGTCTGGTGGTTGATGTAGTCCAGGGAGATGTACCAGAGGCTGCCCAACTGGAAGCCGAGATAGGGCGCGTCGGTGACCGGCAGCGTGATGACGAGCGCCTGATCCTCGGCGAGGTCGAACTGCCCCGCCGACGAGTACTGCGTGGCCAGCCCACCGGGAGTCAGGCGTGGCGAGACCATCGTGTTGGCAGGGGCGTCGGTGTAGAACCACTGCGGAAACTGCAGCCACGTCTTGACGCGCTGCACCAGTTGCTTGCCTGCGACGGCATAACGCTTCTCGATGAGTTCCTTGGTCAACGCCGGCGGTGCGGTGCCCTCGGTGTCGGTGCGGGCGATCGCGAACGTTCCGCGCCGAGCCGACCAGTCGTTGTACACCTCGCGGATCACCAGTTGCGCGGGCGTGGCAGGCGTGAAGCGCCATTCGAACGTGCCGTCGTCCGCGATGTCGAGCTTGCGGTCGTCGAAGGCCGTCTCGCTGTCGGGAACCTCCGAGTCGGTGTACTCACCACCCAGCAACTGGAAGCTGACGTCGGTGGTGGTGCCGCGCGTGCCGGTGACGACGTACTCGTGCCCGGGTTGAACCCGCGTGCCGAAGTACATGGTGTCCGGGTTGTCGAGGCCCATCTTGGTGAATGGCCCGGTGCCGCTGTGCAGGAACGGGTGGTCACGGTCGTAGTCGAATGCGACGTGGGTGCAGCCCGAGATGCAGCCCGCGAGGTACTGCAGCCCCTCGAGCAGGTCGGCCTCGGTTTCGATGAATGGTGCGGCGGCGACGAGCTTCTCGGCCTCGGCAATGGCGTCGGCCAATGGCTGTGAGTACATGCGGACTGCGGCCTCCCGGTGATCCAACCGTGCCCAGGATGGTCCAATATTGGACCGCGCTGGTACATTTACCGACCTGACACTAGAACGTGTTCTAATTCGAGTCAACGTGCCGAGAGGGCGGGAGTGGCATGACGGACAGAGCCTCGCCGCCGACCGAGCGCGTCGTCGCCATCCTGGACTTCCTGGCCCGGCATCCCCACGACCGCTTCGGCCTCTCCGATCTGGCGCGTCGCGTCGAGCTGAGCAAGCCAACCTGCCTCGGCATCCTCACCACACTCGCCGAGTCGGACTACCTCATTCGGGATACCCGCGACAAGACGTATCGCCTTGGGCCGCGCCTCATTTCGCTCGGACACACCGCGCAGGAGTCGATGCGCGTGAGCCCCACTGCGCGAGAGGAACTAGGACGCCTCGCCGCGGCGTACGGCACGACCGCAGCACTGTCCGCGGTGATCGACGACCGCATTACCCTGCTGGAACTGGTCGGACCGCAGAGCTCGGACGTGGGGGTTCGGGTCGGCCAGAGTTATCCATTCGCTCCGCCGGTGGGCTTGATGTTCGTGCTGTGGGACGACGAGGCGCTGCGGAACTGGCTGACCAAGGAACCGACGATTCCCCTGCGTACCGACTCCGAGCGGCTCGACCGGGTGGTCGCGGAATGCCGCAGGGAGGGTTACCTCGTCGAGCGACTCACCCCGAGTGGTCGTCGGCTCTACGCACTGATGGCCGGCATGTCGAGCACCCTGCCGCAGGAGCTACGCGCGCTACTGGGCGAGATGATCTCCGACGTCGGCGAGCGGGTCTACCTGAGCAGTGAGGCGTCTGCCGCGGGACCAGGGCGATCCAAGAAGCGGCACGACATCAGCGTCATCTCCGCGCCCGTCTTCGACCACCACCGCAGGCAGGCGATGGTGATGTCGCTGCAAATCGGACGTGCGCTCACCGACGCCGAGATCGCCAAGCGGGCGCGGGGCCTGGTGGTCAGCGCTCGCGCGCTCACCGCTCAGCTCGGTGGTCGGGTGGCCAGCCCCGAATAACATGCGCCACTGACATTTTCGCGTCCCGGTGGCGGGGTTGTGCACAGTCCGTGATTCATCCCCAGATTGGCGTCTACGGCGAGATTCCCGGCGCAGACTTTAGCCGCCGAGCGTAAATTCGAATGCATGTTCGACTCACTCGTTGCCGCTACGACTGACACCTCGGGTGCCGGTGCGGTGGAATCGTGGTCGCGGGTGGAGTCCGCCGCCTGCGCCCGCCGCGTCGCAGCGATGGCCGCCATGTTCCAGGCGGCCTGCGCGGCCGACGGGTCCGGTGAGCGGGACCTATGGTGCACCGACACCTGGGACGCCGTCGCCGCCCACATCGGTGCCACATTGCGCATCACCCATGGCGCCGCCTCCAACCAACTCCTGATCGCCGTCGCGCTGCACGAACGGTTCCCGCTGGTGGCCGCGGTGTTCGCCGAAGGACTGATCACCTACCAACTGGTGCGCACGGTGGTGCAGCGAGGCGCCCTGGTCGTCGACCCCGACGCCCTGCACGAACTTGACCGACTGCTGGCCGAGGCGCTGAGCAACAGAGAGCCGATGTCGATGTCCACTCTGGAGAAGACCGTGGACGCGTGCGTCGCCCAGGTCGACCCCCACGCAGTGCACCGCACCGAGACCCGAGCGCGCGGCCGGTCCGTGAACGTCAGTGAGGACGAGGACGGCAGCGGGATGGCCACCGTGTACGCCACCCTCTTCGCCCACGACGCCAAGGCCTTCGACGCCCGCGTGGACGCCCTAGCCCGCACGGTCTGCCCCGCCGATCCCCGAACTAAGGATCAGCGCCGTGCCGACGCCATTGGAGCCCTTGCCCACGGGGCCGACCGCTTGGCCTGCCTGTGCGAGACCGAGGATTGCCCGGCAGGTGAGAACCCACCCTCGACGGGGGTGGTGGTCTACGTGATTGCCCATCAGGACACCGTCGACGAACGGCCCGCACCACCTTCGCCTGCACCGGCACCCGATCTGCCTGACGTGCCCGACCCCGCCGACGACGTCTCGCCGGGCGAGAATGCGGAGCCATCAGGCACCTGCGAGGGCAGTGAGTCAGACAGCGATGAACGCTCGAGCAACGTTGTCACGCAACCTGAGTCGCGCGATCGTA
This sequence comes from Mycolicibacterium hodleri, assembly GCA_006864685.1. GTDB lineage: Bacteria > Actinomycetota > Actinomycetes > Mycobacteriales > Mycobacteriaceae > Mycobacterium > Mycobacterium hodleri_B. The sequence continues at coordinate 134,100 of VIFX01000007.1, read as the reverse complement.
CCGCCAACAAGCCCGCCGATGAACGCGCCTCCCTCGACGGCGAACCCCCGGCGATGTTCGCCAGGCCGCTGCGCGAGCTGACGCTCACCGAAGCCCTCACCCCCACCCCGGGTCGCCTCGCCAATCTGCGGCCCGCCGCCCTGATGGGCGGACCGTTCCTACCCGGCGCGATCGCCTGCCGCGCCAGCCAAGGAGCCACCATCACCCGGATCGTCCACCCCAGCCAAGCGCCACCGGAACCGCGCTACCGACCGTCGAAGAAGCTGGCCGACTTCATCCGCTGCCGCGACATGACATGCCGCTTCCCCGGCTGCAAGGCGCCCGCCACGAATTGCGACGTGGATCATACGATTCCGTGGCCCTACGGGCCGACCGCGGCGTCCAACCTGAAGTGTCTGTGCCGAAGACATCACTTGCTGAAAACCTTCTGGGGTGGCCAAAGCGGTTGGCGCGATGTGCAGCTCGACGACGGCACCATCGTGTGGACCGCACCCGACGGGCGCACGCACACCACCACACCGGGCAGCCGCCTACTGTTCCCCGAACTCAGCGAGCCCACCAAAACCGTTCAGACGAGCCGAGTCCCGCTGAGCCACAACGGCGGACTGACCATGCCCCGCCGCAAGACCACCCGCGCCCAAGACCGCGCCAACCGCATCCAACGCGAACGCGAACTCAACGAAGCCAGCTAGCTGGTGCTGGCCAGCGCGAACGGAAGCACCTCCGACGCGCCCGCAGCCCTGACCACGCGCGCGGCCATCGTCAGCGTCCATCCGGTGTCGGTCATGTCGTCGACCAGCAGCACCGGTCCGGCCGCGCCGGCGATCACGGCAGGATCGGGCGCCAACCAGGCACCGTGCAGCGCCGCCACCCGATAGGCGGAGTTGGCCGCCGTCACCGGGCGTCGCTCCGGCGCGTACTGCAGCGTGCCGAGATCGGTCAGCCGCCCGAGTCGCGACAGCTCGCGCGCCAGCGAGCCGATCAACAGCGGATGCCGATCGGAGTCCATCGCCAGCACCGCCGTCGGCCTCGTCGACCACTCCCACGACGCCAACACCTTCACCGCCGCCTGCACCACCTCCGCGGGCACCTCAGCGTCCGGCTCGTCGAGCAGTCGCCGCAGCCGCGCCCCCCAGCCGAGGTCGGTCAGCCTGCCGATCACCCGGCCCGGCGCCGGACCGTCACCGATCTTGCCGCTCAAGTTGACCCCGAGTTTCGCCAGCCCAGACGGCCATTGCTTGCGGGGCGCGATCTCGACGCCAGGCCGCATCAGCCGCTGGCGGGTGTCCTCGGCCGAGGACGGGTCGACCGAGGCGTCGTACTGCTTGCCGGTGCAGTTGTCGCAGCGACCGCAACGTTCGCCCTCTGCGAGTTCCGGGTCGTCGAGCTGCCCCCGGAGGAACGCCATCCGGCAGCCCTCGGTCACCTGGTAGTCGAGCATGGCCTGCTGCTCACGCTTGCGCGCCTCGTCGAGCTTTCGGTACCGCGCCTCGTCGTACTCCCACGGCACCCCGGTGCCAATCCAGCCGCCCTTTACCCGCCGCACCGCCCCGTCGACGTCGAGCACCTTCAGCACCATCTCCAGCCGGGTCCGGCCCAGGTCGACCAACGGCTCCAGCGCGGGCGTCGACTGCGGCCGCTCAGACTCCAGCGCGTCGATCACGTTGCGCACCATGGCTTCTGACGGAAAAGCCACCGACGAGAAGTAGCGCCACACGTCTTGGTCTTCGTGGCCGGGCAGCAGCACCACCTCGGCACTTGCCGTCGACCGGCCTGCGCGGCCGACCTGCTGGTAGTACGCGATCGGCGAGGATGGTGCGCCCAGGTGCACGACGAATCCGAGGTCGGGCTTGTCGAAGCCCATGCCGAGCGCGGAGGTGGCGATCAGCGCCTTGACGCGGTTGGCCAGCAGATCCCCCTCCAACTGCTCGCGCTCCGAGGTCTCGGTGGCTCCGGTGTAGGCGGCGACTGGGTGCCCCTGGTCGCGCAACAGCGTCGCCACGTCGTTGGCTTGGGCCACGGTCAGCGTGTACACGATGCCCGACCCGGGAAGTGAATCAATGTGCGCGGCAAGCCATGCCGCGCGCTGGGCCGGGTTTCCTGCCTTGACCACCGATAGCCGCAGCGACTCGCGGTCCAGCCCGCCGCGCAGCACCAGGGTGTCCTGGCCGCCGACCCCGAGCTGGCTCGCCACGTCGTCGACCACGCGGTCGTTGGCCGTCGCCGTGGTGGCGAGGACGGGGACGTCGGTGCCCAGTTCGGCGATCAGGGTGCGGATACGCCGGTAGTCCGGCCGGAAGTCGTGGCCCCAGTCCGACACGCAGTGCGCCTCGTCGACGACGACCAGGCCGGCGTCGTGCGCAAGGGCGGGCAGCACCTGGTCGCGAAAGTCGGGGTTGTTCAACCGTTCCGGACTGACCAGCAGGACGTCGAGGTCACCGCCGCGCACGCGCTCGTGGATCTCGGCCCAGTCGGTGACGTTGCTCGAGTTGATGGTGGCTGCGCGGACGCCGGCCCGGTCGGCCGCCTGCACCTGGTTGCGCATCAGCGCCAGCAGCGGCGACACGATGACCGTCGGACCGTGCCCGCTGGCGCGCAGCAGCTTGGCGGCGATGAAGTACACCGCCGACTTGCCCCACCCGGTGCGCTGCACGACCAGCGCGCGGCGGCGCTGCACGACCAGTGCCTCGATGGCGATCCACTGGTCGTCGCGCAGGACGGCCTGTGGTCCGGCCAGCTGCTCGAGGATGGTCTGAGCCTGCTCGCGGGTCGCCATGACGTACATGGTGCCCGTAGGGTCCGACGCCCTAGAGGCCGAGGCAGCGTCGCAGAGCCGCGCTGAGGTCGTTCGCCCGGTGATCGCGCGGCGAGATGAGGTTGTTGACGTAGCCAAATCCGGTCTTGCTGTCGGCGTCCGCGAAGCCGAGGCTGCCGCTGGCTCCGTCGTGCCCGAACGACGAATCCGACAGCAGCGGACGGAACGGGATGCCGTTGACCAGGAACCCCGTCGAGAATCGGATCCCCGGCGGGCTGAGCGCGGCGGACCAACCGTCCCCCACCGAACGTACGGTGACGGCGTCGGCAGCGGAGGCGCAGGACAACAGGGGCGCACCGGTCAGGGGTGCCACTGCGGAGGCGTAGATCGTCGCCAGCGCGCGGGCGTCGAGGATCGCGTTGGCCGCCGGGATCTGGGCGGCGTGCACGGCCGGTGTGTTGAAGTCGCGCGCGCAGCCGTCGATCAGTGAGAAGGGGAACGCCGAACCCAGGGTGACGGTACGCACCGCGGGCGCCTTTCCGATGCGGCGCAGGATGGCGGGCATCGCGCGGTAGCCGGTCCGCAGCAACCGCGACCGCGGCGCGTGCATTCTGGCCACCCGATGCTCGAGGTCCGACGGCAGTCCGATCCAGGCGTCGACGCCGAGCGGATCGGCCAACCACGAGGCCAGCAATGCGCCCGGCATCATTCCGGTGGCGCGGCGCAGAATCTCGCCGGTGAGCCAGCCGAACGTCAGCGCGTGATAGGCGAACGCGGTCCCGGGCTCCCACAGTGGACGCTGCGCCTCGATGGCACGGATCACCGGCTCCCACGCCAGCACGTCCTCGAGCGTGAGATCGGCATCCAACGCCATCAAACCCGCCCGGTGCGCGAACACGTCACGAATCACGATGTCCTGCTTGCCATGTCCGGCGAACTCCGGCCACACCGATGCGACGGGCGCGTCGAAGTCGAGCAGCCCGCGCTGATGCGCAAGATACCCGCACAGCGCCATCAGCCCCTTGGAGACAGAGAACCCGATCGTGAGAGTGTCTGCCGTCCAAGGCCTTCCGGTAGTCACGTCCGCGACGCCGCCGTGCAGGTCGACCACCAACCGGCCGTCGTGGTGGACGGCGCACGCCGCACCCATCTCGGTGCCGCGACGGAAGTTCTCGGCGAAGGCGTCCGCGACCGGCCCGAAGCCTTCGTCGGCGAAACCGGAAATGTCAGTAGGCATAGGTGTTGGCCGGCTTGTCTACTGGTGTGGCGCTGGTGACTGTCATGGTCGGGATGAAACCGTCCTCTGCGTGAGACGATCCGGGCACTATCTGACCTTCGATCTGGAGCCAGGTGTCCTCGGGGTGGTCGGCGACGGATGGGGCCGCCGGCCCGGTCAAGTGGATGCGGGCGAGTTGGGCGTCGGCCGCGCAGCAGACGATGACGACCCGCGCCAGGTCGACTTGGTCAGAACCGTGCAACGTGAACCCGGTGAGCGTGATCGACCGTCCGGCAAGCGAATTCGTCGAGTCGGCAGCCGCCCGCATCACCACCTCGGGCAGCGAGACCGTCGGTGCGTCACCCGCGGGCAGCGGTGGAAAGGCGCGTCGTTGCGGCGCGCTGACGGGGGCCGCCGCGGCACCACTGGCGTCCAGGGCCGGAGGGACGACGAAGGCGACCATCGCGATGGGGATCAGCAACAGCCAGCCGAGCCACGGCTGGTGCCGATGGCCGTGCTCGTCCCCGTGGTCGTGCTCGTCGCGAGCCGATCGCAGGTCACGCACGATGGCCACCAGGCCTAGCGTCACCAGCACCGCCGCCGCGACCGCGAGCCACGGCAGCAGGCCGGGCTTCACGTAGTTCAGATAGGTGCCCTTCACCAACATCACCGCGGTGCTCAGCCCGACCAGCAGCAGCACCAGATTCTGGGTCCCCCGGCTCACGAGCCGCCCCCGAGGATCGCCAATCCGACCCCGGTCGCGATGACGCTGGCCACCACCAACGTCGCCGGACCGAAGCGCAGCGCGAAGGCGCGACCGAACATGCCCGCCTGCATCGCAGCCAACTTCACGTCGAAGGCCGGGCCGACGACGAGGAACACCAACCGCGGCACCAGCGGAACCATCGTCAGGCTCGCGACGACGAAGGCGTCGGCCTCCGAGCACAGGGCCAGTACCGCCGCCAGGAGTGCCATCGTGACGACCCCGACCACGAGGTTGCCCGCGAGATGCTCGAACACCCACGCCGGAACCAGCACGTGCAGCGCCGCCGCGGCGGCCGCCCCCAGCACCAAATAGGAAGCGGCCTGCAGGAAGTCGTGGCGTGCCGCCTCGGTGAACACCGCCCACCGCGACGATCCGTCCGGCGCTGGCTCGGGCAGGTCGCGGGTGACCCACTCGTTCTTGCCGAACCGCGACCACAGCAGGCCCATGACGACGGCAGTCGCCAGCGAGGCCACGCACCGCGCGAGCACCATGGCGGGCTGGCCGGGGAACGCCACGGCCGTCGCGACGAGCACCACCGGGTTGATCGCCGGCGCGGACAGCATGAACGTCAGCGCGGCCGCTCCGTTGGTGCCGGGCCCGAATAGCCTGCGGGCCACCGGAACGGAGCCGCACTCGCACCCCGGCAGCGCGGCGCCACCGACACCGGCCACCGCAACGGCCAGGGCGGGCCGACGCGGCAGCCAACGTTGTAGCCGCTCGGCACTGACGAACGCGGCGATCAGACCGCTGACCACCACGCCGAGCACCAGGAACGGAAGGGCCTGGACGAATACCCCGCAGAACACCGTCGCGGCGGTACGCAGCCCGGAATTGCCTGCGACGAACCCGCTGACCACTCCGGCGGACAACGCCAGTGCGATCAAGCCGACCAGCAGAACCTCGAGTGAACCGACGCGTCGTCGACTCAGGGGCGGGGCCGATGTCACGGCCCCATCCTGCCTCGCGTTTCTGTCAGGACGGTTGGGCCGTGGCGTCTTGCTCGCGTTTGATCTCCAGCGCGATGTCGATGAGCTGGTCTTCCTGGCCACCGATGAGCTTGCGCTGCCCGGCGCGGTGCAGCAGCTGATGCGCAGGCACCCCGTAGCGGTCGGCCTGACGAATCGCGTGCTTGAGGAAGCTGGAGTACACCCCGGAATAACCCATCACCAACGCGTTGCGATCCAACAAGCACTCCTGCGGCATCGCCGGACGCACCACGTCCTCCGCGGCGTCGGCGATCTCGAAGAAGTCGATACCGGTCTTCACACCGATCTTGTCGAACACCCCGATCATCGCCTCCACCGGCGCATTACCCGCACCCGCACCAAAGCGCCTCGTGCTGCCGTCGATCTGCTTGGCACCCGCCCGCACCGCCGCCACCGAGTTCGCCACCCCCAGCCCCAGGTTCTCGTGCCCGTGAAAACCGACCTGCGCGTCCTCGCCCAGCTCGGCGACCAGCGCCTCCACCCGATCCGAGACACCCTCGAGCACCAACGCACCCGCCGAATCCACCACGTACACGCACTGACACCCCGCATCAGCCATGATCCTGGCCTGAGCGGCGAGCTTCTCCGGCGGAGTCGTATGCGCCATCATCAAGAACCCGACGGTCTCCAAGCCCAGCTCGCGGGCCAGCCCGAAGTGCTGGATCGACACGTCGGCCTCGGTGCAGTGGGTGGCGATCCGACAAATCGAGCCACCGTTCTGCTGGGCCTCCTTGATGTCCTCCTTGGTGCCCAACCCCGGCAGCATCAGGAACGCGATCTTGGAATTGGTGGCCGTTTCGGCGGCCAGCTTGATCAGCTCCTGCTCCGGGGTCTTGGAGAACCCGTAGTTGAAGCTCGACCCACCCAGCCCGTCACCGTGGGTGACCTCGATGACCGGCACCCCGGCCGCATCCAAGGCGAAGACAATCGACTGCACTTCATCCTTGGTGAACTGATGCCGCTTGTGATGGGACCCGTCGCGCAGCGACGTGTCGGTCATCCGGACGTCCCAGCTCGCGTCGAACCAGACCTCGGCGCTCATGCGTGTCCTCCTGTAGTAGCAGCGAGAACTTCCTTGGCGATCTCCTCGCCGACCTTCGTCGCCGCGGCGGTCATGATGTCCAAATTCCCCGCATACGGCGGCAAATAGTCCCCAGCACCCTCGACCTCGACGAACACCGTCACCAACGCGTACCCACCGGAATGGGTCGACGGCGGGTCGAACTGCGGCTCGTTGAGCAACCGGTAACCCGGCACATAGGTCTGCACCTGCGCCGCGACCTCCTTGATCGACGCCGTGATCGCCTCCTGATCGGCGTCCTCGGGGATCGCGCAGAAGATGGTGTCGCGCATGATCATCGGCGGCTCGGCCGGGTTGAGGATGATGATCGCCTTACCACGCTTCGCACCACCGATGACCTCCACCCCGCGGCTGGTGGTCTTGGTGAACTCGTCGATGTTGGCCCGCGTCCCCGGCCCCGCCGACGCCGAAGACACCGACGCCACGATCTCCGCATACGGCACGTCCACCACCCGGGAGACCGCATGCACCATCGGGATCGTGGCCTGCCCACCGCAGGTGACCATGTTGACGTTCGGCGCATCCAGATGCTCGCGCAGATTCGCCGGCGGAATCACCCCCGGCCCGACCGCCGCCGGGGTCAAGTCGACCGCCCGGATACCGGCCTCGGCGTAGCGCGGCGCGGCCGCGCGATGAACGTACGCACTCGTCGCCTCGAACACCAGATCGGGCTTCTCATCACGGGCGAGCAGCCAATCCACCCCCTCGTGGCTGGTCTCCAACCCGAGCTTGCGGGCCCGCGCCAAACCCTCGCTCTCGGGGTCGATGCCGATCATCCAGCGTGGCTCCAGCCACTCCGAACGCAGCAGTTTGTACAGCAGGTCGGTACTGATGTTGCCCGACCCGACGATCGCGACGGTGGCCTTATTTCCCATGAAAGAAGCTCCTCATTCGAACGAAAGACGGACTGAACCCAGCCCCAGAAAATCGGCGACGAAGTCGTCACCCGGACGGGCGTCGATCGCCCGCGTGCACGACCCGGGCAGCACGATGTCCCCCGCCCGCAGCCGCACCCCGAACTGGTCGACCTTGCGGGCCAACCAGGCCACCGCGGTGACCGGGTTGCCGAGCACCGCATCACTGCGCCCCTCGGCGACCACCTCACCGTTGCGGGTCAACACCGCGTCGATGTTCTTGACGTCGACGTCCTTCGGCGACACCCGATCGGTGCCCAACACCCACCCCGCCGACGACGCGTTGTCGGCAATCGTGTCACCCAACTTGATCTTCCAGTCGGTGATCCGGGTGTCGATCAACTCGATCGACGGCGCGAACGCCGCCGTCGCGGCCAACACGTCGTCCTCGGTGCACCCCGCCCCCGGCAGATCATCGGCCAGGATGAAGCCGACCTCGACCTCCACCCGCGGATACAAGAACTTCCCCGCCGGGACCGGCCGATCCTCGAAGACCTCCATGTCGTCGAGCAGGTGACCGTAATCCGGCTCGTCGACGCCCATCATCTTCTGCATCGCCTCCGACGACAGACCCACCTTGTGCCCGACGACCCTCGCACCGGCGGCCACCCGCGACCGGATGTTCAGCAGCTGAATCTCGTAGGCGTCCACCATGTCGAGATCGGCGTACCTGTCGGTCAACGGCTTCATCGGCACCTTGCCGCGCTCGGCCTCGGCCAGCTCGGCGGCCAGCTCGGCACGCACATCAGACGACAACATCGGTGAAGTCCCCTCGTTTCGTCGACCGGCACAGTTGTGGGCCGGCCGGGCAATTCTATAACGTGTTCTACATGACCCAACAGGAGTACGACGTCGTCGTGGTCGGAAGCGGCGCCGCCGGCATGGTGGCCGCACTTACCGCCGCCCACCAGGGACTCTCGACATTAGTCGTCGAGAAGGCTCCTCACTATGGAGGTTCCACTGCGCGGTCAGGTGGCGGCGTCTGGATTCCGAACAACGAAGTCCTCAAGAAGGACGGGGTAAAGGACACCGCCGAGGCGGCCCGCACCTACCTGCACACCATCATCGGCGACGCCGTCGAGCCAGAGAAGATCGACACCTATCTGGACCGCGGCCCCGAGATGCTGTCGTTCGTGTTGAAGCACTCGCCGTTGAAGCTGTGCTGGGTGCCCGGGTACTCCGACTACTACCCCGAGGCCGCGGGCGGCAAGCCCACCGGCCGGTCGGTGGAGCCGAAGCCGTTCGACGCCAAGAAGCTCGGCGCCGACGAGAAGGGGCTCGAGCCGCCGTACGGCAAGGTGCCGATGAACATGGTGGTGATGCAGCAGGACTACGTGCGGCTGAACCAACTGAAGCGTCATCCGCGCGGCGTCCTGCGCAGCCTCAAGGTCGGCATCCGCGCGACCTGGGCGAAGGCAAGAGGCAAGAATCTGGTCGGCATGGGACGCGCCCTGATCGCACCGATGCGGATTGGCCTCCAAAAGGCCGGTGTGCCAGTCGAACTCAACACCGCACTCACCGACCTGTACGTCGAGGACGGTGTCGTGCGTGGGGTGTACGTCCGGGACACCACCGGACCGGAGAGCGCCGAGCCCCGGCTCATTCGCGCTCGTCGGGGCGTCATCCTCGGCAGCGGCGGCTTCGAGCACAACGAACAGATGCGAGTGAAGTACCAGCGCGCTCCGATCACCACCGAGTGGACCGTCGGCGCGGTCGCCAACACCGGTGACGGCATCCAGGCCGCCGAGAAGCTCGGCGCCGCACTGGAAATGATGGAGGACTCCTGGTGGGGCCCGACGGTGCCGCTGGTCGGGGCGCCGTGGTTCGCGCTATCCGAACGCAACTCCCCCGGTTCGATCATCGTCAACACCAGCGGCAAGCGCTTCATGAACGAGTCGATGCCGTACGTCGAGGCGTGCCACTGGATGTACGGCGGCAAGTTCGGCCAGGGCGAGGGCCCCGGCGAGAACGTGCCCGCCTGGCTGATCTTCGACCAGCAGTACCGCGACCGCTACATCTTTGCGGGACTTCAACCGGGACAACGCATCCCGAAGAAGTGGCTGGAATCGGGCGTCGTCGTCAAGGCCGACACGCTCGAGGAGCTGGCTGAGAAGACCGGCCTGCCGCTCGGCGAGTTCAAGGACACGGTCGCGCGGTTCAACGGCTTTGCCCGCTCGGGCGTCGACGAGGACTTCCATCGCGGCGAGAGCGCGTACGACCGCTACTACGGCGACCCGACCGTCAAGCCGAACCCGAACCTCGGCGAGATCAACCATGGCCCGTTCTACGCGGCCAAGATGGTGCCGGGCGACCTCGGCACCAAGGGCGGCGTCCGCACCGACGTCAACGGCCGGGCGCTCCGCGACGACGGATCGGTCATCGACGGGCTGTACGCGGCAGGCAACGTCAGCTCACCGGTGATGGGCCACACCTACCCGGGCCCCGGCGGTACCATCGGCCCCGCCATGACGTTCGGATACCTCGCCGCGCTGCACCTCGCCGCGAGCCCGGCCGGGACGGCCTGACGTGCCGATCAACCTCGACGAAGCCCTCGGCGCCGAGCTTCCGCCGGTCGAGTTCTCCTGGAGCAGCAGCGACGTTCAGCTGTACCACCTCGGCCTCGGGGCGGGCGCGGATCCCCTCGACCCCCGCGAGCTCCGCTATCTCACCGACGGCACGCCTCAGGTGCTGCCGACTTTCGGCAGCGTTGCTCAGACGTTTCACGAGACCGCGGCGCCGACGGTGAAGTTCCCCGGCATCGACGTCGAGTTGTCCAAGGTGCTGCACGCCAGCGAGGCCGTCACGGTTCCCGGGCCCATCCCGCCGTCGGGGACGGGACGGGCGGTCACCCGCTTCACCGACATCTGGGACAAGGGCAAGGCGGCGGTCATCTGGTCGGAGACGACGGTGACCACCCCCGACGGCGATCTGCTCTGGACTCAGAAACGCTCCATCTTCGCCCGCGGCGAGGGCGGCTTCGGCGGCGAGCGCGGCGCGTCGACGTCCGCCGAACCACCGGACCGCGCCCCCGACGTCGAGCTGTCCATCCCGACGCTGCCGCAGCAAGCGCTGCTGTACCGGCTCTGCGGTGACCGCAACCCGCTGCACTCCGATCCCGAATTCGCCTCCGCTGCAGGCTTTCCGAAGCCGATCCTGCACGGGCTGTGCACCTACGGCATCGGCGCCAAGGCGCTCGTCGACCAGTTCCTCGACGGTGACGTGTCCCGCGTCGGCTCGTACGGAGCCCGTTTCGCGGGGGTGCTGTTCCCCGGCGAAACCCTGGTGGCGCGGGTGTGGGAGGACGGCGGACGGCTGCTCGCCGTCTTCGTGGCACCGGAGCGCGACGACGCGTTAGTTCTCTCGGGTGTGGAGCTGACGCCGGCTTAGCAAGCTGAGGCCCCGGAGAGCTCGCCGGTACATCTGCCAGGCGAGCACACCGCCCGTGACGGCGACGATGGTTGCGATTCCAAGTCGCACCTCGTGCAGCAAGCCCGCATCATCGGCGCCGGTGCTGGCTCCGAGGCTTTCGGCAGCGGCCGTTTCACTGAGCAAGGATTGGGCCCAGGCGATCGCGTAGAAGGTGAGGGGCTGGGTCAGGTATATCCAGAGGGAGGCACTGGCCAGCAACTCGGTGAGGCGTTGCAGCCCAACGGGTACTGGTAATCGGGTCAGCCAGATGAGCAGCAGGAGGCCACCGGCGACGACGAACTTGCGGCTCGGCTCGCCGTCGAGGAATCCCGGGAGCATGACACCGCATACAACGGCGGCGGTCACCAGCAGTCGCTGGCCGGATTGCCGTGCGCATGCCGCCGCCCAGCCGATTGCGAACAACCACGCCGTGGTCTGCGGCCGATATGGTTCCAGCGGCACATATCCGGTGAAGACGTGGAATCGCAAGACCAGGCAGACCCCGAGGACGGCGTAGGCAACCCAAAATGGCTGTGCACGTTGGAGTTTTCGCACGGCGGGGATCGACAGCAGCGCCGCACAGAAGACGAGACATACTACGAGCACCTCGATGAACCAGTAGTTCAACCGGGGATCCCAGCGATCGGCCCCGATATCCCAGTCATCGGGGCCGACCAGAGTCTCGATGAGGAGGACGTTCCATACGTCGTACTGGCCGGTTAGCAGGTAAGCGATGGCGATCACGATCACCGAGGGCACGGCGATGCGTGCGATCGATCGGATCAGCGGCCGGACCTGCCCGGTCGAGGTGACGGCGTTGAGTTGGAATCGGGCGAAGCTGTAGCCGGCCGACGCGAGCAGAACGTGTCCGGCACCCTCGAGTTGGCTGAGTCCAACGTGATCGGCGCAGACCAGAACTATCGCAACGGCGCGCAGGACGACGCTCGTCTCCATCCACCGCAACCGCCCGCGGAGCCTGCCCCCCGTTCCGGCTTCGAGCTCGGCGACACTCAACAGATGCCAGTCCGACGGGAGCGCGCCGAGCTGACGTTCGAGCCGTTGCGAGGTCTCGATGAAGGACAACGAGTCACCGCCCAGACTGACGAAGGTATCCGCGTCGCCAACCTGGTCGGTCTTGAAGACGTCCCGATAGACCGCCTGCACGCCGTCCGACTCCACCCGGTCGCGCGGGTGGTCCGCCAATCGCCGAACGGCGGCGTAGTCGGGTTTTCCGTTGGCATTTCGTGGCAGCTCGTCGAGCACGAGGGTGTGCACGGCTGCGGCGGGTAGACCCACCTTCGCGCAGACACCCGCGGTCGGGTCCGGTGTGCCGTCGGCGACCGCGATCACCAAGCCGGTGTCGTCACCGGTGCACAATGCCTGGATCCCATCCGACCGGAGCCCCTGTTCGAGCTGGTCGAGGTCGACGCGCAGGCCGAACAGTTTCAGGAATCGGCTGCGTCGGCCGACGATTTCGTAGAGACCGTCGGGGCCACGACGGGCCAGGTCACCGGTGCGCAAGCGGTCGACGGTGCGACCGAGGGCGAAGTCTCCCGGAGTTCGAGCGTAGCCGAGCATCACGTTCGGACCGTGATAGATCAACTCACCGTCGTCGTCGATCACGAACCGTCCGTTGGGGATTGGGATGCCGATGGACTCCGGAGCATCCAACACCCGGTCGACGGGCAGGTACGCCATTCGTGCGGTGGCCTCGGTAGCCCCGTACATCACGACCAAATCCCAGCCTCGACGACGCCCGAGCTCGGCGAACCGGCGCACCCCGTCGGCACCCAGTTTGCCGCCCGCCTGAGTGACGTAACGCAAACTGGGCAACTCGATGTCGGCGAAGCCGACGCGGTCCAGCAACTCGAAGGTGTAGGGGACACCGGCGAACGAGGTCGCCCGCGCCGTGCGTGCAAGATCCCAGAAGCCGTCGTCGACTACCGAGAGCCCGGTCACGATGACCGCTGCGCCCTTCGTCAGATGACTGTGCAGGACCGACAGTCCGTAGCAGTACGACAACGGCAGCGACGTCATCGCCCGATCCGTGTGATCGATGTCGAGATATTCGGCGATCGACTGCGCGTTGCCGTCCAGATTCTCGTAACTGAGGCGCACCAACTTCGGCGAGCCGGTCGACCCCGAGGTCGACAGCAGCAGGGCCAGCTCCGGATGAAGGTCGTGGCGCGTCCCCGCTCGGCGCTTGGTCACCTGCCACACGCCACCGGCATCGGGCCCCGCCACGACATCTGGGTCGTACGTCCGCACCAGGGACTCTCGCGCGCCCCCATCGGATGCGATCAGCACCACGTGCCCGGCCCGCAACGCCGCCAAATAACCCACGATCGCCGACACGGTGTTCGACATCTCGATCAGTACCAGACGACGCCTCGAACCCAGCGTCTCCATCGTTGCCGCCACCCTTGCGCCGAGTTCGCCGTAGGTCAGCGTTCCCCGATCCGTGATCAGCGCCGAAACGTCGGGGTGTTCATTCCACCCGTCGACGAAGCTCAACCGCGAAGGAGAGCCCGGAGGCGGCACGTCACACCGCTCGACCGTGATTGCTCGCATCGACGGGCCGAGGCGACGTCGCCTGCTCGTACTCGACGGATCCGACACGTTTGCTGATCCAACACGCGACTGCAGGCAGCCGCCAACACTGCCTTGGATCATCCACGTGATTGCCCCGCACAGCAGCGATTCTGCCAGCGCCCGGCCCGCACCACCATAGCTCCAGCGAAGTTCGCTCCGTTTGCCGAAACATTGCCTTCCGGATTCTTGGCTTGCCGGGACCGCCGCGCCGCCGCCGACCCCCTCGCAGACGCGGACACGCTAGGCTGCGAGGGTGAACGGCGACGAGCCCTAGCGCGGCGGCTGCGATGCTACTGATACTGAGATTGCTGAGTAGGACTCCGAAGCCGGTCCGGGACATCGCGTTGACGATGATCGCTTACCTCGCGAGTCTTCCGCTTGGCCGACGGATGCTATTGGCCTGGGAGACAACAGAACTGCGCAAGACGCTTGCCAGGACGACCACCCCCGGACCCGACGGCCGAGCGATCGGCTACCTGTTCCGGAATCAGGAGCCGGGACGGTCTGCGAAGGACATCTATCGGGACGTCTTCGCACCGGAGCGCTACGACACGGGCTATCAGAGCCAAATGGGCCAAGACATGTTCCTGAACCGATGGTTCTTCGAGAACAAGGGGCCCGGCTTCTTCGTTGACGTGGGCGCATTCGACGGGATCCTGGGCAGCAACACGTCCTACTTCGAACGGCGCCTGCAATGGACCGGTGTCGCGTTCGAGCCGAATCCGTCCGCGTTCGAGGTACTCAAGAGGACTCGATCCTGTCGTTTGATCGAGGGATGCGCCTACTCCGAGGACGGCGAAGTCCCCTTCCTGGCACTCTCCGAAGGAGAGCTGAAGGCAGGCAAGACGCCCCCAGCCAATCTCCTGTCCATGGTGCTGGATCCACGTCACGGAGGCACCATGCTCAGCGGCATACCCGATCACATGGACCAAGTCCAGCGGACTGAATGGGCCCGCGACGCAATGGATCTCAAGCAGACCCTCTCCACGGTGCCCTGCCACCGCATCGACACGGTGCTCCGGGGGATGGGCGTGGAGATCGTCGACTATCTGTCCGTCGACGTCGAAGGTGCCGAGGTCGAGGTTCTGCGTGGCATCGACTTCGGCGCCGTGCAGGTCAACGTCATCGGTGTAGAGCACAGCGAGAGATTCTCCGAGGTCTACGATCTGTTGACGTCCAACGGTTTCGAGTATCGGGGCCTGCTGTTCTTCGACGAGGTGTTCGTACACCAGCACCCCCGGTACACCTGGGACTGCGTGCCCCCTTCGATTAACTGACCGGAATTCGTCGCCCAGCGGCGCACCGGCTCGAGTGCTGGCGGGCGGCACTCCCGTCGTCGCTCGTCGAAACGCACGCGGCCGTGACAATCACTGCGAGAAAACGCTTCCAAGCGTCGGCCGACCCGGACACGTGATCCGTGGGGGCCCGCTCCCTTGACGGACGTGCGCCCCGACGAGGTGAGCCAGCCGCGGTGACGGGGGTTGCTGAATCTGCAGTTCGGCGACTGCCAGGGTGGGGTAAGGTTCGAACGAAGGCGACTGCCGCCCCCGACGGTGAACGAGATGCGCGCACATGACACGAAGCGAACCAACGTTCGATGCGATCATCGTTGGCTCCGGAGCGTCCGGCTCGTGGGCGGCCAAGGAGCTCACGGAAGGTGGCCTTCACGTTCTGATGCTCGAGGCGGGTCGGAATCTAGACCTGTCCCGGGACTTTCCCGCCGATGCCACGGTCGGTGCAATCGGAATGGTGGGCCGAGCCAAGGCTGCGCTGAACGGCCAGCTGATTCAGGCGCAATGCGCCGCCATCTCTGAAACCACGAAACAGTTCTACGTCAACGACAGAAAGAACCCGTACACGGCGCCCCGCGGCAAGCCGTTCCTTTGGTACCGAGGGCGGCAACTCGGAGGTCGCCTCCACACCTGGTCCAGGCACGTGCCCCGGATGTCGGACAACGAGTTCAAGGCAGCAAGTCTGCGTGGACAGGGCGTCGACTGGCCCCTTTCCTACGATGACCTGGCGCCGCACTACGACGCTGTCGAGCGGACTCTGGGCGTTCATGGCACGCCCGCAGGAATCGCAAACTGCCCCGATGGTCAGTTCATCGGCCGCGCAACGACTACGAAGATCGAGGAGACCTTCCTCGAGAACGTCGAGGAGCGACTTCCCCACATTCGCGTGACGCACGGCAGGACCGTGAAGTACGACCAGGAGCGCGTTCCCCTTCCCCTCAGGCTCGCGCTCGACACCGGCCGGCTCGACATTCGCACGGACGCCGTCGTGAGCCACGTGATGACCGACTCCAAAACGGGCAAGGCCACCGGTGTCGAATACGTCGAGGGAGAAACGGGACGGACCCACGCGGCCTACGGAAGGGTCGTCGTTCTCTGCGCCTCCGCGATCGAGAGCGTCCGCATCCTGTTGAACTCCAGGTCCGCGAGACATCCCTCGGGAGTGGGCGATTCCTCGGGTCATCTCGGTCGGTACCTCTGCGATCACGTCGCATACGCGCAGACCGGAAGCGTGCCCGACGCGGACGCCGAGCCGAGCCCCGCCAAGGACGGGTTCGACTTCGCCGCAACCGGTCTGTACATACCCAGCTTCTGCCAACAGGAGTCGACGAACTTCCCCGGCGGCTACGGAATCCAGATCGGCATCGGTCGAGGCAAGCCAACCTGGGGCATGTTCGCGCTCGGTGAGATGCAACCGCGCTACGACAACCACGTGTCCCTGGATCCGAAGAAGAAGGACGCCTGGGGCATTCCCGCTGCCAGGATTGAGTGCAGCCATTCCCAGGACGAGGTCAACATGGTGGCGCACATGAGACGAACGATCCCCGAGATCGCCGCCGCGGGCGGTCTTGAGGTCGACGCGAACCTCGACCTCGGGCGCGGCAACATCGTCTTCCGGATGCTGCGATCCCGCGTCTTCGCGGACTACGGCGCCTACTGGCCTGGAGCTGCGATCCACGAGAGCGGTGGTGCGCGGATGGGGGACCGTCCGGAGAACTCGGTGGTGAACTCGTTCTGTCAGTGTTGGGACGCCGACAACGTGTTCGTGACCGACGGCGCGTGCTTCGTATCGTCGGGATTTCAGAACCACACGCTCACGATGATGGCCCTCACCGTCCGGGCCTGTCAGTTCATCACTCGTGACTACCTGAACAACTGACGGCGATGGACTACGGGACGATCGCCGGGATCGACGGGCCGGTCTCCCGAATCATCTTCGGCACCGACAGACTGTGGAGCCGACGGCAGCCGTGGCTGCCGGTCCCCGGCCGCGAACGCCGCGCCTTCTCACTGTTGGACCGGGCGTTCGAACTCGGCTGCAACACATTCGACACGGCGCGCACGTACCGGGACGGTGAGCGAACACTGGGGGCCTGGATCCGAACACGCCGGATCCGTGATGACGTCGTCGTCATCAGCAAGGGAGGTCATCCCCACGGTTCGGGGCGTCCGCGGTTGTCCGCCTCCGACGTGTCCCATGACCTGCACGCGTCCCTGAAGGCGCTCGGTACCGACTCCATCGATTTGTACCTCCTCCACTACGACGATCCCACCGCCGACGTCGAACCAGTCATGGAACGGCTCGACCGCCACATCGCCGAAGGCAAGATCGGCGTGATCGGTACGTCGAACTGGGCTCATCAGCGAGTTGCCGACGCGAACGCGATGGCCGCCCACAATGGCCTGAATCCGTTCGCAGCATCCAGCGTTCAGTTCAGCCTCGCCGACTGGACGGCACCTCCATGGCCCGGGGCCGTCACACTCGGAGGGCGGGAGCAGCAGGCAGCGAGGGAATGGTATTCGACTCGTGGACTCTCGGTGTTGGCGTGGTCGAGCCTCGCCCGTGGGTTCTTCTCAGACCACTACGACCCGACGAACACCGATGAGAACGCCGTGAGCCGTTGGTGTGCAACGTACTTCGACACAGAGGAGAACCTGGCGCGCCGCGAGAGGGCGTTGGTCTTCGCGCGCGAGAATGGCGTCACGGTCGCTCGGGTCGCGCTCGCCTACGTGCTGCGCCATCCATTGCATGTCTTCGCCATCGTCGGCTGCACGACGGAGGCCAAGCTGGCAGACGACGTCGGCGCCACGTCACTGGAGCTCGACGAAGCGACTCTCCGCTGGCTCGACGGGAACGCATCGTCCCGGTGATGCGCGCGGCACCAGGTCGGTCCGCAGTGCGATTGCCCACCCGACCGCGCCGTCGCCACTCTATGATCGCCCCGTGGCGCAACCCCAAAGGACGACGCTCTTGGCCTTCGCACGTATCTGGGCGTATCCATTGTGGCGCAGCGTCATCCGCTCCAAGTCCGCCGACGACGTCGTCGCAGACGTCGACTTCTGGATCACCTGCATCGGAGACGCCGAACTCGTCGCCCTCGACCAGTACTCGCGATTCGCCTATCTGAGCGGAGCGCTGACCGAGTTCAGAACTCTCGTGCACTACCGCCTGCGCTCGTCCTCCTTGCCACGGCGACTTCTGCTTCGCACGCTGTATCGGCCCGCGACCGCGCTCATCCTCGAAGCCGACCGGATTGGTCCGGCGTTGTTCATCCAGCACGGCGTCGGGACCGTCGTCACCGCCGAGTCGATCGGCTCTCACTGCTGGATCAATCAACAGGTCACCATTGGGTACGACGCCAAGGGCAGACCGACGCTGAGGGATGGCGTCCGCGTCGGAGCCGGCGCGGTCGTCATCGGCCCGATAACCCTTCACGACGGTGCCACGGTCGGAGCGAACGCGACGGTCATCCACGACGTTCCCGCCGGGCAAACGGTTGTCGCCCCGACCGCGACGCCCCTCACACCGCGATCGGTGGACGGCGACGGACGAGCTTAGGCACCCAGACGAGGTCGGGAAGGACCTGCGCGGCGAAGATCGCCAGAACGGACACGTAGGCGACGCCGGCGGCGCCGAACCGCATCGCCGCGGCGCAGCCGAGACCGATGCTGATCACGGCCATGGTGACGGCCCACCAGGCCTGCCAACGGGCCTCCTCTGGTCTCGTCAGCAACACCATGGCCGGGAGGTGCAGGGCCTGGCCCACGAGCACCGCGCCGAATGCCAATGCCAGCCATGCCGATACGTCGATCCGACCGCCCGACAGCAGGGTGGCGACCCACGGCCCGAGCAGCGCCATGCACAGGGCACCGACCGCCGCCACCGCGCCGAAGGCGCCCGTGAGCCGCCACCACATTCTGACGGTGACGTCCGTCGCTCCCCGCCTCTTGACGAACACCGGCCAGTACGCGAGTGCCGCGGTCGACAGGATCTGCCAGCCGATTGCGTAGATCTGTGCCATCAGGGCGTAGCGGGACAACTCGGCGGGCGTCGAGAGGTGTGCGAGCAGAAACCGACCGGCCTGCGAGCCGATCGGCAGACCGACCGCCACCAGGAACAGCCAGCCGCTGCCTGCGAGCAGACGGGTGCCGATTCCGGACGGCGAGACTCGAGAGAACGCCGACCACCCAAGTCCGGACACGCGCAAGGCCACCACTGTTCCCAGGGTCTGACCGATGAGAAGGCCGCCCAATGCCGATGTCGCATACCAGATTCCGCTGACGTCGCTCACGTAGAGCAGGACCGTCAAGCCGAGGCCGAACGCCGGACAGCTCATCAACACCAGCGTGGCAAGGGGGTTGCGGTCGATACCGACCAGGATGCGCGCCCCGAGGCCGGCTGGAATCGTGAGTGCGAAGATGCACGTGGCGACGGTGATGGCCCAACGATCGTCGGGACCACTGGCGAAGCCGACGAGAACGCGCCAACCGTCAAACGCCATGACACAGAGGGCGAGGACGATCAGCACCCCTGCGACGCCGAAGAGCACCCGGTAGGCGCGACGGATGACGTCGACCGCGTTCTGGTCGCGACTCCCACCGGCCAACATCGCGCTGGCACTCAGAACCGTGGCTCCGATTCCGAGATCGGCGAAGGGGAACACCAGGGTGATGGTCGCGACCAGCGAGACCAGACCAAACAACGCCTCGCCGGTCTCGCGCACGATGATCGCGGTGTTCGCAAGGCCCAACAGCGCGACGGCGGGTGTGCCGAGGATGCGGTAGAGGGGGCCGAGGAGGAGCGCTCGGCGCTCCTCGGGCGCGAGGCGTCCCTGGTTCGCGATCATGGCCGAAGCGCCGCCACGGCGCGACGAGCCAAGATCCTGCCCGCGTTGAGCGCCGCGTACGTGAGCGCGAACGGGCCGGGCCGACCGTGGCGCAACGCCGACGCGACGGCTCGCCGAACCCCGGCCAACGACATGGCCGACACCGCGGCGCTGACCGGGCTGGTGCAGAGGTAGTCGCCGAGCACGCGGGGCGGCTCGCCGTCGAGGTGTCGCAATCCCCACTGGATGTAGGTGTCGGTCCGGTCGGAGGTGTCGCGGGAGACCGAACCCCCGCGGACGTCGTAGATGCTGAGCGTGTCGGGCAACTGGATCACCCGCAGGTCCGGAACGGTGCGCTGCGCCCGGATCAGCCAGCTCGGCTCGTCGTGCGGTAGGTCCGTGATCCCACCCCACCGAATCGAGCGCCCAAGCGAGGTCGGAAAACACAGCGTGGAGGTCTGCAGATTTGCGTTGCCGAATCCCAGCCCGTCGAAGCGGAAGAGGTATTCCGCGATCGACTGGCCGGGTTCGATGAGCCTGCGTGGCCATCTGCGCCGACGACTACCCGGACCCAGCACCGACATTCGGGACGACACGACCCAGTGGTCGCCGTCGACGGAGTCGACCGCCGCGAGCTGGCGGGCGAGCTTGGTGGGCGACCACACGTCGTCGTCGTCGAGTAGCGCAATGACGGACCCGCTCGCTGCATCGATGCCCAGTTGCCTGCTGTGGGCAGGGTTGCCCGCGTCATCACTGGTCAACACGACGATCCGGTCGTCGTAGGGGTAGGAGGTCTGCACGCCCGCCTCTGCTACGACGATGATCTCGTCCACGCGGTACGTCTGATCGATGACCGACTGCACGGCGCGCCCGAGGGACGGCCGACCGATCGTGGCGATCACCGCGCTCACGCTCCGAGTCATCACCTGATCGTCGGGTCATGTCGCGACCCGCGAAAGTGGGTGGCCGAGAAGAACAGGACGATGCAGGCGAAGGTTGGAATCATGTTGTACTGCCACGGTCCGTACATCAGGTCCCAGACCCCCTGCAGCGCGATCGTTGCGCCGAGTGGAGCCCAACGGCCGAGCCGCGGGAAGTTCCACACGAGTCCGAGGCAGACCAGAAGCAGTGAGACGGGCAAGAGCACAGCCAGCACGCCACCTTCTGCCCAGGCGCCCAACAGGATCGAGTGCGTCGCCGAGTAGTCGGTGGCGGGTAGCCGCCAGAGGAGTTCGAACGGGAATGTCGGGCTGAATCCCATTCGGATCGCGAGATGCTCGGCCTGCGTATAGACGTCCGGCGTCAGATGCATGGCGCTCCCCCACCCCAGCAGTGGGCGCTCGAGGATCGCGCTGATGGTCATCGGCGGTTCGGTCCGGCCCGCCAGCAGCAACGGCACGTTGAAGCCGTCCTGGTCGACCGTCTTGCGCTGAAGGGCGGATCCGAAGATGCCCGCCCGGGCAGCGATGGGCATGACGTAGGAGAAGACGAGGCCGACGGCGATGAGCCCCGCGAACTGCCATCCGCGCCGGATGCGGGTGCCGAACAGCAGGTTGATGGACAAAACCCCCGCAGCGAGGATGCAGACGAGCGCGTGTGACCGGTAGTTCAGTCCGAGGCTCGCCAAGCCGAGCACCGCCAGCGCAGCCGGATGCACCCAGCGTGGCAACCGCGTAATCGCAAGCCCGAACAGCATGAGAATCGTTGCTGCAGAGGCAATTCCGTACTTCCACAGGTCTGGGAAGCTTCCCGTGTGGGTGAGTTCGATGCCCTGGGTCATGAAGAAGATGACGGTGCCCGCGGCAAGACCGCCAAGAACCGTCGCAATGGCGTCCAGCGATCGCCCGGTGAGCACAGTCAGGCCCATCAGATACAACCCGAAGGCGGCGGGGGCGATGGCATTCGGCCAGAGCGGACTCGCGTCGTTCACGAGACAAGAGGCGAGGAAGGCGATCCAGGCGGTGGCCGCCACCACCAGAGGCAGTAGGTCGACCCCCCGGTGCGTCAGCAGGAGCCATCCCGGGACGAGCAATAGGCAAATGACCGACAGCGCGGTCATCGTCACGTTGGCGATCTGCACGCACGACGTCGCGCCAACTGCGAAGATCGCCACGTGCCCGAACATCGCAGATCGCGCCTTCGGCAGCGTGCCGACCGGTGCGGAACTGATTGCGGACACGTCACCTCCTGCGGTTGACCTCGACATGCACGGCAAACGATAGCTGTTCGTGCGGGGCCATGTGAAGTAGCGGTAGTCTGGCCATGCTTATTCTCGTCAGTCAAATTTGCTAGCGGAGGTGCACGTGGCGCGGACGGGGTCCAGCCGATCGCTGGCTGCGCGGCGCGGCCGGTCATACGACAAGGGCCGCGGGTTCATCGCGCAGGCGCTGTGGGTGGCCGTGTCGACACTGGTCTTCCAACGGGTGTGGTGTCCGAGCAGATTGCGGTGCGCCATCCTGCGTTCGTTCGGGGCGCAAATCGGCAGCGGCGTCTTGATCAGGCATCGTGTGACGGTCCAATGGCCGTGGAAGCTCTCGATCGCCGACGACTCCTGGATCGGGGTGGGCGCCGAATTGTACAACCTCGAAGACATCGTCATCGGGTCCGATGTCTGCATCTCGCAGCACGTGTTCCTGTGCACGGGCAGCCACGACCGTTCCTCTCCAACCTTCGAATACGACAACGGTCCGATCGTGGTCGAGGACGGGGTGTGGGTGTGCGCCCGCAGCACCGTGCTCCGCGGCGTCACCATCGGTGCCAACTCGGTGGTCGGCGCGACCTCGTTGGTGTCCCGCGACGTTCCACCGAATTCGATCGTCCAGCCGGCCCAGTCGACCGTCAGCAGGTTGTGAAGGCATGCGCATACTGCAGGTGGTGACGTTGCTCGGTCGAGACGGCGCCTACGGTGGCCCTGCGAGAGTGGCTCTCAATCAGGGTTTGGAGTTGATTGGCCGTGGCCACGACGTGACCGTGGTCGGCGCCACCCGGAGCAACGGAGACGTGCCGAGCGAGCTGAACGGCGTTCCCGTCAAATTGTTCGCCGCCAGGCGGGTCCTGCCCCGGACGGGTTTCGCCGGTATCGCGGCGCCCGGCCTCGGGAGGTGGCTGAGCAGCAACTGGGCCGACTTCGACGTCACCCACATTCACTTCGGCCGCGACCTCGTCGTCCTTCCGGTGGCGGCGGCGGCACGCCGACGCGGACTCCCCTACGTGATGCAGACCCATGGAATGGTGGTGCCGTCGGACCACCCCCTCGCTGCGCCTCTCGACGCCGTCTGCACGCGACGCGTCCTCCGCGCCGCGCGGGCGGTGTTCTATCTGAATGCGACCGAACGCGAGCAGCTCACCGCGGTGGCGGGCGCAGGCCTGAGTCTGGTCGAGCTCGAGAACGGCGTCCCGTGTTACGCGGCGGCAGCCCCGCGACCCGGACGCCCGGAGGTTTTGTTCGCCGCCCGGATGCACGCGAGGAAGCGACCCGTCGCCTTCGTGGACATGGCGAAGAAGCTCCTCGAAGCGGGCGTCGACGCCAAGTTCACCCTGATCGGTCACGACGAGGGCGAGGGACCCGCGCTGCGCGCGGCGCTCCGGGGGGAGCAGCACATCACGTGGGAGGGTGCGCTGAGCCTCGACGAGATCCCCGCCCGATTGGCCGCCGCCCAGGTCTACGTGCTGCCCTCGGTGGGCGAGCCACACCCCATGTCAGTTCTGGAGGCCATGTCGGTCGGCCTGCCGGTCGTCGTCACCGATGACTGTGGGCTGGCGCCATTGGTGGAGCGGTCGGGTTGCGGGATCGTCACCGCCCCAACGGTGTCCGCGTTGGTCGCTGCGGTTGGCTCGATCCTCGCCGACCGCACACGCGCGCGATCGATGGGCGAGCGAGGGAGAAGAACCGTGCACACCCAGTTCGGCATGCGGGAGATTGGCGATCGTTTGATGCAGACCTACACCCATGTCGCGGACGGTCACCGATGCGTGCAATGAAGGGGGCGACCAGGGATTTCCTGCGGGTCGTGGTCGCGGTCGTGCTCGGCGCCCAGCTGGCCTTGGCGTTCGCCATCTCCGGCTCCTCCGCTGCAGCGCCTCTGCCGCCGCTGTCGATCGCCGTCATCGGCGACCAGAACACCGCAGGCATGAACAACCGCGTCGTCTGGCCCACCCTGATGGCCGAGAGGACTGGATGGGCCGTGTCCAATTACGCTCAGCCCGAGGCCGGTTTCGCAGCCGACGACTCCGGCGGGAAATCCTTCAGCTACCAGGTGGACCGCGCGCAGGCGGGACGCCCGAAGGTCATTCTGCTCGCCACTGGCACCGCCGACGCCTCGATGCACGTGATGGAGGCCGTCACGGTGGGTGCCGTCGACGCCATCAACAAGGCCGTCCGCACTGGACACCAGGTAGCCGTGGTCGGTCCGATCTGGTACGAGAATCCGGTGCCCGATTCCATCTGGCGGGTCAACGACGCCGTCGAGAATGCTGCCGAACGCGCCGGCGTCCCGTACTTCAACGCCGTCGATCCACCGCTGCTCAGCGCGGCGCTGATGCAGTCCGACCTCAGTGGACCGAGCGACCAGGGGCAATCCGTGATCGCCGAGAGGATCGCGGCATGGCTGCGTACGGAGGTCGTGCGATGAATCGAACGCGGCGGTTCGACGTCGCGGCAATCGTTGTCGCGCTTGTAATTTCGGTTGGCATCGCCGGCGTCTCGTCTCGTGGCTCCGCAGCGCCGTCCGCGGTCTCGTCCTTGGCCGCGATCCAGGGGGGCGCCGTCGAGCCGCGGCCGCTCGTCATGTTCATCGGTGATTCCTACACCGAGGGCAAGAGCACCAGGGAAATGTCCTACGGGTGCCGGGCCGCCGTTCAGCTCGGTTGGCTGTGTGCGGTGTCGGCGATGGGCGGCACGGGTTACATCAGCGGGGGCGTCGCCAACAGGTGGGTCGACCCGTACGGGCGAAAGTCACTGTCATTTAGCGAACGCATCTCGCACCTGGCCGCCCAATACGATCCGGCAGTCGTCGTCCTCGACGGTGGTCGCAACGACGAATTCCCGCCGCGCGAAGACGTATACGACGCGATGCTCTCGACCATCTCGGAGACACGCCGCACGTGGCCGCGGGCGAAGATCGTGTTCACCAGGCCCCGGTTTCTCGCCAAGCCCACCGGTGATCTGGGCTTCGACGACGAGTTCATGGCGCGCCTCAAGTCTCAGCCCGCCGCCAAAGGTGTGGTCTTCATCGATCCGATCAGTGCACTGTCCGACACCGACACGTCGGGATTGATCTCCGCTGACGGAATTCATCCGAATGCCGCAGGCGAGGACCGCATGACGGCGGATCTGCTGGCCGCCCTCACGCCCACCATGTACCGAGTGGGTTCGTCATGACGAGATCTTCGGTCGCCGAGTACGTCTGGGTGATCCGCCACCGATGGCGGTGGATGGTGTGGGGTGTCTTGATCGCGTTGGGGCTCACCACGGCGGCGCTCCTGCTGCAGCCCCCGACGTATCGATCAGACGCAACTGTGTTCGTCCGGACCCCTGGGGACGTCAGCCAGGTCGTCGACGGCGGAGACTTCTACGCGCAGGGGAGGGCCAAGACCTATGCGGCGCTGGCCATCAGCCCGAGCGTGGCTGCGCGCGTCGTCCACGACCTCGGTCTCGATCTCCAGCCCGAGTCGTTGTCGGCGCGCATCAAGGCCACCAACCCACCCGGGACCGCACTCATCGACGTTTCGGTCAGTGCTCCCTCGGCTGCCGAAGCCCAGCGGACCGCGGCCGTGTTCCTCAACGAATACGCGGCGACGGTCCGCCAGCTGGAATCGATTCCCGGTTCGCTGGTTCCAAGGGCCGAATTGGTCGTCGTCGACCCACCCGCGCAGGCGACGCGTGTGATCGGTTGGGGCACATCGGTTCCGGTCCTGCTGCTCGGTTCCGCTCTGCTCGGCTTGCTCTTGGGGGCTACCGCAGCGGTGATACGTTCCACCTTCGACGACCGGGCGGCACACCAAGACGACGCCCCGAGTGAAGCCGACGACAACGAGAAGGGTGAGAGGGTGACTCTCAGGAAGTTCGTCAGGTCTGTCCGGCAGTTCCGCCTGACGTTCCTGATTGTCGCCGCTGCCGTCTTCGTCGTGGGAATCACGTCGATCCTCCTGCTACCCGGCAGGTACGTGTCGTCCACTCGGCTCCTGGTCTCGGTCGAAGGATCGACGACGGCGTCTGCCTACCAGAACGACTCGGTCGCAACCCGCCGCGTCGCTTCCTACCTCCCCCTGCTGACGAGCGGCGTCGTCACTCAACGCGTCATCGACAAGCTCGCGCTGCCGCTCAGCCCCTCCGAGCTCGCGGACGAAATCAGCGTTGCCAACGTGCCACCGAAGACGTCCCTGATCGACATCCAGGTAATCGACGCGTCGCCGGATCGGGCGAAGCGAATCGCCGACACCCTCGCCAACGAGTTCATCACCTATGCCGCCTCGATCGAGACGCCGACCGGCGAGGACAGCCACAAGGTCGAGGTCAAAGTGGTCACTCCGGCGGCCGAGGGTCGCGAGAACCGCATGCTGCCCGTGCTTCTCGGCGTCCTCGCAGGGATGGTCGCGTTATTGCTGGCCTCCGTCGCGGTATGGGTGCGGGCCGCCAGGGAGCCCGCCGGATCGAGCGACCCGGTGACGACGGACTGACCGCGAATTACACCTTTGGAGGAACGAATTCCTGCTCGCGAAGCCACCCGACCGTCGACGCCAGGCCGTCGCGCAGATCCACGCGCGACTCCCACCCGAGCAGTCGCTGCGCCTTCTCGACGGAGGGCCAGCGACGTCTGACGTCGACCTCGAAGGTCGGTAGATGTTCGAGTTCGAACTCGGCAGCCTCGAGACCGCAGGTCACCCAGATGAGCCGGGCGATCTCCGCTACCGTCCGCTCCTCGGATGCGGAGATGTTGAAGTCCTCGTTCTCGCCCGCCGGGTGGACCATGGCGGTGACGATGCCGTCTGCGATGTCATCGATGTGCGTCAGGGTGCGGGTCTGCTCTCCGGAGCCGAAGATCTGCAGCGGCCGCTGTCCCGAAAGCACCTTTCTTATGAGGTCGGGAACGGCGTGCGCGATCCCCGGCTCGAAATCGGGCATCTCGCCGGGACCGTACGCGTTGAAGGGCCGACAGATCGTGAATGGCAGGCCGTGCTCGTCGTGTAGCGCGCGGCAGTACACCTCGCCCGCCAGCTTCGAAAACCCGTACGCCGAAATCGGAGTCAGACAATCGTGGAGGTGCGACTCGGGAGTCGGGTACACGGTGGCCCGCTCGAACACCATCGAAGAGGACACGTAGACCAGGCGCTCCACGCCTTCGCGGAGGGCGGCGCCGAAGACGGCGTTGTAGAGGCCGGTGTTCACCTCGAGCAAGGTATGCGGGAGCTTGTGAAAGTTCGCGATACCGCCGACGATGGCTGCGAGATGAATGACGTGAGTGCATCCGTCGACTGCCTTGACCGCCTCATCGGCTGAGAGAAGATTGCCGGTGTGGACCTCGCACGCCTCCCGCATCCACCCGGGCGCGATGCGCTGGTCGGATACTCGCACTTCAAACTCGTTGTCGCGCAACAGTCTACGGACGACGGCGCTACCGATGGTGCCGACACCACCCGTCACCAGAATCTTCATACCGCTCCCACTTCGACTACAGTACCGGCCTGGGTCGGGTCACGGGTTCCGTACCTGGGGCTACGTCGGCGGCTACCAGCTGATGCCGATGTACCGCGGGTCGTCCCGGTAGTCCGCCGAGCCCGGGAAACGGACCAAGTCGACGATGGTGCAACCGTCGATGCGTCTCAGCGCGGCGATCGCCTCGGGATCCTGAGATCCCACGACGCACACCTCCGCCAAGCCGACCACCTCATCCGGCGAGTCGGCTATGAACCGTGACAGGTGCGGGATTCGCTCATCCACGTACGCACGATTGGCTCCAAGCAGGCGTGAAAGCGTGACGTCCCGGTCATGGATCAGCAACTCGAAACCACGCGCCACCAGACGCTCGGCGAGCGCAACCAGTGGACTCTCTCTGAGGTCGTCGGTACCCGCCTTGAAGGCGAGGCCGAGCAGACCGACGCGTCGCTTGCCGGTGGCCTCGATGAGCTTCAGGGCCCTGTCGATCTGACCATCGTTCGAAGAGCCCACACTCGCCAGAATCGGCACCGACACTTCGGACCTCCCAGCGCGGTGGACGAGAGCCCGGAGGTCCTTGGGAAGACAGGAGCCGCCGTACGCAAACCCCGGCCTCAGATATGCAGGAGAGATGTTGAGCTTCGTGTCCGCGGTGACCATGTCCATCACGGCGTGACTGTCGAGACCCATCGACTTGCAGATGGCACCCACTTCGTTGGCGAAGCCGACCTTCAGGGCATGAAAGCTGTTGTCCGCGTACTTGATCATCTCGGCGACTGCCAGGGGTACCCGGTAGACGGGGCCCGGTAGGCCCGCATAGAGGTCGGCGACCACGTCACCGCTCGGATCGTCGAACTGGCCGATGACGACTTTGGGCGGGTCGAAGAAGTCGGCCACCGAAGTGCCCTCACGGAGGAACTCCGGGTTGACGGCCAGTCCAATGCCCTCGCCCACCCGCCTGCCGGACGCATCCTGCAGGCTCGAGAGCACGATCTGCTCGCACGTGTTCGGCAGCATGGTGGACCTCACGACGACGGTGTAGCGCTGTCGGCGACCGACCAGCGCCGCTCCGATCTGCTCGCTGACCCGCTCGAGGAACTCCGTATTCAGGCTCCCGTCCGCGGCTGACGGGGTTCCGACGCAGACGAGGGCGATGTCGGTGTTGGCGACTGCGCACGCCGAGTTGGTCGTCGCACACAGGCGACCTGCCGCCACCTGTTCGGCAACGAGGCCGCCGAGCCGTGCCTCGGCTACGGGACTTTGCCCCGCGTTGATCATGTCGACCTTGTCGGTGCTGACGTCGACCCCGATCACCGAGTGGCCCATTCTCGCCAGACACGCCGCCGTCACGCTGCCCACGTATCCGAGCCCGAAGACCGCCACTCGCTGCACGGCGGGCATGGTGCCACCGCCGAAGACGTCTGCTTCGCCGGTACCGCCGGCGTCGGGGTTTTGCCTCGGCATCGATCGCCCTCCCGTGCCACGAATCCGAGCGCTGACGTCTAGGTCAGCTTTCAGCAAGGCTAACACGATTTGCCATATCTGCACACAGTTGAATAATCGAGGGATGAATAGCGATGTGAACCGGCCTAAGTCACACGCCACGCGAATTCGCTGCGAGATTGCCACTGGATTTCTCGTTATGCGCCGACAACGATGGGGCCTCGACGCCATCACCGGTGCCCGAGGCGCCGCGCCAACCGGCTCCGCGGAGTCTGCACCTGGTCCCGTAACCTCGCGATTGGCGCCGCGAGGCAACGACGTCTCGTCTACGCCAGAAGTTCACGCGGCAACCGCAGCCGTCAGGCGAAGGGGCGTTCGATGCTCGGATTCGGAGCGCCGGGCAACTTCGGCGGTCAACGTTTCACCCAAATCGCACCGTTCGCTGGGCGGCGTCTTGCCGCGCACTGAGCCGCGCCGCGGCCGTTGGAAGCGGCGGTCGGCGATATCCGTCTGCTTGATACTCATCGCGGCAGGGCTCGGCGGGATACCGGTCTACGTGCGGCCCCAGGTAGACCCCTTGCGGCACGCCGATGCCATTCTGGTGATCGGCGGCTACGGAGAAGAGCGTTATCGGCTCGGCACCGAACTCAGCACCCACGGCTGGGCGCCGAATCTGGTGGTGTCCAATCCCGTGGGAGCCGGGGACGTGTGGAAGAGGAACTACTGTTCCACTCCACCTGTCGGGGTGACCGTCCACTGCTTCGCCCCGGATCCACCGACGACGAAGGGCGAAGCCCGCGAACTGCGCCGGCTGGCCACGCAGTACGGATGGCACACCGTCATCGTGGTCACGTTCAAGCCCCACATCTCGCGAGCTCGGTACATCCTCGAGAAGTGCTTCAACGGCGACCTGGTGATGGTGGCCAGCCCGACCCATGTGTCGGCCTCCAGGTGGGCGTACGAGTACCTGTACCAAACTGCCGGTTACCTACGAGCGGTATTCCAACCGGGTTGTTGAGACGGATGCGCCTTCGCGCTCTGCCGCACCCCGATGTCACGCCCCTCGGCACACGCGCCGAGGGTGACGATTCTGGCTAACACCTCGGGGCACCGGTCCGTGGCCGCCGCCGCGTCCCCGAGCGCCCAGCTGACATCAAGACGGGCGAGGTTCGCCGAGTTGCCTGCAACGTCGTCAGGTAAACACGGCAATCAACTGTAGATGTGCTCTAACGCCCCAGCCTGGTTTCATTCGTATCGGCGTCGACCACGTGCCAGCGGTCCCTCAGCAGGTCATCGCCGTTATAGTCGAGCGATGTCTACGCCCGACCTGACCCCGAAGGCGGCCGCGGATTCCCAGATGGTCGTCGTGACGCCCACCTACGCACCCGACCTCGAACTCTTCCGAGATCTGCACCAGTCGGTATTGCGGTGCTTTCCCCCGAACGTCCGGCACGTGGCAGTGGTCCCCGAGACGCATCGTTCGCTGTTCCGCCAGTTCGAAGGGTCGCGATGCGAGGTCGTCGGGGTTCGCGAGGTTCTCCCCCGGTCGGTCCTGGCCCTGCCCTTCCTCCGCCTGAACTTCGGCGGCGGTCAACCAGCGCCATTGTGGGTGAACCTGCGTCGCCCATACCCGCCGCTGCGAGGCTGGATCATTCAGCAGCTGGTGAAACTGGCCGTGGCAAGCCAGATGTCGGAGAAGATCATCGTCACGGCAGACTCTGACCTGATCTTCGTGCGCCCCGTCACCGCCGAGACGTTCGCGCCTGGTGGACGCCCACGGCTGTACCGACTGGACGACGGAGTCGACAACTCGCTTCCCCGTCACATGCGATGGCACGCCGTCGCACGCGATCTCGTCGGTCTGGCTGCGCCTCCCCCTCCTCCGTTGCCGGACTACGTGAGCGCCTTGGTCAATTGGGACCGCGACGTCGTGACCAGGATGCTCCGCCGAATCGAGGATGTCACCGGGCGGCGGTGGCTTGACTCGGTGGGCCGGGAACTGCACTTTTCGGAGTGCATCCTCTACGGCGTGTTCGCCGACGAGTTCGAGCACGCTGAGCACGTCACCCTGACTTCTGATTCGCTCCTCTACCCGTACTGGGAGACGACGCCGCTGACGACCGACCAGGCAGGTGCCTGGCTCGAGCACGTCGGGTCGACCGACATCGCCTACATGATCTCGGCGAAGTCGCACACGCCGATGGACGTGCGACGGGCCGCGCACGCCAGCGTCTTTCCTGGTTGAGCGGCTAGAAGAAGCACCGTCCCCTCGGGTCGATTCAAGTCGTCAACTCCGGGGCGAAAGCGAGTTTGCAGCCGTAACGATCGCAAACAATCGAGGGCGAGTAACCCTTCGCAGTCATCGGGTTTGCAGCGTATCGTTGGCCCCTCGGGCGACGGAGGATGGCGCCGCGACGGTGCTTACCGCTACAGTTTCAGCAAAGCTCTGGCCATTCCGTGACAAGGGGGGCGTTGAATGGATCTGTTCGATGTGATTCGGTCGTGCGCTCGGCGCTGGTATGTCCTCATACCGCTGCTGCTGGTCGTCGGCTGGTTCAGTTACGACGTCTACAGCTCGGTGAAGCCCGTCTATTATTCGAGCGCCGTCATAGGTCTTGCGCCCCCGAGTGTCCGGGTGGAAGACACTCCTCCTGGAGTTCCCTTGGCGCGCAACGGGCTCCTCGACGTCGGCGGAGCGGCGTTGATCGCGAACATGACGGCCGTCGGCCTGCAGGAACCATCGGTCGTCGCCCGTGTCGTCGCCGCAGGCGGTCTACCCACCTACGCCGCCAAGATGTTTCCCGTCCCCGCGACCATGGGCCAATTGCCGCTCGTCATGGTCGAGGTGACGGATCCGGACCCGGCTGCGGTCACGCGAACGCTAGACCTCGTCATCCCGCAGGCCGAGGTGACCCTGCGGAATCTGCAGCAGAACGCCAATGTTCCCAACGATCAAATGGTCGCTCCCTTCGTGGTGTCGCCACCTGGCCCACCAGCGGCGGCGACGCCGAGTCGCACCCGTTCGACGGTCGCGATATTCGTCGCGGGCGCCGGACTCGTCATCGTGCTGACGGTGATCGCCGACGTCTTGCTCACTCGACTGGGAAAGAGGGAACGACGGCGTTCGTCCGTACCGACTGAAGTCGTCGCGGAACCACCGCCGGTTGCCGATCCCCGCGACGATCGCGAGCCCGCACCGGTTGCTCGGGACTCTCGGGACGTCCTCGAAGCCAGATGACCATCGGGCAGAGTGCCACCCAAGGGCGGCAACAGGATTCGATCGCCTCGTCGGTCACCCCAGGGGAAACGCGTGAGAAGATTCCCTGGCTGCTGGCATTCTTCTGCCTTCTGATTCCGGCGCTGCCAAGCTTCGTCGTGGTGGCGGGACCACTCAAGAGCAATGGCTCCCCGGCGAGAATGATCGCGGTGCTGTTCTTCGGCCTCAGCGTCCTTGGACTCATCCTGGTCCGGCGATCCGCGACCACCCGGACGCTGGCTCCGGGCATCGTCATCATGCTGCTGTTCTTCCTGCTGGAGCTCACGATCTACGGAACCGGGCTGACGCACGTCGACGATGCACTCATCGAAGCGGGCAAGACCCGTGGTCTCATCGTCATCGTCGCCTACTCCGGCGTTGCGCTCTACGTCATGACGCGGATTAAGACCACGCGAGATCGCTCAATACTGCTCGGCTGCTTGACGATTGGCCTCATCTTTGCCTGCGTGGTTGGGCTGCTGCAAACCGCGAACATCGACATCCGCTACCTGCTCCAACCCCCCGGCTTCGTCGTGAACACAGACGAGTTGAGCTACGCCGAGCGCCACGGCATACGACGCGTGTTCGGTACGTCAGCCCACCCCATCGAATTCTCCGTGCTGGCCGCCGTGGCCGTCGTGCTGACCATTCACTTCGCCCGCTGCGCGAGCAGCCGACGGGTCCGCCGGCTGTCCGCGCTGGCCTGCGGCGTGGCGTTGTTGGCACTTCCGGCCGCGGTTTCGCGAAGTGGCATGGTGGCACTCGGCGCGGCCCTCCTGGTGTACATGTGGAGCTTCAAGGTCCGTCAAATAGCCGTTGCCGTCGCGGCCGGCGCGGTGGCGACGTTGGCTTATCTCGGTGCCTTTCCCGCCTCGGCCAGCGCATTGTGGCAACAGACCGTCAATTCGGAAAGCGACCCGAGCATCCTGGCGCGGACCGTCGACTATGCCGTGGTCGGTGACACGTTCCGCGCCCATCCGATATTCGGCCTTGGCTTCGGCTCGACGGCCCCGACCGAGTACGGCTTCCTGGACAACGAATGGCTCCAACAGATAGTGCAGGGCGGGATCGTCGGCCTGACGGCGTTCATAATCCTTTCCGGCGGAGGGATATTCGGCATCACCGCTGCATTGCGTAGTGCTTCGACTGCGCGTGAACGGGATCAGGCGTATGCGGTCGGTGCGATCTTCGTCGCCGTGCTGACGTCGAGCGTCACGATGGACTTGTTCTCCTTCGCGCAGGCGACCTTCATCATGTTCGTGTGCTTTGCACTCCTCTGGTCGCAGTTCGGGGTCGCGTTCACCAAAGAGGTCGTCTCACCCCCGACGGTGCACCACCGTGTGGAGTAAGTCGCGTGCGGCACGCTCCCCCCTCCCGTCATTGCTTGCGACGCTGCTCGTCCTGACGTCCTGCACGCATCCGCCTCCGCCCCAATCCGATTCGCCCCAGCAGAGCATCTGGTCGGGTGAAGCGAAGCCGATGGTGCTGAGCGATCCCGACGACCGGTCCGTGGAGGTCGGAACCGAGTTCACCAGTGGTAGCGACGGCGTGATCACCGCCGTGCGCTTCCATCAAGGACCCGAGGACGTCGGCGCTACCGAGGCGACCATCTGGTCCTCGTACGGGACCAAGCTCGCCACCGCGCCACTCCCCCCGGGAGGGAGCGGATGGCGGGAGGTTCAGCTCGTCAGTCCCGTTGCCGTGGAGGCGGATCGGAGCTACGTCGTCTCCTATCGCGCATCCCGTGGCCATTACTCCTCCGACCCGGACACGTTCGCCGGCGGCCGAAGTGTAAAGAACGGCTGGCTCACCGCCGTAGACGGAGTCTTCACCGACGGGGACGGGTTTCCCGAACAGTCCACCGACGGAAGGAATTACTACGTCGACGTGGTATTCCGACCGACGGGACCATCGCTGCGAAACGTCGACGGCGGCGACAAGTTCTACGACACGTTCAAGAGCTCATTTTCCACCTCGCCGGACTTCTTCCCCTTGGGCGTGTGGGCCGCACAAGCGAATTCGCCGGATCAGATCGACTCCGACCGGGCGCTGGGTCTCAATACCTATGTTCTGGCTTTGGAGGGAAGCGATCTTCGATTGATCAAAGACAGCGGGATGTTCGCGCTCCCGGACGTACCGAGCCCCGATTCGGCCGGTCAGTTGCTCACTGACGAAGCCGACATGTGGGCAGGTGCTGGAGACGCGCCGTGGACGGGCGCGCTCGGGGCCGGGTCCGACCTGGGTACCCGGCCATGCATACCCGCTGATGCAGAATGCGGCTACACCGTGATGCTTGAGCTTCGCAAGAAGGTAGCCGACGACGTCTTGACCTACGCCAATTACGGCAAGGGAGTTACCTTCTGGATGACGCGCGAGCAGGCTGCGCGATTCGTGAACGAGTTCCAGGACGTCGTATCAGCGGACAACTACTGGTTCACCGACCCCAACATCTGTCAGGCGAAGGAAGGCGGTGTCATCAGGCACAACGGTGCCAACGACCTATCGCCACCGGATTGCCGGATTGCGGCCAACTATGGCCGCACGACACGTCACGTTCGCGCGCTGGTCCAGCCATTGGCCGCGATGCCCGTATGGAACTTCATCGAGCTCGGCCACCCCTTCACCGAGGATGAGAGCGGCACGATCACTCCCGAGCAACTGCGCGCAGCGGTATGGAGCAGTATCGTCAACGGCGCCCGCGGGATCATCTACTTCGCTCACAACTTCGGTGGCCCCTGCGTCTCCTACAACCTTCTTCGCGACCCCTGTGGGGACGGTATCCGCGGCCAGCTGACGTCGGTGAACGAGCAAATCGAGCGACTGGCACCGGTTCTCAACGCGCCGTTCGTCGACGGCTACGCCAGATCGGACGGACCGGTGGACCTCGCGGTCAAGCGTCACGATGACAGCAACTACGTGCTCGTCGGTGCCACCCAGAACGAGCCCTTCGAGGCGACCTTCACACTGTCGTGCGGGGATGCCAATTCCGCTGAGGTCATCGACGAGAACCGGACCGTGCCGATCGTGAACCAGTCGTTTCGCGACGCCTTCGCGGACGGCAATGCGGTTCACCTGTACAAGATCAAGAACACCGGGAGCTGCGGTCCGGCATAACCCGATCTCGACGTCACGAGCTCGATCGACTGCTCTCGTCACGTTCCCATCCGGATGATGCATTCCGTGGACGTCTTCGGGACGCAAGCGCCATACCGAGATACACGGCCGCGTCAATTGCCGAGAAGGGACCGCGGATCGAACGGACGACGGCAACGGCGGTGCCGACTCCGGGGTTCCGTTCGGCATCGGGACGGTGACCGAGGGCGACCAGCTCGGTGTCGCCGCGATGACCCCGCCGCAGGATCGCCAGCAGGCTCTTGGTGTCGGTAGGCGTCGTCACCACGGACGGAGAAACCGTTGTCACCACTGCCTTTTCGTCCACATCGAAGCGCGTGTCCACATATAGGTCGTCGTCGGTGACCGTTGGAAAGACGCCGAATCGCTCATGGCCCTTCGCGCTGAGTCCGTACGCCCCGGCTCCCCACATCGCAAGCTGGTGTTGCCGGATCCGCCGACGCGCCCGGTAGTAGCTGCGAACCAAACCGCTCGCGCCGCGCGTGTCATATCTGGAGTCGGGTCGCGCGACGAGGACGTCGCCTTCACTCAGCGTATCCAGTACTGCGAGCACCGCAGCTGCCGAAATCTGAATATCCGCATCAAGGTACAGCCGTGGCCACAGCGTTGCCTCCTGGTCGCCCGCATTGAGCGCAGCGGGCTTCGACCCCTGCTCCAGCTCCACCACGCGTGCGCCCGGTACGGTTCGTGCCACAGCGGCAGTGTCGTCGGTGCAACCGTTGCAGACCACGATGAGCTCGATGAAACCGTCGACCGCCGCCTGGCTCAGCGGTTCGAGAGTGCGTTTGATCACCCGCGCTTCGTCATATGCCGGGATGATCACGGCACCGCGTTGACGTGATCCCGAAAGCTTGTTCACTACAGTCGGTTTCGTAGCTTTCGGGAGCTCGTGCCAGTGACGTCGGTTCAGGACCACCCCGACGGTGCGACGATTGACGGCGTCGCCGGCGCGCAGCAACTCGCCCAAGGCGACCGCTCCACGAACCGCCGTCGAGTAGGCCCATCCATGGTGTTGCTCGACATAGCGGACACGGTTCACGGCCATCAGGGCCGCGAGTTGGGGCGAGGTACCAGACCCACCCTGGCGGTGCCTCACGACGGCCGACGGCTCGAATCGGACCTGGCGGCCGCTCTCGCGAATCCGGCGAAAGTAGTCCGTTTCCTCCGAGTACAGAAAGAAGTCCTCGTTCCATTCGCCCATCTCGCGCGCGACCCGCTCGGGAATCAGCAGCGCGGCGCCGGTAGCCCAGTCCACGTCGTGTCGTGATGTGTAACTGGAAGGGCGATAGTCGATCTCGGACAGAAATGAAGGCCGAGTGCGCCACATCCTGCTGCCAAACAGTGCGTCGCCGACCATGCGGGTGAGCGTCGGCTCGCGGCGCAGGGATGGGTATGTCACACCGTCCTCGTCGAGAATGCGCGGCACCACCGCTCCGACGAGGTCGGCGTCGGCGGCCCCGATCAAGCGGGGCAGCGTGTCGTGGGCCAACCCCAGGTCAGAATTCAGGATGAGGACGGCGTCGCAGTCTCCGACGACTCGCAGCCCGGCGTTGATTCCACCGGCGTAGCCGAGATTCCCGCCGGTTTCGACCAACTCGACGTCCTCGTGCGCGCGCACCAGGTCGACGGTGCCGTCCGACGACTGGTTGTCCACCACGATGAGTCGAACTCGACAGTCCCGCGCCGCGCGCCGCAGATCGTCGATCAAATCGGGAAGGTCAGCCGCACTGTTGTATGCGACCACCACCGCGGCAACCTCGGCGTGCGCGTCACCCGTGACGAAGTCGCCTCCCTCTACCGACGCCATTGCGTCACTCACCCCCGGTCGACGCGTGAATCCTCCCAGTGGCGGCGAGGATCGGATAGTGCCGATTATGCACTCGGCAACGATTGTGCCGCTACGGGCAGACGGAATCGGATCGCCGTCGGCGCCGCGCGGACGGTCGCGACGTCTCGACCGCCCGATGACCTAGGACCGCGACTGCGGGGTGCGCCGAATCCAGAACGCACCAGGACCGAACGGAGGCTGATGCCATGGCATCAGCGTGCCGACGAGATCAGAGTTGTCCCGGGAGAGGGCCGCAAGGGGAAGAACGACCTCGAAGTTCGGATTCTCCGCCAACAGGGCCTGCAACAAATACTGCTCCTGCCAGAAACATTGACTCTGGAAGAACTCGCGCGGATATTCGTACGGCAGGAAGATGTCGTGCACGTGGATCAGGACGCCGGGCGCCAGCCTCGGAAACACCTCGAGCACGAGTCGATTGACCTCGCTCGCAACCTTGACGGTATGGGTGGTGTCGACGAAGAGGATGTCGCCCTCGGCCAGTGCATCGAATTCCTCTTGGCGGACGTCCATCGCACTGACGGGCTCGAACGAGTCCATGCCTTCGATCCCGTTGCTGACGAAGTCGCGCGGGAATGGATCGAAGCAAGCGTAATTCGGAGTTCGACCCTCGCGGGCGTTGAGGCGACATGCTTCCGCGATGATCAACGACGTGAAGCCCGAGCCCAACTCGACGATCCGATTCGG
The DNA here is from genome assembly GCA_006864685.1 of Mycolicibacterium hodleri. Taxonomy (GTDB): domain Bacteria; phylum Actinomycetota; class Actinomycetes; order Mycobacteriales; family Mycobacteriaceae; genus Mycobacterium; species Mycobacterium hodleri_B. Next base: position 96,246 of record VIFX01000007.1, on the reverse strand, counting down.
CTTGAAGCGCCTGATCATCGCGTGCAGGACTTCGCTCTCGACGGCTCCGTACATCACGTTGTCCCACTCGAATCCCGCCGGCGGCTCGAACTCGGCCAGGAAAGGCGCGAGATCTTTCAGGAACGACTCGTGGGCTTCGGTGTCCCAGACGATGCCGTGGCACGGATTGCGCCGCCCGAAGGTCTCCTCGGACAGGTGTTCCCACTGCGGAAGTGGGCTGTAGAAGTTTCGGCGCAGAAGGTCGAACCCCCCCAGGTTGACCGCCCGGCGGAGTATCCCGCCCGCTCCATTCCGCGCGCGGCGGCGAACTTCGAGGACCCTTTGGCTGACGTCAGAAGTCAAGCTACCTTCCCCCTTCAGATCGGAATCCGACCCGAGTCACGCGAGTGTGGACTTTACCAATCAGGCTCTGTTTCGGGGAGACTTCGGCCGACGATCGGCCCATCCCCCGTGGCGTCCGCGCCCGCCTCCCGGACACATGCGGTCGGGACGGGATGCAATGGCGTTGTCCAACATCGTGACCACCGCCATCCGAGTCATGCACGGCCTCGTCGCAACCGAGCGAGGTCGAGCACCCACCGTTCGTAGAGGTCCAGCGCAGCCGTTTCCGACAACAGCGCGTCGCAGTAGTTTCGTCCTGCCTCGCCGAGTCGTGCGGCAAGGGGGCCGTCAGCGGCCAACCGAAGCGCTTCGTCCAACAACAGATCTGGTCGGTCAGCCGGTACGCACACGCCTGCACCGGAGGCGGTGACTTCCTTGGCGGTGAATCCGTCGGCAGCCGTGGCCGCCAAGATTGGCTTGCCGGAACGAAAGTAAGAGGTGAGCTTGCTCGGAACGGCCATGTGCGCCACACCGGGGCGCTCGTTGACGAGCAAGACGTCGGCGGCTCCGAGGGCGGCCGGGTACTCCTCCTCGCTGACCGGCCGGAGGAACTCGAGGGTTTCCACGCCCTCGCCGAAGGCTTCCAAAGCAGCGCGCTGGTTACCGTCCCCAAGCAGGACGAAGCGCACCCGTTCCTTGCGACCGACGGCCAATCTGGCCGACTCGACGACGTTCTCCAAGCCCTGCTTGTGCCCCATGTTGCCGGCGTGCAGGACCACCACCTCGTCGGCATGCCAGCCGCGGGTGCTCCGAAACACCTGACTGGCTAGGGGATTCGGCGCTTCGACGTGAGTCCAGTTGCGGATCTCGCGAATCCGCTGCGGCGCGACGCCCAGTCGCTCGACGAGGTCGGCTGCGAATCCCACGTGGATCACGGCGACGTCATCGGCCAGTCGAAACGCCGCGGACTCCACGGCCCGAATCGCGCGTGCAGTGATCGAGGACGATGCCCCCGTTTCCTCGACCCCGCGGCTGTAGAGGTCGTGCACCAGAATCCCGACCGATGGACGTCGCCAACTCACCCGAGAGCGGACCGCCGCCATTGCCGAAGCCAGCAAGGGCGGCGTTATGCACAGCACGACGTCGGGACGCCCCCACCCGCTCGTGACGAGTTGCAGTCCGAACGTCACTTCCATCGCCGCCCGACCACCCCACGATGGGCCCCTCGGCAAAAGGTGATTGAGGCGCCGAACGCGCACGCCGTCGACCTCTTCGGTGGACCTGAGCCCGACGCTGCCCGCGTAGCGCCTCCACTGCGGGTAGTGGGCATATCCAGTGAGGACTCGAACGTCGTGTCCGCGTGTGCTCAGTCCCGCCGCAAGCCTTGTCGTGTACGGAGCGATGCCCGTCGGCTCGGGTGCGTAATTGATACCGAGAATCGCGACTCTGACAGCTCGTTCGGGCACGCATCGAGGGTAAGCCCCGTCGAACCACGGGAGCACTTCGCGGGTAACGCGTCGTCGATGATCTTCAAACGCTCCATAGCGCAACCGAATACGAAGACACGCGGGAAACCTGCCGACGAGCACGGCGCCTCGGCGAGGGCGTCGGCCAGATCCCGTTACCGAGGCGGAGTCCACCGCTGTCATTCGGGGCGATGTGTCACGAGCGCCCCCGCCGGGAGGCCGACGGCGCAGTTGCGGCGTCGGAAAAAGTCCCTGGTATGCATTTTCTGCAAATTGCCACTACTACGCCATATCTGCATCCTGGCGGGCGCACGTGATCCCACGGCACCCGACGAACGGGGCCTCAGGCTTGTTTGCTGGAGCAACATACCTGGTAGACGGGTCCTCAACCGCGGCAACCCGATCTCGAGGAGCTCGTCCGGTCGGTGGTCCGATGGCATTGTTTTTTATTCGCTGTGTTGTAACATAGCAAACGCATTGCGGTCCGCAGCCCGGACCGGCCGGTAAATCGCGGCACGGCGTAAGGCTCTTAGGGGAGGGGAGTAAATCGTGGGGAGATCGACGCAAACGACAAAACGCCTGCGGGGAGGCAGTGTCGTCATGTCCACGAGCGGCGGAGAGCAAATCGCGGCTGTGGACGGTGCATCGAGCAGGACGACTTACGCAATGACACGAGGCGGCCACGGTGCGTGCTGCTGGCCGGGGAAGAAAGGATGGGAACGCTGATGCGAGCTTTGGTCACCGGAGGCGCCGGATTCGTTGGGCGCCGGATGTGTAACGCGTTGTTGGCCCGGGGAGACGAGGTCGTGTGCGTCGACCCGATCGCGCCAAGGACCGGCGGTTTGGATCCGCAGAACTGGCCGATGTTCGATCCACGCGACTACGAGAAGTTCACCTTCGTGCGCAAGGACTGCCGATCCTATTTCGCGCGATCCCACGAATCCTTCGACGTGGTCTTCCACTTGGCCGCCATGGTCGGCGGACGTCTGATGATCGACTACGAACCTCTCGCGGTTGCCGAAGATCTGGCCGTCGACGCGATGTACTGGCGCTGGGCCGAAACGGCCAAGCCGGGCAAGACCGTCTACTTCTCGTCGAGTGCCGCCTACCCGATCCACTTACAGCGGCCGGACGGGTACCGACTCCTCAAGGAAGACGACATCGACTTCGCCGAAACGCTGGGCATGCCTGACATGACATACGGCTGGGCAAAGCTCACCGGCGAGTATCTGGGGAAGCTCGCCCACGAGCGGTACGGGATGAAGTCCGTTGTCTACCGGCCATTCTCAGGCTTCGGCGAAGACCAGGACCTCACCTATCCATTCCCTGCGATCACCAAGCGCATCTTCGAGCTGACCGGGCCGGAGATGTTCGTGTGGGGCAGTGGTCGGCAGATGCGCGACTTCGTCCACATCGACGATTGCATCCGCTGCGTGCTTGAGACGATGGACCAGGTCGACGATGGGTCCGCCATCAACATCTCGTCGGGCCGGTTGACGTCGTTCATCGAGCTCGCCCAGCTCATCTTGCAATCGGTCGGCAAGACGGCGTCCATCACCACTCAATCGGACAAGCCGGAGGGCGTGTTCGCCCGAGGCGGGGACACCGCCCTTCAGGAGAAGCTCGGCTTCCAGCCGCGTATCGGTCTGACCGAGGGAATCGACCGCATGGTGCGCCATCTCGATCGCATGAACCTCGCCAAGGTCGGGTGATTTGACGATGACCATCCAGCCAGCGATGCACCCTTCGGTGTTCGGGATCCGGTTGTCGGCGCTCGACGAGTCGGCACTGACACGGTTGTTGACCGAGCCCCTGCCTCCTGGTGCCGGTGTCCGACTGGTGGCGACGGCGAACATTGACCACATCCGCCATCTCCGCAGCGATCAGCGGTTCCGCGATGCGTACGCGAACGCCTACGCCGCCACCGCGGATGGTGCGCCGGTGGCGCTCTATGCCCGTCTGCGTGGCGTGCCGACCCCGGGGAGGGTCGCAGGCCCGGACCTGTTCGCCTCGCTCATGCATGCGTTCGAAGTCGGCCGACATCGGCCCTTCTTCTTGGTGAGCAACGTGGACACCGGCAAGCGCCTCTCGGCGTGGATGCGGAACCGAGGCTTTGCCGCCGACATGGTCGCGAGTGAGTGTCCTCCGTTCGGCTTCGAGAAGGATCCTGAGTTCTCCGAAGGCCTCGCCGAACGCATCCGTGAGCACGGGACAACGCATTTGGTGGCAGGGGTCGGCGCCCCCAAGTCCGAGGTCTGGATTCACGAGTGGCGCCACCAGCTCGGCGATTGCTACGCCTTCGGCATCGGTGCCGGCGTCGACTTCTTCGTGGGCAGCGCCCGCCGGGCGCCCCTGTGGATGCAGAGGTCGAGTCTCGAATGGTTGTGGCGCCTGTCCGGCGATCCTCGTCGTCTGGGTCGACGCTACCTAATGGATTCCATTCAATTTCCCGCCGCGATCGTCGACGACCTGTCCGGTAACTGGCAGTGGATCGACCGACGCGACGCATGACCAGTCGTTGACACGTTGCGTTGGCAAAGCCTTCGCGGCGCCAGCGCGGCACCCTCCTTCGGCTGGAAGTGTGCCACCGGCACCGCTGGACGACGCCGTCGCTCGAGCCGACTTGGTTGCCTGAATGAATCACTAGCAAACATTGCACCAGAAGATTTTCGCGCTATGATTCTGTCATTACGCGCTCTACACCTGCACTTTTTTGCAATTCAGGGCACGAGTTCAACCTCATCAAGAAAGTGACATCGAAGATGACGCAGTTCGCCACACTCCCGTCCACCGACAAGAGCTTGCGGGTCGGGGACCTCGTCGAGGTGCGTAGCGCCGAGGAGATCCTGGCAACGCTCGACGAGCGCGGCGAATACGAGAACCTGCCTTTCATGCCCGAGATGCTCAAGTTCTGCGGCAAGCGCCTCACGGTCGACAAGGTTGCGCACAAACTGTGCGACACCATCAGCCAAACCGGCATGCACAAGATGGAGAATGCAGTCCACCTGTCCGAATCACGGTGTGACGGAGCGTCGCACGGCGGTTGCGAGGCCGCATGCTTGATCTACTGGAAAGTCGCCTGGCTCAAGAGGGTTGACACGGCAACTCCAGAGACACCGGAGGCGCCCAGCTCGCCCGCTAGCGTGCGTCTCCGCCTACCACTCATAGAGGTCAACACCAAGAAGGACCCCGGACCCGCCGGCGAGACGCGTTACTCCTGCCAGACCACAGAGATAATTCGTGCGGCCCCAACGTGTTTGCCCGCCCGCGATCTCGGTCAGTACGTGTCGGATGTCGCGACGGGGAACGTCAGCGTGCTCCAGTCCATCAGGGGCTTCCTGATCATGCTGTTCAACCGCCTTCAGGACATCAGCAAGCGGCGGTTGCCTACCAGGCTGTGGTTCCGCGACGGCCTGCCATGGGGATTCGTGAAGGGCAGGCTCGTCGGTCCGACGCCGACTGAGTATCTCGATCTGCAGCCCGGCGAGATGGTCCGAATCAAGACCAAGGAGCAGATCGAAGCGACGCTCAACGAGAAGGGCCTCAACCGCGGCATGGGTTTCGCGGAGGAGATGGCTCGTTACTGCGGCCGCACGGCGCGAGTCCAGGGCCGTGTCAACAGATGCCTCGACGAGAAGACCGGCAAGATGCTGACCATGAAGAACCCCTGCATCTTGTTGCAGGACATCGTCTGTGCTGGCGCCGATTTCGGAAACTGCCCCCGCCAGGCCATGACGTTCTGGCGGGAAATCTGGCTCGAGCGTGTCTGACGAAGTCGACTTGCGGCCCGCCGATTCCGGTACCGAGCACGTTGCTCACATCGGCCGGCAGGCGGGGCGCGGCCTGACGTGGACACTCCTGGGCACTTTCGGAACCAAGTTCGGCTCCTTTGCGGTCGGACTCGTCATGGCTCGCCTGCTCTCGCCCGCCGACTTCGGCGTGTTCGCCGTGGCAGTGGCGGCCGCCGCATTTGCGATGTACGTCAACGACGTTGGCATCATCGCCGCGTGCGTCCAGTGGCGCGGGAAGCTCGAAGAGATCGCTCCGACCGCGTCGCTCATCGCGGCGATCTCGAGTGTCATGGCCTACGGGGCGATCTGGTTTTGCGCACCAAGCTTCGCCGCTCTGGCCGGAGTGCCCGATGCCGCCCCGGTCGTGCGGCTGCTGAGCCTGATCATCGTCGTCGACGGAATCACCGGCGTCCAATCCGCTGCGCTCATGCGCCGATTCCAACAGGCCAAGCTCACGAAGGCCAACATGATCGGTTGGCTGGCGAACACCGCGGTGACCCTCCCGATGGCCTTCGCTGGGATGGGCGCGTACAGCTTTGCCTGGGGTCAGCTCGCCGGGACGGTCGTCACGGGTGTGATCGTGTACGGAATGGCGAACCTGCCGGTCCGATTCGGGTTCGACAGGGAGGTCACCAGAAGCCTCCTGAAATTCGGCATTCCGTGGGCGCTCACGCTGGGGATCGAAGCCGTGTTGGTCAACGCCGACTTCGTGATCGTCGGCAATCTGCTTGGAGCCGGCGCACTGGGTTTCTACATGTTGGCGTTCAACATCTCGAATTGGGTGCCGGGGCTGGTCGGAACGGCCGTGCGCTACGTCGCGCTTCCCAGCTTCTCCCGCTTGGCCGAACACGACTCCGACGCCCTTGAATTGGGCGTCCGCCGGTCCGTGCCCATCCTGGTGTCTGCAGTACTGCCGGTCGCCGTCATCATGGCGACCCTGGCTCCGCAGATGATCGACGTCCTGTACGGCGAGAAGTGGGGTCCGTCCGGGGTCGTACTACGTTTCCTCGCCGCCTTGATGGTGGTTCGAATGCTGACCGCGTTCGCCATCGACATCCTCGCTTCAGTGGGGTCGACCAAGGCCACCACATGGCTGAATGCGGGGTGGGCGGTCGCGCTGCTGCCTGCGCTGTGGATTGGAACCCACCTCGACGGAATCCGCGGCGCGGCCATCGCTCACAGCATCGTGGCCGTCGCTGTCGCACTACCACTTTCAGTTCTTGCAGTGCGCCTCGCCGGCGTGAGTCTCCTGCCGGCGTTGCCGAAGTTGATCCGCCCGTTGATCGCCGCCATCGTTTCAGCGGCCGTGATCCTGCTCGTACAGAGAATCGTCGGGAACAGCGCGGTGGTGCAGCTTGTGGTCGCAGGTTTCGCAGGCTTGCTCGCTTACGTCCTACTGGTGACCACCAGGGATCAGGCTCGTCAACTACGGACCCGAGTGACTCGAGTCCGTTCAACCACAGGGGGATAGAAATGCAACATTCAGACACGTTGGTCTCGGTGGGATTGCCCGTGTACAACGCGGGCGATCGAATCGTCGACGTCGTGAAGTCGATACTCGGGCAGGACCACGAGAACCTCGAACTGGTGATCAGTGACAACGCCTCCACCGACGACACGGAGGACGTGTGCCGTGCCCTCGCCGCGGATGATTCACGAATCGCCTACCACCGCAACGCAACCAATGTGGGGTTGCTCAACAACTTCGTTGGTGCGATGCGCCTCGCCAAGGGTGACTACTTCCGCTGGATCGGCGATGACGACTGGCTGGACCCCCGCTACGTGTCGCGCTGCCTCGACGCGTTCGCCGACGACGAGCGACTGATCCTCGTCACGACGCAGATTGAGTACACGGGCCCGGACGGTGTGACCGAAACCGCGCCCTACCACGGCACCGCACTGCGCTCCGACGACCCGGTGACTCGTTTGGCCGAATTGCTACGTCTGTTCAACGACAGCCACCTCCTGATGGATACCTGCTACGGGGTGTTCCGACGTGACCGGGTCATCGGCGTAAAGCGGCGCAACATGATGAACGACGATCAGGTGTACTCGGCCAAGCTGGCACTCCTCGGGCCGTGGGGACACGTGTCCGAAGTGCTGGCCGGGCGCAACTGGACGTACGTGTCGAAGCCGGATCTAGCTCGGAAGCTGGGCATTTCGCGTATTCAGGCGACTCTCCCCAACGAACTTCAGTGTCTCGAGACCGCCCGCTTCCTCAAGGAGTGCGACCTCGACGCGGAGCAGCGGAACCGCGCAAGACTTGCAATCGCAAAGCTGTACGGCAAACGGCGGCAGGACGCGGTCATTCGCCGCGCCAAACGACTGCTCGGCCATACGGAGCAGCCCGTCGTCCCACTGCCGAAGGCGGACACGCTCGATGTCGTCAGGGCCAGTCAGCCCGCCGATCGCTCGTGACGCGGTCCCGCGTCGAGGGGCCCACCGTGACAGAGCCGCAATGCTGCTTCTGTCGCGGAAGCCGGGGATCCGTGGTGCTCGACGTCGGCAACCAGCCGGCGTGTGACGACTTCCCTGCCGGCGACGACCCCGGGCCAGATGCAAAGTACCCGCTGCAGATGTGGCTATGCGCCGAGTGCGGACTCGCTCAACTGGTCGACGACCCCACGGAGCCCGAAGAACCCAGAGGCGTCGAGCCTGCGGCGGTGGTGCAACAGTCCATCGATGCGGTGAATCGCGTCGCCGATGCGGGCTGGCTGCGCCCTGGCAAAACGGTCGCAGAATACGGAAGTCCCCACGGCGGCTCCTGGCTCGGTTTGGTGACCGACCGCGGACTCGAGGTCGCCGGCGATGACTGCAAGGCGGACGTCGTTCTCGACAGCTTTGGCGTGATGCACTACCGCGATCAAGCGGCCGCCTTCAGAGAGCGGGCAAACCGTGTCGCCGACGGTGGCGTGTTCCTGGTGCAGTACCACGAACTGCGGGCAATAGTGCGTCAGGGCGAGTGGAACATGCTCCGGCTCGGCCACTACGCGTATTACTCTCTGTCCGCACTGGTCGAAATGCTCAGGCGCGTAGGGTTTCATCCTCGGACCGCCTGGTCCTTCGACCTGTACGGCGGAACGGTCCTGCTCGCCGCGACTCGGGACGATTCGCCGGACGCGACGATAGACCGCCTTCTCGGCGAAGAGGCCGAGCTCGGCATCCGGGAACCCGCTTTCGTCGGTCGTCTCCAGGAGAGTGCCGTCACGTCTGCCGGCGGCCTTAAGGCCTGGCTCGCCGATCGCAAGGACGAAGGAGCGCGAGTGTTCGGCTACGGCGCCGCATCTCGCGCCATCTCCCTACTCGCCATGGCAGACGTGGATCGCACCGAGATGTGTGGTGTAGCAGATGCGTCCACTGCGAAACTGGGTCGTCGAATGCCTGGTACGGACGTCCCCATCATCAGTCCGGCCGATCTCGTGAGCGCCAGCCCCGACTACGTACTGCTGTTGTTGCCAGACCTGCTCGACGAGGTGCGCTCAGACTTTCCAGAGATCGAGGCGCGGGGCGGCGAATGGGTGAGTATCAGTACGGTCGTTGCCGCCCAATAGAATCGGTGCCTCAATGGTCCCAGCCCCCGTTCTTGGGCTGGGACCATTCATCGGGCACCGCGCGTCAAGCGTCTGTCGTGATCCGCCGCATCGACTCGTCCAGGTCACCTCGGCTGCGCAGCGCCTCCAGATGCGGCAACCGGGTGAACTTCTTCGCGAAGCCCTCCGCGGTGAGTCCCGCCGAAACGTACTGCTCGTACAGTTCGGCCGCACCGGCGGGTATCGACCAAGCAGCTTTGAAACCGAGGGCATTGCGGATGGCCGAGAAGTCGACCCGGTAGGAACGAGGATCGGCGCCCGTTTCGCCCGTGATCAACAACTTCGCGCCGGGGACGACGTCGACGACCGACTGGGCGATCTCTGCGACGGTCAGGTTGTTCGACTCGACGCCGACGTTGTAGGCAGCACAGTGCACCGTGCTGCTCGGAGCTTCCAAGGCGAGCAGGAATGCACTCGCGATGTCGCGGGCGTGCACCAGGGGCCGCCATGGCGTTCCGTCGGAGAGGACGCGAACGTCGCCGGTCAGGACCGCGTGGCCGACGAGGTTGTTCAGGACGATGTCAGCCCTCAAGCGCGGCGAAAATCCGAACGCCGTCGCATTGCGTAGGAACACTGGCGTGAAGGAGTCGTCCGCCATGGCCGCGACGTCGTCTTCCACCCTCACCTTGCTCTCCGCATACGGGGTCAACGGGCGCAGCGGCGCACTCTCGCTCACCAACTCCTCACCGGCGGAACCGTAGACAGAGCAGGTCGACGCATAGACGAAGCGGCGGACACCCGCGTCCTTGGCCAGTCTCGCCAACCTGACGGAGGCGTGGTGGTTTATGTCGTAGGTGATTTCCGGCGCCAGTGCGCCGAGCGGGTCATTCGACAACGCGGCGAGGTGAACGACCGCGTCGAATCCCTCTAACTGTTCGCGGGTGACGTCACGCAGATCGACGCGGATGCTCGGTGGGTCCACCGGTGCGGGACCGAGGACACAGTCTTCGAAGAACCCGCAATCCAAGCCGGTTACGTCATGACCGGCGTCCCGGAGAATCGGCACCATCACGGTGCCGAGGTAGCCCTGGTGACCCGTGACCAATACGCGCATGTGTACTTCTCTCAAGATCGATGAAATGTGAATGTTGCCTTCTCCACGATGAAGGCTTCGGCGTGCGTGTTGCGGCACTGCACACCGCGGAGTCTCGACAGCCCGAGAAACGTTTCTTCGTCGAACCAGTCGTGTTGCGTCTGCGACGGGTAATGCTCGTGCAGCATGCGCGCCTTCTCCTCCGCAATCCCTGGCTCGAGGGGGTGGAAGAAGGTCGGGCGCGGAGTGTCGGTCTCCCACTTGACGATCTCATAACCGAGCACGAGCTGATCGCGAAACTCCGTCGGTATCAGCTCGGCGATGAGCCGATGGTCCTGGTGCGCATCACCGCGTTGAGGACCGAAGACCAGCTCTGGATTGCATTTGCCGCGAAACGTGGCCAACTCGTTCTTGATTCGGTCCCAGTAGGCCGGCGCGCGCCCGTCCGGAACGTCGAGAACCGCCACGTCGAGATCGGCGCCGGGACAGAAGGCCCGCAGAGCCTCGAGCTCCTCGGTCTCGCGACCGGTTCCCCCACCCGACAGCACGAGACCGCGCACCCGAAGGTCTGGATGATGCTTGGCGAGTGTCAGTAGCGTGCCACCCATCCCGATCGCGATGTCATCGCAATGTGCTCCGATGACGGCGATTTCAGTGAGCTCACCGCAAGTGAGTGGGATCATCGACTTCTTGCGACGTCGATCTTGGCGTCGTCGCCGGACGTATCCCACACCATCCACGGCCGATCGCCACGGTGGTAGCCGGCGTCGAGTTCGGCTCGCTCCTTGAAGGTGTCCGCGGGCTTCCAGAAACCGTGATGGCTGTAGCCGAACAGGCGGCCTTCGCCTGCCAGAGTGGCGCACCCATCGGCGACCAGGTCTCCCCCGGGGGGGATGTAGTCGAAGATCTCGTTGGACAGCACGAAGTATCCACCGTTGATCCACACCGACATCTCGGACAGCGGCGTGATGTCCTTGACCTCGCCGGCCTCGCTGATGTTGACGCAATGAAAAGAGGATTCGGGCGGAACGACCATCATCGACGCAGCGGCGCCCGACTCGTGGAACTTCGCGACGACCTCGTCCAACGGCGCGTCGGTCAAGACGTCGGAGTAGTTGGCGAGGAAGTATTCGTCACCTTCAAGGAACGGCCGCGCTCTGCGCAGGCGCTCACCGATGGCGGACTCGAGCCCGGTGTCGACGAAGGTTATCTTCCAGTCGCTGATGTCAGAATGCATCAGTTCGACGTTGCCGCCGTGCATTACGAAATCGTTCGATGCCGCTTCCTGGTAGGTCAGGAAGTAGTTCTTGATGTGCGAGGCTCCGTAACCGAGGCAAAGGATGAACTCCTTGTGGCCGAAGTGGGCGTAATAGCGCATCACGTGCCAGATGAGCGGCCGCGGGCCGACCATCTGCATCGGCTTGGGCATGCCGTCGCCGCCGGAGTCGCGCATGCGCATTCCGTAGCCACCACAAAACAGGACGACCTTCATGATGTTCTCCCTGTCGGACTTCCGGACACCCCGAAGTCGGCGGCGTGCAGTGTCGGTAGGGGGAAGACGAGTCGTCCTCCCCATTCGGTGATGTAGGCGAGCTGTTCGGTCAGCTCGGTCTCGAGATTCCAGGGAAGCGCGAGAACGACGTCGGGGCGGTCCTTTTCGATCTGGACGGGGTCGTGGATCGGGATGCGGGTGCCCGGGGTGAAGCGACCGTGCTTGTATGGATTGCGGTCGACGGTGTACTCGAGAAGATCGCTGCGAATGCCGCAGTAGTTGAGAAGTGTGTTGCCCTTGCCGGGGGCTCCGTACCCGACCACCCGTTTGCCCTCTGCACGGCAGTCGAGCAGAAAACGCAGTAGCTCGTGGCGGATGGTCTCGGTGCGCTGACCCAGTTCCAGGTAGCCGTCGACGTCGTGCAGTCCGGCCTCCTGTTCGATCCTCAGAACGTCCGCGACGCGCCCGCTTGGCACCCCCGCTGATTCCGTCGGCCTCGCCCAGAGTCGAATCGACCCACCATGAGTGGGGATGAGCTCGACGTCGACCACGACCAGACCCGCCGTGGCCAGCGCTCGAGACGCGGAAAGCACTGTGTAGTACTGGAAGTGCTCGTGATAGATCGAGTCGAACTGCCCTAGACCCACCAGGTTGAGCGCATGGTGCACCTCGATGCTCAACCAACCATCGTCAGCGAGCAACGAACGAAGCGACCGGGTGAACCCGAGTAGGTCCGGGATGTGCGCATAGACGTTGTTCGCGACCACCAGGTCGGCAGGACCGTGCTCCGCGCGAACGGACGCTGCCGTTGATTCATCGAGGAACGCGGTTGCAGTGGGTACGCCGCGCTCTCGCGCCGCGGCGCTGACGTTCACCGAGGGCTCGATGCCAAGGCAACGGATGTTCCTCGCAATCGCGTGCTGCAGCAGATACCCGTCATTGCTCGCAACTTCGATCACGAATGATTCGGTGTCGAGCTGCAGCCGATCTGCGGTGTCGTCGACGAACCCCTTCGCGTGCTGCACCCAGCTATCGGAGAAGGAGGAGAAGTACGCGTACTCCGTGAAGGTTTCCTCCGGGGTAATCAGCGCGGGGATCTGCAGGAGCAGGCAGTCCTCGCACAGCCGAAGGTGAAGTGGATACGTCACTTCGGAAGAATCGAGTTCTTCCGCGCTCAAGAATTTCTCACACGGTGGGGTCGCACCCAGATCGACGACGCTCACCAGACGGGCGGAGTCGCAAAGTCTACACTGCACGTCAGTAAGCTCCGTTTCGTTCAAGTACCGCTCGGAATGTCTTGATGATGATCAGGACGTCGCCGACCATCGACCAGTTGTCAACGTACGAAAGGTCAAGGCGGACAGCCTTTTCCCAAGGCAGGTCGGACCTTCCGCTGACTTGCCACAACCCGGTGACGCCCGGCTTGACGAGCAGTCTCCGCTGCACGTCGCCGTCGTAACGCTCGACCTCGCGTCTCAGGGGCGGCCGAGGACCGACGACACTCATCTCCTGCCTCAGGACGTTGACGAACTGCGGAAGCTCGTCAATGCTGAAGCGGCGCAGGACTCGCCCTGCCGGCGTGATCCGTGGGTCGTCCTTCATCTTGAACGTCAGACCGTCGCTCTCGTTGACGCCGAGCAGCTTGGGCAGCTGCCTGTCCGCACCCTCCACCATGGTGCGGAATTTCAGCATCTGGAACGGCTTGCCGTCGATGCCGATTCGTTCTGCGGAGTAGAGGACCGGGCCCTTGCTGCCGAGCTTGATGATCAGCGCGGCACAGACCAGGATTGGTGAGGCCACCGCCAGCGCGGTCAGCGCAAAGCAGAAGTCGAACGCGCGCTTCTGAATTCGCTTCGCCCCGAGGTACTGAGGTTTGTCGATGTACAGGAGCGGCAGTCCGGCGATGGGTCGCATCACCAACCGGGATCGCGCAACGTCCATCACTCCTGGGGAGACGACTAGTTCGACGTTCATCGGTTCGAGCTCCCAGATGAGCTTCCGAATGCCCTTGACCCCGAAGTGCTCCGTCCCCGCAATCGCTACGGTATCGGCTCCATGGGTTCGGATCGCTTCGAAGACCTGCGCTTCCCCACCGACGATCGGGATCTGCTCACCGCAGATGGTGACGTATTCGCCACGGGGCGGCCCATATCCGGGAATCGCAATGCCCACGACCCGATACCCGCAGCTCGGATCTTCGATGAGCTCGCTCGCGAGATTCGAGACCCCGCCCCTGTCGCCGATCGCCAGCACAGATGTCTGATAGTTGCCCCTCGCACGCTGGCGCGTGACGTACTTGCGCCACTGCAATCGACTCAGCACCAACCCGATGACCCCAACGGGGAGGGCGACCGCCAGGTAGCCACGCGACACCGAGAGCTTGATCAGCAGTTCGCACATGGCCACGGCTCCGAAGCTCCAGAACGAGGCTGCAACCAAGCGCCGGTATTCCTCTATCCCCGCGCCGAGGTACCGGGGTGACCTCGCTCTGAATCCGGCGAGTGCCGACAACCAGATGATGACGAGGGCGACCGAGCAGACGGTGTCGTACCGGCTCATCAGACCCGTGGTGGGGGTGCTCCCGAATCGGACGTACTGCGCCAGGACCACGGCGCCAAGGACCACGATCGTGTCCGTGACGAGTAGATGGAAGGTGTACTGCCGTTCCCATCGCGGCCGCCCGACGATCGGTGTGGGCGAGTTCGGCGACGACGTGTGGTCCGGTTCCCGAACCAGGGACATCAACGGCTCTGAAGCGCCTTCGCAAATTCGCGGTGCCGCGGCAGTGGACACGTCCTCAACTCGCGGCGGCACGACGCTGAGCGGCTCCGAGGTCTGGGTCACGGTCGACTGATTGATCTCGTGTACGCCGCCACGGGCACGCGTCCGCGCTTGGCGGGTCGGCGAGCGAGGTCACGTTCACAGGTACGGCCAACGGCTGCGTCCCCCGAGCGTGCGCTCTCGTTCATAGGCCACCTGTGCAAATAATCAGTACTTAGCTGTAAGGAATTCATTCTCTGCCACCCTCCCCGTGGTGATAGCAACCTACCACCGAAAATTTTGCACCACAACACAGTTTTAGCAAAGACTTCTGGCACCAACACGCCGCACCGAGGGCGGTGGCTTGCCCAAAACCGGCCGGATACTTTCAAACACGCTCTGAGCTGGGCACATGTCGATCTCCTGGGTCAGCCAAGAGCGGTCTCGAACTTACGACACCGTCAAACATGTCGTACGACTTCGGATATAGCAAGCTTTGTCGTCGACTTGTTCGGCATCTCATCCGAATGCGGTCGCACTCGGCTCGACGGGTCTCTGGCGTCATCGCGATAGCACCCCCGGCAAATACCTTCTGACGCTCTCCAACGCGTTGTCCGTTCGACCTCGATCGGTCACGTGCCATCGGGAAGCGGGGCCCGCAGCGGGGTAGGCGAGACAACCGCGCGCAAACGACGACGGAGCGAAAGTCGCCCTCGAACGGGTGCCAACGAGGCAGCCCTCCACCTGATAACTTCAGGTTGAAGACCATTCCCGACGGGGGGATGAATTGGCAGGCGATTCAGGGGGGCACTTCACGTGAAGATCACCAATGCACTGGCAGCAGCAGTAGCCATTGCCGCAGCGGGATCGGTCGGCATCCTCGGAGCGCCGCTCGCCGCCGCCGATGATCTGACGACGACCACGATCGGCAACGAAGCCAGGCTGACCAACGGAAACGTCGTCCAGGGCTGGACGATCACCGACCTGAAGGCCAGTACCGACCAAATCCCCTACCCGGTTGCGGGCACACTGTGGGAAGCCACCGCGACGGATCAGGCCATCGAGGGCAGCGTCACCCCGATCGTGTCGAATCTCAACGCGCGCGCCAAGAGTGGCGAGACCTACCGCGTCCTGTTCGGGGTCGCGACCCCTCAGGGCGTGAACCCCGCGACGCTCCCCCAGGGCCAGCACACCACGGGCAAGGTGTACTTCGACGTCGTCGGCGACACACCCGACAGCGTCGTCTACAACGCAGGCGGCCAAGACCTTCTGGTGTGGGTGCAGCCACCGCCCCAGCTCCCCACGCAGCGCGGCGGGGGCAGTTACTCGTCGTCACCTGCATCGTCGGCGACGCCGGCCACGCCGGCGGCAGTCCCAGGAGCGCCGATCGGCGCCGAGGCCGTCCCCGCGCCGGGCGCCGTCCTGCCAGCAGGCAGCGCGGGTACGCCGATTCCAGCCGGTAGCCAGGGCACCCCGATCGCGGGCAGCCAGGGCACGCCGGTCCCCGGCACCACCCCGATGACTCCCGCGCCGCTTGGAACCGAGGGTGCGCCGCAGCCGGCCAGCGTTCAGGAGGGCACCGCGCCCACCGGAAGCCAGGGCACCCCGTTGCCCGCTGGCGCGCCCGCGGTCACCCCGGCTCCGGCCGGCGCTCCCGCTGCCGCCGGAACACCGGCAGTGGCAGCCACGCCTTCTCCCGCGACGGCACCGGCACCGGCAGCGGCGGCTCCCTCCACGACCGTGATCGTCCCGCCCCCAGCCTGATCCACGATCAGGAGTGGCTCGACCACCAGACGTACAGCTGGTCGAGGTTGGGACCCTTCTCGGCGCCGTCCACCGAGGCGAGCATCAGCTTGGCGTTGTCAGACCAGGCCAGAGTGGGCACGCCGTCCCGGTAACCGCAGACGAGCGTGCCGCTGACCAGCTGTGGGGTTGCGTTGCGGCGCCACGCTCCCGGTGACTGAATGTTGCCGGGGCAGTTGACCACCCGCATGTCGGCTACGACTGCGCCGAATGCCGTTTGCAGTGCCGCGACGTCCTCGAACGAGGTGAAGGTCGACGCAGGCGGTCCACCCGCATCGGCGTTCTGGGTACAGCCAACCTTGGCCACCGCGGCTTGGGGCACTTCGACCGGCGTGCACGAGTTGGACGAGTAACCCGGAGGTATCGCTCCGCGGAGCCGTTGCAGCGCTGCGGGATCGACAGTCGACGTCATGGTCGACGTCGTGTCGGCCGCCGACGAGTCAGACCCGCCGGACGACGGCCACAGCGCCCAAACCGCAAGGGCGCCAACGGCGACCGCCGCCACGGCTGCCGCCACGACGGGTCCGACGGGGAATTGCTTGGGCTTGCTGGCCACCGCCCGGGGGTCGACCGTCAACGGCTCGGTGAAGAGGTTGGCGAAGGTGCCTTCCGCGGGCGGCGGGCCGTAGTTCGGGGGCGCGACCGCCGCACGCGGACCCAGCGCAGCGATGCTCTCGCTCAGGGCGCGCGCGAAGTCCGAGCAACGGGCGAAACGACTTTCGGGTCGTTTGGACAGCGCCACGGTCAGCACGGGGTCGAGCGCGGCGAGTTCCGGTCGCGTCGCCGCCAGCGTAGGCGGCTTCGAGTTGAGGTGGTCGTAGATCACCTCGGCGGGGTCCGAGCTGGGGAACAGTGGCTCGCCAGTCAGAAGCTGGTATGCCGTCGCGGCGAGCGCGTATTGGTCGGCGCGGGGTCCGACCTCGTCACCGGATAGTTGCTCCGGCGCGCAGTAGGCAACGGTCCCGATGGCCGTCGTCGCCGCCGAGACGTCGTCGGCCTCGTTGACGTCGCGGGCAATACCGAAGTCCGTCAACAGGATTCGCTGTTCGCCGTCGTCGTCGAGATGGGTAAGCATGATGTTGGCCGGCTTGACGTCGCGGTGCAGAAGACCACGTTTGTGAGCGCTGTCCAGCGCGCTTGCGACGGCGGTGACGATGCGCGCCACGTCGTCGGCGGGCATCCCGGCGGGATGGCGTTCGGCGACGAGTCGCGAGGCGTCGAGGCCGTCGACGTAGTCCATCGAAATCCACAGCTGGCCGTCCGCCTCGCCACGATCGTGGACCCCGACGATGTTGGGATGCCACAGCGTGGAGGCGAGGTCCGCCTCGCGGTTGAAGCGCGCGCGGTACTCGGTGTCGGCCGACCATGCCGACGGAAGCAGCTTCAGCGCGTCGCGCCGAGGAAGTCGGGGATGCTGCGCAAGGTACACCCGACCCATTCCGCCGGAACCCAGCAAGCCGACGATCTCGTATCCGGCGAAGGTTTGACCGATGGTCAGCTCGTCGTCCGGCAAGGATGGGTGAGACGGCCACTCGTCTGGCGGCGAACTCATTCCCATACCTCCGAGTCGCTCAGTCAGACCTTTACGTGCGCACGCGTCAGTAACGAGCGTAGTGCTCGGCGATCACATGTTGCGCTCGAGGCCGTCTCCGCGTTGCGGTGCAGCGACGGGCGCCGGGCCCGCGCCGTGGGGTGCGGGACCGGCGTTGGCGTGGTCCAGCGGAGGCCGAGCCTCCCTGCCGGCCCGCTCCCGATCCTCGCGTTCCCGCTCCTCGCGCTCCCGCTGCTCGGCGCCTGCATCGTCACGGGCCTGCGGCGGCGGAGCGGCGCCCGCACCGCCCGCTCCCTGACCGGCCGACGGCTGACCGCCGCCGGACTGGCCACCGCTGGAGCTGCCCTGAGAACCGCCGCCACCCTGGGCCGACTGCATGGCCTGCTGAATCATCGAACCGAATTGGCCGGCTTGCTGACCGAGTTGCTGCGCGGGCCCACCGGCCTGCTGGGCCATCTGCCCGACCTGACCCAGCATCTGGCCGAGCTGACCGACCGACTGGCCACCCTGGTCGTCGGCGTTGTCGTAGGCGCTCTGAGCCGACGTCAGTTTGCCGGCGAACATCGTCTCCTTGGCCTGCAGCGCAGTCACGCTCGTCGCCATCGTCGCCGCCAAGGTTGGCAGCACTCCGGCGATCGTCATGCTCATCGCGTCCTCGCCGGGCGGAAGCATTGGAATCGGGGGCAACTCGACACTTGCGGGATCCCAATTCAGGTTGTCCGGTGTCTGCATCGGACTACCACTCATCGTCGACCTCCTCTTCCCCGTAGTCGAGAGGCGGCGGAGCGGACAGCGTTGAGCCGGTGCCTCCGCTTTCGCCGCGCTGCTGGCCCATCATGCCCATGCCGCCACCCATGCCGCCCGCGCCCGCGGCGACCGGCGCCAGGCCCGCGATCCCCCCGCCACTCGCGCCTGCCGGCCGTACCGCCACGTCACCGGAGCTGCCGACCAGACTGGCCAGCGCCGGCGACTGTGGCGAAAGGCCGCCGGACCCCGGCAAACCCGCCGCCTTCACCATGCCGCCGCCGGCGCCCGCGCCCGCGCCGCCTGCCAGGGGATGGTTGGAGAACGCCGAGAAGGGCGACGACCCAGCGCCGGTGCCGCCCTTGCCACCCGCGGACATCAGCTGCTGCAACGGCTGCATGATCTGCTGCAGCGGCTGCATCAGCTGCTGCGGAGCCTGGGTCAACATGCCGCCGATCTGCTGCGGCAGTTGCATCGCCATCTGGCCCATCTGCATCATCATCTGCATGGCCTGCTGAGATCCCTTGTCCGCGGCCTGCGTCGCCTGCGAAGTCCCAGGAGGGGCGCCCGGATTGGGGATGTTGGGCGGTACGCCGAGACCGGACGCCAGTTCGGCTGAATTGGCGTTCACCATCGCGATGTTCTGCGACAGGCCCATCTTGATCCGGCTCTGCACCAGCTCCTGGGCATTGCCGAAGGGCATGGCGGACAACGCCTCGCATTCGTGCTGAACCTCTTGGGCGGTGACGTTGACCAACATCTTCGTCTTCGCGACGGTGGCCTCCATGGTCCGAAGCTTCAAGGCGATCGCCGCGGCCTGGGCGGCATTTGCCTCGTGACCGGCGACGATCGTGGTTGCCTCCCCACCGGCGGCGACGCCCCCGGCCCCCAAGAACTGGTCGGCCATCTTCATCACCTGACCCTGCTGCTGGGGCACCACCGAGCCGGATATCTTGGCAGCCAGCGCCTCATACTGCGCCGCGGCGGCCGCCAGAGACTCCTCGTCGACGTTCGGCCAACCAGGCCCCGTCACCGTTTGTGAACCAAACGGGGTGCTGTCGGGTGGAACACCCACGACACGACTCCCTCCCGCGAGATGTTGCTACGTAGGTCGAGATTACCGCCGATTCGGACCACCCGAGTGCACGATTAACCGAGGATGAGCCCCGAGGTCGGCACGCCCGTGCCCGCCGTAACCAGGACGTGCTCCACGTCGGGCACCGGGTTCACCGAGGTTCCCCGCAACTGCCGCACCCCTTCGGCGATGCCGTTCATCCCGTGAATGTAGGCCTCGCCGAGCTGGCCGCCGTGGGTGTTGATCGGCAGCCGTCCGCCGATCTCGATCGCGCCGTCGGCGATGAAGTCCTTCGCCTCACCCCAGCCGCAGAACCCGAGCTCTTCGAGCTGGATCAGGGTGAACGGGGTGAAGTGGTCGTAGAGGATCGCCGTCTGGATGTCGGTCGGCTTCAAACCGGACTGCGCCCACATCTGCTTGCCGACCAGACCCATTTCGGGAAGGCCGTCGAGTTCCGGGCGGTAGTAACTGACCATCGAATATTGATCCGGGCTGGCGCCCTGGGCGGCGGCCTCGATGACCGCTGGCCTGTTCTTCAGGTCCTTCGCCCGCTCGGCCGAGACGATCACCAGCGCCACTCCGCCGTCGGTCTCCTGGCAGCAATCGAGCAGGCGCAGCGGCTCGGCGATGAACCGTGAGGCCTGGTGCTCCTCGATGGTGATCGGCTTCTCGTAGAAGTAGGCCTTCGGGTTCTTCGCGGCGTGCTTGCGGTCGGCGACCGAGATCGCGCCGAAGTCCCTGCTGGTCGCTCCGGACAGGTGCATGTAGCGCTTGGCGATCATCGCGACTTGTGCGGCGGGAGTGGACAATCCGTGCGGGTAGGAGAACGAGTTGTCGACGCCGGTCGAATCGGCGTTCTCCACCAGGCGCATCTGCACCTGCCCGAACCGCATGCCGGAACGTTCATTGAACGCCCGGTAGGCCACCACGCAGTCCGCCACCCCGGTGGCGACGGCCATCGCGGCCTGCTGCACGGTGGCACAGGCCGCCCCGCCGCCGTGATGGATCTTGGAGAAGAACTTGAGGTCCCCGATGCCCGTGGCACGCGCGACCGCGACCTCGGTGTTGGAGTCCATCGTGAACGTGGTCATGCCGTCGACGTCGGCGGGCGTCAGCCCCGCGTCGTCGAGCGCGTCGAGAACCGCCTCGGCCGCGAGCCGCAGCTCACTGCGACCGGAGTTCTTCGAGAAGTCGGTGGCACCGATGCCGACGATCGCCGCCTTGCCGGACAAGCTCACGCGTCTGCTCCCATCACGAGCGTGGCGTTGGCTATGACGTGATCGCCAAGACTGTTGGCGCCCACGATCTTCAACGTGATCAGGTCGTCGTCCACGGCGGTGACCTCGCCGGAGAACGTCACCGTGTCATAGGCGTACCAGGGCACGCCAAGCCGCAACCCGATCGACTTGATCCTCGCGTTGGGGCCTGCCCAGTCGGTGATGAAGCGCTCCACCAGACCGGTGTCGGTGAGGATGTTGACGAAGATGTCCTTGGACCCCTTCGCCTGCGCCTTGTCGCGGTCGTGGTGGACGTCCTGATAGTCCCGCGTGGCAATGGCCGTCGACACGATGAACGTCGGGTCGCCGTAGAGCTTGAGCTCGGGGAGCTTGGCTCCCACATCGACGGCGCTCACGCGACGGGCTCCCATGCGTAGTTGGTCCAGGCAGGCCCGACGTCGTTGGCCGGGAAGTCGATGTACATGGCGCGCACCGGCATTCCGATCTCCACACTGGCGGGGTCGACGTTGCGGAGCTCACCGAGCATCCGGACACCCTCCTCGAGTTCGACCAGCGCGATGACGAACGGCGGGGTCCGGCCGGGCACCTTCGGCGCGTGGTGCACGACGAAGCTGAACACCGTGCCCTTGCCGCTGGCGACCTGGAAGTCCGTGGTCTCCTCGCGGTCGAGCCAGAGCGCAGGGACCGGCGGATGCTGCAACGTCCCGTCGGCACGCTTCTGGATGCGCAGCTCGTGGGCGTTGACGCCGTCCCAGAAGAACTTGGTGTCCTTCGACGACGCGGGCCGCATGGCGTTGTCGGCGTCCAGGTCGTCGGGCACCGCACTCGGTGCGGTCGATTGATCCGCGGGGATGAACTTCATTATCCGCCACATCATTTCGGCGACGTCCTCGTCGCCGACCGACCACGTGATGGTCTGCGTGATGAAGTACGCCTCGCCGAGCGCCGTCCGCTTGGGACCGACGACGTCGGTCAGCTCGGCGGTCACGCTGACCTCCTCGCCGGGACGCAGGTAGCGGTGGTAGGTCTGCTCGCAGTTGGTCGCCACGACGCCGATATAGCCTGCGTCGTCGAACAATTCGAGGATCATGCCAAGCGGATCGTCGTCCGGGCGGACGCCGCCCAAGCCCATCATCGTCCACACCTGGATCATCGCGGGCGGCGCGACGACGCCAGGGTGACCAGCGGCCTTCGCCGCCTCCTCGTCGCGGTAGATCGGGTTGGCGTCGCCGAGGGCGTCGGTCCAGTGGTCGATCATCGGTTGGTTGACCGGATGACGGCCGACCCTCGGCTTGCTCTTGCCCTCGGCCTTGACGCGTTCGGCCGCGGCCCGGATGTCGTCGATACCCACTATCGCGGCACCCGGGGAACGTTCAGACCCGACGCGGCGATCATCTCGCGCATCACCTCGTTGACGCCGCCACCGAAGGTGATCACCAGGTTGCGCTTGGTCTGGCTGTCCAGCCATTCGAGCAACTCGGCCGTCGCCGACTCGGCGGGGTTGCCGTACTTGCCGACGATCTCCTCGGCGAGCCGGCCGACCCTCTGAATGCGTTCGGTGCCAAAGACCTTCGTGGCAGCGGCGTCGGCGACGTTGATCTCCTCGCCACCGGCGGCGACCTGCCAGTTGAGCAGCTCGTTGATCCGCCAGATCGCCTTGATCTCACCGATGAGGCGGAGGACGTCGTCGTGCTCGATCGGGGTGACGCCGTTGCCGCCCGGCTTGGACGCCCACGCGTGCACCTTGTCGTAGATGGCCGCGACCTTGCCTGCTGGTCCGAGCATCACGCGCTCGTGGTTGAGCTGCGTGGTGATGAGGCGCCAACCGGCGTTCTCCTCGCCGACCAGCATCTCAACGGGCACACGCACGTCGTTGAAGTACGTCGCATTGGTGTGGTGCGCGCCGTCGGACAGGATGATCGGCGTCCAGGAGTAGCCGGGATCGGACGTGTCGACGATGAGAATCGAAATGCCCTTGTGCTTAACGGCTTCCGGATCGGTGCGGACGGCCAGCCAGAGATAGTCGGCGTCGTGCCCACCGGTGGTCCAGATCTTCTGGCCGTTGACGATGTATTCGTCGCCGTGGCGGACGGCGCTGGTGCGCAACGACGCGAGGTCGGTGCCCGCCTCGGGCTCGGAGTATCCGATGGCGAAGTGCACGTCACCGGACAGGATGCCGGGCAGGAACTTCTTCTTCTGCAGGTCGGTGCCGTACTTCTGCAGCGTCGGACCGACGGTCTGCAACGTCACCGCGGGCAGCGGAACGTCCGCCCGCGCGGCCTCGTTGACGAAGATCTGCTGCTCGATGGGACCGAACCCGTGGCCGCCGAACTCCTTTGGCCACCCGACGCCCAGCTTGCCGTCGGAACCCATCCGCTTGATGACCGCGCGGTAGGCCTTGCCGTGCCGGTCGGTCTCCATCTCGGCGGCTTCGTCCGCCGAGATGAGACTCGTGAAGTACTGGCGCATTTCAGCCTGCAGCTGACGCTGCTCGGGGGTCAGTTCGATGTACATGTCACTCCCACCAGTTCGAGCCGATGTGCAGGACCACCCAACAGCCGGGTCAGATCCTTGATCGTGGAGTAGTAGCGGTTCATGGGATAGGTGATGTCCATGCCCATGCCGCCGTGCAGGTGATGACAGGTCTGCATCACCGGCGGCGCCTGCGAGGACAGCCAGTACCCGAGGACGTCGAGGTCGTCGTCCGCGTCGCGTCCCTCCGAGAGTCGCCAGATCGCCGAGGTAGCGGCCAACGAGATGGTGCGAGAGGCGATGTAGACCTCGGCCAGCTGCGCCGCCACGGTCTGGAACGTCGACAGTGGCCTGCCGAACTGTTCGCGCTTGGCCACGTAGTCGGCCGTGAGCCGAAGGGCGCCGGCCACCAGCCCGGCCGCAAAGGCTCCGGTCGACGCCAACACCAGCTGGTTGACGCGATGCACGGTGTCCGCGCCGGTCAGCTCGTCGGATTCCGGCACGATGACGTCGGCGAACGTCACGGCGTATTCGTCGGAGCCGTTCGCGGTCGGCGTCTTGGTCAGCGTCACACCGTCGGCCGTGGCCGACACCACCACGACGCCGCTGTCGGTCGTGACGACGATCCAATCAGCCTGTCCCGCATAGGGAACGCCGATCTTGGTACCGGAGAGCTTGCCGCCGGACAGGTTGGTCGACGGCCGTTCCGGCAGCGACGTCCCCGGCTCGTTGAGCGCCGCGGTCAGCACTCCCCCGGCCGCCACACCCGCCAGGTAGCGGTCCTGCTGCTCGTCGGATGCCAACGCCAGTAGCGGAATCAGGCCGTACCCGAGCGTTGCGAGGGCAGGGCTCACGGTGCCGTGGCGACCGATCTCGGTCAACGCGGTCGTAATCTCGGGTAGCCCCAGTCCGTCACCGCCGAGCCGGTCCGGCACGCCGAAGGCGATGACGCCGCCGGCGACGAGCGCGTCCCAGGTGTTGTCTCTGTCGAGCGCGGACGTCACCACGTCGGCAACGGCTTGCTGTCCTTCGTCAGGACTGAAGTCCACCCGAATCCTCCTTGATTCCTTGGGGAATACCGCCGGTCGGAACTAGCCGATCGGAACTAGGCGCTCGCGCCGGTGTAGTCGACCTGCCAGTGCTTGATTCCGTTGAGCCATCCCGACCGTAGCCGCTCGGGCTCACCGACGGACTTGAGATCCGGCATGTGGTCGGCGACGGCGTTGAAGATCAGGTTGATCGTCATCCGCGCCAGATTGGCGCCGATGCAGAAGTGCGCACCCGTCCCGCCGAAGCCCACGTGCGGGTTCGGGTCACGCAACACGTTGAACGTGTGCGGATCCTCGAAGACGTCTTCGTCGAAGTTGGCCGAGCGGTACGACATGACCAACCGCTGGCCCTTCTTGATCTGCACACCGGCGAGCTCGGTGTCCTCGAGCGCGGTCCGCTGGAACGCCGACACCGGGGTGGCCCACCGGATGATCTCGTCGGCGGCGGTCGACGGGCGCTCCTTCTTGTAGAGCTCCCACTGGTCCGGGTGGTTCGCCATTGCGATCATGCCGTGGGTGATCGAGTTGCGGGTCGTCTCGTTGCCCGCCACCGCCAGCATGATCACGAAGAAGCCGAATTCGTCGTCGGAGAGCTTCTCGCCGTCGATGTCCGCCTGGACGAGCGTGGTGACGATGTCGTCGGTGGGGTTCTTGCCCCGCTCGTCGGCCATCGCCATGGCGTACATGATCAGCTCCATGGACGACTGCGCCGGGTCGACGTCGGCGTACTCCGGGTCTTCACCGGCGGTCATCTCGTTGGACCAGCGGAACAGCTTGTCGCGGTCTTCCTGCGGCACACCGAGGAGACCGGCGATCGCCTGCAGCGGCAGCTCGCAGGACACCTGTTCGACGAAGTCGCCGCCGCCCTCGGCCGCGGCGGCCTTGACGATGTTCTGGGCCCGCTGTGCGAGCTCCTCCTCCAGCCGGCCTATCGCACGTGGGGTGAAGCCGCGGGAGATGATCTTGCGCAGCCGAGTGTGCTGCGGCGCATCCATGTTGAGGAGCACCGCACGCTGCATGTCGATCGCCTCGCGCGTCATGTCCTTCGGCCACACCGGAATGGCACCGTCGGGCGAGCTGCCGAAGACGTCGCTGCGACGCGACACCTCCTTCACGTCGGCGTGCTTGGCCACCAGCCAGTAGCCCGAGTCGCCGAAGCCTCCGGTGCCGCCGGGTACGTCGACCCAGTGAACGGGGTCGGTCTTGCGCACCTCGGCGAGCTCTGCGACGGGAAGGCGCTCGAGATTCAGCGCCGAGTCCAGGAAGTCGAAGTCAGCGGGAAGATTGGGGGGTGCCATAGCCATGCGCTCCTAAATGCAACGTGTTCTAGTGCCAGTAAAACATGGCTTCACCGCAGATCAAAGGCGCGGGGGCATCACAGCTTGTCAGAGTAATGAAACGTGTTCTAGCCTGACGCAATGGGTAACCCTGTCATCGTCGAAGCCACCCGCAGCCCCATCGGCAAGCGCAATGGCTGGCTGTCCGGACTGCACGCCACCGAGTTGCTCGGCCTCACGCAGAGAGCTCTCGTCGAGAAGGCGGGCATCGATCCCGGGTTGGTCGAACAGGTCATCGGCGGCTGTGTCACGCAGTTCGGCGAGCAGTCAAACAACATCACCCGCGTTGGCTGGCTGACGGCGGGTCTGCCCGAACACGTCGGCGCCACCACGATCGACTGCCAGTGCGGCAGCGCCCAGCAGGCCAACCATCTGATCGCGGGCCTGATCTCCGTCGGCGCGATCGACGTCGGCATCGCCTGTGGCGTCGAGGCGATGAGCCGAGTCGGCCTCGGCGCCAACGCCGGACCGGACCGTTCGATCATCCGGGCGTCGTCGTGGGACATCGACATGCCCGACCAATTCAACGCGGCGGAGCGGATCGCCAAGCGGCGCGGCATCACCCGCGAGGACATCGACGCCTTCGGGTTCGCCTCGCAGCAGAAGGCCAAGGTCGCGTGGGCCGAGGGCCGCTTCGACCGCGAGATCAGCCCGATCGTCGCGCCGGTGCTCGACGAGAACAAGCGCCCCACCGACGAGCGGGCACCGGTCACGCGCGACCAGGGCCTGCGCGACACCACGCTCGAGGGCCTGGCTCAGCTGAAGCCGGTGATGGAGGGCGGCATTCACACCGCGGGCACGTCGTCGCAGATTTCCGACGGTGCGGCCGCAGTGCTGTGGATGGACGAAGACAAGGCAAAGGCCTTGGGCCTCAAGCCCCGCGCCCGCATCGTCAGCCAGGCGAACGTCGGCGCCGAGACGTACTACCACCTCGACGGCCCCGTGCAGTCCACCGCCAAGGTGCTGGAGAAGGCCGGCATGAAGATGGGCGACGTCGACGTCGTCGAGATCAACGAAGCCTTCGCGTCAGTCGTGTTGTCGTGGGCCCGCGTGCACAACCCCGACATGGACAAGGTCAACGTCAACGGTGGCGCCATCGCATTGGGGCACCCGGTCGGCAGCACCGGCGCCCGGTTGATCACCACGGCCCTGCACGAGCTGGAGCGCACCGACAAGAGCACCGCGTTGATCACGATGTGCGCCGGCGGAGCGCTGTCGACCGGCACCATCATCGAGCGGATCTAGTGGAGCCTGACCCCGACCGCGTGGCGGCCGCACAGGCCTACATCAGCGCGCTCGCCCACCACCGCGCCGACGACGTCCCGTTCGCACCGGACTGCACCCGGGTCGAGGTGGGTCTCAAGACGGGATTCTCGGGAGAACACCTGCGGCGCAGCCTCAATCGTGGTCCGCAGTACCGGATCATCGAAGAGACCACCACGCCGGAGTTCACCGTCGTCGGCGAGGCGCTGCGGGCGAAGTTCGACGTCATCACCAAACCGTCGCTTGCCGGCAGGCGGGTGTGCGCCCACGTCGACGAGACCTTCCTCTTCACCACCGACGGCAAGATTCAACACATCAGGGCCGACATCCGGCCCTTCATCAAGCGATAGCGTGGCACCGTGACCAGCCCGAAGCCAGACCCGTCCCGCCCACTGAACGCCAAGCAGATCGAAGGCCTGAACTCGGCCAAGGTTGGCACCGCCATCAAGTGGATGTCCAAGGCTCAGACGTTCGTCTTCAAGAAGACCAAGGGCAAGATCGGCAACAAGTTCCTCAAGGGCACCGAGGTCGGGATTCTCACGACGATCGGCCGGAAGTCGGGCGAGCCCCGCGACAGCCCCCTGCTCTTCCTGCAGGAGGGTGAGCGCATCGTGCTGGTCGCCTCGCAGGGCGGCCGGGCGACCAACCCGATGTGGTACCTGAACCTTGTGGCCAATCCGAAGGTCACGTTCCAGACCAAGAGCGGGGTGCACGCGCTCACCGCGCGGGACGCAACAGAGGAGGAACGAGCGGAGTACTGGCCGAAGCTCGACGCGATGTATCCGGACTTCGTCAACTACCGGTCCTACACCGACCGCAAGATCCCGATCGTCATCTGCGACCCCTAGTCAGGTTTGCGACGGGTCGGTCCCGGCTAAGTACAGCCCGTGGTCGACGTCGCCGAGAAGATCCGCAATTCAGGCGCACTCGCGCTCGCGCTGAAGTACTTTTCGCGCACCCACGTCGCGGTGTACCAACGCACCAACGGCAAGCTGGGCGCGCAGCTGCTCTGGTTTCCCGCGGCGCTGCTCACCACCACCGGCCGCAAGTCGGGCGAATCGCGAACCACCGCGACGTTGTGCCTGCGCGACGGCGAGAGGGTCGTCCTCCCCGCGTCGTTCGGCGGCCGCGACGGCAATCCCGCGTGGTACCTCAACCTGAAGGCCAATCCCGCTGTGCAGGTGCAAGTCCGCGACCAACACCTGTCGATGACGGCGCGGGACGCGACCGACGAGGAGCGCCGCCGCTACTGGCCGGTGCTCGTCAAGATGTACCCGCCGTACAAGGGTTACCGCGACGCCACCGACCGGGTGATCCCGCTGGTGGTGTGCGAACCCGATCAGGCCCCGTAGACCGGGACCGACGGCCGCGCCTTCGCGAGAAGGTCGGTGACGACGGGGGCCAGCTCGGCGGGATCCCACCGGGCACCCTTGTCGACCTGTGGCCCGTGCGCCCAGCCCTCCGCGACCCGGATGTTGCCGCCCTCGACTTCGAAGACCTGGCCGGTGACGTCGCGGGATTCCTTGCTGCCCAACCACACCACCAACGGTGACACGTTCTCCGGGGCCATCGCGTCGAAGGCGGCGTCCTGGGTGGACATCATCTCGGCGAACACGGTCTCCGTCATCCGGGTGCGCGCCGACGGGGCGATGGCGTTGACGGTGACGCCGTAGCGCCCCATCTCGGCCGACGCCACCAGGGTCAGCGCCGCGATGCCAGCCTTGGCCGCGCTGTAATTGGCTTGTCCCACACTGCCTTGCAGGCCGGCACCCGAGCTGGTGTTGATGATCCGGGCGTCCACGGTGTCCCCCGCCTTGGACTTGGCCCGCCAGTACGCCGCCGCGTGCTTCATCGTCGCGAAGTGCCCCTTGAGGTGCACGGCGGTGACGGCGTCGAACTCCTCCTCGCTGGTGTTGGCGAACATCCGATCCCGGACGATGCCGGCGTTGTTGACCAACACGTCGAGACCGCCGAAGGCGTCGACCGCGGTCTGGATGAGCCCTTCGGCCTGCGACCAGTCGGCGACGTTTGCCCCGCTGGTGACGGCTTCGCCTCCGGCAGCGGCGATTTCGTCGACCACGCTCTGGGCGGCGCTGCCGCCGCCCGCGGGGGAACCGTCTAGTCCGACGCCGATGTCGTTGACCACGACGCGCGCGCCTTCGGCGGCGAACGCCAGCGCGTGCGCCCGTCCGATACCGCCGCCCGATCCCGTGACGATGACTACCCGGCCGTCAAGCAAGCCCATGTACGTTGTCTCCTCGGTTATTTGATTGCAGTGGTGGTGGCGAGGTAGTGCGGCGGCTCTCCGCCGCCGTGCACCTCGAGTGATGCTCCGCTGATGTAGGACGCCAGGTCGCTGGACAGGAACGCGGCCGCCCAGCCGACGTCGGCGGGCTTTGCGAGCCGGCCCAATGGGACGTTGGCCGAGATGGCGGCGACGGACTCCGCGTCACCGTAGAAGAGTTCGGACTGCTCGGTCTCCACCATTCCGACGACGAGCGAGTTCACCCGCACCTTGGGCGCCCATTCGACGGCCAGTGTGGCGGTGAGGCTTTCGACGCCGGCCTTGGCCGCGCCATAGGCGGCCGTGCCAGGCGTCGGCCTACGGGCACTCACGCTGGAGACGTTGACGATGCAGCCGCCGTTCTCCTGGTTCTGCATGTGCTCGTTCGCGTGGTGCGACACCGACAGTGGCCCAAGCAGATTGAGTTCGATGATCTTGGTGCTGAATCTGGCCGACGCGTCGGCGGCGAGCACGTACGGCGAGCCACCCGCGTTGTTGACCACGACGTCGAGGCGGCCGTGGCGCTCGACGATCCCGTCGACGAGCGCCTTGACCGAGTCGTCGTCGCGGACGTCGCAGGGGACGAACTCGTACGGCAAACCGTCGACCGGGCGGCGGGCGCACGTGACGACCGTCGCCCCCTGACCGGCGAATACGGCGCTGATACCAGCGCCAACTCCGCGCACGCCGCCGGTCACCAGGACCACGCGGCCGGCGAGTTGCAGATTGATTCCAGCCGCATCGGTCACTGTGCTAGCGTACCAAGCAAGTGCTTGCTTAGGTAGCCGCCCCAGGAGTTGGTATGACGATCACCACCAAGACCGTGGAACCGGGCATCGTCTCGGTCACCGTCGACTATCCGCCCGTGAACGCCATCCCGTCGCGCGGGTGGTTCGAACTCGGCGACGCCATCACCGCCGCCGGGCGCGACACGAACACCCACGTGGTGATTCTTCGCGCCGAGGGCCGGGGCTTCAACGCGGGCGTCGACATCAAGGAAATGCAGAAGACCGACGGGTTCACCGCACTCATCGACGCCAACCGCGGATGCTTCCACGCCTTCCGCGCGGTGTACGAATGCGAAGTTCCCGTCGTCGCGGCCGTCAACGGATTCTGCGTCGGCGGCGGCATCGGACTGGTCGGCAACTCCGACGTAATCGTCGCATCCGATGACGCGAAGTTTGGCCTGCCGGAGGTGGAACGCGGCGCGCTCGGCGCGGCCACCCATCTTTCGCGACTCGTCCCCCAACACATGATGCGCCGGCTGTTCTTCACCGCCGCCACGGTCGACGCCGCAACCCTGCACCAGTTCGGCTCCGTGCACGAGGTGGTGCCCCGCGCCGAACTCGACGAGTCCGCACTGCGCGTCGCCCGCGACATCGCGTCCAAGGACACCCGCGTGATTCGGGCGGCCAAGGAGGCCCTCAACCTGATCGACGTCCAGCCACCCAACGCCAGATACCGCATGGAACAGGGCTTTACGTTCGAGCTCAACCTGTCTGGCGTCTCCGATGAGCACCGCGACGCATTTGCCGGTACCTCGAAGGGATCTGAAAAGGCATGACCGACAAGACAACGTCGTTGGACGAGGCCGTCTCGTCGATCGAGAGCGGCATGACCATCGGCATCGGTGGCTGGGGGTCGCGGCGCAAGCCGATGGCGCTCGTCCGCGCCCTCTTGCGCACCGACGTCACCGACCTCACCGTCGTCACCTACGGCGGGCCCGACCTCGGCCTGCTGTGCTCGGCAGGCAAGGTCAAGCGCGCCTACTACGGCTTCGTGTCGCTGGACTCGCCGCCGTTCTACGATCCGTGGTTCGCCAAGGCCAGGACCACCGGCGTGATCGAGGCACGCGAGATGGACGAGGGCATGCTGCGCTGCGGCTTGCAGGCTGCCGCGCAACGACTTCCGTTCCTCCCCATTCGAGCCGGCCTCGGCAGCGACGTCCGCACGTTCTGGGGTGACGAGCTGAAGACCGTGAAATCCCCGTATCCCACCGGGGACGGCTACGAAGAACTCGTCGCCATGCCCGCCCTGAATCTCGACGCCGCGCTGGTGCACCTCAATCTCGGTGACGCGCAGGGTAACGCGGCCTACACCGGCATCGACCCCTACTTCGACGACCTCTTCCTGATGTCGGCGACGAAGCGGTTGATGAGCGTCGAACGGGTGGTACCTACCGAGGAGCTCGTCGCATCCGTTCCCCCACAAGCACTCCTGGTCAACCGGATGATGGTCGACGCCGTTGTCGAGGCTCCCAACGGGGCACACTTCACCACCGCCGAACCTGACTACCGCCGCGACGAGAAGTTCCAGCGGCACTACGCCGAGGCCGCCGCGTCCGAGGAAACCTGGGCGGAGTTCGTCGACGTCTACCTCTCGGGCAGCGAGGCCGACTACCAGGCCGCCGTCCGCAAATTCGCCGAACAGCAGGGAGTTGCGCGATGACCGCCGAAACGACCGCCGCCACCCGCGCCGAGGTCTGCGCCGTCGCATGCGCCGAATTGTTCCGCGACGCAGGCGAAATCATGGTCAGCCCGATGGCGAACATGGTGTCCGTCGGGGCGCGGCTGGCTCGTCTCACCTTCTCCCCCGACATCCTGCTGACCGACGGCGAGGCCCGCATCCTTGCCGACACGCCCGCGCTGGGCGCGACCGGCGCCATCGAGGGCTGGATGCCGTTCGGCCGCGTCTTCGAGACCCTTACCTGGGGTCGACGCCACGTCGTGATGGGTGCCAACCAGATCGACCGCTACGGCAATCAGAACCTGTCGGCATTCGGTCCCATTCAGCAGCCCAAGCGCCAAATGTTCGGCGTGCGTGGCGCTCCAGGGAATACCGTCAACCACGCGACCAGCTATTGGGTGGGCGCACATTCGGCGCGCGTCTTCGGTGACTCGGTCGACATCGTCTCCGGAATCGGCTGGGACAAGATCGACGCCGACAACCCCGCGTTCCGATTCGCCAACGTGTACCGCGTGGTGAGCAACCTCGGCGTCTTCGACTTCAACGGACCCGACCACCAGATGCGCGCTCTGTCGCTGCACCCAGGGGTCGAGGCCGACCAGGTCGCCGAGAACACGTCGTTCGAGGTGCACGGGCTGGCCGAGGCCGAGGTGTCCCGCGTCCCGTCGGACGAGGAACTGCGCCTGATCCGCGAAGTGATCGACCCGAAATCGTTGCGCGATCGCGAGATTCGATCGTGAGCCACCTCAAGACACCGCTCACCGAGCTGATCGGTATCGAGCATCCCGTCGTGCAGACCGGCATGGGCTGGGTGGCCGGTGCCCGGCTCGTCGCGGCGACGTCGAATGCGGGCGGGCTCGGCATCCTCGCGTCGGCGACGATGACGCTCGACGAACTGGCGACCGCCGTGACGAAGGTCAAGGCCGCCACCGACAAACCATTCGGCATCAACATGCGTGCCGACGCGGGCGACGCCGGAGACCGCGTCGACCTCCTGATCCGCGAAGGAGTCAAAGTCGCCTCCTTCGCCTTAGCACCAAAGCCCGACCTCATCGCGAAGCTGAAAGACGCCGGCGTGGTGGTCATCCCGTCGGTCGGGGCGGCCAAGCACGCGAAGAAGGTGGCCGGCTGGGGCGCCGACGCGGTGATCGTGCAGGGCGGCGAGGGCGGTGGCCACACCGGTCCGGTCGCCACGACGCTGCTGCTGCCGTCGGTGCTCGACGCGGTGGACATCCCCGTCATCGCGGCGGGCGGGTTCTTCGACGGCCGAGGCCTGGCCGCCGCACTGTCGTACGGCGCCGCGGGCGTGGCGATGGGTACGCGCTTCCTGCTGACGTCGGACTCGACCGTGCCCGACGAGGTCAAGCGGCGCTACCTCGACTCGGCCTTCGACGCGACCGTCGTGTCCAAGCGGGTCGACGGTATGCCACACCGGGTGCTGCGCACCGGCCTGGTCGAGAAGCTCGAAAGCGGTTCGCCGGTGCGCGGTTTCACCGCGGCGGTGCTGAACGCCCAGAAGTTCAAGAACATGTCCGGCATGACGTGGCGCTCGATCGTCAAGGACGGCCTCGCCATGCGCCGCGGCAAGGAACTGACCTGGTCGCAGATCGTGATGGCGGCCAACACGCCGATGCTGCTGAAGGCCGGACTGGTCGACGGCAACACCGACGCCGGCGTGCTGGCGTCGGGTCAGGTGGCGGGCATCCTCGACGACCTCCCGTCGTGCGCGGAGCTGGTGCCGGCGATCGTCGCCGACGCAATCAGGCGCCTCGAGGCGGCATCCGGCTACGTGGCGTAGCACGCAGGGGGCGCTCAGGTGCCACGGGTAGCGTCGCGACCGTCATGAGTGAAGACTCCCCATTGGACACCGGGCTGCGCCGTCCGCGGCTCCAGGAGCAGTACCGGCGACTGGCGGAGGCCCGTCGGTTACGGCCCGTCACCGCGATCGTCGCGCGCTACACCGAGATCGAGGGCGGAACGCTGGGCGCCATGGTGTCGGTGCAACTGTTCACCACCGTCATCCCCCTGATGATCATGGGCTTCAGCTACATGCGGGGATTCGCGGACAACGCCAGCCCCGGCACGCTGATCATCCGCGAACTGGGGTTGGTGCACCCCGCGTCCGACCACGTGCGGTCGGCATTTGGGGACTCGGCGGCATTGCGCTCCAGTTGGACCTTCGTCGGTGTCGCAGGCTTCCTCGTCTGGGGCATCCCGATGGGCATCATGATCGCCGGCTTGTTCGCGAAGGCCTGGCGCCGCGACCAGTTCCCGCTGACGGGCAGACTGTGGCGCGGTGTGCTGTGGTTCGCCCTCTACCTCGTGATGATCGGCGTCCGCGACCGCATTGCCTTCGGCGGCGACCACCACGCGGGGATGCGGGTCGTGCGCTTCCTGTTGTCACTGATCCCGGTGTGGGTCTTTTGGTCGGTGACTCCTGCCCTGCTGGTCAGGGACGGCGGACGGGGACGCCAATATCTGATGCTCGCCGGCCTCGCCGGGGTGGTCATCGACGGCGTCGTGCTACCCCTCGGCTCGCGTTGGCTCTTCCCGCCGGTGCTCGCAGGCTGGGAGGAACTCGGCCCGATCGGTGTCGCGATGGCACTGCTCACGTGGTGCGGCGCGGTCGGCACCGGGTGGGTGGTGACGGCATGCGTCGGCGCGGTGCTGTGGGAACGCAACGCGCCGTCCAAGACCGTCGTCGAGTCGCAGACCGAGGACGACGCCGACGGTCGCGCCAGGCCCTAGAGCCGCTCGATGATCGTCACGTTGGCCGTGCCGCCGCCCTCGCACATCGTCTGCAGGCCGTAGCGACCGCCGGTGCGCTCGAGCGTGTTGAGCATCGTCGCGAAGAGCTTGGCCCCCGACGCCCCCAACGGGTGTCCGAGCGCAATGGCTCCACCGCTCGGGTTGACCTTCGCGGGGTCGGCGCCGGTGTCCTTCAGCCACGCCATCACCACGGGCGCGAACGCCTCGTTGATCTCGACGGTGTCGATGTCCTCGATCGAGAGCCCCGTCTTCTCCAACGCGTAATGCGTCGCTGGGATCGGGCCCGTAAGCATGTACACCGGGTCGGCGCCGCGGGCGCTGACGTGATGGATCCGGGCACGCGGCGTCAACCCGTGGTCCTTGATCGCCTGCTCGGAGGCGATCAGCACGGCGCTGGCGCCGTCGGAGATCTGGCTGGCCATCGCCGCGGTCAACCGGCCGCCGTCGACGAGGGTCTTGAGCCCGGCCATCTTCTCGAGCGTGGTGTCGCGCGGGCCCTCGTCGGTGACGAAGCCGTCCACCGGGATGATCTCGTTCTCGAAGTAGCCTGCGCGGATCGCCTCCTGCGCACGCTGGTGACTGGTCAGCGCGAACTGCTCCATCTCCTCGCGCGACAGGTTCCACTTCTCGGCGATCATCTCCGAGCCGCGGAACTGCGAGATCTCCTGATCGCCGTAGCGGTGCAACCAGCTCTTCGACTCGTTGGTCGGCGAGGTGAAGCCGAACTGCTCGCCGACGATCATCGCCGAGCTGATCGGAATCTGGCTCATGTTCTGCATCCCGCCCGCGACGATCAGGTCGGCGGTGCCGGACATGATCGCTTGTGCGCCAAAGGAAATGGCTTGCTGGCTGGAGCCGCACTGCCGGTCGACGGTGACGCCGGGCACTTCCTCGGGGAAGCCCGCGGCCAACCACGACAAGCGCGCGATGTTGCCGGCCTGCCCGCCGATGGCGTCGACGCATCCGGCGATCACGTCGGTGACGGCCCCCGGGTCGACGTCGTTGCGGTCGAAGAGGCCGCGCCACGCGGCGGCACCGAGGTCGACGGGGTGAACACCGGAGAGACCTCCGTTGCGCTTGCCGACCGCGGTTCTGACGGCGTCGACGATGTAGGCCTCACCCATGTGTTCAATCTCCTTCGTTGGTGATTCCGCCGAGCACGATGGCGAGGTACTGCCTGCCCACCTGCTCTGCGGTGAGTGGTCCACCGGGTTGGTACCAGCGGACGGACACCCAGGTCGTGTCGCGGATGAATCGGTACACCAGGTCGACGTCGAGGTCGGCACTGAAGCAGCCCTCGGCGACGCCCTGTTTGAGCACGTTCACCCACATGGTTCGTTGTTCGCGGTTGCGTTCGTCGACGAAGGCGAACTGCGGTAGCGAGGACAACCGCTTGGCTTCGTCCTGGTAGATGACGACCTGCGCGTGGCGGTCTTCAATGGCCTCGAACGACGCCATGAACAGTCCCTCGACGCGCTTCAGCGGGTCGGTCTCGCTTTCGACGATCTCCTGGTAGCGGCCGAAGAGCCAGTCGAGGAAGTCGCGAAGGACCTCCTCGACCATCTGCTCCTTGGACTTGAAGTGGTGATAGAGGCTGCCGGAGAGGATTCCCGCGGAATCTGCGATGTCGCGAACGGTCGTGGCCCGCAATCCGCGTTCGGCGAACATGGCCGCGGCGAGCTCGAGAAGTTCGTCGCGGCGACTCGGAAGCGCCTTGTCCACATGATCAGAGTATCAACCAAGCGCTTGCTCGGCTAGCTGGTACTCCTCCACTGCGCGCACTCGTCCGTAGGCGGCGTGCCGTCGTGGTTCGCCACGGCGCGCGACAGGTTGAAGGCAAACCATGGATCCGGGGCGTCGTCACGGTATCTCGCGCACTGTCTCATCGTTTCGGGCAACCGGGCCAATGCGGGGTCGACGTCCGTCGAGAGAGACAGCAGGTACTCCGCGTCCAACTGTCCCGTCAGCTCATAGCGGTCGACGTTGCGGTCGGCGATCAGCCGCTCGGGGTTGATCGCCGCCACCATTAGCAGCGTCATCGCTCCGGTGAACAACACGGCGCGGGGCAGCCATCGACCGGTCATCCCGACGCCTGCCACCGCGACGAGGACGAACACCACTCCGAGCCACGACTCGATGGCGACGACCATGACGCGCTGCACGCTGAATCCGTATGCCTGCTGGTAAAGCCACATGCGGTGGATGGCCGAGATAACCACCACCACAGACGTGACGCACGTCGTGCCGACCAGGATGCGGAGCAGCCGCCGGTCGGCGCCCGACGCGCGGCCCGCCACGCGAACGACCACGCTGATCACCAGCAGCGTCAACGCCGAAACCCAGAGCAGCTGCCAGAACCCCTGCCTGGCGTACTCCGCGTAGGTCAGACCCTCGGTCTCCAGGACGTGATCGTGACCCCCGAACAGCACGGCCGCCTGGACGACGACGAAGGTCACGAACAGCGCGTCGAGCACACCAAGCGGTATCGCCCACTCCCACCTCGGAACGGGCCGCCTCTGCGCCGGAGCCATGGCGTCGATCCGCGGTGCGAACCGGACGAGGTAGCCGCCGCCGAGGACGAAGGCGACGACCATCCCGAAGACCAGCACGCGCGAGACCACGTCGTCGACGGCGAAGGACGGCACGACGTTGCCGACGACGTGAGCGAAGGCAGGGTCCGCAGCGGCGAACAGACCGCCGAACACCACCAGAAGTGCCACCGTGATGGCCAGCACCGCGGCGACTCGGCCCAGTTTCGGCGCGGACGACCCATGTGGAATGAGCTCCGGGGTCGCCCGCCCCGCCCATGCCGACACCCGGGCGGGAAGCAGCCACGGCAGGAACGGTGCGACGGCCACCGCGGTCCAGGTGCGCCCGCCGACCAGCGTGCACCACCCAACCAACCAGGCAGCGACGAGGCAGAGCACCCCGAGCCACTGCGCCGCCAGCACGGCGGGTACCGCAAGCAACGCCAGGGTGAGCCCGATGCCAAGCCATTCCACCCGGGTGGGACGACGCTCGCTGGTGCCGAAGACGACGGCGAAGATCATCACTCCCGCAACCAGATAGCCGATGCTCAGCACCGTTGGGCGCCACAGCGCCGACCCGAGCACACCGACGACGAGCGCCGCCACGACGACGCGGCGTGGCGCCCGTGCCAGCGGGTCGAGCGGCCACACCCGATGCGACCACATCGTCCAGCCGGGCTCGCCGTGGCGAGGTGGCAACGGGCCGAGCAGCGGCGGAAGGCCTGGTGGCTGATGCGTACCGTGCCAGCCCTGGTTCGTCATCGTCACGCGACCTGCTCCTTCGACTGGGGGATCGTCACGCCAATGCGGCAACCCGTGCCGCCGTCCATGACTTGTATTGTTCCGCCGTGCAGTTCGACCGCCCAGCGGGCGATCGCCAACCCAAGGCCGGTGCCACCGGCCGACGTGGCGCCGCGGGTGAATCGCTCGAAGACCCGTTCGCGTTCGGCGGCCGGAATACCCGGCCCCTCGTCGGCGACCTCGATTCGCAGCTGGGAGTCGCCCGACGACGCGAGAACCGACACCCGGCCGCCGGTCGGGCTGTGTCGAATCGCGTTGTCCACCAGGTTGACCACCACCTGACGCAGACGGGCGGGATCGGCAACCGCGGCCAGGTCGACTGGTGTCGCCGAGACCACGACGTCGACGCCGTCGGTCGACACCGATGCGTGGGTGACGGCGTCGCCGAGAAACTCGGCCACCCGAAAACTTTTGAGCTGCAGGGCAATGACGCCGCTCTCCACGCGGGAGAGGTCCAACAGATTGGCGACCAGTTCACCGAGGCGCTCGGTCTGCGCCAACGCGACCCGCATCGTCTCGGTGTCGGGTTCGACGACACCGTCGACGACGTTCTCCAGCACGGCGTGCAAAGCGGTGATCGGCGTTCGAAGTTCGTGGGAGACGTTGGCGATCAGCCCGCGGCGGTACTCGTCCTCGGCGCCGAGGTCGGCGGCCATCTGGTTGAATGCCGTTGCCAGCTGGCCGATCTCGTCCCGCGACGTGGCGCGCACCCGCCGGCTGTAGTCACCGCGCGCCATGGCCCTTGCCGCGGCGGTCATCTGGCGAAGGGGGGACGTCATGCCGTGCGCGAGGAATTGCGTGAGGATCAGCGACGTGGCAAGGGCGGCGAGCAGCGCGTAGCGGAACTGCCAACTGGCGCCGATCCAGAAGGTGAACGCCGCCAACGTGATGGCGCCACCGACCAGCAGTCCCATCTTCACCTTGAACGACCCGAACGGGTCGAGCGGCCGGGGCAGGCGGTCCCACCAACCGGCGGCAGATCCGCTCACCGCGGCGTCTCCAACGAGTAGCCGACGCCGTGGACCGTGCGGATCAGCTCGGTTCCGAGCTTGCGCCGCAACGCCTTCACGTGACTGTCCACGGTGCGCGTCTCGACACCGGACGCCCATCCCCAGACGTGCTCGAGCAGGGTCTCCCTCGGCACCGCGGCGCGCGGACGGGCGGCGAGAAAGGCAAGCAGGTCGAATTCGATTCTGGTGAGGTGGACTTCCTCGTCACCGCGGTGAACGCGGCGGGCCTGAAGGTCGATTCGGCAGTCCCCCAACGCGAGTGGCTGCACGTCGGCAGCGCGTTCCACCCGGCGCAGCAGGACTCGGACGCGGGCGACGAGCTCCCGCATGCTGAACGGTTTGGTCAGGTAGTCGTCGGCACCGACGCCAAGGCCGATCAACATGTCGGTCTCGTCGCTGCGGGCGGTCAACATGAGCACGGGTATGGACCGCACCGCCTGGATGCGCCTGCACACCTCCAACCCGTCGAACCCGGGCAACATGACGTCGAGCACCACCAGGTCGGGGTCGGTGGCCGCGGCCTTCTCGACCGCCGACGGCCCGTCGACAGCCGTCTCGACCAGGAACGCCTCGGCGCGTAGTCGGGTCGCCACGGCGGCGAGGATGGTCGGCTCGTCGTCGACCACCAGGATTCGCTTCACACACAAGACTGTATGTGCCGGTCGTGGTGCTTTCGGGCAGCGAATGTGAAGAAACGGTGCAGATGTTCGCCGCTAGGCGCGTTGGCTCGACACCGAGATCACTTCACCGGTCAGGTAGCTCGAATAGTCACTGGCCAGGAAGGCCATGGTGGCGGCCACTTCCCACGGCTCGGCGGCCCGACCGAACGCTTCGTCGGACGACAGCTGGTCGAGAAGTTCCGAGCTGCTGGTCTTCTCGAGGAACTTGTGCCTGGCGATGCTGGGCGACACGGCGTTGATGCGAACGCCGTACTCGGCGGCTTCGATTGCGCTGCAACGTGTCAGCGCCATCACGCCCGCCTTGGCGGCCGCATAGTGCGACTGCGAGTGCTGCGCCCGCCAGCCGAGAACGCTCGCGTTGTTGACGATGACACCACCGTGCTCGACGTCGCGAAAGTAGCGCAGCGCCGCACGGGTCGCCCGCATGACCGACGTCAGCGTCACGTTGAGCACGCGGTCCCACTCGTCGTCGGTCATGTCGACCAGCGGCGTTTGACCGCCGAGCCCGGCGTTGTTGACGAGCACGTCGAGGCGGCCCATCTTGGCCACCGTGTCAGTGATCAGCGCGTCGACTGCCGGGGTCGACGTGACGTCACAGACCACGGCGTCGACCCGCCCCAGTCCGAGTGCCGCCAACTCGTCGCGGGTCTCGCCGAGTCGGCGCTCGTGGAAGTCCGAGACGACGACGTCGGCGCCCTCGGCCAATGCGCGCCTGGCGGCAGCCGATCCGATGCCGGTACCAGCAGCGGCCGTCACGAGGACGACCTTGCCTGCCAGCAATCCGTGACCGTCGATCTCCTTGGGCGCGATGGAAAGGTCCACTATCCCCTTGCCTCTCGGGGTAGGCCGAGGACTCGCTCGGCGATGATGTTGCGCTGGATTTCGTTGGAACCGCCGTAGATGGTGTCCGAGCGGGAGAAGAGGAACAGCCGCTGCCACTCGTCGAATTCGCCACCGTCGAGCAGCAGTCCGGCCTTGCCCTGGACGTCCATCGCGATCTCGCCGAGTTCACGATGCCAGTTGGCCCACAACAACTTCGACACGGAGTCCTGCCCAGGGCGCTCCACGTCCATCGTCGCCATCGCATAGGAACGCATGCTCTTCAAGCCGACCCAGGATCGCGTCAGCTTCTCGCGGATGACCGGATCGTCGATCGCGCCCGTCTTCTTCGCCAGCTCGACGATGCCCGACAACTCTCGCGCGTAACGGATCTGCTGGCCGAGGGTGGATACGCCGCGCTCGAAGGTGAGCGTCGCCATCGCGACACGCCACCCGTCACCGGGCTCACCCACCACCAGGTCGGCGTCGGTGCGGGCGTCGTCGAAGAAGACCTCGTTGAACTCCGAGTCGCCGGTCAGCTGGACGATGGGGCGGATCTCGACGCCGGGTTGGTCGAGCGGGATGAGTAGGTAGGACAGCCCGGCGTGGCGCTTGGAGCCCTTCTCGCTGCGGGCGATGACGAAACACCACTGCGCCCAGTGGGCCAGCGACGTCCAGACCTTCTGCCCGTTCACCACCCAGTGGTCGCCGTCAAGCTCCGCGGTGGTCGACACGTTGGCAAGGTCGCTGCCCGCGCCCGGCTCCGAGTACCCCTGGCTCCACAGCTCGGTGACGTCAAGGATCTTGGGCAGGAAGCGCTGCTGCTGCTCGGGGGTGCCGTACGCGATGAGCGTCGGCCCGACCAACTCCTCACCGAGGTGGTTGACCTTGTCGGGCGCGTTGGCGAGCGCGTACTCCTCATAGAACGCGACGCGGTGCGCCACCGTCAGCCCGCGGCCGCCGTGCTCTTCCGGCCACCCGAGACACGTCAGCCCGGCCGCGGCCAGATGCTGATTCCACGCTCGGCGCTCGTCGAACGCCTCGTGTTCTCGACCCGGCCCTCCGAGCCCCTTGAGCGCGGCGTATTCACCGACGAGATTGTCGGCGAGCCACTGCCGGACCTCGGCCCGGAACTCCTGGACCTCTATCACCCCTGTAGGCTAACCTACCAAGCACTTGCTTTGTTAGAGGAGTCTCGATGGAGAGCCAGCCGAGGACCATTCCCGGCGAACTGAACCGGGTCACGGGCGAGTTCTCCGATCACGAAGCACTGGTCACCGACGACCGGACGCTGACCTACGCCGACCTCAGAGCCGAGGTCAGGCAGGCCGCCGCAGCCATCGTCGACCTCGGCGTGAACGCCGGGGACCGCGTGGCGATCTGGTCCCCGAACACGTGGCACTGGGTGGTCGCGTGCTTGGCCGTCCAGTACGCCGGCGCCG
This sequence comes from Mycolicibacterium hodleri, assembly GCA_006864685.1. GTDB lineage: Bacteria > Actinomycetota > Actinomycetes > Mycobacteriales > Mycobacteriaceae > Mycobacterium > Mycobacterium hodleri_B. The sequence continues at coordinate 54,461 of VIFX01000007.1, read as the reverse complement.
TCGTCGTCCCCCTCAACACGCGCTACACCGCCAGCGAGGCGACCGACATCCTGGCCCGCACCGCGGCGCCACTGCTGATCGGCATGGGCCGGTTCCTCGGTACCGACAAGACCGCCGAACTCGACCGCGCGGCACTGCCCGCGTTGCGGCACGTCGTCCGGGTGCCCATCGAGGACGATGACGGCACGTGGGACGAATTCATCGCGCGCGGAACCGATCTCGACACCGCGGACGCGCGCGCCGCCGCCGTCACGCCGGACGACGTCTCCGACATCCTCTTCACCTCCGGTACCACCGGCCGCAGCAAGGGCGTGCTCAGCGCCCACCGACAGTCACTCGACGCACCCGCCGCCTGGGCCGCGTGCGGTCAGCTCACCAGCACCGACCGCTACCTCTGCATCAACCCGTTCTTCCACAACTTCGGCTTTAAGGCCGGAATCCTGGCGTGCCTGCAAACGGGCGCGACGCTGATTCCGCAACTGACGTTCGACCCCGAGAAGGCGATGCGGGCTGTGCAGGACCAACGGATCACCGTACTGCCAGGCCCGCCGACCATCTATCAGACCCTGCTCGACCATCCCAAGCGCGCGGACTACGACTTGACGTCTCTGCGGTTCGCCGTCACCGGAGCCGCCGTCGTCCCCGTCGTGCTGATCGAGCGGATGCAGGACGAGCTGGACATCGACATCGTCCTCACGGCGTACGGACTCACGGAGGCAACGGGTTTCGGCACGATGTGCCGCGCCGACGACGACGCCGTCACCGTTGCGACGACCTGCGGCAGGCCGATCGCGGGCTTCGAGCTCAAGATCGACGCGGTCGGAGACGCCGAGGCCGGCGAGGTGCTACTGCGCGGCCCAAACGTAATGCTCGGCTACCTCGACGACCCGGATGCCACCGCCGCCGCGGTCGACTCCGACGGCTGGCTGCACACCGGTGACGTCGGAGTACTGGACGCCGCAGGCAATCTCAGCATCACCGACCGCCTGAAGGACATGTACATCTGTGGCGGCTTCAACGTCTACCCCGCCGAGATCGAACAGGTTCTCGCCCGGCTCGACGGGGTCGCCGACAGCGCCGTGATCGGGGTGCCCGACGAACGCCTCGGCGAGGTCGGCAAGGCCTTCGTCGTGGTCAAGGCGGACCGTCACCTGGACGAGAAGACCGTGATCGACTACACCCGAGAACACCTGGCGAACTTCAAGACCCCGCGGTCGGTGGTCTTCGTCGACGTGCTGCCGCGCAACCCTGGAGGAAAAGTGGTCAAACCGCTTCTGCGAGAGATCCGTTGATGGACCTGACGTTCGACGACGAGACCGAGGAATTCCGCGCCGAGGTGCGCGACTTCCTCGCCGCCAACACCGAGCACTTCCCTCGCGTGTCCTACGACCTCGCCGAGGGGTTCGAGCAGCATCGCCACTGGGACAAGGTGCTGTTCGACGCGGGCCTCTCGGTGATCGCATGGCCCAAGGAGTTCGGCGGCAGGGACGCGACGCTGCTGCAATGGATCGTCTACGAAGAGGAGTACTTCCGGGCCGGTGCGCCGGGCCGGGCCAGCGCCAACGGAACCTCGATGCTGGGTCCGACGTTGTTCGCGCACGGCACCTCCGAACAGCGCAAACGCATCCTGCCCAAGATGGCCAGCGGCGAGGAGATTTGGGCCCAGGCCTGGTCGGAGCCCGAGTCGGGCAGCGACCTCGCCTCGCTTCGGTCCACCGCGACCAAGACCGACGGCGGCTGGAAGCTCAACGGCCAGAAGATCTGGAGTTCACGGGCGCCGTTCGGCGACAAGGCCTTCGGCCTGTTCCGCACGGATCCGTCCGCACAGCGCCACAAGGGTCTGACCTACTTCATGTTCGACCTGCACACCGAGGGCATCACGGTTCGCCCCATCGCCCAACTGGGCGGGGCCACCGGCTTCGGCGAGATCTTCCTCGACGACGTGTTCGTGCCCGACGACGACGTGATCGGCGCCGTCGATGCCGGCTGGGCGGCGGCGATGAGTACGTCGAGCAACGAGCGCGGAATGTCACTGCGCAGCCCCGCACGCTTCTTGGCACCGGCCGAACGACTGGTCGACGCGTGGCGCTCGGAGCGCAACCCCGCGTTCGCCGACCGCGTCGCCGACGCCTGGATCAAGGCGCAGGCCTACCGGCTGCACACCTTTGGCACCGTCACGCGGTTGGCCGCCGGCGGCGAGCTCGGCGCGGAGTCCTCGGTGACCAAGGTGTTCTGGTCTGACCTCGACGTCGCGCTGCACCAGAGCGCACTCGACCTTCGCGGCGCGGACGCCGAGCTGGCCGACACGTGGACCGAGGGCCTGCTCTTTGCCTTGGGTGGCCCAATCTACGCAGGTACCAACGAAATTCAGCGCAACATCATCGCCGAGCGGCTACTGGGCCTGCCTCGGGAGCCGAAATGAGGCTTCGCCGTGCACTTTGAGCTAGACACTTCGCAGCGCGACTTCGCCGCCAGCATCGACGGCGCCCTGGCCGCAGCCGACGTGCCGGGCGCCATCCGCGCCTGGTCGACGGGTGACACCGGACCGGGCCGCAAGGTGTGGGCGACGCTGGCCGACCTCGGCGTCACCGCGCTGATGGTGTCGGAGGAGTTCGACGGCATCGGCGCCCACGTCGTCGACCTGATGGTGGCCGCAGAACGCTTGGGCCGCTGGGGAGTACCCGGCCCCGTCGCCGAGTCGATCGCCGTCGCACCCGTGCTGTTGGCCGACGACCAGCGGAGCTCGGCGCTGGCCTCGGGCGAACTGATCGCGACCGTCGCAATGCCGCCGCGCGTCCCCCGCGCCGTCGACGCCGAAGCCGCAGGACTGGTGCTGCTGGCCGCCGACGGCCAGGTGTGGGACGCCGAGGCGGGAGCGCGTCACGAGTCGGTGGACCCGGCGCGCCACCCGTTCGACGTCACGTCCGTCGGCGACGCCAGGACCGCCGACACCGCGAGGGCCTTCGAGTTCGGCGCGTTGAGCACCGCCGCCCAGCTGATCGGTGCTGGCCAGGCCATGCTGGACGGCTCGGTCGAATATGCCAAGCAGCGCAGCCAATTCGGTCGGGTGATCGGCTCCTACCAGGCGATCAAGCACGCCCTCGCGGACGTGCACATCGCCGTGGAATTGGCCCGCCCGCTGGTATACGGCGCCGCGCTGTCGCTCGCCGACGACTCGCCGGACGTTGCCCGCGACGTCAGCGCGGCCAAGGCGGCGGCCTCGGACGCGGCACTGCTGGCGGCCCGAACCGCGTTGCAGACCCACGGCGCCATCGGCTACACCCAGGAGCACGACCTGTCCCTGCTGATCTTGCGGGTCCAGGCCCTGCACTCCGCCTGGGGTGACCCGACCTGGCACCGTCGCCGCGTACTCGAGGCACTGGCAGGGAGCGCGTCATGAGCGACGAACGGGAGATGCTGCGCGACACCGTCGCGTCCATCGTCGCGAAACACGCGTCGCCCGAGGCGGTTCGCCGCGCGATGGAGTCCGAACGTGGCTACGACGAGACGCTGTGGACGTTGCTGTGCGAACAGGTCGGCGCCGCCGCGCTGGTGATCCCCGAGGACATGGGCGGAGCGGGTGGCGAACTCGCCGACGCCGCGGTCGTCGTCGAAGTCCTTGGCAGCGCCCTGGTTCCGACTCCCCTGCTGGGCACCACCCTGGCCGAGCTGGCGCTGCTGGCGGCCGACGAACCCGACGTCGACGCGCTCGAGGCGTTGGCCGCGGGCACGTCGATCGGCGCGGTCGTGTTCGACCCGAACTACGTCGTCAACGGTGACGTCGCCGACGTGGTGCTGGCGTGCGAGGACGGCAGGCTCGACCGCTGGTCGGGCTTCACCGCCCACCCCGCCGTGACCATGGATCCCACGCGCAGGCTCGCCCGGGTCGAGGCCACGGACACGGTGACGATCGGCTCGGATCCCGGCCTCGCGGACGTCGCCGCGATCCTGCTCGCGGTCGAACAGATCGGCGCTGCCGCACGGTGTCTCGACCTGACCGTCGCCTACACCAAGGAGCGGGTCCAGTTCGGCAGGCCCATCGGCAGCTTCCAGGCGCTCAAGCACCGGATGGCCGACCTCTACGTCCTGGTTCAGACGGCGCGCGCCCTGGTGGACGACGCCGTGGCAGAGCCGTCGCCGACGTCGGCGGCGCTGGCGAGGGTCGCCGCCAGCGAGGCGTTCACCGCCGTCGCGGGCGAGGCCATCCAGATGCACGGCGGAGTCGGCATCACCTGGGAGTACGACATCCAGCTGTACTTCAAGCGGGCCCACGGCAGCGCGCAGCTGCTCGGACCGCCGAGGGACTTCCTGCGCCGGCTCGAACCCGAGGTGCTCTAGCCTGGCTGAGATGAGCCACCGAGTCGCCCAGCGGGCCGGGATCGCGCCGTTCTACGTCATGGACGTGTGGCTGGCCGCCGCAGAACGCCAACGCTCCCACGGCGATCTGGTCAACCTGTCCGCGGGGCAGCCGAGCGCGCAGGCTCCGGCCCCCATCCGCGCCGCGGCCGCCGACGCCCTGGCCAACCACAACCTGGGATACACCGTCTCGCTTGGCATTCCGGAGCTGAGAGAGGCGATTGCCGCGTCGTACCCGCAGCGGTACGGCATCACGGTCAGCCCGGAGGACGTCGTCGTCACCACGGGGTCCACCAACGGATTCCTGCTCGCCTTCCTGGCCTGCTTCGACGTCGGCGACCGCGTCGCCGTGCCAAGCCCGGGGTATCCCTGCTATCGGAACATCCTCTCCGCCTTGGGCTGCGAGGTCGTCGAGATCCCCTGCGGCCCGGAGACCCGGTTCCAGCCGACCGTCGAGATGCTGGCCGCCATCACCCCGCCCGTCACCGGTCTCATCCTCGCCAGCCCGGCCAACCCGACCGGCACCGTCATTCCCCCCGAGGATCTGGCGGCGATCGCGACGTGGTGTGAGACGTCCGGGGTTCAGCTGGTCAGCGACGAGCTCTACCACGGCCTGGTCTACCCCGGCGCGCCCGCGACGAGCTGCGCGTGGGAGACCTCCCGCGACGCCATCGTCGTGAACAGCTTCTCGAAGTACTTCGCGATGACGGGCTGGCGCCTCGGCTGGCTTCTGGTGCCACCGCACCTGCACCGCGCGGTGGACCGGCTCACCGGCAACTTCTCGATCTGCCCGCCGACCCTGCCCCAACTCGCCGGCGTCGCCGCGTTCACGCCCGAGTCCGTCGCCGAGGCCGACGCCCTCGTCGACGACTACGCCGTCAACCGAGAACTCCTGCTGCGCGGGCTACCCGAGATCGGGTTGCCCCGGTTGGCGCCCGCCGACGGCGCGTTCTACGTCTACGCCGACATCTCCGACTATTCGACGGACTCACTGGACTTCTGCGCCCGGCTGCTGGCCGACACCGGCGTCGCGATCGCGCCCGGCGTCGACTTCGACACCGTGCACGGCGGGTCCTACGTGCGGCTGTCATTCGCCGGGGCGAAGGCCGAGGTCACCGAGTCCCTGCGCCGGATGGGTCCGTGGCTGGCTGGTCAGCGCGCCGACCAGCCGCCGTCCATCGTGTAGGACGCCCCGGTCACCATGCCCGCGTTCGACGACGCGAGCCAGGCCACCAGCGAGCCGACCTCCTCGGGTTCGACCAGCCGCTTGATCGCACTCTCGGTCAGCAACACCTTGTCGAGTACCTCGTCCTCGCTGATACCGTGAGTTCGGGCCTGATCGGCGATCTGCTTGGCCACCAACGGAGTTCGCACGTAACCGGGGTTGACGCAGTTGCTGGTGACACCGCGCGACCCACCTTCCAGCGCGGTCACCTTCGACAGCCCCTCCAACGCGTGCTTGGCGGTGACGTAGGCGACCTTGAACTCCGAGGCGCGAAGGCCGTGCACCGACGAGACGTTGACGATGCGGCCGAAACCCTGGGAGTACATGTACGGCAGCGTGGCCCGGATCAACAGGAACGGCGCTTCGACCATCAGCGTTTGCATGGCGCGGAAGCGGGCCGGGTCGAATTCGGGGATCGGCGCGACGGTCTGGATGCCTGCATTGTTGACGAGGACGTCGGTGTCCAGCCGCAGTGACTCCAACGCCGACACGTCGAGAAGGTCTACGGCCCAAGCACTTCCACCGATGTCGGCAGCCAGCGACTCGGCGGCATCGGCGTCGACGTCGGCGATCGTGACCTTCGCACCGAGGCCGGCGAGCGCCTTCGCACACGCCGCCCCGATCCCGCTCGCCCCGCCCGTCACCAACGCGGAACGACCGTCCAGATCCGGCATCAGACGGCGGCCCTGCGCCGCTCGGCGACGAGATCCTCGGCGTCGGCGACGTCGAGCGACTCGAGGTCGATGCCGTTGGTCTCCCTGGTGAAGAGCACCGCGACGAAGGTGACCACACACGCTGCCGCGAGATAAATCGCGACCGGCACCGAGGAGTCGTAGATGTCGAGCAGCTTGACCGCGATCAGCGGCGCCAGCGAGCCCGCCACGATCGAGGTCACCTGATAGCCAAGGGACACACCGGAATACCGCATCCTGGTCGGGAACATCTCGGCCATGATGGCCGGTTGCGGGGCATACATGAACGCGTGGAACACCAGGCCGATCGTGACGGCGGCGGTCACCACGACGTAGTTGCCCGAGTTCATCATGGGGAAGGCGAAGAAGCCCCACGTGGCACCGAGGACCGCGCCGACCATGTAGACGGGTTTGCGGCCGAACCGGTCCGACAGATGGCCCACCAGCGGCACGACGGCGAAGTGCACCACGTGGGCGACCAGCAGGTACCAGAGGATCGAACTGGTGTCGGCACCCACCTGAACCTTGAGGTAGGTGATCGAGAACGTGACGACCAGGTAGTACATGATGTTCTCGCCGAAGCGCAGACCCATCGCGGTGAACACGCCACGCGGGTAGCGCTTGAGCACTTCGACCACGCTGTACGACGACGCCTTGACCCGCTCGGCCTCCCGCTGCGCCTCGACGAAGATCGGCGCGTCGGTGACCTTGGTGCGGATGTAGTAGCCGATCAGCACGACCACGGCGGACAGCCAGAACGCCACGCGCCAGCCCCACGACAGGAATGCCGCGTCGGACAGCGTCCCGGTCAGTACCAGCAGCACGACCGTCGCGAGCAGGTTGCCCATGGGGACACCGGCCTGCGGCCAGCTGGCCCAGAATCCACGTTGGCGGTCCGGACTGTGTTCGGCCACCAGCAGGATCGCCCCGCCCCATTCGCCGCCGACCGCGAAGCCCTGGATGAACCGCAAGGCCACCAGGAGACCTGGCGCCCAGTATCCGATCTGCCCGAACGTCGGCAGGCAACCCATCAGGAACGTGGCGGCGCCGACGAGGATCAGGCTGAACTGGAGGAGCTTCTTGCGACCGAACTTGTCGCCGTAGTGGCCGAACACCACGCCGCCCACCGGTCGGGCAACGAAGCCGACGGCGTACGTGGCGAAGGCCAGGAAGATGGCATTCAGTTCACTGGTGGTCTCCGAGAAGAAGATCTTGTTGAACACCAGGGTGGCGGCGGTGCCGTACAGAAAGAACTCGTACCACTCGACCACCGTCCCCGCCATCGAGGCCGCGACGACGCGGCGCAACCCGGTCGGTACTGGCTCTGCCATGTGACTCTCCATTCTCCGCTGGTGTGACGCGCAGCACACTCCATGCTGAGTATTGCTGCAGCTCTTTGTGCCCGCAATGCCCAAGGATGCAGCGCTGCTCTGCAAAAATGCAGATGTGACCGAGCCGAAGCGACTGAGCGCCGACGATCTGCTGGTCTTGCTCGCCGTGGGCCGCTCGGGCCGCTTCGTCTCCGCCGCCGACGAACTCGGCCTCAACCACACCACCGTCTCGCGCCGCATCGCGGCACTCGAACACTCCGTGGGCGGGCGGCTGCTCGCCCGCAGCGCGGCGGGCTGGGAGCTCACCGAACTCGGGAGGGAGGCCTTGGCCGCCGCCGAAGCGGTCGAGTCCGCGGTCCGCTCGCTGGCCGGGCCTGCGGGGTCAAGGGTGCTGGAGGGCGTGGTCCGGATGTCGGCGACCGACGGGTTCAGCGCCTACATCGCCGCGCCCGCGGCGGCCCACGTCCAGCGGAGGCACCCGAAGGTGTCCGTCGAGATCGTCACCGCCACCCGCCGGGTCACCCAGCAGCGCGCCGGACTCGACGTCGAAGTCGTGGTCGGCGAGCCGCAGGTGCACCGCGCCGAAGTGGCCCGCCTCGGCGACTATCGCCTCGGCCTCTACGCATCCCGGCAGTACCTCGCCGACCACGGTGCGCCCGGTTCCACCGCCGACCTCGCCGCCCATCCGCTGGTCTACTTCATCGACTCCATGCTGCAGGTCGACGACCTCGATCTGGCCCGCACCTTCGCGCCCGCCATGCGCGAATCCGTCACCTCGACCAACGTGTTCGTCCACGTCGAGGCGACCCGTGCGGCGGCCGGACTCGGGTTGCTGCCGTGCTTCATGGCCGATCGCCACGACGACCTGGTCCGCGTGCTGCGCGACGACGTCGGGCTGCTGCTGAGCTACTGGCTGGTCGCCCGTGCCGAGACGCTGCGCCGGCCAGAGGTGCGCGCGCTGGTCGACGCGATCCAGGCCCGGATGGAAGACCAACGCGACGTACTCCTCGGCAGCGCCGTTTGACCGGCCCATCGTGGGTATCCCCATGACATGCATTCAGTACGGACCGGATCCGGCAAGCCACTCCTCCTGATCCACGGGATCTCCAACCTGCACAACTGGGATCCGATCGTTCCGGCGCTGGCCCGCGAGCGCACCGTCATCGCCGTCGACTTGCCCGGGTTCGGCGAGAGCGAGGCTCTGCCGGGTGAGGTGACCGTCGCGTCGTTGACCGACGCGGTGGAGAAGTTCATCGCCGAAGAGGGTTTGGGCGACGTCGACGTGGTCGGAAGTTCGATGGGCGCCCGGATGTCCCTCGAGATGGCCCGCCGCGGACATCGCGGCAACGTCGTCGCGCTCGACCCCGGCGGTTTCTGGACCGACCGCCAGGTGAAGCTGTTCGGAGCGACCGTCGGTCCGTCGATCGCGTTGGTGCGGCGCATCCAGCCCCTGCTGCCTGCCCTGACCGCAAGCCCGGTTGGGCGAACCGCTTTGCTGCTGCAGTTCTCGGCCAAGCCGTGGCGGCTGCCCGCCGACCTGGTGCTGCAAGAGCTGCGCAACTTCGCCGGCTCCCCCAGCCTGGACGAGGCCCTGCATGCCCTGATACACGGGCCGAAACAGCAAGGCGCGCCGGCCGGTTCGCTGCGCGGACGCGTCGTCATCGGGTGGGGCCGCAACGACCGCGTGACGGCGCCCAGCCAGGCGGAGCGCGCGACCCAGCTGTTCCCGGACGCCTCCCTGCACTGGTTCTCCGATTGTGGGCACTTCCCGCACTGGGATCGGCCGCGGGAGACCGAAAGCCTCATCCTCGAGTCCATCGGGTAACAGCTGAGCGGATGTCTTGCGGGACGACGGCCCACCTGATGGGCTCGACGCATGCCCTTCCTTGAGACCGATGCCGGCCGTGCCTACTACCGACACTGGGCAGCACCCGACCCACGGGCGGCGGTGATCTTCCTGCACGGGTTCGGCGAGCACACCGGGCTCTACCACCGCTACGGCTTCGCGCTGAACGCCGCCGGTGTGGACCTGTGGGCGGTCGACCAATTCGGGCACGGCCTGACCCCGGGTGACCGGGGTGACTTCACCACGCTGGAGGCCAGCATCGGGTTGGCCGACCGCCTCGCCGAGCTGGCCGAGGCGGAGCGGTCCGGCATACCCCTTGTCGCCCAGGGGCATTCGTTCGGAGCGGTGGCCACGCTCTGGAAGCTACTGGCCGATCCCGCGCCCTACCGCGCGGCGGTGATATCGGGCGCACCGCTGGTGCCCGTCCCCGGTCTCGTCGACGCGAACTCGACCTTCGAGATCGCCCCGAGTCAGCTATCGGCCGACCCGTTCTATCTCGACGCGATGGAGAACGATCCGCTGGCGTTCGTCGACGCCGACGGTGGCCCCCTGGCGCGGGAGCTCGACCGGGGCTGGGACTCCTTCGGCGCGACCCTGCCCACCCTGGCGGCGCCGACCCTTGCGGTCCACGGCGTCAACGATCCCATCGCGCCCGTCGGTGCGGTGCGGGCCTACGCCGAGCAGATCGAGAGTCTGTCGATCGTCGAGATCCCGGGCGGCGGGCACGACATCCTCAACGACGTGACCCACCGCGAGGTCGCCGCCACGGTGCTCGACTTCATCGGTCAGCACGTCGGCTGAGATTCATCCACAGGAGTTGTGCACAGTGTTAATGAATTACACGGCTGTGATTTCAGCCCCGGGACGGGCGCGGCCCTACAACCAGGTGTCGGCGGTAGTCGCGGTCAGGAATGCGTCGAGATCGTCACGCCACTGGGCCGGGGTGGTCTTGTCGGGTTCGATGCCGGTGTATTCGCCGCGGTAGAACAGCAACGGCCGCGGTTTGGTCTTCGGCGGCTCCGACATGGCGTGCACCGCGCCGAACACCACGAAGTGGTCCCCGCCGTCGTGCACCGAGGCCACGGTGCAGTCGATGTGCGCAAGCGTCCCGGCGAGCACCGGCGACCCCAGGTGCGACGGGCTCCAGTCGATACCGGCGAACTTGTCCGGCTCCCTCGACCCGAATCGCGCCGACACGTCCTTCTGATTCTCGTGCAACACGTTGACGCAGAACTTCCCGCTGGCCTCGATGGCTTGCCAGGATCGCGACTGCTTGGTTGGGCAAAAGAGCACCAGCGGCGGGTCGAGCGACAGCGCCGCGAACGACTGACACGCGAAGCCGACGGGCTCGTCGTCGTGAACGGTCGTGATGATGGTGATACCCGTGCAGAACTGCCCGAGCACGTGGCGGAACGTGCGGGCGTCGATGGGTTGGCCCATGGCTACTTGAAGCCGACGCTGAAGTCGTGTCCCCACAACGACACCGCGGTGCTCTCCCGGGCCACCCAACTGGTGTCTTCGACTTCGAGCCCCTCACAACCGAATTCGATGTCGAATCCGCCGGGAGTCTTGACGTAGAAGGACAACATCTTGTCGTTGGTATGCCGGCCCAACGTCGCCGACATCTTCACCTTGCGGCGCAGCGCGCGGTCCAGGCATAGGCCGACATCGTCGGCTTCCTCGACCTCGACCATCAGATGCACGATGCCGGTCGGGTTGGGCATCGGCATGAAGGCCAGCGCGTGGTGGCGGGGGTTGCAGCCGTAGAAGCGCAGCCAGATCGGATCGGAGTCGGCAGGACGGCCGGCCAGTTCCGGCGGCAGGCTCATCGAGTCCCGCAGCCGGAAGCCCAGCACGTCCTGATAGAACGCCTGGGCCGCGGCATCGTCGTCGCAGGTGAGCACCACATGCCCGAGGCCCTGCTCGGCGGTGACGAACTTGTGGCCGTACGGGCTGACGAACCGGCGGCCCAGATACTGCGCGCCGTGAAACGCCTCCAGGACATTGCCCGCGGGGTCGTTGAACCGGATCAGCCCCTCGACGCGCCGTTCGCGCTTGTCCTCACGGGTGCCCTCGGTGAACTCGACACCGGCCTTGGCCAGCGTCTCGCGCAAAGCCTGAAGAGCAGGCGCGTCGGCGACCTCCCAACCGGAGATGAGCAGACGGTCGTGCTCGCCCGGCACGATCACCAACCGGGCGGCCATCTCGTCCATGCGCAGATACAGCGCGCCCTCTTCCGCACCGGAGCCTTCCACCATGCCCAGCACCTTCAGCGCGAACTCACGCCATGCCGACACATCGGTCGCCTCGATGCGCATGTACCCAAGCGCCTTGATGCTCATGGTCTAACTCCCCAGAAAATTAACAGTGAGCTCGTTGAATTCGTCGAACTTCTCCAGCTGCGCCCAGTGCCCGCACTGGCCGAACACGTGCAGTTGCACGCGCGCGATTTGCTTGAGCGCGACCAGTGCGCCGTCGATGGGATTCACCCGGTCCTCACGGCCCCAGATCAGCAGCACCGGTTGACGAAGCTTGTACACGTCGCGCCACATCATGCCGAGCTCGAAGTCCGCGCCCGCGAACGACTTTCCCATCGCCTTGGCCGCCGCGAGCGATTCTGGCTGGCTGGCGATCGCGAAGCGCTCGTCGATCAGTTCCGGGGTGATGAGCTTCTGGTCGAAGACCATGATGCGCAGGAACTTTTCCATGTTCTCGCGCGTCGGGTCGACGGTGAACTTGCCGAGCAACTTGACGCCCTCGGTCGGGTCGGGCGCGAAGAGGTTGACGCTCAGGCCGCCGGGGCCCATCAGCACCAACCGGCCGGCCCGCTTCGGGTTGTCAAGGGCGAAGCGCACCGCGGTGCCGCCGCCGAGCGAATTGCCCACCAGCGCAGCGCGTTCAATGCCCAGCTGGTCGAAGAGGTTCAGCAGGGCGGTGGCGCTGTAGCGGTTGTACTGCTCGTGCTCGGTGTGCTTGTCGGACAACCCATATCCGGGCTGGTCGACGGCGAGGACGTGGAAGTGCTCTGCCAGCACGGCGATGTTCTTCGAGAAGTTGGACCAGCTCGACGCGCCGGGACCGCCGCCATGCAGCAGGACCACGGTCTCGGAATTGCCGACGCCGGCTTCGTGATAGTGCAGGCGCATGTCGTCGCGCACCTGCGCGAACCGGGACGTCGACTCGAACGTAATCTCCTGCAGCGCAGTCATCGTCAGACCATCGTGTCGGCCGGCGGCAACCCAAAGGCCTCGTTGCCGAAGATGAGGTACGCCCGCTCCGGCTCGTTGGCGGCGTGCACGCGACCGGCGTGGGCGTCGCGCCAGAACCGCTGCACCGGCTTGTCGGTTTCGAGCGCGGTGGCACCGGACGCCTCGAACAGCATGTCGATCGACGAGATGGCACGGGCGGTGGCGCGCACCTGGTCCCGACGGGCCCTGGCTCGGAGCTCGAACGGAATCTCCTGCCCGGCCGTCAGCAGCGCGTACTCGTCGCCGACGTTGCCGATCAGCTGACGCCAACCGGCGTCGATGTCGCTCGCCGCTTCGGCGATGCGCACCTTGGCGAACGGGTCGTCCTTGGACTTCTCCCCGGCGAACGCGGCACGCACCCGCTTGCCCTGATGCTCGACGTGCGCGTCGTAGGCGCCGTACGCCATGCCCATGATCGGAGCGGTGATGGTCGTGGGATGCATTGTGCCCCAGGGCATCTTGTACACCGGGGCGGTGTTGGTCTGCAGTCCGCCCGCGGTGCGGTCGTTCATGGACTTGTACGACAGGAAGCGGTGCTTCGGCACGAACACGTCCTTGACGACGACGGTGTTGCTGCCGGTGGCCTTGAGCCCCACGACGTGCCACACGTCGTCGATTCGGTAGTCCGACCGCGGGATCAGGAAGCTGCCAAAGTCGACGGGCCGGCCGTCCTTGATCACCGGTCCACCGAGGAAGGCCCACGTGGCGTGGTCACAGCCCGAAGACCACTGCCAGGCACCGCTGACGAGGTAACCGCCGTCGACGACGGTGCCCGCTCCCATCGGCGCGTAGGACGACGAGATGCGGACCGACGGATCGTCGCCCCAGACCTCTTCTTGCGCCTGCTGGTCGAACAGCGCGAGGTGCCAGTTGTGCACACCGATGATCGAGCTGACCCAGCCGGTCGAGCCGCACGCGCTGCCGAGCCGACGCACGGCCTCGTAGAACGCGGTGGGGTCGCACTGCAGGCCGCCCCACTGTTCGGGCTGCAGCAACTTGAAGAAACCGGCCTGGTCGAGCTCGGCGATGGTCTCGTCCGGGATGCGCCGGAGATCCTCGGCGGCTTGCGCGCGCTTGGCGATCAGCGGCAACAAGTCGTCGACGCCGTCTAGGACCGATTGCACGTCGCGTTGTTCAATGGACGTCACTGGTTGCCTCCGGGCATCTTGGGGCGGATGAAGAACTTGACCAAGATTAGAACACGTTACGATTTGTGTCGAGCAAGGCATTCCTATGATGGCTAGACCTGCGGAAGCGCGTTTTTGTAACATGTTCTAGTTTTGACCTCTCAACTGATGGAGGACGACCGTGACGGACGAGCCGCTCGGCACCCACGTGCTCGAGTTGCAATTGGTTGGCGTCGTCGAGGAGACCGCCGATGCGCGCTCACTGGTCTTCAAGGCGCCCGACGGCCCCGGAGCAACGCCGATTCCCGCGGAAAGGCTTCGCCACCAGCCCGGTCAATTCCTCACCCTCCGGGTGCCCAGCGACCGCACCGGGTCGGTGGCCCGCTGCTACTCGTTGTCCAGCTCGCCGTTCGGTGACGAAGCGCTGACCGTCACGGTCAAACGGACCGCGGGTGGTTACGCGTCGAACTGGCTGTGCGACAACGCGCACGCCGGCATGACGATGCACGTGCTGGCCCCGTCGGGCACGTTCGTGCCCAAGACGCTCGACACGGACTTCCTGCTGCTGGCGGCGGGCAGCGGCGTGACCCCAATGATGGCGATCCTCAAGTCGGCGCTGTCGGAGGGCGCCGGCAAGGTGACGCTGGTCTACGCCAACCGCGACGAGAAGTCGGTGATCTTCGCGGCCGCCCTGCGCGAGCTGGCCACGAAGTACCCGGACCGCTTCACCGCCGTGCACTGGATCGAGACCGTCCAGGGACTGCCGAGTGCGGCCGCCCTGGTCAACCTCGTGGCCCCCTACGTGGAGCGCGAGACGTTCATCTGCGGACCGGGCCCGTTCATGGTGGCCGCCGAGGAAGCCCTCAAGGTCGCAGGCGCCGCCCCCGAGCGAGTCCACCTCGAGGTGTTCAAATCCCTCGAGTCCGATCCGTTTGCTGCCGTCGTCGTCGACGAGGACGACAGCGACGAAGGACCGGCGACCGCGGTCGTCACCCTCGACGGCGAGACCCAGGACATCCGCTGGCCGCGCAACGCCAAGCTGCTCGACGTCCTGCTCGACAAGGGCCTCGACGCACCCTTCTCGTGCCGCGAAGGTCATTGCGGCGCCTGCGCGGTGCTCGTCAAGAGCGGCGAGGTGGACATGGAGGTCAACGACGTCCTCGAAGCCTCCGACCTCGCCGAGGGACTGATCCTGGCCTGCCAGGCCAGGCCGAAATCCGATTCGGTCGAAGTCACCTACGACGAATGACGTGCGGGCTAACATTCGCTGGACCCATAGGAGCGCTCGTGTTTCGATCGGCTAAGAGTCTCGCAGCGGTGTCGGCACTCCTGCTCGCGTTCGGCGTCCTCAGCCCGACCGCGCAGTCCGTCGCCGCGACCAACACCGCCACCAAGGGCATCGCGATCGACGACACCCACACCGTGCAGATCCATGTCACGGCCAACTGCGTCAAGGCCGAGAACAGGTGCTACTTCGACACGCTCGCCGACGTCCTGACACCGGACGGCACCACGGGATTCCCACCGGACTTCTACGGCAGGCAGAACACCACGATTCGGTCGACGAATCGACTGGTCTACATGGACGCCGACTTCGACGCCGCCAACACCCGGATGTTCAAGTCGCTCAGCGACACCCAGTTCGCGACGGTCTACTTCGCAGGCAACCCGCCCGTCATGCGCGGCGACGCCCGCACGGTCCAGTTCGAGACCGGGCAACCGAACACCGACGCCGGGTTCATCGCCTGCGCTTACATTCAGGTGGTCTACGGCGGCGTCAACCTGACCACACCGACCGCCTGCGCCCAAACCACCTACGCCTGAACCGAATTCGTCAGTCGACCTTGCCCACCAACACCGGTTGCGCGCGGTAGTCGCCACCGAACAGCTGCTCGAGCGCGGCCACCTTCGGCATGTCGTTGGCCGCGATGTAGGAGCTCGTCGGGTGTGAATTGAGATAGTCCTGGTGGTACTGCTCGGCGGGGAAGAAGCCGGTGTTGGGCTCGACCGTCGTCACGATGGGGGCGGGAAACACCTTCGCGGCGGAGAGCTGGGCGACGTAGGCGTCCGCGACGCGCTGCTGGGTGGCGTCCTGGGCGAAGATCGCCGACCGGTACTGCGTGCCCTCGTCGGGACCCTGCCGGTCGAGTTGCGTCGGGTCCTGCACCACCGAGAAGTAGATCTGCAAGAGCCGCCCGAAGCTGACCTGGGCGGGGTCGTAGCTGATGCGCACCGCCTCGGCGTGCCCCGTCGTTCCGGTGCTGACGGTCTCGTAGTCGGCCGTCGCCTGCTGCCCGCCTGCGTAACCGGACTCGGCCATCGTCACACCCTTGACGTGCTGAAACACACCCTGGACACCCCAGAAGCAGCCGCCCGCGAGCACGGCGGTCTCCGTCGCCCCTGGCGCCGCCGTGGGTTCGTCGACCTTCGGTGCGGGGACGACGACGGATGACGCCGACCCAATTCCGGCGAGCACCGCAGGGCTGGTGATGGTGCCCGACTGCACGCCGATGAACACCGCCGCTGCCACGCCGAGCACCCCGAGACCAGTTCCGAGCGTCAGCCTGCGGTTCGCCACCATGTAACCAGTGTCCCGTCGGACCGGCCGGGATGGGCGCCGGCGTTCTTACGGGAGGCTGACGGAGGTCCGTGCTCCTACCGCGGCAACCCCAGCAGTCGCTCGCCCGCGAGGTTGAGCAGGATCTGCTCGGTGCCACCGGCGATCGACAGGCACCGGGTGTTCAGGAAGTACCGCACGTCGGGCGAGTCGACGATGCCCGCGCCGTCCCGGGAATCCATGATCGCTTCTGCGAGATTCTGTCGGTACCGCACGCCGATCAGCTTGCGCACGCTCGAGGGAGCACCGGGGTCGTGCCCGCCGACCGCCATCTGCGCGATCAACGCGTCGAGAAGCGCCCCGACCTGAGCCGCGACGATGAGGACCCCGAGGCGGTCGGCCTCCGCGGGGTCGAGATCCCCGTCGTCCTGGCGTGAGTCCAGCACCTCGAGAAGGTGTTCCATCCCCCGGTCGAGCGCTCCGCCGGCGGCCATTGCGACCCGTTCGTTGGCCAGCGTGGTGCGTGCCAACGGCCAGCCGCCGTCGACCGGTCCCACCACCATGTCGTCGGGCACGAAGAGGTCGTCGAAGAAGACCTCGTTGAAGAGGGCCTCGCCGGTGATCTCGCGCAGTGGACGGATGTCGATGCCCGGGGACTTCATGTCGACCAGGAAGTACGTGATGCCCTTGTGTTTCGGGGCGTCGGGGTTGGTGCGAGCCAGGCAGACGCCCCAGTCCGCGCGATGCGCATTCGACGTCCACACCTTCTGACCGGTCAGAAGCCAGCCGCCTTCCGTGCGAATTGCCTTGGTGCGCAACGCCGCAAGATCGGATCCCGCACCCGGCTCACTGAACAGCTGGCACCAGTACACGTCGCCGTTGAGCGTGCCGGGGATGAACTTCTCGATCTGCTCGGCGCTGCCGTGACCCAGGATCGTCGGGGCCGCCCACCACCCGATCGAGATGTCCGGCCGCACCACGCCAGCAGCCTGCAGCTCCTGGTCGATGACCAACTGCTGGGCGGGGGACGCCGCCCGCCCGTAGGGCGTTGGCCAGTGCGGCGCCATCAGGCCCGTCTCGGCGAGCGCTGCCTGCCGCTTGTCTTCCGGCAGCGCGGCGATGTCGGCGACGATCCCCGCGACCTCGGCCCTGACGTCCTCACCGTCGGTGACGTCGACGTGGAGTTGACGGCGCACGCCGCCGCGGGTCAGCGTCGCGCACCGGCGCAGCCACGACGACTTGCCGCCGAGGAACTGGGCGTTGGCGTAGGCGCGCCGCATGTAGAGATGCGCGTCGTGCTCCCAGGTGATGCCGATGCCACCGAGCACCTGAATGCAGTCGCGGGCGTTGACCTTCTCGGCATCGATGCCGACGGCCGAGGCGACGGCGGCCGCGATCGAGAGTTGGTCGGGGTCGGCGTCGGTCACCGCGCCGGCCGCGTCGGCCGCGGCGATGCCGATCTGCTGGGCGCGCAGCAGCATCTCGGCGCACATGTGCTTGACCGCCTGGAAGCTGCCGATCGGCTTGCCGAACTGCTCGCGCACCTTCGCGTACTCCGTGGCCGTCTCCAGGCACCACCGGGAGAGCCCACTGGCCTCAGCCGCCAGCAGGGTCGCGGTGAGGTCGACGACCCGTTGGTGCGGCAGGTCGATCCTGGTGGCCGGGGCCGACGACAGCTCGACCCGGGCCAGCGGGCGGGAGAAGTCGGTGGCCTCCAGTCGCTCGACCGTCACCCCGGCGGCCGTCGCGTCGACGTAGACCCAGTCCTCCCCGGCGGGCAGCACCAGCACCCCGTCCACCAGGGCACCGAGGACGTACTTCGCCGTCCCCGTCGCCGTCGTTCCGTCGAACGTGATGTCCGAACCGAGCGCGACGCCCGCGGTGCGCTGCCCGGAGGCCAGCGCGTCCAGAAGCTTCTCGTCGGTGATCACCAGCGTGGCGAGCGCCGTCGTCGCGACCGGGCCGGGCACCAGCGCCGCGGCCGCCTCGTCGACCATCAGACAGAGGTCCTCGACGCTGCCGCCGGCACCACCGAGTTCATCGGGCACGGCCACCCCGAACATGCCGAGCTGAGCCAGGCTGTCGTAGACGGGCCGCCACGACTCGGGGTCGCCCTGCTCGACGCCGCGCACCGCGGCGATGGCGCCGGAGGATGCCGCCCAATCCCGGACGAGCTCTCGTACGGCAAACTGATCGTCGGTGATGGTGGCGGACACCGCACCTGTCGAAGCCATGGTCGGGCCCTCCTGGGTCTTGGAGAGAAGACGATGCTTCTCACTAGAACGTGTTCTAATGGTGACATCGTTCTAACGTCAAGTCGACTGCCATTACGCCAGGACAAGTCGGTGACCCGGGGGCACGGAGGTGGGACATTCCTGATTCGCGTGCGTATCGTTTTCACCTAGTGCGTACTACGAAGGAGATGCCTACCGCATGTCCGGTTCTTCTGTGCCAGCAAGCGAGTCAGCAGCAACCAGCTCGGGTTCGGGGTCGTCGTCGACCACCGGCCCCCGCCAGGTGACGAAGGTGGCCGTCCTGGCCGAGTCCGAATTGGGCTCCGAGGCCCAGCGCGAACGCCGCAAGCGCATCCTCGACGCCACCCTCGCCATCGCGTCCAAGGGTGGTTACGAGGCAGTTCAGATGCGTGCGGTCGCCGAGCGCGCCGACGTCGCGGTCGGCACGCTGTACCGCTACTTCCCGTCCAAGGTGCACCTCCTGGTGTCCGCGCTGGGCCGGGAGTTCGAACGCATCGACGCCAAGACCGACCGGGCGTCGCTGACCGGGGGCACGCCCTACCAGCGACTCAACGTCATGGTCGGGAAACTCAACCGCTCGATGCAGCGCAACCCGCTGCTGACCGAGGCCATGACCCGCGCCTTCGTCTTCGCCGACGCCTCCGCTTCGGGTGAAGTCGACCACGTCGGAAAGCTGATGGACTCGATGTTCGCCAGGGCCATGAGCGACGGCGAGCCCACCGAGGACCAGTTCCACATCGCACGCGTCATCTCCGACGTGTGGCTGTCCAACCTGTTGGCCTGGCTGACGCGCCGGGCCTCGGCAACCGACGTCAGCAAGCGACTAGACCTCGCCGTGCGACTGCTGATCGGCGACGGGGAACACCCTAAGATCTGAACGGTGGCACTCCCGGCAGACCTCGTCCGCGCCCTCGACGCCCTCGCCGCCACCCCGCGGCTGCTCGTCGCCTCCGACTTCGACGGCACCCTCGCGCCGCTCGTCGACCGTCCTTCCGACGCCCGGCCGCTGCCGCAGGCGGCCGAGGCGCTGATCGCCATCGCCGACTTGCCGGCGACCGAGGTCGTGCTGGTCTCCGGACGCGCCCTTGCCGTGCTGCGGGAGTACTCCGGCATGCCGTCGAGCGTGCACCTCGTCGGCAGCCACGGCGCCGAGTTCGAGACCGGTTTCGCCCTGGAGATCGACGAGGCGCTGTTGGCCACGATTACGACTGAACTCAACTCGATCGCGGCGGGGCGGCCAGGGGTGACCGTCGAGCTCAAGCCCGCCAGCGTCGCGCTTCACGTGAGGAACGCCTCCGCCGCCGACGGCGAGGCCGCGCTCGCCGCGGCCCGCTCGGTGGGCGAAGCCTCGGGCGCCGAGATCACCGCGGGCAAGAACGTGCTGGAGTTCGCGGTCATCTCCACCGACAAGGGCGAGGCGGTCGACGTCTTCCGCCGACGGGGTGACGCCACGGCCGCGGTGTTCTTCGGCGACGACGTCACCGACGAGAAGGCGTTCCGGCGCATGGTCGGATCCGACGTCGGCGTGAAGGTCGGCCCCGGCGAGACGCTGGCGGCCTACCGAGTCGACTCCCCCGAGGACGTCGCGGAGGCACTGAGCCACCTGCTCGAGCGACGCCGCGGCTAGCGCATGGCCGGCGACGAGGCACGCACCGCGCGGGCCGTTGGCGCCGCTGCGGCGGCGGGCCGCCAGCTCGGGCTCGAGGTGCGGGAACCACGCGTGCTCTACGACGTGTTCTCGGTCGTCGTCCATCTGGCTCCGAGCCCCGTGGTGGTCCGGGTGCCGACCGTGCTGCCGGCGTCGTACACGCTTCGGCCGGAAGCTCAACTCGCACAGCAGCGCGCGGAGCTCGCCGTGACCGGGTGGCTTGCCGACCACGGCCATCCGGTCGTACCACCCAGCCCGCTGGTCCCACGTGAACCCGTTGTGCAAGAAGGGTTCTCGATGACGTTCTGGCAGCTGGTCGAGGAGGTCCCGGTTCCCGAGCCGGACACCACCGCTCGCCTGGCGATGACCGCGAAACTCCATGCCGTGCTCGCCGACTACACCGACGAGAACCTGGGGTTCTGGGCTCCGTTCGCCACCTACGTCCCCGACGGGCTGACCGCGCTGGAGAGCCTTCCCGATCTGCTGCCCGCAGCCGATCTCGACCGGGCTCGGCGCGAATGGTCGACCGTCGAGCCGATCGTGTCGAGCCGGGACGCCTTCGAGCGGGAGTTCCCAGGGGTGGCAATCCAGGCAATCCACGGCGACGCACCGTTCCACAACATGATCACCACCCCAGCCGGCGAGTACTGGGCGGACTTCGAACTCGTCACCCTTGGGCCGGTCGAGTCCGACGTCGCACTGGCCGGCCCGGACGGGGTGGCGACCTACGACGAGGCAGCCACGCGCCTCGGGCTGCGGGCCTCCGACCCCCGGGTGCTGCGCCTGGTGGAGGCCGCCGGATCTCTCGCGACGGTCGCCTGCCTTGCCATGGCTCCCCAGTTGCCGATGCTCGTCGGGGCGGTCGAACCCGCTCTCGCACAATGGCGTTCGACGCCGCTCTTCACCGGCCCCTAGCTAGGCGGGCGGGCCCGACGTGCGTCCGCGCACCAGCTCGGTGTCGAGGATCTCCACCGCGGGCAGACCCGATCGTGGCGGATTGTGCAGCAAATGGCCGGCCCGACGCCCCTTTTCGACGCTTGGCTGCTTGACGGTCGTCAGCCCGCGCGCCAATGCATCTGGGACACCGTCGAATCCGGTGACGGTCATCTGCCCCGGCACGTAGATGCCACGGCCACGCAGGTAGTCCATCGCCGAAAGCGCGAGCACGTCGGTTGTGCACATCAACGCCGTGATCCGAGGGTTGATGTCCAGCGCCACCTCGGCCGCCGCCCCGCCGGAGGCCTGAAGATGATCGCGAGTCTCCACCACCGTCAACGAATCAGGTTGCAGGCCAGCATCCTTCATGGCTTCGCGAGTGCCTTGAATGCGCTCCCGCTGGACGAAGAAGTGCGGGTTGTCCATGCGCTCCAGATCGGCCGCCGCGGCCTCGGCGTCACCGTGGGGCCAGTCGCGCCCCAAGCGCATCGTCAGGACTCCGATGTGTCGGTGACCGAGCCCGATGACGTAGTCGGCCACACTGCGCATCGCGGCGCGGTCGTCGATGCCGACGCGCGAGGCGTCGGGGACGTCCCGTGGTTGGTCGACCACTACCACCGGCAGCGCGCGCTGCGCGACCACCTGAAGGTAGGGATCGTCGTCGGAGGCCGAGTAGACGACGAAGCCGTCGACGCCCGCGGACAGCACCGCGGCGGTCCCGTCGCTGACGCTGCGATTGGGCCCGGCGGCGACCAACAGCAGCCCCTGCCCCACCGCCTCACAGGACTCGGCGAGGCCCGCGACGAAGTCCAGCGCCGCCGGGTCACGGAACGAATAGTTGAGCGGCTCGGTGAGGATCAGACCGACCGCACCCGCGCGCCGGGTGCGAAGCGAGCGTGCGACCGGATCGGGTCCGGCGTAGCCCAGCTGTTTGGCCGTTGCCAGAACGCGCTCGCGAAGATCGGCGGACAACTGATCCGGCCGGTTGTAGGCGTTGGAGATCGTGGTGCGCGAGACCTTCAGTTCGGCGGCCAACGACGCCAGGGTTGCTCGCCGGCGTGGCGCAGGTCCTCTGGGCATGGAGTATGACGCTAGCCGATTCCTTGCAGTTCACACCGTCATCGGGCTGCGTGGCGCACGCTGGTGATCACGCGGACGGTACCGCCCATGACGTCGGAGACGTAGACGGTGCGGCCGTCGCGACTCGCGGCCATCAGTCCGGGCTGGATGCCGACCCCGATGGTCGCGACGGTGTTGTTGGTGGCGACGTCGACGACCGTGACGGTTCCGCAGTTGATGTTGCTCACGTACAGGCGGTCGCCGCGGACGATCATGTCGACCGGGGCCGCGTCCGGTGGGATCGCGTCGAGCGCATGGGTCTTGGGGTCGATCTCCACGGCGGTGGTGGTCGACCCGTCCACCACGGTGAGGGCGTTGGTGGCGGCGTTGACGACGTACAACCGCTTGCCGACGATGGCGGCGTAGTACGGGTATCCGCCGGTCGCCGCGTGATCGGCGGTGTTGGTCGTCTGGTCGAGCACCGCCACCGTGCCGCCCGCGTAGTTGGTGACGTAGACCCGGTCCGCCGTGGCGGCGAGCCCAAATGGGTCACCGCCGACGGGGATCCGGACGAGTTCGGTGTTGTCGGCCAGGTCGATCACCGACACCGTTCCGGCGAGATCGGCGACGTAGAGGCGGTCGCCGCTGACCTCGAGACCAAACGGATTGGCGCCAACGTCGATGACGTCGACGACGGTGTTGGTCGAGGCGTCGACCACGGAGACCGTGCCGTCGTCGGCGTTCCCGACGTAGAGCGTTCCGCCGCTGGCTGCCAGCGCGAACGGCATGCTGCCGACCTCGACCGAACCGACCACCGTCCTGGTCGTGGTGTCCACGACCTTCACCGATCCGTTGCCTGCCGCCTCGTTGGAGCCGTTGAGGACGTACAGGCGGTCCCCGATGACCGCAAGACCGTAGGTGAGCCCGCTGCCGACGTCGATGGTGTCGGTGACGGCGGCCTCGGCCGAGTCGACGGGCGCGCGAACGTCGACCGTCTGACCGTCGGACGCCGCGACCGCGAACGTCGCGACTCCGTCGTCGGGATTCAGGTGCGCCGCCAGCCTGGCGGCCTGGGTCGGCGTGAACGCCCACTGCCCGGAGTCGGCGTCGACTATGACGGAACCGAGCCGCCGGTCGACCTGCCGGACCAACGAGTAAGTGAGCGGACCGGCACTCGGATTGGGGTCGTCGACGACGTTGACGTGACCGGCCACTCGTCCCGACATCCGGTCGACCCGGTCGACGATCGCACCCGGGGCGGCCAACGGGTCGGCGTCGACCAGCTCGGTCCGCTGCGGGTCCGCGACCGACACCTGCCGCTGGTCGACGACCCCGCGCTCGGACTGACGCCGCACCCAGGCCAGCACCGCCCACAGCGCCGGGGTGTCCGCCGGGCTCCCCGGCACCGGAACGACGAAGGGGGCCAACACCGCCGCGAGGACGCCGGTGAAGGTCCGCACCGGTTCACGTGCCGAGTCCTCGGCGGGCGCCGTGGACACTCCGCGGGCCGCGACGGCCGTCGCGTGGGCCGCCCCGTGCTCGTCGACGGAATTCTGCGCGCCGGCCGCGGCGAAGAACGTCCCGACGTCGCCACCGCCGCCGAACGAGACGGTCGCCAGCGGAATCGACGAGATCACGGTGACGACAACGCTATTCGACCTCGCGGCGATGACGTCCGAGGTGAAGGCCCTGGCCGCCTTCGCGTCGTCGTGGACCGCAGCGGTCGGAGCCGGGACGGCGACGGGCGCGGCCTCCGGGGTCGGGATGGCGACCGGCTCCGCGGTGGGCGGCGTGACGACCGGCGAGTCCTGGGGTGCGGCTTGTTCCTGCGCAACGGATTCCTGCGCGACCGGCTCGGTTCCGCTCGACGACGACGCGCCGTCGGATGACCCCTGCTCGTACTCACTCGA
Organism: Mycolicibacterium hodleri; assembly: GCA_006864685.1. Lineage (GTDB taxonomy): Bacteria > Actinomycetota > Actinomycetes > Mycobacteriales > Mycobacteriaceae > Mycobacterium > Mycobacterium hodleri_B. The sequence goes on along the minus strand of VIFX01000007.1, from coordinate 30,271 downwards.
GGTCAGCGCACCACCGGAACTGCGGACCGAGACTCCGGGCGCCGGTTCGGTCGTCGACCCCGTCGACCCCGTCGACCCGAGAGCCTGATCGGGGTCTGACGATGCGTCAGACCCCGACCCGGCATCGACGGAACCCGCCCCCACGGGTGGTGTCGACCCCCCAGACGACACCACCCCGGGCTCCGCCTTCGAGTCCGGGTCCCCCGATCCCGAACTCTCGACCTGCGACACGCCAGGCGACGGCTCAGCCGTTGGTTCTGCAGCCGCGAGACCCGGATAGGTCATCGCCGCCGCACCAACGCCGAACACCACTGCGAGGGCCCCCGCGCATCGAAGGCGTTTCGTGTTGCTCACCGCCGATGCCCCTCGCCGTTGTCCCTTCCGACGTCGTCCTCGTAGATGATCGCCCGGAATGCAGACCGGTCGCATCGGGGATTCCCCTATGGTTCTGCCGCCTACGACCCCATGCCGCCGACTCTCGTCGCGTCAGCCGCCCGTGGCGACGGGGCGGGCCGGTTCGCCGCACCACTGCGACCACGACCCGGGAAACAGCGCCGCGTCGACGCCGACCACGGCCAGCGCGGCGACCGCCACCGCCGCGGTGACACCCGACCCGCAGTACGCACCGGCGGTGTCACCGAGTGCGTCGGCGAGGTCAGCCGTCGGAAGGAACGCGCCGTCGGCGTCGAGCAGCGACGTGCTCGGCACGTTGACGGCGCCGGGAACGTGGCCTGCGACCGGGTCGACGGGCTCGACGTCGCCCCGAAAGCGCTCCGGTGCCCGTGCGTCGGCCAACCGGGAGCCGAGCGCCGCGGCCTCGTCGGCGCTCAACGTCGGCAGGGCCCCCGCGTAGAGGTCGGGATGGGTGACGGTGACGTCACCTGGCTCGGGGGTGACGACACCGGATTCCAGAGCGCCTCGCCACGCCGCCAGACCGCCGTCGAGGATGCGCACGTTGGCCAGACCGGCCGCCCTCAACACCCACCACGCGCGCGCCGACCCGGCCCGGTTCCAGTCGTCGTAGACCACGACCTGGTCGCCGTCCCGGATCCCCCACCGCCGGGCCGCGGCCTGCAACGCGGCGCCCGACGGCAGGGGGTGCCTGCCCTTGCCCGTCACGGCGTGATCGGTCAGTTCGTCGTCGAGGGAGACGTACACCGCGCCGGGAAGGTGGCCTTCCACGTAGGCCGCGCTGCCGTCCGGTTCCGCCAACTGCCAGCGGACGTCCAGGATTCTCGGCGGCGCACCTCCCGCGATCAGCTCCTCGAGTTCGCTTGCGGTGACCAAGACTTCGGATCTCACGCACTCGAACGTACGCTGACCCGCGTGGGCGAGCACGCGTTCAGCGCAGCGGAGAGACGGGCCGTGTACCGAGCCATCGCCGAGCGCCGCGACATGCGCCGGTTCGCACCGGGCGACGTGCCAGAAGACGTCCTCGCCCGATTGCTCGCCGCCGCGCACGCCGCCCCAAGCGTCGGACTGATGCAGCCGTGGCGGTTCATCCGTATCACCGACGACGCCCTGCGCCACCAGATCCACGACATCGTCTCCGACGAACGTCGGCAGACCGCGTCGGCACTGGGTCCGCGGGCCGACGAGTTCCTCCGGTTGAAGGTCGAGGGCGTGCTGGACTGCGCCGAACTGCTCGTCGTGGCGCTGGGCGACGGGCGCGACAAGCACGTCTTCGGGCGCCGAACCCTGCCGCAGATGGACCTGGCCTCCGTGTCGTGCGCCATCCAGAACATGTGGCTTGCCGCCCGCGCGGAGGGCCTCGGCATGGGCTGGGTGTCGATCTTCGACCCCGCGCGTCTCGGCGCGCTGCTCGGAATGCCCGACGACGCCGAGCCGGTGGCGATCCTGTGCCTCGGCCCGGTTCCGGACTTCCCCGACCGGCCCGCGCTGGAGATCGACGAGTGGACGTTCGGTAGGCCGCTCGACGAATTCGTCTCGGAGAACGGCTGGGCGGGCCAACCCGCGCCCGCCGTAGGCTTACCGCCGTGTCCCCCGTGACCGTCGACCTCAACGCCGACCTCGGTGAGGGGTTCGGAGTGTGGCAACTCGGCGACGACGACGCCATGCTCGAGCTCGTCACCAGCGCCAACGTGGCGTGCGGTTTCCACGCAGGCGACCCGGCCGGCTTGGCGACGGTGTGCAGGGCCGCTGCCCGCCGCGGCGTCCGCATCGGAGCGCAGGTGAGCTACCGCGACCTACATGGGTTCGGCAGACGCTACATCGACATGGCGGCCGACGATCTCATCGCCGAGGTCATCTACCAGATCGGCGCCCTACAGGCCCTGGCCGCCGCCTCCGGATCCACGGTCAGTTACGTCAAACCCCATGGCGCGCTGTACAACACGATCGTCCACGACGAGGGTCAAGCCGCCGCGGTCGCCAAGGCGGTGCACGCCGTCGACCCGGGTCTGGCCGTGCTGGGGCTGGCCGGTTCCGCGTTCTTCTCAGCAGCCGCCGACCTCGGTCTGCGCACCGTCGCCGAAGCCTTCGCCGACCGGGCCTACCAGCCCGACGGACGGTTGGTCTCGCGTCGCGAGCCCGGCGCAGTACTCGACGACGCCGAAGCCATCGCCGCCAGGGTGTCCTCGATGGTCGGCCGCGGCACGGTCGAGGCAGTCGACGGGACGACCATCCCCATCATCGCGGAATCGGTGTGCGTGCACGGCGATTCACCGGGCGCCGTGCTCAGCGCCACGGCGGTCCGCGCCCGCTTGGCCGTCGACGGGGTCGTCGTGAAGGCGTTTGTCTGATGCGTCTCAAGCTCGGCCGGCCAAACCCCGCCGACTACCGTCGGTACTTCGACCAACCGCAGGCGACGTCCCAGTCGCCGCTGACCGTGACGTGGGCAGGCGTGACCACCCTCCTCGTCGACGACGGCCAGTCAGCCTTGCTGACCGACGGATTCTTCTCTCGCCCAGGGCTTCTCACCGTCGCCCTCCGCAAGCTGGCCCCGTCACTACCCCGCGTCGACGGATGCCTGGCCCGCCTCGGGGTCGAGCGTCTTGAGGCCGTCCTGCCCGTCCACACCCACTTCGACCACGCGATGGATTCGGCGGTGGTGGCCCAGCGCACCGGCGCGAAGCTGGTCGGCGGCACGTCGGCGGTTCAGCTGGGTCGCGGCGCGGGACTGCCAGAAGACCAACTCGTCGTCGTCACCCCTGGTGAGCCAATGTCGTTGGGGACGTTCCACGTAACCCTCGTCGTCGGAAACCACTGCCCGCCGGACCGCTTTCCAGGCGCCATCACGGACCCTCCGGTCCCGCCGGTGCGGGCCTCGGCGTACCGGTGCGGCGAGGCGTGGTCGACGCTGATCCACCACCGCCCAACCGACGGACGCCTTCTCGTCGTCGGTAGCGCAGGCTTCGTCCCCGGCGCACTGCGAGGACAGCGGGCCGACGTCGTCTACCTCGGTGTCGGACAGCTGGGGCTGCAACCGGAGCGCTACCTCCGCGACTACTGGGACGAGGCGGTGCGCGCGGTGGGTGCCCGCCGCGTCGTCCTCGTCCACTGGGACGACTTCTTCGGTCCGCTCCGCGAACCAGTGCGCGCGCTGCCGTACGCGGGCGACGACCTCGACGCGTCGATGCGGGTGTTGGCCCGGCTTGCGACCGAAGACGGTGTGGCACTGCACCTCCCGACACCATGGGAACGCGCCGACCCGTGGATCTGACGCTGGCGCTCGGCGCGCTGGCCGTCGTCCTGGCATTCGCCATGTTCCGGCCACGGGGGTGGCCCGAGGCCGTCGCAGCGGTACCCGCCGCGGGCCTGCTGATCGCGCTCGGGGTGGTGTCGTTCGACGACGCCATGGTCGAGATCAACGACCTGCTGCCGGTGGTCGGGTTCCTCGCGGCGGTGTTGGTGCTGGCCAAGCTGTGCGACGACGAAGGCCTGTTCCACGCCGCCGGGGTCGCGATGGCCCGCCGCAGCGCAGGCGAACCACACCGCCTGATGGGCACCGTCTTCGCCATCGCGGCGACGACGACGGCTGTGCTCAGCCTCGACGCCACCGTCGTCCTCCTGACACCCGTCGTGATGGCCACCGCACGCACCCTCGGCATCCCGTCTCGACCGCACGCCTACGCCACCGCGCACCTGGCCAACACCGCGTCCCTCCTCCTGCCCGTGTCGAACCTGACCAACCTGCTGGCCTTCTCCGCCGCGGGCCTGACCTTCGCGCACTTCAGCGCCGTCATGGCACTGCCGTGGCTGCTCGCGATCGCCGCCGAATACGTCCTGCTGCGCTGGTTCTTCCGTCGCGAGCTGGCCCAGCGGCCCACCGACCACGTGACGCCACCACCGGCGGAGATGCCGGTCTTCGTGCTCGTCGTGCTGGCACTGACCCTCGTCGGCTTCGCGGTCACCTCGCTTCTCGACGTGGCGCCCGCCTGGGCGGCACTCGCAGGCGCCCTCGTGCTCGGGGTGCGGGGACTCGTCAGTCGCCGCAGCAGCGTGGCCGGCATCGCGGCGGCCGCCAACGTGCCGTTCCTCGCGTTCGTGCTGTGCCTCGGCGTGGTGGTGACCGCGGTGATGAAACACGGCCTCGACGACGCGATGCGGCACGTGTTGCCCACCGGTACGACGTTGCCCGCGCTGCTCGGCATCGCCGTGGCGGCCGCGCTGCTGTCCAACGTGGTCAACAACCTGCCCGCCGTGTTGGTTTTGCTGCCGCTGGTCGCGGGGATGGGACCCGCGGCCGTGCTCGCCGTGCTGATCGGGGTCAACGTCGGACCCAACCTCACCTACCCCGGCTCGCTGTCGAATCTGCTGTGGCGCAGCGTGGTGCAGCGCGAACGCCTACCAGCGGGGTTCGTCGAGTTCAGTCGCGTCGGGCTGGTCACGGTCCCGGTGACGCTCGTCGTCGCGGTGTTGGGCCTGTGGGTCGGCATCGAACTGTTCGGGGTGCGATAGCTTGCTGGTGAACTTCCCAACCGAACGAGGTGATCGTTGACGACGCACGTGATGCCGTCACGCCAGTCGTTGCGCGCGCTGGACGCCGTCAACTTCTTCCTGGCCGACGTCCGCGACGGATTGGGCCCCTATCTCGCGATCTATCTCCTCGCGGTCCGCGGACCCGAACACGGCTGGAACGAGGCCACGGTCGGCTCGGTGATCACCATCGCCGGCGTCGTCGGGCTCCTCTCCCAGACCCCAGCAGGCATCCTGATCGACCGGGTCAAGAACCGGCGGGCGATCATCGTCGTCGCCGCCCTTGCCGTCACCGCCAGCTCGCTGGTCCTGCCCCTCGTCAGCGGATTCGCGTTGGTCGCGATCAGCCAGTCGGTGGCGTCGCTCGCCGCCGCGGTGTTCGCCCCGGCGATCGCCGCCGTCACCCTCGGCCTGATGGGACCGCGGATGTTCGCGCCGAGAGTCGGCCGCAACGAGGCGTTCAACCATGCGGGCAACGCCACCGCCGCGGGCGTCGCCGCACTTCTCGCCTGGTCGCTCGGCCCGGTGGTGGTGTTCTGGCTGATGGGCGTGCTTGCCGTGCTCAGCGTCGTAGCCACCACGCGCATCCGCGGCGACGAGATCGACGACGAATTGGCCCGCGGCCTCACCCCCGACGACGACGGGAAGCCCGTCGGCGCCTGGACCACGCTGGTGACCAACCGCCCGCTGCTGATATTTGCGATCATCGCGTTCACCTTTCACCTCGCCAACGCCGCGATGCTCACCTCGGTCAGCCAGCTCCTTACCCGCGTCGTCGGAAAGGACAGCGCCACGTCACTGGTCGCGTTGTGCATCCTGGCCGCGCAGCTGGTCATGGTTCCGGTGGCGATCGTGGTCGGTCGCAAGGCCGACGTCTGGGGCCGAAAACCGATCTTCCTGGTCGCGTTCGCGGTGCTGACGGTTCGCGGCCTGCTCTACACGGTGTCCGACAACGCGGCCTGGCTGCTGGCCGTGCAGGCACTCGACGGCATCGGCGCGGGCATCTTCGGGGCGCTGTTCCCCATCGTGATCGCCGACCTGACCCGAGGATCGGGACGCTTCAACGTGGCCCAGGGCGCGGTGTCGACCGTGCAGGGCGTCGGCGCGTCCCTCAGCGCAACGGTCGCCGGGTTCGTCATCGTCACCGAGGGATACACGATCGCGTTCTGGACGCTGGCAGCCGTGGCCGCCATCGGCTTGGTGCTCTACGCCCGCTTCATGCCGGAAACCAAGCAGCCGGTCAGCGACGCTGCCTAGCGATCTCCGCGAGCACCACACCCGCGGCCACCGACGCGTTCAGCGACTCCGTCGGTCCCGCCATCGGGATGGACACGATCGCGTCGCAGTTCTCCCGCACCAAGCGGGACAGGCCCTTGCCCTCGGAGCCGACCACGACGACCATCGGACCGCTCGCGTCGACCTCGTCGAGCTGGGTGTCACCGCCGGCGTCCAGACCCACCACCAGCAGGCCCTCGTCCTTCCAGCTCTGCAGCGTGCGGGTCAGGTTGGTGGCCCGCCCGACGCGAAGCCGCGCGGCAGCGCCGGCACTGGTGCGCCACGCGACGGCCGTCACCGACGCCGACCGGCGTTGCGGGATGAGCACGCCGTGGCCACCGAACGCGGCGACCGACCTGACGATGGCACCCAGGTTCCGGGGATCTGAGATGTTGTCCAACGCCACCAGCAGAGCCGGCGTCGAATCCGCCTTCGCCACGCGCAGCAAGTCGTCGGGGTGGGCGTAGTTGTACGGCGGCACCTGCAGGGCGATGCCCTGGTGAAGTCCGTTGGCGCTGAGGCGGTCCAGGTCGTGCTTCTGCACCTCGAGGATCGAGATGCCCTTGTCGGCCGCGCGCTGCACCGACTCGGTGAGGCGCTCGTCGGCTTCGGCTCCGAGCATCACCCACAGGGCGGTGGCCGGTACCCCGGCGCGCAGGCACTCCAACACGGGGTTGCGGCCGAGCACGACCTCGGTCTCGTCGGTCTTCTTGTGCCGCCCCTGGTCCTTGCGGGCCGCCGCGGCGGCCCGCTTTCCGGCGGGGTGGTGTGGCCGCGCGCTCGCCGGCGGGGTCGCGCCCTTGGCCTCGAGCCCGCGCCTGCGGACACCGCCGGAGCCGATCTGCGGCCCCTTCTTGGTGCCCGCCTTGCGTACCGCTCCGCGTCGTTGGGAGTTGCCTGCCATTATTTGTTGCTCCCGTCGACGAGCGCCCATTGTGGTCCGTCTGCGGTGTCGGTGACGTCGATGCCGGCCGCCTTGAGCCGATCGCGAATCTCGTCGGCCCTAGCCCAGTCTCGTTGTTCCCTGGCCTCCGCGCGACCCGCGAGCGCCCACTGGACGAGCTCGTCGATCGCCGCGAGGGCCGCCGACGTCTCGTCGCGCGATTCCCAGCGCTCGTCGAGCGGGTCGCAACCGAGGATGCCCATCATTGCCCGGATGGACCTGGCGTGCCTCATCGCGGTGTCGTGGTCCCCCGCGTCGAGCGCGCGATTGCCCTCGGCCCGCGCGGCGTGCACCTCGGCCAGCGCGGCCGGCACTGCCAGATCGTCGTCGAGCGCGGCGCCGAACTTCTCGGTCCAGTCACCGGGAACGATCGTCCCCACCCGGTTGCGCACGCGGTGGAGGAACTCCTCGATGCCGGTGTAGGCCTTCACCGCGTCCTGCAGGGCGTTCTCGGAGAACTCCAGCATCGACCGGTAGTGCGCCGAGCCGAGGTAGTACCGCAGCTCCGCGGCGCGAACCCGTTGCAGCACAGCGGGAATCGCCAACACGTTGCCGAGGGACTTGCTCATCTTCTCGCCACCCATGGTGACCCAGCCGTTGTGCATCCAGTACTGCGCGAAGCCGTCACCGGCCGCCCGTGCCTGCGCGATCTCGTTCTCGTGATGCGGGAACACCAAATCCATACCGCCGGCGTGGATGTCGAACGCCGACCCAAGGTACGTCTCGCACATGGCGACGCACTCGGTGTGCCAGCCCGGGCGACCCGGGCCCCACGGCGTCGGCCACGACGGTTCGCCCGGCTTGGCGCCCTTCCACAGGGTGAAGTCACGCGGGTCGCGCTTGCCCGTCGCGACGCCCTCGCCCTGGTGCACGTCGTCGATCCGGTGGCCGGACAGCTGGCCGTAGTCGGGATAGCTCAGCACGTCGAAGTAGACGTCCCCGCCACCCGTATAGGCATGGCCGTCGGCGAGCAGCCGCTCGATCAGCTCGACCATTTGGGTGATGTGCCCGGTGGCGCGCGGCTCGGCCGACGGGGGCAGGACACCGAGGGCGTCGTATGCGGAGGTGAAGGCGCGCTCGAAGGTCGCCGCCCACTCCCACCACGGCCGGCCGGCGTCGGCAGCCTTGTTGAGGATCTTGTCGTCGATGTCGGTGACGTTGCGGATGAAGGCGACGTCGAAACCCTTCGCCGTCAGCCAGCGACGCAGTACGTCGAATGCGACGCCACTGCGGACGTGGCCGATGTGTGGCAGACCCTGAACCGTGGCGCCGCAGAGGTAGATGGACGCGTGTCCGTCGCGCAGGGGGACGAAGTCACGCACCACACCCGTCATGGTGTCGTGAATTCGCAGGGGCTGAACGGTCACGACGGGCCAGCTTACCGGCCCGTCAGCCTTCAATCGTCCACACCACTATTCTGTTCCTCGTCTTCCACGATCAGCGCCGTCGCGATCGCGGCCAGGCCTTCGCCCCGACCCGTGAGGCCGAGGCCGTCGGTGGTCGTCGCCGACACCGACACCGGCGCGTCGAGCAGCTGCGACAGAACTTCCTGCGCCTCGGCGCGGCGCGGACCGACCTTGGGCCGATTTCCGATTACCTGAACGGCGGCGTTGCCGACGCGGAAGCCTTCGGCGCGGAGCAGTCCGTGCACGTGACGCAGCATGTCGGCGCCGCCGACGCCGCGCCATTCGGGACGGTCGGTTCCGAAGACGGAACCAAGATCGCCAAGACCGGCTGCGCTCAGCAGAGCGTCACACAGCGCATGAGCCGCGACGTCTCCGTCGGAATGCCCAGCGCAGCCGTCGGCGTCATCGAAGGACAAGCACAGCAGCCGACACGGCCGCCCAGCTTGAATCGGGTGCACATCGGTACCCAGACCGACTCTCGGCACCATGGAGCGCCCCTGAAAGGTCAGGAAGCTGCTGCCAGAACCTCGTCGAGGATGCTTTCGGCCTTCTCCTCGTCGGTGTTCTCGGCAAGAGCCAACTCGCCAACGAGAATCTGCCGGGCCTTGGCCAGCATGCGCTTCTCGCCGGCGGACAGCCCACGCTCCTGATCACGACGCCACAGGTCACGAACGACCTCCGCCACCTTGTTCACGTCACCAGAGGCCAGCTTCTCCAAGTTGGCCTTGTACCGACGCGACCAGTTGGTCGGCTCCTCGGTATGCGGGGCGCGAAGCACCTGGAAGACCTTGTCCAGGCCCTCCTGGCCGACGACGTCACGAACGCCGACGTACTCTGCGTTGTCAGCAGGAACTCGAACGGTGAGATCGCCCTGCGCAACCTTGAGGACGAGATATTCTCTCTGCTCGCCCTTGATGGTTCGGGTTTCGATCGCCTCGATCAATGCAGCACCGTGGTGTGGATAGACAACGGTGTCTCCGACCTTGAAAATCATCAGATTCGAGCCCCTTTCACAACCCAATGTTAGCACGGAGCTAAGACACGTGTTGCGCAACGATGCAGGTCAGGGGCACCGCGGGTGAAGACGAGGGGTTGACAGGGTGAGGAATCCGTGCAACGCGCAGGCCTCTCGGCAAACCCCCGGCGGACGATCGACATCCCTGGCACACCCGATTCGAGCGGTGTGACGAGCCCCGTCGCCAGCCCTCGGCTTCCGCCGCTCCACGCCACCTACTACTCTGCATAGTCGACACTCGGGATGCACGTCACGGTCGTCCCGTCGCCGAGCAGGAGGCTTCAGTGACGCTCTCGAAAACGCGGACTTCCGCCGTCGCGCTGGCCGCTTGCGGCCTGTCGGCCGCCATCGTCCTGTCCGGCTGTAGCGCAGGGCAGATCTCCCAGTCGGCGTCGCAGCAGCCTGCCGTCAACGGCACCCTCGCCTGGGTGGGCGACCCGACCTCGGGAATCGCGCTTCGCAACGTGCACCTGCGCGCACCCCAGACCACCGACTACGTCCAGCCCGGCGGCGACGCCGAGTTGCTGTTCGTCGCGGTGAACGAATCTGCCGAGAAGGACGACCGGCTGGTGTCGATCACCTCCAGCATCGGCACCGTCAGCCTCACCGGGAATCTCACCGTGCCCGCAGGTGGCACCCTGATCGTCGGTACTCCGGACGGCACGCCGAGCGCACTGGACGCCACCGAGGGCGCGGACACCGCCGAGGCTTCCGTCCAGCTCACCAAGCCGATCAGCAACGGCCTCAACTACCCGTTCACCTTCACCTTCGAGCGCTCCGGCCAGAAGGAGCTCAACGTGCCGATCTCCGCAGGAGAGACTCCCCGCCGCGAGGCAGCGGTCGAGGCGGGCTCCGAAGCCGACACGGGCGGCCACTGAGCTTCGCAGGCACCGTTCTGTCGGTGCCGACCGATACGGTCGGCACGTGGCAAAGGTCGGTTCCAAGGCGCGTTCGCAACACCGCTGTTCGGAGTGTCAGCACGTCACTGCCAAGTGGGTTGGCCGGTGCCCTGACTGCGGCAGCTGGGGCACGGTCGACGAGATCGCCGTCCTCACCCCGATCTCGGGCGCTGCCACCAATCGCGCCGTCGCACCAAGTTCGCCCGCCGTCCCGATCAGCTCGATCGACCCCGGCTCCACCAGGCACTTCCCGACCGGAGTCAGTGAGCTCGACAGGGTTCTCGGAGGCGGCCTCGTCCCCGGTTCGGTGACGCTGCTGGCCGGCGATCCCGGCGTCGGCAAGTCGACGCTGCTGCTCGAGGTGGTCCATCGCTGGGCCGAATCCGGACGCCGCGCGCTGTACCTGTCGGGCGAGGAGTCGGCGGGCCAGATCCGGCTGCGCGCCGAACGCACCGGCTGCACGCACGACGAGGTGTTCCTCGCGGCCGAGTCGGACCTGCAGACCGCGCTCGGTCACATCGAGCAGGTGAAGCCGTCGCTCATCGTCGTCGACTCGGTCCAGACGATGTCGACCACCGAGGCCGACGGAGTCACCGGCGGCGTCACCCAGATCAGGGCCGTCACCACCGCACTGACGATGGCCGCGAAGACCACCGGCGTCGCGATCATCCTCGTCGGCCACGTGACCAAGGACGGCGCCATCGCGGGACCCCGTTCGCTGGAGCACCTCGTCGACGTCGTGATGCACTTCGAAGGCGACCGCTCGTCGGCGCTGCGCATGGTGCGTGGGGTCAAGAACCGCTTCGGCGCCGCTGACGAAGTCGGCTGTTTCCTGTTGCACGACAACGGGATCGAGGGCGTCGCCGATCCCTCCGGTTTGTTCCTGGATCAGCGCCCACAACCAGTGTCGGGCACCTCGGTGACGGTGACCCTCGACGGCAAGCGACCCCTCATCGGCGAGGTTCAGGCGCTCATCGGCTCGGCGTCGGCGGGCAATCCGCGGCGGGCGGTCAGCGGCATCGACTCGGCCCGCGCGGCGATGATCACCGCCGTCTTGGAGAAGCGCGCGCACCTCAACGTCGGGCAGAACGACATCTACCTGTCGACGGTCGGCGGCATGCGCCTGACCGACCCGTCCTCGGATCTGGCGGTCGCGCTGGCGATCGCGTCGGCGTATGCCGATATCCCGATGCCGACGACGGTGGTTGCCATCGGCGAGGTCGGCCTCGCGGGCGACCTTCGCCGCGTGACCGGCATGGACCGCCGTCTGGCAGAAGCGGCCCGGCTGGGGTTCACGTGCGCGGTCATCCCGCCTGGGGTGAAGGACGTTCCCGCCGGGTTGACGGTGCAGTCCGCCGACAACATTTCGGGGGCCTTGCGGGTGCTCAGGAACATCTCCGACAATGTGAGGGACAATGGCGGCCGACGCTAGGAGAGGTGATAGCCGTGAAGGCTGCCAGAAGCGGGCGCGGCAACGTCGTTCAGCTCGCTCGACCGACACTGCGTGAGACCCTCGGTCAGCTCGCCCCGGGTACCGCGCTTCGCGACGGACTCGAGCGCATCCTGCGTGGACGCACCGGCGCCCTGATCGTGCTCGGGTTCGACGACGCCGTCGAGGCGATTTGCGACGGCGGCTTCGCTCTCGACATCGCCTACGCGCCGACGCGGCTTCGCGAGTTGTCCAAGATGGACGGCGCGGTCGTGCTGTCCAGCGACGGAACCCGCATCCTGCGGGCCAACGTCCAGCTCGTCCCCGATCCCTCGATCCCGACCGACGAGTCGGGAACCCGGCACCGGTCAGCCGAGCGTACCGCCGTACAAACGGGTTATCCCGTTGTCTCCGTTAGCCATTCGATGAGTATCGTCACCGTCTACGTCGCCGGCGAGCGACACGTGGTGCCCGATTCCGCGACGATCCTGTCGCGGGCGAATCAGACGATCGCCACACTCGAGCGGTACAAGGCCCGGCTCGACGAGGTCAACCGACAGCTTTCGACCGCCGAGATCGAAGACTTCGTGACGCTGCGCGACGTCATGACCGTGGCGCAGCGCCTGGAGATGGTCCGCCGGATCAGCCTCGAGATCGACGCCGACGTCGTCGAACTCGGCACCAACGGACGCCAGCTCAAGCTGCAGCTCGAAGAACTGGTCGGCGACAATGACACCGCCCGCGAACTGATTGCGCGCGATTATCACGCCAACCCGGATCCGCCTTCGACCGCGCAGGTGCTCGCGACGCTGGACGAACTCGACACCCTCAGCGACAACGAACTCCTCGACTTCACCGCGCTGGCGAGGGTCTTCGGCTACCCGTCGACGCTGGAGGCACAGGACTCCGCGATGAGCTCCCGGGGCTACCGCGCGATGGCCGGCATTCCGCGATTGCAGTTCGCCCACGTGGACCTGCTGGTCCGCTCCTTCGGGTCGCTGCAGGGCGTGCTGGCCGCTAGCGCGAACGACCTGCAGTCGGTCGACGGCATCGGGTCCATGTGGGCCCGGCACATCCGCGAGGGACTCTCCCAGTTGGCGGAGTCCACGATCGCCGACCAGCTGGCCTGATCCTCGGTGCGCACCGTCCTCGTCGTGGTGCACCCGGAGGCGACTCACCACGTCGAGGGGATCGTCGGCGGCTGGTACGACTCCGACCTCACTGCCGTCGGCCGTCGCGACGCCGAAACGGTCGCCGTCGCCGTCCGCAACGCGATCCCCGGCGATGCGCCGGTCGACGTCTTCTCCTCCGACCTGATCCGTTGTCGGCGGACCGCCGAGGCGATCGCGACGCCCCTGGGGGTGACGCCGTCGTTCGACCGGCGCCTGCGCGAGAAGTCGTACGGGATCGCGGGAGGCCGACCGCAGAGCTGGCTAGAGAGCCGTTTCGTACCTCCGCCTCCGACCGGAGAGCGGATGCACCATGACGAAGGCGTCGACGGCGCGGAGACCAAGGCGGTCTTCGCCGAACGCATCTACGCCGTCATGGACGACGTGCTGGCTAGGCCGGTCCAGTGGCAGGTGATCGTCACCCATGGATTTGCGCTGACCTACGTCGTCGCGGCTTGGATCGGCATGCCGGTGGAGGCCCTCGGCTACGTGGCCTTCCGCGCCGGGCCGGGCAGCATCACCACCCTGCACGAGGACGACCACTTCCACAATCGATCGGTCGTGACGCTGGGCGGTACCGAACACCTGCGGTCGACTTAGCATGTGCCACTGACACTTTCGAGCTTGGCAGCGAAGTTGTGCACAGTCGTTGATTCATCCCCAGATCGGCTGGCCAGGCTCGGGCGTACCTCCCGTACGTCCTTAGAGGTCGGTTCTGTCGTACCCCTTGTCTACAATCGAACACATGAGCGAATCGGGTGCGTCGGCGGCGTTGCTGCAGCGGATGTGCTCCGCGGCGCGGGCCGAGGCCTGCGCGGCCGCCGAACGACTCGTCGCCATCGGTGAGCTGGTGTCACTGCGGCTGGCCCAGGACGCCGATGCGACAGAGCTATGGGTCGTCGACGCCACCGACGCGGTCACCCTGGAAGTCGCCGCCGCCCTGGGCATCAGCCGTGACCTGGCCGCCAGTCACGTCCGCTACGCCCACGCCCTACGGTTCTGCCTACCCCGGCTGGGGCGGGCGTTCATCGCCGGCGACATCGACGAAGCAGTCTTCCGGGCCTGTGTGTTCCGCACCGGGCTGATCGTCGACGACACCACCCTGGCCATGGTCGACGCCGAACTGGCGATCACCGCCCCGCGCTGGGGGTCGTGCAGCCGCTCCCAGCTGGCCGCGCGCATCGACCGGGTGGTCGCGAAAGTGGACCTGGACGCGGTGCGGCGCCGCCGTGACCGGGTCGCCGGCCGCGACGTGACCGTCGGCGACGTGGACAACGGGCTGACCGAGATTCACGCCATCGTCACCGCACCCGACGGGCACGCCTTCGACGAACGCCTCACCGCGCTGGCGAACACGGTGTGTGACGCCGACGGGCGCACCATGGCCCAACGCCGCTCCGACGCGGTCGGGGCCCTCGCCGCCGGCGGGGACCGGCTCGGCTGCCGGTGCGGGAGTGTCGAGTGCCCGGCCGCCGGTGCGGTGGCCGGTGCGGTGGTGATCCACGTCATCGCCGAACAGGCCACCATCGACGGCACCGCCACCACCCCCGGGTCGATGGTCGGATTCGAGGGGTTGATCCCCGCGGAGATGATCACCGAGCTGGCCAAGGCTGCCCGGCTACGGCCGCTCGTGCATCCGGTGGACTGCCGGGCCGAGGGCGGGTACATCCCGTCGCGGGCGTTGGCGGACTTCGTGCGGTGCCGGGATCTGACGTGCCGGTTCCCGGGCTGCAACGCCCCGGCCACCCGCTGCGATTTGGACCACACCGTGCCGCATGGTCGGGGTGGGCCCACTCAGGCGTCGAACCTGAAGTTTCTGTGCCGTTTTCATCATCTGGTCAAGACGTTCTGGGGATGGTCCGACGAACAACTCGTCGACGGCACGATCATCTGGACCTCCCCGGCCGGGGACCGCTACGTCACCCACCCCGGCAGCGCACTCGTCTTCCCCGGGTTGTGCGCCCCGACCGCCCCCATGGTCCTCGACGCCCAACACCAGCCGGGCGACAATTCCGACCGGACCGCGAAGATGCCACGGCGCCGGCGCACCCGCGCCCACCAACGGGCCCACGACATCACCGCCGAACGGGCCGCCAACCACCGCCTACGCACCACCACACCAACACCCGCGATCGTCGCCGACGACGACCTCACTTACGCCGACACCTTCGACAACGACCCCAGCCCACCACCCTTCTAGGCGGTTCACGCCTCCACGGCTGGGATCTGATCACGTCGCCTACTGCCGGCGTCGTGCGGTTCACGGTCCGGGCGGCCAAAGTGGTTGGCGCGATGAACGCATCCAACGCGAACGAGAATCGAACGAGCAGTGGAACTAGTTGCCCGCGGGGGCCGCGACTTCGGGCGGCGGTGCGTCAGCGGGAGCCGGGGGCGCTTCGCCCGCCGGCACGTTGGCTGGGACGGCCAAGGTGAACGGCACCGTCGCCGACCGCAGGTTGCCAAGCTGGACGACCAGGTTGTAGGTGCCCGGCCCAATCGGCTGGCGCGGAAGCGGGCAGTTCGCGGCGGAACCCATCCCGGTCCACGTCACCTCGGTGGTCACCTGCTCGCCGGGGTTGAACGTCTTCACCAACGTCTCGTTGGACGGTGCGCAGTCGAGGTTCGACCACAGCCGGTTGTTGTCGAGCCCGTACACGTAGGCCGCGAGCACGGCGGCGCCGACGTCGCGCTTGCACGCCACCAGGCCGATGTTGGTGACCACCATGGTGAACTTCGGCTGATCACCGACGACGTAGTTGGGCTGACTGGTGATGCCCTTGACCGCCAACGTCGAGTCGGGGCAGTCGTCGCCCTCCTTGAGCACCGGCGGGGGGACGACGGCCTCGACGGCGGTCGGAGTCGGGGGCGGAGACTGCTGGGCTGGCGGCAGGATCGGCGTCTTGACCTCGGGGTTCGCCCCGGGAAGCTGAGGCGCAGACGCGGCGGGAGTCGAAGTCGGCTGGGTGGGAGCCGAGTCTCCGCTGCTGTTCGCGAACACCACCACGACGATGGCAACCACGATGACGAGCGCGAGCGCTCCGACGCCTATCGCGAGGAACCGCCTGCGCCGGTAGATCTCCGGCGGCAGCGGGTGATGCGGTTCGGTGTCCAGCACACATACACGGTAAGGCGGTGTCGGGTCATGACGTCCGACCTCGCCCGGCGTGTCGCCGGTGGGCTACTCCACTCCGATGTCGCCGAGGTGCTCGCGGAGGCGCGCGCGACCGTCGGCAAGCTGGTAGGTCACGCCCGCGATGGCCAGCGAGCCCGAGTCGACGGCGTCCGAAACCGCCTTCGATCGACTGATGAGCTGCTTGGCGGTCGCCGAGACGTGGCGCGCCTCGAATTCGTCGACCCTGGTCAGGCCCTCGTTGCGGCCGAGGAGGATCGACGGGGTGATGCGTTCGACGATGTCGAGCACGTAGCCGCCGGGCACCTCGCCGTCGTCGAGCGCCGCCAGCGTGGCCTTGACCGCGCCGCAGCTGTCGTGCCCGAGCACCACGATGAGCGGCACGTTCAGCACCGTGACCGCGTACTCGATCGAACCGAGGACCGCCGAATCCAGCACGTGGCCTGCGGTTCGCACCACGAACATGTCGCCGAGACCCTGGTCGAAGATGATCTCGGCGGCGACCCGGCTGTCGGCGCATCCGAACACCACCGCGGTCGGCTTCTGCCCCTCGGCGAGGCTCGCGCGGTGCTGGATGCTCTGGCTGGGGTGCTCCGGGGTACCGGCGACGAACCGGTCGTTACCCTCGCTGAGTGCCTTCCATGCAGTTATCGGGCTTGTATTCGGCATGGCCACATTGTGCCTGGAGTGGGCGCTGATGGTCGACGCGGGCGAACTCCTCAAATGGTATTCACATGCGCAGCGGGATCTGCCGTGGCGACAGCCGGGTGTCTCGGCGTGGCAGATCCTGGTCAGCGAGTTCATGTTGCAGCAGACCCCCGTCGTCCGGGTGGAACCGATCTGGCGTGACTGGGTGGCCCGATGGCCGACGCCGTCCGCCACCGCCGCCGCGAGCGCGGCCGACGTCCTGCGGGCGTGGGGAAAGCTCGGCTATCCGCGTCGGGCCAAGCGGCTGCACGAGTGCGCGACCGTGATCGCGGCCGAGCACGGCGACGTGGTGCCCGACGACGTCGACGCGTTGCTGGCGCTTCCGGGCGTCGGCACCTACACCTCACGGGCGATCGCCTGTTTCGCCTACGGCAAGCGAGTTCCGGTGGTGGACACCAACGTGCGCCGCGTGGTCGCCAGGGTCGTGCACGGCAGGGCGGACTCCCCCGCCAGCGTCCGCGACCTCGCCGACGTCGATGCCATCTTGCCCAATGACGAACGCGCGCCGGGGTTTTCGATCGCCCTGATGGAGCTCGGCGCGATCGTGTGCACGGCCCGGTCACCCAAGTGCGGGGTGTGCCCCCTGAGCATCTGCGCATGGCGTTCGGCCGGCTTCCCACCGTCGACCGAGCCGGCCCGAAGAGTGCAGAAGTTCGCGGGCACGGACCGGCAGGTCCGCGGTCGGCTGTTGGACGTGTTGCGCGCCGACGCGGCTCCGGTGACGCGGGCTCAATTGGACGTGGCGTGGCTGACCGACCCTGCCCAGCGCGACCGCGCATTGGACTCGTTGCTCAGCGACGGCCTCGTCGAGCAGACCGCCGACGGCTTGTTCGCGCTCAGCGGAGAAGGCGGTGAAGCCGGACCGTCGAACGTGCTGGTGAACTAGCCTTGGCAGGTGGCCGTACCCGTCTCCCGGGCTCCGCGCACTCGTTACGCATCGCGGGGCGATCTGGACATCGCGTACCAAGTGATCGGCGACGGCCCGGTTGATCTCGTCGTGATGCCGGGGCCGTTCGTTCCGATCGACTCGATCGACTCCGAACCCTCGATGTACCGCTTCTACCGGCGATTGTCGTCGTTCTGCCGGGTCATCCGATTCGACCACCGCGGGATGGGGATGTCCTCGCGCATCGGAGCGGACAAGATCACCCCGGCCTGCTGGGCCGAGGACGCCGTGGCGGTGATGGACGCCGTCGGTTGTGAGAGCGCCACCATCATGTGCTCCGGCTACACCGCGATGAGCGCGCTCTTCCTCGCGGCCGACCGCCCCGAGCGCGTGGCCAACCTGGTGGTGGTCAACGGATCCGCCCGCGTGCTGTGGGCGCCCGACTACGAGGTGGGGGCCCAGCCCCGCACCGCCGGTTCGTTCGCCACGGCGTCGACGGAGTCCGACGCCGTCGAACGCGGGGTCGACGTGCTCGCCATGGTCGCGCCGTCGGTGGCCAACGATCAGGTCTTCCGCACGTGGTGGGATGCCGCTGGCAACCGGGCTGCCTCACCGAGCATGGCCAGGAGGTCGAGCCAGGCGCTCACCGACGCCGACGTGCGGGACAAGCTGCCCGCCATCACCGCGCCGACGCTGATCGTGCACCGTGAAGACGCCACGTTCGTCGGCGTCGGCCACGGCCGCTACCTCGCCGAGCACATCCCGGGGGCGCGCTACGTCGAATTACCCGGCGCCGACACGCTTTATTGGGTGGGCGACTCGGCGCCGGTCCTCGCCGAGATCGAGGAGTTCGTCACCGGGTCGCGTGGCGGCTCCGATGCCGAGCGCGTGCTCACCACGATCGTGTTCACCGACATCGTCGGGTCGACGCAGCGCGCCGCCGCCCTCGGCGACGACCATTGGCGCGACTTGCTCGACAGTCACGACAATCTGGTGCGACGGGAACTCCGACGCTTCGGTGGACGCGAAGTCAACACCGCCGGTGACGGTTTCGTCGCGACCTTCAGCAGCCCGAGCGTGGCCCTGGATTGCGCCGAACAGATCATCGGCTCGGTCGCGACCCTCGGCGTCGACGTCCGGGTCGGCATCCACGCCGGCGAGGTGGAGGCCCGGGGGCAGGACATCGCGGGCATGGCGGTGCACATCGGCGCGCGAATCACCGCGCTGGCGGGGCCCGGTGAGGTCCTCGTCTCGTCGACGGTGCGCGAAATCGTGACCGGCTCACAACGAACCTTCAGCGACCGCGGCGAACATCGACTCAAGGGCGTGCCGGGCGCCTGGTGCGTCTACGCCGTTTGAAACCAACGGCCCTCTAAGCCGTTGCAGCACAATCGGAGTCGTCACTGGAGAACCGGCGCCGATAGTCCGACGGCGTGACGCCGACAACCCGGCGGAAGTGGTGGCGCAGCAGGGTCGCGGTGCCGAAGCCCGCCTTGTCGGCCACTCGGTCGACGTCGAGGTCGGTCTCCTCGAGCAGGCGGCGGGCGAAGAGCACGCGCTGGTCGGTCACCCACTGCATCGGGGTACGGCCCGTCTCCTCGACGAACCTGCGCGCGAAGGTCCTGGCCGACATGTTGGCCCTGGCGGCCAGGGTTCCAACGGTGTGTGGCTCGTCGAGATTGGAGAGCACCCAATCTAGTTGCGGTGCAAAGCCTTCCGAACATCGAACCGGAATGGGTTGCTCGATGTACTGGCGTTGACCACCGTCACGCTGGGGCGGTACCACCATGCGTCGGGCGATGGTGTTGGTGACCTCGCTGCCCAACTCGCGTCGCACTAGGTGCAGGCAGGCGTCGATGCCTGCGGCGGTGCCCGCGCTGGTGATCAGGTTGCCGTCGTCGACGAACAGGACGTTGCGGTCGATCTCCGCGGTGGGGTGACGGGCCGCCAGGTCGTCGGCGTGCATCCAGTGCGTCGTGCACTTGCGGCCGTCGAGAAGTCCTGCGGCGCCGGCCAGGAACGCCCCCGAGCAGACGGTCAGGATGGTCGACCCGGCGTCGGCGGCGGCCCGCACCGCGGCGAGCGCCTCCTCCGGGTAGTCGGTTCCGATGAACGCGGGGATGGCGACGAGGTCGACTCCGACGAGGGCGTCGAGTCCGGCGTCGGGCACCAGGTGCGCGCCCACCGACATCCGCAGCGGCACGCCGGGTTCTGGGCCGCAGACCTTGAAGTCGAAGTTGGGCACGCCGTCGGCCGAACGGTCGATGCCGAAGACCTCGCAGATCACGCCGAATTCGAACGGCGCGACCCCGTCGAGAACCAATGCCGAGACGCTCTTGAGCATGGCAGCATCTTAATGCACCACGTCCGTACTGCCACTGTTGGCGGAATGTTTTCGGTCAAATAATTGCTGCCATGAACGTGATACTTGCATTCCTGATCCTGTCCGCGCCCTTCGCCCTCGCCGCTCTGCTGAGCTGGGCCAGCCACCGCAACGACATGTTGCGTGGCCACCTCGTCAGACAATTCGGCGACCCCGACTGGTACCGCGTCCAACACGACGCCGATGCCGCCCGCACCCGCTTCGAGAACGTTCCGGCATGGCCGGCGTCAGGCAGGACGGGTGAACACCGCTAGGAAAACTGGGCCAGGAACGGCTCGACGGCGTCGCGATACTCCCGCGGCGCGTCGTCGTGAACGAGGTGGCCCGCCCCCGGCACCCGCAGGTACGTCGCCTGTGCGCCCGTCGTCCGCATCCGGTCCATCTGGCCGGGCGGCGTGACGGAGTTGCCCGCCTCGACGAGCAACGTCGGCGCGCGCACCTCTTGCCACTGCTGCCAGTAGTCGCGCTCGCCCCACTGCGCCGCGATCTCGATCCAGCGCTCGGGACGGCCGTGCAGTCGCCACCCGGTGTCGGTGCGATCGAACGCCTCCACGAAGTACCGTCCGGCGACCGGCCCGAACTCGTCAAGCACCTGCTGCTCAGAGCCGAATTCGGCGGGCAGCGCGTGCAGCCACGGCTCCCACGGGCCGGTCGTCCTGCCGCGGAAGTCGGGTGCCATGTCCTCGACGACCAGCGCGGTCACCAGATCCGGCCGGGCGGCGGCGAGGCACCACGAGTGCAGCCCGCCCATCGAATGCCCGACCAACGTGGCGGGCCGCCCGAGAGCCGCGACGGCGTCGGCCAGGTCGTCGACGAATCGCTCCGTGCTCACGGGGTGCGGATCCTCGACGTCACGGCCGCGGTGCCATGGCGCGTCGTAGGTGTAGACCTCACCAAGCCCGGTCAGCCACGGGAGCTGCCGCGACCACGTCGTCCCCCGGCCCATCAACCCGTGCACCAGGACGATGGGCGCGCCGGCACCGCCGCGGCCCACCAGCAAGTCCGAAGGCATGCCGACATCCTGGCAGCAGCTCCCCGACCCCTGATAACGAACCGGTAACGTGGACCCCATGGCAGTGGTGAAGATCAACGCGATCGAGGTTCCGGCCGATGCAGGCCCAGAGTTGGAGAAGCGCTTCGCCAACCGTGCGCACGCAGTCGACGGCCAACCCGGCTTCCTCGGATTCCAGCTGCTGCGCCCCGTCAAGGGCGAGGACCGCTACTTCGTCGTCACCCAGTGGGAGTCCGAGGAGGCCTTCCAAGCCTGGGCGAGCGGTCCCGCGGTCGAGGCCCATGCCGGTCAGCGCGCCAACCCCGTGGCCACCGGCGCCTCGCTTCTCGAGTTCGAGGTCGTCTTGGACGTTCAGCGGTCGGGAGCGTAGCTAGGTGGGACTGCGGGCCACAGCCCTCGGTGTTGCCTCAACTCTGATCGCCGCCTTGGCGTGCGGGTGTTCGCACACCGGACCGGCCGGACCGGCCGAGGCAGCCTACGGCGCACACATCGAAACCAACACCCCGCCGGGCCTGCGCGCCAAGCAGACCGTCGACATGCTCAACTCCGACTGGCCGATCGGGGTCCCCGGCGTCTCGACCCTCGCCGCCGCTCCCCAGGTGGACGACATCGCGTTCGTGATGGACAAGATGTGGTGGGACCGACCCTTCACCGTCTCGGGCATCGACTACGGCGCGGGCCAGGCCACCCTGCACCTGCTGACCTCCTACGGCGTCGGCCAGGACATCGAGTTGCGCACCAATGACGCCGGGATGGTCGACCGCTTCAAGGTCACCCTGCAGAAGGCGACGATCACGCAGTGGGCCGACGTCGACGCCCAGCTGACCAAATCCGGCGCGCACTACTCGTACCAGGTCTCCAAGATCACCGACGGCACGTGCACGAAGGTGGCGGGCAGCAACGTCGACGACTCGTTGCCCCTCGCGTCGATCTTCAAGCTCTACGTCCTGCTCGGCGTCGCAGACGCGGTCAACGCGGGCACCCTCGGCTGGGACGATCAACTGACCATCACCAAGGAAGCCAAGGCGGTCGGCTCGGCCGGGTTCGACCACTTGCCGCCCGGGGCCCGGGTGTCGGTCAGAGATGCTGCGCAGCAGATGATTTCGGCTAGCGACAACATGGCGACCGACCTGCTGATGGCCCGGCTCGGGCCAGGCGCCGTCGAACGCGCGCTCGTCCACGCCGGCCACCACGACCCCGCCAGCATGACGCCGTTCCCCAACACCCACGAGCTGTTCTCGGTGGGGTGGGGTGAACCCGATCTACGCGAGCAGTGGAAGTCCGCGTCGCCCCGGGATCGTGCGGCGATCATCGCGCAGACGAACACCCGCCACTACGAACCGGATCCGGAACGTACCCACACGCCAGCCTCCCCGTACGGCGCCGAGTGGTACGGCACCGCGGGAGACATCTGCCGCGTGCACGCCGCCCTGCAGACGGCGGCCGTCGGTCCCGCCGCGCCGGTCAGGGACATCCTGTCGGCCACGCCCGGCATCGACCTCGACAAGACGAAGTGGACCTACATCGGCGCGAAGGGCGGAAATCTGCCCGGCGACATCGGCTTCAGCTGGTACGCCGTCGACCGGACGGGCCAGGCGTGGGTGGTCAGCTTCCAGGCGAACTGGCCGAAGTTCCGCAGCCTCACGGCGGCGAGTTGGCTGCTGTCGATCGCGCAGGGTGCCTTCGGTCTGGTACAACCGGCCTAGCCAGTGGACCGCAGCGTCCACGACCCGCCGCGAAGGTGCATGACGGTACGGCAGACCGGTCCGACGTCGACGCGCCAGAAGGACGCCGACGGCGCACTCAGGGCGTAGACCACGGCGGCTCTGACGACACTGGGATGCGTCACCGCGACCAGCCGCCCCCGGCGATCCGCCAGCGAATCCAGCCAGCCGCCGACGCGGGTGACGAGGTCGACGACCGACTCGCCGCCATGGGGCGCCTGCGTGGGATCGGTGAGCCACAGCGTCAACTCCGCAGGCCCAACACCGCCGAGCACGCTGCCCCGCCACGCGCCGCAGTTCAGGTCAGCCAGCAGCGGCTCGGTCTCGGCGCGCAACCCGAGTAGGTCCGCGGTCTGCCTGGTGCGGGTCTCTGGCGCACAGACGGCGGCGTCGACCACCCCGAGGTCGACGGTTGCGTCGACCTGGCGCTGCCCCAGCGCGTTCAGGGCCTCGTCACGCGGAAATCGTCCGGCTGCCATCGCATCCGTCATCGCATGGGAGACGAGGGTCAGCCGGACGATCTCACTCACGTGCTGGCGCCGACCTCCGCGCCAGTCCTGCGGGAGTCCAACACCTTTGAGATCGAAGCCCCGAACACCAGGCCGATCGTCGTCCAGACGATCAGCTGGGTGGTGAACGTGTAGAGCCGGAACTCGTACATGTCCACCGCCGGGAAGCCGGGGAAGACGATGACGCCCGCGTCGTTCACCATGGGGCCGGGGGTTTCGTTGATCGTCGGCAGGACCAACATCACCACGAACACCGCGACGAGGTACGACGCGCCGCCGACCAAGGTCGCGTTCCAGGCGCCGAGCTTGGGAGCCAGTTGGCGCCCGAAGTACACCGCGGCGACCATCAGCAGCGCCGACAGTCCGACCATCAGCAGGTACAGCATGGAGCGCTGGAAGATCGTGGAGTCTTCACTTGTCGCCGGCGGATTCGGCGGGTACTTCAGCGCCGGGACGATCCACAGCGAGACGAACATGGCCCCGGCGACAAGCACCGACAGCATGCGGGCCGAGACGTTGCCGACCCGACCGTGTGCCACCGCGAAGACCACGGCGAACAGCGCGCCCATGGCGACGGCGAACAGGAGCACGCCGAAGCCCATGCCCACCGTGGACTGGATGCCGCGACTGAACAGTTCGCCGCCCTCGCCGTGGCTGTGCCCGCTGGTGGCCGCCTCCATGGCTTCGTGCGCGGCGGACGTGCCGTCCTCGAAGTCGATCGCCCGACCGATCACGGGCTCGAGGAAGATCTTCGCGAAGACGAACGCGAGCACGCCTGCGACGGCGCCGGCCAGGAGGCCGCGCCCAATGATTCGCTTTTCCATTGTGGGGTTTCTCCTGCCCGTCAGTGGCAGGGGAACCCGAGGAGGTGGCGAGCGTCGTGGACGAACTCGTGGATGTACATGTTGTCGCCGAACACCGACGTTGCACCCTGGTCGACGCCGACGAAGTACAGCACCAGCAGAGCGAAGAAGGCCGTCAGCGACAGCCACAGGGCCGCCTTCGTGGCGGTGAAGTCGATCGCGGGAGCGACGCTCCGGCGGGCCTCGGAAGTTGTCATGTCAGATGTCCTTTCGGGAGTTCGCGTCCCGTATCAAGAGTGACGTACGTCGGGTCTGACTTTCACAGTGGCGCGACCGCTCTGGATTTTCACCAGCATTCCTTCGTGCGTCGGTTACTCGAGCATCATAGGCACAGGCGAGCGCGACGCCACTCCTAGACGACGAAATGGGCGGCACCCCTGTGAGGGGTACCGCCCATTCGTCGTTTCAGTGCTGCCGAATTACTCCGGAGCGCCAGCAGGAGCCAGATCCGGTGCGTCGACGACGGGCCTGGTGGCACCGACGAAGGTGAACACCGCGTCCTCGCCGGCACCCTCGCCGTCCCAGTTGTCCACGTCGACCGTGACGACCTGTCCCGGACCGACCTCGTCGAAGAGGATCTTCTCGCTCAAGGCGTCCTCGATCTCGCGCTGGATGGTCCGCCGCAACGGACGGGCTCCCAGCACCGGGTCGAATCCACGCTTGGCCAGAAGCGACTTCGCCTTGTCGGTCAGCTCCATGGTCATGTCCTTGGCCCTGAGCTGGTTGCCGACGCGAGCGATCATCAACTCCACCATCTGGACGATCTCTTCCTTCGTCAGCTGGTGGAAGACGATGATGTCGTCGATGCGGTTCAGGAACTCCGGGCGGAAGTGCTTCTTCAGCTCGTCGTTGACCTTGAGCTTCATCCGCTCGTAGTTGTTCTCGCCGCCACCCTGGGTGAACCCGAGGCCCACCGCCTTGCTGATGTCGGACGTGCCGAGGTTCGACGTGAAGATCAGCACGGTGTTCTTGAAGTCGACCGTCCTGCCCTGGCCGTCGGTGAGACGGCCGTCCTCGAGGACCTGAAGGAGCGTGTTGTAGATCTCCTGGTGGGCCTTCTCGATCTCGTCGAACAACACCACCGAGAACGGCTTGCGGCGCACCTTCTCGGTGAGCTGGCCGCCCTCTTCGTAGCCGACGTACCCGGGAGGGGCACCGAACAGCCGCGACGCGGTGAAGCGGTCGTGGAACTCGCCCATGTCGATCTGGATCAGGGCGTCGTCGTCGCCGAACAGGAAGTTGGCCAGCGCCTTGGACAGCTCGGTCTTACCGACACCGGACGGGCCGGCGAAGATGAACGAACCGGACGGACGCTTGGGATCCTTCAACCCGGCACGGGTACGACGGATCGCCTTCGAGACGGCCTTGACGGCGTCTTCCTGGCCGATGATCCGCTTGTGGATCTCGTCTTCCATGCGCAGCAGACGCGTGGTCTCGGCCTCGGTCAGCTTGAACACGGGGATGCCGGTCCAGTTGCCGAGCACCTCGGCGATCTGCTCGTCGTCGACTTCCGCGACCACGTCCAGATCACCCGAGCGCCACTGCTTCTCACGCTCGGCACGCTGCGAGACGAGGGTCTTCTCCTTGTCGCGCAGGTTCGCCGCCTTCTCGAAGTCCTGCGCGTCGATCGCGGACTCCTTCTCCCGGCGGGCGTCGGCAATCTTCTCGTCGAACTCGCGCAGGTCTGGCGGTGCGGTCATCCGGCGGATGCGCATCCGCGCGCCCGCCTCGTCGATCAGGTCGATTGCCTTGTCGGGCAAGAACCGGTCGTTGATGTAGCGGTCAGCCAGCGTGGCCGCCGCGACGATCGCGCCGTCGGTGATCGAGACGCGGTGATGCGCCTCGTACCGGTCACGCAACCCCTTGAGGATCTCGATGGTGTGCTCGACGGTCGGCTCGCCGACCTGAACCGGCTGGAAGCGTCGTTCCAGAGCGGCGTCCTTCTCGATGTACTTGCGGTACTCGTCGAGGGTCGTCGCACCGATGGTCTGCAGCTCGCCGCGGGCCAGCTTCGGCTTGAGGATCGACGCCGCGTCGATCGCGCCCTCGGCGGCACCCGCGCCGACGAGCGTGTGCAGCTCGTCGATGAACAGGATGATGTCGCCGCGGGTGTTGATCTCCTTGAGCACCTTCTTCAGGCGCTCCTCGAAGTCACCGCGGTAACGGCTGCCGGCCACCAGGGACCCGAGGTCCAGGGTGTAGAGCTGCTTGTCCTTCAGCGTCTCTGGCACGTCACCGTGCACGATGGCCTGCGCCAAGCCCTCGACGACGGCGGTCTTGCCGACGCCGGGCTCGCCGATCAGCACCGGGTTGTTCTTGGTGCGGCGGCTCAGCACCTGCATGACCCGCTCGATTTCCTTCTCGCGGCCGATGACGGGGTCGAGCTTGCCCTCCATCGCGGCTGCGGTCAGGTTGCGACCGAACTGGTCGAGCACCAGCGACGTCGACGGGTTGCCCGCCTCGCCGCCGCGGCCACCCGTGCCGGTCTCGGCGGTCTCCTTGCCCTGGTAGCCGCTGAGCAGCTGGATGACCTGCTGACGCACGCGCGTCAGCTCTGCACCCAACTTGACCAGGACCTGGGCGGCGACGCCTTCGCCTTCACGAATCAGGCCGAGCAGAATGTGCTCGGTGCCGATGTAGTTGTGGCCGAGCTGCAGCGCCTCGCGCAAGCTCAGCTCCAGCACCTTCTTGGCGCGCGGGGTAAAGGGGATGTGCCCGGACGGTGCCTGCTGGCCCTGTCCGATGATCTCCTCGACCTGGCTGCGCACACCCTCCAGCGAAATGCCCAGCGACTCGAGCGACTTCGCCGCGACACCCTCGCCTTCGTGAATGAGGCCAAGGAGGATGTGCTCGGTGCCGATGTAGTTGTGGTTCAGCATCCTGGCTTCTTCTTGAGCCAGGACGACAACGCGCCGTGCGCGGTCGGTGAAGCGTTCGAACATCGGTGGTTACCTGCCCTCCGTAGATAGCGCAGTCCTCACACGGCGAACCGTGCTCTGCGCTTGACGTCCACTGTAGTGGGCGGCAGCTCTGGGTGTCCCGCTTGTCCTCTCGTAGTGAAAGACCGAACGGTGACCATTTCCAGGCCGCAGGGGTTCCAACGCCCGATCCGCGCGGATCGGTTCCGCCAACGGGCACGATGACGCTTCGCCGCTAGCGAAAGTCGATTGCCGTACCCGACGGGGAAACGCGCGTATGGCTACCCGCGGTTACGTTGCCGCGTGGAATGCGTCGATCACGTCGGCCGGAATGCGGCCGCGCGTCGAAACGCTGTGTCCGTTACGGCGCGCCCAATCCCGGATGGCGGCGCTCTGTTCGCGATCAATCGTCGCGCGTCCACGGCCCGATCCGGCCGAGCGGCCACGGCGACGGCCACCGACACGGCGGCCCGCCTCTACCCATTGTTTGAGATCGTTGCGAAGTTTCGTCGCATTCTTGGAAGAAAGGTCGATCTCATAGCTGACGCCGTCGAGTGAGAATTCGACGGTCTCGTCGGCAGAACCCTCACCGTCGAAATCATCGACTAACGTGACGGTCACTTTTTTTGCCATTGGCTCACACTGCCCCTTCTGCACGGGCGCGTAGTCATACTTCGCTCGAAACCCTGAACAATGGTGGCATAGGAAGCGACGCAATTCAACACAAAAGTATGAAACGCCTTCCGGCTAGCCCTGGCGGCGCACCAGCGGAAACAAAACCGTCTCCCGGATCGACAAGCCCGTCAACGCCATCAACAAGCGGTCGACGCCCATTCCCGTTCCGGCGGTCGGGGGCATCCCATACTCCAATGCCGCCAGGAAGTCCTCGTCGAGAACCATTGCCTCGTCGTCACCCGCGGCAGCGGCCCGCGCTTGGGCTTCGAACCTTTCCCTCTGCACCACGGGATCGATCAATTCGGTGTAGCCGGTGGCCAATTCGAAGTTTCGGATGTAGAGATCCCACTTCTCGGTAACCCCGGGGATACTGCGATGCTCGCGCGTCAGGGGCGACGTCTCCACGGGGAAATTTCGCACGAAGGTGGGCGCCCACAGGTCTACTCCGACGGCGTCCTCCCAGAGTTCTTCGACGAGCTTGCCGTGACCGAATCCGCGATCGCGAGCGATTTCGACACCGCGACTCTCGGCAATCGACCAGAGATGATCGGCCGGCGTATCGGGAGTGATCTCCTCGCCAAGCGCCTCGGACAGCGACGGGTACATTTCGACCGTCGCCCATTCCCCGTCGAGATCGTAGGTCGTGCCATCGGGCAGTGGCACGTTTCGGGTGCCAATCGCCTCGTCGGCGACCTCCTGAATAACTTCGCGCGTCACGACGGCGCAATCGTCGTAGGTACCGTAGGCCTGATAAGTCTCGAGCATGGCGAATTCCGGTGAATGCGTGGAATCAGCGCCTTCGTTTCGAAAGTTCCGATTCATCTCGAACACCTTCTCGAAACCACCGACCAAGCACCGTTTCAGGAACAACTCCGGTGCGATGCGCAGGAACAGGTCGGCGTCGAGGGCATTGGAGTGGGTCACGAAAGGCCGTGCGGCGGCACCTCCCGCAAGGGTTTGCAGCATCGGCGTTTCCACTTCGAGAAAGCCGCGTCGCTCGTATGCCGAACGCACCGCACGAACGACCGCAATCCGTTGGCGGGCAATGGTGCGAGCTTCCGGGCGGACGATCAAGTCCACGTAACGCTGCCGCACCCGGGACTCTTCGCTGAGCTCCTTGTGCGCTACGGGAAGGGGCCGCAGGGCCTTTGAGATTATTTGCCAGGAATCGGCAAGCACAGAAAGTTCGCCTCGGCGCGAGCTGATCACCTCGCCGTGGACGAACACGATGTCGCCAAGGTCGACGTCGGATTTCCAGGCGTCCAGTGACTCCTTGCCGACGCCGTCGAAGCTGATCATCGCCTGCAGCTGGGTGCCGTCACCCTCCTGCAGCGTTGCGAAGCACAACTTTCCGGAGTTCCTGGCGAAGACCACGCGACCGGCGATCCCGACGATCTGCCCGCTCTTGGTGTCGACCTCCAGGTCGGCGTAGGCGGATCGGAGTTCGGCCAGGGTGTGGGTACGGGCCACCTCGACCGGATACGGATTGCGTCCCTCTGCGAGCAGTCGCTCTCGCTTCGCCTGACGGATCCGGAACTGCTCGGGTAGATCGGAGTCGTCGTTCGTCTGACCGGCCTCGGGAACATCTGCGGAGCTCACGACGTGCCAGCTTAAATGAGGCTTGAATGGGTCAATGCCCGCGACCGTCGACGCGACTGCCGTCGCCGCCCTTGCCGACGAACCGATGGACTGGCGTTTCAAGGGCCTGCCCTCGGATTGGTGGGGGCAGACCCCGGCCGAGGTGCGTGCCGCCGGCGTCGACCCGTTCGCCGCCGGTGCCGTCGGGCCGCTGTGCGTGCTGCGCGAGTCCGCCATCGCCGACAACCTCTCGACGATGGCCGCGTGGTGCCGCGACCGGGGCGTCGAATTGGCCCCGCACGGCAAGACCCACATGGCCCCGCAACTGCTCGCGCGGCAGTTCGACGCGGGCGCCACGGCGGTCACCCTGGCGACGATCAGTCAGGTGCGGACGTTTCGCGCGTTCGGGGTCGACCGCGTCGTGTTGGCCAACGAACTGGTCGACGAGGCCGGGTTGCGTTGGCTGGCAGCCGAATTGGACGATGACCCGAATTTCGGCCTGGTGTGTTGGGTCGACTCGGTGCGTGGGGTCGAGATCATGTCGGCCACCCTCGCCGCCGCAGGTGCCAGACGGCAGGTCGACGTCTGCGTCGAGGTGGGGATGCCCGGCGGGCGAACCGGGTGCCGGGGCGCCGACGCGGTCGACGCCGTCGCGCGGGCCGCGGCCGCGTCCCGGCAGCTGCGCCTGGTCGGCGTAGCGGGTTACGAGGCCGCCACGGGGCACGACGTGACCGACGAGGGCCGCGGGCGGGTGCGGGCCTACCTGCTGTCTCTTATCCTCATCCCCGACCCCACGCCCAACTGAGCGATC
>VIFX01000079.1:0-16322 GCA_006864685.1 Mycolicibacterium hodleri | reverse complement strand
GTGGGTGGGGTGGTGTGGGTGCGGCGGATGCCTTCCCAGACGGCCAGGACGCGGGCGTTGGTGGTGGGGTCGGGCAGGTCGTGCACGGTGTGGGCGAAGGTAATCGCCGAGAGCCGGCGGCTGAGGGTGCCGACTTTCAGGCCGCGGTCGGCGAGGTGGGTGAGGTAGCCGGTGAGGGTGGCCGGGTCCGCCGGCAGGGGAGCGTGGCCGGCGGTGTGGCACCAGGTGGTGAAGTCGGTCCAGTCGGCGCGGTAGCCGCGCACGGTGTTCGCCGCGCGGGCGGCGTCGACGTAGCGGGCCTCGTCGGCGGTGAGGCTCTGGTCGCCGACGACGTCGACCGGGTGCGTCGGGGTCACGGCGGGGGAGTGCTCGCCGACGGTCACCGTCGCAGCGTAGGCCTCGGGACCACGATTACACGGGATTCCGTGCATTATCCCGTGCAATGCGGAGCTTCATCTTCGCTCTCACCTCACGCTCTGGCCGCATCCCGAACGCGCGTCAACTTGGGTAGGTCACCCCCAGTAATTGGTGCATACTTGGTGCGCTCTACATGCGTGACTTCGATTAACTCGGTATGCTCCTTGAAGGGGAGCGCTCGCTCACCCAGACAGGAGATCAGCATGACCAGGCGGCATCCGCGAGAGCGACTGTCGCCCCATCGGCAGCGATGGGGCTACGGGAAAATCCCGATGAATTTAATTTCCGATTTTAATCCATTTCCTAAAATTGAAAATGTCGCGGTCACAGCCGATCAGAAAAACCGCGACGTTAGCGACAATATAAAACAGGTGAAAACGAACCCGACTGACAGGGCGACAGTCGAGTTTAGCTACAAAGACGTCACGAATTTTTCGGCCGGTGTTCCAACGGGCACTAATGGCATGCGAGCCGGAATTGCCCTCGCAATCGTGGTGCTTGCGTCCGCATGCTTGTTGGTGTCAATCGCTGCGGTTGTCCAACAGGTGCTGACATGGAGCGTAGTCGTAATCGTGGCATTTATGTTGAGTGCAGCAATCGCTTTGGCGTTCATCCTGCACCGCAAGACCAGAGAGTAACTAGTAGGAGAGAGTGAATATGTCGCATGGTGCATCTCGGCGAGGCGGGGCTGAGCTTCGTACTTCGGTTGGGTTGACCAGCGAAGCGGTTAAGGCGCTGGATTATCTGACTGGAAAGCTGGATCTGTCGAACACCGACGCAATCAACCAGTCCATCTTGATCAACGCCGAACTTATGAGGATCAACGAGGCCGGCAAGACCCTCGAGGTCTACGACCCGGCGCGTGACAAACGCGCCGAGATGTTGATCATCCGCCACTAATGAACCCAGCGGTCGCCACCTTCGTTTACGGAAGCTGGCGGCCGCTGGACCGCGGAAGGTCCACCTTCGCGCAGAAGCTGGCTTTCGTGAAAGACAATCTGTGTCGCAAATTGCCGCTAGGCTGCGCGCCCATGAGTCTCCGCATCGACACTGAGCGCGCGTTTCGCACGCCTGCCGAGTGGATGATTTAGGTTCGGCGTCAGCGCGTGGCCCCCATCAATTCTGCGGTCAGTCTCCACCGGGCAGGGTGCGCATCCGCAACCGCCTCGCCTGTCGTGAGAGTGATGTGGGCGTAGACGCAGAACTCATCGGCAGGGTTCCACTGGACCCCCATTGCACCAAAAGGCTTCACAAGCCGTCTTGCGCCCAGGGCCGCCCATCGTTGATCAAGAAGGTGCTTCTGCAGTATCTCTGCCGTGCCGATCCCTGCCGCTTCGAGCCGCTGAGCTTCGGCGTTTCCGTCGGAGCCCTCATGGCCGTGATAGGCACTGATGACGCCGTCAAGCGCGGGTTTGACGATGCTGGCGACTGAACCAGCACCGGGCTGCTGTGTATCGGTGATCTGCAGGTTAATGAGGAATCGCGTTGGCGCGGACGCTGGCTCAATTAAAGGCGTCGCATACTCCCGAATGGCGTTCCACACCGGTGCGGGCTTGTCGACGGAGCCCACTGGAACATTGAAGAATGCGCCCAACGGCTTTGCCGGTTTCCAATACTCGGACGAGGTTTCGCTTGCATCGCTGTACCGGTGATAATGCAGCGCCTTGCCATTGATCAGACCAATTCCGGGCGGTGGCGGCGGCACTTGATACCTGCGTTCAAAGGTAACCGCGTGTGCCATCAGAGGCCGGAGTGCTTTGCCGCCGACGTTGTAAAGCAAGACGTTCTCGGTATCAACAAATGCTCCATCGTCGGCTGCGCCGTACACCGCGTGCAGCCGACCCGACGAAGTGCGACCCAACTCCTGGAGTTCTCCACGCAAGTCGTTGCGCATGTCGACTAGCCAGCCGCGCGGCTCGAACGGCAAACGGACTGTCGACCACATCTCGACAGCACCCTGCGTTGGAAGTAGGCGGTACGGGGCAGGAGACACTTTAAACAGCCTATGAGAAACCAGGAACGTTATAAACGAGATTCAGAACGGGTCCACGTCGCTGATGCTGACGAACATGCCGTGCCCACTGCCGTCGTTAATGAATCGTGTCCCCTCATTGCTGGCCTCAATCATCCAGCCGTTGATGCGGCGCGTACTTCCGTAGTCAAGGACGATGTCAGTGTCGGGGTCGACACCACCAAGGTTGCCGATGTTCCAATGAAATTCACCGCCGGACGTGATGGTCGCAAGGTTCCAGTGACCGCCGGTACCGCTGGTCGGCGCCTGCGGAAAACCATCAATGCTTGCTCGCTCGCAGACCACTTCGCCGGACTCGACCTGGCAGCGCACCTGCCCAGAGGCGGTCCGCACAAGCTGCTCGGCGGAGTAGTCGGGACTGGGTAGCGCCGTCGCAGCTGCAGACCAGAACTCGGTGACGGGTTCAATGAAGTCCCTACCATTGACACGGATGGTTAGGGCGCTGCTCCGCACTTCGTACCGCGTTCCGTTTTGCGGGTTCACGACGTCGAAACCACCGTCATTGGGAACCGCGTTCAGGAGTTCAATGCTCGCGCCATCGCTGAGCCGGCTACCTCGGTAGACAAGTTCGCTCGCGTTCCGACAGATCACGAGCGCAGACTGCGTAGTGCGGGCCGCGACCTCCACCGTGTCCGCATCATCGCAGCGTGCGCCTGGTTGGTCGAGGAATCCGTGCGCGTCTGCCCCCGGGGCCGGGATCGATGAGGGTTCCTGGGGGGACGCGGACGGAAAGGTTGCCGTCGGCTGCGTGTCGGCAGGGGCGGTGGCCGCCGATGTCGCTGTAGGCGTATCCCAGTCGCATCGGGGTGATTTCACTGGAAACAAGTTTGATCCGCCAGCCGCGTCTGGCTGTCCGGCGACCATCTGCACCACGTCGACATCGGCCTTGAAAGGACCGCTACCGAACACAGCGTCTTGGCCGTCCAGGTCCAACACAATCGTCAATCTGTTGTCGTCGGCGGACACCGAAGCGAGAATTTCCGGATCTGCGTTGTCGAACTCCGACACGTCGCCCGACCAGCCTTGCGTGACGCTCGGCGATGGCGAGGACACCTCAATCACCTTCTCCTCGGGCAGGCCGTGAGGGTGGATCAGGAACTGGGTATAGATGCTGCCCGGAGCGTCGATGGGACCGAACCGGCCATTTTGCACACGTGGTTCGGGCGGCACGCGATAACGAAACAGAGCTTCGAGTTCGAGTCGGGACCCTCCCTTGTGAGACAGGGTGACCTGCTTGACAACGGTGGAGCCGGGCGGATCGACCGCAGAGTCATTGGACAAAAAGCGACATCCCATGGTGTGCGGCAGCGCTGACCAACGCTGCGCGTCCGGCGCTCCGCCGCTGCACGCGACGAGCGCGGCCGCCACGGTTACCGCACCGACCCCCGCCATTACTTTCCGCACGATCCCCCGATCCGAGCCAACGACCAATCATGTGAGGTTGAACTGCCATGACAAACCTGGCACCGCTAACCTAGTTCCCGTCTTGGGCTGGCACTCTGCTCATTAGGCGAACAGTGCACTGAGGGGTCGAATGCCGAACATCTATGACAACCTCGCGTCTCAAACGCGGCTGCGACCTGCACTTCGGGAGGCATTACAGGAATACGACACGTTCGACGTCGCGACCGGCTACCTAGACCTGCGTGGCTGGTCGGGCCTCGCCGACCTTGTAGACACCAAGTCCGCAAACGGTGCCCCCGGCCCCGTCGCCAGGATTCTGGTGGGGATGGTTGCCCCATCGGACTCTCAGCAGATCCTCGACTCCCTGCAGCATGAGGTGCAGCCCGTTGCCTATGGGGCTGAGATTCACGACGCCGGCAAGGCGCGAGCGCGCCGAGATCAACTGGTCAAGCACCTGCGCAATCAGCTGATGCGCGGCCTGGCCACTAAGCAGGGACAGCAGACCCTGCAGACGTTGAAGCGCCAACTCGAAAGCGGGGCCGTGCAGATGAAGGTCTTCACTGAGAAGCCGCTGCACGGCAAGACGTACCTCTTTCAGACACCCGGCAAGAAGCATCATTCTCGGTGGGCATTCGTCGGATCCTCCAACCTGACCAATGCTGGGTTGACCACCAACCTCGAACTCAACATCGACGTTCAGGACTCCGACGCCAGCGCCAAGCTTGCCGACTGGTTCCAGGCCCGCTGGGATGACCGCTACTCGCTAGAAATCGGTGCCGAAATCATCGAATTGATCGCTGAGTCGTGGGCTGCAGAACTCCAGCCCACCCCCTTCGAGGTCTACCTAAAGGTGTGCCACGCGCTGTCTCAGGACGCGCGCGACGGCTTGGGGTACGTGCTTCCCGAATCGATGCGGACACTGCTGCTCGACTACCAGGAGAGCGCGGTGCGCACACTGGCACGACGCATCGTCAGCCGCGGAGGCACGATGCTCGGCGACGTCGTCGGACTGGGCAAGACGCTCACCGCGATCGCCACCGCTTTGATGCTGCAAGCAGCGGAGGACTATTCGACGCTGGTGCTCTGCCCTAAAACTCTGGAACCGATGTGGGTCCGTTACATCGACGAATACGATCTCAACGCCAAAGTGGTGCCCTACTCAATGGTCGACAAGGTGCTGCCCGAGCTGAAGCGCTTCAACCTGGTGATCTGCGACGAGTCGCACAACCTGCGCAACAGCGGAACCGTTGCCTATCAGGCGATCCACGACTACATCCGACGCAACGCCTCGAAGGTACTACTGCTCACCGCCACGCCCTATAACCTCGCGTTCCTCGACGTCGCCAGTCAGATCGGCCTCTACATCGACGACGACCAGGATCTGGGCATCGTCCCATCAGCGGCCTTGGCCGCCGAACCGGGCCTCCGAGACAAAGTAGACGGCAAGATCAACACCCTCTTGGCGTTCCGGCGCTCCGAGCACGCCGATGATTGGCGTCGTCTCATGAGCGATCACTTGGTGAGACGTACACGGAGTTTCGTCAAGCGCACCGCGGCCACCGAAACCATCACCTTGCCCGACGGCACGAAACAAGAGCGTCAGTTCCTGCGGTTCGCCAACGGTGAGAAGTTCTACTTCCCTGAGCGCATCGCGCGACCGCGCAGCCATGACTTCGCCGCCGACGATCCAGCAGCCCTGATGGAAGATGACACCACGCTGAACACGGTGCAGGCGCTCACCTTGCCCCGGTACCGCCTCGCCGACTACGACAACCCCCGTGCCAACCACACGGTCACCGATACTGCCGCTCTGGCCGACATTCGCTCCGGCCGCGGCAACGTCAGCGGATTCGTCCGCACCGGGTTGTTCAAGCGACTCTCCTCATCAGGGCACTCGTTCATCCTGTCGCTGCAAAGACAGCGTGCACGCAACGAACTCTTCATCCACGCCATCAGCGAGCAGCTGCCGATCCCAGTGGGCAGCTTCAGCGATAAGCAGTTCAACGTCACCGACGAGGACCTTGAGGAAGCCGCCGTCACGCACGGCTCACTTGCCAGCCGATACGAAGAACTACGCACCAACGCCCCCAGCAAGACCAAGTGGATCAACAGCGCAGTGTTCACGCCCGCACTACGTCGCGACCTCGAAGCCGACAACGAACGAATAACTATGCTGTTGAACCGATTCGGCAGCTGGGATCCATCGAGGGATTCCAAACTCAACGCCCTGGTCGATCTCTTGCGCAACGATCACCCCGGCGAGAAGGTGCTGGTCTTCACCGAATACGTCGACACCGCCAACTACATCGCTCAGTCGCTCACCGAAGCCGGGATAACCAACGTCGGCCTGGTGTCGGGCAACACTGACAACCCCGCCGAGATGGCCCGCCGATTCTCACCTCAATCCAACGCCGTCCCCGGCCAACCCCCTCCGGACACGACAGAAGCAGACCCCATTGACGTGCTGGTGGCCACTGACGTTCTCTCCGAGGGCCAGAACCTCCAAGACGCCCACATCGTGGTCAACTACGACCTGCCCTGGGCCATCATTCGCATCATCCAACGCGCAGGCCGCGTCGACCGAGTCGGCCAAAAATCCGACACCGTGTACGTGTACCTGATCAGCCACGACAAGATCGAACAACAGATCAACCTCCGGCAACGCATCAAGACCCGACTCGGGGCGTCGGCGGAGGCCTTCGGTTCGGACGAACAGTTCTTCGGTGGGCCGGCCGAAATCAAAATCCTCGACGACTTCTACAAGGGCAAGGTCTCCGACGACGCCGAAGACGTCGATGGCGAAGCAGATGCGGTGAGCGAGGCGTGGTTGGCCTGGTCGAACGCGCAAACCAAACATCCCCAGATCGCAGCGAAAGTACTCGCCATGCAGGACTTGGTTCACTCGAGTCGTGACCAATACATCACCGAGTCTCGCGGCGGGGTCGGCTGTTTCGTCTCCACCGACTCCGGAGTGGAGGCCTTCGCCTCGGCGACCGTCGATCCCTCCGGCACAGTCAGCTACCAATTGCTCACTCCCCTCGAAGCCATGCGAATGTTTCAAGCCCAAGTCGACACCCCCACCGCCGACCCGCGCCCAGACCACTTTGAGCTGGAACGCCAACTCCTGCAGGGTCCGCTAACACTAGAGGCGTTGGCCGCCGGAAACCTCAAGGGAATTCGCAAGTGGGTATGGGAACGCCTCGGGGGTAACACCTTGTTCGAGCAAGCATCGGATGCGCTCAACGCGCTTCAAGAACGTCCCCTCACCGAGCACGCCACGTCGCGACTCACCCAAGCCCGCCGCAACCGGTACAGCCTCGACGACCTCGCCGATCTCATCACCCAGCTACACCGCGATGACCGCCTGGTCATCCGCTCCACCGACACCGACAACATCAAGCTTGTGTGCTCGATCGGAGTCAGAAACCCATGAGCACAGCCGCCCCGATCAGCCTCGCCGACGAAAATCGTTACCAGGACCTCTTCCTGCACGAACTGAACTGGAACGCCCCCGACCACCCCCCGGTCAGCGTCACCACCGAAGCCGGCGAAACCCACACCATCACCAACGTGGCCTCCTACCGCGGTATCCGCGTATGGTCCTGCGACGGCATTCCCGGCTCGCGGACCGAAGCCGACATCGACCGAGTCATCGGCAAGACCACCACCGACCGACTTGTGGTGTTCCACAACGATGCAGAACAAGTGTGGCGCTGGCCCGCTCGGCGAAGTACCAACAACACCACAGCCACCCGCCTCACCCGCCACCGGCATCGCAACGGCCAGCCCGACCCGCCTTTTGAAGCTCGGCTTAACGCAATTCGGCTTCCGATCGATCACGAGGTCGACGCGAACACCCTTCTTTCGCGGGTGCGCGACGCCTTCGACGTGGAAACACGGAACGAGTCCAGGCGGGCATCAAAGCTGATGGCCCGAATGTATACGGCACTCGAACGCGCCTACCCCCAAAGCGCGGACCGCGCGGCGCGCGACCACGAAATCTCAGTCACGATGGCCAGAATTCTGTTCTTGATGTTCGGCGACGACACCGACATGTGGGAGCCCGACGGGAAACCGGACGCCTTCCGCGACTTCATCCACCTCGAAACGACGACGGACGCCGCGAACCTGGCCGAACAGCTCAACGGACTGTTCGCTGACCTCAACTCCTCGACCGCCTCACGCACCGTGCCCTACATCAATGGCGGGCTTTTCGATGAGCCCGTGACGATCCCACCCGTCGACAAGGAGTTCCGCGACGCGATTCTCGACGCCTGCGCCGTCGACTGGTCGACAATCAGTCCAGCAATCTTCGGGTCGATGTTTCAATCAGTGCGCGACGCCCAAACCCGCCGAGAACTCGGCGAGCACTACACCTCCGAAGAGAACATCCTCAAGACACTCAACCCCCTGTTTCTCGACGAGCTACGAACCGAATTCGACAATGCACGCACCCATCCCGACGCCGCCAAGCAGCTCAACAAACTTTGGAAGAAGCTCGGCGACATCCGCTACATGGATCCCGCCTGCGGCTGCGGAAACTTCATCATCGTCGCCTACCGCGAACTGCGTGATCTCGAACTGCAGATCATGGAGCAACTACAGGAACTCGGCGGGGATAACCAACTGTCGTTCGACCCGACACTGTCACTGAAAGTGACCCTCGACCACTTCCACGGCATAGAGGTCGACGAATGGCCGGCCCGCATCGCCGAGACCGCCATGTTCCTGACCAACCGCCAGTGCGACCTCAAACTCAAACAACGCTTCGGAGAAGCTCCCCGCCGCCTGCCCATCCAGACCCAAACCCGCATCGTCGTACAGAGCGCGCTGACCCTGGACTGGAACACCGTCATGTCCGCCGGGACAGCCAGCATCATCGCCGGCAACCCACCATTCCTCGGCATTAGCCAACGCACCGCTCAACAAACGTCAGAGCTGCAGGTCGTGTGGGGCACCGGGTACCACGGCACCCTGGACTACGTCACCGGTTGGTACGCCAAAGCCGTTGACTACTTCTCAACCCATGACGGCCTCTGGGCCTTCGTCTCCACCAACTCGGTACTGCAAGGCGAAGCAGTCGCGCCACTATTCCGCAGAATCACCGAACACAAATGGCGAATCAAGTTCGCCCACAGAACATTCCCTTGGACGTCAGAGGCCGCCGGCAGAGCAGCAGTTCACTGCATCATCATCGGGTTCGCGAAGAAGGTCACCCAACCACGCCTTTTCGATTATCCCCGCCTCGGTGCCGCGCCCGTAGAGCGAGCTGGCGTCACCAACATCACCCCGTACCTCACAGATGGTCCCCCCGTACTAGTCGAACCGGCAACCAACCCGCTCAACCCGCAAATTGGTGCGGTCGCTTACGGCAACAAACCAACTGACGGTGGAAACCTCATTGTCGAGGCCGATGCCTACCAAGCCGTGATGGCAGATCCCATCGCCGCGAAGTACGTTCGCCGTTACGTCGGGGCCCGTGAGCTGCTTCACGACACCATGCGTCACTGCTTGTGGCTACGTGACGCCGACCCCGAGGACCTCGAACGCAGCCCAGTCCTGAAGGAAAGAGTTGCCGCTGCCCGGCAGTTCCGGTCAGCAAGTAGAGCCGAATCGACCAGGGACGCGGCGTCTACAGCCCACGAATTCCGCCAAGTGTCCCAACCCGACACCGCCTACCTATGCATCCCACGCCACATCAGCGAGAACTACCCCTACTTCCTATCCCAGCGCTACGAGGCTGATGTCATCTGCAGCGACGCCAATTTCCTGTCCCCAGACCCCGACGGCTTTATCTTCGCCGCCATCTCCTCGACGATGTTCATGACCTGGCAGCGCACTATCGGCGGTCGCATCAAATCCGACCTGCGATTTAACAAACTGCTCGCATGGAACACCTTTCCGCTCCCCACCATCGGTGATGATCGGCGCGCACAAATCATCGCGGCGGGGAAAGAGATTCTGAGCGCGCGCGCCCAGCTCACCACTCTCGCGTTAGCCGAAATGTACAACCTAGCAACGTTTCCGGAAGGTCTGCGCCAGGCGCATCGGCAACTCGACTACATCGTCGACGACATCTTCGGCATACAAGACTCCAACATCCCAGAACTCGACCGGCAAGACGTCCTGTTCAGCCATTACCGGCGCCTCACGAAACGGAAGTGACAGCTCGTTGCGGTCCCTGAGAGTGGACCAGGTGTCCCGGCAGGGAAGTCGCTACGGCAACACCCGCACCTAGGGGAACTTCGTCGGGCGGTTAAGCGCCGATGTCTGCCAGCATCCAAACCCGTTTGAGCGGCAGTCGACTTCGAATGTCGTCGTCAAGGCGGTCGTAGTGCGCTAGCACTGCATCGACAACGTCTGAGGCCTGCCAGACACGCACCCGAAGTTGGGTTGCCTTGACGGCATCAACAGCTGATTTCGATAGTCCGCCCCACGCGACGAGCAGCCCTTGGCGAGCGCCGTAAGTAGACATCACCCCGTGTAGCTGGGACACGACGGGTGAGCCGACCTGGGCTCCCGATTTGACCTGGACGATGACTGGGTCGTCCAGACCCAAAAGCCCGCGGCCAGCGACGATGTCGATCCCACCGTCTGGCCCCGGTGGCGACTGGGTGCAGTGCATTCCCTGCGCCGTCAGCAGGCCGGTCACCAGTGTAGCGAGGCCGTGTCCGGCAAAGTCTTCGGCAATCCGGCTGGTGATCTGGTCGTAGGCCACTTGCTCTATGTCCGTTGACAATTCGGGCTCGTCCACGTCTTCGGTCATATCGACGGATGCTGCCGTGGGGTGCTTCTTGTGAAGATCGCGGGCGGACACTTGGCCGGGGTCCGTTCCGTACTGAAGAAGACTTTCGAGCCGACTCACGGCATTGTTCTTACTAGGACTGAAGATGGACATGACGCTGCCGAGTGTGTAGAGCAGGTCTTGCTTCACCTCGGATCGGGGAAGATCGGTGCGTTGCCAGTCGACATCGACGACGTGTCGCTTGTTTGGGTCCTCCTCGTTATGGCGGTACTTGTAGCCGCTTGTGACGCGACCAAGTGCAATCTGCTTGGTCGTCTTCATTGGCATGACCATGACGTCTCCCGGTTCGATCCGTCCACGTAGTGCCCACAACTGGCCTGCGTAGTTTGTAATCCGGCCGTCGGGCTCGCCCTTGAACGTCGTCGCCACCACATCCGTCACAGCTTCTCGTGTGAGGGAAGAGGTCAGGTCAGGGACCTCGGCCCAGCCTCCACCTGAACATTGCGTCTGCAGGGCCCAGTCGTCACGCTCGCCGAGACGTCCTGAACGAATTACCCATGCTTGCGTCATGATCGGTCATCTCCGTCGGCATTGAGGGCGTCGGCTGAGTCAAACTCGGCCTTGTGGTCACGTTCTGGGAGTCAGAGTGAAGGTCTTTTTCCGCCGTAATCCTTACGGACTGAGCCTGTCGGCGCTGTCGTTTATGGCAACACACGCCGGACATTTGAGGTTTGCCTTGCTTTCGCGCGTCGCTGCCAGAAGCGAAGTGTTTGTCCGTTTACGACTAAGCCACTTCTATCGCACAATCGACACGGGCCAGTTGCGTTCGTCAGTACGGAGACGTTGATACACCACCCGAGCGAGGCGCCGTTTCAAGCAGCGGATCGCCTTCAACGGTGGGTCACCCTGATCGCGGCGCTTGCGGTAGTACACCTGGCCCTCACAGTCGCAACGGATCTGGGTGAGCGCTATCCGATGCAACGCCGAGTTCATGCGCCGGTTTCCGGTCTTGGTCGACCGGACCGTACCGGTGTTGGCCGACCAGTGCGGCACCGGTACGACGCCGGCAAACCGCGCGAATGCCGCTTCGCTCTTGAACCGCCCTACTCCTGCGGCTTCCCCAACGATCTTGGCCGCGCCTAAGGGCCCGCAGCCCGGTAACTCCAGCAGGCTGGGCGCTATCTCCGCGACATCGTGCGCGATGCGTCTCTCGAGGGTCTTGATGTCGGTGCAAAGGCGGCTGATGTCGGCAAGTTCGGCGCCGGCGAGCTCGGCGACCAGACCCGGCTGGCTATGAAGCCACTCACCGATACTCGCCCGGTTCTTTTCCGACAGAAGTGCTCGTCGCTGCGGGTCGTGGTCCGAATCGATCTCATGGATCCGCCACAACAGCCGATTGATGGTTGCCTGTCTCTGGTCGACGAGGTCTTCCCGCCGGTCGGTGAGGAGCTTCATATCGCGAGAGACCCCG
Organism: Mycolicibacterium hodleri; assembly: GCA_006864685.1. Lineage (GTDB taxonomy): Bacteria > Actinomycetota > Actinomycetes > Mycobacteriales > Mycobacteriaceae > Mycobacterium > Mycobacterium hodleri_B. Next base: position 4,253 of record VIFX01000079.1, on the reverse strand, counting down.
TCCACGGTGGCCGTCGGCAGATCCGGTTCACGCAAGACGGTCCGAGCGACGGCCGTGGCGTCGATGGGATCGGATTTTCCGGGTGTACGCGCTACTGCCCGTGTGCGTTTTACCAGTCCTGCCGGGACACGCAACACTCTCTGATCAGCGGCAAGCAGCGCCTTTTCAATATTGCCGGACACACTCCTGCTGTCTTCGACAGCCCACGTGATCTTGCGTCGGAAGCGCTTCCGCGCCCATGCAAGAGCCTCGGCGTGACCGTTGGCGCCGGCGTCAATCACCAAGGAGTCCAGCACGAGGCCGACTGCGTCGATCGCGACCAGTGTGTGACTGCGCTTGTGCGCGTCGATGCCGATGATGACCACGTCGCCCTCCCGCTCACGGCCCGCCTGGCCCAGCAGATGCCGACAGTCAAAAGTCCTGCGGTACCACCGGTTGTCGGCAGGGAACACGTCAGCCAGTGGATGCGGCACAAAGATGTAGCGGCCAGACGCCCGGTGGTACCCATTTCGGCGTCGCGTCGATGCGGGCCGATTCAGGCCGGTCTTGGTCGCGGACACGACGGCCGACCGTGCCCCTGGTCGACGAGCGCGGCAGTCATGTTAGGTGCCAGCCCAAGGCGGCATAAAACTGATCGGCCAGCGACGCGATCGAGGCAAAATCATCGTAAGGCCGGATCACGCCGAGCGCTGGTCAGGTCACACACCGTCAGGTTGGCGTGTGTGACGGGTTAGAGGCTGAGGTCGTAGCCCTGGTCGCGTTCCCGGCTGCGGTTACGGCTGAGCCCACGGTCGCGGTCCAACGACCGATCACGTTGGGCGCGTTGAGCTTTGCAGTAGGCAGCATGCCGTTCGGTGACGGTCTGGTGGTGGTGGGCGACCAGGTCGGCCACCAGATCGGGCAACTGTACGGCGGGGGTGTCCGCCGCGGTCTGATGCGCCGTCTTCGCGCGTTCGTCGCGTCCGATGGCGTGGCGCAGCATCCGGGCGGCCTGGGTAGGAGTGCCGCGTTGGGCCACGTGTACCCCCTCGGCGGCCTGTTCGTCGCGGTGTTGGTGGTCGGCTTCCCCCACCGTGCGCTCATAGAGGTAGACCTCGTTGGTGTCGCGGCCACGGGTCATCGCCACATACGCCAGGTTGCGGGTGGTGGTGTCGCCGATGACGGCGCGACAGCGCTCGGCGGTGGCCCCTTGGGCGGAGTGCACGGTGACCGCGTGCCCAAGCTGCACGTGCTTGTGGAGGTAGTCGCCTTCGAGTACCGCGACCGCGCCGTCACCGAGGCGCCGGGCGGCGATGCGGGGACGCTCGGGGGTGTCGTCGACTTTGAGGACCTGCCAGCGTTGCCCGTTGCGGACCGGGGCCTCGGGGAGCCGTCGGGCCTGCTTGCCTCCCCGGTCGTGGACGTCGACGGTCGTGTCGTTGAGTCGGGTCAGCACGATGTCTCCCACCCCGATCTGGTGTCCGCGCGCGGCGGTGACGGTGGTGGTGTCGCGGCCCGTACGGGTCCGCTCGGTGGTGATCTGGTCGTGGATGCGTCGGTTGAGGGCGTCGGTGGTGTCGGTGGTGTCGGCGATCAACAACGCATCCTTACCCGCGGCGACGTCGCCCTGGTGGGCGGTCAGGGCGTCGGCGGCCATGGTGACCTGATCCCCACAGTGCAGCCGGTCGTGGTCGCGGTACCAGCCGATCGCGCGGCGCACCGGGGTCGGCCCACCGGACCCCAGCGCCAGTGACGCCGACCGCTCACCGGGGTCGTGCATGCGCCACACCTCAGACAGCCGTTGAGCCCAGGGCAGCTCCTCGCATAGTTGGGTGAACATGCCGCCTCGGGCCTTTACCGGGGCCAACTGACGGGGGTCACCGACCATCACCGTCTTGGCCCCCGCACCGGTGGTGTGGGTGAGCAGAGCCCGCCAGTGGTGGGTGCCGACCATGCCGGCTTCGTCGACCACCACTACGTCGAACGGACCCAGCTTTAGCCGCCCGTCGGCCAGCCGCGCCAGGGCGGCGTGCATCGTGAACCCCTGCGTGGCGACGCCTTCGGCGACGGCGACGTCCACGGCTTTGCCGGTCGGTGCGATCACGATCACCGTTCCCCGGCGCTGGCGTTCCACCAGGGTCCGCAGGGCGCGCATCGAGGTGGTCTTGCCAGCGCCGGCCGGTGCGGACAACGGCTGTACCAACTGGGGGCTGGCCGCGATCGCGGTCACCGCGGCGTGCTGCTGGGTGGAGAGCCCCAACGCCTCGGGGGTGTCGAAGTCGCGGACCCAGCACGCGTTGCGCAGGCTGGTCTCGTCGACCAGGTCGAACACGCGGCGTTCCTCGGCCAGGATCAGGTCCACGGTGAACCGTTCGGACCCCTCTCGCTGATGCGCCAACCGCGGCCCGGTCAGCCGCATGCCGACCGCGTCGACGCACTCCTCGATGACCTGACGCGGCATCACCGCACCCCCCACCGAGTCGTCCGCGCCGGCCACGCCAGGGGTGTCGGCCATCAGGGGCAGCTGCGCGCCGATCACCTCGACCAGGTCCGCACGAGTCAACGCGGCCTTGTCCGCCCGGGCGACCATCGCCGCCACCTCGTGCCGATCCACCACCACCCCGCCGCGGCGCGCCACCCGCGCCGCCGCGCGCCCGGCCGCGGCTTCCCGCAGCGCCCGCGCCTCGCGTTGCGCGGTCCGGTCCACCCCGAACCCGCGCCCGTCCGCGGCCCACTGGGCACGGAGTTCCGTCCACGACAACGACTCCGGCTTAGCCGGTCTGGTGGCTTTTTGGGCGGCCGCCAACTGCCCCTGCGACAGCCCCTTCTTTCGGCCGGCGGCGGTGTCGACGACGGTCAGATTGTTGGCCGCCCACGCCCGCAACTGCGAGGACCTCTGCGACCACGCCGCGACGTTCTTGGGGTCGACGCCGGCGATCTCAGCCATCCCCGTCTCGGGGTTCACCGGGCCCCATTCCACCCCCGCCAAGCGGTGCAGTTCGTGGCGCAACGTGGCCTGATACACGATCCCCGCCGCCCGGGATTCATGAAACAAACTGGTCCCGTCGATGGACACCAACCGGCCGTCGGAACGGGCCTGACGGTTGGGCACCAGGACGTGGGTGTGCAGGTGCGGATCCCCCGCCCGCGACGTCTCGTGCTGATAGGCCGCGGCCACCAACCCGGGCAATTTCTGCAGATCCTTGAGCCCGGTGATCGGGTTGTGCACCCGGGTGTACCCGGCATGATCGGCCAGATATTCCAGCGCCTCGGCGATCGCCGTCTGATGCGCTGCCGACACCGCCTTGTCGACCACGTCGCCGCCGAATGCGCGCACCAACGACACCGATTTCGGGGCGCAGAACGTCAAGTCGAAACCGTGCACACCGCGCTTGCCGTGGGACCTTCCGCACTCCCCCGAGGGGGCGACCCCGGCATCCAGCCAGCTCGCCACCACGTCGGGATCGGCGTCCCCACCGGCCCGCTGCGCGTCGGTCAACCCCACTAAATCGGCGACCGTCCGGGCGTCCCCGGCGCACGTCCACACCGGGGTCCGGGTGTCCCGTTCGGCGTAGTACTCCGCCAACCCCCCACCGGCAGATTGGGCATCCCGAGCCGCTTGGCCGACCGCGCGGGCGGTGTCGTTGTAGTAGTTCACCGACCACAACGACAACTTCGCGATCGTCAACACCCACACCACCCCCACCCTGTCCGGGCCGCCCGCCGGGACCCGCGGAAATCAGGGTTCACAGGCCCACCAGCGGACGGCCCCACCAGCATCGCACAAATTTTGTGCAAATGTGCCAATGGTCTATCGGGTGTGAAGTGTTTGTCGGTGGGTGGGGACACACTGGAGAGCGTGGACGGCAACGGTGAGGTGGGGGTGGAGATGCCTGGGGAGAGCGTGGAGTGGTGTCGTGAGCAGGATTACGGGGTGAGCGTGTGTGACGACATGGCACCGGTGGATTTGGACTGGTGGAACCGCCGCCTCGAGCAGCACGCGATTCCCACCCGGATCGTCGGCCGCGACCCCGACGGCGCACCCGTCGATCACGGCATCGGCTACCTGCGTCGCGCGGACCTCACCACCGACCTCCACACCGACACAGTGACCGTGCCCGAGCTGGGCGTGCTGTACCGGGCCGCCGCGTGGCTGTCGGGGCACCCTCACCGCGACCGCCGCCGAACCTTCTTCGACGTGCGTACCGCGGCACCATCGGGACATGATTTCGACGTCGTCACCGCCGCCCTGGCGGCGTGCGGGCACACACCGT
>VIFX01000078.1:0-16529 GCA_006864685.1 Mycolicibacterium hodleri | reverse complement strand
CAGCCCAGTCCGCCGCGCAGCGCTCGCGCCCACGCGACGCGCCGCCCGACGTCGTCGCCGTCGGGTGGCCCGGCGTCGAGGCGGGCGGGGCGGGAGTAGTCCAGCCGTGCGGTCAGGCGGGGGACGGCAGTGGTTGCGACGGTGGCGCCGACGGCCAGACCCACCGCCGCCCCGACGCCGGTGACGCCGACCGACTGGGCCGCCAATGCCATTGCTCCGCAGGAAGCCAACGCGCCGGCGGCGGTGAAGCCGGCTATGCCGGCGCCGACGAGGCGATACCCCGCCACGCAGAGCACGACCACTGCCAGCGCTCCGCCGGCGAGCGCCGAGGTGCCGTAGGGCGCCAAGCCAGCCCAGCAGCCGGCCGCGGCGACGGGGAGGCAAGCCCACCCGAGGGCCGCGCCGACGTGGGGTTCCCCGGTCGACCGCGAGAAGATCACGGCGACGACGAGCAGCGAGACGGTGGCGAACGCGGTGAGGCCGAGCAGTGCGGCCCGGCGCGGGCTCGACGCGTCCACCAGCAAGAGGTACACCCAGGCCGCAGCGACCAGGCCGATCCCGAGGTAGGCGAGGCGGCGGGCGGCCGCCGGGTCCCAGCCGGGATGCCCCGACTGGTTCAGGCGCGCCGCTGCGTCGACCACGTCGTCGTACAGCGTGGGGGCCGCGAGGGTGCGTCGCCCACGCAGATGGAGCACGTCGTCCTGCAGGATTCCGGCGTCGCGCAGGGTGCCACCGGGGTCAAGGGGCGCCCCGGATTGGGCTCCGGCCAGCACCCACGCCACGTTCTTCGGGCGGTCCTCGGCGTCGTCGAACAGGCGGACGACCTCGGGGACCAGCAGGGCAATAGGAACGTCCAGTGGGAGCGACAATTCGATCTGTCGCCGGTGCCCGACGACGGCCACCCGCACCAGGTCGGGCACCGGCGACACCGCGTCGGACCGGGTCGACTCGAAATCGATTGGCAAGAGCTCGATTTGGGTCACAGGTCGGGCATCCGCGACAGTTGGACGACGTCGGAGTTCACCGATCGCGACATCAGCATGCCTCGACCGGGAGGCATGGGCTGGGCACGGACGCCGAACAGAGCGCCCTCGTCCTTGGTCCCGCTCATCACAAGACCGTGGCACGACAAGTCCTTCAGGCGCCCGATGATCGGGTCCATGATGGCGCGCCCGGCGCCGCCGATGCGCCGGGCGATCACCACCCGCAGCCCGACGTCGCGAGCTTGAGGTAAGAACTCCACCAGCGGACCCAGCGGATGGTTCATCGACCCACCGGGAATCAGGTCGTAGTCGTCGATCAGGACGTACACGTCGGGGCCCTGCCACCATGACCTGTCCCGTAGCTGCTGCTGGGTGACGTCGCTGGGTGGCAGCCGATCCTTGAGTGTCTGCGCGAGCTCGGTCATGGCTTCGCCACACGACTGCGCGGCCGTGGCGTAGGCGTTCAGGTAGTCGTTGTCGACCGCGCCCAGCAGCGTGCGCCGGAAGTCGACGACGACGATCTTGCACTCCTCCGGCGTCGAACCCGCCATGAGGCCCGCGGCGATGTTGCGCAGCAGCCCGGTCTTGCCGCACTCGGAGTCCCCGAACACCACGAGGTGCGGCTGAACGTCGAAGTCCAGCACCACGGGCGCCAATTCCGACTCGCTTACGCCGATGGCCACCTTGTTGCGGCCCAGCGCGCCGGCGTCGCGGGCTGCCGTGAAGACTGCGTGCGGGTCGACGTCGTGGGGGAGCATGCGAACCCGGGGCGCCTCCCGGTCGCCGTAGACCGTGCGCACCGCCGCGCAGGCCGCGGCCACCCCGGCCGGCAGATCCTCGACGTCGGACGACGAGTCCAGCCTCGGCAGGCCGATCAGAATGTGCAGCCGCTCGGCGCTCATCCCGCGTCCCGGTCGCCCGACGGGAACGAGCTCGGCGAACTTGCGGCCTACGTCGCTGTCCATCGGGTCGCCCATGCGCAGCTCGACACGCGTGCCCATCATGTCCTTGACCGCCGGTCGGATCTCCATCCAGCGGGTGGCGGAGATCGCGAGGTGCACCCCGTAGGACAGGCCCTGAATGGCGATGGCCTGCAGTGCGGGTTCGAGCAGGTCGAAGTCGCTCCTGATGGTCGCCCACCCGTCGACGACGAGCACCACGTCACCGAAGTGGTCGTCGCTCAACGGATCTCGGGCCGCCTCCGCCGGTGGCATGGCGGCCAGGGTCGCCTTGCGCTGCCGGAAGTCGCGCATCGACTCGATTCCCAGCTCACGGAAGCGTTCCTCCCGCGCCCGCAGGATCCCGGTCACTTCGGCGACCGTGCGACGGATCCGATCCGAATCCATCCGGCCTGCCACGCTGCCGACGTGCGGGAGGCTCGTCAGGCTGCCCAGCGTGCCGCCGCCGAAGTCCAGGCAGTAGAACTGGATCTGTTCCGGGGTGTGGGTGGCGGCCGCGGCCATGACGAGGCTGCGCAACGCCGTGGACTTGCCCGACTGCGGACCGCCGACGACGGCGACGTTGCCCTTCGCGCCGGCGAGGTCCAGGACCATGACGTCGCGGCGTTGGTCGTACGGCCGGTCGACGATGCCGACGGGAAGTAACAAGCGTCCGTTGACGTTTCGAGGGTCGCGCCAGTCGGAGTCGGGCAGCAGGGCGTTCACGGCGGGGCTGGCCTCCAGTGGAGGCAGCCACACCTCGTGCGCGGGTCGGCCGTGCCCGCGCAGCCGGCTGACCACGACGTCGAGCAGCGTCGTCCGCGTCGACGACGTCTCCTCCTCGGGCTGCCCAGCCTCGACCTCCGACGCGACCGGCACCGCATCGCGCTCCACCGGAGTGGCGGTGAACAACTTGGGTGCTCGGCTGCCCAGCGTCGACCGCCGACCACCCGTCGGGGACGGACGCGGCTTCGAGTAGGTGCCCGAGACGTAGGACGCGTTGAAGCGCACGGGCTCGTCGGCGTCGCACTTCAAAAAGCCCGAACCGGGGACGCTGGGCAGGTGGTAGGCATCTGGAACGCCAAGCACACTGCGGGATTCACCGGCGGAGAACGTCTTCAGGCCGATTCGGTACGACAGATGGGAGTCCAGTCCCCTCAACTTGCCCTCCTCCAGTCGCTGTGAGGCGAGCAGCAGGTGGATGTGCAGGCTTCGGCCCAGCCGGCCGATCATCACGAACAGCTCGGCGAAATCCGGTTTCTGGCTCAGCAATTCGGAAAATTCGTCCACGACGATGAACAACGCCGGCAAGGGATCCAATGCTGCGCCCGCGGCCCGCGCGCGTTCGTAGTCTCCGACGTTGGCGAAGTTGCCTGCCGAGCGCAGCAGTTCCTGACGGCGGTTCATCTCACCGGCCAGTGCGTCGCGCATGCGGTCGACCATCGTCAGCTCGTCTTCGAGGTTGGTGATGATCGCCGCGATGTGCGGAACGCCGTCCAGGCCTAGGAACGTCGCGCCACCCTTGAAGTCCACCAGGATGAGGTTGAGCGCCTCCGGGGAGTGCGACGTGACCATCGCCAGCACCAGAGTGCGCAGGAACTCCGACTTGCCCGAACCCGTTGCGCCGATGCACAGTCCGTGTGGTCCCATGCCGCCCTCGGCGGACTCCTTGATGTCGAGTTCCAACGGCTGACCCGACGGCGTGACGCCGACCGGTACGCGCAGCCGCTTGCGCGGCGAGGAGGGGCGCCACACCTCCGCCGGGACGATCTCGGCGGCGTCCGGGATCTTCAGCAGCGCCATAAGGCCGGGGTCGGTGGCCCGGGCGTTGGCTTCGAGGTTGACGATGTGCGCGGCGCCGCCCGGCCGGAACCGGCTGAACGTACGTGCCGTCGCCTCCGCCTCGGCCAAGCTGAGTTGGTCGGCCTTGGCGAAGTGCTCGACGCCGGCGGCCGTCCGAGCCCCGACGTCGTCGCCGTCGACCACGAGCTGCAGGCCGCGGCGGGACGCGGATGCCTCACGCGGTCCGTTGAGGTCGAGCACGGTGACGCTGTCCAGGCCGGCGTCGGTGATCAACCGCTCGTCCCCGGTGACGTACCCGTCGTCGACGACGACGACCAGGTGCCGCTTACCCTCCGCCAGTTGCGAATTGCGGTTGAAGCGGCCCCGCTCGGCGAGGTCGGACTCCAGTGCTGTCTCTAGTAGCTCGAGTGTCGGGTACAGCAGTCGCATCGTGCCGCAGCCGTCCCGCAGCGTCTCGTGCTGGGCCTGAGCCAGCCACTTCACCCACTTCCAGTGCGCGTTGTCTGGGTTCGACGTGACGACCGCGACCTGCAGGTGGTCGGGACCGTGAAAGGTGCACAGTTCCAACACCATCGATCGGACCAACTGCCGGACTTGGGGGCGGTCGCCGTCGAAGCTGATGGTCGGAAACGCTCGCAGCGACACCGCGGTCGGCAGCGCGTGGACCACCGAGTGCGTCGCGACGAAGCGGCGCAGCGCCACGGTGGACACCGGCTCGAGGTCCTCGGGTGGGCCGGTCTCGGGCGCCAACAAACGGGTGGCCAGGCGGTGCGTGCCCAGGCCGACGCGAACGTGGCAGAAGTCGTTGTCGGTGGGCCGGCGTTCCCACATGCGGCGCGTGCCCGCCACATCGACGAGGGTCCGCGGGTCGGGGTGGCTCCATTCCAGAGTCGCCCGCTGGGCGGCGCCGGTCTCCTCGGCGTCGTCCCGCAGCCCGGCAAGATAGCTGAAGAAGTCCTTGCGCTCCTCGTTGAGCTCGGCGGCGGCCTTGCCCGACTTGCCGCCACCCATGAACATGCCGGCCATCGACATGATCATCATCATCGGGAAGAGCAGGAACATCGGATTGCGGGTGACGTTGCGGCCGCCCACCGTGACCACGAGGGCGATCATCCCGACCACCGCGACGAGCATGATGATCGGCATCAACTTCGCGAAGAGATTCCCCGGGATGACCCGCGGCACCTCGGGGGGTGATTGCAGGCTCACCTCGCCGCCCGGCATGCGCGGAGGCGACAGTCGCAGTCCACGAACGAAGCCCTGCCTGGTCATCCCACCTCCGACGATTCGGCCCCCGACGATCGGATTCGGGCCATGTCATGGAGAACGAAAAAATCGTGCGACACGTTCGACCCGACGAGGGATGTCGTCCACACGAGAGTCGCCGGGAGGCCGCCAAAACATGACACTGCCAACCACACTCGACGGCGAGGCCGACGACGACCAGCAGCTGAGCCGGGTGACCGTCGTCGTCGGCACCCACCTCGTCGACGTCGGCCTGCCCACGACCGTGAGCGTCTCCGTTCTGGCTGCTGAGGTCGTCGAGATGGCCAACCTCGGTGGCGGAGGCGGCCACGGAGACGACGACACCGAGGCCGTCGGCCGGTGGACGTTCGCCCGACTCGGCGGGACCGTCGTCGACCCCCGGCGGACGCTTGCCGACGCGGAGGTGTTCGACGGCGACGTTCTGCTGATCCGGGCGGTCGGCGATCCCGCCCCGTCGATCTTGGCCGACGAGCTGACGGGGGTCGAGGAGGACACGGCGGCCGCGCCGTGGTTCCGACGTCCGGCGACGGGATGGTATGCGACGAGCACGTTCCTGTCGGTCGTCACCGCGTTGATGCTGCCCGCGCTGACCCCCGGACCCCGGCTGTTCGGCATCCCCGTGGCGGCGATGGTGCTCTTCGTCGTCGGCGTCCTCGGCGCGGGGTTCGCCTGCGTGCGGACCCACTCGGACGGGACGACGCAGAGCGCGGGCCCCGTCGTGGTGGCCCTGCCACTGTTGTTCGGCGGACTGCTGTACGTGCTGCCAAGCGCTCAGGGCGTTGCCGCGCTCCCGGTCGCGCTTGGTGTGACGGCACTGACCGCCCTGATCGTGCTGCTGCGCACCGGATCTGGCCGTGCCTTCCTCAGCGGCGTCATCGCGCTGGCAGCGTTCGGGATTCCGGCGTCGCTGGTCCAGGTGAGTGTGAATCCGGCGGCCACCACGATCGGCGCCATCCTCGCGACGGTCGCCGTCGTGGTCGTCTACCTGGCGCCCGGCATCACCATCATGGCATCGCGACTGCCGGTCCCTCGCGTCCCGACGGCGGGAGAACCGCTGGACGACATCGAGATTCAGGGTGGCACCACCGTCGACGGGGTAGACGCCCTTCGCGCGATCAGCCGGGTGGTTCCCACCGAGGAGGGGATGGCACGACGCGTCAGCCGGGCGTCGGACTACCTGACCGGGGTCGTGTCGGCAGCGGCGACCTGCGCTGTCGTCGGCGCCAATCTGGCCAACGACGTGGGCGGCGGGTTCCATTGGCAAGGAGCGGCATTCGGCGTTGCGGTGGCGACGGTGCTGTGTCTTCGGGGGAGAAGTCACCACGACCTCGTGCAGGCCGCCACGCTGATCGGAGGTGGTCTGCTCACCGCCCTCCTTGTCGTCGTCAAGGTCGCAGTGTTCCTGCCCGAGTACCGGGTTCAGGCCGCGATGGCGCTGATCGTCGTGACCACCGTCGTCCTCGCGTGCGGCTTGGTGGCACCCAGGATCGAGTTCTCCCCGGTGATGCGTCGACTTGCCGAGCTCGGCGAGTACCTCGCCGTCGGTGTGATCGTGCCGCTGGCCTGCTGGATCGTCGGGATGTACGCGTTCTTCCGAGGGCTGCGGCTGTAATTCGTCCGCAGGCCCGACGCAACTCCTAGGGGGACGACGCCGGAACCGTCGGCGAGACGGCCACACCCGCCGGATCGGCGGCCATGCCGTCGTGGGCAATCAACGCCGCCTCCTGCGACAGCCGCGGTCCTGGCGGCAACAGCGACAGGATCGGCCACGGGGCGGCCTCGGCGTGTTCGGGAACGTCGCGCGACTCGCTCACCCCGACCAGGCCCAGGATCGCCGCGGTCGACGCATCCTTGACGGGATACCGCAGACCCAGGTCACTGACGTAGAACAGGTCACCGAGCGCGGGTCCGGACCCCGGGTTCGCGGCTTGGACGTATTCACCGGTGCCCGGCTTCAGGTAGACCGCGTCGACCCCTGGTCCGGGCCCGTCGGCGCTGGCGACCTGCACCGGCTGCGCGTCACGGGGTAGAGGCAACCGGTTCCCCAGAAGAACTCTCGTCGACGCCGTGGCGTCCCCAAGCCAGCGCTCCCACGACATGCACACCACGGGGGCGGAGTCGGCGCTCACCACGTCCAGTGCGGTGGTGGGGTAGTCGTCGACCCCGAGTACGCGGACGATGGGGAGTCGACCGAGCCGAGCCGGTGAGATCACGGCCGGCTCGCGTGCCGCCGCGGATTCCGGATTGCCGTATCGGATGATGTCGGCGGTTTCGGCCGAAATTGGTTGTAGCCCTTGAGTCAACACGACGTAGAGCTGCTCGCCCCGGGAATCCATGGTGCGAGTCAGTGAACCCACCGGAAACGCCGCAGGAAGGTAGGACGTGGCACCGCCGATGCCGTCGATGCGGATCGGTCGAATGGGCGCGACGAGGGGGAACGCATTCAACAGCCCGACCGACACCTCCCTTGGCGCGACGCCGGTAAGGCGGAGAGCCGCGGTGAGAACTGGGTCGCGTGGGTCGATTTCGGCACGAACCCCGTCGTAGAGCAGATAGGTGGTGCCGCCGGATCGCGCCAGCAACGCCTGCCCGCTCGTCGCGGGCGAAACGTCGGGGCCGAGCACGGGGTCGTTGGCCAGCACCGTCGTCGACACCGACGTCGTGCCGACCGCCGCCGTGACGGGCGGCGTCACCGTCGAATCGCAGACCGTCCACGCCGAGGTGCTCAGGTCCTCGCCGGAGTGGATGGCGCTGGGGGCGCCGATGATGCCAACGGCGGGCCCGCGCGCCACGGTGTCGAGGAACTTGCGGTCCACCCTGCCCGGTGCCTCGTTCTTGCCGACGGCAAGCCTGGCCGAGGCCAGATTCAGCGCGGGGTGCAGCCGGTCACCGATCCGGACGTAGAGGGCGCCGTCGCTGTCGCTCAACATGATCGACGAGGTGCCGAAGTTGGGGGCGGGCTTGAAGAACGCGAGCACCCCCGCGGCGCCGGCGATGAGGACGGCGACGGCGAGACCGGTGAGCAAGGCCCGCATCTGCCCTCGCATCGGGTCGTGAATCATCCGCGAATCGGCCCGAATCAGCGCGTGTTGTAGCCGTCTGAGCAGGAAGCGGTAGCCGTTTACCTGAGCGCGCGTGGTGACCTGTGCCGGCATGTGTACTCCTCCGCCCGTGGGCCCCCGAAGGATTGCCGCGTCGGGAGCGTACTTACCAGTAGAGAAACTGAATCCGCGGCGAAAGCGTTCACGAGGCGACGCACACATCTTGGACGGAGACCAGCCGTTGAGCATGACGACCACGGGTCGACGCACCGGGCCCGCCCGGCTGTCGCCCGCTCGGACCCACCCTCGCGAAAGGCGAACGGTGCCACTGCCGGATCTGCTTCTCGTGCAGGCGATCATCTGTGTCGGCCTCGCGGCCGCGGTCGCGTTGGACGAACCGGGATGGTGGGGTGCGGCCTGCGGGTTCGGCATCGGGCTGCTCCTCGTGGTGCCGCTGGCCAGACGGTCGGTTACCCGGTGGGCGCTCGCCCGGCTCGACTTCTGGCGCGGTCGCCGGCGGCGGCACGCCACCGCGCACTGGGCTCCGTTCGACCACGAGCAGCCCGACGGCACGACCATCGGATTGTCCTGGGACGGAAAGACCTTCACGTCGTTGATCCGTATCGGCGACGCCCCGCCGGCACTGCACGTGCTGACGCCGGGTGGCCCGGTGTCGGGTGAGACTGTGCCGATGGGCGTCCTGGCCGACTGTCTACGGACGTTCGACGTCGCACTGCAATCGATCGACGTGATCAGCCAGGGGCGCCGCTCGACCGGGTACGGGCATGTCGCCGCGGTGTACGACGCAGTCGTGGGGCCGCTGCCGGCCGTTGCCCACCGCTCGGTCTGGGTGGCCGTCCGGCTCGACCCGGCGCGCTGCCCCGACGCAGTGCTGGCAAGGGGCGGCGGTTGGGACGGTGCGCTACGCACTGCAGCCGTTGCGACGCGACGGGTGGCCAACAGGCTACGAGACGCCGGACTACCGGCGAACACCACGATTGCCGCCGACATGGTCCACGCCGTCACCGAGCTGACCGGTGGTGTGAGCCTCGACGCGCTCGACGAGACCTGGACGACCTGCCGAAGCGGTCGAACTCAGTTGCACAGCTACGGAATCGACCCTGCCTACTGCACCACTGAAGGGCTCCCCTCGCTGTGGACACTGCCCAGCAGCTCCACCACGGTCACGCTGTCATTGCGCCGTGAGGAGCAGCGGAACGAGGTCGAGCTCCGCGGCATCGTCCGTCTGGATTCCTCTGGCCGCGGACGAACGCGTCATGCCGGTGTGCATCGGCTGTCTGGGCGCCAGTTCGACGCACTGCTCTGCGCGCTGCCCCTGCCGGCGCCGAGAAGACCGGTGGGACAGTGGTGTTCGGCTCGCGGTGACGGCGAAGCGCCGCCACTGGCCGGTCTCGAGTTGCCGGTCTCCGGTTGCGGTCAGGTCGTCGGTGCCGACGAACGGGGCCGCGCGATCGCGCTGCCCCTCTTCGGACCACGGGTGGCCAGGGTGGAGCTGCACGGCACCTTGCACTTGGCTCAACAGGTAGTGCTGCGGTCCCTGGCGCTCGGCGCTCGCGTCCGCGTGCACACCCGACGTACCGGCGCGTGGCGCGAGATGGTCGAAGCAGTGGGAGACGTGAACCAGTTCCAGGTCCTGGGTCCCGACCGCGGCGCCGTCGACGCCGCTGCGCGCCAGGACTTCTCGGTGGAGATGTTCGACGAGGAGCCCGAGCAGCCAGTCCGGGTGGGGACGACCGCCGTCGTGGTCAGCCCCACCCATAGCCCACCGACGAGAGCCGCCGACGTCCGCGTGCAGCTGCTCGACCAAGACCGTGACGAGGTGCTGGTGACCACCCGTTCGGGTTCGGCGACGGTGACGATGGTGGCGAGTGACGAGGAGATGCGGTACATCGGGGCGTCGTTCGACGTCGTCGACCGAGACTGGCCGACCAGACAGGAGCAGAGATGAATCAGGGAGCCGACGTGGTGGGCCGAGACGGCAACGGGACCGTGCAGCGGTCTCTCTGGGCGCTCACGGGAGTCCTCGGGTTGACGGCGTGGGCGGTGGACCTGGCGGCAACGGCGACTGCGGGATTCGCGGTCCCCCTCGCCGTCCTGGCGAGCGCTGTCGCCGCCGTCGGTCTGGTGCCCGGGCAAGCGGTGCGCGGGTGGCTCGTCGTCGCCGTGGCGGTCACCGCGTTCACCGCCACGACGACCACCACGGTCGCGGCCGGCGGGGCGGCATGGGGCCTGATCGTCGTCGACGTCTTGGTGGCGCTTCAGGTGGTGGTCGCTGTGTTGGCGCTACTGCTCGAGTCGCGGGTCTCGCCGGTGACGCAGTCCGCACCCGAGGGCGACTACGCCGCATATGCCGAATACGTCCGGGCCTACCGTGAGTACGCGCTGCAGTATGAATCCCAGTGGCGCGATCAGTACTCCGCCGCGGGAGCGGCTGAGGCCGCGGGTGAAGCTCGGGGCGACGTGGCCGGCACGGCGTTGGGCGATGAGGACGCGTGGGCAGACCTGCAGGCCAAGTATGCCCGGTACGCGCCGGCGGTGGTGCCGTCGGAACGCACGGTACGGCGCGCCGAGGGGGGAGACACCGCTCCCGCGGGAATGCCCGAGATCGATCGGATGGAGGGGTATCGCCAAGCAGGGGGCCAGGTTTCGCCCGGATCGGCGCCGACGGCATCCGGCGCACATTGACCCTGCCTGGAGATGCGTGCTCGGTCAGACCGCCCGTCCCACCCGACGCAGTCTGAAGTCGCCGGTGCGGCGCCCGTGGTGGAAGGTCGACGGCATGGCCGAGGCCAGGGCCGTATAGGCGGACCTGGTCTTGCGACTGAGCCGGTCGAGGCGGATCTCGCCGCCCTCGGCCAAGTGGGCGTCGTAGGGCACGACGACGACGTTCCGAACCCGGCCGCGGAAGTACCTGATCAGCTGGTCGACGTCGACCGACGTGCCTCCGCCCCACGTCGAGTTGACGACGACGCTGGTGTGGGCCGCCAAGTAGCCGAAGCCGTGGTGTTCGAGCCAGTCCAGGGTGGCCAGCGCGCTGCGGGCCGAGTCGATCGCGGGGGATGCCACCACGACCAGCGCGCTGGCGGTGGTCAGCACACCTTGGATCGCCGAGTGGGTCAGACCGGTCCCACAGTCGGTGAGGACGACGTTGTAGAAGCGGTCCAGCACGCCGTGGACGTTGCGGTAGTCGGTCTCCGAGAAGGCCTCCGACACGGCAGGGTCGCGAGCCGAGCCCAGGAACTCCAGGCGGCTAGTGCTCTGCGAGGTGTGCCGTCGGACATCGGAGTACCGTGTGATTCGGTTGTCTGCCAAAAGGTCTCGAACAGTGGACCGCACCTGGTCGGGTCCGCGTTGGGCCAGTGTCCCGAGGTCGGGGTTGGCGTCGACGGCGATCACCCGGTCGCCTCGCATGGTCGCGAGGGTCGAACCGAGTCCGACGGTCGTCGTCGTCTTGCCAACCCCGCCCTTCATCGAGAGCACGGCGATGCTGCAAATCCCGTGGTGCAGGCGGGCCGGCCGGACCGGTCCGGTTCCGTCGTCGGTGCCCACGTCGGGGCTGACGGTACCCCCGGTCATGCGGTGCAGGGCCTTGCGCCAGCCATGCCTGCCAGGCGCGCGCTCCTGGCGCGTCAACCCCAGGTCGACGGCCGTCGGGGCGTCCGTCGGCGGAGGTGGGACCGCGCCAAGGTTTCCCGCGGTGAAGCTGGTGGTGAACCGGGATGCGAACTCCACGGTGTCGTCGTGGTCGGTCACGCGGCCTCCTCGTGTGCGGTCGGCTATCGGATGTTGAGTGCTTGCAAGACGTTGCTCAGCGCGCCCTTGACGTCACTGGACTCGAGACGAACCAGTGCGGTCTCGTCGATCTCGTCCAGTGCCATTCCGTAGCTCTCGGTCAGCCGAAATGCGCGCTCCTCCTCGGCCGCTTCGATGACGTTGCGGACGAACCGGCCGTTGCCGGCAAGGTCGATGTTCTGACGCAGGTTGCCGTCCGTGTCTGCGGATTCACCCGAGCACAGTTCCGCGCAGACCGTGACCAACTCGTCGTAGGCCTCCGACGAGAGCTCGGAATCCCGTGAACTGGCGATCAGGCGTCCGATGTCACCCAATTCGCTCGGGGTGTACGACGGAAAGCGGATTCGCTTGGTAAAGCGTGACGACAGGCCCTCGTTGGCGCCCAGGAAGCGGTCGATCTCGGCGTCGTATCCGGCGATGATGACGACCAGGCGGTCCCGGTCGTTCTCCATCCTGGCCAGAAGGGTGTCCACCGCTTCCTTGCCGAAGGCGTCGCCACCGGACAGACCGGTCTGGATGAGGGTGTACGCCTCGTCGATGAACAACACTCCGCCCATGGCGGAGTCGATCAATTCGGTTGTCTTGATCGCGGTGCTGCCGAGGTGCTGGCCGACGAAGTCCTGCCGCTTGGCCTCGACGACCTTGAGCGTTTCCAACAAGCCCAAGCCGCAGTAGGTCTGAGCCACGACCCGTGCGATGGTCGTCTTGCCGGTGCCGGGAGGGCCGGTGAAGGCCAGGTGAAGACTGCTCGATGCCGTGCTGAACCCCTTGTCGCGCCGCAACTTCGCCAACGTGACACCCGATCGCAACTTGGCCACCTGCAGCTTGACATCGGTGAGCCCGACCTGGCGATCCAGTTCCTCCTGCGCGGCCTGCAGGTGCTTGTTGCTGCGTTCGGCGTGCTCCTGGGCGTCGACGTCTCCCGCCGTGGGCGCACTCGCGGGATCCCACTTGTCGCGGCGCGAGTCGATGGACTCCTTGGTGGTGATCACCAACCGGAACTTGGGGTCCTGCAGGGCGGCGTAGTTGGCCGCAAAGCCTGGTTCCTCGCTGTAGATCCGCTCGAAGATCTGACGTGCGTCGGGCTCGTTGCCCATTTCCCGCAGGGTGAGTCCCTTGCAGAATTCCGCAGCCCGCCGCGCCGCCGGGATGGGGCCGCCGATCGCCTGATCCAGCCGGCGGATGCCTTCACCGAACAGTCCCATCTGAGCGCACGCCGAACCCACCATGAGATGGCACCCGGCCGCGATGTACTCGTCGGCGTAGGACGCCGAGTCGGCGAGCGCGGTCAGCACGTCCGGCCAACGCTGGGTGGTGAAGTGCAGGACGCCGCGAACATAGGCTTCGATCTGATCGGTGGACGGGTCCGCGGCCGACCCGCCACCCGTGGTGAGCTGGTCGAGGATCTGTTGGGCGGCTGTGTAGTCCCTGCCCTGAATGAGATTGGCCGCGTAGGCAACTCGAATCTCGGCCAGCGAGCTCAATGGGTAGTCGAGGTAGAGGCCGGTCTCGAAGCGGCCCGCCAGGCTGCGCGGGGCCAGGCCCAGCCGCCGCTGTTCGCGCCCGAGGTTGTGCGCGGTGGCGTTGAGGTGATGGAGCACCTCGGCACTGCTTTCGCCGGTGGCTGCCCGGCCGAGCCAAGCGTCGCACATGCCCGGGTCATACTCCGTGGCGCGCTGGAACGCCGATGCAGCGTACTGCAGGTCTCGTTCGATCTCGAGGCCGTCGATCGGAATGCCGAGGGATAGCACCCCGGCGTCGAAGACCTGTTGGGCGTCTCGGCTGTCACCACTCATCGGATCCACATCTCCTTCGTGCCGGTCCACCACGTCGCGGCGTCGCCGTCACGATGTGAAACGCCGGAATGGTCGGGACCGTTCGTGGCGTGGCATCGACGTCGCGAATGAACGGATTCGACGAGCCGTCCGTTTTCAATCCCGTAGAGCATTCCCGGCGTTGCTAGTTCGCTAGGCATTCCCGAGAGGAAGTCAGATGTCGTTTACCGTGGTTCCCCCAGCGCTCGAAGCGTTTTCGGCCGCCAATGCCGCTGCCGCGGAGGCGGTGGCTGCGGCGGGATCGGCAGACCACGCCGCAAACCTGGCGTCGGCCACGGCGGCCCTGGGTCCGATCGGCGCGGCATATCTCGCGGCCTACGGGCCGGCTCAAGCCCACAACTTCGCCGCAACCCTGGCGGTCGGCCAGTTGCACGCGGCCATCGGGGCGGCAACCGAGGCGGCCAAGGCCTCGTTCATCGTCGCCGACAACGGCTGATCGGGTCTAAGTTCATGGCATCGACGACGCCCTTCGACGCGGCTCGCGCCAACTTGGACGGCTACCTCAACGAGCCGGTCCGCGACATTCTGTCCCGTCTCGGGTTGACGCCGAACGGCGTACCGGCGAACCCGGCAGCCTCCGCCAATGCGGCGAACGCCCCACAGCAGCAACAGCATCACCCGCCGCAGTCCGGTGGGGGTGACGCGCCAGGTGGCGGCAGTTCTGGCGGACTCGATCCGTCGCAAATGATCCAACCGGTCACCGATGCGCTCGACAGTCTTGGCTCGGGCCAAATGGGTCAACCAGACCCGACCCAGTCGTTCGACGGAATCGGCAAGGCACTGGAGTCCGCGGGTAGCCAAGTGCAGCAGGCATTGTCGGGGTTGGGCGACGATTGGCAGGGTGACGCCAGCACCGCGGCGCAGGCGGCAACCCAGGCCGCGCTGGCGGATGGAAGCAAGGTGGCTGACCAGGCTGCTGCCCTCCGGTCGAGCCTCGCCACGGCGACCTCGGCGGTGCAGTCGGCACAGGTGCGGCTGATCGAGATCGTCAACGTGTTCTGGGCGAAGATCGCCGCGATCGGCCCAAGCATCATCTTCCCCTGGGGAATTGCGGCGGCAATTGCCGCCGCGGCGGAGGCGGTCACGTCGACCAGCGAGGTCATGGCGGAGACCCAGGGCACGTTGGCTGCCCAAGCTGCCGCGGTGACCAGTGCGGGTGCGCCCGTCGACGTGACGTCCCTCTCCGCGCTCGGGACGGAGACGCAGGCGATGAACCCGTTGATGCAGCTGGCGACATCGGTCACCTCACCGGTGATGCAGGCAATCGGCTCGGCGTCGAGCGCCGCGTCGGACGCGGGCGGTCGAGCCGATGTGCCGTCCGCCGCTGCTCCACTCGACGCTGCGGCTGCGGGTCCGGCGGGCAGCGGCGGTGCTGCTGCAGGGGCGACGGGCGCTGCCCGCGGATTCAACGGCGGGCTCGCCGCCACGGTGCCGACCGCCCGCCCGCTGGGTGCCGCGCCCGCCGTTCCCGCGGCCGAGACCACCACACCGGTGCAGGCGGCCTCGGCGCGGCCTGGCGGCGCGGCAAGCGGGGCCGGTGCGCCGATGGGCGGTGGCGCGCCGATGGGCCACCAGGGCAAGGCGGGAATGGCGGTCGGGCACAACGCCGCCGACTTCCTGCACACCTCGGACCAAGGCGGCGAGATCCTCGGTGATCTCGCGCACGTCGCCCCGCCCGTAATTGGTGAGAAGGACCCACTGGACAGTCCCGAAGTCGGACTGCGGATTAGTCAGGAGTGAAGCGATGGCAGACAACGACATTCTGCGGATGCAGCCGGCGGAGATCGCCGAAGCCGCAACCCAATTGGACGCGCTGGCCGGTCGCGTGGAACAGCTGATGCACGTAGAGGGGCCCAACCTCGCGGTCCAGGCGGGCGGGCGCGACGAGGTCTCGCAGCGAATTGCCGCCACGCTCAACGATGTTCACGACCAGTTCGGTACGTCCATGGGACGGGGTGCCACCGACATGCGCGAGACGGCCGCCACTCTGCGTGCTCAGGCCGACGACGTCACGCACCTCGACGAGGGCTTCACCGTCTGACCGTCGGCGGTGACCACTGGCTATTAGCAGCTCCAGAAGGGAGGTCAGGAGATGGGATTCACGAACGTCGCGTGGGAATCGCGCAGCACCGAACAACTCGCCCGCGACCTGACCGAGGGGCCGGGCCCCACTCCCGCCGGCCAAGCCGGAGCCAGCTGGGTGCGCATCGCCAACGAACTGGCAGCCGTGTCCGAGGACTATCAGAAGCTCGCCGACCGGTTGACCGGTGCATTCGAGAGCGGCTCGGCCGACGCGGTGATCCGCCGGATCCAGGACTTCGGAAACTGGCTGCGTGCAATGAGTCTCAGTGCGGCCGGGAACGGGGAACGGGCCGAGCAAGCCGCCGTCGCACACAGCGTGGCCATTCTGGCAATGCCCACCGTCTCCGAGGTGGTGGAGGCGCAGACGACCCGCGACGTGATGGCGTCCCTGGCCGCATACAACGGAGCAATCCTCAACGGGCGGTTCGCCGAGTTCGACGACGCGGCGGAGGCCGACCAGACCAATGCGGCTGCGGTGATGCAGCAGTACGAGGATTCCTGCACTGAGTTGGCCGCGCCGTGGGATCAACCGCCACCGCCCGACGTCAGCAATGGATCCGCGCGAGCCGCTGAGCACGAGGCACGGGCAGCCGCCGACGGTGGGGCGGGCCACGGTGGCGGCGGAGTCGGCAGTGGCGGGACGGCCGTGTCCTCCGCCCCGCTGGGGGCGTTTCGGGTGGCCGAAGTCAAATCCACCGGTGGAACGCGGCATTCGGCCGTCGGCGCAGCGGTCAGCAGTACGTCGGCCGGTGCGGGAACCGGGATGGG
>VIFX01000077.1:0-16539 GCA_006864685.1 Mycolicibacterium hodleri | reverse complement strand
ACGGTGTGTGCCCGCACGCCGCCAGGGCGGCGGTGACGACGTCGAAATCATGTCCCGATGGTGCCGCGGTACGCACGTCGAAGAAGGTTCGGCGGCGGTCGCGGTGAGGGTGCCCCGACAGCCACGCCGCGGCCCGATACAGCACGCTCAGCTCGGGTGATCCGGGCGCGGTCACTGTGTCGGTGTGGAGGTCGGCGGTGAGGTCCGCACGGCGCAGGTAACCGATGCCGTGATCGACGGGTGCGCCGTCGGCGTCGCGGCCGACGATCCGGGCGGGGATCGCGTGCTGCTCGAGGCGGCGGTTCCACCAGTCCAAATCCACCGGGGCCATGTCGTCACACACGCTCACCCCGTAGTCCTGCTCACGACACCACACCACGCATTCCCCGGGCATCTCCAACCCCACCTCACTATCACCGTCCACACCCCCAGTGTGTCCCCACCCACCGACAAATCCCTCACACCTCACAGACCATTGGCACATTTGCACACGTTGTGTGCGATGCTGGTGGTGCCGTCCGTCAGGGCTGTTCACCCGACTGATCCTGGCGGGCGGCCCGAGGCCGTAGGGGTGGTGTCGTGTTGACGATCGCGAAGTTGTCGTTGTGGTCGGTGAACTACTACAACGACACCGCCCGCGCGGTCGGGCAGGCCGCCCGGGATGCCCAGTCTGCTGGTGGTGGGTTGGCGGAGTACTACGCCGAACGCGACACCCGGACCCCGGTGTGGACGTGCGCCGGGGACGCCCGGACGGTCGCGGGATTGGTGGGGTTGACCGACGCGCAGCGGGCCGGCGGGGACGCCGATCCCGACGTCGTCGCGCGGTGGTTGGACGCCGGGGTCGCCCCGTCGGGGGAGTGCGGAAGGTCCCACGGCAAGCGTGGTGTGCACGGGTTCGACTTGACGTTCTGCGCCCCGAAATCGGTGTCGTTGGTCCGCGCGTTCGGCGGGGACGTGGTCGACAAGGCGGTGTCGGCGGCGCATCAAACCGCGATCGCCGAGGCCCTGGAATACCTGTCTGATCATGCCGGGTACACCCGGGTGCACAACCCAATCACCGGGCTGAAGGATCTGCAGAAATTGCCCGGGTTGGTGGCTGCGTCCTATCAGCACGAGACGTCGCGGGCGGGGGATCCGCACCTGCACACCCACGTGCTGGTGCCCAACCGGCAGCCCCGCGCCGACGGCCGGTTGGTGTCGGTGGACGGCACGTCGTTGTTCCACGAATCCCGGGCGGCGGGGATCGTGTATCAGGCCACGTTGCGCCACGAGTTGCACCGCTTGGCGGGGGTGGAATGGGGCCCGGTGAACCCCGAGACGGGGATGGCCGAGATCGCCGGAATCGACCCCAACAACATCGCCGCGTGGTCCCGGAGGTCCACCCAATTGCGGGCGTGGGCGGCCAACAATCTGACCGTCGTCGACACCGCCGCCGGCCGCAAGAAGGGGCTGTCGCAGGGTCAGTTGGCGGCCGCACAAAAGGCCACCAGACCGGCCAAACCGGAGTCGTTGTCGTGGACCGAACTCCGTGCCCAGTGGGCGGCTGACGGGCGGGGGTTCGGGGTGGACCGCGCTGCGCAACGCGAGGCGCGTCGAGCGCGGGAAGCCGCGGCCAGCCGCGCCGCGGCGCGGGTGGCGCGCCGCGGCGGGGTGGCGGTGGATCGGCACGAGGTGGCGGCGATGGCGGCCCGCGCGGACAAGGCCGCGTTGACCCGCGCGGACCTGGTGGAGGTGATCGGCGCGCAGCTGCCCCTGATGGCCGACAACCCTGGCGTGGCCGCGGCGGAGGGTGGCGCGGATGGCTCCGCAGGGGATGCGGTGATGCCGCGCCAGGTCATCGAGGAGTGCGTCGATGCGGTCGCCATGCGGTTGACCGGGCCGCGGTTGGCGCATCAACGCGAAGGCACGGAACGGTTCACCGTGGACCTGATCCTGGTCGAGGAACGCCGCGTGTTCGACATGGTCGACGAGACCAGCCTGCGCAACGCGTGCTGGGTCCGCGAGTTCGACACCGCCGAGGCGTTGGGGCTCTCAGCTCAGCAGCACGCCGCGGTGACCGCGATCGCGGCCAACCCCCAGTTGGTACAGCCGTTGTCGGCGCCGGCGGGGGCGGGCAAGACCACCTCGATGCGCGCCCTGCGGACCTTGGTGGAACGCCAGCGTCGTGGAACGGTGATCGTGATCGCACCGACCGGCAAGGCCGTGGACGTCGCCGTCGCCGAAGGTGCTGCCACCGAGGGGTTCACGATGCACGCCGCCTTGGCGCGGTTGGCCGACGGGCGCCTGACGTTGGGTCCGTTCGACGTGGTGGTGGTCGACGAAGCCGGGATGGTCGGCACCCACCACTGGCGTGCTCTGCTCACCCACACGACCGGCGCGGGGGTGAAGACGGTGATGGTCGGTGACCCGCATCAGTTGGCCCCGGTGAAGGCCCGCGGAGGGATGTTCACCCAACTGTGCGAGGAGCTGCCCTGGGCTCAACGGTTGACCGAGGTGTGGCGCATGCACGACCCCGGTGAGCGGTCGGCGTCACTGGGGTTGGGTCACGGTGGGCCGGCCCCGGTGCGCCGCGCCGTTGGCTGGTACCGCGACCACGACCGCCTCCATTGTGGGGATCAGGTCACCATGGCCGCCGACGCACTGGCCGCCCACCAGGGCGACGTCGCCGCCGGGCGGGACGCGTTGTTGATCGCCGACACCACCGAGACCACCGACGCCCTCAACCGGCGCATCCATGACCAGATCACCACCGAGCGGACCCGTACGGGCCGCGACACCACCACCGTCACCGCCGCGCGGGGGCACCGGATCGGGGTGGGGGACGTGATCCTTACCCGGCTCAACGACGCGACCGTCGACGTGCGCGACCGGGCCGACATGACCCGGCGCCTGCCCGAGGCTCCGGTCCGCAACGGGCAGCGCTGGCAGGTGGTCAAGGTCGACGACACCCCCGAGCGTCCGCGCATCGCCGCCCGGCGACTTGGCGACGGCGCGGTGGCGGTGCTCGAGGGCGACTACCTCCGCCAGCAGGTGCAGCTGGGGCATGCGGTCACCGTGCACTCGGCCCAAGGGGTCACCGCCGACAGCTGTCGCGCCGTCGTCGCCGACACCACCACCCGGAACCTGGCGTATGTGGCGATGACCCGCGGCCGCGACACCAACGAGGTCTACCTCTATGAGCGCACGATCGCCGAAGCCGACCACCACCATCGCGACGACGCAGCCCCCGACGGGGTGCATCTCGCCCAACGCGGCACCCCCACCCAGGCTGCCCGAATGTTGCGCCAGATCATCGGACGCGACGACCGTGCCCGCACCGCCCACCACACCGCCGCGGACACCCCCGCCGAGCTACTGCCCGAACTGGTGGCCAACCTGGTCGCCGAACACCACTCCGCCCTCACCAAGCGGCAGGTCGAGTTCCAGAAAACTCAACGCGCCCAACGAGATCAAACATTGGACCGCAGCCTCGGGCTACACCGTGGCCGCAGTCGGGAACGCGATCAAGGCTACGACCTCAGCCTTTGACCGCGGTGGCGCCGGTGGTGGGGGGATTTTCGTAGCCGGGAGGCTTGTCGTCGCCGGCACCAGCCAATGAGGGTGGGGCGGGGCGTCGGACTCGGAGGATGACCCCCGCCGTCGCGGCGGTCACCGCCACCCACAACACGAGACGGGTCAACGTCTGGCTCCATCGGTCCGCAATGCTGCCTTCACTGGCCTCGGCCCGTCTGGTGCCGCACGTTCCTAACCATGATCAGAAGGTCGCTCAGCCTCGACGATGTCGCGTTCGTGTCGTGTCCGACGCTCGAGTTCGTCCTCGCTGAGATGCTTGGCTTCCTTGGCGTGTTCCCGGTGGTCGGGGTGCACCTCTTCGGTCGGCACCATCACGTCGTCGAGGTTGGCTGCATCGTGTGAGGTCATCTCACGTCGATACCCGCTCTGGCCCATATTCATTCGACACGTCACTACCGGTCGACGCTCTGGGCTCAGTGTTGGGGATCGGTGACGACACGTGGCGGGGGCGGTTCTCACCCCGTGGTGAAATGCCCCCGTCGCGGGGCTGGTCGCGGTGGACGCACCGACGGGGGTGGTCAGTCGGCGATCTGAGCGTGGGTGCGGAGGGCGGCCAGTGAGGAGCTGAGCAACCGGGAGACGTGCATTTGGGAAATGCCGATGCGTTCGGCGATCTGGCTCTGGCTCATGTCTTGAAAGAAGCGCATCACCAGAATGGTGCGCTCTCGGTCGGGCAAGGCCGCCAGCAGCGGGCGCACGGTGGTGACGTCGAGCACCTTGTCCAGTCGGGTGTCGACGTCGCCGATGCGGTCGTAGAGGCCGTCGTCGTCATCGGTGACCAGGCTGAGGGTGGATTGGGTGGAGTAGCCGTTGGAGGCGATCGTGGCTTGCACGATGTCGTCTCGGTCGACGCCTGTGTGTTCGGCAAGTTCGGTGGCGGTGGGGGCGCGTCCGAGGTGTTGGTACAACTCTTGGCGGGCGTTGATCAACTCGAGATGGAGTTCCTTGAGGCGGCGCGGTACGCGTACCGCCCAGCCGTGGTCGCGGAAGTGGCGGCGTACCTCACCCAGGATGGTGGGTACGGCGAAGGCCAGGAAGTTCGAGCCGCGGTCGACGTCGAACCTGTCGACGGCGTTGACCAGTCCGATGCGGGCGACCTGGATCAGGTCGTCGTCGTCTTGGCCGCGCTGGCGGTACCGGCGTGCGATGTTGGTCGCCAGGGGCAGACAGCGGACGACGATGCGGTCGCGTTGCCGACGCCACCGCGGTGTGTCGGGGTCCAACGTGGCCAGCACCCGGAACATGTTGCCGACGTCGTCGTAGTTCGAAGACGTCAGCGAGGTTAATGCTGCGTCCCGGTGGGGATGGTCGTCATGTAAAGACGCACTGCTGTCTGCGGACTCGGGCTGACTGTGCGCGGCGGTCATGACGGGGGCAACACGGGAGGGCGGTGGGAGTGCACGGTCGGACCTCCACGATTCGGGCATGGAACCTGTCCATGCTGATCATGATGTGCCCCATCGTGAAAATGCTGAAACGCCGCCCCGAGGCCCGAGATACCGTCTGCTGTCCACAAGCGGTGCTCCTGCACGATCAGCCGTGCCACGCGATCCGATGCGCACACGTTTCCCACGTCCCGAGGGCACTCACCGACGCGTTTCCAGGCGAGCCGGTGCCGGTGATCCTGGTGCCGGTGACGGGCTGTCGGCGAATAGGGTTACGACGTGGATGAGGACCTCGCGGCCTCCGGTGACGGACAGGCGTATCCGGCGTTGGGTGTGGCGCACCGTCGAGTGGATCGGCTGGTGGTGATCACGGTGACCGGTGAAGTGGACGCGGTGACGGCTCCTCACCTCAGCGCGGCGATCGATGAGGCAACCGCCGGGTCCTCGGCCGGGGTGATCGTCGATCTGTCTGACGTCCACTTCTTGGCCTCGGCGGGGCTGGGCGTGTTGATCACCACCCACGACCAGATGGCGCCGAGCGCCCGGTTCGGGGTCGTGGCCGACGGGCCGGCTACCCGCCGCCCCATTACCGTGCTCGGCTTGGACGACATCATCACGCTGTATCGCACCCTGGAGGACGCTGTGGCCGACATGGGAGATGCCTAACGGCCGCTGGCGGCGCCAACACCTTGGGTGATTCAACGGGTGTGGACAGACCGACCCAAACGGCAAGGGTTAACGCCGCGCTACCTGGCTCAGCGTCACCGTGGGGCCCGGATGCGTGCGAAAAGTCACTAATGCTGTCCCCGAACATGTTTCGCCCGGCGTCATGAGCGAGCAAGTGCTGTCGGGGACGTCGGCTGATGGGGTGACCCGAACAATCTCCTCAGTGGTGAGGTGGGTCGGGTTCGTCGTGGAGAGTGAGTCGGTGGGCGATGATGTCGGCGGCCGCCACCGAGGAGATGCGACGACCGGTGGCGTAGGACTGTGCCCGCAGTCGATCCAAGCCTGATCGGATCGGGGTGAGTGTTCAGTTGGACGGCAAGGATGTCGGCGGCGACGTGGACGTGGGTGCGGGTGAACGGATCGGTGCGGTTCTGCGCGGCGCATGGCGGCCGCGTTCACACACGTCAGCTTCCAGCGGGCTCAGCCTCCCAGGCAACATTTGCGGGCAAGATTTCTTCGGCAACAAACATCCATGCTGTCTCGACCAACACATCCTGGGCAACGAGGCACAAGGGGAAGAAGCCGAATGCTGTGTCGCGACGGTCAAACGTTATGTCACCTGGCGCAGCTCATGCGCTTGTCTCGCGGTGGGGGGCTGCGACTGGTTTGGATTCGGCGGAACCGCGTTGGCGTAGGAAGATCGACAGGGCGACGATCGCGGCGACGGCGATGAATTCGCTTTGCCAGTTCTGCATCGACTCGAACCAGAACTGCGATGTCGTCACATACCGCCACACTGAGATGGCGGCGTGACCGTGCTGAGCTTGTTCGTCGTTGAATGCCCTACTGCCACCGAGGGCATGCAGGGCCAGGGAAGCAAAGAATAGGACGAAGAATGCTGTGGCCAAGGAGTTTTCGTATAGGGCCAGCATCCAGCCGCCTCTGCGCACCGGCCACGGCGTGAGTGTGGTCGTGGTCGCGTCACGGGGATTCTCATCTTGTGGGGCGTCACCATCGACCGGCTTGGATTCCGAGGAGCCCTTTTGATAGAGGAATGCCGTCAACACGACGTACATGCCCATCTGAAGAAACTCCGACTCCCAGTTCTCGAAGGTTGCCTCCACGAAATCGCCGGTCGTGAGGTAGCCCAGGACCGACACCTGCTCCGAGGAGCCGTGCTCCTGTTGCTCCTGGTTGTAGGTGGCAGTACCAGCCACGATCATCCCGATGAAGAAGACACCGAATAACGCTAGGCATGCCAGCAGCAGCCCGTTGTCACGCAGCCACGACGAGCGGCGATTCGAATCGCGACGCTGCACCAAGCCTCCTTCAACACCACGAATCTGTGTGCGAAAAGGGTAATGCCAACGCCCCGCTCCTCGACCAGCGCTCCGAGGAACGAGCAACGGCGACGTCGTCGCCGAACTCATCGGCTAGAGGGGCAGATCCCCCACACCACGTAGAAGGGCGCGGCGCGCCAGAGGCACGCGGTGGCGCGCCAGCCTGATGGCGTGATCGGATTGCCACGGGGGTAGCGCGCAGGAACGGTGCTAGTGGTTGCGTAGCTTGGTGATGAGCTTTTGTTTGGTGAGACCCGAGTAGCCGGAGAGACCAAGCTCTTTCGCCCGTTTCTTGAGTTCGTCGCCAAGCCTGTTGCACCGCTGGCTGTTCCGGTACTCGCGGCAGATTTGGACGCCGGGTTGCGGCGGCTCAAACTGGCCGCGCTCCGGCGCACCGCACCCGAGGTGCTCCTCACCGCGAAGACCCAACGCTGGACACCCGAGGAGGTGCTGCGCACCTTGGTCGAGACCGAGCTGGCGGCCCGCGATGCCTCCAACGTGATCAACCGACTCAAGGCCGCCGGGTTCCCCGTCACCAAGACACTCGACTCGTTCGACGTTGCGTCATCATCGATCCAGCCAAAGGTGTTCGACTACCTGTCCAGCCTGGAATGGGTTCGTACACAACAGAACCTGGCGATCATCGGACCCGCCGGCACGGGTAAATCGCACACCCTGATCGCACTGGGAATCGCCGCGATCCACGCCGGGCACAAGGTCCGCTACTTCACCGCCGCGGACTTGGTGGACACCCTCTACCGCGGCCTGGCCGACAACACCGTCGGAAAGATCATCGAATCTCTGCTGCGGGTCGACCTGATCATCCTCGACGAACTGGGCTTCGCCCCGCTCGACGACACCGCCACCCAGTTGTTGTTCCGGCTCGTCGCCGGCGCCTACGAACGCCGATCCCTGGCCATCGGATCGCACTGGCCATTCCAAGAATGGGGACGATTCCTCCCCGAGCGGACCACCGCGGTCAGCATCCTCGACCGCCTGTTGCACCACGCCACCGTCGTCATCACCGACGGCCAGTCCTACCGCATGAAAGACGCCCAACACCGAAAGGAGACCCCACAACCGACCTAGAAATCACCGCACGGGGTGGGGACTTTTATCTGGCCACCAGCGGGGACTTCCACTTGGCCATTGACAGTCTTCGACGGTAGTCACGCACATACTCTCCCCGCTGTGTGTCCAACAGGCGAGTTTCGGGAGGCTCCCGGGTCAAAGTCCTCTCCCGACACGGTGCTGACCGCCGACAAGGCCCGCTGCATCCACCCCCGACGTGTTCCGCGACGGTGCGCGCAAATGGGCTGAAGAGAACGGGGTTTAGCCGGACCGCGCCGTGAGCCAATTCGCAAGCGCCTGGTCGAGTGCCGCGTCCTTGGTGATGCCCAAATTTTCCGCCTTGACTAAGAATTGACGGGTCAATTCTGGATCGGCGTTAGCTTTCACCGGCTGACGCTGGACGGTAACGGGCGACGGCTTAAGCGTACGCAGCTCCTCGGAGGGAAACGCCTCCATCAGCTGCCGATAATTCGCATGCTTGGGAATCATGATGTCTCCCTTGCGATACCACTTCAGAACCTTGTTCCTGGCCGAGTTCCTACAGATCCCGCGGTTGTGCACGTAATCGTGTCGCATCTTGCCGAGATCGGCGAAATAGTCCGATCGCACCTCGGTTGACTTGCATTCGTGGGCTAGGGCTAGCTGGTGGCGGAAATGCTCGTCCCACTCGGTGTAAAAGTTCACCACCCACTGAGCCGCGAACTGCTTCATGATCGGCGGGTACGTTTCATCCGGGAACGGGTTCATCCGCTCCGCCAGCGTGGCGATGCCCGGATCGATCATTGACAGGAGCACCTGCAGGCTGATGGTGGTCTTGGATGGCTGCTCGACGGCCTGAAATGTATGCAGATCGAAGTATTTCGCGCCGCGAAGTTCGTTCTTGTTGATGGCATCGAACCGGGCCTGTAACTCGTCGTCCACGATCTTGGTTGAGCCTTGGTGACTTACCCGCGCGACCAACACCGTCACCTTCAGCAGATGCTCGATGTCATCAACCACCTCAGCAGCGTTTGCAGGTCCACTGATCTGTTGGAGTTCGGACCGCGCCTCCGCGATTGCCGCCATCATGGGGTCCACCTGCGGCAGCGCGGCCCGACCGTAATCGAGCGGCGCAGCTATGGCGTGCGCGATTGGTTCTAGAACCCGGTGCAGATCCGAGTCCTCGTCGGGCCGGTCGGTGTTCCATGCGTGCACGAATTGTGAGAACAGGGTCTCGATGATCATCGGGAGGTCCCGTTGGTATTGGTGCTTCCTGACCTCAGGCGTCATAGCCTCGGGAATCAGCCAGCTCTCGCGAGTCGTCTCGACCGCGATCAGTACCTTGTCCCAGCGCTCGACTGCTGCCCTTATCGCCACGCTGGAGAGGTTAACGACGGACCCCGACATCAGCTGGGCGTCCGCCCGATGGTCAGAACAGTTCTAATTTGGTGTCGCGATGCGCACGTCGCACATCGTGCGTAACGGTCTATTCAAGCTCGCGTTGGCCGACGCCGGTTGGCTCAGCGGCGTCGATCGCACACTGTGTCTAAAACAACGGTTTTTGAGACCCTCCTAAGGGTGGTGGCTTCTTTCGTTGCGCAGCAGAGGTGAGTACCGCGTGTACTCGCTGCGCAGCTGTACCAAGTCCGAGTTGATGGTGTGGATGTCGTCCCATGCGGCGAGGAAAGTGCCTCGGTGGCGCCACCGCAGCAGAGTTGCCAGGACCAGGGGCCGCCGGGCGTCGCTGCGTTCGTATCCCAGATAGGACGATTGGGTTCGTGGGCTGATCAGCAAGCCCAATAGCCGGGGTGCTGCGGGCCGCTCGTCGATGCTGTGGGCGCCGAGGCTGAGGCGAACGTCGATCACGGTGCCCAGGTGCCGTGCCGTGGCGTCGTGGACGTTGAGGCCCAGGAGTTCACTGAGCTGCATGGCGTCCTCCGGGAATGCGGGCGATGATGTGGTCGCGTAGCCAATGCTCACGCCATTGACTGTCGAACGGCACGTCGGTGGCGTCGAGGTTGACCACGGTGCCGACGTGGCGAACCACGGTCCAGGGAATGCGTTGCAGGCGGGACCGGGGCGGCTGGCCCCCGAACATTCTGGTGGCCAGTACATGCCCGGACAGGATTGCTGTCACCGTCGGTGGTTCGGTGCCCCGCGGGATGGGATCATTCTTTTCGATGCCGGCCAACTCGAGGTCGTCGATCGTGCCGACTGGATCGTCGGTGTCGCTGAGCAGTTGGCGGTCCAGCAGGTGCAATCGGGCATCGAGTATCCGGCCGTCCTGTGGCAGGGCGGGTAAGCCGTCGGGGCGGTTCATTGGCCTGCTCCGGTGACGATCATCAGAGGTATTGCCGCTAGAGAGGCGGCCAGGATGATGACCAGGTAGATCGATGCCAGCACGTTGGTCACCTTTCCGTTGACGTGTTCGCCCATGTAGCCGGGATCGTTGGAGACGATGAGGATCGGCAGGTAGGTCAGGGGCAGGGCAATCGCGGAGAACACCACGGAGTACTCGGTGACCATGATGGGGTCGATCCCGGTGAACAACACGGCGGTGCCGATGAGTAGGACCACGATCATGGTGACGTGGAAACGGGCTGCCTGCGCCGGTGCACGGAATTTGCCCCAGGTCCAGCCCAAGAACTGCGCCAGGGTGTATCCCGAGGACAGGGTGGTCTCCAAGGCGGCGCCGAAGGTCGCGGCGACGATGCCGACTATGACGAACGCCAACGCCAGCTTGCCGCCGGCGGCGATCACGGGCATCGC
This sequence comes from Mycolicibacterium hodleri, assembly GCA_006864685.1. GTDB lineage: Bacteria > Actinomycetota > Actinomycetes > Mycobacteriales > Mycobacteriaceae > Mycobacterium > Mycobacterium hodleri_B. The sequence continues at coordinate 5,756 of VIFX01000077.1, read as the reverse complement.
CACTTGTGACAGTGAGGTGACCTCGATCTGGTTGGGCAACAGCACGATCGCCGCGCACGCGGCGATCGCGATCGACAGGATGCCGCCCAGGGGGAAGCCCACCATCACGTTGAGCCGCGACGTGCCTAGATCTTTGACCGTCCACTTTTCCTCGACCGCACCTGAGGAGAAGAAGAACACCTCGTAGGGGGTCATCGCCGCACCAAATAGTGCAATGGCGTAGTACCAGTACGTCGCGGCCGACTCGGTGTCGGGAATGGCTGGTGCGGTGGCTTGGGAGGCCAGGTCCGACCAGTCTGGGGCGAGTAGGAACACCGCCACTGCGAACACGATCAGCGACAAACCCAGCACACCGGTGACGTTCTCCATCACCGAGAACTTCACCCGCCAGACCACTAGCCACACTGCGAACGCGGCTACCGGAATCCACAGCATAGGACCGACGTCGGTGGCCAGCTGCAACGCCAGCGCCACCCCGCCGATCTCGGCGGTCACCGTCATCAGGTTGATCAGAAACGATGCGCCGAGGTTGGCGCCGGCCATACGCGGACCCAGCCGCTCACGGATGATCTCGAAGGTGGCCCGGCCGCTGACTGCGGCGACCCGGCCGGCCATCTGCGCGAACAGGCAGATGCCGAGCACGCCGACGGGCACCACCCAGGCCAAGGCGAGCCCGAACCGGGAACCGACGACGGCGTTGGTGACCAGATCCCCGATGTCGAGGAAGCCACCGATGGCGGTCAGGATGCCCAGGGCGACGGCGAAGAGGCGCTTCATCAGCGGTACTGCCCGGCCAGCTGGTCTGCCACGCTCAGCAGGTCGCGGCGCAGCGAGTCTGGATCATTCGCGCTGCCGGGCACGGCGCGGACTGCGGCGTGGGCGGCGGTGAGTTCCACGATCACGCGGGTCATCGCGTCAATCAGAAACCGTTGCCGGTCGGCGTCGACACGCTCATCGACTGTCAGCTCCGCGACGTCCTTGTAGGCCTTCGCCACCTCGTCGCGAGCATCGCTGAGCTGCACCGATGCGAGATCCCGGGTCGATCGATCACGGCCCCACAGGTCCAGGGCCAGGGCCGCCGAACGCGCCGCGGACTCGGCGTCATCGCGACCGCGAGCCAGCTCACCGGGAATTCCATCGCGATAGCTCGGACACCCCACCAGTACAAAGGCCGCCACTCCCAAAACCACCAGCAACGCCCCGCCGGCCCGTAGTGCGGCACCCACCGACACGCGATGCGTCACCGCATTCACATTCCCACCCGCGCCAAATGTCACAGCAGAACGCTAGCGGCGATCACCGGCGAGAACCGACAAAGACACCGGTCGACTCATACCGCTTATGACCTCACAGCAGACACACGGATTACGTCGTACGTGAAGAGGGCAATCCGCAACTGGGCAGCTGAGGGGTGAGGAAAGGGCGCAAACAATGCCGAACTCGTCGATCAAGAACGAGAAAATGTACGAAGACCTGCGTGAAGAGGGCAACTCCAAGGAGAAAGCCGCGCGAATCTCCAACGCCGCCGCGGCACGCGGGGCATCTCAAGTCGGCAAGAAGGGCGGCGAGTCCGGGTCCTATGAAGACTGGACCGTAGGCGACCTTAAGAAACGCGCAAAAGAACTCGGTCTTTCCGGCTACTCCGATTTGACCAAGCAGAAGCTGATCGCCAAGCTGCGCGACCACTGAAGTCAAAAAGTCTCGACCGACCGACGACGGGGTGATGCCGGGCGGTCAGAGCGATGACTTCCTCCCACGGCCGATCTTCGACGTCATCAGGAACCCACGCAGCGGCCCGCAGGTGAGTGAAGGGGTGCAAATCGTCGGCGGTCATCACGCGACTCCTGATTTAGAACTGAGTTTGGCCAGATAGCGGTAGGCCGTTGCCCTGCTTACCCCGAACGCTTGAGCAAGTTCGTGTACGGGTTCGCCCGTCCCGGCGAGGCGGCGCAGCTGCTCTTGACGTTCGGGGGTCAGCTTGGCGGGCTTTGTGGCCGGCAGTTGGCGGGTGCGCCGGGAGTCGCGGGAGGCAGCGCGCCGCTCACGTCCGAGTTCGAGTTCGAGTTCGGCCAGGGTCGCCATGATGGTGGCCACGGCACGCCCTGTTGGTGTGCCGGTGTCCACACCTTCACGCAAGGCCCGCAATAGAATTCGGCGCTCACCAAGGTCCGCGATGGTACGGGTTACCTCCGCAACAGACCGGCCCAGCCGATCGATGGCGGTGACCACCACAGTGTCGCCCTCGCGCGCGTAGTGCAGCAAGGCAACCAGGCCCGGCCGAACGGTGTTGACCGCACCCGAGAGCTTGTCGGTGAAAACATGGCCGGATTCGACACCCTCTGCGGTGAGTGCGGCGAGCTGCGCATCGAGATCCTGGCCCGCGGTGCTCACCCTGGCGTACCCAAGGATCGTTGTCACGCCACCTACGGTCTCATTGCCGTCCGACATCGAGGATCTGAGACACGCTGTGTGAGACGAGACCTCCGATCACGCTAAGAGTCAATGGGTGGCGACGATTCTGGCGTGCGCTATCGCGAAGGGTTTCGGGACAGCAGACGCTCACCGTGCACCTGGCCACAGCCGTGCACCTGGCCACAACGCGATCCGTTGCCCCTAATACGAGCCCACAGACCGGCTGGCGCACTACGGTCGAAGCCGGGCGAACGGCATACCTTGCCGCGATTAACTCGTTCTGTCTCACTCGCAGCACGGAAGGAAGTTGCATGCTGGCAGCGCGTATCGGCAGCATGGAGTGCGGATGATCGAGTTCACCCTCACTCGGACCTCGACGGCGCCGATCCAGACCGTATTCGACGCCATGACCGACCACCGCGGGATCGCGGCCTCCGTGTGGGCATGCCGGCGTAGCACGCTCGATCGCGAGGGAACCCCTGCACCCAACGGTGTCGGCGCGATCAGACGTCTAGTAGCGATCGGACCCCCATTCGTCGAAGAGATCATCGAGTATGAGCGACCCACCCGTTACGCCTACAAGATGCTCTCAGGCGCTCCGACCCGAAATCACGTCGGCACGATCCAGCTGCGTGAAGCAGACACCGGGACCGAGGTCAGCTGGCATCTACGGTCGACGCTGAAGATCCCCGGTGTTGACCGGCTGATGCTGCCGGTGTTCAAGAAGGTCATCGACGAGCTCCTCAAAGGCGGCATCACGGCCGCCGAACGCCGCGCCTGAATACGATCGTGCTCGTTGGGCTGTGGCTTTCATGCACAAGGAACCGCCGATCAGCTCGGGTTACCGAACCGAAATCGTTGAGCAACAGCGATGAATACTGTTGCGGCGGAGTTCCTGGACCCCTATCGCAAAGGAACGGTTGCGATAGACCCCATGACGGCGGGACACTGCGCAGAATCTTTGCAGGTTCCTGGGCTATCGAAACTCATCACAAAAACACGTTCACACAACACGTCGCGTGGGACGGGATTCGATAAAGTCCGGCGATGGCCAAGATCGGGTACGCGCGGGTGTCGACGGCAGACCAGAACCCGCAGCTGCAACTCGACGCCCTCGACAGCGCCGGCTGCCTCAAGGTCTACACCGACCATGCCAGTGGGACCAAGGCTGACCGACCACAATGGAACGCGTGCCTGGCCGATCTGCGCGCCGGCGACACCCTGACCATCTGGCGCATCGACCGCCTCGGACGCAACCTGCGCGACCTCATCGACATCGTCACCACCCTGCAGACCCGCGGCGTCGGGGTTCAATCGCTGTGCAACGGGCTGGTCGACACCACCACCGCCCACGGCGCCCTGGTGTTCGGCATGTTCGCCCTGATGGCCGAGTACGAGGCAGCACTGATCCGGGAACGTACCCAGGCCGGTCTCGCTGCCGCCCGCGCCCGCGGCCGGCGAGGGGGACGTACACCCAAGATGACACCGGCTCTGATCGGCAAGGCGCAACGAATGTATGACTCCCGCCAATTCACCATGGCCGAGATCGCCGCATCCTGCTCGGTCACGCCGATGACGATCTACCGTCACGTCCGCACCGATCAACATAAGAAAACGAAAACAATTGACATATAGTCGATTTCGCCTCTTCTAGGCTGCCGCGTCGACCGTCTGCGCGAACGCCTTGGCCTCGTCGAAGGCACTCCCTTGTTGCAGGCAATGGTAGAGCTGACCCAGGAGCTTGTTGAACAGGTGCCGGTTGGCCGCGGCATGACGGTCACCATGTTCTCGGCGACGCCGGTAATGCAGGCGGGCGGGTTCGCAATGCGTGGCGGCGGCGAACGCCCAGACCCACCCCGTGTTGGCCAACCGATCGTTCTTGATGCGGCGGTGACTAATCGAGATGGAGCGCCCGGATGCCCGGGTGACCGGTGCCGATCCGGCGTAGGCCTTCAACGCCCGGGCGTCGGAGAACCGGCTGCGGTCATCGCCGATCTCAGCGAGCACCCGGGCGCCGGTCGAATCGGCCAGACCGGGAAAGCTTGTGATCACGGCGTAATCGGGATGCTGCTGAAAGGCCTCGGCCGCGGCCTGGCCGAGATCGACGACACTCGCGCACGCGGTGTCCAGTGCCGCCAGTAGCGCCAGCGTCTGGCGTCCCATCGCGGTCTCCACCAGAACGGGTTGGCGTAGTTGAGATTCGCGCAACGCTGCCTTGAGCTCGACGGCGGTCGGGTCGATGTTGCGGCTGCGACCAGCCCGGCGCAGCGCCGCCGCGATCCGACTCACCGAAAGCTTGGCAGCGGCCGCCGGTGTCGGCGCGATCCCCAGCACGGCGCGAGCCTCCGGGCTGCTGATCCCCAGAGCGAACCGCCCGGTGAACACCGCCAGGAAGGTGGGATAGAACTCCCGCAGCACTGACCGTAATTGGTTGTGCGCCTTAGTCCGTGCCCAGATCGCATCCTGATGGGCGCGGGCCAGGACCGCGATGGCCTGGCACAGTTCACTGTCCTTGGGCAGCTGACGGTGCAGGTGGGCGTCGACACGCAAGATGTGGGCCAGGGTCATGGCATCGGCGTGATCGGACTTCGTCCGTGCCACCGAGTGGCGCTCCCGGTAGCGGGCGACTGCGAGCGGGTTGATCGCGTACACCGCCCGACCGGTCGCGCGTAGCGCACTGACCAGCAGCCCGCGTGGGGTTTCGATCGCCACCGGAATCGGGTCCTCGGATTCGTCGCCGGCGGCGGTGAGTATTTCGATGAGCTCGGCGAACCCCGCCGGGTCATCGGTGATGCGTTTCTTGGCGACCAGGTGACCGTCGCCGTCGATGATGGCGACGTCGTGGTGGGCCTCGGCCCAGTCGATGCCGCAGAAGAGTTTCACGTTGGTATTACCTCCGACCGATAGCGGGTGTTGGTGCTGGTCAAAACCCCAGCAGGATGCGCAGCGCTCTACTTACGAGGCTCGATGGCCTTCCCTCCGATGAGCTGTTCGCGATCCCAGCGACCCGCACGGCGTCGGTCTTCGTTGAGGGCTTCAACGCCCGAAACAAACTGGGACGTTGCCTCCGTGCGAGGGGCTTGAACCACGACGCCAATCCCACCCAAAGACGACCTCGCGACCCCGCCACGACACGCTCGGTCTTGTCTGAGGACTCAGCACGGTCCCGAAATGAGAAAGGCGTCGCCAACGGCAAGGCCGCGAGGGATGAACACCCTGAATCGCCCTGGTCCTGATGGAGACTCTCGCTATTGGATTCCGACCAGGGCTTGGTCGGTCCGTTTCGTAGCGTAGAAGATGTCCTCGAACTCGGCGGGCGGTAGGTCGTCGAGGTAGCCGTGCAG
>VIFX01000076.1:0-16320 GCA_006864685.1 Mycolicibacterium hodleri | reverse complement strand
GGTGACGCCTGCGGAGACATTCAAGCGACGATGACTTGGCCGTGCGGCCAGGCGGTGTGAACCGCCTGGCCGAGGAGGGGAGTGCCGGCACTATCGGTGTAGACGTCGGCACCGGAGGTTCTCGGGGGTAGCGGCCGTGACGCGACGTGCGCCGGTGGCCATCAGAATCGGCTACGAGCCGTTCGGTCGACACCGACGAATTCACCTATTTGGCAACGAGGCTCGTCGCGTGTGGCCCCGTCATCGGACACCGGCGCAGTCCGCGACCGACGCGCCTCGTCGATCGAGCATCTGAGGGGTGCGTACGACTCCAGGACCGGGGCCCACTCCTCTACTGAAGGTGGGTCCCGCATAGATCTGATCCCGCGACCGAGCAATCGTGCACGTTGCCGCACAGGGTCGTGCGGGCGGCGACCACCCGAATCGACCACCCGGTGCCGATCGCATAGCTGTCGAAGCCCACCATCGGTTGACACCAACACGACTGCCGCACAAAGCATCTGAAATGATCCGCAGGTGTCGAGGCGCAACTTGGGGTGTCGGCGAGCCGTTGGCAGGCCGCTTGGTCGCACATGACGGGAATCGAGCTTTGGGTGCGGCCGCGTGTGGACGCCGCTTCGATTGGACTGCCGTGTCACAAAGGGATTCGCGCGATGGCGCCAATCTCGATCATGGCGCCGTCGCCGCCCAGGTCCGCTACGCCGAATCCCGTCCACGAGGGGTAGGGGGCAGTGATGAAACGACTTTTGACCGGCAAGAACCACTCGTTACTCGCCGCCATCGACCCCTTGTGAAAGGTCTGGAGTTGAACGATGTCGGCAAGAGTGGCACCGGCCTCGGCGAGCACGCGCTCCAAGGCGTGAAACGCGAGCTCGGCCTGCTCGGCGCCACTCGGTGGGATGGTCCCGTTCTCGTCTATGCCGAGTTGCCCGGACACGAAGATGAGGTTCCCGGTGCGCAGACCAGGGGACAGCCCATAGGTCTCGGCGACCGGTTCGGTGCCCGCAGGTACGAGATGGTGAAACTCGTTGTCGGTCATCGGCTTCCCGCAGCAGTGGTTGCCGAAGTGGCGAGGGAGTCGAGGATGCTCTGGGCGGCGGCTTCTCCGGCTCGGACCGCGCCTTCCATGTACCCGGTCCACATGGGTGCTGCTTCGGTGCCCGCGAAGCGCAGCGGCCCAATTGGGGCGTTGAGCGCGGTGCCGATGCTGCTGAGTAGCCCGGGTGGCATGACGGTGACTGGTGCGCCGAGGGTGTAGGGGATGCTGGGCCAGTCGGTCTCGTGGTAGCTCAACGGTTCCGAGGCGGCGGGGCCCAACGTGGCGACCAGTGATTCGATTACCGCCTGGCGTCGTCCGGTGTCCCCTAGCGCGAACCAGGCGTCGTAGTCCTTCCCGCCGATGAAGGCCACGATCGTGGCCGAGAGGTCCCCGGGGCGGGTGACGTCCAGGGCGAGGTAGCCGAGGTCCAGATCGAAGACTTCGCCTGATTGGTGGGACTCCCGCCAGAAAGGGCTGGGGTAACGCATCTGAACCTTGCTCTCCCGGCCCATGGGTGCCCGGGCTTGGAGTTGACGGCGTTGCAGCGGAAGTTCCGGGATGTAGGCGATCGCATTGGCCGAGGCCGGCGGTACCGCGATGATCGCGTGGGCGGCGGTGTATGCGCTCTTCTTCGTGTGCACGGTGACGCTGTCGTCGGTGTATTGCACTGAGGTAACGGGGGATTCGGTGACGAGGGTGATGCCGGGTTGTTCGGCGATGCGTTGGGAGATCTGCTGGGCGCCGCCGATCCACAGGGCGTCGTTGGCCGTGACCTGGAGCGCGTGCATGTTCTCGCACTTGGCGACGTATTGCGCCCAGAACAGCATGGAGATCTCTGAGGTGGCGGCACCGACGATGATGTTCAGGTCGGTGTCGACGATGCGCCGCACGACTGGGTCCGGCACGTTCAGTTCGAGCCACGTCGCCACGGTCATCATGTCGAGTTCGCGGTCGAAGGCGGTGTCCCAGGGCCCATCTGCCCCGACACGGGCGGCGAGGACGTCGAACTTGCCGTACGCCTCGGCGAGTTTGACGTCGAATCCGTCGGATCCGTCGATGGTGGTCGGATAGCTGCTGTCCGGCGCAAGGATGACGTCGCCGTTGACGCGATAGGTCATCCGCCCTTCGGGTCGTGCGTGCGCCCAGGTCAGTCCGAGGGTTTCCCCAAGACGTCGCGAGCGGTCGTGTGTGACGCCGATCAGCATTCCCCCGAGGTCTAGGGGCCCGCCTTCGTAGTCGGGATCGGAGTGGGTGCGGCCGCCGACACGGTCCTTGGCCTCGACGACGATGACCTCCAGGCCCCGTGCGGCCAGGGTGTAAGCCGCGGTCATTCCCGACAGGCCGGCCCCCACCACGATCACGTTCGGGACTGCGGCTGGCCGCGGGGTGGCTGTAGACATGTGCGCTCCTTGAGTAGTGGGTCGATGTAGGCCGGGTGCGTCGTGGCGACTCGTGTGGTGCGCAGGCGCGTTTCAGGGCGTGGCGACGTCGGTGACTGATCGCCCGTAGGCGGTCCAATCACGGATGCCGCAGAGCCGAGACAGGGTCCGCGTGAAGCGGTCCAGGCCGTCGCGGGGACTGCTGTCGGATCGCCTCCGGTGGCGCCGGTCGCCGACGTCGGATGCTTCCTCTGCCATGAGGTGCCGATCGTCGCCGCCGAGACGTCGCTGTCGAGCGTCGGCCTCCCAGGCGCGCATCAGGGTCATGATGACCGCGTCCTCATAGGCCACGGTCAGCACCTTCCCGCGTTTCACGCGTTCGGGTCGTGGAGTCCTTCGTCGACGATGGCTGCACAGCGAGGCGTGTCCCTGGCTTGGCGGTGAGGTGGTGGGTCATCAGTGGCCGGCCAGTTCGCGTCGGAAATAGTCGATGCCCTCGGCGATTTCGCGTTGTGGGTCGACGGACATGTCGATTTCGGCGACACCCCAGCCGCTCCACTGGTTGTCTCGCAGGATCCTGACCCACTCGTGCCAGTCGACGACTCCGTCGGGTCCCATGACGCGGAAGTACTTGATCATGACGTCGTGGCGCACCATCGGCGGGCCGCTGAGTGTGTGCGGCGGGAGATGGCTCGCACAGTCCTTCCAGTGCAGAACGGGTGCTCGGCGTGAATGCGCCCGAATCACGGCCAGGGGGTCTCCGCCGTCGAGGGCGATGTGGCCGGCGTCGATGCACAGCTTGACCCGGTCGGGGTCGGTCTGCGCCATCAGCGCGTCGATGTCTCGTGTACGGGAGGCCAGCGAGTAGGCGTCGGTGTGAATCGCCACTCCGACGCCGACTTCGGCGGCGACCTCACCGATGCGGTTGAGCTGGTCGGCGACAGCGCCCATCAGTTCCGGATCGGTGGGTGCGTCGAAGTCTGCTGACGGTGCGTCGACGCCTTCGACCTCAGAAAATTGGGCACGGGGGATGGTGCTGGTCACCAGGTTGGGGCATCCGACCTCGCGCAAGAACTCTGCGTGTCCTGTGATTTCGTCGTCCAATGCGTGCTCGGCGCGGGACCGGTCGGCGGGGTCGGCGTCCAGGGCCGCTTTCAGCTGGACGGGAAGCACGTAGCTGGAGGACAGCACGAGACCGCGGGCATCCAGCTCGTGTTTGAACGCCGCGGCGGACCCGTAGGCGCGCAGCGCGTTGACCCAACCGCCGGGCGCGGGTGCCAGTTCGATGCCGCTCAGTCCCGCTGCAGCGGCCCCGTCGAGCATCCGACGGAAGAACCGTTGCGGGTCGTCGTCGACTTCCTTTTCCCACGCGTCGTAGGGAAGGTCGGCCGGTAGTCCCCAGTAAGCCGGATTGAAGTAGGTCACCAGGTCGGTGCTCCACCGTAGCGCCAGGCTCATGCCGTCACCTCGTCGACCGTGACCCAGCGGAGGCTGTCAGCCGACTCCATCACCGCGGCGATGACGCGCTGGGTGCGAGTCGCGTCGGCGAAACTGGGTGCTCCGCTGCGGCCTTCGACGATCGCCTTGACGAACTTCTGCAACTGCAGTGCGGCGTCGTCGACGTAGCCGGAGCCCATTCCGCCCAGTGGCCACCAGAAGTCGTCGTGGTTCTCGTTCATCGACACGGTGCGGAATCCCTGCTGCTCCGGCGGGTCACTGACCAGGCTGAGCTTCAGTTCGTCGGAGTGGTTCCAGTCGAATTCCACGTTGCCGCGGGTGCATTCCAGTTCGAAGAACATCCGGTTCTTCCGGCCCGAGGCGTACACGGTGGCCGCGAATGATCCGATGGCTCCGTTGGTGAACTTCGCCATCCACAGCGCGGCGTCGTCGAGGTGTTGGCCGGCGCGGCGCTGCTTGTCGGGCAGCCAGGCGGTGTCGTCGGCGGGATCCTTCGCGCCGATGATGCCGGTCACGCTGTCGATGTCTCCGACGAGGTAGGAGGCGAGATCGATGATGTGCGAGCCGATGTCGCCGGTCACACCCGACCCCCCGGCGCCCTTCTTCGCGCGCCAACCACTGAGGACGCGGCCGAGGACCCCGACGTCTTGGGTGTAGTGCGCCCGAAACTGGAGGGGGTGTCCCAAGGTGCCGTCGTCGAGCATGCGCTTGATGAAGGTGATGGCGGGGGCGTGGCGGTAGTTGAAGCCGACTTGGCTGACCACGCTGCTCTTCTCGGCTGCGGCCTGCATGAGGTCGGCTTCCGCGAGGTCGTTGCTTATCGGCTTCTCGACGAAGACGTGCTTGCCCGCGGCCAAGGCGGCGATGGCGATTTCGGCGTGCGCGGCCGGTGGGGTGACGATGTCGACGACGTCGATGTCGTCGCGGGCGATCACCTGCCGCCAGTCAGCGGACCACTCGTCCCAGTTCAGGCGTTTGGCGGCGGCCTTCGCGCGCTCCTCGTCGGCTTCGACGAGGACTGACTTGCGGATGGTGGCGCCGGCGTCGGCGGCGATGGGTGCCAACGCCCAGCCCAGGCTGTGGGCGTAGCCCATGAACCCGCCGCCCCCGATGATGGCGACTCGAATCTCGGTCATTAGTGAACCTTCTCCTTGGATGTCGTTGGCGTTCAGATGTGTGTCGGTGTTCTGGCCGCTGCGGCGCCAGTGACGAACTCGGTCAGGTCCGCCAATGTGGGCATGGCCAAGGAACATTCGCGACGAGTGGCGACCAGCGCGCCGGCAGCATTGGCGAGGTCGAGCGTCTCCTGCAGAGATAGTCCGTGGAGCAGGCCGTGGCACAACGCTCCGCCGAAGGCGTCGCCGGCGCCCAGCCCGTTGGCGACGGTGACGGGAATGGGTGCCGAGACGATGCGTTCGTCGCGGGTGCGGGCCAGCACCCCGTCGGGACCCTTCTTGACGATGACGAGTTCGACGCCGCGGTCGAGCAGTGCGTCCGCGGCTCGATCGGCGTCGGTCTCACCGACGGCGACGCGGCATTCCTCGAGATTGCCGACGGTGACGGTGACGTGGTCGAGCGCTTCAGAGACGGCGTCGTGGGCGTGCTGCTCGCCGTCCCAGAACATGGGTCGGTAATCCAAGTCCAGCACGGTGTGCGGTCGTCGCCCGCGCGTTCCCCACGCCTGGTGATGCGCGGAGCGGCTGGGTTCCCGCGACAGCCCCGTGGCCGTCGCCCAGAAGATCGGTGCGCTCGCAATCTGTTGGAGGGGAAGGCGTTCCGCCTCGACGTACATGTCGGGTGCGGTCGGGTTGCGGTATATGTAGAGCGGGAAGTCGTCGGGAGGATAGATTTCGCAGAAGGTCAGTACCGACTGCATTCCCGGGACCGAGGTGATGGCCTCGGTGACGACCCCAAGTCGGGCCAGCTCGGTGCGTGCAAAGTCACCGAACGGGTCGTCCCCGGTGCGGGTGATGAGTCGGGCGGTGTTGCCTAGCTGGGCGATGGCGACGGCGACGTTCGTCGCGCTGCCTCCGATCGACTTGCTGAAGGTCCGGACCTCCGCAAGACCGACGCCGATCTGTTCGGGGTAGATGTCGATGCAGATGCGGCCGATCACCACGACGTCGGGCACGTCACCGATGCGGCTGGTGACGGTCATGACGCCGCCCGTACCCGGTCGGTAATGGCCTGCAGGTTCGGGGCGGCGTGTGCGCGGAGATAGCCAACCGGGTCCTCGGCCGTCGTCGCCTCGCTCCACACGGCCCGCCCGGCCAGGAAGCCGCTGGCTCCGCCCTGTGCCGCGGCAGCCGCGGCGGCGGGGAAGTGGGCAGCGCTGACGCCGGAGGACAGGACGACCCACGGGCAGGAGAGGGTGTCGGTGATTGCCCGTGAGGTGGCGGTGGCGAGATCGTGGTCGTCGTGGCTGGTGTAGACGACTTCGGTCTTGTAGAGGTCCGGCTCCGTTTCGGCGAGGTCGGCGGCGGCGGTGACGAGTGCCTCGGCGAAGCCCTCCGGGGAGGCGCTGCTTCCTTCCCGCGGACGCACGACTCCTTCGAGAACACCCGGCAGCCCCAGATCCTTGCAGTGGGCCATGAATTCGTGGGCCAGGTCGACGGCTTCGTGGCGCCGGTCGGGGTGCCAGGGAAGGAGGAACTTCAGGGCCGCGGCCCCGAAGCGGTGCACGGTCTCGGCGGTGACGTCGTCGTCCAGCAGGGCGACGTCGACTGGTCCACCGGGTTGGCTGGCAGACAAGACGTCCGCGGCCAAGATGACGGGGCACTGTGACCGTTGTGCGGCGGAGAGTCCGAAGTCGCGGTCCAGCAGGACACCGCTGGCGGTGCCGCTGACGGCGTCGATCACCGCGGCCTTGAAATCGGTGAGTTGGTCGTCGGTGGCGGAGTGCTGACGCCCCGTGCTGAGCATGTGACGCAGCGAGCCGCGCTGGTCGACCGCGACCATGGTGAACAGGCCGTGGGTGTCGCGGAAGGCGTCGATCGGCCCGGCGGTGGCGGTTTCGGTGGCGACGGTGGTGGCGCGAGGTGGGTTGTTCATCGGATGACCACCGGGTTGACCGGCGCGCCACTGGCGCCGGAGATCTTCAGTGGGGCAGCGGTGTAAAGGAAGGTCCACCGCTGATCGGCTGCGCAGGCGTCGGCGAGATCGTCGAGCTGGCAGAGTTCGGTGAAGGTGACACCGAGGTTGCGCATCAGCGCGCAGTGCAGGGGCAGTTGCAGTCCGCCGGGGTAGAAGCTCAGCTCGTTGGCGATGGTGTCGGTCACCAGGTTGGGGATTTCCATCGTCTGGAACCACTCGACGAGTTCGCGGCTGTAGATCAGGCCCGGTTCGTTCCAGTCGCGGTAGAAGTCCTCGCTGTCGGTGCGGTAGTAGGACCCGATCCACCCGGTGCGAATGATCAAGATGTCGCGTGCATGGATGGTGGTGCCCTGAGCGTCGGCGGCGGCGAGGAGGTCCTCAAGGGTGATGGGTTCTCCGCTGTCGAGGACGTCCTTGCCGCGGGCGCGGGCCATGTCGACGAGCACACCCCGTCCGACCACGCCGCGTTCGGCGATGGAAAGCACTGAGGCGCGCCCAAGTTCGCCGATGGTGGTGTCAGCCGAATAGCCGTTCCACACCTTGCCGCCGTACCAGTAGTGGGCGAGCGCGTCGTATTGCGTGGACCCCTGGGTGAACATTTCGATCTTGTCATCGGCCCAGTGGTGCCCGTCGGTGGGCTCGGGTTCCTCGCCACGGGTGAAGAAGCCTTCGTCCATGACCTGGGTGCGGACCGCGGGGGCGCGACCGGGCCACACGGGATCGGACCGCTCGGCAAGTCCGATCGGGACTTGGAGGGTGAACACTTCTCCGCTGCTGACCGCGCTTACCCCACGAAGGACTTGGGCGGCGTCGAGGTAGTTGAGGCTGCCCACCTCGTCGTCAGAGCCCCACTTGCCCCAGTTCGTGGGGCTGTCGGGGCCCAGCAGTTGCTCGATGGTCGTGGCGACTGTCTGGTCGGCCATAGTGTTCTCCATTCGTGGTGGGTGCAGCTCCCGGCTGGTCGCCGGGGCCGTACCGCTCGACGTCAGTTGGACCGAGCCGCCTGCTCGAGCAGGCGTTGGTTGTAGAGCGCGCGGTGGATGTCGACCTCGTGGGAGGTGCCGGTGGCGACGACGTCGGCGAATTCGCGACGAATCACGCCGGGTACCTCGGGATCTCCGTCGATCCCGACGAACTCACACGACAGTTCGCCTTGCTCGGTGTACACCTTGACGCCGGCGACATCGGCGACGACCGGTGCGGTCAGTGAGAGAGCGGCCTGGCTGATGACCCCGTTCTCGTGGGTAGCGGTGAGGATGTACCAACGCCGCGGGTCACCGGCACCACGGACGTCGACGATGGGACCGACGGCGGCATCGAGCATGTCCAGCACATGGGGCCCCTGGTCGAGTAGCGACCCCTTGTCCACGCGCCACGGCGTGGCAAAGGTGCCACCCGGGAGGGCTGCTTGATTGATGTAGCTGCCAATCGCCCCAATGGGTGTCGCGGCTCGGGCGTGTTCCAGGAAGGTGCGGATGCGAGGGCTGAAGCGGTTGGTGTACATGACCTGAGTGGGCACCCCCGCTTCCTCGACGGCATGGACGAGCTTCTCGGCCTCCGCGAGGTCGATGCCCAGTGGCTTCTCGAGCAACATGGGCTTTCCCGCAGCTGCGGCCTGAGCGGCCAACTCGGCTTGGACGAACGGCGGGACCGCGAACACCAGGGCGTCGACGGAGTCCAACAGTTCGTCGTAGGACGTCGCCACGGTCGAGTCGAACGCCGTGGCGATCTCCTTGGCGGCCTCGGGGCGACGAGCCCACACCGCGGTCAGTTCCGTCTCCGGCCCACCGGTGATCATGGGGGCGTGGAAGAGCTTTGCCCACGGTCCTGCACCGACCAGGCCGATTCGTACTGCGGTCATCGTGGTAGTCCTCTTTCGCTCGTGTGGATGGTGTGTTCGGCACGGATGGCTTGTCCGACTGGGTATGTCATGTCGAGATCCCTCACGGAGCACGCCGACGGGCAGGTGTATTGCCTTGGCACGGTGGGCTCCTCGGTGATTGGCGAAGCTGTCATCTGGATCACGCGACCCCGATCACACTACCTAACGTTCGTAAGCTAGGAAAGGGTCAGATTGTGATACCGCCCAGTTAGGTCGGGTGCCCGCCTCGGTGGCAGGAACCGCTCCGACGAATATCACGTTTCCACTCGACTGACTAACGATAGTTAGGTATCGTACGTCACATCTCTTTCGTCAGTCGGGGCTCCCGACACGCTCCCTCCTCCAGGAGACCAGATGTCCTTGCAGCCAGAACATTCCGCCGAACCACCGCCGGGAGCCGACGCCGCAGTCAGGCCCGCCGGGGGGCAGGTCGCCATCATCGGGTGCGGTCCGTCGGGCTGCTACACGGCGCTGGCGTTGCGCCGCTTGGCGCCCGATGCCCACATCACCCTCTTCGACCGCCGAACGACCCCGTTCGGTCTCATCCGTTACGGTGTTGCGCCCGATCACCAGGGGATGAAGAACGTCAGCCGACAATTCGACCGCCTCTTCGCCTCTGACGAGGTGCACTTCGTCGGCAACACCACCGTCGGCGAGCACCTGTCAATAGAAGACCTGGAAGCCAACTTCGACGTCGTCGTCGCCGCCACCGGGCTGGCCGTTGACCGGCCGTTGAGCGTGCCCGTCGAACCACGGGCCCACGTGCTCGCCGCGGGACAGCTGCTGCGATTCCTCAACGGTGACCCCGACAGCATTCTTCGCAACGGATCGCCGGCAGCTCTGGGCGCCGACGTCATGATCGTCGGCGCCGGAAACGTGGCGATGGACGTGGCCCGGCTGGTGTGCAAGGCCGACGACGGCTTTCACGGCTCCGACGTCGACGACGACGCGCGGGACGCTCTGGCGGTGTCGGGCATCCGCACCCTGACGCTGCTGTCACGCAGTTCGCGCGAGGGCGCACGCTGGGATCCGTCGATGTACACCGAGCTGTGCGCCGTCCCGGGTGTCACGGTCGTCGTCGACGGCGTCGTCGACGAACGGTCCCTGACCTCGGAGCCGGACGCTTCCCACGACCGCGACATCCGGGTCGACATCCGATTCAACGAGACTCCCCTCAGGGTCGACGCCGATGACACGCACTGCGTCGTGCACACCCAGACCACGTCGCCATCAGGTGGCCCCGACACCGCGCCGCGCGCCGGCGTTCGCCGTGTGGACACCGTGATCACCGCCATGGGTTTCGTCGACTCACCCAACGAGGGATGGGCCGCGGGGGACCGGGTGGAACGCGTCGGCGGTTGCGGCAGCGGGACATTGGGCAACCTCGCCGAAAACCGGGTCCTGGCCAAGGCGGCTGCGCAACGCGTCGCCAGTCGGCTTCTCGAAGACCGGGGCCGGCCCGGGCTCAAAGGTGTCCGCCACCTCTTGCCGCAGCACGCATCGAGCTTCGCGGACTGGACGAGCATCGACCGCGCCGAAACCGCCCGCGCCCGCCCAAACCGGTTGCGCACCAAGTTCACGTCGTGGTCAGACATGTCCGCGGCGATCGCCCAGCAGCCCGCCACGCCTACCCGCGACTGACTCACCCCCGTATATCCACGTCAACCACCCACTCAAGAGGACACGTCATGACACTCATCCACGTTTGGTACGGCACCGAATCCGGCAACGCCGAGATGGTGGGCGACGAAATCGTCGCAACGCTCGAGGAGGCAGGCATCGACACCAAGCTCAGCGAGCTGACCGACGTCGACGTCGACGACGTCGACGAGGCTCACCTCGCAGTGCTCATCACCTCCACCTACGGAGAGGGCGGTTTGCCGGCGACCACCGAGCCCTTCTATGACGCACTGCTCGCCCGTCGACCCGATCTGAGCTCCCTGCGGTTCGCCGCATTCGGCCTGGGGGACAGCAGTTACGAGAACTACAACAACGCCATCAAGACCATGTCGGCGTTGCTCGTCGAACTCGGCGCCACCCAAATCGGGAGCACGGGCCGACACGACGCAACCACCGGCCTGGACCCGGCGCAGATCGCCGCCGAGTGGGCCCGCAACGACGCCCTGCCGCTTCTGGTCCCCGCCGAAGAACGAACGCCTGATCCCTGCCCGTCATTGGACAACGACCTCTTCCCGTGGAACGACAGCGAGTTTCAGGCCAACCCGCACCCCTGGTACGACCGCGCCCGTGAGCTGGGCCCGGTCCACCAAACTGACGCGAGTACGTTCGTCATCCTCGGCTACGACGAAGCCATGAAGTTCGTCAAGGCGCCCAACATGAGCATCCTGGAGCCCAACGGCGAAGGGCAGACGCCATTCGGGGCGGCCTTCAACAACACCGTCCTGACAATGGACCCCCCGGACCACACCACGGCCCGTCGGGTGTTTTCCCGGTGGTTTACGCCCAAGCTGATCAAGCAATGGGTGGAGGCGACGCGGGAGTCGATGACGGGCATCTTGGCCACCTACGAACCGGGACAGGTCATCGACGCCCACTACGATCTCGGCGTCGTCCCCACCCACACCACGATGGCGCAAATCCTCGGATTCCCCGACGGTGAGGTCGAACCGTTGTTCTGGGCGTTGTGGAACGCCATGCTCATCCAGGCCACCGACCCGGCCCCGGGAACCGAGGCGAAGTCCGTCGAAAGCCTGAACTACATGTTCGGCGTCACCGAGAAGTTGCTCAAGGACAAGGAACTCAATCCCGGCACCGGCCTTGCCGACGAACTCATCGCGGCCAGCAAGCGCGGCGAGATCACCGAACGTCAGGTGTTGGAGAACATGGTGCTGTTCTATATGTCGGGGGCCCCCAATCCTGCCTACCTGGTTGGAGCTGGCTTCGAAATCTTCGCCGAACGTCCCGACGTGTTCCGGGATTACCGCGACAAACCCGAAGCCCGCGAGCGCATCGTCAACGAGATCGCCCGCCTCAACCCGGTCGAGCTACTGCTGACCCGCTTCCCGACCGAAGACATCGAAATCGCTGGCACGGTGATCCCCGCCGGTTCGACGGTCAAGTTCCCGATCGGTGCGGTCAACCGCGATCCCGCCGTGTTCGACCATCCGCACGAGTTCGACTACGAGCGGCCTATGGAGACGAGCAGAAACCTCACCTTCGGACTCGGAACGCACAGTTGCGCAGGTCAATTCATTGCCCGCGCTGAGATCGACGTCATCTTCACGATGACTGCGGAACGCTTCAGCACCGTCACGTTGACCCAACCGCCGATCCGCGTCATGACTGATCGCCTCGTCGCCTACGACAAGATGCCCGTCACGTTGAGCTAACCCGTCGACGGTGGCCGCGGTATCGCGGCCACCCCCACAATCGCCCCCGCTTGCGCTTGAAGTGGTCACTTCTGGCCAGCTGGCAAAGAAGGAACGACTTGCCTACCGACGAAACCTCACCTCGCAACGCGGCATCCACCAGACCGGCGCGCTTGCGCGCCCCGTCGGTGGCCGGTGACATGACTCGTCAACTCGCCACAGCTCACGGCCCCTCAGCATCATCGACGCGACCATTACCATCATGACGGTGAACACTTCGTCAGCGCCTGCATCGACGACGGCGTTGCCGTCGGAGGACGTCCACGAGTCGTTCCGTCATCGGGCACTCGACGAGTTCGCTCGGCAGTTCGACTCTTCGCAGCGCAGCTCGATGTCTCCTGCCAAGCGGCGAGTTCTCGAAGCGTTCCTCAAGCTGTGCGTGAGCCACGGCATGGATTCGGTCAGCATGCGGGATCTGGCCAAGGAGCTCGACATCAAAGCCCCCAGCATCTACACGCATTTCGCCGGTGGCCGCGACGAAATCATCTCCGAGTCGATGCGGTGGCATTACCACCAGTTTTGCCAAGCACTACTCGACGCCGTGGACACTGCGGCCGATGCGTCCGAGTTCTGGGATGCCATGGTGCGGCTGCACTTCACTCGCCAAGTGCAACTTCCAGAGAGCGACCTGTGGGACCTCATCGCAGCCACCGACCGCACCGCCCACGTGCTCCCCGCGGAGCTGAGCGCCAAGGTCACCGCCTGGGTCGACGCCTATGAGGCGCTCTACGTCTCCGCGGCACTCGACATGGGAATCGCGGACACCGCGCGCCGCGTCAAGATGGTCATGACGGTGCTCGAGGGTTCCTCGCGTTGGTTCGGCTCTGAGCATTCCTCACGACGAGCGGTGAAGGCCGGCGCCGACCAGGCGGTCCTGGTGACGCGACGTATCCTCGAACTACCCATCACCTAGAAAAGAACTACTCATTTTCTAGAAAATCTGTGCATTCGCCCTGATTCAAGCGGGCCTTCGTCCAACTTACTAACGTAAGTTAGGCGCGTCGCTCGGGGCCGTAATTGTTCATCCGTACATACTCTCAGGAGCAAAAATATGATCAAAGCAAGGCGCGCGTTCGACCACGTTGGCATGGCCGTGCCCGACCTCGACCAGGCGGTCGAATTCTTCGTCGATGCCTTGGGGTTCGACGTCGTCATCACCGCAGGACCGTATGACGACTTCGGCTACGTGTGGCCCGGGGATTCCGGCCCCGAGCGAGGCACGCTGCGTCAAGCGAACCTCGTACTGGGGACGTCCTTCAACTTGGAGCTACTCGAATACACCAACCGCACTGCGGAAATGCCGAACAAGGTCGCGCGACCGGCCGACCCCGGGGGATGGCATCTGTGCCTGCACGTGGACGACATTCACGCCGCCAGCGCGGAATTGGTCGAACGCTCGGACACGCAATCCATTTCGGAAATCATTCGCGAAGAGGGCGACCCCATGGACGGACTGTTGTGGACCTACCTGCGCACCGACTGGGGTTTGGTCCTCGAACTCATCCAGTGGAACCCCGGACTGCCCTACGAGCGCAACACGGCACTGCGGATGGCGCTGCCGCAATGGGCTCCCGCGTGACTTAACCATCTCGAACACGACCGGTAGTCGCCCCTGTTAGAGCGCGGCCTGCCCGTAAAAGCGCACGGCATCGACAGTTACCGGGGCGAATCGCGCCTCGAACAGATGAGGGAGACATGTCGTGACCATTACCGCCGCCACTCGCCGGCGCTCGACACGTGACCGGTGCGCAGTTTCTGCGGTCTTCCTCACCTTGGGTCTGGTCCTGGGCACATGGGCGGCTCACCTACCCGCCGTCAAGCACGCGACGCACGCGTCGTCCTCAGCCATGGGCTCGACGCTGCTCGTGCTCGGCGCCGGAGCACTGCTGGGCATGCAAGTGAGCGGCGCCCTCGTCCTCCGTTTCGGAAGTCGACGCGTCGCCGTCGCCGGGGCGGTCGCCCTTGCGTTCGCGCTCGTGCCCCCGCTGATGTTCTCGACCTGGCTTGCGGTGACCGTCGCCGCGCTGGCTCTCGGTCTCGCCGTCGGCGTTACCGAGGTCGGCATGAACGCAGCCGCCGTCGAGGTCGAACGCGCCTATCAGCGTCCCATCATGGCGTCGTTTCACGGCGTGTTCTCAATCGGAAGCGTGGTCGGCGCTCTGCTGGCCGCCGCGGCGTTCGCCGGGGGCGTCAGCGTTCACCTCGCGGTACTCGCCATGGCATCGCTGGCCCTGATCGTATGCGGCGCCGCCGCAATGGGGCTGCTGCACACCACGACGCCGGCGGACACCCCACCCGCCCCTGCGGCACCTCAAGACCCCGAGCGGCCCCTGCCTCGACAACGTTGGCGCACAACCATGTTGGGAGTACTGGCGTTCCTGCTGCTGCTCACCGAAGGGTCGGCCATGGATTGGAGCAGCCTGCACTCCCAACAGCACCTGGGCGCCACCTCGAGTGCTGGTGCCGTGGCTCTGGCCTCGTTCGTGTCGGCCATGACCGTGGGCAGATTCACCATCGACCGCGTTGCGGCACGAATGGGTCCCGTCAGCGTCCTTCGTTGGGGTTCGGTCATCGCCGTTTGCGGTCTGATCGTCGTGACGCAGGCGCCGCAATTACCCCTGAGCTGCTGCGGGTGGGCCCTGTTGGGCATGGGCTTGTCGGGATGCGTTCCACAGGTCTTCACCGCCACCGGGAACTTGCCCGGCGCGTCGGCGAAGGCGTTGTCCCGAGTGGTTGGAGTCGGCTACCTCGCGGTACTCGCAGGCCCGGCGATTGTGGGATGGCTGGCCGACACGGTCGGGCTCAACACCGCACTCGTTCTTCCCCTCGCCGCAATGGCGATCTGTGCGTGCGCCGCCGGCACCGTCGCCCCCAGAAGGCCAGTCTGAGCAATTCCAGGGGGCGGCTGCGGGGGCCGTGCTGCATCTGCAGTGCAGGGCCCGCGTCATGGCCGTGTCCGATGTTGCCGTGGCCGGGACTTTCGGCCCGCCGCGCGATCACTGACAAATCGCTGCCGGTGCGGTCACTCATTACTGAGCCGCCGCGCAGGGAGATTAGTAAGCCGATTGCTCCGGCGTGACGGGCGACCCCCGGACGGCTGTCGCGCTTCTCGCGCCGAAAACGAATCGGCCAGCTGTCGGGCAGGCCACGCATGCACCTGGCCGGACCGCTCCCCGCCCACCCCGGTACGGGTAGGCGCCGCTAAAGAACAGACACGCAACGACGATCCCGCCGCATCATGGCTAGCCGGTTGCGGTGTCTCGAAGCCACGGTGGGGGAATCAGCCGGGCCGAAGTGCCTACCTCGTAAGGTAATTGGCCGGGCTCCCAGCGGAGAAGCTCGATGACCAGACCCCACGACGTCAGCAGGTACACCCATTCCAGTCCGTCGATGGGGCCGCCCTGCTCTCGCTCCACCACGCCGAGAAAGCGGACGTCGTTGCGCTGCCGGAGCGCATCGACGAGGGCATGGATGTCATCGACGTAGAAGGCCAAGTGTGCGCCGCCGCGTTCGGTGGGCCGAGGTGCCTCGGGGCGGTCCACCCGTGACCGATCCTTGTATTCGAGGAGTTCTACGTTGTGCGTCCCGCCGTGGCGCAACATCGCCAGCCTCACCGTCGCCACCTCCGGCTGCGCCTCTCCGGGCCAGAAGTAGCCGCAGTCGGAATACGGGCCAGCGCGAAAGATCTCCTCGCAGCCAAAAGCTTCCGTGAAGAAGGTGACCGCCTGGTCGAGGTCGGGGACCGTCAACCCGACGTGGTCTACGGCCAATCGCTCGTTGTGCATCAGTCGGTTCTCCGTAGTCGGTTCGAGTTATGGCGGTGCGCCGGCCGGCCGGTGGAAGCCATGGCCCGGCGAACACACCAATGGAAAAACATTGCAGCTGGCTATGTTCGGTGCCGCGGACGGGTTACCGCCGCACGACGCGACGACCGGATCAGGGACCGGACGGTCGTCGGCGAGGCATCCCGGCGGTGTCGACGTCCGCGCCTCTTGCGCGAACACCCCTACCCGCCGAGTCACCTCGCCGACGATGACGCGTCAGTTCGCTGCCGACTCCGCGGTCGACGGGGTCTGCGCT
>VIFX01000075.1:0-17143 GCA_006864685.1 Mycolicibacterium hodleri | reverse complement strand
GGCCGACGCCGGGGGTGTGGGGCCAGCCCGACCACCGGCGGTGCGGGGCGGCGTCGGGGATTGCCTGCCATGGTGTGTGTCGGCATGCCGCCAGGGCGGTGGTGATGGCGTCGACATCGTGTCCTGGTTGTGCCGGGGTGCCGACGTCGGGGAAGGTTCGGCGTCGGTCGCGGTGGGGGTGCCCAGACAGCCACGCCGCGGCGCGGTAGAGCACCCCCAGTTCGGGTGACCCGCGCCCGGTCACTGTGTCGGTGTGGAGGCCGGCGGTGAGGTCCGCGCGGCGTAGGTAGCCGATGCCGTGATCGGTGGGTGCGCCGTCGGCGTCGCGGCCGACGATCCGGGCGGGGATCGAGTGCCGCTCGAGGCGGCAGTTCCACCAGTCCAGATCCACCGGGGCCATGTCGTCACACACGCTCACCCCGTAGTCCTGCTCACGACACCACGCCACGCACTCCTCCGGTACTGCCAGTTCCCCATCCCATGCCTCGCCCATACCCGCATCCTGCCCCTCCCCACCGACAACACCTTCCACGCCTGTAGACCATTGGCACATTTGCACAAATTTTGTGCGATGCTGGTGGGGCCGTCCGCTGGTGGGCCTGTGAACCCCGATTTCCGCGGGTCCCGGCGGGCGGCCCGGACAGGGTGGGGGTGGTGTGGGTGTTGACGATCGCGAAGTTGTCGCTGTGGTCGGTGAACTACTACAACGACACCGCCCGCGCGGTCGGCCAGGCCGCCAAGGACGCCCAGTCTGCAGGTGGTGGGTTGGCGGAGTATTACGCCGAACGGGACACAAGGACCCCGGTGTGGACGTGCGCCGGGGATGCCCGCACGGTCGCAGACTTGGTGGGGTTGACCGACGCGCAGCGGACCGGTGGGGACGCCGATCCCGACGTCGTGGCGCGCTGGCTGGACGCCGGTATGGCGCCCTCGGGGGAGTGCGGAAGGTCCCACGGCAAGCGCGGTGTGCACGGGTTCGACTTGACGTTCTGCGCCCCAAAATCGGTGTCATTGGTGCGCGCGTTCGGCGGCGACGTCGTCGACAAGGCGGTGTCTGCAGCGCACCAAACGGCGATCACCGAGGCGCTGGAATACTTGGCCGATCATGCCGGGTACACCCGGGTGCACAACCCCATTACCGGGCTCAAGGATCTGCAGAAACTGCCCGGGTTGGTGGCCGCGGCCTATCAGCACGAGACGTCGCGGGCGGGGGATCCGCACCTGCACACCCACGTGCTGGTGCCCAACCGTCAGCCCCGTTCAGATGGCCGGTTGGTGTCCATCGACGGGACCAGTTTGTTTCACGAATCTCGGGCGGCGGGGATCGTGTATCAGGCCACGTTGCGCCATGAGTTGCACCGCTTGGCGGGGGTGGAATGGGGCCCGGTGAACCCCGAGACGGGGATGGCTGAGATCGCCGGCGTCGACCCGAAGAACATCGCGGCGTGGTCGCAGAGGTCCTCGCAGTTGCGGGCGTGGGCGGCCAACAATCTGACCGTCGTCGACACCGCCACCGGCCGCAAGAAGGGGCTGTCGCAGGGGCAGTTGGCGGCCGCCCAAAAAGCCACCAGACCGGCCAAACCGGAGTCGTTGTCGTGGACCCAACTCCGTGCCCAGTGGCACGCGGATGGGCGGGGGTTCGGGGTGGACCGGACCGCGCAACGCGAGGCGCGTCGAGCGCGGGAAGCCGCGGCCGGCCGCGCCGCGGCGCGGGTGGCGCGCCGAGGCGGGGTGGTGGTGGATCGGCACGAGGTGGCGGCGATGGCGGCCCGCGCAGACAAGGCCGCGTTGACCCGCGCGGACCTGGTCGAGGTGATCGGCGCGCAGCTTCCCCTGATGGCCGACAACCCTGGCGTGGCGGCGGAGGAGGGTGGCGCGGGCGGCTCGGCGGGGGACGCGGTGATGCCGCGCCAGGCCATCGAGGAGTGCGTCGACGCAGTCGCCATGCGGTTGACCGAGCCGCGGTTGGCGCATCAACGCGAAGGCACCGAACGGTTCACCGTGGACCTGATCCTGGCCGAGGAACGCCGGGTGTTCGACATGGTCGACGAGACCAGCCTGCGCAACGCGTGCTGGGTCCGCGAGTTCGACACCCCGGAGGCGTTGGGGCTCTCCGCGCAGCAGCACGCCGCGGTGACCGCGATCGCGGCCAGCCCCCAGCTGGTGCAGCCGTTGTCGGCGCCGGCGGGGGCGGGCAAGACCACCTCGATGCGCGCCCTGCGGACCCTGGTGGAACGCCAGCGTCGGGGAACGGTGATCGTGATCGCCCCGACCGGGAAGGCCGTGGACGTCGCCGTCGCCGAAGGTGCTGCGAGCGAGGGGTTCACGATGCACGCCGCCCTGGCGCGTTTGGCCGACGGGCGGCTGACGTTGGGTCCGTTCGACGTGGTGGTGGTCGACGAAGCCGGGATGGTCGGCACCCACCACTGGCGTGCTCTGCTCACCCACACGACCACCGCGGGGGTGAAGACGGTGATGGTCGGTGACCCGCATCAGTTGGCGCCGGTGAAGGCCCGCGGAGGCATGTTCACCCAACTGTGCGAGGAGCTGCCCTGGGCCCAACGGCTGACCGAGGTGTGGCGCATGCACGACCCCGGTGAGCGGTCGGCGTCGTTGGCGTTGGGCCACGGTGGGCCGGCCCCGGTGCGCCGCGCCGTGGGCTGGTACCGCGACCACGACCGCCTTCACTGTGGAGATCAAGTCACCATGGCCGCCGACGCCCTAGAAGCCCACCAGGGCGACGTCGCCGCCGGCCGGGACGCCTTGCTGATCGCCGACACCACCGAGACCACCGACGCCCTCAACCGGCGCATCCACGACCAGATCACCGAACAGCGGACCCGTACGGGCCGCGACACCACCACCGTCACCGCCGCGCGCGGACACCAGGTCGGGGTGGGGGACGTCGTCCTGACCCGACTCAACGACGCGACCATCGAGGTGCGCGACCGGGCCGACGTCACCCAGCGCCTGCCCGAGGCTCCGGTCCGTAACGGGCAGCGCTGGCAGGTCCTCAAAGTCGACGACACCCCCGATCATCCGCGCATCGCCGCCCGACGACTCGGCGACGGCGCGGTCGCGGTCCTCGAGGGCGACTACCTCAAAAAGCAGGTGCAGCTCGGCCACGCGATCACCGTGCACTCGGCCCAAGGGGTCACCGCCGACAGCTGTCGCGCCGTCATCGGTGACACCACCACCCGCAACCTGGCCTACGTGGCGATGACCCGCGGCCGCGACACCAACGAGGTCTACCTCTACGAACGCACGATCACCGAAGCCGACCACCACCGCGACCACCCGGCACCCGACGAGGCAGGGGTGCACGTCGCCCAGCGCGGTGGGGCCGTCCAGGCCGCCCGGATGATGCGGCAGATCGTCGGGCGCGACGAACCCGCCCGCACCGCCCACCGCACCGCCGCCGACACCCCGGCCGAACTCCTGCCCGAGCTGGTGGCCAACCTGGTCGCCGAACACCACTCGGCGGTCACCCGACGGCACGTCGACTATCAGAAAAGTCAACGCGCCCAACGAGATCGGACGTTGGACCGCAGCCGCGGACTAGACCGTGACCGCGGTCGGGAACGCGATCGCGGTTATGACCTGAGCCTCTGATGCTCAAGAGTCTTCCCGCTGCGTTGGTGAGAGGTAAATGGGCTGCGGTGCACCCCATGTCGCTCGTCACCGCACCTGGTGATGGTGATCGTTTTCGTCGTTGCCGGGAGTGACCGACACCTGCAGCCAAGTGCTTCAGGATTCAGGGAAGCGGGCCGTTGTGAACATCGAAGGCGCGACGGCGTGCGTCGAGTGAGCACTATTGCGCGGCGTGAGCAATCCTGCGTGGTGAGCATTCCCTGATGAGGCTTTCGAGGTTCTGCTGCACGCGTTCGGGGGCGATGCCCACCGATGGTGAGTACAGCATGATGTGGTCGAGAACGCCTTCGTAGCGCGTGAGCCCGACGCGGACGTCGTCGGCGGTTCCGGCGACGCCCATGGTGTCGATCATCTCCTCGGACACCGCGGCGAACATCGTGGGGAAGTCGCGTCGGGCGAAGGCTTCCCGGATGGCTCTGCCCTCGGTGGCGAAGCCGTTTACGTCGAGCACGGTTTCGTAGGACTTGACCGAAGCGTAGAACGCGATCTGTTGCGCCAGTTCACGTCTGGCGACCTCGGCGTCGTCGTGGATGGCGCACATGACCATGGAGACGACTTCGACGTCACGGGGGTCGCGGTCGGCGTGCGCGGCGCCCTTGGCGATGGCGGGGCGGACGATCTCCTGGACGTAGGTGGTGGTGAACAGGGGGTGGCCGGCCAGGCCGTCGGCCACCCGCCCGGCTGTCTCGCACATCCGGGGGCGCACACCGGCGGTGATGATCGGGATCGCGCGGCTGGGTGGTTGTACCTCACCGGTGGGGGTGAGGTGCATCGTGTAGAAGCGGCCGTCGTGGTGGATCGGGCCGTCGTGCAGGTTCCAGATGCGGCGCAGCAGACCGACGAGTTCTTCCATGCGCAGCGCGGGTGCGGCGGTGTCGGATACGCCGTGCCAGTCGCTCATCATCCGTTTGGTGCCGTTGCCGATGCCGAGTACCAGTCGTCCGTCGGAGAGTTCGTCGAGGTCGCGTGCTTCGGTGGCCAGCACCAGGGGGCTTCGTCCGATCCCGTAGAGAATGGAGGACCCGATCCGGCAGTTCTGTGTGCTGTTGGCCATCGCGGCCATGGAGATGGACCCAGAGCGGGAGTAGAACTCCGAGGCCCAGGCGGCGTCGAACCCGGCCGCGTCGGCGGCCTGGGCGGTCCGGGCCAACGACGGCAGATCCGCGCCGAGGACCGAGAGGCCGTAAGTGCTCATGCTCGGTCTCCTCGGCGCGGGCGTAGTCCGTCGAACATGACGGCTCTGAGGGTTCCGGCGACCGCCGTCTCGTCGAGAGGCTGGTCTGCGACCAGGTACATGAGGGCGTTTATCGTGACCGCGCCGAACAGCGCCATGGAGGCGGATCGTGGATCTGGCTGGGCGACAAGGGATCCGTCGCGGGCGCCTGCGACCAGCAGTGCTTCGACGGGTTGCTGGTAGGCGGTGTTGATCATCTCGGCGATGACCGGCATCCGGGCCGCGCGTCCCAGTTCGCCGATGAGTGCACGACAGACCGCTGGCCGCTGCGCCATCGCCCGCAGTTGTGCGCCGATGACGAGTTCGAGGCGTTCGGCACCGGTGCCGTCGGTGTGCACGATCGCCGCCACAGCATCGGCGATGTCGGTGAGGAGGTCTTCGAGTAGATACGCGAGGATCTCCTCCTTGCCCGTGAAGTAGTAATACAGCGTCGCCTTCGGCACGCCGGTCACCGCGGCGACGTCCTCGATCTTGGAGTCGTTGAGCCCTTTCTCGGCGAACAGGTCCGCCGCTGCGGGGAGCCGGTCCGCGATCTGACGTGGAATCTTGCGCATTGCCCAATCCCGTTCTTCAAGTTTAGACTCCGAGTCTAAACCCTTGCTTCATGGCGGTGGGAGGTCCTCGTGGTCGCGGTGCCCCTGCGGTATGACCCGTTCGACGCCTCGATCCTCAACGACCCCTATCCGACGTACCGCGTGTTGCGCGACGCGGCTCCGGTATACCGCGCGCAGGATTCGCACACCTGGGTGTTGAGCCGGCACGCCGACGTCCAAGCCGCAGCCTTGGATCACGGCACCTACTCCTCGGTGGACGGGATCTTCCCCACCCC
Source organism: Mycolicibacterium hodleri (assembly GCA_006864685.1). GTDB lineage: Bacteria > Actinomycetota > Actinomycetes > Mycobacteriales > Mycobacteriaceae > Mycobacterium > Mycobacterium hodleri_B. Next base: position 11,429 of record VIFX01000075.1, on the reverse strand, counting down.
GCCGGGATCGGACTTCATCGGTTCGTTTCTGCCGATGATGATCGTGATGGACCCGCCCCGACACGACCAGCTGCGCGCCCTGGTGAGCCGGGCGTTCACCCCCCGCAGGGTCGCCGGACTTCAGACCACCATCACGCGGATGGCGGCGGAGTTGTTCGAACGCCTCGACGAGGGGTCGGGGTCGGCCGATTTCGTGACCGACTTCGCCGCCATCCTGCCCGCCGCGGTGATCGCCGATCTGCTGGGCGTTCCCGCCACCGATCGCGATCAGTTCCGATCGTGGTCGAGCCAGCTGGTGCAGGTCGACGTCACCCACGGTCACACCAGCGACGCGCTGGCCGCGGCCGCGTCGATCTACGCCTACTTCACCGACTTCCTCGCCGACCGCCGCCACAATCCCCGCGAGGACCTGATGTCGGCGTTGGCGAACGCCACCGTCGACGGGGTCGGGCTCACCGACGAGGAGGTCCTCGGCTTTTGCGCGCTGCTGCTGGTCGCGGGCTACGAGACCACCACCAACCTGCTGGGGAACGCCGCGGTCGTGCGGTATCCACTTCTGCCTGGGTGCGGCGCTGGCGCGGATGGAGGCTCGGACCGCCCTGAATGCGTTGCTGGACAAGGTGCCCCTGTCCGACGACTTCGACGATCCGTCCCTTCCCGTGCAGGCCGCCCGCAATCCCACGGGCAGCCCGAAGTGGACGCTGGGGGTGTCGTACCTGTCGGGTGGCACTGGTCTTCGGCACCAGCCAGGCCGCGATGGCGCTGTCGGCGATCACCGCGGTCGGATCGCAGATTGACACGTCTACAGAATCGAGCACTCCGTGAGCGAGGCGCTGAGCGGTGAGCCGGTGCGGTTGCCGCCGCACACTCCCGCCTGTATGGGGTGCGGCCCCGACAATCCCCACGGCCTGCAGATGGAGGTGTTCCGATCCGGGCAGCAGGTCTACACCGACCTGGTTTTCGACGAACGGCACGGCGGGGCACCGGGACTCGCGCACGGAGGTGCCATCGCCGCGGCGTGCGACGACTTGTTCGGCTTCACCCTGTGGATCGTCGGAACCCCGGCGGTCACCCGCAACCTGGCCATCGGATACGTCCTACCGGTGCCGTTGCATCACCCCCACCGCATCGTCGCGCGCGTCGACAGCCGCGAGGGGCGAGCCCTGCACGTCAGTGCGACCGGGACCGGGCAGGACGGCATCGTGCGCTTCACGGCCACGGCGATGTTCGTTGCCGTGGACGTCGAGCACTTCGCCGCCCACGGCGACCTCGGCGCGTTCGGCGACATGCTCGAGCGTTTCGCTGGAGCACGACCGTCGGCCGATGACAGAGAAGGCGAGGATTGACAGACGATGGTGACCACGACGTTCGCGCACTTCGACGCGCAGATCGCCGACCAGTTGCTCCACGCGGCGAACACGGCGGGCGCACTGTCGACGTTCCTGAATTTTCGACACACCGCACTCACCGCGGGTCGGCTGGTGGCGGAGATGGATACCCGCGAGGACCTGCTGACCCCGTTCGGCAATCTGCACGGCGGGTGTTTGTCGGCGATGGTCGACCATTGTCTCGGGGTGGTGTTCTACCCCGTCATTCCGGCGGGATCGTGGGTGGCGACCACCGAGTTCAAGTTGAACCTGCTCAGACCCGTGTCCAGCGGGGTGTGCGTCGCCGTTGCCGACATCGTGTCGCTGGGCAAGCGCAGCGGGGTGGCGCGCATCGACATCACCAACGGCGACAAGGCCGTATGCGCCGCGCAGGGCACCGTCACGATCGTGAGCACCGCAGGCAACGCATCGTGACTTCGGTCGTGCAGCATCGGGTCCGGACCGGAGACGGGATCACCCTTGCCGCCGAGTACTACCCCCACGACGGTGATCGTCCCGTCGTGTTGCTCCTGCACGGCGGCGGTCAGAACCGGCACGCGTGGAGCACCTCGGCGCGCCGGCTCCAGTCGCGCGGATACTCGGTGGTGGCCTACGACACCCGCGGTCACGGCGACAGCGACTGGGATCCGGCCGGGCGCTACGACGTCGAGCGACTCGCCACCGACCTGCTCGCCGTCCGTGACCACTTCAGCGCCGACGCCCCGCCAGCCGTCGTCGGCGCATCGCTGGGGGGAATGACCGCCCTGGGCGCGCACCTGCTCGCATCCGGGGCGTCGTGGGCGGCGGTGATCCTGGTCGACGTCACCCCGCGGTTGGAGTTCGAGGGTGCCCGTCGCGTCGTGACGTTCATGGCCGCCCACCCCGACGGCTTCGCCACCCTCGACGAGGCCGCCGAGGTGATCGCCGCCTACAACCCGCATCGCGCGCGCCCCGAGAACCTCGACGGCCTGCACAAGGTGCTTCGGCAGCGTCCCGACGGTCGCTGGGTGTGGCGATGGGACCCGGCGTTCGTCCACTCCAACTTCGACTTCCTGCGCGACGGCGCGGCCGCGGGCACCGAGCAGTTCGACGCGATCAGCCATCTGCTGATTGACGGAGCCCGACGCGTCACCGCCCCAACACTTCTCGTCCGCGGGCTGCTGTCCGACGTGGTCTCCCAGGCCACCGTCGAGGAGTTCACCCACCTGGTCCCGCACGCCGAAACCGTCGACGTGTCCGGCACCGGTCACATGATCGCCGGGGACGACAACGACGCCTTCACCGCCGCGGTCACCGACTTCCTCGACCGCTGCACTCTCTAGACCGCGCCACTGCACCGCTCGGGCACGCTGCCCACGCTTGGGCGACGCGGCCAGTTCGGTGACGTGTTCAGTTTGTAGAGTTTCTGCGCCGTCGGCTGGCTACGTGTCCACAATCGGTGCTGCACTGCTTATTTCGACGCGAATCACTCATCCGACATGTCGAGCGGTGGTGGACTACCACCACTACGTCAGCTCTCGAGAAGCTTTGCTTTTCCACGCAGCAGTTCCCCGGCCCGCTGTCAGCAGCCGAGTTCCCCTCCGGCGGCGACGATGATCTCAACGGCGGCAGGTACTGATATCGCCAAGTCCTTCGAGACCATCTCAATGGCGTCAGAGGATGGATGGCCGCTGTGGGTCAGCTGGCATACCTTGTAGCCCTCGGTCAGCAGTTGTTGAGCTGTCAGATACGCCAGCCTGCTCTGAAGTCGCTGGAGGTAGCCGGCCTCATCGGCGATCGCAGTGGGCGCGGTCGCGACCCCGATGCCCACAGCGATGGCCAGCAGGGCTACATGGACGGCTCGTGGACGCCGGTTCCGCGGCAGCGATGTCCGCGTCGACCACACACGGACATCGCCTGCTGCGGTAGGTCGGGACGAGTGAGCACAGGCAACGCGGTCGTTCATGAGGTCCGTTTTCATGGGGTGGTGGGGCGGTGGGGCCACCAGCTGGCCTCGCGGAGCAGGACGGCGATGGCGGGGACGGTGAGGGTGCGCACGACGAAGGTGTCCAGCAGCAGACCGCAGCCGATGATGAATCCGGCTTGGATCATGATGGCGATGGAGCCGACCATCAGGCCCAACATGCTGACCGCGAAGATGATGCCGGCCGAGGTGATCACCGACCCGGTGCTGGCCACGGTGCGTAGGACCCCGACGCGGATGTTGCGGGTGGATTCCTCCTTGAGGCGCGACACCAGGAGCATGTTGTAGTCGGCGCCCACCGCGACCAGGATGATGAACGCCAATAGCGGTACGGGCCAAGCGATTTCATCACCGAGTCCCCACTGGAAGACCAAGACTCCGATGCCCAGCGATGCAGTGTAGTTGAGTACCACGGTGCCCAGCAGGTAGAGCGGGGCGAGCAGTGCGCGCAGCAGCAGCACCAGGATCAGGCCCACGATGAGCAGGGTGGAGGCGGCCAGCTGGATGAAGTCGGCGGTCAGGAGGCGCTGAATGTCGGAGTTGACCGCCGGGAACCCGGCAACCGAGATGCGGGCTTGCGCCAGGGAGGTGTTGGGTCTGGCTGCCTCGGCGACGGCGACCATCTGGTGGGACAAGTCCATGGCCTCGGCGCTGTAGGGGTCGTTGCTGGATTCGACGAGGAATCGGGCGGTCTTGCCGTCGCGGGAGAGGAACTGTTTGGCGACGTCGGCGAACTGGCGGTTCTCGAAGGCGTTGGGGGGCAGGAAGAAGCCGCTGGAGGTGTCGGAGCCGGTGCTGGCGCGCGCCGAGTTCTGCAGCTGGGTGGCGATCTGGCTCATCCCGCTGAGCATTTCGATGTTGCTGTCGGCCAGGGTGTGCACGCCGGTGGCCAGGGCTTGGGCGCCCGAGGCGAGTTGGCCGATGCCGTCTTGGAGTCGGCGGACGTTACCGGCCAGGTTGGCGGGGTCACCGAGCGCGCCGAACGCCTTGTCCAGTGAGGTGACTGCGGTCTGGACGCCGGCCAGGGTGTCGGCCACGGATGCGTTCTGGCCAACGGTGTCCCCGAGCCCGGCGACCTGGGTGAAGAACCCGGCGTTGCGCAGCGTCGTGAGGACCTGGACCTGGTCGCGGATCTGGGCGCACTGCGGTGTGGTCGCGCACCACGGCGAGGTGTTCAGCGCGCCCACCAGCGGGTCGATGGTGGCGATGGCACCATCGGCCTGCTCGGCGAGCGGGCGCAACCCCGGTCCAGAACGCAGCGCCTGGTCGACCGCGGGTGCGGTCGCCGAGAGTTGGCTCAACAGGGGCCGAAACTGGTCCACCTTCCGCCCTGCGCTCTGGGCCTGATCGAGGATTCCGGTCAGCGGGGTCAGTGCGGTCCGCAGGGTGGTGTCGAGTTGGGCGAGGCCACCGGCGAGTTGGTCCGCGCCGCCGGTGAGCTTGGCCAGGTCATCCTTGCGGGCGTTGCCGTCGTCCACCGCGCCGGCCATCTTGTCGCCGATTTGTCCGTTCTGCCACCCCAGTTGGGCCTGCTCCAGGCGGGCTCCCGCGGGGCGGGTGACCCCGGAGACCTTCGTCACCCCGGGGACCTGCGCGACGCGCGAGGCCATCTCGTCGAGGTCGGCCAGTCCCTTGCCGGTGCGCATGTCGGTGGGAGACTCCACGACGAGGAATTCGGAGATGACGACGTCGGTGCGGAAGTGCCGGTCCAACAGCTGATAACCCTCGTTGCTGGCGGTGGTGGCGGGTTGTCCCTTGCGGTCGTCGTAACTCAACGTCATCGTCGTGGCGACCGCTGAGAGTGCCAGCAGGATGGCCAGGCTGCCCAGCAGCAGCGGCACCGGTTTGCGCACTACGGCCACGGCCACGGAGTTCCAGTACCGCCGGGTGCGGTCGGACTTGGGTTCGCCGATACCGCGTTTCGCGGCCAGCGACAGCACCGGCGGCAACAACGTCACGGTCGCCACGAACCCGACCAGGACGGCGACCGCGCAGGCCGGTCCCATCCCGGCGAACACGCTCAAGTTGGCGAACACCATCGCGGCGAACGCCAACGCGACCGTGGCGGCCGAGGCCAGGATGACGCGGCCGATGCTGGCGGTGGCGTGCTCCACCGCCTGATCGGGGGCGACCTGCGCCCTGCGCTGTTCGTGGTAGCGGCTGATCAGGAAGACGGTGTAATCGGTGCCGGCGCCCAGCAGGATCGCCGTCATGAAGGCCACGGTGAACTGCGAGACCGGCATACCCAACTCGCCGAGTACGGACAGCACTCCGCGCCCCACCGCCAGACTGATACCGATCACCAGCAGAGGCAACAGCGCGGTGAACACCGACCGGTAGACGATGAGCAGGATCAGCGCGATCAACCCGGCGGTGGCGATGGAGATGAACAGCAGATCGTGTTCGGCTTCGGCGATCTGATCGCTGAACGTCGACGGCGGCCCGGTCACCCGTACCGTCGTCGACGATCCGGCGAACGCGTCGGCGGCGATCGCGCGGACCGCGGTGACCGATTCGGCGGCGGCGGGGTCACCGAGCGTGCCGGCCACCCCCACCGGCAGATACCAGGCCTTGCCGTCCTGGCTGAGTGCCTGGGTGGCGGTCACCGGGTCGGCCAGCAGGTCTTGAACCAGCAGAACGTGCGTGGTGTCGGCGCGCAGCCGCGACACCAGATCCGTGTACTGCGTGCGCGCCGAGGGGGTCAGGCCTGCCGGGTCCTCCATCGCGACGAAGAGCATGGTCTTGGAGCCCTGCTCGCCGAAGGCCTCGCTCATTCGGTCGAGGGTCTGAAAGGACGCCACGTCGCGGGGGATCAGCTGGACGGATTGTTTCTGCACCACCGTTTCCAGTTGCGGGAACAGCAGGGCCAGGACCACCGCCAGTCCGACCCAGGCGCCGATCACCAACGCCTTGTGTCGCACGGTGAATCGGGCCAACGCGCCGAGGCGCTCGCTGTACTCCCCGGAGGTCTTGGCAGCCGAAATGGTGCGTTCACGCACCCGGGTGGCGGCGGCGTCGGGCGGGTCCGCTTCGTGGCCGTCGACGCTCAAGGGCGCACCGCAGGGCGCTCGGACACCAGGTCGTCCGCGGGCATGTCGTGGCGGACGACGCGGACCCGGCCACCGGGCAGACAAGCCATGTAACCGTGGCGCTTGCCGTACAACTCCCACGCCGCGAAGCACTCGTCGGCGGCCACGGTGAAGCCGTAGCCGTTGGAGAACTCGACACGCAGCGTGCCGTCGTCCTCGCAGGTGGCGAGCGTGCAGACGCTACCGGCGAAATTCAACAACGGGCGCTGATGATTCGGTACGTCATTCGGGTCGACCATCACGTCTTCGGCCGGGTGTGCCCCCACCGCAGGAAGCGACAAGCGCAGTGGTCGGGTAACGACCAGCTCGTTGTAGTCGGCCATGGTGAGCACCAGGCCGCCAACCAAGCTGACGCGCTGGACCTCGCAGGCTTCGATCCACTGGGTGATCATGAGACCTCTCTACCTCGATCCGATTCGTAACGATACCATCAGTATCGGTGCGCTACTAATAGTGTTGTTTCGTGTGGATCGGGTTGGCCCGGCTACCTCTCGTCGTGGACGATCAACGCGATGCTGCGCTCCAGTCCGATCGCGACGTCTTCGGTGGGGGCGCCGTGCCGGACCCACGCGATCAGGCTGGCCAGCCAGATATCGCCGACCAGGGCGGCAACTCGGTGTTGTATCGGGCTCGGCTCCTCACCGGCGATCGCCAGCCCGATCAGGTGCTCGATGACCCCCGCCGCGCGGGCCACCTCGGCGCTCGCGCTGCCATCGGCGACGACGAATGCGCGGGTCACGGCCTCGGTCAGGGCCGGCCGAGCGCGCCATTCCTGGCATAGGCGGGTGTTCAACTGCTCTACCCGCAGGCGCGGCGATCCCGCTGTGACCGTCCAATCTCGTTCAGCGCCAATACGTTCGAACTCACGCGCGAGGACGGCGATCAGCACGTGCGGCTTCGACGGAAAGTAGCGATACAGGGTGCCGACTGCCATGCCCGCACGATCGGCGATGGCGCGCATCTTCACGGCGTCATATCCACCGCTCATGGCGATCGTCGCGGTGCAGTCAAGGATGATCTCGCGTCGGCCGAGTCCCCCGGTGAGGAAATCGTGCCTGATCGATTCGGTTGTCGTCATCGGCGGTCCGCAGCCTTTCGCGTGCTTGGGGCTGTCAGAGCGGTGACACTGTCACGTTCAGCCGCGGCTAGGGATGACCAGTATCGCTACGCTACCGTTGGTACCATAACGTGGTGAGAGTCGTAATGACCAGACAATCCCGGCGACGGAAACGGCGTTGAGCGAACATGTGTTGCCCGACGGTGAGGACGCCGATCCGCGTCGGGCGCGGTCACGGACCCGACTGCTCGACGCCGCCGCTCACCTGCTCAGTACCGGCGGAGTCGAGGCGGTCACGATCGAGGCGGTCACCAAGGCCTCGAAAGTCGCACGAACCACCCTCTACCGCCACTTCACCAGTTCCTCCCACCTTCTCGCCGCCACCTTCGAGCGACTCCTGCCCCAGGTCACCCCGCCGCTTCCGAGCTCAGTTCCCCTGCGAGAGCAGCTGATCGAACTGCTCACCCGTCAGGCAACCTTGTTCGCCGAGGCACCCCTTCACCTCACCACCCTCGCCTGGGTCTCCCTGGGGCCCACATCGAGCAATGGCGACGACGACGCGGGGCATACGCAATCGCTCCGAGCGAGGGTGGTCGACCAGTACCGACAGCCTTTCGACGCCATCCTGCAGAGCCCCCAAGCGCGCGACGAACTCGACGACTTCGACGCCGAACTCGCCATGTGCCAACTCGTCGGACCACTCGCCTTCGCACGCATGACCGGACTCCACACCATGAGCCGGCACCACTGCGAACGCATCGTCGATGACTTCCTGACGGCGCATCAACGCGTGCGCCCCGGAGGTCAACCAGCCTCAGCTCGCGATTTCTCACCGAAGTAGACAGATCAACGCAGACGCCAAGCCGTGATTCCACGCGTGGCGGTTGAGTTGTAGCGGCGGCAATCTAACCGTTCTCGTTTCTAGAGAAACGAGACACCCCCCGAGGCGCCACTCCCCCACCGTGTAATCCCAGGTCGCGGTGTCTCATATCTTGTCTCACACCGCGTGTCTCAGATCCTCAATGTCAGAGGGCAATGAGACGGTAGTGATGTGACGAAGATTCTCGGGTACGCCCGCGTGAGCACCGCGGGCCAAGATCTCGATGCGCAGCTCGTCGCGCTCGCACAGGCCGGTGTCGGACCGGATCAAGTCTTCACTGACAAACTCTCGGGAGCGGTGAGCACCGACCGGCCTGGGTTGACGGCGATGCTGCACTACGCCCGCGACGGTGACACCGTAGTGGTCACTGCGATCGATCGGCTCGGGCGCTCCGTCGCCGAAGTGACACGCACCATCGCTGGACTTGGTGAGCGTCGAATCGTGTTGCGTGCCTTGCGCGAAGGCGTGGACACGGGCACTCCAACCGGCCGTGCCGTGGCCGCCATCATGGCCACCTTGGCCGAGCTCGAGCTCGAGCTCGGCCGCGAGCGCCGTGCTGCATCCCGCGACTCCAGGCGAGCGCGCCAGCTGCCGGCCACCAAGCCCGCCAAACTCTCCCTTGAGCGACAGCAACAGCTACGTCGGCTCGCCGAGACCGGTGAACCCGTCCACGAACTCGCGAAGGCGTTCGGAATCAGCCGGGCCACGGCCTACCGCTACCTGTCCACACCCATCCTCAGCCCACAGCAGGAGTCGATGCGATGACCGCCGATCTGCATCCCTCCACCCACCTGCGGGCCGCAGCATGGGTGCCCAATGACGACCCTCAGCGCCAATGGGACGAGGCGATAGCGCTTGCCGCCGAGTGGATTTGGGAACGCAGTGAGGTCGAGGAGATACGGCCAGTGCTGGTGAGCAACACCATCGAAAGTGCAGCTGGCATGGGTCATGCCGAGCTTGACGAGATCATCCGGGCGGGTGGGCACGCCACACCTAAGAGTCGCACCAGATACGACTACGGCCCGGTCCTAGCCTTCGTGCCCGATGAGCGCTCGCTGCACTTCGCGATGGATCTGGCGCGCGGCTACTCCCTGTCTGTCGTCGAGGGCCATGGTTTCGCTCTGGCGGAATGGGCTGCCAGCGCCGGAGCCGTCAACTTACTCACGGGGCAAGCCCAGACCTCGCAGATTCCTGACGACGTGCGGCGAGACCTCGACTTCGCCATTCTCGACGGCGGCCGCAACGGGTGGACCGGACCGGACGAAAGGGCCCAGGCGCAACGCTGTCTCGCCGAGCACATCCGTACCGGCCGGCTCACCCCCGACCAAGCCGCGGCCTACGCCCTGACGTCTTCATCAGTGTCCGACCGCGGAGCGAAACGGCTTCGCGAACTTCTGGCCCGCAACCGGTAACTACGCAAACGGAGCCCCGTTGTTACTGGACCTGTACGCCGACGCGGCCAGGCAGTCAGCGGTCAAACAGCGCCGGACGCGTGATTGGCCGCCCTGTCGGAACACGGTCCGACCCATCGACCTGCGTATGTCCCAGGCGCACCTCGGTGCGCGGAACGCGCCGGGACACGGGCCCCGGCGCGTTCGTTGACGGCAACTTAACCGCGTTCGGTGACGGTGGTGCGGGGGTGGCGCGCGGCGGTAGTGGACGTGACGTAGCGCCCGGTGACCGCGCTGCGGTGGTGGGTCCCGGAACCGCGGTTGCGGCCACTACCGCCCTCGGTCACGGTGGTGCGGGGGTTACGCACCGCGGTGGACCGGCGGACGTAGCGACCTGTGACGGCGCTTCGACTTCTGGCCATGATGGTTTTCTCCTTAGGTGGTGAGGGGTTACTTCATAAGCCCGGGTGTTCCGCGGTGCGCGGGACCGGACATCTAGGGGGTGGAAGCTGCGCAGCGTTTCTATGCCGAACGACGCTGCTGCTCAGTGTTTTTGAGTTTGAGGAACTTACGGCGCACCGTTGCGCCCTCGCTGGGTGGGCGACCACACATGGTGGCCGCGTCGGCCCACGTACGTGCGCCGTCGTAGAGCCTTGTCCACACGATTTCTTGCTCGATCGCGTTGAGGGGGTCCATGAGCCGCTTGAGAACGGGATGTTTGATGGCCTGCTGCTCGGGGGTGAAGTCAGCCGACTGCAAACGGTCCATCGGACAGGTGGGGTTGCCCTGGTCGCTGCCAAGGGCCACCTGGTCGGGTTTCTCCAACGAAGCCATCCGGCGTCCTCCGAGGGGCCTGGTCTCCGACATCGGTAACCACAGGGCGTGCTCAGAGGCGACGATTTTGCGGATTGGCTTGGACGGGTTGTAGTCAAGGCCGGTATCGCCTCGAGGGAGCCAGGTGTCGTCAAGCAGCGCCGAGACGACGGCTTCGATGCGGGCCTCGGTCGGGGGGCTTTTATAGCCGAGGGCGCGCCGCATGAAGTCGATGACGGCGTCGCGTACTGCTTTGCGGTCCGGGTTGTTGACCACGGCATCGCGTGTGACCAAGGCCAGGTGCAAGGCCTTGTTGGCGAGCCGGTGGCCGAATTGCGACAGAGCGGTCCAGCCCTGCATCAGGTCGTTGACCTGAGCTGTCCACACCTGGGCGGCTGACTGCACGGCCGGCGTGAGACGGGTGATCTCATCGATCGTGGAGAACACGCTGCTCAGCGCAGGGGAGAGCAGGTCGTCAAGGTCCCGGTAGGCCCGGTCGATGTCGAGCACCGTGCGGGCCGCGGCACCGAGGGTGTCATGCATGTGGTTGACCGCGAAAGCGGTCCTGACCACGTTGGACAGGGCCGCCATGTCAATGCGAGGGACTGCAGAGTCCAGCCAGCCAGTGAAGCGGTCGGGCATCTCGAACTTGGGCAGCAGGTGCTCGGGCATCTCGAACTTGGGCAGCAGGTGCTCGGGCATCTCGAATTTCGGCAGCAGGTGCTCGGGCATCTCGAACTTGGGCAGCAGGTGCTCGGGCATCTCGAACTTGGGCAGCAGGTGCTCGGGCATCTCGAACTTGGGCAGCAGGTGCTCGGGCATCTCGAACTTGGGCAGCAGGTGCTCGGGCATCTCGAACTTGGGCAGCA
>VIFX01000074.1:0-18633 GCA_006864685.1 Mycolicibacterium hodleri | reverse complement strand
GGGTAGTTGCCCTGCGGAGGCGGTGGGTAGTTGCCCTGCGGGGGCGGTGGGTAATTGCCCTCGGGCGGTTGATAACCGCTGCCCTCGGGCGGCTGGGGTGGGTTGGTCATGTCACGTCCTCAATCGGTTGGTCGTCAATATGGCGTTTCGCCCGCCGAGCACGACGAACGAAGGTGACTGTGCGAGCAGGGGTTACGTGGAGAAGTAGACGAGGGACACGATGACGCTGAGCACCAGCGACACCGCGCCGACGATGACGCCAGCCAGGGCGAGGCCATGCCCGGCCTGGCCGGTCTTCTTGATCTGGTTCATGGCGACGATGCCGAGCACGATCCCGACGATGGCCCCGACTCCGCAGAAGAGCCCGATCACCGAGCAGACCAGGGAGGCGACGGCGAGGTTGTTGTTTCCGCGTACCGGAACGGGCTCGAAACCGCCGTATCCCCCTGGCGGCGGATAACTTCCAGGTGGTGGCGGGGGCGGATAGTTCCCCGGAGGCGGCGGCGGGTAGTTCCCCGGAGGCGGCGGCGGATACTCGGTCATGTACGCCTTCCACTGATCGTTTGCGGGGTCTGAGCGCTGTTACCCTACCCGAGAACTTGCTGAGAGCGATGACCAAAAAGCCAACCCGGGTACCCGGTTGATCTAGATGGCAAACCGGCAGTGGCTGGCGTTGACCATCCGGTTTGCCCAGCGCTGAGGCTGTCGGAACAGCGCTCCTACCGGCGAGCACTGCCGTTCGACAGGAACCCCAGCAAGTCGTGCCGCGTCAGCACGCCGACGGGCTTGCCTTCCTCGACGACCATCACGGCGTCGATTTCACGCAATGTCTTTGCGGCAGCGCTGACGAGTTCACCGGCGCCGATCAGCGGCAGGGCCGGACTCATGTGCTGCGACACCGCGTCGGCGAGCTTCGCCCTGCCCTCGAAGACCGCTGACAGCAGCTCGCGCTCGGAAACGCTTCCCGCCACTTCACCTGCCATGACCGGCGGTTCCGCCCCGACCACCGGCATCTGGGAGACGCCGTACTCGCGGAGGATTCCGATGGCGTCGCGCACCGTTTCCGACGGATGGGTGTGGACGAGGTCGGGCAGCGCACCGGACTTGCCCCGCAACACGTCTCCGACGGTGGTGTGTTCGATCGAGCCGTCGAGCCTGTCCCGCAGGAAGCCGTAGGACGACATCCAGGTGTCGCTGAAAATCTTTGAGAGATAACCTCTTCCGCCGTCGGGCAGGAGAACCACGACGACGGCGTCCGGTCCGGCCTTTTCGGCAACGCGGATCGCGGCCACGGCGGCCATCCCGCACGACCCACCGACCAGGAGCGCTTCTTCGCGGGCGAGGCGGCGCGTCATCTCGAAGGAGTCGGCGTCGGACACCGCGATGATCTCGTCGGTGACGGTGGGGTCGTAGGCCGACGGCCAGAAGTCCTCCCCCACACCTTCGACGAGGTAGGGCCTGCCCGTTCCGCCCGAGTACACCGAGCCCTCCGGGTCGGCGCCGATGATCTTCACCGCCCCGCCGGACACCTCCTTGAGGTAGCGCCCCGCACCGGTGATCGTCCCGCCGGTGCCAACGCCTGCGACGAAGTGGGTGATCTTCCCATCGGTGTCGGCCCAGATCTCCGGACCCGTCGTCTCGTAGTGGCTGGCGGGGCCGTTCGGATTGGAGTACTGGTCGGGCTTCCACGCGCCCTCGATCTCCCGCACCAGACGATCCGACACGCTGTAGTAGCTGTCCGGGTGGTCGGGCGGCACCGCGGTCGGCGAGACGACGACGTCGGCGCCGTACGCGCGCAACACGTTTCGCTTGTCCTCGCTGACCTTGTCCGGGCACACGAAGATGCACTTGTAGCCACGCTGCTGCGCCACCAGGGCAAGCCCGACCCCGGTGTTGCCGGATGTCGGCTCGACGATCGTGCCGCCTGGCTTCAGCTCACCGCTCGCCTCGGCGGCGTCGATCATCTTGATCGCAATGCGGTCCTTGGAACTGCCACCCGGATTGAGGTATTCGACCTTGGCCGCCACGAGCCCGGCTCCATCGGGCACAACGGAGTTCAGCCGAACGAGAGGCGTGTTTCCGATGAGCTCACTGATATGACCCGCGATTCGCATGAGTCCATCGTGTCAGGCGCGCGTTCGGGTTACCAGGTCGCCTCTCGGATGTAGTGGCCGATCTGCTTCAGCGACCGGGTCGCTTCCTTCACGCTCGGCGCCGCCAACTGGAACACGTGCATCTGACCAGGCCAGACGTGCACTTCGACCGGCACGCCCGCCGCGGCAAGCATGTGAGCGGCCTTTCTCGCGTCGTTGAGCAGAACCTCCGAGCCCGACACGTGGATCAGCGTCCGCGGCAGCCCGGTCTCGACGTGGTCGAGCGGTTCGTAGACCTCCTCGGCCTTGCCGTCGACGACGTGGCGCTTGGCAGCGCGCTCGATGAAGTCGACCAGCATGTCGAAGGCCTTCGACGGGAACATCGCGTCGGAGTGGGCGTTCGGGTGTTGCGCCCGGCCCTCGTTGTCGATCTCGAACAGCGGCGACATGGTCACCATCGCCGCGGGCAATTCACCCTCGAGGTTCAGTCGCTCAGCCAGCGCCAGCGACAGGTAGCCACCCGCCGAATCGCCTGCCAGCACGATCTGCGACGGGTCGTATCCCTTGAGCCGCAGCCACCGGTACGCGTCGTAACAGTCGTCGAGGGCCTCGCCGATCGAATGCTTGGGGATCATCCGGTAGTTGACGACGAGCGCCGGGCTGTCGGCGAACCGCGACAGTGCCGTCACCAGTCGTCCGTGCGTGTTGGCGCCACAGGTGAGGAAGGCGCCGCCGTGCAGGTACAGGATGACGCTGCGGTTGCCGTCGGCCGGCAACACACCGGCTGCTCTGATCAGCTGTGCCGTGCAGTTGGGGAGACCGATGGTGGCGCGAACGGTGCCGGGGGCCGGCCGCAGCACGCGGGCGGCGAAGTCGACGACGCCAAACGGCCACGGCAACCGCGGTATGTAGCTACCGACGGCCAGCGTTGGCTTGATTGTCATCATTGCGCCAAGAGCAAACAATCGACCGGCGATGCTCGGGCCGTCCTCGACCACTTCGACCGGGGCGCCGTCGCTAACGGGGAATCGGCGCACTTTACGTGCCCTACCACCGCTTACGCCGGGTCCGTACGACCTGGAAACATCACTTGGTGCGGTCATCGTCACCACTTCCCTACGCCGATGTAGTGCCCGGTGCGGTTAATACTTAGCCAACCCCAGGTAACTTAGCTTGACACTTACAAAATGTTCAACGAACAAAGAACTTGATTTAGTACCGGACTTGATACCGCACCGTGACCGGCCGTCACCTCTGCCGCACATGTATCCCGTCCAATCGCCCCTAAACTGGTCGCGTGGTCATTCGTGCACCGCGTAGGTCGACCATTGCCCTGGCAGCGGCTGCCACGCTCGCGTCGACGGGTTCGGCGTACGTCGGCGTTCGGAACCTTCTGCACGGTCAGGCCGATCAGGCCCGCCAGGTGATCCCCAAGTCGTGGGACGTCCCTCCCCGGGCCGACGGGGTCTACGTCGCGGGTGGCGGCCCATGCGAGAAATGGCACCGAGGGGTGCCGTTCGACATCCATCTGATGGTGTTCGGCGATTCGACTGCCACGGGGTACGGCTGTGTCGTCGCCGACGAGGTGCCCGGGGTCTTGATCGCCCGCGGCCTCGCCGAGCAGTCCGGCAAGCGGATCCGATTGAGCACCAAGGCGATCGTCGGCGCCACGTCGAAGGGTCTCTCGGGGCAGATCGACGCCATGTTCGTGGCGGGCGCACCACCCGACGCCGCGGTGGTCATGATCGGCGCCAACGACGTCACCGCGCTCAACGGCATCGGGCCGTCGGCTCGCCGCGTCGGGGCTGCGGTGAGCCGATTGCGTGGCAGTGGCGCCGTCGTCGTGGTGGGCACGTGCCCGGATTTCGGCGTCATCACCGCGATTCCGCAGCCCCTGCGCCTGGTCGCCCGCACGATTGGACTCCGGCTGGCCCGTGCGCAGGCCGTCGCCGTACGCGCCGCGGGTGGGGTGCCCGTCCCGTTCTCGGCGCTGCTCTCGCCGGAGTTTCAGAAGGCGCCCGAGGAGTTCTTCTCCGACGACATGTTCCATCCGTCGGCGGCCGGCTATGCCCTCGCGGCCCAGCAGTTGTTGCCCGCCCTGTGCAAGCAACTCGGCGAGTGGAGTACTGACACCGACGTCGAACCGGCACTCGAGGCGCGGGCCGGCGACGACTCCCTGTTGGCCCGCCTCGGCGGCGTCACGCGGTTCTGGCGGCGCACGACCGGCGTACCCGCACCGATCGTCGCCACGGTCACGGGTTAAATTCGGTTGAGTAGCCACCGACCTAGGAGTTCGCACATGCCCGAAGCCGTCATCGTCTCAACTGCCCGTTCCCCCATCGGCCGCGCCAACAAGGGTTCGCTGGTGGACATGCGGCCCGACGACCTGGCGGCACAGATGGTCAAGGCGGCGCTGGACAAGGTCCCCGGACTGGATCCGCGCGACATCGACGACCTGATCATGGGCTGCGGCCAGCCCGCGGGTGAGGCCGGCTTCAACCTCGGGCGCGCGGTCGCCGTCGAACTGGGCTACGACTTCCTGCCCGGCACGACCGTCAACCGCTACTGCTCGTCGTCCCTGCAGACCACCCGGATGGCGTTCCACGCGATCAAGGCAGGCGAGGGCGACGCCTTCATCTCCGCGGGTGTGGAGACGGTGTCGCGTTTCATGAAGGGCAGCGCCGACGGCTGGCCGGACGTCAAGAACGGCGCCTTTGCCGACGCGCAGGCCCGCTCCAACGAGGCCGCGGCCGGAGCGACGGAGTGGCATGACCCGCGCGAAGACGGGCTGCTGCCCGACGTATACATCGCGATGGGCCAGACGGCGGAGAACGTCGCGTTGTTCACCGGCATCAGCCGCGAGGACCAGGACCACTGGGGCGTCCGCAGCCAGAACAAGGCCGAAGAGGCCATCAACAGCGGCTTCTTCGAGCGCGAGATCTCGCCGGTGACGTTGCCCGACGGCACGGTCGTGTCGAAGGACGACGGCCCGCGTGCCGGCACCACCTACGAGAAGATCAGCCAGCTGAAGCCCGTCTTCCGGCCCAACGGCACCATCACCGCCGGCAACGCGTGTCCGCTGAACGACGGCGCAGCCGCCGTCGTCATCATGAGCGACACCAAGGCCAAGGAGCTGGGCCTGACGCCGCTGGCGCGCATCGTGTCGACGGGTGTGTCGGGGCTGTCGCCGGAGATCATGGGCCTCGGCCCCATCAAGGCGTGCAAGCAGGCGCTGGCGCGGGCAGGCAAGTCGATCGGCGACATCGACCTCTACGAGATCAACGAGGCGTTCGCGGTGCAGGTGCTGGGCTCGGCCCGGGCGCTGGGCATGGACGAGGACAAGCTCAACGTCTCCGGCGGGGCGATCGCACTCGGCCACCCGTTCGGCATGACGGGTGCCCGCATCACCGCGACGCTGCTGAACAACCTCACGACGTACGACAAGACGTTCGGCCTGGAGACCATGTGCGTTGGCGGTGGCCAGGGCATGGCGATGGTCATCGAGCGCCTGAGCTAGGCAGTCGAAGCCACACCCGTCGAGTGTGCGTACAGATCGCGATGTCACGACTTTTCGCGATCTGTACGCACACGCGATTGCCAGGCTCGCTGCACTCGCGCCAGGACGTCCGCCGGTCGGTTCGCCTTGGCTACTCGAATGACCTGCCAGCCGAGCTCGTTGACGAATTCGATGCGGACGATGTCCTTGGCGAACTGCGCCGAGTCGGTTCGATGGTGGTCACCGTCGTACTCGACCGCGAGTTTGACGTCGTCCCATCCCATGTCGAGGAAGTAGAGCGGCTGCCCGTAGCCGCCGCCCACCGGAATCTGCGTCTGCGGTCGCGGATAACCCGCCCGAATGAGCAACAGCCGCAACCACGTTTCCTTCGGCGACTCTGCGCCCCGGTCGTAGAGCTCCAACACGGTAGGCAGATTCCGCACGCCGGGTGATCCCGGGTGCTGACGGGCCGCTGCCATCACCGCGTCGGCGTCCAAACCGGTCGCGTTGCCGAGTGCGTCGACCCGCTCGACGCACTCGTCCAATCGGCCCCTGCGACCGATGTCGAACGCCGTCCTCACCGCCGTGGTGACCCACATGCCGTCGACTCGTTCGAATTCGCCGGGCAGAAGACGGTCGCGCCGGGTCTTCACACCTCGTGGTGGCCGCGCATTCGGCCAGATGAGCTCGACGGCAACGTCATCGGCGATCCACCGAGTGCCGTGCATGGCGGCTGCGGCGAGCCCACAGACGACACCGTCGCCGTAAGTCCACTGCCATGCGCCGCGGGTTCGCTGCCGCAATGTCGGCTCGACGGCCGTCGGCAGATAGATGTCGGGAAGTATCGCTTGATATCGCGTCCGCAACTGATGCTTGTTCGGCACGCGCCCGTTGACGAGAGCCTCGCTGCCGATGAATGGGGTCGTTTGGTGGTCCACACTCGGAAGCGTTGCGGCCCTTGCCGACATGAACCGCCATCGCGTGTGCGTACAGATCGCGATCTGTGGATGAATCGCGATCTGTGAGCACACTCGACGGGAACGGGGGAAGGACACCCGGACAGCAGAAAGCCCGCTCGCAATACGCGAACGGGCTTCCCGGGGTAGCGGCTGCTGCTAGTCGTTCTGGAAGTAACTCAGCAGACGCAGGATTTCGAGGTACAGCCACACCAGCGTGACGGTCAGGCCGAGTGCGATGCCCCAGCCCGCCTTCGACGGAACACCGGCGCGGACCATCTGGTCGGCGGCGTCGAAGTCGATGAGGAAGCTGAACGCGGCCAGCGCGATGCAGAGCAGCGAGAAGCCGATCGCGATGGGGCCACCGCTACGCAGGCCGAAGCCTTCGCCGCCACCGACGCCGAAGATGGCGAGGACGACGTTGAGCAGCATCAGGGCCATCACGCCGAACAGGCCGGCGATGATCATGCGGGTGAGCTTCGGCGTGACGCGGATGGCGCCCGTCTTGTAGACGACCAGCATGCCGAAGAACACGCCGAGCGTGGCGACGATCGCCTGGGCGATCATGCCGACACCACCGTCGGAGTACATGTAGGCGATGACGAACGACACCGCACCGAGGAACAGGCCTTCGAGCGCCGCGTAGCTCAGCACGATCGCCGGGTTGTCCTGCTTGCGGCCGAAGGTGGCGATCAGCACCAGCGCCAGACCACCGAGGGCACCGACGATGGAGAACGGACCGGCCAGCGACGGGTTGCCCATCACCATGAAGAAGGACACCGCGGCGACGGCCGTCAGGACGGCGAGCGTGATGCCCGTCTTGGTGACGACGTCGTCGATCGTGAGCGGTCGGGAGACCTTGTTGGACTGGTCGGTGTACGGCTGAGCCGCGTACGGGTCGGCCTGTGTAGCTGCCGCGCCGTAACCGGCGGCTCCGCCACCGAATTGGGCATACCCGCCACCCTGCTGCTTGGGCAGGGAACGGAATACCGGGTTGCTGCTCTCGCGCACCGTCGGTTCCTCTCGTGTGCTGTGGTCCGTCGTGTGACGGATATTGAGTCAACGTCTGGCGACTCGGACCGGTTCCCGGCCTCGTCGGTCTAACTGTGAACTTCTTGGGAAAGGTTACCCGTGTCGCTTCGACCTGGGGTCACGATCTAGATTGCACACCGTGGCCGACAACGAGGACCTCCTAGTAGACGTCGACGGCGGCGTCGGTGTCGTGACCCTGAACAGGCCAAAGGCCATCAATTCACTCACCCACGGCATGGTTGCTGATCTTGAGAACGCTCTCAGGAACTGGGAGCACGACGACGCCGTGCACACCGTGCTTCTCACCGGCGCTGGCGAACGTGGACTCTGCGCTGGCGGCGACGTCGTAGCGATCTATCACAGCGCGAAGGCCGACGGCAGCGAGGCGCGGTCGTTCTGGCAGGACGAGTACGTCCTCAACGCCTACATCACCCGCTACCCCAAGCCGTACGTCGCGATCATGGACGGCATCGTGATGGGCGGTGGCGTGGGAGTCGCCGCGCACGGCAGCGTGCGCGTCGTCACCGACACCACCAAGATGGGCATGCCCGAGGTCGGCATCGGCTTCATTCCCGACGTCGGGGGCACCTACCTGCTGTCGAGGGCGCCGGGGCGGCTCGGACTGCACGCCGCGCTCACCGGCGCACCGTTCTCCGGGGCCGACGCCATCGCGATGGGTTTCGCCGACCACTTCGTCCCCCATGACCAGCTGGACGGGTTCACCAGTGCCCTCGTCTCCGACGGCGTCGACGCGGCTCTGGCCGCCTTCGCGGTCGAGCCTCCCGCGAGCCCCCTGGTGGCGCAGCGGCAGTGGATCGACGAGTGCTACGCCGGGGAGACCGCCCTCGACGTCGTCGCCGCCTTGCGGGCTCAGGGCCCAGGGCCCGCCGAGGACGCCGCGAACCTCATCGCGGGCCGCTCCCCCATCGCGGTGGCGGTGACGATGGCGGCGGTGCAACGGGCCGCCACCCTGGACACGCTCGAAGACGTTCTGCGGCAAGAGTTTCGCACGGCATGCGCGGCGTTGCGGTCCCACGACCTGGTGGAGGGCATTCGCGCGCTGCTGGTCGACAAGGACCGCAATCCGAAGTGGTCGCCGTCGAGCTTGGAAGAGTGCTCACCGGAGGCCGTCCAGGCGTACTTCGCGCCGGCCGACCCAGACCTGAGGTTCCCCACCAAAGAAGGAGTGGCGCAATGAGTTACGAGACGATTCTGGTCACCCGCGAGGGCCGCGTCGGAACCATCACGCTGAACCGCCCCAAGGCACTCAACGCCCTCAACAGTCAGGTGATGGTCGAACTCACCACCGCCGCAGCTGAATTCGACGCGGATGCGGGCATCGGCGCGATCATCGTCACGGGCAACGAGAAGGCCTTCGCCGCGGGGGCCGACATCAAGGAAATGGCCGACCTGTCCTTCGCCGACGTGTTCGCCGCCGACTTCTTCGCGGCGTGGTCGGCGTTCGCCGCCACCAGGACGCCCACCATTGCCGCCGTCGCGGGGTACGCCCTCGGCGGCGGATGCGAGCTGGCGATGATGTGCGACATCCTGATTGCCGCCGACACCGCCAAGTTCGGCCAGCCGGAGATCAAGCTCGGCGTGCTGCCGGGCATGGGCGGATCGCAGCGGCTCACCCGCGCCATCGGCAAGGCGAAGGCCATGGACCTCATCCTGACGGGCCGCACCATCGACGCCGCCGAGGCCGACCGCAGTGGCCTGGTGTCGCGCGTCGTCCCCGCCGACACACTGCTGGAGGAGGCGAACGCCACCGCCGCCATCATCGCCGGCATGTCGTTGTCGGCGTCGCGGATGGCCAAGGAAGCCGTCAACCGCGCATTCGAATCCTCGTTGACCGAAGGCCTTCTCTACGAGCGGCGACTCTTCCACTCCGCCTTCGCCACCGACGACCAGACCGAGGGCATGGCAGCCTTCACCGAGAAGCGCCCACCGAACTTCACGCACCGTTAAAGTGCGGTGGTGACCGATACGGACACCACCACCGACGAGCGGCCTCCCGTCGCCTCCGAGCCCACCCCGAAGCCGGACTGGTGGGTTCGGCACTACACGTTCTTCGGCACCGCGTTCGGCCTGGTGTTCATCTGGCTGTCGCTGACGCCGTCATTGCTCCCCCGCGGACCACTGTTCCAAGGCTTGGTGAGCGGTGCGGCGGGCGGCATCGGTTACGGCATCGGCGTGTTCGGCGTGTGGCTGGTCCGCTACATGCGGTCCGTGAACACCAGCCCGGCGGCGCCGCGGTGGGCCTGGATCGCCCTCGTCGTCGCGGGGGTGATCGGCCAGACGTTTGCGGTCATCGGCTTCCACGTCTGGCAGGACGACGTTCGGGACTCCATGGGCGTGCCGAGGCTGGACTTCTGGGACCACCCGCTGACCGCGGTCCTGTCGATCGTGTTCCTGTTCACCTTCGTCGAGATCGGCCAGCTGGTCGGCAAGTTGGTGCGATTCCTGGTCAGGCAACTTGATCGGGTTGCGCCACCGCGTGTTTCGGCCGTCGTGGTGGTGACGCTGCTGCTCGTCCTTACCGTTGCACTCCTCAACGGCGTGGTGGTGCGGTTCGCCATGAGCACGCTGAACGACACCTTCGAGTCGGCCAACAACGAGGAAGATCCCGACACCGCCGCACCGACCACGACGCTGCGATCCGGTGGGCCGGAGTCACTCGTCAGCTGGTCCTCCCTCGGACATCAGGGCCGCATGTTCATGGCAGGCGGGCCGTCGGTGGACGACCTCTCGAAGTTCAACGGAGCCAGGGCAATCGAGCCGATCCGCGTCTACGCCGGGCTCAACTCCGCCGAGGGTTTCAAGGCAACCGCCGAACTCGCCGCCCGCGAACTCCTACGCACCGGGGGCCTGGACCGCGCGGTGGTCGCCGTGGCCAACACGACGGGCACCGGCTGGATCAACGAGGCGGAAGCGGCGTCGCTGGAGTACATGTACAACGGCAACACCGCGATCGTGTCGATGCAGTATTCGTTCCTGCCGAGTTGGTTGTCGTTCCTGGTGGACAAGGAGAACGCGCGTCAGTCGAGTCAGGCGCTCTTCGAGGCGGTCGACGCCCTGGTCCGCGCGATGCCCGAGGCCCGTCGCCCCAAGCTGGTGGTGTTCGGCGAGAGCCTGGGCTCCTTCGGCGGTGAGGCGCCGTTCCTGTCGCTCAACAACCTCATCGCCCGCACCGACGGCGCGTTGTTCTCCGGCCCGACGTTCAACAACACCATCTGGACGACGCTGACGGCCGAGCGCGACGAGGGATCACCCGAGTGGTTGCCCATCTTCGACAAGGGCGAGAACGTCAGGTTCGCCGCCGACGCCGCCAATCTTCAACGGCCACAAGCCCCCTGGGGCGATCCGCGGGTGGTGTACCTGCAACACGCCTCCGACCCCATCGCATGGTGGAACCCCGATCTGCTGTTCTCCAGGCCGGATTGGTTGCGCGAACCCAGGGGCAAGGACGTGTCACCCGAGATGGAGTGGATCCCCGTGGTGACGTTCCTGCAGGTGTCCGCCGACATGGCGGTGGCGGTCGACGTGCCGGACGGCCACGGCCACGTCTACGTGCGGGACGTCGCGAACGCGTGGGCGGCGATCATGCGGCCGCCCAACTGGACTCCCGAGAAGACCGAGCGGCTACGGCCGCTGCTGCGCTCCGACGAATGACGCGCTGAGCACGTCGAGCACCCCGGCCGCCTTCAGTGCGTGATAGCCACCGACGACGTCGGTGGACCGGTGCAGACCCAGGTCGACGAGGGCGGCTGCGGCGAGGCTCGACGTGTACCCCTCGGAACACAGCACGATCCACTCGACGTCGTCGCCGACGGCCTCGGGCAGCCGGGCGTCGCTGGTGGGGTCACAGCGCCACTCGAGGACGTTGCGCTCGATGAGCCGGGCGGCGGGGACGTCGCCTTCGGCGGCGCGCTGGGCTGCCGGCCGGATGTCGACGAGCAACGCGCCACGTTCCAGGGCGGCCGGCACGTCGGCTGCCTCGATCCGGGTCAGCTTCTCGCGCGCGGAGTCCAGGACGGCGTCGATTCGGCTCGGCATTAGTCCCCCTCGGGCTTGTCCGTCAGCTCGGTCCGGTCCCGCTTCAGGGTGTTCCGGTCGGTGACTTCGTAGTACGACATCGCGGTCAGCGGCGGCGAGTAGGCGTGCACGCTCAGGGTAGGCGTCGGGGTTGGACTAGTGATGCGCGCGGGCTTGGACGGCGCCCAGACGACGTCGTGCACCCAACCGAGCGGGAACCCGGCCTGGTCCCCGGCGTCAAGGCGGCGCTCCCGCAGTGTGTCGCCGTCCCAACGGGTTTCGACCAGCGCGCCGGACACGACCGTGAGGGCGCCAAGCGAACCGCCGTGATCGTGAAGTTCGGTGGACCGCTCGGGCACCCAGCTGATGAGCCACACGTCCAGCTCGTCGTCGCCGTGCAGGCGGGTGAACCAGCGCTCGTCGGTGGGCGGCCCACCGACGGGCAGGACGTGGTCGTAGCGACCGGACAACACGTGGTCGGCGGCGACGTCGGTGGCCTGCAGCAGATCGGGGACGCGGAGTCGGGTGGGGGCGACGACGGACTGAAAGGCAAGAGACATGTGGGGAAGCTCCAGGGTGGACCAGGATTACGGGACGGTTAGGGGGTCAGGCGTCACGCCCGACAACACTCCCGACAGATCGTCCGTTCCAACACGCTGGCGAGTGTTGCATAGATTGGCAGCATGCGCAGCTACCCGACTTACGCCGTGGCAGCCGTCGCGGCCCTCCTCGCCGGCTGCTCGTCCGGTTCCGACGGCGCCGACTCGGCACCGTCGTCGACGGCGGCTGGCAGTGCGGCGACGACCACGACGAGCCTGCAGACCCATACCGCCGAACCCGGCGCCACGGGAGTGTCCGCGAACGGCGTCACGACCGCCGTCGGCGCCCCCGCGGAGTCGACGGAGGACGAGTACTTCCAGGCCTGCCACGCTGCGAAGGTGTGGATGCAGGAGCGTGGCGGCGACCAGAAGGCTCAGTTCGAGCCGTACTTGGAGAGCGTGCAGAAGTCGGATGCGGCGGGGCCCGGCACGTTCGGCGCGCCATGGTCCCGGTTGACCCGCGCGCGGCAGTCGGCGGTCATCGTGGCGGCCGAGGCGGCGGCCGACGACCTCTGCGGCTGAGCCTTTTAATCACGCGGGTCCGAAAGCCAAGGCACGCAAACGGTTAGCCGATCTAGGCGTTTGTGGCGCCGATCACAAACTTCGGTACTATGTGTCCCTCATCACTTTGGGAGGGCCCATGTTCGGACACGACAACGCCAAGCTGGCACCGCCTCGCGCGGCCGGTGGCTCGATCAACGGCATGCGGATCCTCATGGCGCTCTTGCTGTTGGCAATCGCGATCGGCGCCATCACGGGCGTCGTCGTGGCGCTCTCCAGCGGGCAGCCGACCGTCGCCCTGATCATCGGCCTGGTGGCGGCCGCCTTCTTCACCAGGGTGGGTTGCTAACCCAGCACGCTGAACACCAGGCAGAACGGATGTCCTGCCGGGTCCCGGTAAACCCGGAAGTCGTCTTCGCCGATCGCGTCGATGACGCGAGTCGCGCCGAGCGCCAACACCTTTGACTCCGCGTCGTCGACGTCGTCCACCTCCACGTCCAAGTGGAACTGCTGTGATCCCCGCGGGTCGGGGAACCGAGGCGGTTCGTGGTCGGGTGCCAGTTGAAATGCCAACCGCCCGTGGGTCGGGACGGTGAGCACCACCCACGTGTCGTCCTGGGCCTCCACCTCCCCACCGAGAACGCCGGCGTAGAACGATGCCAATTGCCGCGGATCCTTGGTGTCGAGCACCACGGAGCGAAGTCGTCCGATCATGTTCGACGGGGTTGCCGGTTTCGCGGCGAACCAACCCGGTGACAATGGGTCGATGCGAGTGGCGCTCAGTCTCGGCAGCGGCGGTGCCAGGGGGTACGCGCACATCGGGGTGATCAACGAACTCCGCGACCGCGGTCACGACGTCGTCGGCGTCGCGGGGTCGTCGATGGGAGCGCTGGTGGGCGGCCTGGAAGCCGCAGGCAAACTCGACGAGTACACCGCGTGGGCGACGTCCCTGACCCAGCGCGCCGTGCTGCGCCTGCTCGACCCGTCGCTGACCTCGGCGGGAGTGCTGCGCGCCGACAAGATCCTCGACGCCGTTCGGGAGATCCTCGGCGACGCCGTCATCGAGGATCTCGCGATTCCCTTCACGGCGGTCGCCACTGACCTGATCGCGGGCAAGTCCGTGTGGTTGCAGCGCGGGCCGGTCGACGCGGCGATCAGGGCGTCGATCGCGATCCCCGGGGTGATCAAACCGCACGTGCTCGACGGCAGGCTGCTGGCCGACGGAGGCATTCTCGACCCGCTGCCGATGGCGCCGCTGGCCGCGGTCAACGCCGATCTGATCATCGCGGTCAGCCTGGGCGGCGACGATCCCACCCGGGCCGCGCCTGAACCCAGCCCAGGACCGGGGCCGACGACCGAACGCCTCAGCCGCATGTGGCGCAACACCACGGCGCTGCTCGACACGACCACCGCCCGCTCGCTGCTCGACACCCCGGCCGCCAAGACGGTGCTGAGCCGGTTCGCCAACGACGGGGTCGAGGTCGACGACCACGACGATCACACGGAAATAGTGGTGCCGCGGCTGGGTGGTTTCGAGGTGCTCAACCGTGCCATTGACATCGCACAGGCCGCGCTGATGCGACACACCCTCGCGGCGTACCCCCCGGACCTGCTGATCGAGGTGCCCCGTACCGTCGCGCGAAGCCTGGAGTTCCACCGCGCGGAGGAGGTCATCGAGGTCGGTCAGGAATTGGCCGCGGCCGCCCTCGACACCCTGGCGCCCCCAACCTCACACGCCTAGGAACCGCGCGATCGCGTCGGCGTGCTGCCGCCCTTGCGTGCGACCGGCATTCGCCGACGGGATCCGGCAGGCCGGGTCCAGTGGATTGGGACCGAACGCGGCGATCGAGTCGTCGTCGGCGAAGACGGCGAGCGTCTCGCCGGGGAAGCCCGCGATCTCGGCCGCCGCGCCCGCGCCGAACGGTGTCGGCGCCGACTCGCTCGACGGCACCAGGACGACGATCGCGTCGCAATCCGTCGCGGCGGTCAGGTTGACGGTGCTGCCGACGCCCCCGTCCATGAATCGGCGGTCGCCGACCGTCACCGGTGGCCATACCCCTGGCACCGCGCAGCTGGCGGCAACGGCGTCGACGAGGCCGATGCCCGAGTCGCGGTCGACGATCACCAGCTCTCCGGTTTCGACGTCGATCGCCGTGACCCGCAGCACCCGGTCGGGCCACTCCCGGGACGGCAGGCGATGTCCGATCACGGCCCGGCGGACGGGTTCGGGGACGGTGTCGGCGGCCACCGCGACGGCGCCGATGTGCTGCAGTCTCTCTTCGAGCGTGGCGTCGGGTGACGCCATGGCGCCCGCGAAGAGCTGCATCACGTCGTCGATGCTCGCTCCGGGGACGAGCTCGTGGGTTTCGGCGGCGACCTGGGCGTCGAACAGCGCCTCGAGGCTGGCGCCGCTGCCGAGCTGCGCGGCCACCGTCGACCCGGCCGACGTGCCGAGCAGGACGTCGGCGGCGAGGAGGGCGCGCGCCGCCTCGGGCGCCTCGTCGGAGATGCCGACGAGTACACCGGTTTCCCAGGCAATGCCCGCTAGTCCGCCGCCGGCCAACACGAGTCCACGTTTCGTCACGGGTGCCGAGTGTGCCAGGTGACGCTCGGGCGAGCCCTGGTACCCTCTGGTACCAGACGTCTGGCGAAGGGAACGACATGGTTGAGACGATGAGGGCGCAACGCTTCTACGCCGACACCAAAGAGATTGCGGTGGAGGACGTCCCGATCCCCGAACTGGGCCAGGGAGAGGTTCTGGTCAAGGTCGCGTTCTGCGGCATCTGCCATTCCGATCTCAGCCTGATCAACGGCACCTTCCCCTCGCAGCGGGCCGTGGTGACCCAGGGGCACGAGGCGTCGGGCACCGTTGCCGCGCTGGGCCCTGGCGTCACCGGGTGGGCCGAAGGCGACCGCGTGGTGGTCGCCGCGGGCCGACCGTGCCTCGAGTGCGTCAACTGCCGGCGCGGTGACGTGTCGAACTGTCTGCAGATCCGGCTGATGGCGTTCGCCTACGACGGCGCGTGGGCCGAATACACCGTCGCACAAGCCTTTGGGCTCACCAGGATTCCCGACAACGTCTCCCTCGAGCAGGCCGCCATCCTCGCCGACGCGGTGTCCACCCCGTTCGGGGCCGTCGTCCGGACCGGCAAGGTCGGCATCGGCGAGTCGGTGGGCGTGTGGGGCGTCGGCGGCCTCGGGACGCACGTGGTGCAACTGGCCCGACTGGTCGGCGCGGCGCCGATCATCGCGGTCGACGTCAAGCCAGCGGTGCTCGACCGCGCCCTTGCCGTCGGCGCCGACTTCGCGTTCGACGCCCGCGACGACGCGCTTCACGACAAGATCCGCGACGCGACCGGTGGCCGCCAACTCGACGTGGCGTTCGACGCCGTCGGGCTGAAGTCCACGTTCGAGCAGGCGCTTGGCAACCTGACCGTCGGCGGCCGCCTGGTCGGGATCGGGATGAGTGCCGACGCCCCGTCGATCGGCTCGACGGCGATGTTCAACCTGTTCAAGTGGCAGGCGCTCGGCCACCTGGGCTATCAGAACGCCGACATCGGGACGCTGGCCGCCCTGGTCTCGATGGGCCGCCTCGACCTGTCCCGCTCGATCAGCGACATCGTGCCGCTGGAGGACGTCGCCAGGGGCATCGAAAAGCTCGACAAGGCCGACGGCGACCCGATCAGGATCCTCGTCCAGCCCTAGCGCAGGTGCGGCGCCGCCTTGCCGCTGATCAACGGCAGATCGAGGTACGTGGCGATGCCGGGTGCGGCGGCGCACACCGCCGGGATCGAGTTCACGCAGTGGGCTGCCGTCGCGACGATGCCGTTGTTGCTCTCCAGGCCCTCCTCGACGCTGTCGGGTTGGAAGCCCTTGACGGTGACGGTGAAGTCGGGGTTGCCCTTGCACTCCATCTCGTAGCGCTCCCCGGCGGGACCGAAAGTCCATGGGGGGTCCAGGTTTTCCTGTCCCATGAACCAGTTCACGGTGACGCGCACGACGACCTCGTCGCCGACGAGCGCCTCCCAGTGGAACTTTCGTGCCGCCACCTGCCCAGGCTGAATGGCTCCCATCGGCGAGTCGATGGGAGCGGTGGCCACCGCGATCTCCTGGGTCGCCCGGATGTGCGGGTCGGCGGCGAAGCCCAATTCGTCGACGCACATCCGGACGGATTGCATGAATCCGCCGTCGAGCAGCTTCTGCATGGGGCCGCTCAGCGCCTTCTCCGGCGTGTCGCCGAAGCCCATCACGTAGCGCAGCACGTCGGGGGCGTCGTAGGTCCGCAGGTCCGAGAACTCCTCGGCGCGAACGAATGTCACGCCGGTCGACATGATGGAGAACAGCAGGGGGAACTTCTCGCTGATGCCTCCCGGCGCGATGCCGGTGCCGTGCAAGGTGACGCCACCGTCGAGCGCGGCGGCCCGCATCGGACCGGCCTCCTTCTCGCCGGGGTAGAACCATCCGACGGGCGTCACGACGTTCTTGCCCGAGCGGAGCAGCGCCGTGACCTCGTCGGGGTTGGGCAGCAACGGCGAGTAGATGACGGCGTCCGCGTCGAGGGCGAGGATCGCGTCGACGTCGTTGGTCGCCACCACTCCCAGCGGGTCGCCGCCGAGCAGTTCGCCGACGTCCTTGCCGCTCTTGGCTTCCGAGTGCACCCAACAACCAACCAGTTCGAGGTCTGGATGCTCGAGCACGCCCTTGATCGCCGCGACGCCGACACCGCCGGTCGCCCACTGCACCACTCGCAACGACATCTCGACTCCGTTCGACGCCCAGAAACTAGAACACGTTCCATTTAGGTGTACACGACGCCCTCCCGCGCCATGGCCCGATTGCCGGTGACGGCCGGGCTTGGGTTTCCGGGTAGCGGCCCTCACCAGGCATTAGGGTGACTGCTGGCACGCGGGGTGCCCAGTTCGTGGCGCAAGGAGACAGCAGATGACCGAGCCGAAATCGCGCGAAGGCACGATGTTTGGCCACTACCGCCTCCTGCGGCTGATCGGCAAGGGCGGGATGGGCGAGGTCTACGAGGCCGAGGACACCGAGAAGGACCGCATCGTGGCCCTCAAGCTGTTGCCCGAGGGCGTTTCTCACGATCCGGTGTTCCGCAAGCGACTCCAGCGCGAGGCCCACTCGGCCGGCCGCCTCCAGGAGCCGCACGTGGTGCCGATCCACGACTACGGCGAGATCGACGGCGTGCTGTTCGTCGACATGCGCATGATCACCGGGTCCGATCTCCGCAGGCTGCTGAAGAACTTCGGGCCGATGACGCCGGCCCGCGCGGTCGCGATCGTGCGCCAGGTCGCCGCGGCCGTCGACGCCGCCCATGCAAGCGGCATCATGCACCGTGACATCAAGCCCGAGAACATCCTGATCACCGGTGACGACTTCGCCTACCTGGTGGACTTCGGCATCGCCAGCGCCAAGAGCGACGAGAAGCTCACCGAACTCGGCACGGCGGTCGGCACCTACGCCTACATGGCGCCGGAACGCTTCTCGGGTGACGAGGTCACCTCCCGCGCCGACGTCTACGCGCTGGCCTGCGTGCTGTACGAATGCCTCGCCGGCTCACAGCCGTACGCCGGGGACAGCGTCAGCGTCGTCATCACCGGCCACCTCGTGCAACCGATCCCCCGGCCCAGCGTTCAGCGGCCCGGCATTCCGCCGACCTTCGACCAGGTGATCGCCCGCGGTATGGCCAAGAATCCCGCCGAACGCTTTGCCACCGCAGGCGATCTCGCGTCAGCGGCCACCGACGCATTGACGCTGCGTGACCAGGATCAGGCGGCGTCGATCCTGCAACGCAGCGAGGCCTCGAGACCGGGCGGCGTGCCGCCAAGCCAGGGGGCCACGATGGCCGCCCCGCTGCCGCCTCCGCCGTACTCGCCCCGTACGCGGGCGAGTACGGCGGAGGCGGC
>VIFX01000073.1:0-18732 GCA_006864685.1 Mycolicibacterium hodleri | reverse complement strand
GCCGATAGCGGGGTTCGGGTGGGGCTTGGCCGGGGTGCACGATCCGGGTGATCGTGGCCCCAAGCGTGGCGCGGCAGGCGATCGCGCCGGGTAGGAACTGTCCGCCCATCATCGCTGCCGGTCGCAGGCTGGCGAGGCGACCCGGGGTGGGGGTGAGGGCTTCGGTGAGGGTCAGCTCGCGCAGCGGCTTGGCGAACATGGCCGGGGGTTCGCCATCGAGGGCGGTGCACTCGTTGGAACGAACTTGGGCCTCGGGACGGGCACTCGATTCCTGTTCTGCACCAGCATCATCGAGATCAGCAGACTGTGCGGCGTCATCAGTGTCAGCGTCTTGTTCGCCGCTGGGGGCACCGTCAGATCCTTCATGCGCCGGCCCATCGGGCGACGGAACATCGGGCGGCGGTGGCGGCGCTGGCGGCTCGCTGATCGTGTCTTGATGGGTGATCACGTAGACGACCACACCGGTCGACGGTGGGTTCTCACCGGCGGGGCAGTCGTCGGTTTCGCAGAGGCAGGCCAGTCGGTCGTTGCCGTGGGCCAGGGCTCCGATGGCGTCGGCTCGGCGTTGGTCCAGCGTGCGTGGGTCGGCGGGGCAGACGGTGTGGGCGAGGGCGTCCACGCGGGCGTCGAAGGCCTTCGCGTCGTGGGCGAAGAGGGTGGCGTACACCGTGGCCATTTCGCTGCCGTCGTCGTCCTCGTTGACGTTCACGCTGCGTCCTCGTGCGCGGGTCTCGGTGCGGTGCAACGCCTGTGGGTCGACCTGGGCGACGAACGCGTCAACGGTCTTCTCCAGAGTGGACATCGACATGGGCTCTCGATTACTCAGCGCCTCGGCTAGTAGTCGGTCCAGTTCGTGCAGGGCGGCGGGGTCGACGACCAGCGCGCCGCGCTGCACCACCGTCCGCACCAACGCGTAGGTGATCAAACCCTCGGCGAACACCGCGGCCACCAGCGGGAACCGTTCGTGCAGCGCGACGGCGATCAGGAGCTGATTGGACGCGGCGTGAAGGGTGATCCGTTGGGCGGCCCCGATGTGGGCGGCGACGGCGTCCCAGGTGTCGGTGCACCATTTGTCGCGCTCGCCCGACCCGTCGAGGGCGCAGGCGGCGTCGAACATGGCGGCCATCGCCGCGACGCGGCGGGCGCAGGCGGCGGATTCCACCCGCTGCCACGCCTCCACCGCCCTGGCACCGGATGTGCCGGCCGCAGCGGTGGCCAATGACTCGAACATGTACTCGAATCTACCGGCGTCCACCGACTAAAACCAGACGCGCCAGCGAATCTGTGGATGAACCAAAAAATGTGGACAACCTCGTATTAAGGCCCGAAAATGTCGGTACAGCGTGCTAGTTGACGCAGGGGATTCCGCTGCCGCTGATGGGCAGTCCTTGGTCGGGGACGGGCAGGTCCGAGCTGCCGACGTCGATGCCCAACGCCTCGCCGCCCGACGGCGCCGTGGCCAAGCTGGCGAGGTCGGTCGGAAGGGCGTAGCCGTCGCCAAGGACCACCCGAACGCGACCGGGGGCCAGATCGACGACCGGCTGCGGGGCCGCGCTGATCTCCAACGCGGTCGCGACGGCCTGCGCGGCGGGTTCGCCACCCGTGCCGAACTCGACGACGGTCGTCGGCGACTGGCCGCGCCCGCCGAGGCTCAGCTCCCCTTCGTGATAACCCTGATGGCTCAAGATGTTCGACGCCTCGGTGGCCAGACCGCGAACGCCGCTGGCGTTGACGACGTCCACGGTGACGTCGGCCGGAGCCACCGGAACCGGCGTCGCCGACGGGTCGCCGAAGGTCGTCTTGACGAGCGTGCGGATCGCCGCGGGGTCGACGATGTTGACGTCCTGGCCGTAGACCGTGTCGTACCGCACCACCGGAAGGGTTTGGTAGTGCACCTCTTCCCCGGAGAGCGAGCCGATGCGCTGGAACAGGCTCTGATCCCATCCGCTGGACAGCACGATGTCCTTGCGCGCCACGTCCATCAGCTCGTCGAGCTTCCCCATGTCGCTGAACGACCCGGAGCCCTGGAGTTGGCGGATCACCGAGATGAGGAACGCCTGCTGGCGGTGGGTGCGGTCGAGGTCTCCATTGTCGAGTCCGTGCCGCTGCCTGACGAAGGCGAGCGCCTGTCGGGCGTCGAGGGTCTGGCGGCCTGCGGGGAAGTCGGCGCCGGAATAGCTGTCGTGCACCGCGTGGTTGAGGCAGACCTCGACTCCGCCGAGGCTGGCCGCGACGTCGTAGAAGCCGGCGAGGTTGACCTCGGCGAAGTAGTCGATCGGGACGCCCGTCAGGGACCGCACCACCGCCAGCGTCGCCTTGCGGCCAGCTTCGCGGCCCTGCTTCTCCAGGGTGGCCCGATCGGACTCGCCGTCGTCGACGAGCTTCTGTTCCTCGTCGGCCTTGGTCAGTCCGTAGGCTTCCTTGATCTTGATGTGGTCGTATCCCGGGACGATGCCGGTGACGCTCACGTAGTCGTCGCGCGGGATGGAGAACGCTTCGACGCTGCCGTCCTCGGCGAGGTGGACGAGGATCAGCGTGTTGGTGTTGTAGCCGCCGGAGCTGGAGTCGCCGGCATGCAGCTGGTCGAGCACGTCCTGGGGCAGGTCGTCGCCGTTCTGGTCCTTGCGCGAGTCCAGGCCGATCAGCAGGATGTTGACCGCCGCACCGGCGGAGTGCGGCGCGTCGGCCCCGAGAGCCTGCGACACCGTGATGCCGGTCAACATGCCATGCAGGGTCCACCAGCCGAAGCCCGTCACCGCCACCACCACGGCGGTGACGACCGCGAGCCCGCCGCGCAGAAGCCGCGCCGCGGTGACGCGGGGCTGCCGCGACGACGGCATCAGGTGACGCGCACGCTCACCCATCACCGCCGCCTTCGATTGGTAGCCACGCCCCACCATGCGGGAATAACCTCGTGACCCGGCTGTGAAGGTGGTGAAGGTCACCCCCGGCGCATGGCGCGCCTTGCCGACTGTTCGGCCCAGGATACGTGGACCGGGCGGACCGTCGCCAGTCGACGCGACGGCCGTGAACGTCACCGCAGAGTGAGCCAGAGCAAGCTGCAGGCGCCGGCGACCACACAGTAGATCGCGAACGGTGTCAGTGTCCGGGTGTGGAAGTACTTGGTCAGGAGTCTGACGGCGAAGTAGGCGCTGACGAACGACGCAACGCTGCCGGTCAGAACCTGGCCTCTGATGCCAGAGCCCAACGGGCCGAACAGGTCTGGAAGCTTCAGGACGGCCGCCGCAAGAATGACCGGCGTCGCTCCGGGGACTCAGCCACGACGAGGCCGCGAGATGCTCGTTCCTGTTGGCGCTTGGAGATCGCTGCGGGTTCGATTCAGAACGGGATGGCCGTGACCAACACCGACCGAAGGATCACCACGGCGACGAACACCACGGTGAACGCCAGATCGATCGACATCGACCCCACACGGACGGGCCTCAGCACGCGCCGCACCGGCCCGAGCACAGGCTCGGTGATCCCGTGAGTCACCCTGCGCGCCTGATACATACTGCTGCTACGGCCAGTGTCCGGGGACAGCATCCCGGCCCAGTCGACGACCATTCTGGCGATCAGCACGATCTCGAACAGCAACAGGGCGAAACTCAGCAGGCTGGCGATCATCGCACTCTCCCTTCCCAGCCCCGATTCTCTGCCCGATGCGTGAGAGCCGGCTGACATCAGGCTGAGACGGGGCCGAGAAAAGCCGCGCTCACACCTTGATCTCGCCCATCTCCGACCAGCCGGTCGCGTCGATTTCGTGGCTGATGATCAGCGGAGTGGACGCCAGGAAGTCCGGTGCGGCGGCGACGAAGGTCTTGAAGTGCTCGCTGTTGACGTGCTCGCCGCCCGCGGCACCGTCGCGGAACCCCTCCACCAACACGTATTCGGACGGGTTCTCCAGGCTGCGGGACCATTCGTAGAACATGTTGCCCGGTTCCGCGCGGGTGGCGTTGGTGAAGTCGGCCACCAGGTTCGGGAAGTTCTCGACGTGCTCGGGCTTGGGCGTGAACTTGACGACGATGAATATCAAGGGGATCTCTCCTGCGTTAGGGGATGAGGATGGCTCGGCCGCGGACGTTACCGTTGTCGAGATCGCTGATGGCGGTCTGGAAGTCGTCCAGGGCGTACTTCTGCGTGTGAAGGTTCACCGAACCGCGGGCGGCCAACGCCATCAGATCGCACAGGTCGTTGTAGGACCCGACCAGGTTGCCGATGAAGTTGATCTCACTGGAGACGATGTCGATGGTCGGCACGTCGATGTTCTCGCCGTAGCCCACCACGTAATAGTCACCGGCGCCGCGCAGCATCGCCACGCCCTCGCTCGTCGCACCACCCTCGCCGACGAAGTCCACCACGGCCTCGGCACCGGCACCGCCGGTGAGCTCCAACACCTGGTCCACCTGCGAACCGTCGGCGATCACCCCACGGTCGGCACCGATCGCCTCGGCCAACTTCAACGCCTCGGGATTGCGGTCCACCACGATCAACTCCGCGGGGGTCAACGCCTTGAGCACCTGAATCCCGATGTGCCCCAACCCACCAGCACCGATGATGACGCACTTGTCGCGGGGGGTCAGCCGCTTGGCTGCCTTGGCCGCCGCGTGATACGCCGTCAACCCCGCATCGGCCAGGGCTGCCACGTCAGAGGGCTCCAACGAGTCGTCGATCTTCACCACGCTGCGCGCCGAGGTCTTCAGGTACTCGGCATAGCCACCGTTGGTGTCGATCCCCGGGAACGCGTTGGCCTCACAATGCACGTCGTCACCGGAACGGCACGCCCGGCACAGCCCGCAGGTGATCAACGGATGCACGATCACCTTGTCGCCCTCGGCGACGTTGGTCACCGCAGACCCCACCGACTGCACCCAGCCCGCGTTCTCGTGACCGATCGTGTACGGCAGCGTGACCTGCGACTTCTCCGCCCACTGTCCCTCAAGGATGTGCAGATCGGTCCGGCACACCCCCGCCCCGCCAATCTTCACGACCACGTCGAACGGCCCCGTCGGCGTCGGGATCGGTACCTCGGCCATCTCCAAGTTCTGGTGGTAGCCGACGACCTGAACGGCTCTCATCGTGCTCACGAGTGTGTGTTCCTTCCAGCGAGGGTGAGTTCTTGGGTGGTGTCGGGGTATCGGGTCTTGAGCAGACCCCGACAGAAGTGTGCGTTCCCGTCGATCGAGATCCGGGTGGATCGCGCCCGGCGGAGCATCAGTGGGACGACGTCGGGCGCGTACCCGTTGCCGTCGTGGTCGACCATCACCAAATCGTCTGGTGCACAGGTCAACCCGATGCTGGCGCGTCGTCTCAGCAGTGACGCGGTGGTGTCGACGTCGGGCAGGTCGCGAATCACGACGGTGCCGGCGTCGGCAACCGGGCGCTCTGGATCGGCCCGCAGCAATTCCGTCAGGCAGCGTTCCATCGCGGCGGTGTGTGCCTTGCGCTGGAACGTCACCCGCAACTCCTCGAGGTCGTCTTCGGCCTCGACCCCGAACGTGCCGCGGTACCCGGCATCCGCCGCCAAGCCGGCGTTGATGATCTCGGAATCGTGGTGGTCGTCGAGCTCGACCGTCACGCGCCGGGTCCAATCCAGCGCCACCAGAACGTCTTTGGCGTCGGACACCATCAGGTAGGCGAAGTTGGGTGCGCAGAACGACGTGGGTAGCCGCAGGTGCACCTCGAGGTCGCCGTCTGGTGACACGTCCACGGTGTGGACGAACCCGAGATCGGTGATCGGTTCGTCCAATTCGGGATCGATCACCACGTCCAGCGCGCGAAGGATCGCCTCGCGCAGCAGTTCCCGATCCACGTTAGGCCTCGACGAGTTCGTCGGCGCCACGCGGCCCGACGGCCGGCTCGTCCGCGTCGGCCAGTTGCAACTCCGCGGGCACCTCGATGTCGTACATCTTGGCGGCGTTGAGCCCCAATATCTTTCGCTTCTGATCGGTGGTGATCGGGGCGTACTCCGCCAGCTCGGCGGGGATCTGGAAGTCCACGAACTTCTCAATCAGCCACTTCGGCGTCCAGATCGCGTAGTCCGACGAGAACTGGATGCGGTCCTCGCCGATCCAGTAGAGCAGCTCGCCCATGATCTGACCGAAGTACTTCGGCCGGGTGTGGATGAACGGCATCGCCACCGCCAGCCCAGCGTGGACGTTGGGCTCCTGGGTGGCGATCCAGCAGAAGTCCTCGAGTCGCGGCAGTCCGCAGTGCTCGACGATGAAGTTCAGGTCGGTGAAGTCCGACGCCACGTGGTCGACGTCGGCAACGTCAAAGGCGTCGCGGTCCAGCGGGCGGATCGTCGGGCCCTTGTGCACGTGGATGTTCTTGATGCCCAGCTCACGGCAGGCCTCGAAGTACCGGTACGCCCACGGGTCGTCCAGACGCCAGCCGCGGGAGTCGCCATGCCATTCGGCGGTGTAGAGCTTGACGCCCTTCAGGTTGAAACGGCGTGCATCGTCGCGCAGCTGGTCGAGCCCGGCCTCGCCGTTGCGGGGGTCGAAGTTGTGGTTGTAGGTCAGCTTGTCCGGATGGGCCTTCGCCAG
Organism: Mycolicibacterium hodleri; assembly: GCA_006864685.1. Taxonomy (GTDB): domain Bacteria; phylum Actinomycetota; class Actinomycetes; order Mycobacteriales; family Mycobacteriaceae; genus Mycobacterium; species Mycobacterium hodleri_B. The sequence goes on along the minus strand of VIFX01000073.1, from coordinate 12,184 downwards.
TTCCGACGCTTCGTCGGTCTGCCCGAAGCCCTTGTAGTAGAACTCCCCGAGCTGGGCGGGCTGGAAGATCGCGTGGTCTACGTACCCGTCCTCGAACAGGTCCTTCATCAGGCGCTCCCCGCCCTGGTAGAGGTAGTCCTCGTAGCTCCACACCTGGTCCTCGGGCGACAGATTCCGGTGGTAGTCGTAGAAGCAGTCGATGAACTGCTTGCCGTGGATGTTGCGTTGGTTCTCGGGCCGCGCGTCCCACAGGGCGACGTGGGCGTCGACGATGAAATAGCTGGTTCCGTCTTTGCGGTACATGCGGGCTCCTGGTGCGTCGTCAATGAGGTGTGAGGGCTGTCACACCGACTGACCGGAGCCTATGGGCGGCCGTCGACGCTGCCGAGGGAATTGACGTCTCAATCTGAGACTTCGGGCTCGGCTGCAGCTGGGCCATCTCAGGCAAGCTGCTTGTAACGTGGATCACAGCGTGGCTGACGGACTACCGGATCGAGTGAAGCTGCACCAACTGCAGCACCGCGAGGCACCCGAGGTGCCCCGGCGACTCTTGGCGTCCTGGCAGCGCAGCGAGGGATACGGCGTGCCGTCCGACAGCGTCGAACCCGTCTTCACCGGCACCGACAACCTGGAATCGCTGTTCGCCGAGTGCGGCAACGAAGTGCTCCTCGACCTGCATCGCACGCTGGCCGACGAGCCGGTCAGCCTGATGCTGACCGACGCCGACGGCGTCGTGCTCAGCCGGATGAGCGGCGATCACAGCCTGCTGCAGGCTCTCGACGACGTGCACCTCGCGCCGGGCTTCGCCTACTCCGAACGTGACGTCGGCACCAACGGGTTGGGGTTGGCGCTGGCCGACCGCGCGCCGACGCTCATTCGCGCCGACCAGCATTACGCGATGAGCCTGTGCACGTTCACGTGCGCCGCCGTCCCGGTTCTCGACGCGTCCACCGGGCGGCTGGAGGGCTGCGTCAACCTGACCACCTGGTCCCAGTCGTCGAGCGAGCTGCTGCTGGCGTTGGCGAGGTCGGCGGCCAGCAACACCGCGGCCCTCATGCTGGCCAGGTCGAACGGTCGCCGCCCGCGCCCGACGCCACGCGGCCAGGTGTTCCGTGTCGAGATGCCCCGGCTCGAGCCCGGATCCGGAAGCCTGCATGACCTTTCGGAGTCGTGGAACGCCGCGGTGACGACGGCGGAACGGGCCATGGCCGCCGGCCACGTCGTCGCCGCCATCGGGGAACCCGGCGCCGGCCGGGCGACGCTGCTGGCGCAGGCGGCGCGGCACACCTACCCGCGCGACCGGATCCTCTCGGCCACCGCCCCGGGAGCCACGGACCTCCACACGTGGCTGGGGCTGTGGACGCCCGAGCTGGGCAAGGAGCACACCGCGGTGATCGTGCGCGACGTCGACCTGCTGCCGACATGGGTGGCCGACCAGCTCAGGGATCTGGTGGTGCGGTCGAGTCGTGCCGCGGCCGTGCCGTTCGCGGTGACGGCCGAACGCTTCGAGGACATCCCCACCGCGCTGGCGGGTCTCGTCGACGCCGTCGTCGAGGTCCCACCGCTGCGCGACCGGCCGGAAGACGTGCTGCCGCTCGCCGCACACATCGCCAAGCGTGCGCGGGGCCGCGACGTCGTCGTCACCCCGGCGGCGGTGCGCGCCCTGCAGAGCCACGGCTGGCCGGGCAACGTCGACCAGCTCGCCAGGGTCGTCGCCCACGCCGCGGGCCGGACCGACGTCATCGACGTGGGCAGCTTGCCGCCCGAGGTCCTCGCGGGTCCGTCACGGCACCTGTCCCGCATCGAGGCGTTCGAACGTGGCGAGATCATCCGCGTGCTCTCGGCCCGCGGTGCTCCGACGATGGTCGAGGCTGCCCGCGAGCTTGGCATGAGTCGAGCGACGTTGTACCGCAAGATAAGTCAGTACGGCATCAGGGTGCGTCAGGCTCCTCGGTAGGACTGACCGTGCGGCTCGACGCAGTGTTGGTCGGGATCCTCGGCGCACACGTGGTCGACCTGAAGGGTGGTGTGGTCGATGTGGTGCCGCTCGAGCAGGATCCGCTCGAGTTCACCGCGGATGGCGTGGCAATCGGCTCCGTCGGCGACGATCACGTGGGCCGACAGCGCCGCCTCGCCCGAGGTGATCTGCCAGATGTGCAGGTCGTGCACCTCTGCCACCGCGCCGACCTCGGCGAGCTCGGCGCCGACGGCCGCGGGGTCGACGCTCTCGGGGGCTGCCTCGAGGAAGATGCGACCGCTCGCGCGGACCAGGCCCCAGCCCGCCTTGACCATGAGCGCCGCCACGACCAGTGCCGCGATGGCGTCGGCGCGGGCGAAGCCGGTCAGCCAGACGACGGCGCCGGCGATCGCGGTGGCGATGAAGGCGTAGAGGTCGTTGAGGATGTGTTGGTAGGCGCCCTCGACGTTGAGGCTCGAGCGGTTGGCCCGGCTGATGCACCAGGTGGCGGCGACGTTGACGACGATGCCGACCAGTGCGGTGACGAAGACCAGCAAGCCCTCGACCTCGCCGGGTTCGATAAGGCGTCGGACGCCTTCGAAGACGAAGTAGGCGGCGAGCAGCAACAGGGTGATGCCGTTGGCCTGGGCGGAGAGGATCTCGGCGCGCTTGAGTCCGTAGGTATAGCCGCCGCGCGCCGGCCTGGCGGCGAGGCGGATGGCGATCAGCGCCAAGACGATCGACACGGCGTCGGTGAGCATGTGCCCGGCGTCGGTGATCAAGGCCAGTGAGCCGGCGATGACGCCCACGACCACTTCGGCGGCCATGAACCCGACGATCAGGATCAGGGCCAGTGTCAACCACTTTCGGTCGGCGTCGGCCGACACCCCATGCGAGTGCCCTCCATGGCCGTGATCGAGCGCTGTCTCTCCCATGGCAGCGAGCATACATCCATACATGCGAATGTTGGCATGTATCCCCTCGCGCCATCTACTATGCTGCTACGTAGATGCTGTGCCGACCGGAGACGTGCCCTTGACCCCCCAACGCCGACGCCGTGCCGCGGTTCTCACCGTGATCGCCGTCGTAGCCGCTCTCACCTCCACCACCGCCGACGCCCGTCTCCGCGATCGCACGGAGCACACTGCCGCACCGGCGGAACCGGCCGCCACCACGGAACCGCCCCGCCTCGCCGTCTTTCCGCCGGCGGACGCGCGCGACGTCGTCCCCACCGGCGCCACCTGGGTCGAAGCCCACTCGGGCACGCTCGTCGACGTCCGGCTGGTCAACGAGGAGGGCCGGGCCGTCGCCGGTGCGATGACACCCGACGCCACCGCCTGGCGTCCCGCCGAGCCCCTCGGGTACGGGCGCACCTACACGTTGACGGCGACCGGTCGTGGCACCGACGCCACCACCGCGACCAGGACGACCCGGTTCTCGACGGTGGTGCCGGAGAAGCAGACCGGCGTCACCTTGACCACGACGTCCGGCGCCGAATTGCGCGACGGCGCAACGTATGGCGTCGGAACGGTGATCGTGGCGCGCTTCGACTCGCCGATCGTGGACAGGGCGGCGGCCGAGCGGCGGATGCAGGTCACGACCACGCCACCCGTGGTGGGAGCGTGGTCGTGGGTCAACGACCAGAAGGCGCACTGGCGACCGCGGGACTACTTTCCGCCCAACACCACCGTGCGCGTCGCAGCGGGCATCTACGGTGCCGAGCTCGGCGACGGAATCTACGGCCAGGAGGACCGAAGCGTCGGCTTCACGATCGGACCGTCCCACGTCACCATTGCCGACGACGTCACCAAACAGGTCAGCGTGTACGTCGACGGCAGGCTCGTCAGGTCCATGCCGACGTCGATGGGCCGAGGCGGCACCGAAACCGTTGGGGGCAAGACGATTGCGTTCTGGACCCAGCCGGGTGTCTACACGGTGATGGACAAGGCGAACCCCGTGATGATGGACTCGTCCACCTACGGATTGCCGGTGAACTCCGCGTCGGGCTACCGAATCAGCGTTCCCTACGCGACGCGCATTAGCCCCGACGGCATCTACCTCCACGAGCGGGAGGCGACGGTCTGGGCGCAGGGGAACACCAACGTCTCGGCGGGCTGTCTGAACCTCAGCGCCGAGGACGCCCGCTGGTTCTACGAATTCTCCCAGCCGGGTGACGTCGTCGAGATTCGCAACACCGGCGGGAAGCCGCTGGAACAGTGGCAGAACGGTGACTGGAGCGTTCCGTGGCGAGAGTGGCTGCAGGGCAGCACACTTCGCGGCTGACGCTACTTCTTGTCGGTGGCCCGGGTGCGGTAGGCGTCGATGACCTCGGACCGAAGGCGCCCGCGCGGGCCGACGTCTAAACCGTTGTCGATGGCCCACTTTCGCGCCTTGGTCGACTCGGAGGAGTCGGTCTTCGGCTGTGCGGCACGCGCTCGGCGGTTCGACGAACGACGGCTGGCCTCGATCCAGCTACTCATGGTCTTGCGTAGCTTGGCCGCGTTCTTCTCGGACAGGTCGATTTCGTAGCGGGAACCGTCGATGGTGAACGTCACCGTCTCGGATGCAGCGGTTCCGTCGATGTCGTCGACCCATTCGACGACGGTCTTCTTTGCCACTGGCCGCCAACCCTCCTCGCGCTCATGGTGTCATCGGAAATGAGCCCATGATAGCGAACGACCTACTGGCTCAACGCCACTACCTCTCGAAGCACTACTTGAAGCGGTTGTAGCAAAGATCCGCGTCGCCGCCGAGGCCGGACCGGAAGGCCACGATTCTGGTGAAGCCGGCAGGCACTGTCTCGCCGTTGACGTTGCTCGCCACCATGCCGTTGGTCAGCAGTCCCGCCACGGCCTCGTCGAGGTCGCCCGCGGTCAAGGTCAACGCCAGGCCCGCATTTTCCGACATGGCGCGCTGCGCGACCCCCGTCACGCACGCCGTGCGCAACGCGGCGGTCGCACTGTCGAGCGGCTCGCCACGCTCGTGTTCGATCGCCAGCGCGTAGCGCGACGTGACGACGGACAGTGCGGTGTTGTCGCCCTGCAGCAAGGTGTAGTCCTCGCGATCCGACGGCCTGCCCATCTCCGCCAGTGTCGGCACGTCGACGAAGATGGTGTTGCTCTCCGGGCAGTAGGACGCCGCCGGACTTGGCTTGGCGTCAGAGCACTCCGGTGGGTCGAACGACAGCTTGGGAGCCTCGGCTGGTTGGAAGACCGTGCCGAGCACGTCGACCAGTGACGTGACGACGTCCTTGGTTATCTCGACGTCGCCGGACGTCGGATCGTCGCCGTTCTCCTCGGGAAGCGTCAACGGCAGATCGCCTCGCCGTTCGGTGATCTCGTCCATGTCGATCTTGCCGCACTCGGACGCACCCGAGGTGAAGCCGATCTGGAACGCGCTGATCCGGTCGAGCGCGGTGCCGTGCCCCTGCTCGAGATACGGCGCGTCGTCGGCGACGTACGTCGGGTCGCGCAGCGTGAGTACGCCCGCCAGAACGTGATTGAGACCATCACCGGTACTGAGCCGGAACCGTGGCGACTTACCCTCGGCCACCCACCGAATGTAGGTCCCTGCAAGGCAATCCGCTTGTTGCTCGCTCACCAAGGTGCTGGTCTTGTCGTCCACGATCTGCGCCATGTCTTGAACCGCGTGTCCGTATTCGTGGGCGAGCAGGGCGGCGATCGACGTGTCACCGAAGAACTGCTGTCCCAGTGGTACCAGGACGCCGCGGTCCCACGCGATGAGATGGTCTGGCGGACAAAACAACGCGTTCGGGTTGTCGTAGGTTTCGCCCCCACAGATCTCCGGACTGGACGGGCTCTCCGAGTTGTAGGACTCGAGATCTTCGACCGGGGTGAAGGATCCGTCGAACGCGTCGGAGTAGTTCTTCTCCCAGAACTCCGCGACGTCGTTGACGCCGAGCGTCGCGAGCTTGTCGGCGTCGCCACCGTCGCCGCCCTTCACCTCACCCTGGGGAGCGGGGGTGTCCTCGCGGATGCCGCTCGGGCCGTCCTCGGCGGGCAGGCCGCCGGCGCGGAACGGGTCGTAGAGGGGCGAGACCGCCACACCCGGTGTGGTCGAAGCGCACCCGGCGAGCAGCAGCGCCACGCTCGCGGCAATCAGCGCCGCCTTCAATGAGCCCATGGGTTTACGTCCCGCTTCGTCCACGCACCGAATGATCACACGAAATGCGAGGGTATACCGGCGAGCCCAACGGCATCCCGGTGAGGGCGCGCGCCACAGTCGCTGGTAGGGATACCGCATGGGCAAGAATCAACGTTCGAACATCGTGATGAGCGACGACGAGATCGTCGAGTTCGTCGAACGTAGTCGCACCGCGACCATGGCGACGCTGTCGGCCGACGGCAGACCGCATCTGGTCGCCATGTGGTACGCGGTGGTCGACGGCGACATATGGCTCGAGACCAAGGCCAAGTCGCAGAAGGCGGTCAACCTCCGCCGCGATCCCCGACTCACGCTGATGATCGAGGACGGCGACACCTACGACACCCTGCGTGGGGTGTCATTCGACGGCCAGGCCGAGATCGTCGACGACGACCCGGATCTGCTTCTGCGCGTGGGCATTAGCGTCTGGGAGCGGTACACCGGGCCCTACACCGAGGACATGAAGCCGTTCGTCGACCAGATGATGAACAACCGGATCGCGGTGCGCTTGGTGCCGACCAGGACGCGCAGCTGGGACCACCGCAAGCTGGGCATGCCCGAGATGCCGGTGGCGGGGTCGACCGCGCAGTACCTGAGCTGACACGGCCCGATCAGCTCAGAGCGCTGGGCGCGAATCCCGGGTTCGCCAGCGTCGTCGCGGTGGCAGTCCCGATCTGCCCCCGCGCATCGAACAGCGCAGCCGTGCCGGTGCCGATGCCGTCGTGGCCGGTGAACGACATGGCGGCGAGCCCAATGTCGGTGCCCTCCGGGAGCCGACTCAAGGCCAGCGTGTAGTCCGCGTTGATGTAGTGCAACCCGGTTGTGCCGTAATGGGTCAACGAACTGGCCATGTCACCGGCCATCGACGCGCGCACGAACGGCGTGGTTGGCGCGCCGTCGACCAGCGGTGCCAGGTCACGGGCCCAGATGAACTTCGGTCCGTCGTGCTGCCACTCCGTCAGATCGAAGGGGGCGCCTGCGACGTCGGGGTTCCTCCCGTATGCCCAGACGAGCATCGGTGCGCCGTTCGGGGGCAGCTTGGCGTCCGGTGGCAGCGGCGGCATCGTCGTCGGCGACGACCACACCTGTCCCGACGGCTGATCACCCCGGCGCAAGAACAACGCCGTCGCACGCGCGACGACCGTGTCCTGCTGCAGTAACTCGGCTTCGACGAGGGTCAGCCGTTTGCCACTTCGCACGATTCGCGTGCGACCGCACAGCGGTGCCAACGCAGCGGGCCGCAGCAGATCGACGGTGAGGCGCGCGGGCTGCAGCTCGTGATCACCGACCGCCATCTCCGCCACGTGCCCGACGACGCCTCCGACGAAATTGCCGCTGATCGTGGGACCCCACGGCCCCTTGGCCATGGCGGTGGGGACGAAGTGGTCGCCGTCGGTGGTAAAGAACGCCGGCGGCACTCGTGTCGTCATGGGAGGCGACGATAGCCGTGGGAGCTGGGTCAGGCCTTGTCGGTGATGTCCGCGAACTCCGGGTGCTTCTCGATGTAGTCGGCGACCATCGAGCACTCCGGCACCACCCGAAGGCCTGCTTCCCTCGTGGCCTTCAACGCCTCGGCGACGAGAATGGTGGCCAGCCCGCGCCCCTGAAAGTTCGGGTTCACCTCGGTGTGCGGGAAGGTGCGTCGTCCGTCACGGTCGAAGAAGTCGGCCAGACCGACGTTCTCGCCGTCGACCGCGATGACGAAGCGGTCCGCCTCGCTGGTGACGGTGGTCTCCGCGCCAGTCTTGTCGGTGGTCTTCACGGTGGTCATCGGTCTCCTTGGGTCAGCGGTTCGGACGGGGAAGCAATGTCGAGTTGGGCAGCGGCGGGGCGGCCAATCGTCTACCCGGATAGCCGCTGACCGAACCGAATCGTTCGTCGTGCTGCTCCCATTGGCGACGGTAGTCGACGATCTCGTCGTGGCTGCGGCCGACGAAGTTCCACCACATGACCAGTTCCTCGGTGAAGGGAATTCCGCCGAGCAACAGCACGCGCGCCGGGCCGCCACCACCGTTGGTCAGCCGGACGACGCCGTGACCGGGCGACTGGTACCAGAGGTCGGCCACGCCGAGGGCCGTCCCTCCGGCGCGTACCTCGCCCTGGTCGAGCAGGACCCCGTGCTCGAAGGCCGGGTCGACGGCGAGCTCGACGACGCCGCCGGGTGCGACGTCGACCTGGGCACCCAGCAACGGCGTGAAGGTGTGCACCGGAGAACGGACGCCACCGAGCTCGCCGAGGAAGACCCGAACCTCCGCGTCACCCATGGTCTGGACGGTCGGCGCGAAGTGGACGAAGTCGCGGCTGGTGTTTCGGTCGGCGTCGGGTAGTGCCACCCACAGCTGCACACCGTGCAGGATGCGCGCGCTGGGGACGGACACCTCCGAATGGCAGATGCCCGCGCCGGCGGTCATCAGGTTGAGCTCGCCGGGCCGCACCATGGCGTGCACCCCTGCCCTGTCCCGATGCTCGATCTCGCCGCTGAACAGCCAGCTGACGGTCTGCAGTCCGGTGTGCGGGTGCGGCGGCACGTCCATTCCCGCGCCCGCTCCGACGTCGTGTGGACCGTAGTGGTCGGCGAAGCACCACGCACCGATGAGGGATCGTTGCCGTTGTGGCAGGGTGCGGCGGACCCGAATGGCCCGCGGCCCGCCAAGGGGCACCTCGCGCGGATGGAGGACGCCGGTGAAACGTGATGCACCGCAGGCGACTTGATCCGGCGTCGTCTCGGTGTTGCTCACCCCGCCAGACTAGCGGCGGCCGACCCCGTCACCCCGTCATCGCCGTCCGGATCACCTCGAAGTCACTCGCGTCGATCTTGAACACTCCGACCCGGAAGCGATATCCCCACTGAGCCTTGTTCTCGATGAAGTCGAGCTTCTCGATGAGCGGGCGGATCGGTGTCTCGGTGCAGGGCAGGAACTCGACCCGACGGCGCCACGGTTGGAACTGCGGGTCGAAGTCCTCCTGGTAGACCTCGTCGTCGGCCACTCGGCCGATGGCGGTGAACGCTTGCAGTGGCGCGCCGTCGGGGTAGTCGGTCTTCGGTGAATAGAAGACGATCCAGTCGTCGCGGGCCATTCGTCGAAGCATGTGCGGCTTGCCGTGGTTGGCCTGGGTGAAGCCGCCCGCGACGCCCCGCGTCACGTGGCCCCGGCTGACGGTGTTGATCCAATATGTGGTCATGTCGGCCAAGCTACGAGCGGCCCACGACAAGACCCCGATTTCTTCGGAAAGTTATCCACAGGTTCGCAAACGGCCCAGGAAGCCCAAAGCCGCCGATGCGAGTGCATCGGCGGCTCAGGCGACGGTGCCACCATGGCGCCTCACGGCAAGTGGTCGCTCTAGGCGACGAATTTAGTTGGTACCCGGGGCATGAGTGACACCGTCGCCAAGAGTCTAACCGCTGACCCACCGTTGGGTATTCCGAACCGGCGACCCCTCGACGCCGATCCACCGTCACCCCGGCGTTGATCAGGCAGATTCCAAAAACTGCTCGACGAAGATTCGCCGCGCGCGAACGGGATAGCCGTGGCGTTCGGCCAACTCGCGGAGTTGGCGGAGCGCGTGACCGCGGCCGCGACCCGACTCCGGGACCACGATGCCCGCCCACAGCCCCTCTGCCTTCGGCAGTTCGACCGCCTCGCGAGCGCAGGCCCACCGGCGGGGGCACATCCGGCAGATGGACTTGGCGTCCTCGTCGGCCACGGTGGTCCACCGCTCGGGGTCCTTGGTGCATTCACCGAGCGGTAATCCGTCGAGTCCGACGGGATTCGTCGCAGCCAGTCCGATCCCGGAAACCTTCATGTCGTACTCCTCGTTCAGAGCGTCGCAGTCGGGTGCGTCGCGATGGCGCAAATGTATAGCAGTAACCGTAGCGTTGCAACAGTTTGAAACCGAAGCGCCACACGCTATGGCAGGAGCAAGCGACGCGTTGTCGAACCGCGTTGGCCCGGCTCGATGACATTAGATGCAGGTCAGGCACGAATATTGACGTTCATGAAGCAGGTCGACAGGGTCGCCAAGGGTTGACCGCAAGTCGCAGCGATGAGACAGTTCGTGGAGTTGAACCGCAGCGGTTGAACGTCAACTGCTACGGTCAGCTGGGCCGTCAAACCATTGCAGCGGCCCGCCGTCCCACCCCGTCTGTAGGCACCGAGGACCAACCAGAGATGACCACCCCGGCCGACGATGACACCATCGTGGATCCGGGCATGGCGCGGGCGGGAGCCGCCGCCGCAGCGCGTCGACGCGAACTGGACATCTCCCAGCGCAGCCTGGCCGCCGACGGAATCATCAACGCCGGTGCCCTCATCTCGTTCGAGAAGGGGCGGAGCTGGCCGCGCGACAAGACGCGGGCGAAGCTCGAGGAAGTGTTGCGCTGGCCGCCGGGCACGATCAACCGACTGCGGGCAGACGCACCCGACGATGACCGCGCCGAGGTGCCCCGCCGGGCACAGGCTTCGGGCGACGAGGGGTCACTGATCGCCGAGGCCGTGGTGGCCGCCGTCAACGCCCTCGGCTCCACGATCGACGCACTGCCTGCCGTCGACGACCCCGACTTCACCCCCCGGATCACTGCGATCCTCTCCGATCTGCGACAGCTCGAGGCGGTCGCGGCGCGGGCCACCCGCATCGGCCGCGTCACCCCGGCACTCATCCGGGCGCTCAGCGCGGTCCGGCGCAGAATGGACGAGCTCACGATGCGGGCGGCCATGGGGGAGCACGCCTCGCTCGGTCAGCGGCTCTACGCGGCCCGCCGCACCGCGAACCTCACCATCGGCGAGACGGCGCAGGCCGCTGGCGTGACGGAGGACGTCATCGCGGCAGCGGAGTCGGAGCAGCCCGTGCCCGCGTCGGCGGTGCGCGCCATCGAGGCGCTGATCGGTCAGCTCGACTGAGTCAGCGTCGACCGCGCTCGTCGTTGGCCGGGAAGTGCTCGGCGAGGGCGGCGGCGACCTCCACGAACTTGCGACGGGTCGGTGCGGACATCAACGCGGTGTGCTCGATGACGCCGCCGGGGCGAAGATGCGGGTCAAACGGAACCTCGACCACCACCTGCCCCTGCCCGGCGAACTGCTGAGCCAGGATCGCCCGAGTCCGCTTGTCGGCGTGACCATCCGAATCGTTGAGAACGACGACCGTGCGCCGCAGCAGACTCGTCAGCCCGCGGTTGGCCAGCCAGTCCATCGTCTGCCCGGCCGCCGCGGCGCCGTCGACCCACGGGGACGAGACGACCACCAACGCGTCGAGGTCGCGAAGCACCTCCTGGGTGACGGGCGTGTCCATCGTCGAACTGCAGTCGACGATCGTGATGGAGAAATAGCGGTCCAGCCGGGCCGCGGCCTCGCGGTAGATCGCTGGATCGAGGACGCGTCGGCGGGCCGGGCTCGCCTCGCCGGCGAGGACGAACAGTCCCGCCGAGTTGTTGCCGACCCGGCTGCGCACGTCGGCGAACGTCTCGAGGTGCTGGTCGGCGGCCAGCTCCCAATAGGAACCCACCGCCTTCGGGTCGACCCGGCTGCCGAGCTTTCCGAACGCCGTGTCGGCGTCGATCGCCACCACGCGATCCTCTTGGCGCAGTTCGGCGAACACCGAGCCGATGCTGGCCGACACGGTGGTCTTGCCGACGCCGCCCTTGCCCATCACCCCGACCTTGTAGTGCCCCCGCAGGACGACCTTGATGCGGGCCTCGAACTCGGCCTGCCGGATTTCCTCCGGTGACGGACCGGGGTTGACCAGCCCGAACGTCATCTTGTACACGGTGCGGCGCCAGCCCGCAGCAGGGATGGGGCGCCGTGGCGGCACCAGGTCATCGGCCCTGATCCGGTCGGCGTAGGACCCCGTGGGGGCGGCGGGCGCGAGCCGCGGATCCGGGCCGTATGGCTGGCCCTGCCACGTGCCGTACTGGGGCGGGCCCGGCGGCGGCGGTGGTGGACCGGGCCGTTGTGGAGGTCCCTGCTGCCAGCTCGGTTGCTGATGGGGCGGCGGCGGACCCCACTGTTGCGGTGGTCCCTGGGGTGGTCCGAAGCGCTGCGGATCGCGATGGGGCGGCGGTGGGGGAGG
>VIFX01000072.1:0-19009 GCA_006864685.1 Mycolicibacterium hodleri | reverse complement strand
GTCTCCGTCGCCTGAATCAGTGACGCGAACAACTGATTCCACGTCTCCCGCCGACACCTCGTCCCGCCGGGTCTCACTGGTGGGCGCCGCGGCCTGCGTGGCGGTGGCCACGGCCGCGATGACCGTGTCCGCGGGGCGCCTACGACGGCGTCGGGAACCCGTCGCGAACGACTGAGGCGGCGTCGACGGCGAGCTCGGGCCCGCGCGGCAGGTTCGCCAGGATGGGCCACGGCGCGGTCTCCGAGACATCGCTCAGCCCAAGGAACTTCGCGGTGTCGTCGTCATGCACGCCGAACACCGCGCCGGAGTCCGTGACGAGGAACCGCGCGCCACCAGCGCCGTCGTCGCCGAGGATGCGGGCAGACCGGACGTAGACGCTGGCGCCGCCGGGGATGGCGACGGCGTCGACGGCTGGCCCGGCCCCATCCGCTTGCGCGAGGACCGTGATCCGGGTGGCGTCACGATACGGCGACTCCCCCACGGCGACAACGGTGTTCGAGGAGGTCGACGCTGAGACTCCTGACTGCCAGCGGGCACAGACGGCATATCCGTCGGCAGCGCCGACGGGCGTGCCCACACGCCGAGGGAAGGTGCCAACGGGTAGTTCGTCGGCGACCGGCAGCGCCGCGACCGCGGTGGGGGCGACGTTGGTCGGTGGTCGCCCGCCGGTGTCGTAGGCGTAGCGGATGAGATCGGCCGCGACCTCGCCGACCCGTTGGAGCCCCTGCCGCAGCACCACGAACCGTTCGCCGCCTACCGAGACGACGGACCCGATGGCTGCCCCCGCAAGCGAGGCGGGACCGGGCGTGCCCGCGCCGGCGATCGACGGCGGGGTGATCGCAGGTACCTCCGGCACGACGTCGAGAAGAGCCCGCGAAACCGGCACGGGCACAACGCGGTCCAGACGAAGTGCCCGCACCACGGCAATGTTCCTCAGGTCGACCGTGGCCCGCTGACCGTCGTACAGCAGGTAGGTCGTGGCGGCGCCCTCGCCGCGCGGGGTGACCAGTACGGGACGGCTCGAGTCGAGATGGTCGACGTCCGAGCGGCCGACGGCGACGACGGTGCGGTCGTCGTCGCACACCGTCCAGGCCGGGTCGCGCAGCGGGTCACCGATCGCCGCCGGGGCACCGGGAATGCCCATCAGCGGACCGCGTTTCACGCCGGCGATCGACGCCTCGTCCGCCGCGACCGGGTCGGCGGCCGATCGCGCGACGAGGCGGGCCGAGGCGAGATTCGGGACGGGATGCAGCGCGTCACCGACGCGCACGTAGAGCGCACCGGTCTCGCGGGCCATCACGATCGGCGCGGAGTCGGGAACGCCGTTGCCGCGAACCAGTCCGACGACCACCCCCGCAGCGAGCACTAGCGCGGCGAGGAGACCACCGAGGGCGAGTGAGATCGACTGCGCGCGTAGCGGATCGTCGAACATCGCGACGTCCCTGCGCACCAGCGCGTGCATCATCCGGCGCGCGAGAAGGCGCCGCCCGCTGAGCTGAAGTCGTGTTGCCGGTTGCCGAGCCATGCTCCCCCCGCATTCGAGGGTAATCGGGTCACGGTGGCCGCCGGATCACCGATTTCGGGTCAGTCGTGCTCCTCGCCTGCTCGACGTTCCCGGTAGGCCGCGACGTGCTGACGGTTCCCGCAGTTGCCCGTGTCGCAGAACATCCGCGACCGGTTGCGCGAGAGGTCGACCAGCACCGCCTCGCAGTCCGGCGCCGCGCAAATCTTGAGCCTGCGCAGCTCGCCGGCCCGGATCAGGTCGGCCAGCGCCATCGCCATCTCCGCGCCCATCCGCTGCCACAGCGGGTCGTGGATCGACGCCAGGTGCAGATGCCACTCCGGCATTTCCGCGTGGCGGGTCAGCCACGGCGAGGCCCTGGTGTCGCTCAGCAGTGCGTTGACCTGACCGACGACGCGCTCCTCGTCGTCGGCACTCGCCCAGATCTTGCCGACCCGCGTGCGCAATTTCAGGACGGATTCAAGCTCCGCGTCGTCTCGGTCGCGGCGGCCCGTCCATCCGAACGCGTTCAGGTATTCGTCGAGCGAGGCCATGCCGTCGAGCCGCTCGCCGTCCACCCGATCGGTGTTGACGAGGACACATGTGGCACGGAGGGTGAGTTCCGTGTCATGACTGAAATTCAATTGACTCATGACTCCTGTCGGCGGTAGCGTCACGACCAATAGCCATTTTACTCATTACATGCCAGGAGGTGCCGCATGACTGCCGTAACCGACGTGCGACCCGCCGCCGATCACTTTCGAACCGGCCTGCTGTTCGCCCTCTCGTCGGCCTTCGCGTTCGGCCTGTCCGGGCCCCTCGGCAAGTCCTTGATGGAAGCCGGCTGGAGCCCGACCGCCGCGGTCACCGCCCGACTGGCCGGGGGCGCCGTCGCCATGGCGGTCTTCGCCACCGTGATGAACCGGAACTGGCTGCGCGAGGCACTCGGACACTGGAAGACGGTCGTCGCCTACGGCGTCGTGCCGATCGCCGGCGCCCAACTCTGCTACTACAACGCCGTTTCGCACCTCTCCGTCGGCGTGGCCCTCCTCATCGAATACACCGCCCCCGTCCTGGTCGTGGGGTGGCTGTGGGCCACCACGCGCCGCAGGCCGACCAACCTGACACTGGCCGGCGTGGTGCTCGCCGTCGCCGGAATCATGTTGGTGCTCGACGTCTTCTCCGACGCCCACGTCAACCTCGTCGGCGTCGGATGGGCACTCGTCGCCGCCGTCTGCGCGGCGTGCTACTTCATGATGTCCGACACAGTGAGCACCGACCCGACCGAGGAAGGCGCCCTCAACCCCATCACGCTCGCGGCCGCAGGGTTGATCGTCGGCGCCGTCGCCGTCGCCCTCCTCGGGGCGTCGCATGTCCTGCCCATGACCTTCACCGCGAACGACACCGTGGTCGCGGGCTTAACCACGTCGTGGATCGTGCCCGTCGCCGCGATGGCATTGATCCCCACCGCAATCGCGTACACGCTGGGCATCATGGGCGTCGCCCGCCTACGGCCGCGGTTTGCCTCGCTGGTCGGCCTCTCCGAAGTGATGTTTGCCGTGCTGGCCGCGTGGGTGCTACTCGGCGAGGCTCTGGCCCCCATCCAGGTCGTCGGCGCCGCAGTGGTCCTCGCCGGGTTGGTGCTGGCCCGCCAGGGTGACCGGACCGAACGGTTGGTCGCAGCTAACCCAAATATGTGAAGATGGGCTAGTGACCTTGCTCAGGATGTCAGCCCGCCTGGCCGCGATCGCATCGGCCGTCGCCTGCACCGCGGCGACCTTGATCGTCGCCCCGCAGGCTTCGGCGGCTCCCTGCCCCGACGTCCAGCTCGTCTTCGGCCGGGGCACTAGCGAAGCACCTGGCATCGGTCGCGTCGGCCAGGCCTTGGTCGACGCCCTCACCCCGCAACTCGGTGGCCGCACGATCGAGGCCTACGGCGTCAACTACCCGGCCACCTACGACTTCCTCGCGGCGGCCGACGGCGCCACCGACGCCACCAACTTCATCAGCTCGCTGGCAGCGCAATGCCCGAACACGCGCGTCGTGCTCGGCGGATACTCCCAGGGTGCGGCCGTCATCGACATGCTCGCCGGCATCCCGCCACTCGGGAACAAGATCGGCGAGGTCGGGTCGGCCCCGCCGCTGCCGTCGGCCCTCGACGCCAACGTCGCCGCGGTTGTCGTGTTCGGCAACCCGTCGGCGAAGTTCTCGGTTCCGATCACCAACTCCATCTTCGGCGGACGCGCCCTCGACCTGTGCTCCGACGGCGACCCCATCTGCTCGGACGGCCGCAACCCGTTCGCGCACACCCACTATGAGTCGTCCGAGTTCATCCCGCAGGCCGCGAACTTCGTCGCAGGACTTGTTTAGCTGATTTAGGCGTTACCATTCGGCGTGGCCTTCGATCTTGTTAGACGGACGACTCTCGCCGTTGCTGCGGCTTGCCTCGCCGTCATCGCTCCCGTCCTGTCGACCGTCCCCACCGCGGGCCTTGGCCTCGGCCTCGCTCCGGCGTCCGCCGAAGGCTGCCCCGACATCGAGGTCGTCTTCGCCCGCGGCACCAGCGAAGCACCCGGACTCGGCCTGCCTGGCGGATCCTTCGTCGAGGCGTTGCGATCCAAGGTCGGCGGCCGGTCCGTCGGCAGCTACGCCGTCGCCTACCCGGCCGACTACGACTTCCTCGCCGCGGCGGCCGGCGCCAACGACGCCAGCGCCCACATTCAGTACATGATGGGCGCCTGCCCCACCACCCGCCTGGTGCTCGGCGGCTACTCCCAGGGCGCAGCCGTCATCGACGTCATCGCCGCGGTGCCGTTCCCGGCCATCGGCTTCACCAATCCGTTGCCGCCCAACACCCCCGACTTCGTGGCGGCGCTCGTCGCCTTCGGCAACCCGTCGGCCAAGTTGGGCCTGCCGCTGACCTCGAGTCCGGTCTGGGGCGGCCGTTCCATCGACCTCTGCAACGCGGGCGATCCCGTGTGCACCAGCGGCGAGGACGTCGCCGCCCACCGCGCCTACGCCGGCGGCCCGGCCAACGACGCAGCGAACTTCGTCGCCGGTCTGCTGTAACCCGGTCGCCACGCGACGCCGACGGCACGTCGCCGACGTCGGCTAGCATCGCCTGGGTGACCCCACAGCTGATTCGCAGGCTCGTCGTCGCGACGTTCGTCACCGCCCTTACCGCCGCCGCCCTGCTGGTGACGCCTGCCGTCACCGCGATCGGGATTCCGACCGCGTCCGCCGCCTGCCCGGCGGTTGAGGTCATCTTTGCGCGCGGTCGGTTCGAGCCCGCTGGCCCCGGCCAAATCGGTAACACCTTCGTCAGTGCGCTCCGCAAGAAGAGCGGTAAGAACGTCAACCTGTACGCGGTGCGGTACCCGGCCGACACCCAGGTCGACCTCGGCGCCAACGACATGAGCGCGCGCGTACAGAGCACGATTGCCAGCTGCCCCGACACCAGGATCGTGCTTGGCGGCTACTCCCTCGGCGCCGCGGTGACCGACGTCGCGCTGGCCGTGCCCTTCGCCTTCTTCGGCTTCGACAATCCGCTGCCGCCTGGGGCCGATCAGCACATCGCCGCCGTCACCCTGTTCGGCAACGGCAGCGTATGGGCGGGACCCATCGGAGCGATCAGCCCGCTGTACCGCGATCGGACGATCGACCTGTGTCACGGAGCCGACCCGATCTGCAACCCGGCCGACCCGAACACGTGGGAGGAGAACTGGACCGACCACGCGGCGCGGGCCTACATCGACGCGGGCATGGTCAACGAGGCGGCCGACTTCGCCGCCGCGCGGGTCTAACCCTCGATCCGCCCCACCTCGTCGGGCGTTCGCCGATCACGGGTCACCAGGATCCGCGCCTCGAGTTCTGCGTCGACCGGATAGTCCACGCCGACCAACGTCAGGCCGCGGGCCGGGGCGGTGGCGAAGTCGCTCGACCGCCGTGTGGACGTCAACAGCTCGGCGCACCAGCGAGGTTCGCGCCGGCCCTCTCCCACGGCAAGCAGCGCACCGACCAGTGACCGCACCATCGACCAGCAGAATGCATCCGCGGCGACGTAGCCGACGATCGAATCGCCGTCGCGCACCCAATCCAGACGCTGCAGATTGCGAATCGTGGTCGCACCTTCGCGCGCCCGGCAGAACGCCGCAAAGTCGTTGAGACCCTGCAGTTCTCGCGACGCCACCCGCATCGCGTCGACGTCGAGCGGGTGAGGCCACGGCGTGACGAACCTCGCCTCCCGCGGCAAGACGCCGAACGGCGCCGTCGTCAACCGGTACTCGTAGTGCCGCCGCAGCGCGGAGAACCTGGCGTCGAATCCAGCTGGCGCCCTGACCACGTCGAGCACCCGCACGTCCTCGGGCAGCAGCCGAGACAGCCGTCGCACCAAGGGCTGGAATTCCGGTTCGTCGCGGGGAGTGCGCGGATAGGCAAGCGGGATCGACTCGGCCGGGACGTCCACGTGGGCCACCTGACCGGTGGCGTGCACACCGGTGTCGGTGCGACCCGCCGCTCGGGTGATCACCGGTGTCCGGAACACCGTCGACAGCGCATCGTCGATCGCGCCGGCCACGGTGCGTTGATTCGTCTGCGTCGCCCACCCGGCGAAGTCGGTGCCGTCGTAGGCGACGTCCAGGCGCAAACGAACAAGCCCGCCACCGGAATCGATGGCGGGCTCGTTCACGAGTCGACTACTTGGCGTCGTCGGCCTTGTCGTCCTCGGCGACTTCGTCGGTCACCTCGGTGGTGTCGGCGTCCTCGACCACGGCGTCTTCAACCGGGGCGTCCTCGACGACCTCGTCGGTGGGGCCGACGGCGGCCTCGGGCTCGACCGCGGCCTGCGGTGCAGCGGCAGCCGCGACGGGGGCGTTGGCGGAACCACTGCGACGGGCCCGGTTGGCCTCCGACGTAACCGTCTTCTCCTTGACCAACTCGATGACGGCCATCGGGGCGTTGTCGCCCTTGCGTGCCTCCACCTTGATGATCCGGGTGTAGCCACCCTCGCGCTCGGCGAAGTGCGGTCCGATCTCGGCGAACAACGTGTGCACCACGTCCTTGTCACGGATCTTCTTCATCACCTCACGCCGGTTGTGCAGCGTGCCCTTCTTGGCATGGGTGATGAGCTTCTCCGCGTAGGGCCGCAGCGCCCGCGCCTTGGGCTCGGTCGTCTTGATCCGACCGTGCTCGAACAACGACATGGCCAGGTTGGCCAGGAGCGCCTTCTGGTGTGAGGACGACCCGCCGAGGCGAGCACCCTTAGTGGGCTTGGGCATTGCGACTATCTCCTTATGTGGCCGGCCCCCGTATCAGGTAGGGCCGGGACGGTTTCTTGAAAGCTGTTAGAGCTGTTCGGTTTCGGCGTAGTCCTGCGTGTCGTCCACGTCGTAGCTGGCATCGCTGTTCCAGGTGCCGGTCGCGACGTCGTAACCGGCCACCTCGGACGGGTCGAACGTGGCCGGGCTGTCCTTCAGCGAGAGACCCAGCTGGTGCAGCTTGATCTTCACCTCGTCGATGGACTTCTGGCCGAAGTTGCGAATGTCCAGCAGATCGGACTCCGTCCGCGAGACCAGCTCGCCGACGGTGTGGACGCCCTCGCGCTTGAGGCAGTTGTACGACCGGACGGTGAGTTCCAGATCGTCGATCGGCAGCGCGAACGAGGCGATGTGATCCGCCTCGGCCGGCGACGGGCCGATCTCGATGCCTTCGGCTTCGACGTTGAGTTCCCGTGCCAGACCGAACAATTCGACCAGCGTCTTACCGGCCGAGGCCAGTGCGTCACGCGGGGTGATCGAGTTCTTGGTCTCGACGTCGAGGATCAGCTTGTCGAAGTCGGTGCGCTGCTCGACGCGAGTCGCCTCGACCTTGTACGTCACCTTGAGCACCGGCGAGTAGATCGAGTCGACCGGAATGCGGCCGATCTCGGCACCGGAGGCCTTGTTCTGCACGGCGGGGACGTAACCGCGGCCACGCTCGACGACGAGCTCGACCTCGAGCTTGCCCTTGTCGTTCAGGGTCGCGATGTGCATGTCGGGGTTCTGCACCGTGACGCCCGCGGGCGGGACGATGTCACCGGCGGTGACGGCACCCGGGCCCTGCTTGCGCAGGTACATGGTGACCGGCTCGTCCTCCTCGGACGACACGACCAGGCTCTTGAGGTTCAGGATGATGTCGGTGACGTCTTCCTTCACCCCGGGAACGGTGGTGAACTCGTGCAGCACGCCGTCGATGCGGATGCTGGTGACCGCTGCGCCCGGGATGGACGACAGCAGCGTGCGCCGAAGCGAGTTGCCAAGGGTGTAACCGAATCCGGGCTCCAAGGGCTCGATGACGAACTTGGACCGGTTCTCGGCAAGGCTCTCTTCGGACAGGGTGGGGCGCTGAGAAATCAGCATTTTCTATCTCCTTCTCGACATCCGCTATTTGATGCCGTTTGGTGTCCCAGGCCACCATGACCTGGGACGGTCACACGTTTACTTCGAGTAGAACTCGACGATCAGCTGCTCGGTCAGCGGCACCTGAATCTGTGCGCGCTCGGGCAGCTGGTGGATCAGGATGCGCTGGCGTTCGCCGACGACCTGGATCCAGCCCGGGATGGGGCGCTCACCGGCGGTCTGACGCGACAGCTCGAACGGCAGCGTGTTCAGCGACTTCTCACGGATGTCGATGATGTCGTACTGCGAGACGCGGTAGCTGGGGATGTCGACCTTCACGCCGTTGACGGTGAAGTGACCGTGGCTGACCAGCTGACGGGCCATCCGGCGCGTACGGGCGAGCCCGGCGCGGTAGATGACGTTGTCCAGCCGGCTCTCCAGGATCTGCAGCAGGTTCTCGCCGGTCTTACCCGAGTGGCGGTTGGCCTCCTCGTAGTAACGACGGAACTGCTTCTCCATGACGCCGTAGGTGAAGCGAGCCTTCTGCTTCTCCTGCAGCTGCGTGCGGTATTCGCTCTCCTTGATCCGCGCGCGACCATGCTGGCCGGGCGGGTAGGGACGCTTCTCGAAGGACTGATCTCCACCAACGAGGTCGACGCCGAGACGACGCGACTTACGGGTGACGGGTCCGGTATAACGAGCCATTTTCTAAATCTCCTCTAGACCCGGCGCCGCTTGGGCGGACGGCAGCCGTTGTGCGGCTGCGGCGTGACGTCGGAAATGGCGCCAACTTCGAGGCCGGCTGCCTGCAGTGAACGGATCGCGGTCTCGCGGCCCGAACCCGGGCCCTTCACGAAGACGTCGACCTTCTTGACACCGTGCTCTTGAGCCTTGCGGGCAGCGTTCTCAGCGGCCAGCTGCGCGGCGAACGGGGTCGACTTACGCGAACCCTTGAAGCCGACGTGACCCGACGATGCCCAGGCGATGACGTTGCCCTGCTGGTCGGTGATCGAGACGATCGTGTTGTTGAACGTGCTCTTGATGTGAGCGGCGCCGTGCGGAACGTTCTTCTTTTCCTTGCGGCGCGTCTTCTGGCCCTTCTTGGGACCAGCCGCTCCACTCTTCTTGGCCTGTGCCATGTGCTTACCTGGCCTTCTTCTTGCCGGCGATGGTGCGCTTCGGGCCCTTGCGGGTGCGCGCGTTGGTCTTGGTTCGCTGGCCACGCACCGGAAGGCCGCGACGATGCCGCAGACCCTGGTAGCAGCCGATTTCGATCTTGCGTCGGATGTCGGCCTGCACCTCGCGGCGCAAGTCACCTTCGACCTTGATCTCGGAGTTGCTTTCGATGTAGTCGCGCAACTGCGACACCTGATCGTCGGTCAGGTCCTTGGTACGCAGATTGAAGTCGATGCCGGTGGCCGACAAGATTTCCTGCGAGCGGGTACGGCCAATGCCGTAGATGTAGGTCAGCGCGATCTCCATGCGCTTGTCACGCGGGAGATCGACGCCCAGTAGACGTGCCATCAGGCAGTGATTCCTTTTCGTTGCGGAGGTCTTGTCCCAGTCCGTTCCCCTCACGGGGCCCGGCCTCCGTGCCGGGCGTGTCATGAGCAGCCCATCTCTAAAGATGCGAGCCACTCACTGGTACTGGGAGTTCATCATTCAGTTGTTGCTGTACTGCGTTTGCGCAACGCGCAAATGTCTAGCCCTGACGCTGCTTGTGGCGCGGGTCAGAACAAATCACCATGACCCGCCGGTGGCGACGGATCACCCTGCACTTGTCGCAGATGGGCTTGACGCTCGGGTTCACCTTCACGGCGGTCGATCCTGTCTTGGTTGTTCGGTGTCGAGGGCGAGCCCCCGTCACGGTCTAGTTACTTGTAGCGGTAAACGATGCGGCCCCGGGTCAGGTCGTAGGGCGACAACTCCACCACGACGCGGTCCTCGGGCAGAATGCGGATGTAGTGCTGCCGCATCTTGCCGCTGATGTGCGCGAGCACCTTGTGTCCGTTCTCCAGCTCAATGCGAAACATCGCATTGGGCAGGGGCTCGACCACTCGGCCCTCGACTTCGATGGCACCGTCTTTTTTAGCCATGTCCTCCGTTGTTCCTGTCTGGCGCCGCAAACACCGCCTCCGACTTCAAAACGTGAGCCGGATTCGTAAAATTCCAGGACAGGGCACGCAAGGAGCCGGCGCGGATGCCGCACCGTTGATCGATGGTACCCGCTTCCGAGCGCTCCCCAAAATCGCCGTCACCAGCAACGGCCTGAGGGTGGCAAGATCGTTTCAAGGTCCACGGCGACCGATGCGAAGGACCTCACGACCGGCCTCAGGGGGAATGTGTGACCGCTGCCTACCTCGCGGCGTTCATCGTCGGCGGGATAGCGGTTCTCTCGGCGCTGTTCCTCGTCGACTTCGGCCATGGGGCCGGACATGACGGTCTGCCCTTCCTCAGCCTGACCGGGGTGTCCGCCGCCCTGCTCGGCGCGGGCGCCGGCGGCCTGATCAGCTCCTGGGCCGGTTTCGGCGCCGTCGGCTCCGGACTCGTCGCGCTCGCTGCGGCCGTCGTCCTGATGCTCGCGTTTCAGGGATTGCTGCTGCCGTACCTGCGCAGGCAGGAGTCGAACTCGCAGAAGTCGCGGTCGTCCTACATCGGCCTGCTCGGCACCGTCACCCTCGACGTCCCCGTCGGCAGCTGGGGCGAGGTGGCGTTCGTCGACTCCGAAGGAAACCGGGTGCGGGCCAGGGCGATCACCGAAGAGCCGGACGTCTTGACGAAGAACACCAGCGTCTACATCGCCGACGTCGACGCCGACTACCTCCACGTCGTGGCCGTTCCCGACCACTAGAGCCGTACCAACCCAGAACGGAAGGCACCCTCCGTGTCCACTTTCCTCATCGTCACGATCGCGGTCATCGCCGGGCTCCTCCTGCTGGTGGTGCTCCCGCTGATCTACGTGAAGAACTACATCAAGGTGCCGCCCAACGAGGTGGCCGTGTTCACCGGCCGTGGCACGCCGAAGGTGGTCCGCGGCGGGGCCCGGTTCCGGGTGCCCGGCATCGAACGGGTGGACATCATGTCCCTCGAGCCGTTCAACGTCAGCATCAACCTGCAGAACGCCTTGTCCAACAACGGCGTCCCCGTCAACGTCGAAGCCGTCGGCCTGGTGCGCATCGGATCGGCCGACGAGGCCGTGCAGACCGCAGTGCAGCGGTTCCTCACCTCCGACCTGGAGGTCTTGCAACGGCAGATCAACGAGATCCTGGCGGGCAGCCTGCGTGGCATCACCGCGACGATGACCGTCGAAGACCTCAACTCGAACCGCGACACCCTGGCTCGTAGCGTCGTCGAGGAGGCAGGCGCCGA
Source organism: Mycolicibacterium hodleri (assembly GCA_006864685.1). Taxonomy (GTDB): domain Bacteria; phylum Actinomycetota; class Actinomycetes; order Mycobacteriales; family Mycobacteriaceae; genus Mycobacterium; species Mycobacterium hodleri_B. The sequence continues at coordinate 7,765 of VIFX01000072.1, read as the reverse complement.
CCTTGCCCGCATCGGCATGGAGGTCGACGTCCTCAAGATCGCCGGGATCTCCGACGCCAACGACTACCTGAAGTCGCTCGGCCAGCGGCGCATCGCCGAGGTGAAGCGCGACGCGACGATCGGTACGGCCGAGGCCGAGCGCGACTCGCAGATCCAGTCGGCGAAGGCCCGACAGGCGGGCTCCGTCGCGCAGGCCGAAGCCGACACCGCGATCGCCGTCGCCAACCAGAAGCGCGACGTCGAGCTGGCTCGGCTCCGCGCCCAGACCGAGGCCGAGAACGCCGAGGCCGATCAGGCCGGTCCCCTGGCCAACGCACGCGCCCAGAAGGACGTCGGCATTGCCACCGAGCAGGCCGAGGCGGCACGCGTCCAGGCCCGCACCGAGGTGGAACAACGCCGCGCCGAGCAGGCCCAGGCCGCGCTGCAGGCCGACGTGATCGCGCCGGCCGAGGCGCAGCGCCAAGCCGACATCGCGCGCGCCGAGGGGCAGCGCCAATCAGCGATCCTGGCCGCCGAGGCGCAAGCCGAATCGGCCCGCCGGGCCGGACAGGCTGACGCCGATGCCCGCAAGGCCGCAGCCGACGCGCTGCGGGTCGAGCAGCAGGCCGAGGCGGACAGCCTGCAGGCGAAGTTGGTCGCCGAGGCGGCCGGCAAGAAGGAACTCGCGGACGCGCTGCGCGTCGAACTGCAGGCGGAGGCGTCGGGAATCGAGGCCAAGCTCGTCGCCGAGGCCACTGGTAAGAAGGAGATCGCCACCGCGCTGAACGGCTACACCCCTGACGCGGCCCGTTTGCTGATGCTCCCCGACGTGCTGGCCTCCGTCGTCAAGGCCACCGAGGCTGCGGCAGCGCCGCTCGCCGAGATCGACCGCCTGTCCATCATCGGTGGGGCGGGCGACACCCAGGACGCGATGGGTGGCCTGCTGGGGGTCAGTCCCCTTGCGGTGGCCAAGATCGTCGAGGCGCTCAAGACCTCGGGCATCGACGTCGCCGCGATGCTGAACCGCTTCGGCGAGGAGAACACGACACCCGTCGCGGCCGCGTCGAACTCGCATCCGGTGGCTCCACCGGCGTCCTGAGCGACGCCCACGCGATTCCGCCCTCCGAGTAACCGGCACTTGTCACCGGTCTCCGGGGTGATATTGGGTGGACGACCAGCGCATAATTGATCGCGATGACCGGACCCACTTCGCAGCCCCGCCATCCCGTGATTCTGACCGTGGACGACGATCCCGCCGTGTCGCGCGCCGTGGCGCGCGACCTACGCCGCCATTACGGCGAGCGGTATCGCATCGTCCGCGCCGAGAGCGGGCCGGACGCGCTGGCGACCCTCAAGGAACTCAAGCTCCGCGGCGACACCGTCGCGGTGCTCGTCGCCGACTACCGGATGCCTCAGATGAGTGGCATCGAGTTCCTCGAGAAGGCGATGGACCTGTTTCCCCTGGCCAAGCGGGTGCTGCTGACCGCCTATGCGGACACTCACGCCGCCATCGACGCCATCAACGTCGTCGACCTCGACCACTACCTGCTCAAGCCGTGGGATCCGCCGGAGGAGAAGCTCTATCCGGTGATCGACGGGCTGCTCGAAGAGTGGCGCGCCGTCGGCGACCGCGCGATGCCGTACACCAAGGTCATCGGGCACCGCTGGAACCAGCGGTCGTGGGAGGTGCGCCAGTTCCTGGCCCGCAACCAGTTCCCGTTCCGCGCCTACATGGCCGACGAGCCGAAGGGAGAGCAGCTGCTCGACGCCGCCGGCCTCGACGGCCGCGACCTGCCCGTCGTCATCACCGAGAAGGGCGAGGCGCTCGTCGAGCCCACCGACGGTCAGCTGGCCGAGCTGCTCGGACTGTCGACTGAACCGTCGCTTCAAATGTACGACCTCGCCGTCATCGGCGGCGGCCCCGCGGGGCTGGCTTCCGCGGTCTACGGCGCCTCGGAGGGCCTCGAGACCGTGCTCATCGAGCGCACCACCACCGGCGGGCAGGCCGGTCGCAGCTCGCGGATCGAAAACTACCTCGGCTTCCCGATCGGCGTCTCCGGAGCCGAGCTGACCAACTCCGCGCGCAGGCAGGCCGAGCGGTTCGGCGCCGAGGTCATCACCACCCGCGACGTCGTCAAACTGCACGTCGGCGAGGCGGCCCCGATCATCGAATTCGAGGACGGCAGTACCGTCGGTGCCCGTTCGGTCATCCTCGCCACCGGCGTCGAGTACCAGGAACTCAAGGTCGTCGGCTGTTGGAGCGACCCCGCGGACCCAGACGGCTGCAACTACGTCGGCCGCGGTGTCTACTACGGGGCCTCGGTGTCCGACGCCGAGGAGTGTCGCGGCGAGGACGTCTACATCGTCGGCGGCGCCAACTCCGCAGGCCAGGCCGCGATGTTCATGTCGAAGACCGCCAAGTCGGTGACGCTGCTGGTGCGCGGCCCCTCGCTGGAGGCGTCGATGTCGCACTACCTCATCGAGCAGATCGAGGGCAACGACAAGATCCAGGTCAAGACCTGCACCGAGGTCGTCGACACCATCGGCGAGGACGACCACCTGTCCGGGCTGGTTCTGCTCAACCGGCAGTCCGGCGAGCGCACCACGGTGCCGTCGGGACGGTTGTGCTGCTTCATCGGCGCGAGTCCGCGAACGGAATGGCTCGACGGCGTCCTCGCGCTCGACGAGCGCGGTTTCGTGCTGGCCGGGCCCGATCTGAAGGACGTCTGCGGCTGGAACCGGGAACGTCCGCCGCACCACTTGGAAACAAGTGTGCCCGGTGTGTTCGTTGCAGGAGACGTGCGCTCTGAATCCGCGAAGCGGGTGGCGGCCGCCGTCGGTGAAGGGTCGATGGCCGTGATGCTGGTGCACCGCTACCTGGCCGAAGCGTGAGTGCCGGCGCCGCCGGCGAAGCCTAGAGAGAAGGACTGTCCCCATGGGCGAAACGTGTCTGCCCGACGAGCTCCGGACGCTGTTCCTGTTCGAGAAGCTGACCGACCGTCAGCTGAAGTCGCTGTGCGACCACGGGCACCTCGCGCGGTTCGAGCCGGGTCCGATCTGCATCGAGGGCGAGGCGGCGACCTGCTTCTACGTCCTCATCGAAGGTGAGCTGGCGATGTCGAAGCGCTCCGGCGGCGCGGACATCGAGACCAACCGAACCTCGCAGCGCGGCGTGTACTGCGGTGCGTGGAGCGCCTACGTCGACGGCGTGCCCCAGGTCTACGAGTCCTCGGTGCGGGTGACGAAGCCGTCGAAGTTCTTCGTCCTTGACGCGACCGCGTTCGGCGAGTTCGTCAAGACCGAGCTCCCGATGGCGGTCCACCTCCTCGAGGGTCTCAAGGTCGGTGGCCTGCGCCAGCGCCAGATCATCGACCAGCGGGAGAAGCTGCTCGCGCTCGGTCAGTTGTCGGCAGGCCTGACCCACCAGCTCAACAACCCGGCCGCGGCGGCCGCCAGGGCCGTCTCGGACCTGCGCGAGAAGATCGCGGGCATGCGGCACAAGCTCGCGATGCTGGCCGACGGGAAGTTCAGCCCCGAGGGGTTGCGCGTCCTGGTCACCATCCAGGAGGAGGTGGCCGAACAGGTCGCCAAGTCCAAGGCCCTCGAGCTGACCGCGCTGGAGGCCTCCGACCGCGAGGACGCAATTGGCGACTGGCTGGAGGACCACGGCATCGTCGGGGCCTGGGACTACGCCCCGACGTTCGTCGAGGCGGGTCTGGACATCGACTGGCTGGAACGCATCTCCGCGTCGGTCGACGAGGTCGACGCGACCGCGTCCCTGCAGGGCGCGATCGGGTGGCTGCGGTACACCATCGACACCGAGCTGATGATGAACCAGATCGCCGAGGCAAGCAGCCGCATCTCGGCGCTGCTGGCTGGCGCCAAGCAGTACTCCCAGATGGACCGCGCGCCGTACCAGAGCGCCAACGTCCACGAGCTCTTGCGCAGCACCATCATGATGTTCGGCGAGAAGCTCGGCAAGGACAAGCCGGTGAAGCTGATCAAGGAACTCGACAAGTCGCTTCCCGAAATCCAGTGCTACCCAGGCGATCTCAACCAGGTGTGGACCAACATCATCGACAACGCGATCCAGGCGATGGGCGGGCACGGCACGCTGACCCTCCGCACCTCGGCCGTCGGCGAGGACGCGATCAAGGTGGAGATCTGCGACGACGGTCCGGGCATCCCGCCCGACATCGCCGACCGCATCTTCACGCCGTTCTTCACCACGAAGGCGTTCGGCGAGGGCACCGGGCTTGGGCTGGACCTGGCCTGGCGCATCGTCGCCCAGAAGCACCACGGCAACATCCGGGTGGAGTCCAAGCCGGGTGACACCCGCTTCATCATCGTGCTGCCGCTGGTGGCTCCCAAGCCGGAAGAGGCGCCCGCCGACGTCGCGGAATAGTCGCGCTGCCGAACGTGGTTGACCCCACCATGGCCAAACCTCAGCTCGGCAAGTTCGGCGTATTCGGTCACTACGCGCAGTGGCAGCAGGTACCACCCGACCAGCTTCGCGAGATCGAAGCCCTCGGCTACGGCGCCATCTGGGCCGGCGGGTCGCCACCCGCCGAGCTCGACTGGGTGGATCCCATCCTCGGCGAGACCGAGAAGCTGACGTTGGCCACCGGAATCGTCAACATCTGGACCGCCGCGGCCGGCCCCACCGCCGAGTCGTTCCACCGCATCGACGCGGCGTACCCGAACCGGTTCCTGCTCGGCATCGGCGTCGGCCACCCCGAGGCGCATCAGGAGTACAAGAAGCCGTACGACGCTCTGACCGAGTACCTCGACGAGCTCGACCGATACGGAGTCCCCAAGGACCGCCGCGTCGTCGCAGCCCTCGGGCCGCAGGTACTCAAGCTTTCGGCACGCCGTAGCGCAGGAGCACACCCGTACCTGACCACGCCCGAACACACCAGGCAGGCACGGGAACTGGTGGGCTCCGACGCGTTCATCGCACCCGAGCACAAGGTCGTCCTGACGACGGACTCCGAGCAGGCGCGCGCCGTGGGACGCAAGGCACTCGAGATCTACTTGAACCTGGCCAACTACCTCAACAACTGGAAGCGACTCGGCTTCACCGACGCCGACGTCGCGAAGCCCGGCAGCGACGCGCTGGTGGACGCCGTCGTCGCCCATGGCACGGTGGACGCCGTGGCCGCGCGACTCTCCGAGCACCTCGCCGCCGGGGCCGATCATGTTCCGGTTCAGGTGCTGACGGGTACAGACAAGCTAGTGCCTGCGCTCGCCGAGTTGGCTGGACCGCTGGGCCTGCAGTAGCCATCCCCAGACAAACCCCACCCGAAGGGACCGCTTCACCCATGACTGACGCAACCGATCTCAAGCCCAACCTCGGGCGCTTCGGCGTCTGGACCGCTGGGCCCGTGCCCCCCGAGCAGGCCAAGGAGATCGAGAAGCTGGGGTACGGCGCAGTCTGGGTGGGCGGGTCACCGGCCGCCGACCTGGCGTTCGTCGAACCCATCCTGGAGGCGACGACCACGCTGCAGGTCGCGACGGGCATCGTCAACGTATGGGCGTCGCCGGCCGACGAGGTCGCCGCGTCCTACCACCGCATCGAGAAGGCCTATCCCGGCCGGTTCTTGCTCGGCATCGGCATCGGGCATCCCGAGCACACCGACGACTACCGCAAGCCCTACGACGTCCTCGTCGAATACCTGGACGCCCTCGACGCCGCGAACGTCCCGACCAGCCGTCGCGTGCTGGCGGCGCTGGGCCCGAAGGTGCTCAAGCTGGCGGCCGACCGCAGCGCCGGCGCCCATCCGTACCTGACGACGCCGGAGCACACCGCCCAGGCTCACGCACTGATCGGCAACGCGGTGTTCCTGGCACCCGAGCACAAGGTGGTCCTCGCCAGGGATGCGGCCCAGGCCCGCGAGATCGGTCGGCAGACCGTCGAGTTCTACCTGGACCTGAGCAACTACGTGAACAACTGGAAGCGGTTGGGCTTCACCGACGCCGACGTGCAGAAGCCCGGCAGCGACAAGCTGATCGACGCGGTGGTGGCTCACGGGACTCCCGACGACATCGCCAGGCGGCTGCAGGAGCACGTCGACGCGGGCGCCGACCACGTCTGCATTCAGGTGCTGGGCGGCGCGGATGCGCTGATTCCGACGTTGGCCGAGCTGGCGGGTCCGCTGGGGCTTTCGACCAGCGAGTAGATCGGGCCACCCGCTAGGGTTTGTGACCATGCGTCTGCTGGTCACCGGGGGTGCCGGTTTCATCGGCGCGAACTTCGTGCACGCCACCGTGCGGGAGCATCCCGACGTTCGTGTGACGGTGCTCGACGCCTTGACGTACGCGGGCAGTAGCGAGTCGTTGGCGCCCGTGGCCGACGACGTCCGCCTGGTGCACGGCGACATCGGCGATGGCGAACTGGTCGAGAAGCTGGTCGCGGAGACCGATGCCGTCGTGCACTTTGCGGCCGAGACGCACGTCGACAATTCGCTGGCCGATCCCGAGGCGTTTGTTCACACCAACGTCGTCGGCACGTTCACCGTGCTGGAAGCCGTTCGCAGGCACGGCATTCGGCTACATCACGTGTCGACCGACGAGGTCTACGGCGACCTGCCTCTCGACGATCCCATCCGGTTCACCGAGGCCACCCCGTACAACCCGTCGAGCCCGTATTCGGCCACCAAGGCGGCGTCGGACATGCTGGTGCGATCCTGGGTGCGGTCCTTCTGTGTGCGAGCGACGATCTCCAACTGCTCCAACAACTATGGGCCATATCAGCACGTGGAGAAGTTCATTCCGCGGCAGATCACCAACGTCCTGACGGGGCGACGTCCGAAGCTGTACGGGCTCGGAACCAACGTCCGCGACTGGATTCACGTCACCGACCACAACCGTGCCGTGTGGCGAATCCTGGCCGACGGCGAACTGGGGCGCACCTATCTGATCGGCGCCGACGGCGAGCGCGACAACCTCACGGTGATGCGCACCCTGCTGCGGCTGATGGATCGCGATCCCGACGACTTCGACCACGTGACCGACCGGGCGGGCCACGATCTGCGGTACGCGATCGACCCGTCGGCGCTTCGCGACGAACTGGGCTGGACGCCGCAGCACGACGACTTCGAGTCCGGCCTCGCCGCGACGATCGCGTGGTATCGCGACAACGAATCATGGTGGCGCCCGCTGAAGGACGCATCCGAGGCAATGTATGAGGAGCGCAACCAGTGACCTTCCGCGAGCTGTCGATTCCCGGCGCATGGGAGATCACGCCGACCGTCCGCCCCGACCCCCGCGGACGATTCTTCGAGTGGTTCACCGATGACGAGTTCACCGCGATGACCGGGCACTCCTTGGATCTGAGGCAGGCCAACGTGTCGGTCTCCGCGGCGGGCGTGTTGCGGGGCCTGCACTTCGCCCAGCTGCCGCCGAGCCAGGCCAAGTACGTGACGTGCGTGCGGGGCGCGGTGTTCGACGTGGTCGTCGACGTCCGGGTCGGCTCGGCGACGTTCGGTCAGTGGGATTCGGTGCTACTCGACGACCGCGACCACCGGACCGTCTACCTATCTGAGGGGCTGGCGCACGGATTCCTTGCGCTGGAAGACGATTCGACGGTGACCTACCTCTGCTCGGCGGGCTACTCCCCCACCCGCGAACACACCATCTGCCCAACCGATCCCGCGATCGGCGTCGACTGGCCGCTCGTCGACGGGGCGGTGCCGAACCTCTCCGAGCGTGACGCGGCGGCTCCAAGTTTGGCCGACGTCTTGGCGGCAGGGCTGCTGCCCACGTGGGACGACGCGCAGGCCTTTGT
>VIFX01000071.1:0-21060 GCA_006864685.1 Mycolicibacterium hodleri | reverse complement strand
ATGTCCATCAGCCCGCCGCCGCTGCCCGCTCAGCCATTCCCGAAGGTCTGCGACGCGAAGGGGGTCATGCAGGGCTGCCTGGAGAGCACCAGCGGTCTGATCATGGGCCCGGACAGCAAGTCGGCGCTGGTGGCGGAGCGGACGACCGGAGCGGTCAAGGAGATCGCCACCAACGCAGAACCCAAGGTCAAGCTCGTGATTCCCGTCGACCCGTCCGGCGACGGCGGGCTGATGGACATCGTGCTCTCCCCCACCTATTCGCAGGACAAGCTGATGTACGCCTACGTCAGCACACCGTCGGACAACCGCATCGTCAGGATCGCCGACGGTGACGTTCCCAAGCCGATTCTGACCGGCATCCCGAAGGGCGCCACCAACAACATGGGCGCGCTGATGTTCACCAGCCCCACCACGCTGGAATTGCTCACCGGCGACGCCGGGGACCCCGCCCAGGCATCCAATCCAAGTTCGCTGGCCGGCAAGCTGATCCGCATCGAGCAGCCGACGACCGTGAATCAGGCTCCCCCGACGACCGCGCTCAGCGGAATCGGTGGCGCAGGCGGGTTGTGCATCGACCGGGCGGACGGTTCCCAATACGTCACCGATCGGACACCGACCGGTGACCGACTTCAGCGCATCACCAAGGACTCCGTCGTGTCGACGGTGTGGACGTGGCCGGACAAGCCGGGGATCGCCGGGTGCGCCGTCACCGACGGCAGCGTCCTGGTGAACATGGTCAACACCAAGCAGACCGTCGCCATCCGCATGGCACCCGACACCGGCGCGGTTACCGGCGACCCGGAAGTGGTCCGTCAGGACACCCACGGGCACGCATGGGCCCTGAAGCTCTCGCCGGACGGCAACGTCTGGGGTGGCACGATCAACCGGACCTCCGGTGACGCCGACAAGGTCGACGACGTCGTGTTCCCACTGTTCCCGCAGGGTGGCGGATTCCCCCGCACCAACGCGGAGAACACCTAAGCCGCCGGTGGGCGCCGGCCCCGGATAACGGGGCTGGCGCGTCCGTCAGCCCTGCACGCCGCAGGCGGCCAGCACCAGTTCCCTGACCCGCGCCGCGTCGGCCTGACCCTTGGTGGCCTTCATGACGGCGCCGACCACCGCGCCGGCTGCCTGCACCTTGCCGCCGCGGATCTTGTCCGCGATGTCCGGGTTGGCGGCGAGCGCCTCGTCGACCGCGGCCTGGATCACCGAGTCGTCGCGCACGACGGCCAACCCGCGGTCGGTCATCACCTGCTCGGGTTCACCCTCACCGGCGAGCACGCCCTCGATCACCTGGCGCGCCAACTTGTTCGACAGTTTGCCTTCGTCGATCAGCTTCACCACCGCGGCGACCTGCTTGGGCGTGATGGCCAATTCGGATGCCGTCACCCCCGCTTCGTTGGCCTTCTCCACCAGGAAGTTGCCCCAGAGCGCCCTGGCGGCCTCACTCGAGGCGCCCTCGGCGACCGTGGCGGTGACCAGATCGATGACCCCGTTGTTCACCAGGTCGCGCATCACCTCGTCGGAGATGCCCCAGTCCTGCTGAATCCTGTTGCGCTGCAGCCACGGCAGCTCGGGGATGGTGGCCCGCAGCCGTTCGACGAGTTCGGGGCTCGGCGCGACCGGCTCCAGGTCGGGCTCGGGGAAGTACCGGTAGTCCTCCGCGGTCTCCTTGCGGCGTCCGGCGCTGGTGTACCCGTCCTCGTGGAAGTGCCTGGTCTCCTGGATGATCTCGCCGCCCGCGTCGAGAACGGCTGCCTGCCTACGCATTTCGTAGCGGACGGCCACCTCGACGCTCTTGAGCGAGTTGACGTTCTTGGTTTCGGTGCGGGTGCCGAACTCGGGGGCGCCGGTGAGCTTGAGGGACAGGTTCGCGTCGCAGCGCATCGAGCCCTGATCCATCCGGACGTCGGATACGTCCAAGCCGCGCAACAGATCCCGCAGCGCCGTCACGTAGGAACGGGCGATCTCCGGAGCTCGCGCACCCGCACCCTCGATGGGCCTGGTGACGATCTCCACCAGGGGAACACCGGCCCGGTTGAAGTCGAGCAGCGACGTGGTGGCGCCCGCGATGCGACCCGTGGCACTGCCGAGGTGCGTCAGCTTGCCCGTGTCCTCCTCCATGTGCGCGCGCTCGATCTCCACTCGCCACGTCGTGCCGTCGTCGAGGGGAACGTCCAGGTAACCGTCGACGGCGATCGGCTCGTCGTACTGGCTGATCTGGTAGTTCTTCGGCTGGTCCGGGTAGAAGTAGTTCTTGCGCGCGAAGCGACCCCACGGGGCGATGGAGCAGTTCAGCGCGAGGCCGATGCGGATCGCGGACTCGACGGCCGCCGCGTTGACCACCGGCAGCGCGCCGGGCAGCCCGAGGCACACCGGGCAGACGTTGGTGTTGGGCTCGGCGCCGAAGTTGTTCGCACAACCGCAGAACATCTTGGTCGCCGTCGACAGTTCGACGTGGACCTCCATGCCCATCACGGGGTCGTAGCGCGAGATGACCTCGTCGTAGTCGATGAGTTCGGCGGTGGCGACAGTCATGATTCGATCCTAGTTAGTGGGTCGGCTCTCTTCGCGAGCAGACACAAAAGGCCCTGAAACAGGCTCATCGAGGGCCTTTTCTGTCTGCTCGCGGGAAGGCGGTCTCAGCCGAAGAACTCGGCGGCGTCGTCGTACCGGCCCTGCGGCACCAACTTCAGCTGCTTGACGGCTTCGGCCAGCGGGACCCGGCCAATCTCCTGACCACGCAGCGACACCATCATCCCGTACTCGCCGGAGTGCGCGGCGTCGGCGGCGTTGACGCCGAACCGGGTGGCGAGCACCCGGTCGTAGGCGGTCGGGGTGCCACCGCGCTGCACGTGGCCCAGCACGGTCGTCCGCACTTCCTTCTTGATCCGCTTCTCGATCTCGACGCCCAACTGGTGCGCCACGCCGGTGAACTTCACGTGGCCGAACTCGTCGATTCCGCCGTCGCGCAAGTGCATCGACCCCTCGGCGGGCTTGGCGCCCTCGGCGACCACGCAGATGAAGTGCGAATCTCCGCGCACGAAGCGCTGTTTGATCAGCCGGCAGACCTCTTCGACGTCATAGGGCTGCTCCGGGATCAGCGTCATGTGCGCACCGGAGGCGAGCCCCGCGCTCAGCGCGATCCACCCGGCGTGGCGACCCATCACCTCGACGAGCATCACCCGCTGGTGCGATTCCGCCGTGCTGTGCAGCCGGTCGATCGCATCGGTGGCGACTTGCAGCGCCGTGTCGTGGCCGAAGGTCACGTCGGTGCAGTCGATGTCGTTGTCGATGGTCTTCGGCACGCCGACGACGGGGACGTTCTCCTCGGACAGCCAGTGCGCCGCCGTGAGCGTACCCTCGCCGCCGATCGGGATCAGCACGTCGATCCCGTTGTCCTCCATCGTCTGCTTGATCTGGTCGAGGCCGGCCCGCAGCTTGTCGGGGTTGACCCGCGCCGTGCCGAGGATGGTGCCGCCCTTGCTGAGCAGTCGGTCGTTGCGATCGTCGTTCGCGAGCTGGATGCGGCGATCCTCCATCAGACCTCGCCAGCCGTCGAGGAACCCGACGACCGACGAGTTGTACCGGACGTCGCACGTCCGCACGACGGCCCTGATGACGGCGTTCAGCCCGGGGCAGTCGCCACCTCCGGTGAGCACTCCAATCCGCATCTAACTCACTGCTCCTCGCGTGCGCATGCCCCTATCTTCCCCCGTCAGATCGCCGACGGCAGCGCACCGCGGGCCACCTCGTAGGCCGCACCGACGCGGTAGAGCCGGTCGTCGGCGAGTGCGGGGGCCATGATCTGCAGGCCGACGGGCAATCCGTCGTCCGCGGCGAGCCCCGACGGGACCGACATTCCGCAGTGTCCGGCCAGGTTCAGCGGCAGCGTGCACAGGTCGAAGAGGTACATCGCGAGTGGATCGTCGACCTTCTCACCGAGACGGAACGCCGTCGTCGGCGTCGCCGGCGAAACCAGGACGTCGACGCTCTGGTAGGCCCGCTCCAGATCCTGGGCGATCAACGTGCGTACCTTCTGCGCCTGGTTGTAGTAGGCGTCGTAGTAACCCGCCGACAGGGCGTAGGTGCCAATCATGATGCGACGCTTCACTTCTGGACCAAAGCCCGCGGCTCTGGTCAGGGCCATCACCTCTTCGGCGCTGTGGGTGCCGTCGTCGCCGACGCGCAGCCCGTAGCGCATCGCGTCGAACCGGGCGAGGTTGCTCGACACCTCCGACGGCAGGATGAGGTAGTACGCCGCCATCGAATAGTCGAGGTTCGGGCAGTCGACCTCGCTGACCTCGGCACCCAGTGCGGTGAGCTGCTCGACGGCGGCGTTGAAGGAATCCAACACCGCGGGCTGGTAACCCTCTCCGCTGCGCAGCTGCTTGACGACGCCGACCCGGACACCGGTGAGGTCACCCACCGCGCCCGCCCGTGCCGCGGCCACGACGTCGGGCACCTTGGCGTCCACCGATGTCGAGTCGCGAGCGTCGTGACCGGCGATGACCTGATGCAGAAGCGCAGTGTCGAGCACGGTGCGCGCACATGGCCCGCCCTGGTCCAGCGACGAGGCGCAGGCGATGAGCCCGTACCGCGACACCGTTCCGTACGTCGGCTTGACGCCGACGGTGGCGGTCAGGGCCGCCGGCTGGCGAATGGAGCCACCGGTGTCGGAGCCGATGGCCAGCGGCGCCTGGAACGCGGCCAGCGCCGCGGCGCTACCACCGCCGGAGCCGCCGGGCACGCGCTCGACGTTCCACGGGTTGCGGGTCGGACCGTAGGCGGAGTTCTCGGTCGAGCTGCCCATGGCGAACTCGTCCATGTTGGTCTTGCCGAGGATCGGGATGCCCGCCGCCCGCAGCCGCGCGGTGACCGTCGCGTCGTACGGCGAACGCCAGCCCTCGAGGATCTTCGACCCGCAGGTGGTGGGCATGTCGACGGTGGTGAAGACGTCCTTGAGCGCCAGCGGGACGCCGGCCAGCGGCGACGGCAACGTGTCGCCGGCCGCAACCGCGGCGTCGACCTTGGCCGCTTCTTCCAGCGCGGCATCACCCGCGACGTGCAGGAACGCGTGGTACTCGCCGTCGGTGCTGGCGATCTGCTCGAGGTGCGCCGTGACGACCTCGGTCGAGCTGACCTCCTTGGCGGCGATCTTCGCGCCGAGGGTGGCCGCGTCGAGACGAATCAACTCGCTCACTGCTCCTCCCCCAGGATGCGCGGTACCGCGAACCGACCGTCGACGGCATTGGGGGCAGCCGCCAACGCCTGCTCCTGGGTGAGGCTGGGCACGACGACGTCGGGCCGGGTCACGTTGACGTCCTTCAGTGGGTTGTCAGTGGCCTCCACACCGGTCACGTCGACCGCCTGAATCCGGCCGACGTGCTCCAGAATGGCGTCGAGTTGGCCGGCGAAACCATCCAGTTCGCCGTCGGTCAGGGTGAGACGGGCCAGACGTGCCAGGTGGGCGACGTCGTCCCGCGAGATCTGCGACACGACACCGAAGCCTAGTCACCGCGGTCGACGGTCCGCGCCGGAGCCTGCCGGGAGCGGCGTGGTCCGGCTTTCGAGTCGCTCCGCTCCCACCCTCCGTGAAACAGTGTTGCCCGTGCCGTCATATCTGCTGCGGGTCGAGTTGGAGGACAGGCCGGGCAGCCTGGGCTCCCTCGCCGTGGCGTTGGGCTCGGTCGGCGCGGACATCTTGTCCCTCGACGTCGTGGAACGCGCCGCCGGCTACGCAGTCGACGACCTGGTCGTCGAGCTTCCGCTGGGCGCCATGCCCGACATGCTCATCACCGCCGCCGAGAAGCTCACCGGTGTCTACGTCGACAGCATCCGACCCCATACCGGTCTGCTGGAGGCTCACCGCGAGCTGGAGTTGATCGACCACATCGCGGCCGCCCCCGGCAAGCAAGACAAGCTGCAGGTGCTGGTGGACGAGGCTCCCAAGGTGCTGCGCGTCGGCTGGTGCATGGTCATGCGACTCGGTGCCGACGGGGTGCGGATGGTGGCGGGCAGCCACGGCGTGCCCGAGACTGCGGCCACCTCCGCGCCCTGGCTGCCGCTGCAGCACGCCGAGGCCCTCGACGGCACCGCCGAGTGGATTCCGCAGGTGTGGCGGGACTTCGACACCACGTTGGCCGCCGCACCCCTGGGTGACCACGACACCGCGGTCGTCCTCGGCCGCCCCGGCGGACCCGCCTTCCGGCCGTCCGAGGTGGCCCGGTTGGGCTACCTCAGCGGCATCGTCGCGACGATCCTGCGCTAGGGAGTCAGCCGCCGGCAGGCACGGGATAGCGGTCGTTGACGTCGGCGTTGCTGTCCTTGCGCGCGCAGTGGGCGCAGCAGAAGATCGCGTCCTCGGTCTCGATGCCGTGGCCGAGAATGCGGCACCCGCAGTGCGCACATTCGGGCGCCAGTTGCGCCGCGGCGCATTCCACGCTGTCGAACGTCGCGGTGCGGCCGTCGGCCCACGTCACGGTGAACGCCTTGTCGTAGTGGTTGCCGCACGTGTCGCAGATCGCCGCCATCGTCAGTCTCCTCGAAGTCGTTTTCGAAGGCATTCCCCGGACGTCGGCGATTAATCCTGGTCGGGGCCGTTCTCCAGAAGTCGACGGAATCCGTCCTCGTCGAGGACCGGCACGCCGAGCTCGATCGCCTTGTCGTACTTGGAGCCCGGCGCGTCGCCCGCCACCACGTAGGCGGTCTTCTTGGAGACCGAGCCGGCCGCCTTGCCGCCACGCGCCAGAATGGCTTCCTTCGCCTCGTCGCGCGAGAACCCCGGCAGCGATCCGGTCACCACGATCGACAGGCCCTCCAACGTCCGCGCGACGCTCTCGTCGCGTTCGTCGTGCATCCGCACGCCAGCCGCCCGCCACTTGTCGACGATGGCGCGATGCCAGTCGACGGTGAACCAGTCGATCACCGCGGCCGCGATCGTGGGACCCACGCCCTCGCTGGCAGCCAGTTGCTCTTCGGTCGCGGCTTCGATGGCCTCCAGGCTGCCGAACTCACCGGCCAGCGCCCTGGCCGCCGTCGGCCCGACGTGCCGGATCGACAGTGCCACCAGTACGCGCCACAGCGGCTGCTGCTTGGCCTTGTCCAGGTTGGCGAGCAGACGCTTCCCGTTGGCCGAGATCACCCCACCCTTGACGGTGAACAACTCGGTGCGCAGCAGGTCGTCCTCAGTGAGGTCGAACAGGTCGCCCTCGTCGGTGATCACGCCCGACTGCAGCAGCGCGATGGCCGCTTCGTAGCCGAGTCCCTCGATGTCGAACGCGCCGCGTCCGGCCACGTGGAACACCCGCTCACGCAGCTGCGCCGGACACGTCCGCGAGTTGGGGCATCGAATGTCGGCGTCGCCCTCCTTGGCGGGGGCGAGCGTCGTGCCGCACTCGGGGCAGTTCGTCGGCATCTCGAACTCGCGCTCGGTGCCGTCGCGGACGTCCACCACCGGGCCGAGGACCTCGGGGATGACGTCGCCTGCCTTGCGGATCACCACCGTGTCGCCGATGAGAACGCCCTTGCGCTTGACCTCGGAGCCGTTGTGCAGCGTCGCCAGCCCGACCGTCGACCCGGCGATCTTCACCGGTTCCATGTAGGCGAACGGCGTGACGCGCCCGGTACGACCGACGTTGACGCGGATGTCGAGCAGCTTGGTGGTGGCTTCCTCCGGCGGATACTTGTAGGCGATCGCCCACCGCGGGGCGCGTGACGTCGCACCCAGCCGCCGTTGCAGCGCGACGTCGTCGAGTTTCACGACCAAGCCGTCGATTTCGTGCTCGACGTCGTGGCGGTGCTCACCCCAGTAGACGACCCGCTCGGCGACCGCGTCGATGCCGGTGACCCGCGTGGTGTGGTCCGACACCGGCAGTCCCCAGGCCTTCAGCGCGAGGTACGCGTCGTGCAGCGTGGCGGGGGTGAAACCCTCCGTGCGTCCGAGACCATGGCAGATCATGTGCAGTTTGCGCCGCGCCGTCACCGCGGGATTCTTCTGCCGCAAGGAGCCGGCGGCACTGTTGCGCGGGTTGGCGAACGGCGCCTTGCCCTCCTCCACCAGCCCGGCGTTGAGGTCCTCGAAGTCGGCGAGGCGGAAGAACGCCTCGCCACGCACCTCAAGCACCTTCGGGATCGGGTGGTCGTCGCTGGGCGTCAGGCGTTCCGGGATGTCGGTGATGGTGCGCGCGTTCAGCGTCACGTCCTCGCCGGTGCGTCCGTCGCCGCGGGTGGCGGCGCGGACCAGAACGCCGTCGCGGTACACCAACGCGAGCGCCACGCCGTCGATCTTCAGTTCGCACAGGAACTCGGGGTCGGTGCCGATCTCACCGGTCAACCGTGCCGCCCACGCCACCAGCTCCTCGGGGTTGAACACGTTGTCGAGGCTCAGCATTCGTTCGAGGTGGTCGGCCGCACTGAAGTCGGTCGCAAAACCCGCTCCCCCGACGAGCTGCGTCGGGGAATCGGGTGTCCGCAGCTCGGGGAAGCGCTCCTCGATGGCGTTCAGCTCACCGAGCAGCCGGTCGAACTCCCCGTCGGACACGATCGGTGCGTCCTTGACGTAGTAGCGGAACTGGTGACCGCGCACGTCGTCGGCCAGCTGTTGCCATTCGCGACGGACGTCGGCATCAGGTGAGCTCACCTTGGTGAGGTTATCGGAGAGGTCCGACAGGTCCGCCTCACTCGGGGCAACCCTGTTCGGCCGAGCCGTCACGCCGCGGGGAAGGCGTTGCCGGACAACGGGACCGCGACGTCTCCGACCACGTCCCGTGGCTCCGTTGCGGCGATAGGCTGGCGGCGTGCCGCACCCGCTCGTGTTCGACGACGACGATCCGGGACTCGCCGAGTTGCGCGCGATTGCGCTCGCGTTCCCCGGCGCTCACGAGAAGGTCTCGCATGGCAGGCCGGCGTTCTTCGTCACCAAGATGTTCGCGATGTACGGCGGCAGCTCGAAGGAGACCGGGGACACGGTCGGCATTCCCCACTGCGTGATCGTCAAGGTCGACGATTCCGACCGCGCGGCACTTCAGCGCGACGAGCGGTTCTTCTACCCGGCCTACGTGGGGGTGGCCGGCTGGCTCGGCCTCGACTTCACCGTGGCGGCCGTCGACTGGGACGAGGTGCGCGAGCTCGTCGACGCGTCCTTTCGGCTCGTGGCGCCGGCGCGGATGATCTCCGCCCTCGACGAGCGACCGATCACCGAAGAATGGCGTCGCCGCCGCTGATCGTGACGCCATTCCATGCGTCGATTGTTTCGTCGGTGGAAATTCTTTGCCGGTGCTTTCCACCGGCGCCGGACGTCGTCGCCGCGACGCGGCGAAATGGCGAATGATGCACCCCGTGTCAGGTAAGTGCTGCGATCGCAGCGGGCGCGGATTCTTCCGCCGCAATCGCTACGACCCCACGATTGCTGTGCCGACGCGTCGACCAATTCGAGCCCGAATCGCAAAGCGTCCACGCCTCCGACATGCGCCCACGCGGGCGGGAACGTCGGAAGGCCGCCCTCGCAGTTATGTCCCGAATGACACGCGAACGGCACCGGCAGATTCGCCGTAAGCGAGCGGTGACGTCACCCATTCGAGTTCACCGAACATTGCCGGTGTCGAACGGTACGAATGCACGGCGAATTCAATCAAGATCTGAATGTCATCCGACCGCTCCAGCGAAATTCTGGCACCGAATTCTCGTCCCAAAAAAGCCTTGGTAACACGCCTTTTACTCGGGTAGCTTCTGCTCACGGGGGAAAGGTTTTCCGACCTGACCTCCGTGGCAGTGGGCCCCTGGGGGGAGGGTCCACTGTCACGGTCCTCCAGGGTTGGGCACGCCGTGGCACACCGAACGCCGGCCGGTGAGCGCCCGGCCGTGGTTCGATCGGAGGCACGATGAGTTTCTCGAGCCCCTTCCCCCAGGTCCACGTTCCCACCACCAGCCTCCACGAGTACCTGTTCGCCGACCTCGACGACGCCGACGCCGACCGCATCGCGTTGGTGGACGCCAAGACCGGTGTCGAGACGACCTACCGCGAGATGATTACGCGCGTCGACGCGTTCGCCGGAGCCCTCGCTGCCCGCGGGGTGGGCGTCGGCGACGTCGTGGGCCTGTTGGCCCCCAACAGCTCGGCGTTCGCGATCGCGTTTCACGGGATTCTGCGGGCCGGCGCCACCGCCACCACCATCAATGCGCTGTTCACGGCGAAGGACATCGCCAAGCAGTTGACCGACGCCAAGGCGTCGATGCTCGTCACGGTGACACCGCTGGTGGCCCAGGCCGCAGACGGCGCCGCCTCGATCGGGCTGGCCGCCGACAGGGTCGTCGTGCTCGACGGTCCCGGGGAAGCCGCCGACGGCCATCCCAACGCAGACGACCTGCTCGGCCCCGCGCTGCCCGCGCCTGAGGTGACCTTCGACCCGTCCACTCACCTGGCGGTCCTGCCCTACAGCTCCGGGACGACGGGCAATCCGAAGGGCGTGATGCTCACGCATCGCAATCTCGCGGCCAACGTCGCGCAGATTCGTCCGCTGCAAGGAATGCGCGCCGACGACCGCATCCTCGCGGTGCTTCCGTTCTTCCACATCTACGGCATGACCGTGCTTCTGAATGCGGCGATGCACGCCCGCGCGCGCCTGGTCATCATGCCGAGCTTCGACCTGACGGAGTTCCTCGGCAACATCCAGACGCACCGGTGCACCTACGCCTTCATCGCTCCCCCCGTGGCGGTCGCGTTGGCCAAGCATCCGCTCGTCGAGCAGTACGACCTGTCCAGTCTGCGCGGCATCATGTCGGGGGCGGCACCGCTGGACGAGGAGCTCGGCAGCGCCGTCAAGAAGCGGCTCGGCTGCCAGGTGGTGCAGGGCTACGGGATGAGCGAGCTCAGCCCCGTCAGCCACGTCGCTCCCTTCGACGGAGGCAAGGACCTGGTCGGCACCGTGGCTCCGTTGAGCTCGTGTGGGTGGACCGTGCCGAACGCAGTCAGCAAGATCGTCGACGAGTCCGGTGCCGAAATCGACCCTCCTGCATCAGGACTCAGCGAAACGGGCGAGCTCTGGTTCAAGGGCCCCAACGTGATGCCCGGGTACCTCGGCAACGAGGATGCCACTCGGTTGACCATCGACGACGACGGGTTCCTGCACACCGGCGACGTGGCCCGCGTCGACTCGTCGGGGTGCGTCTACATCGTCGACCGGCTCAAGGAACTCATCAAGTACAAGGGCTATCAGGTGCCGCCCGCCGAACTCGAAGCGGTGCTGCTGACCCACCCCGCCGTCGCCGATGCCGCCGTCATCGGCGTCACCGACTCGTCCTCGGGCGAGGAGATCCCAAAGGCGTTCGTGGTCAAGGTGTCCGGTGCCGAGCTGACCGAACGCGAGGTCATGGACTTCGTCGCCGAGCACGTCGCCCCCTACAAGAAGGTTCGGCAGGTGGCCTTCATCGACGCGATTCCGAAGTCCGCATCCGGCAAGATCCTGCGAAAGGACTTGCGGACCCCGTGAGAATTCATCTGACGAGCATCTTCGTCGACGACCAACGGGCCGCCCTTGCGTTCTACACCGACGTTCTCGGTTTCGTGACGTGCCGCGACGTCCCGCTCGGGACCGACGCATGGCTGACGGTGGTGTCGCCGGACTCGCCCGACGGACCCGAGCTGCTGTTGGAGCCGAGCGGACATCCCGCGGTGAAGCCGTACCGGGACGCCCTCGTCGCGGACGGCATTCCGCTGGCGCAGTTCGTCGTCGACGACCTCGACGCGGAGTACCGCCGCCTGGTCGAACGTGGCGTCGTCTTCACCCAGCCGCCAGTGGACGTCGGCGAGGGCATGGTCGCCGTGTTCGACGACACGTGCGGCAACCTCATCCAGCTCTACGCGGCGAAGCCGAGCTCTAGCGACTGACCAGCTGCGAGGCCGACTTGGCCGCGCGTGCCTGCCGGTGTCCCAGCCACATTCCGGCGATCGGTGCCAGCAGCAAACCGGCGATGCCGAAGATCGCGCCGGTGGGCCAGGTCGGCTTCACCTTCGCCCACAGCGCCGCCGCGGGCGGTTCGGATCGTGGTTCTGGTGCGGACACGGCTTGCTCGGTCATGGGCTGCGGCGTCGCGGCGGGCGGGGCGACCGGTGTCAGCGGCCGAGGGGCCATCGCGACGGGAAGCGGTTGCGGCGGCACGAAACTCGTCTCGACGCGCGCCTCGGGTGTCCGCCCGTTGCCGACGACGACGCGCGGCGTTACGACCGCCGCCGCGGGCACGACGGGCCTGACTCCGGCACGTCCCGTTCGCACGGGCTTCTTCGGCGCGCTGGCAGGGATTTCGGGAGCGAGTGCCGGGGCGGGGACGGCTCCGCGCGACGCCGTCGGGGCCGGAGTCGCGACGACGCCGGGATTGTCCCGTGGGCGCTCGCCGCGGGGATTGCCGCGTTCGTCGCGGTCACGGTAATCGCCGCCGCGCGGGCCGCGGTCGTGTCGGGAGCCTGGGTCATTCCGGGAGCCTGGGTCATTCCGGGGGCCGCTGTCGTGGCGGGGGCCGCTGTCGTGGCGGGGACCGCCGAAGCCGTGGGAGCCACGTCCGTCACCGCGAGAATCCGTCCGCGAATGTCCACCGTCGCGCGAGTGTCCGTGGGACGATCCCGAAGACCCCGGATCCGCAGCGGCAAGGACCGCGCCAGGACCACCGGCTACGGTGATCGCCAACGCCAGGGCGACACCGGCCGCGAGGCGCTTCGTCGACCTGGCCACGATCCTCCTCGACCAATCGGGTGTAACTGAGCAAACACTACGCTGCGCTGGGATCCTGGTCGATCTCATCGGCAACCTTCTGCGCCAACTCGACGGCGGTACGAGCCCACTGCTCGGTCGCGCCTGCGAGGCCGCACGCCGGGGTGACGCCGGTGCGGTCGCGCAGCACCTCGCGGGAGAAGCCCAGTCGGTCGGTGATGGACGCTGCCGCCTTGGCCACTTCCTGCGGTGAGGTTGGGCGGTCCGGCGCCTGCACCGGGATCACTCCGAGCATCACCACGCGACCCGATTCCACGAACTCGCCGATACCGTCGAGGTCCGCGGCGGTCAGTGTGCCGACGTCGACCGAGATGGCAGCCAAACCGCTGCGCTGCAACATCTTCCATGGCAGGTCCGGAGCGCAGCAGTGCAGTGCGACGTCGCCGCCGATCCTCTCGACACACCCGTCGAGAAGGCTCTGTGCCACCGCTTCGTCGACTGGATGCACCGGCGAGAAGCTCGTCACCCCGGTCAGGCGCCCGGCCAGTGCGGCGGGCAGCGTCGGCTCGTCGAGTTGCACCACGACCGGCACGTCGAGCCGACGCGCGAGCTCGGACCGGTGCAGCGCAATGCCTTCGGCGAGACTTGCCGCAAGGTCTCGCACTGCACCGGGGTCGGTGATCGCGCGGTGTCCGTTGGGCAGTTCGAGGTGCGCCGCCAACGTGATCGGACCAGGCGCCTGCACCTTGACGGTCCGCGAGCCGCCTCGCAAACCGGCCCGCTCCCAAGCCTCTTCGAGGGCGTCGACGTCCTCGTCGAGCAGGCTCACCGCGCGGCGCAGGGCGGAGCTTCGGCCGGGGGCCAGCCGGTAGCCGCGGGGCACGGTGTCGATGCCGACATCGACGAGCAGGGCGCCGGCGCGACCGATCAGATCCGCGCCAACCCCACGGGCGGGCAGCTCGACGAGGTGGGTCAGCGTATGCAGCTCACCGACCACTACTTCGGCGGCCTGACGCGCCGTCGTGCCTGGCCAAGATCCGATGCCGGTTGCCGCGGCGAAAACGCTCACGCGGCCAACAGTATTCGATCGCTGGGTAGACGAGTTACCGTCGAGCATGTCCGCGTCTCGCCCAAGGGTGCTGCTCGCGCTCTGCGCGGCCGCGCTCGCGGTCGGGTGCACCACCACCGTCGCAGGCACTCCCGTGGCCTCTGCGCCGGGATTCGACGAACCGTCACGGTCCCCCGTCGACGCGGACGACGTGCTGCTCGACAAGACCCAGATGCGGGCGATCACCGGCGGCGGCGACGATCTCACGGTCATCCCGAGCATGGACGGCACGTCCCCGGTCGACGCAGGCGTGCTGGCCGACCGCGTCCCGCCCCAGTGCGCGTGGCTCTTCGCCGAGACGCAGACGTTCGGACCCGAGCTCGAGGACTTCCACAAGACGACCTATCAAAACCCACCACGGGGGGCGCTGATCTCACAGGGCGCGGGGGCGTACCGGGACGTCGCGTCGGCGCGCGGGACCTTCGACGGCCTGGTCGAACGGGTCGACGCGTGCGGGTCGTCGACCGCCGGGTACGTCGGCGAGTGGACGGCGGGGCCCGACGCCATCCGCACCCGCACCAGCACTGAATGCGGCCGCGACTACCGGCTGAAGTCGGTGGTACTCGTCGAGGTCACGTTCTGCGCGTATCCGCCGTCGGTGCCCGACATCGTGATGACGAACATCCTGGACCGGATCCCCGGCTAGCGCTGCCGGTCGGCGACCGCGATCGTCGCACTCGCGAGGACCTCGTCACCCTCGGGGTCCGGGCGGTAGAGCACCATCGTCTGACCGGTCGCGACACCCCGCAGCGGACTGCGCAGCGAGGCGACCAGGGTGCCGTCGCGGACCTCCACGACGGCCGCCGCGATGCCCCCGTGTGCGCGGACCTGAACCTCGCACTCCACGGGTCCGTCCAGCGGCGAACCGGCGGTGAACACCGGCCGCTCGCCGACCAGACGCCATACGTCGAGATCGCTCGCGCCGCCGACGTGCACGGTGCCGCTCTCCGCGTCGATCGCCGTGACGTACCTGGGGAGGCCGTCGGGACCGGGCCCTTCGATGCCGAGACCCTTGCGCTGCCCGATCGTGAACCCGTGCACGCCGTCGTGCTCGGCGAGGACGGTGCCGCCCGCGTCGACGACGGCACCGCGACGGACGCCGATCCGCGCGCCGAGGAACGCCTTGGTGTCCCCCGACGGGATGAAGCAGATGTCGTGACTGTCCGGTTTGCCTGCCACGGCGAGGCCACGCTCGGCGGCCTCTTCACGGATCCGGGGCTTGGGGGTGTCCCCGATCGGGAAGATGGCCGTCGCCAACTGGTGTGCGTTCAGGACGCCGAGGACGTAGGACTGGTCCTTGTCGCCGTCGACGGCGCGGCGCAGGCGGCCGTCGACGAGGCGGGCGTAGTGACCGGTGGCCAGCGCGTCGAAGCCCAGCGCCAGCGCGCGGGCCGACAGCGCCGAGAACTTGACCTTCTCGTTGCACCGCACACAGGGGTTCGGGGTTTCGCCGCGCGCGTAGGACGCGACGAAGTCGTCGATCACGTCTTCCTTGAAACGGTCGGCGAAGTCCCATACGTAGAACGGGATGTCGAGGATGTCGGCGACGCGGCGGGCGTCACCTGCGTCTTCCTTCGAGCAGCACCCGCGGGAGCCGGTGCGCAACGTGCCCGGTGCCGACGACAGTGCGAGGTGAACCCCGACCACGTCGTGGCCGGCGTCGACCATCCGCGCGGCGGCCACCGAGGAGTCGACGCCACCGCTCATCGCAACGAGGACGCGCATGCTACTTCTGTCCCGCACTGGCCAACGCCGCCTGCCGAGCCCGGTCCACCGCCGCGGGCAGTACGGCGAGCACGGCGTCGACGTCGGCGTCAGTGCTGGTGTGCCCCAACGAGAATCGAAGCGAGCCGCGCGCATTCACGGGGTCGGCGCCCATGGCGATCAGAACGTGTGACGGCTGTGCGACGCCTGCCGTACAGGCCGAACCGGTGGAACACTCGATTCCCTTGGCGTCCAACAACATCAACAACGCGTCGCCCTCGCAGCCGCGAAAGGTGAAGTGAGTGTTGCCCGGCAGCCGCGCGTCCCCGTCGGCGCCGTTGAGGTCGACGTCGTCCATCGACGCCATCACGCCGTCGACGAGCTTGTCCCGCAACGCCGAAATCCGCGCCCGAGTGGCGTCGAGGCCGTCGACTGCCACCTGCGCTGCCGCGGCCATCGCCACCGCGCCTGCGACGTCGGGGGTGCCGGAGCGAACGTCGCGCTCCTGGCCGCCGCCGTGCAGCAGCGGCACACACGCCGTGTCGCGACGCAGCAGCAGGGCGCCGGCACCGGTGGGACCGCCGAACTTGTGGGCGGCCACGCTCATCGCGGACAGTCCGCTGGCGGCGAAGTCGACCGGCAGCTGACCGACGGCCTGGATGGCGTCACTGTGCATCGGTACGTCGAACTCGGAGGCGATGGCGGCCAGCTCGGCGATCGGCATGATGGTGCCGACCTCGTTGTTGGCCCACATGACCGTCACCAGAGCGACGTCGTCGTGAGTCTCCAACGCCTCCCGAAGGGCGGTCGTGGCGACCGCTCCGGCGGCGTTGACGGGCAGCCAGGTCACTTCGGCGCCCTCGTGCTCGACAAGCCACTCCACCCCGTCGAGGATCGCGTGGTGCTCGACCGGTGAGGTGATGATCCGGCGACGCTTCGGGTCGGCGTCGCGGCGGGCCCAGAAGATGCCCTTCACCCCGAGGTTGTCGCTCTCGGTGCCGCCCGCGGTGAAGATGATCTCCGACGGCCGCGCCCCGAGGAGCCCGGCCAACGTCTCGCGCGCCTCTTCCATCCTGCGACGGGCCGCTCGACCCGTGGTGTGCAGCGACGATGCGTTGCCGACCGTCGCCAACGCCGCCGTCATCGCCTCGACGGCGGCGGGGTGCATCGGGGTGGTGGCGGCGTGATCCAGGTAGACGGCGGTCATGGCCCGTCAAGGATACCGGCAGGGCGGTCGGTGTCAGGCGACCAGCGCACGCCCGTGGACCGGCCGGGCCTCGAGCAGCGTCTCCCCGCGCACCGCGGCCTCGCATCTGGCCGCAAGGTCGCGACGATCGTCTCCCGGCAACTGCAACGACTGGACCCGCACCTGGCACACGGTGAGGCGGGCGGTGACGACCCGTCGCACCGACTCCAGCAGCGAGTCGTCGCCGATGAAGGCGGGGATCGTCGACGGCTGCCCGTCACGGTGGTGATAGGTCAGCCGCAGCGGCTGTACCGGCCGTCCGGCGTCGACGGCCCCTTGAAACATCGCGGGCCGAAACGTGCCGTAGGCGACGCCACACCACGTCGTCCCCTCGGGGAACGCGACGACCGTCTGCCCGCCGGACAGCCGGTCGGCCACGGTGCGGACGACCTCGGGCAGTCGGCGCAGATTGGCCCGCTCGATCGGGATCACCTTCATGAGGCGGGCGAGGGCGCCCAGCGCCGGCCACTCGACCAAGTCCGCCCTGGCGACGAACGAGCCGGGCAGCACCGCGCCGATGACGAACACGTCGACCCAGGACACGTGTCCGCTGACCACCAGCACGCCGCTGAGGTTGCGAATCGGACCGCCCGAGGTGCGCACCCGGACTCCGAGGCAGCGCAGCATCAGCCGGCAGTACAGGCGCTGGGCCCGCGCCTTGCCCGGCAGGGGCAGCGCGAGCAGGACCGCGGTGGGAAGCACCAGTAGCGCGCACACGACGCGGACGGACGTGCGCACGGCCACCACGATGCGGCGTGCACCGTGGACGGCGTCGCAGCGGACGCACGACGCGTCGCACGACGCCCGTGGCAGCCATGGACTTTCGACGACAGCGTGACTACTCATCGGCCCATCCCGTCGGACATCTCGCTCGCCTGCGACACCGAGCGCAGGCGCTGCAGGTATCGGACGTCGGCGTTGCGCTTGTCGAGCAGCGCCGGGAAGTCGCCGACGCCGAAGTCGGGGTCGTGGGCCGGGTCCCCGCACACCTCGGCGCCCAGCCGGAGGTAGCCGCGCATCAGCGGAGGGAGGGTCGTCCGCGCGGGCGGCTCGATTTCGTCGAGTCCCTTGCCGTCGAGGACGACCGGTCGATGCGGGTGAACGGTGAACGGCGACGCGTGGCGTTTGCGCACGAAGTCGCGGACGGCGCGGATCTGGGAGCCAGGGGTTTCCTCCGGGGTGCCCTGCACGGGCACTGACACGCAGCCGCTGACGTAGTCGTATCCGCTGCGGTCGAGGTAGGCCAGGATGCCCGCCCACATCAACAGGACGACGCCGCCGTTGCGGTGATCCTCGCGCACCACTGCGCGTCCCATCTCGACCAGGGACGGTCGCAACGAGTCGAGCTCGGCGACGTCGAACTCGGTGGCGCTGTAGAGCCCGCCTGCGGCGATCGCGCCGGGCGGCGGCAGCATCCGGTAGCAGCCGACGAGTTCGCCGGAGTGGTCCTCCCTGACCAGGAGGTGGTCGCAGTATTCGTCGAAGCGATCGGAGTCTCGACCGTCGGCGCCTCCGACGAGGTCGAACCCCGGCTCGGAGGTGAACACCTCGTGACGGAGGCGCTGGGCGTCGTCGACGAGCGTGGGGTCGGTGGAGAGCAGGAGGGTGTAGCGCGGCGTCGTCGCCGAGGCGTTGGACGATCCGGCGGTGGGTTGATCAGCGGCGATGAGTACGGAGGCAGTGCTCATGGCGGCCACGGTGCTTCAGCAGGACAGCGACTGAGCAATCACAGCGTGACGTGTCAATGCACGCCAGGTGACGAGTTGACCTCGCCAGCTGGTGCCGATGGGCCGCGAGGCGGCGGTCAGACGGCCTTGTCGAGCAGCCGCAGGGTGCCGGTGCGCTCGGTGGGGCGTTCCGCGGGAACTGGGGCGGGACGGGCGACTCGCGATGCGCGCGAACGCATCTCGACCTGGGAGCTGGAGCGCACGACACCGATTGGCCCGGAGCCGACGAACCGCGAGATCGCCGTGTGCGGGAGCGCGGACGCGGCCTTGGCCTGCCGGTAGCCGACTCGAACGCCCGCGGCGCAGGTGGTGAGCAGTCCGAGGAGCCCTGGTAGCGCGACGGCGGCCAGTGCGGTCAGCGACACCGTGGCGACGAACGCGCCGATGGCGTGTTCCACCTGACTCAGCACGTCGCTCTTGCCGGACGGCTCCGGGGTGTTCGCCGGGGGCGTTTCGGCGACGGGGCTGCTGATCGGGCCGCTGGTCACGACGTCCATCGGAACCACCGCCGGCGCGGCGGGCGCGGCCACGACGGGCTCGCTCGGCGCCACGGCCAGCCCCGGCAGTTCGGGCAGCGCCGACCACACGGGGATGCCTGGCGAGGGCGCCGGCACTCTGGTCGTCCGGCTCAGGCCGGTCGCCGCACCGATGGACGGGGTCGTCCCCGAAACGCCAGGCAGGAGGAGTCCGGCGAGGTCGGACGGGAGTGCCGTGAGTGAGGCGCCCGCGTCGTTCGCCGAGGTGAACACGTTCTGGATGGAGGCGAGGAAGTCCGACACCGGCGTGACCGAGGTGGGAAGCGACGCGACGACGCCGGGGACCGCGAAGACCGAGTTGGCCAAGGAGGTGACGGAGGTGACGGCCTTCGTCACGGGCTCCACTGGATTCTTCACCGGCTTGGGTTTGACGGCGGGCGCCGTCGGCACCGTGACTACGGGCGCCGTCACCACGGGCGCCGTCACCACGGGCACGGTCGGTTCCTCGACGGGTCCGGGGTCTACCGACGGGGTCTCTGGCGGAGTCTCTTCCGTGGCCTCGGAGTCCGGGGTGGTGACCGGACTGGTGCCGAACACCGTGGGGCTGCCGCCGAACGTCGTCTTCGGCGACGCGGGGATGCTCGACGGTAGGTGACCTGGCTTGGTGAGGGTGCTGAGGGTGCCGGTGACGCCTTGCACCGTGCCGTGCAGCGAGTTCTCGACGGCCTTGCGCACGTTGTCGGCGAACGTCCTGACCGGGTCGCGGGTGGGGCCTGCGGACGGGCTGCTCGTCGAACCGCCGGCTTCCGTGTCGGCCGCCGCGACCGCGCCGCCCGCACCGGCGATCATGAAACTGGTCGAGAGCACGCCGAGGGTCGCCGCAATGCGCATATGCGTTGACAAAGCGACCTCCCCTTCGCAGCTAGCGGCCCGCACGTTGGGCAATCAACGACAATCGTTCCACATCATTGAGGCCAGCTACCGGCATTCTGCCGTGAATTCGCTGCTGTGACTACTAGCGGCAAACAACTCGTGTGGGCGTCGTCCCCCGAGTTCACAGACTCCGCAGGAACCCGTTCCCCACGTCAGCGGGCCCTTTGGTCGCTGAATTTCTACAGCGCAGCCGAAACCGCAGCTAGACGCCGGGGAATTCCAAAATGGCACGTGGCTGAGGAAACCAATTTCGGCGCAAACCGCCAGCCGCGAATATCAGCGCGCGACGGACTCGGATTCGTACCCGCAAATCGCGTTGACCTTGTCGGCCGAGGCGCTCGTCGGATCGAACTCGTAGCCGAGCCATTCGCGGGCCAGTCGCCGGGCCAGCTCGAGCCCGATCACCCGCTGCCCGAAGCACAGCACCTGCGCGTCGTTCGACAACACGGACCGCTCGACCGAGAACCCGTCGTGTGCGGTGACCGCCCGGATTCCTGGCACCTTGTTGGCGCTGATCGCCACGCCGAGACCGGTCCCGCACACCAGTAGCGCACGGTCGGCCTTGCCCTCGGCGACGAGCCGGGCCGCGGCCACCGCGACGTGTGGGTAGGCGGTGTGTTCGTCGGTGCCGACGCCGACGTCGGTGACCTCGGACACGCGATCGTCGGCCTGCAGGTCCGCCTTGAGTGCTTCTTTGTATTCAGATCCTGCGTCGTCGCAGCCGACGACGATCCGTAGTCCGGTCATGACGTCTCTCCCTCGGATTTACGTGCGAAGCAGTCGGCGACGGTGTGGGCGATCATCGCCAACGACGTCGCACCGGCATCGGGGGTTCCGATGCTGCGCTCCGCGAGCGGTCGGGCCCTGCCGACCTTCGGTCTCATGTCCGCGGTGGCGCGAGCGGCCTCGGTGGCCTTCTCGGCGGCGGCCCGCCACGAAGTCTGCCACGACTCGCCGTCGGTCACCCGACGCTGCAGCTCCTCGACGAACGGCAGCATGGCGTCGAGCATCGTCTTGTCCCCCGGCGAGGCGCCGCCGAGTTGGATGAGGGCGTCGTACCCGTCGCGCATGGCCGCCGCGACGGTTTCCGAGCCCGGTCGCCCGGTGTCGCCGAGGCGGCCACCGACGGCAGTCAGCAACGCGCCCCACAGCACTCCGGACG
>VIFX01000070.1:0-21472 GCA_006864685.1 Mycolicibacterium hodleri | reverse complement strand
TGTATAAGAGACAGGTCCCACGCGAACCCAACAAGCATGCCCAGCAGCCGAATACGCCCGTGGTGTCGCGACCCGAGGTGTCCCGACCCGCGCCGACGAAAACCGCCCCCGCCCTGCGCAGCGTCCCGGCGCCGGTCACTCCCCCGGCCGACTCGGTAGCGGCGGCCCCGCTCGGAGCGCCAAAACCGGCTCCGACGATCAAGCCGCGAGCCGACCTCCAGCTCGCCGGGTTGGCGGTCGACGTCGGAACGGTCACGGTGTCGGCGGTCCACACCGCCGCGACCATCGTCGCCCATGCCTTTGGCCCCTCCAGCTTCCTCGGCGTGCCCTACATGTTGGCCATGTCGGTGGCCAACGCCGCGGCCGCCGTCGGCCGGACATTGGTCGGGGCGCCGCTGTCGCCCCCGAGCGGCCGGTTCACCGTCAACTACGGCCTCATCGACGGGCTCTCGTTCTTCACGCCCACCAAGCCACCCGCCGGGGCCAACGACCCGTCGATCAAGGTGACGGCGGAGCATCCGCTGCCGGTCATCCTGCTCAACGGGACGACGGGGACCCAGGGCGTCAACTGGTCGGTCGGCGCGCCGGTGCTGGCCAACGCGGGGTACAAGGTCTTCACGTTCAACTACGGCAACACCACCGCCGAGCCGAACTTCCCGATCCAGGCCATGGGCGACATCCGGAAGTCCGGCCTGGAACTCGCCGCGGAGGTGGACAGGGTGCTCGCGGTGACGGGGGCCCCGAAGGTCATTCTGATCGGGCACTCGCAGGGTGGCGGCATCCTGCCGGTCTACTACGTCAACGAACTCGGCGGAGCCGACAAGGTCTCCCAGCTCATCGGCATCGCCCCGAGCAACCACGGCACCGACTTCAACCACCTGACCGGGTTTCAGTCCATTCCGATCCTCGGCCAGCTGCTGGTCGCCATCTCCGACGCGCTCGCACCAGCCCTGTTTCAGCAGGGCGTGGGATCGGGGTTCCAGCAGGAGGTCTACGGCAACGGCGACACCCGGCCGGGGGTGCTGTACACGACAATCTCGTCGGTCAACGACGAGGTCGTCACGCCGTACACCCAGCAAGCCCTGACCGGACCGAACGTCACGAACGTCGTCCTTCAGCAGCGCTACCCAGGGCTCGTCCTCGGCCACGCCAACATCTACACCAGCCCGCAGGCAATGGCGGCGGTCCTCGACGCGCTCGCAGGCAACGCGGCAGCCAATCCGTTGGCGCACCCGGCGGCCGTCGCGGCCTAAGCGTCGTCGAGCAGATCCGGTGTCACGGCGGATTCCGTGTCGGGGATGCCGTCCTGCTTGGCCTTGCGGTCGGCCATCGACAGCAACCGCCGAATGCGGCCGGCCACGGCATCTTTGGTCATCGGCGGCTCCGCGAGCCGGCCCAATTCCTCGAGGGACGCCTGCCGGTGCTCGACCCGCAACCTGCCCGCGTTGGACAGGTGGTCCGGCACGGAGTCGCCGAGAATGTTCAACGCGCGTTCGACCCGGGCCGCGGCGGCAACGGCCGCGCGCGCCGAGCGCCGCAAGTTCGCGTCGTCGAAGTTGGCGAGGCGGTTCGCGGTCGCCCGCACCTCACGGCGGAGGCGTCGCTCCTCCCAGGTGAGCCTGGTGTCCTGGGCGCCCATCCGCGTCAGCAGCGCACCGATGGCCTCGCCGTCGCGCACCACCACCCGGTCGCTGCCCCGCACCTCGCGAGCCTTCGCGCTGACGCCGAGCCGGCGCGCCGCGCCGACGAGGGCCAGTGCCGCCTCCGGACCGGGGCAGCTGATCTCCAACGACGACGAACGGCCGGGCTCGGTGAGCGAGCCGTGCGCCAAAAACGCTCCACGCCAAGCGGCTTCGGCGTCACCGACGCTGCCACCGACGACCTGCGCAGGCAATCCGCGCACCGGTCGACCGCGCAGATCCAACAGTCCGGTCTGACGCGCCAGCGCTTCGCCGTCCTGTGCCACACGCACGACGTATCTGGTTCCCTTGCGAATGCCGCTGGCCGTCAGCACGTGCACGACGGCGTTGTAGCCGTAGAGGTCGTGAATGTCCTTGCGCAGGCGTCGCGCGATGACGCCGAGGTCCACCTCGGCCTCCACCACCACGCGGCCCGCCACGATGTGCAGGCCACCGGCGAAGCGCAGAAGGGACGCCACCTCCGCACGTCGCGCGCTCACCGAGTTGATCACCAATCGGCTGAGCTCGTCCTTGACCTCGGCTGTCATCGCCACGAGATCGTCACCTTTCGTCGACCGACTGAGCGGCGGCAGTCGGAGCCGGCGGCGGCACGGGTGCACTACCGCGCAGCCTCACACGCTCCAGCGCCGCAGCCAACTTGGCCGGATCATGTAATGGTGTACCAGGTCTGGACACGTCAGCAAACTCAACCCGAGCCTCGAGGCTGGCCGCGGTTCGCCGAAGTTGGTCCCGTTCCCGTTCTCCGGGAACGCCTGCCGCGTCGACGACGATGTCGTGCACGGTGAATCCTGGTGCATGCTGCGCCAGTACGTGAATGTGGCGCTCGGCGGAGAAGCCCGCCGTCTCGCCAGGTTCGGCCACCAAGTTCAACACCAGCGCCCGGCGCGCCGTCGTCGCTTGAAGCGCGGCGGCCAACTGCGGCACCAACACGTGGGGAATCACGCTGGTGAACCAGGAACCGGGTCCAAGCACGACGAGGTCGGCGGCCATGATCGCGTCGACCGCCTGCCGGGTGGCTGGCGGATTGCCGGGATTGAGGCGCACCCTGCGCACCTTGCCCACCGTCGTGGCCACGGCGACCTGGCCCCTGATCACCCGGCTCATCCGGGCGTCTGATTCCAGGCCTGCGACGTCGGCCTCGATCTGCAGCGCGACAGGACACATCGGCAGCACCCGGCCCTTGAGGTCAAGGATGCGACCGAGTTCGTCGAGCGCGGCGACCGGGTCGGCGAGGACTTCGTTGAGCCCGGCGAGCAGCAGGTTGCCGATGGGATGGCCGGCCAGCGCACCGCTGCCGCCGAACCGGTGCTGCAGGATGGTCGCCCACAGATGGCCGTGCGGACTGTCGGATGCCAACGCCGCCAACGCCATTCGCAGGTCGCCGGGCGGTACGACGTCGAGCTCGCTGCGGAGCCGGCCCGACGAGCCACCGTCGTCGGCGACCGTCACGACCGCCGTCACGTGCGGCGTCAACCGGCGCAGGGCCGACAGCGTCGCATACAAACCGTGGCCGCCACCCAGTGCGACGATGCGTGAATTCATTCGCGGCCCAGATCCCGGTGCAGGACCCGCACCGTCAGATCACCGTCGCCACCGAGGCGCCCCGCGAGGGCTTCGGCGATGGCGACGCTGCGATGCTTGCCGCCGGTGCAGCCAATCGCGACGGTCATGTAGCGCTTGCCCTCCCTGCGGTATCCGTCGATGACGACGTCCAGAAGCCGATGGTAGGTGTCGATGAAGTCCGTCGCCCCCGGTTGGCCGAGGACGTAGTCGCGCACCGCCGGGTGCTGACCGGTGTGCGGGCGCAACTCGTCGACCCAGTGCGGGTTCGGCAGGAAGCGGACGTCCATGACGGTGTCGGCGTCCATCGGCAAGCCGTACTTGTAGCCGAACGATTCGACGGTCACGTTGGTGTGCGCCACCGTCTCGGCGGCGAACGCGCGCTCGATGGTTTCGCGGAGGGCGGGCACCGGAAGGGACGACGTGTCGATCACCAGGTCGGCGGCCGCGCGGATGGGAGCCAGCATGGTGCGCTCCGCGGAAATGCCCTCGGCCAGAGTCTGATTCCCCTGCAGGGGATGGCTGCGACGGTTCTGCTCGTACCGGCGGACCAGGATGTCGTCGGACGCTTCGAGGAACAGCACCCGTGGGGTGATGCCGCGGGTGGCGAGGTCGTGGCGCACCCATTCCAGGTCGCCGGTGAATCCACGGGAGCGCACGTCCATCACGACGGCGAGCTGGGTGATGCGCGAACCCGCCGCCAAACCAAGCTCGACCATTCTGGCGATGAGCTCGGGCGGCAGGTTGTCCGCGACGTACCAGCCGAGGTCTTCGAGGACCTTGGCCGCGGTGCCGCGGCCCGCCCCCGACAATCCGGTGACGAGGACGACGTCGATCCCGGCCGCTGGCAGATCGTCGCCGTGGCCCTCGCGCAGATCGGTCATGCGCGATCCGCCTCCAGCTTCTCGCTCGTCGTCATCCCCTGGCCCGTCATCGACACCTCGTCCTTGATCGTAGGCACGCCGAGTGCCTCCAGGACGGCGTTCGCCGTGGCCACTCCGATTCCCGGCACCGCGGTGATCTCTTCGACGGTGGCGTCCTTCAACCGGGCCACCGACCCGAAGTGAGTCACCAACGCCTTTCGCCTGTGCTCCCCCAGTCCCCGGACGGAGTCTAGTGCCGACGCAGTCATCCGCTTCGACCGCTTGCTTCGGTGATAGGTGATCGCGAAGCGGTGCGCCTCGTCACGCACCCGCTGCAGCAGGTAGAGCCCGTCGCTGTTGCGCGGCATGATCACCGGATCGGGCTGCCCCGGCACCCATACTTCCTCCAGCCGCTTGGCCAGTCCGATGACGGCCACGTCGGTGATCCCCAGCTCTTCGAGGACCGCGGCGGCGGCGTTCACCTGGGGCGCGCCGCCGTCGACGACGAACAGGTTGGGCGGGTAGGCGAATCGTCTGGCCTTGCCGTCCTCGACGACGGGCGCCTGGGCGTCGGCCACGTGCCGCGCGAAGCGGCGCCTCGTCACCTCCGCGATGGAGGCGACGTCGTCGGAGCGGCCGTCGCCCGCCGCTTCGCGGATGGCGTAGTGCCGGTAGTCCGACTTGCGCGGCAACCCGTCCTCGAACACCACCAACGACGCCACCACGTCGGTGCCCTGAACGTGGCTGATGTCCACGCATTCGATGCGCAGTGGCGCCTCGGTGAGGCCGAGGAAGTCCTGAATGCTTTGCAGCGCCTCAGATCTGGCGTTGAAGTCACCGGCGCGCTTGAGCTTGTGCTGCGCCAGCTGGTCCTTCGCGTTGCGGTGCACGGTTTCCGCAAGCGCCTTCTTGTCACCACGAACGGGCACCCGCAGCTGGACGTTGGACCCGCGCAGCCCGCTGAGCCAGGCCGCGAGCTCCTCGGCGTTGTCGGGAAGCACCGGCACCAGAACCTGCCGTGGCACCAGGTTGGTGGCGTCGTCCGCCGCACCGCCGAGTTCGGCCTGGTCGCCGTAGAACTGGGTGAGGAACTGCTCGACGAGGTGTTCCTGTCCAGACTTCCCCGGTTCGCCAGACTTCTCGACGACCCAGCCTCGTTGGCCGCGTACCCGACCACCGCGGACGTGGAACACCTGGACGGCGGCCTCGAGCTCGTCGTCGGCGAACGCCACGACGTCGGCATCGGTGCCGTCACCGAAGACGACGGTCTGCTTCTCCAGCGCCCGCTTGAGTGCGCCGATGTCGTCCCGCAGCCGGGCGGCCCGTTCGAAGTCGAGCGCTTCCGACGCCGCGTTCATCTGCTGTTCCATGTCGCGGGCCAGGCGGTCGGTCTTGCCTGCCAGGAAGTCGCAGAAGTCGAGCACGATGCGCCGGTGCTCCTCGGCGCTGACCCGTCCGACGCACGGCGCCGAGCACTTGTCGATGTACCCCAGCAGGCACGGCCGGCCAATCTGGTTGTGTCGCTTGAACACTCCGTTGGAGCAGGTGCGGGCCGGAAAGACCCGGGTCAGCAGGTCGAGGGTTTCCCGGATCGCCCAGGCGTGGGAGTAGGGACCGAAGTAGCGCACGCCCTTGCGGCGTGGGCCGCGGTAGACGAACAGCCGCGGGTATTCCTCGTTGAGGGTGACGGCGAGGACGGGGTACGACTTGTCGTCGCGGTAGCGAATGTTGAATCGAGGGTCGAATTCCTTGATCCAGTTGTATTCGAGCTGCAGCGCCTCGACCTCGGTGCCGACGACGGTCCACTCGACGCTGCCGGCGGTGGTCACCATCTGCCTGGTGCGGGGGGCGAGTCCGGAGAGGTCGGCGAAGTAGGAGTTGAGGCGGCTGCGCAGGCTCTTGGCCTTGCCGACGTAGATCACCCGGCCGTGCGGATCGCGAAACCGGTAGACGCCGGGCTCGACGGGTATCGAGCCCGGGGCCGGCCGGTAGGTCGCTGGATCGGGCACGGGTTCCAGATTAGTTCGAGTCCCGACAGCCGAACGCCATCGGACGGGTGGGGCTCGGACCCGTCAGTCCAGTGCGTCGACGAAACCGCAGTACGCGGCGGCCTTCGCCTCGTAGTTGACGTATAGGTCATAACTGGCCGCCCCTGGCGACAGCAGCACGACGTCGACGTCGGGCAGTCCCGCCGCCACGCGTACCGCGGTCTCGAGGTCGTCGACCAGGTGGGTCCGGGTCGGGTGGCGGCGCGCGAACTCGACTCCGATGGCCGCCCCGTTGCTCGGCGATTGGATCAGCGACACCCGGCGCTCGCCGCTGCACAGGTATTCGTCGAGCTTCTCGTAGTTCAGCTGCCGATCCATGCCACCGACGATCAGGGCGACGTGCTCGTCGGGACTCATCGCGCGCAAGGCGGCCGCGACGCTCTCCCCCGTCGTGGCGAGGGTGTCGTCGATCCACTGCACGCGGCCCGTGGTGCGGACGGTCTGCAACCTATGCGGCAGCCCCTGATAGGTGGACACGGCCGACTCGTACTCCTCGGGGGTCACCGCCCTGCCGAGCACCTCCGCTGCCGCGACGGCGGCCAACGCCCCGTTGACGACGTTGTGCTCGTAGCTCATCACCGACCTGCTCGCCGTGCGTGCGACTCGGGTGGGGTCGACGAGCCGCACCTCCGGGTCGATCGGGGTCGCCCCCAGGCGCTCGAGGGTGGCGATCACCTCCGGCGTGGTGACCAACGAACGGGCACCCCGCTGGAAGACGTTCGCCTTCGCCAGGTGGTAGGAGTCCCGGTCACCGTGCCAATCCAGGTGGTCCTCATACAGATTCGTGATCACCGCCACGGTAGGTGACGTGGTCAGCAGTGCCGCCTGCTGACTGGAGATCTCGGCGACGACGACCGCACCGTCCCCTGGCGACAGGTCCGAAAGGGGCGTACCGATGTTGCCTGCGACGACGACGTCGACGCCCGTCCTGGCGAGCAGGTGCCCGAGGAACGACGCCGTGGTGCTCTTGCCCTTGGTGCCCGTGACACCGATGGTGGCCGCGCCGTGCCGGGACATGAACCAGTCGGCGGCACTGGAGATTCGGATCCCGGAGCGACGCAACTCCTCGAAGATCGGTTGCCGCCACGGCACACCGGGGCTGACGAACACCACGTCGCAGGCGCTCAACCGGGCCAGGTGCTCGGGACCGCGGAACACCTCGAGATGCGCAATGCCCTCTGGCTCTTCGAAGGGACGGCGACCCATGTCGTCGACGGCCTCGATGCGGGCGGCACCGGCCGCGGCGGCCGTTCTCGCCATCGAGACGCCCTCCCGACCGAAACCCCAGATCCCGACGGTCAGCCCGGCGAGGTCGGACGGGGCCGGGTTCACGGCAGGTCCAGGGCCGCCGCGTACCTCGCGGGGACGTAGTCGACGCCGATCACGCCGCTCTGCTCGTCGACGGCGACCTTCTCGAGTTCGTCACGGCGGGAGCGGAATTCCTCGACCAGCGGCACACCGCGCCAGTCCTCGTCGTCGAGGACCGACACGAGGGACTCCGCTGCTTCGTAATACTCGCCGACGCATTCAAACGGCTTGTGCACGCCGAGTCCGACGATGTCCTCGAAGCCTGGCCGGTTGTCCAAGTCGCCGAACAGGTCGTGACCAAAGATCGCCTCGACCTCGGCGCGGCCCAGCCTGGGCGCCATCAGCGCGTAGACGAAGAGACACTTGGGACAGTGGCCGCACCAGGTAGCGCCGCGCCGTCCCGAGTCGATGGCGAACGGTCGGTTGCAGCTGATGAAGTCGCGGAAGTACTGCGAACTGTTCTTGAACCGGTCGGCGATCTCCGATTCCGACAGAGGCCGCAGCAGGGAGAAGTAGCGGTCGGGGTTGAACCCGTACTGGCTCAGCGTGTCTCGCAGCAGCGTCTCGTAGGAGATGCTCTTGGACCACTGGTGGTTGACGTCGCGCCCCAACCAGGTGACGTTGCCGACGTTGGACGACCGCTCGTTGGACAGGACCACCGGTCCGAGACCGTTGGCGTCGGCGACGATGAGTCCGATGACGCTGTTGATCGCCGTGACGGGGACGTGGCCGTTGTGGGCACCGCGGGCGTTGGCCTCGATCAGCGCGGGGTCGATGCGCCGAGTCACCCGCAGGCTGTCGAGTCCGCTGATCTCGATGCAGCGGTCGATGGGATCGAACTTGTTCACGCTGAACAGGGTCGGGTGAAATCCGTGCCCCTTGAGCGCTTCGATGCTGACCACGGAATCCTTGCCGCCGCCAACGGGCACCAACGGTTCGGCGTCGGCGTCCCACGCGTCGGGTGTCGGGTCCACCGCGTCCGCGTCGGGACCGGTGACGGTGGGTGTCAAGGCATCGGGAAGCGAATTGCGGTAGGCGAACTCGCCGAGCCCGCCGGCGACGAGTTCACTCAGATAGTGACGCTCGAAGTCACGTGTCGGGAAGGCGATTTCGACGACGGGCGGCGCGGCGGCCTTGAAGTAGCTCGGCGAGCAGGTCAGTGCGAGCAGTCTCAGCAACCGGTCGTCGGGGCGGCGCTCACCCAGTGCGGCGCCGAAGTCGACCACCTCGGTGAAGGACACGTCGCCGGAATCCTTGCCGCGCAACGTGTAGTGCGCGCGGAACACGCCGTCGGCCACGTCGTAGCGGTCGACGCTCATGGCCCGAAACGACGTCGGGTCGAAATCGGTCATGTCCACCTCGCGAACGACGGTGCCGCCTCGACGTCGGAGGGCAGGTGCACCCCGGCGAGTTCGGCGACGGGATGTGTTTCGAATGTCGGTGACACCCACCATGCGCGTACTGCGTCGACGGGCGGTTGGGCGGCCCTGGCGATCGGCGCCGTCGCCCCACACGCGGTCAGTTGATCCAGGACCGACGTGGGTTCCGGGTTCTCCACTCCGAGGACGCCGCGTGGCGTTTCCACCACCAGCGCGCCGAGGAGCGGTTCGCCGCCGGACAACGCGTCGGCGTAGCCGCGGCCGTCGAGCCAGCGCTTACGTTGGTCGACCTCGCCTCGGCTGGTCGTCCTGGCCGCCATCCTTCGCCACTGCGGGTCTGAGGCGCGGTGGGCGTGCGGCACCGAATCGTCGGTGCAGATTCGCACCGGCGTCGACCGCAGCGGCTGGACCGCCGCGCCGGTCACCACGACCTCGGATTCACCGTCAGTCTCGACGATCACGACGCTGGCGGCGGTCAACGCGCCATCGGTGGTCGCGGCGAAGTCCGTCAACGCGACGGTGAGATCGGCGGGCCCGGGCATTGCGATGCCGAAGAATTTGGCGGGCTCCCGCAGGTACGACCAGATGCCGTCGACGTCGGGCCACCGCCCCTTGGCGATCGGAATCGTGATGGCGGGCAACGTCCCGGGACGCGTGATCAACTGAGTGGCGCGCACGTAGGGGGCGTCGGATTCCGGAGCGGTCACCGACGTGCGAAAATGGGTCACTATCAGCACATTCTAACGTATTGCCCGAAGGAGCCGTGCGACGCTGCATGAGTGCCCCCGCCGTCACACGGCTTGTCGAAGCGGACTGGCGCGTGTTCGCGACGTTGCGTCTGCGCGCGCTGACCGACACCCTCGGCACCGGCGATCGGCAGTACCTCGAGGAACTGGCGTTCACCGCCGCTCAGTGGCGGCGGAGGCTGCGCGCTCACGCCCAATTCGCGCTGCTCTCCGGGGACGAGCTCGTCGGCCTGATCGGCGCCCAACGACAGAGCCCCGACGTGGTGTACCTGTATTCGCTATGGCTGGAGCCGGGCATGCGGGGCCGCGGGCTGGGACGGGATCTGGTGATTGCGGCGGTCGACTGGGCCAGGGGTCATCGGGCGCGCGTCGTGACGTTGCGCGTCGACGCCGACAACGCCACGGCCCGTGGGGTCTACGAGCAGTTGGGCTTCGGCGTCGTCGAGGGCACCACCGGACCCCGCGAGGCCAGGGCCAACGAGGTCACGATGTCGCTGAGCGTCGGTTGACCTCGGCACGGTAGCGCGCCACCAGGGCCCGCACGGCGTCCATCGCGTCGACCGCGCGTTCCTTGTCGACCGATTGAATCGCCATCAACGGGACGTACTCGTCGTCGGGCAGGTCGACGCGCGCCCAGCGCGCCCCCTTCGGGAACGACACGTCGACGACCTCCGACCATGGAATGAGTCGGTAGCCCAACAGGTTTCGCACGGAAAGACCGTCGGGACCGACCCGGAGCCTCGGCCGGGCGAACATCAGTACCAGGCATCCGATGATGACGCCGAGCACTCCGATGGCGACCTGATCGGCCGTGCGGAAGATCACCCCGGATGAGCCGACCTTGAGCAGGAACCCCACCGCAATGTGGGCGGCGGCGATCAAGAACGCGGCGCCGTAGGCGAAGTACGGCGTCAGGTGCGGCTTGACCTCGAGGTCGTAGGCGGGGTCGGTCACGGCTTCTGACGCAGGTCCCGCAGCACGAGTGCGGTCGACAGGGCCGCGGCGGCCGCCTGGGCGCCCTTGTCCTCCGCGGAGCCGGGCAACCCGGCCCGGTCGAGGGCTTGCTTCTCGTCGTTGGTGGTGAGGACGCCGTTGGCAACGGGGGTTCCCTCGTCGAGTGACACCCGCGTCAACCCCGCCGTCACGGCGTCGCAGACGTAGTCGAAGTGCGGGGTCTGGCCACGGATGACGACGCCGAGCGCCACGACGGCGTCATGCGTCTTCGCCAATTGCTGTGCCACGACCGGTATCTCGATCGCGCCGAGGACCCGGACCACGTCGGGGTCGGTCACGCCGGAGGCGGCGGCGGTGCGACGGGCACCCTCCAGCAAGGCGTCGCAGATGGTGGTGTGCCAGGTGCTGGCCACGATCGCCAACCTCAGTCCGCCGGCGTCGACGGCGGGCATGTCGGGAACGCCTGCGCCACCGCTCATGATCGAACTCCGTCCGGGCTGCTCACTGGGCGGACCCCGCATCGGTCGCCGCGGGCAGCGGATACACGGCGTCGTCGTAGTCGTCCAGACCGGTCAGGTCGTGACCCATCCGGTCGCGCTTGGTCATCAGATAGCGGATGTTCTCCGCGTTGGCGCGCACCGGCAGCGGCACCCGTTCGATGATGTGCAGCCCGTAGCCGTCCAGCCCCACGCGCTTGGCCGGGTTGTTCGTCAACAGCCGCATCGACTGAACCCCGAGGTCCACCAGAATCTGGGCGCCGATGCCGTAATCCCTGGCGTCGGCGGGCAACCCGAGCTTGAGATTGGCGTCGACGGTGTCCTCGCCGGCGTCCTGGAGTTGGTAGGCCTGCAACTTGTGCAGCAGTCCGATCCCGCGGCCCTCGTGCCCACGCATGTAGAGCACAACGCCACGGCCCTCGCGGGCGACCATCGCCATCGCGGCGTCCAGCTGTGGGCCGCAGTCGCAGCGTCGCGAACCGAACACGTCGCCGGTCAAACACTCGGAGTGCACGCGCACGAGAACGTCGTGCCCATCGTGATCGGAGCTGCCACCTGTGATGTCGCCGCGGACCAGGGCGACGTGCTCGACGTCGTCGTAGATGCTGGTGTACCCCACCGCGCGGAACTCGCCGTGGCGGGTCGGGATGCGCGCCTCGGCGATTCGCTCGATGTGCTTTTCGTGCTTGCGTCGCCACTCGATGAGGTCGGCGATCGAGATGAGCGCCAGATCGTGGTCGTCGGCGAAGACGCGCAGTTCGTCGGTCTGGGCCATCTCGCCCTCGTCCTTCTGGCTGACGATTTCGCAGATGGCGCCCGCGGGCTGCAGACCGGCAAGCATGGCCAGGTCGACCGCGGCCTCGGTGTGGCCGGGGCGGCGCAGGACGCCGCCCTCCTTGGCACGCAACGGCACCACGTGCCCGGGCCTGGTGAAGTCGCCGGCGACGGCGGCCGGGTCGGCCAGCAGACGCATCGTCGTGGCGCGGTCCGACGCCGAGATCCCGGTGCCGACGCCAAGCTTGGCGTCGACGGTCACGGTGTAGGCGGTGCCGTGCTTGTCCTGGTTGACCGCGTACATCGGCAGCAGGCCGAGTCGGTCGCACACCTCGCCGGAGAGCGGAACGCACAGGTAGCCGGAGGTGTACCGGACCATGAACGCGACGAGTTCGGGGGTCGCCTTCTCGGCGGCGAAGATCAGATCGCCTTCGTTCTCGCGGTCCTCGTCATCGATGACGACGACGGCCTTGCCCGCGGCGATGTCGGCTATCGCCCGCTCGACGGAATCCAGCCTCGTCATCCTTGCCACCCTTGCCGTTCCGAATCGGAACCATCGTGCAACGCGTCATGCAACGTCGGTCAGTGTCCTTCAGTATGAACCAACCGCGGGCAGCGCTTATTGCCTGCTCCCGCTGGAGGCTCTGAGCAGGGCCGACATTCCGATCAGCGGCGGCGGAAAGCCGCCGTCGGCGATGAGGTTCCTATCCCGGCGGCGGCCCGAGTTCCGTCATCGGGACGCCGGTCTTGGTTTGGCCGTCGAGCTGGCGTTCGGCGCTGTGCTTGATTCGCTGGTTGGCGGTGTCGATCAGGCCGCCGAGCGCCAGCTGACGCATCGGGCCCTTGGTTCGGGACAACTCGACCAGGTCCTTCATCACCTGTTCGGCGACGAGGTTCAGCTTCACGTTGTGGTCTTGCGACTGCTTGCGCAGCACGTCGAAGGCTGCGTCGGCGTCCACGCCGTAGACCAGCATCAGCATGCCCTTGGCCTGCTCGATGACGGCGCGACGCGCGGTGATCGCCTGAAGTGCCTCGGTGATTCTCTGCTCGTCGCTGCCGAACTCGCTGGTCGTCGCGTCGTCGTGCATCTCCCACTCCGGTCAAGAGGCGTCGTCGGCTGCGTCCGGCAACGCGGACCGGCCAAAGTTGGCAGTGTTTACCCGCTATTCGACGCCGGCATGCCCGCGGATCGCTCTTACTGAACGAAGTGTTCGACATCTCGGCGTTCGCGCACGTGGCTCGCTCGAACCGAGGTGCTAGCCCGTGGACTGATCCCGGTGGGACAGCAGACGCTCGACGTACTTCGCGATCACGTCGACCTCGAGGTTGACCGCCGTCCCCACCTCGGCCCGCCCGAGGGTGGTCAGCTGCAGGGTGGTCGGAATCAGCGACACCTCGAACCAGTCCGCGCCGAGCCCCGACACGGTGAGGGAGATGCCGTCGACGGTTATCGACCCCTTCTCCACCACGTACTTGGAGATCGCGTCGGGCAGCGAGATGCGGACCACTTCCCAGTGCTCGGACGGCGTTCTGGTGAGCACCCGACCGGTGCCGTCGACGTGGCCCTGCACGATGTGGCCACCGAGCCTGCTGTTGACCGCGGCGGCGCGTTCGAGGTTGACCTGGCTGCCCACCGCCACGCCCTGCAGGCTGGATCGGTTCAACGTCTCCGCCATGACGTCGGCGGTGAACGATCCGTCGGGCAACAGGTCGACGACGGTGAGGCAGACGCCGTTGACGGCGATCGAGTCGCCGTGACCGGCGTCGGTGGTGACGAGCGGGCCGCGGATGACGAATCGAGCGGCGTCGGCGAGGTCTTCCTTGCCGACGACCTCGCCCAATTCTTCGACGATGCCGGTGAACATGCGCACCACGCTAGTCGCAGCGACGGTCAGAGCTGCTTCTCCCCGAAGTACGTGGCCACCGGATTGTCGTTGAAGTTGCCGACCGCGTGATAACCCTCACGTTGGTAGAACCCTTGCGCGTGAGCCTGCCGAGGGCCGGTGTCGAGGCGGGCGATCGAATACCCGAGTTCTCGCGCGGCGTCTTCCAAGGCGTGCAACAGCTCTCGCGCCACCCCCTGCCCTCGGGCCGCCGGGACGACGTACATCCGCTTGATCTCGCAGGCTCCGTCCGGCAACCGTTTGAGCCCACCACCGCACACCGCGACGTCACCGCGATAACCGACGAGGAACACCCCGTGCGGCGGTCCCAGCTCGGCGGGTCCGGCCTTCGGCATGTCGGGTGAGTCGAGGTCGAGGCCACCGGAACCTCCGACGTCCCAGTACAGCTCGCGCATCTCGGCGAGCATCGCGGCGACCAGTGCGGCAGCGTCACCGACGTCGGAGGGCACTGCGCGAAAGACCAGATGAGTTGCCATCTCCACCCTTCTACCCCGTGCCCGCGGACGAGGTCCATTCGCTTAGACCCTCTACGATGCTTTCATGCAGACGCGCCATCGCATTGCCGTCCTCGTGTCCATCTTCGCTGCGCTCGTGCTCGTCGCGGGTTGCAGCTCGTCGCCGGAGAAGTCCAACGCCCCACTTCCTGACGCGGCGTCGCTCCTCAAGGACTCCAACCAGACCACCAGCGCGCAGACGAGCGTCCACCTCGAACTCGTGGTGACCGGCAAGATCAAGGAACTGCCCATCGAAACCCTGACCGGTGACCTGACCAACGTCCCCGTGGTCGCGGCGCAGGGCAAGGCCAGCATCATCGCCTTCGGCCAGACCTTCAAGGACGTCGACTTCGTCGTCGCCGACGGCGATCTCTACGGCGCACTCACGCCAGGCAGCTTCACCAACTTCGGGCCGGCGTCCGAGATCTACGACGTGTCGAAGATCCTGAACCCCAAGGTCGGTCTGGCCAACGTGCTAGCCAACTTCGCCGATCCGAAGGCCGAGGATCGCGAGACCATCAACGGCGTGAACACCGTCAAGGTGACCGGCAAGGTCAACGCCGCAGCCGTCAACGGGCTGGCCAACCTCGGTGCCTCCGGCGACGTCCCGGCGACCGCGTGGATCACCGAAGACGGCGACCACGCCCTGATCCGCGCCAAGCTCGACCCCAGTGAGGGCAACAGCGTTCAGATGACACTGAGCGACTGGGGCAAGACCGTCACCGTCACCAAGCCCGCCGCGTAATGGCCCGCGTGATGTCCAAGACGGGCGGAACTGCCGCGCCGAAGGCGACCAACCGCCGGATCGCCATCAGCGCGGGCGGGCTCGCCGTCCTGCTCGGCGCCCTCGACACCTATGTCGTCATCACGATCATCAACGACATCATGCGGGACATCGGAATCTCGCTGAACCAAATTCAGCGCGTCACCCCGATCATCACCATGTACCTGCTCGGGTACATCGCGGCGATGCCGCTGCTGGGACGGGCTTCGGACCGCTTCGGCCGCAAACTGGTGCTGCAGGTGAGCCTGGCGGGCTTCGCGGTCGGATCCGTGGTGACCGCGCTGTCGGACGACCTGTTCACGATCGTCATCGGTCGTTTCATCCAGGGCACCGCCAGCGGCGCACTGCTGCCGGTGACGCTGGCGCTGGCGGCCGACCTGTGGGCCGCGAAGGGTCGGGCGTCGGTACTCGGCGGTATTGGCGCGGCGCAGGAGCTCGGCG
Source organism: Mycolicibacterium hodleri (assembly GCA_006864685.1). Classification (GTDB taxonomy): domain Bacteria; phylum Actinomycetota; class Actinomycetes; order Mycobacteriales; family Mycobacteriaceae; genus Mycobacterium; species Mycobacterium hodleri_B. The sequence continues at coordinate 6,020 of VIFX01000070.1, read as the reverse complement.
CCGTCTTGGGTCCGCTCTACGGCGTCGCGGTGGTGTGGGCACTGACCTCGTGGCGTGACGTGTTCTGGATCAACGTGCCGCTCGCGATCATCGCGATGGTGATGATCCACTTCAGCCTGCCGTCGAGGGACCCAGACGAGCCGCGCGAGAAGGTCGACGTCGTCGGCGGCGTGCTGCTGGCCGTCGCCCTTGGCTTGATGGTCTTCGGCATGTACAACCCGTCACCCGACGGCAAGCAGGTCTTCCCCAGTTGGGGGCTGCCCGTGCTCGGCGTGGCGCTGGTGGTGGCGATCGCCTTCTTCGTGTGGGAGAAGGTCGCCAAGACCCGGCTCATCGATCCGACCGGCGTGAAGTTCCGGCCGTTCCTCGCCGCCCTCGGTGCCTCGCTGTGCACCGGTGCGGCCTTGATGGTCACCCTGGTCAACGTCGAGCTGTTCGGGCAGGGCGTGCTCGGCAAGGAGCAGAACGAGACCGTCCTGCTGCTGCTGTGGTTCCTCGGCGCACTGCCCATCGGTGCCGTTCTCGGCGGCTGGATCGCCACCCGCATCGGCGACCGCATCGTCGCGTTCGTCGGACTGTTGATCGCGGCGTTCGGCTACTGGCTGGTGTCCCACTGGACCGTGGACGTGCTCTCGGCGCGCCATGACCTGGTGCTGTTCACACTGCCCGCGTTCGACACCGACCTGATTCTCGCCGGCTTGGGCCTCGGCCTGGTGATCGGGCCGTTGACGTCGGCCACCCTGCGCACCGTCCCCGCCTCCCAGCACGGCATCGCGTCCGCAGGGGTGGTCGTGTCCCGGATGATCGGCATGCTCATCGGGTTGGCTTCGCTCAGCGCGTGGGGGTTGTACAAGTTCAACCAGTACCTCGCCGAGATGCCGAAGCCCAAGGGCACCAACTTGATGGAGATCGGCGCGCAGCTCGCCGCGAACGTGCGCAACGCCTACACGATGCAGTACGGGCAGATCTTCTTCATCACCATGGTCGTGTGCGTGGTGGGTGCGTTCCTTGGCCTGCTGATCGCGGGCAAGCACCAGCACGCCGAGGATCTCGACGCGTCGACGGACAGCGTCGGCGCGCAGCGCTAGCGGCTCAGCAGCGCTCGACGCCGGGGCTGATCAGTTTCAGTTCGGTTCCGGCGTCGGCTTCTTGGGCGTGCAGCACCGCGCGCAGCGGGCGGCACACCGCGTCGACGATGGTGGTTGGGTCGACGGGGCGAAAGCTGAGCCAGTCCTGCAGTGCAGTCATGGTCTTCGTCCTTTGGGAGATGGTCCTTCGTTTCTGGGTCCAATTTTACGGACGCCACTGACACCAACCGGGTCCCCGTGGGGCGGTTGAGGTCTCAAAGGGGTAACGAGTGTCCGAACGGAGAAAATTCCCGCGTGACGCGAGTCACATTGGCGGCCAGGCTAATTGCAGGTCTCACGCCGACGAGGCCGGCACCAGGCTCATCCGGAGATCGGGTCCGAGCCGAAGGATGCCGTCGTAGCGCCACCGTTGGGCCGCCACGATGCTCGCGACACCGACGTCGTCGACCGCGGCGATGGGTCCGCCCAACAGAATCGGCGCGACATAGGCCAGGATGCGGTCGACGACACCGGCCCGCAGGAATGCTCCCGCCAGGGTGGGTCCGCCCTCCAGCAGCACGGCCGTACGGTCCGACAACGCTCGAATGACCTCGTGCGGGTCGCGGGTGCGGATCACCATCGTGCGCGAGTCGTCGTTGAGGACCCTGGCGTCCTGCGAGATGTCCCGCTCGCCGACCACCACCCGCAGGGGCTGCCGGTCGGCCAGCGACCCGTCGGGCAGCCGCGCCGTCAACGTCGGATCGTCGGCGAAGACGGTGCCGGTCCCGACGACGATCGCGTCGGCGACCGCACGGAGCCGATGCACGTCGGCACGGGCCGCCTCGCTGGTGATCCACTGACTGCTGCCGTCGGCGGCGGCGCTACGCCCGTCGACGCTGGAGGCGAACTTCCACGTGACGTGGGGCCGTCCGGTGCGCTGCCGGTGTAGCCATTCCCGAAGGGCACCGCCGGCGACGTCCTCGGCGAGCACCCCGACCTCGACCGAGATCCCGGCGTTCGTCAGCCGCTTCGCCCCGCCCGCGGCAATCGGATTCGGATCCGCGACGGCGTACACCACCGTCGCCACGCCGGCGGCGACGAGCGCGTCCACGCAGGGCGGCGTTCGGCCGTGGTGGTTGCACGGTTCGAGGGTGACCACCGCCGTGCCGCCGAGCGCGCGCTCCCCCGCCCGGCGCAGCGCGACGACCTCCGCATGTGGGCCCCCGGCCGGTTGCGTCGCACCGACACCCGCGATGTGACCGTCGCGGTCCAGGATCACCGCGCCGACGGGCGGATTCGGATAGGTCGTGCCCTTGACGCCGTCGGCCTGGGCGATGGCCGACCGCATGGCGTCGTCGTAGTTCATCGGTGCGGTCAGGCCAGCAGGTGCTTGGACGCCGCGGCGGCCTGACGCCGGAGATTCTCGACGGCCAGCCCGGGGTCGGCAGCGCCGAAGACCGCCGAGCCAGCCACGAAGCAGTCGACTCCCGCCTCGGCCGCCGCCTCGATGGTGTCGGCGTTGATCCCGCCGTCGATCTCCACGACGATGGTCAGCTCCCCCGCGTCGACCAGTCGCCTGACCGCGGCGACCTTCGACAGCACCTCGGGCATGAACTTTTGTCCGCCGAAACCGGGTTCGACGGACATCACCAGCAGGGTGTCGAACTGGCGGAGGATCTCGAGGTACGGCTCGATCGGGGTGCCGGGCTTGACGCTCAGCCCGGCCTTGGCGCCCGCCGCCCTGATGTCGCGGGCGACGGCGACCGGGTCGTCGGTGGCCTCGGCGTGGAAGGTCACGTTGTAGGCGCCCGCCTCGGCGTACGGAGGTGCCCACCGCGCGGGGTCGTCGATCATCAGGTGGCAGTCCATCGGGATGTCGGTGGCCTTCAGCAGGCTCTCCACGACGGGCAGGCCGAGCGTCAGGTTCGGCACGAAGTGGTTGTCCATCACGTCGACGTGCAGCCAGTCGGAGCCGGGGACCTTCGCGGTCTCGTCGGCGAGGCGCGCGAAGTCGGCGGCGAGGATCGACGGCGCGATCATGGGTTTGGGCATGGCGGCAAGCTTAGGGTCAGTGGGTTCGCGTCATCGCTGCACCCGCAACGCGGCCGCGAACATGGCGTCCGTCCCGTGCCGATGCGGCCACAGTTGCACGTACGGCCCCGGCCCGAGGTCGGGCATCGGCTCCCTACCCGCGTCGAACAACGGCCGGGCGTCGAGAGCCGTGACGGGCTGGCGGCGCAGCGCGTCGGCCACCACGCCGACGGTCTCCGCGAGATGCGGCGAACACGTCGCGTACAGCACGACGCCCCCGTCGCGCGTCAGTGCGATGGCGGCGGCGAGCAGCTGTTTCTGCAGTTTGGCGAGGGCGGGGACGTCACCGGGCTGACGACGCCACCGCGCCTCGGGTCGGCGCCGCAACGCGCCAAGGCCCGTGCACGGCGCGTCGACCAGCACCCGGTCGAAGGACGCGGCGGGCAGCCCGGTCTCGCGTCCGTCGACCCTGAGCACCTCGACGTCCAGACCGCGCAAGGTCCGCTCGACCAGCTCGGCACGGTGCGGTGTCGGCTCGACGGCCGTCACGCGGGCCCCCGTCCCGGTGGCGACGGCGGCCAGGATGGAGGCCTTGCCACCGGGGCCTGCGCACAGGTCGAGCCAGCGCTCGTCGGTGCCCTCGACGGGTGCAAGGGTCAGTGCGCGGGCGACGAGCTGGCTGCCCTCGTCCTGGACCTGGGCTTGCCCGTCGCGCATCGCGTCGAGCTGCCCGGGGTCGCCTCCCGACAGGTACACCGCGTACGGCGAGTAGCGGCCCACCTCGCCGTCGACGGCAAGGGCAAGGTCCTGCGCCGTCATCACGCCGGGCCTCGCGGCCAGGTGCACCAGCGGTCGGTCGTCGTCACTGGCGAGCAACGCCCGCAGTTCGCCTGCGTCGGCACCGAGTGCGTCGGCGAACGACTGCGCGATCCAGCGCGGGTGCGCGTGGGTGAAGGCGATGTTGCCGACCGGATCGGTGTCGGCGGACGGGGCCAGTTCGGCGACCCAGGACGCTTCGTCGCGGGAGGCGATCGTCCGCAGCGTGCCGTTGACGAAACCCGCACGGGCCGTGTCGAATTCGATGGCCGCCTGTTCGACGGTGGTGTCGACGGCGGCGTGGGCGTCGACGCGGGTGCGCAGCAGCTGATAGGTGCCGAGCCGCAGCAGGTCGAGCAGAGCGGGGTCGATGCGTTCGAGCGGGCGGTTGGCCGCGTGCACGATGACGGCGTCGAGCAGGCCCAGTGCGCGGCAGGCGCCGTAGGCGAGTTCGGTGGCGAAGGCGGCGTCGCGCCCCGAGATGTGCCGTTCGCGGAGCAGCGTGGGCAGCACCAGGTTGGCGTAGGCGTCGCGTTCCGAGACGGCCCGCAGCACGTCGAAGGCGGCCTGGCGCGCGGGGTCGAGCGGCTTGCGCGCGCGGCGCTTGCCCTGGGGCCGGGTCACTGGGCGCACGCGTTCTCGTCGAGGCGGGCTCCCCTGGCCCAGTCGGCGGCCCTCATCGGCTTCTTGCCGGGCGGCTGTATCTCACCGAGCAGCACCGGGGCCGACGACGTTCCCACGTGAACTCCTTGGCGGTCGACGCGAATCCTGCCGGGAGGCAACGGTTCTTGCTCGTCTTGGTCGAGGCTGACCGGACCCACCTTGATCCGGAGGTCTCCGATCATGGTCCACGCACCGGGGTTGGGGGTCACCGCGCGAATCCTACGGTCGACCACCTGGGCGGGCAGGTCCCACCGCACCCGCGCCTCCTCGACGGTGATCTTCGGCGCGACGGTCACGCCGTCGGCCGGCTGCGGGACCGCCGTGAGCGAACCGTCGGCGATGCCGTCCATCGTCCGCTCCAGCAGCATCGCCCCAGAGATCGACAGGCGCTCGAGGAGGTCACCTGCGGTGTCGGTGGGGCGGACGGTCTCGGTCACCACGCCGAACACCGGACCGGAGTCGAGGCTCGGCTCGATGAGGAACGTGGTGGCACCGGTCACCTCGTCGCCCGCGGCGATCGCGGCCTGCACGGGCGCGGCGCCCCGCCATGCGGGGAGCAACGAGAAGTGCAGGTTGACCCAGCCGAGCCGAGGAACTCCGAGCAGTCCGTCCCGCAGCAGTGCCCCGTAGGCGACCACGGCGCAGCAGTCGGGGGCCAGGTCGCGCAGTTCGGCGACGAACTCCTCGTCGTTGGGCCGCGACGGGCGCAACACCGGAATGCCGGCGTCGAGAGCGAACCGGGCCACCGGTGACGGTGCCGGCTTGCCACGCCGACCCGAGGCGGCGTCGGGTCGCGTCAGCACGGCGACCACCTCGTGGTGTGGGGAGTCGACGAGTCGCCGCAGTGAAGGAAGAGCGGGTTCTGGGGTGCCCGCGAAGATGATTCGCAATTCTCAACCGTTGATTTGGTAGTACTCGCGTTCGGACACCCCGGCCAGGGGGGCGACGAACATCCACGGGATCGTGGTGAGGGATTTGTTCAGCGTGGCGACCGCGTCGTTGTAGTACTGGCGGGCGAACGCAAGCTTGTTCTCGGTGTCGGCGAGGTTCTCCTGAAGGTTCAGGAAGTTGTTCGAGGAGTTGAGCTGCGGGTAGCTCTGGCCGAGCGCGAGAAGCGGTCGCAGCGCGGTGTCCAACTCGCGCTCCGCGGCGCTGCGGTCGGCGACCGACTTGCCTGCGGTCGCGGTGGTCAGGGCGGCGCGCGCATCGGTGACGTGGTCGAGCACGCCCTTCTCGTGGGCGGTGAAGGTCTGCACCGTGTGCACCAGGCTGGGGATCAGCGACGCTCGGCGGGTCAGCTCGACGTCGACGCCGGCCAGCGCCTCCGACACGCGGACGTCTGCCGAACGAATCTTGTTGTAGCCCAGCACGAAGCCTGCCAGGACAAGTACGAGAAGCACCACGACCAGAATCAGTATCGAACTCACCACGAGCCTCCTCCTC
>VIFX01000006.1:0-212990 GCA_006864685.1 Mycolicibacterium hodleri | reverse complement strand
GCCCTGAGACGTTCAGCAAGGGTGCCTTGGGGCGTCAATTCGACCTCGAGTTCGCCAGCGAGATATTGTCGTGCGAACTCTTTGTTCTCGCCCACGTAGGACGCAGTAACCCTGCGTATACGTCGCTGCCCCAGCAGGATTCCCAGCCCGTAATCATCGAGTCCGCAGTTGTTGGAGAAGACCTCGAGCCCGGTCACGTCCGTGTCTGCAATCGCGGCGATGAGTGCATCGGGAATTCCGCAGACACCGAAGCCGCCCACCGCGATTGTCGCGCCGTCCGGAATGTCTTCAACTGCGTCAGCAGCGCAATTCCAAATCTTGTTGGACAACGTTGCCTTTCATTAGTCCATCGGAAGGGCATCTGACCGGTTCTGAAACCCGGCTGATTGGGAGTTGATCGCTCCGTGTCGAACGGTGCTCATTCGCGGATCATTAGGAGTGTTGTGTTGAGCATCCACATCATCGGAATGGTGTTTGGTTGCGTTAACTCGCCTGGGACTCAAAGATTGCTACCGCCCGGGTCCATCCGGCCGAGGCAGCTTTGATTTTGACCGGGAAGCACGATATTTGAAATCCAGTGGCGGGTAGCTGTTCGAGTCCGCTGAGCTTTTCGAGGTGGCAATAGCCAATCTCGCGCCCAACGCGGTGGCCCTCCCAGATGATGGACGGGTCGTGGTTGGTGGCGTAGCGCGCGGCGGTGTGGACGAAGGGGGCATCCCAGCTCCACGCGTCGGTCCCGGTGAGGCGTACTCCCCTTTCGAGTAAGTAGAGCGTCGCGTCGCGGCCCATGCCGCAGCCGGAGGCGACGTAATCGTCGCGGCCGTGGCGGCTACCGGCGGAGGTGTTGACGACGACGATCTCGAGTGGGGACAAGGTGTGTCCGATCCTGGACAGCTCGTTCTCTACGTCGGTTGCGGTGGCCACGTATCCGGCGGGAAGGTGCCGAAAGTCGAGCTTGACGGCAGGTTGCAGACACCAGTCGAGGGGAATCTCGTCAATGGTCGCCGCCCGTGCCCCGCCGTCCATGACCGCGGAGTAGTGGTACGGCGCGTCGAGGTGGGTGCCGTTGTGGGTGGTCGCGCGAACCCACTCGTGTGCCCACCCTTCGCCGTCGGGCAGGTCGTCGCGCGTAGCTCCGGGAAAGAACGCGAGCAGGTCGTTCGCGGTGTCTGCGTGGGTGAAGTACTCGATGTCGGGTCCGAGTCCGGGAGGGTCGGCTGCGATGCCGGCCTGAAGCGTGGCGGAGATGTCGATCAGTCGTCGCATCGAAATGTTCCTATTCTGTTCGTAATTCATCGGCCGATGTGACACCGGTGATGCAGTCACCGGGGCGTATCCACTGGCTTTCAACGCGTTCGCCAGATGGCGACGTCGTCTGCGGCGTTCGAGAAACCCCAATGGGGCCAGGGGTTTTCATGGTCAGAACCCCGACGACAACGGTACGACGCCGACACCGGGAACGATTCTCTGGCGCGTCTGACCGAACCCTTGACCGGCAAGGGTCACCACGTCGCCGGGCTGCAGCCAGTGGGCGAAGTCGGCGACATCGGGGGTGTCGACGTGCTCGAGCATGCAGCCGCCGGGGACGGTCCCCGAGCCGATCACATCGCCCGGGTTCAGATCGACTCCGCGGGAGACGAAGGCGACGAGCTCGCCAAAATCCCAATCCATCTGGTCGAGGGTGCCGCGGGTGATCACCTCGCCGTTGACTGCGGCAGACAGTTCGGGTGCGAGGCGACCGTCGCGTCGGTAGTCCTCGAACTCGTCTACGGTGACCAGGGCCGGGCCCAGCGTGATGGCGCTGTCCTTGCTCTTGCCCATCCCGATACCCAGTGCGAGGTCACGAAGTTGGTGGTCGCGCGCGGTCCAGTCGTTGAACAGCGTGTACCCGACGATGTTCGTCTCGGCTGTGTGCGGGTCGAGGTCGCGGCCGCCGCGGCCGATCACGGCTCCGACTTCGAGTTCGAGATCGAACATGGCGCTGCCAGGGGCCACGGGCACGTCGTCGAACGGGCCGAGAATGGATCCGGCATTCGAGAAGTAGAACGCCGGTACCTGCGACCACGCCTCGTGGAGTTCCGAACTGCGCCCGAGTGCGCGATAGCAGCCGCGAAGGTGGTCGAGGAAACAGAGGCCGTCTCGGACCGACGGCGGCCGGGGGAGTGGAGACATCAGCCGCACATCATCCAGCGCACACACTTCGTCAGGCGACCGGCGGGCGGACTCCCCAGCGTCGGCGAGCCCGCCGTCTCCGGAATTCAGGATCGACAACAGGCTGACACCGGCACGCAGTCCTCGAACCGTCTCCCCGTCGAGGATTCCGGTCCGCGGGCCGCTGCCACCGTCGTAGGTCACGAACTTCATCAACTGCCCCACTTCGCCGGATGGGTGATCAGGCCACACTGGATGCGTCGTGGCATGCGGTGTGAGAGCGCGGTCATCGCCGCGCCGCCAGCGTCGTTGCTTGGACAGCCTGCTCGTGGAAGGACTGGGTGAGCGGGTCGATGGCAGTGAACGCACCCGGCGGAGTTCCCGGGAGCACTCGCCCGGCGTCCCGGAGCCGACCGAGAATACGTTCGGATGCGGCGTCGACTTCTGCTGTCAGCAACGGCTGGTCGGCCACGGTCAAGATCCCGTCGCGCTTGACCACCCGACCATCGACGAGGACCGTCCTCACGTCGGCAGCCGAGGTCTGAAACACCAACGTGGCGTAGGGATCGTGCACCGGGTGCTGTTCGAGGGCGGGACCGCCGACGATCTGCAGATCCGCGCGTTTGCCTGGAATCAGCGAGCCGACGCGGTCACCGAGCCCCATCGCCGCGGCGGCGTTCACCGTGGTCCAGTCAAGCGCCTCGCGCGCCGAGAGGGCGACCGTGTCGGGCATGTGTCCCGCTGCGTTGATCGGGTCGGCGGCGTCGGCCCGTGCGCAGGACAATCCGAATCGCAGTTCGTGCCACAGATCCCCGCTGTTGAGCGAGATCACGTCCGCTGACAGCGTTGGGGCGATTCCGTGTCGCTTGCACTGTTGAAAGACAGGACGGCCAAAGCCCATGTTCATCTCCGTCTGCGAGGAGATCGACACCTTGCCGCCGCTGCGCGCCAGCGCTTCCCATTCCGCGTCACCGAAGCTGCAGCAGTGGACATGGACCATGTCCGGGCCCAGCAGACCCAACTGGTCCATCTCGAGGATCCCGTTGCACAGGGCGCTGCCGAACACGCACCCCGCGTGGTTGACGAGCAAAGCCTGCCGTTCACGGGCGGCCGCCAGTTCCGACACCGTGTCCTGCCACGGGAGGCCGAAGATCTCGGACAGCGAGACGCCGAGGGTGAGCAGACCGTCGGAAGCGAAGTAGGTGTCGGCGATGCGATGAAAGTCCGCGATTCGGTCGGAGTGGGCTCCGAATTGCGTTTCCCCAGGCGAACTCTCGAAGAATCCGTAGCAAAACGATGCGCGGATACCGGCCTGTTGTAGCCCCTGGACGGCGCCGTCGGAGTGGTCGGGGGTGTTGTTGCAGTGTGAAAAGTCCAGCAGTGTGGTGACGCCGGAGTTCAGTGCGTCCACCGCGCCGTAGAAGTTGCCCAGCCGAACATCGTCGGCTGTGTAGACCGGAGAGATACCTAGTCGCATGCCGAAGTAGTAGTCGCCGAGTGTCCAATCGCTGCAGACCCCGCGGAACAGCGACTGCCACGTGTGCCGATGGGTGTCGATGAACCCCGGAAGCACGATGTGGTGGGAGGCGTCGATGACCTCGGCGTCGGTCACATCGAGGTGAGGTCCGACAGCCACGATGGTCCCGTCCTCGATCAGCACATCCGCCGAGTCGAAGTCGCCGAGCGTTGGGTCCATGGTCAGGACCCGTCCGTTGCGGATCAAGGTGCGGTGCATGCTCATTGTGACCTCCGGCGGAGTGTTGTGATCTGTGACATCTGGCGTCTCGGTCGAAGTATGCTGAACAGCAACAGCAGGATCATCAGGCAAAAAAGTTGCGATCTCCCGGCCCGGTGCGACGGGTGGGTGCGGTACGAAGTGGCGGTGTAGCCGTGGACATCCGGTCCCTGCGGTACGCACTGACCCTGGCCGACGAGCTGCACTTCGGACGCGCGGCACGCGCCCACTACATCGGCGCACAGCCCTTTGGGCGTCGCATCCAGGAACTGGAACGCGAACTGGGAGTGGCCCTGTTCGAGCGCACAAGTCGCACCGTCGCACTCACCGAGGCGGGCCGACGGTTCCTGCCTCGCGCCACCAGGGTGCTCGCCGACCTCGAGGCCCTGATGCGGGTGAGCGACGTCGATGACTCGGATGCGATGCTTCGCGTCGGCGTCCTCGGATTTGGTTTGGCCGATCGTTGGTCGGCGACTCGCCAGTTACTCGACCGCCACCAGCCGCAACTGCGGCTGTCCTATGTCGAACTCGACTGGGAGAACCAATACGACGCCGTGCGAAGCGGCGACGTCGACGTCGCGATCCTGCACGACGTTGGGGGTGCTGAGGACCTGCGGGTCGAGCACGTGATGGACGTCGAACGATGCGCCGTCGTCCCCGCCGAGTCAGAGCTCGCTCACGCCACCCACCTCACACCCGAAGTAATCAGCGACCGTCCGTGTATCCGACCGATCGGACAACCCGGCCTGGCTGCATGGGCTGCAGGCCGCTACCCGCGTCACGGCGCCGAGGTGCGTTCACCGCTCAACATCCCCTCGGCAGTGGCGATGTCGGGCGCACTGGGTGTGTACGCCGAGCCCGCGCGGCGCTACCTCCCCAACCCCGACATTCGCTACATCACACTCGACGGGCCGCCAGCGATCATCGCGCTGGCATCACGACCGCAGGACCATCGTGAGAGCACAACGGCGTTCCGCCGAGCCGTTCACGCAACAGCCGGGCTGACGCAACTGGCGGCGACAGAACCCCCCGACTCGTCGCCGTAAGAGTCCACGGCCTACGACAACGAGGCGGTCCAGTTGCGTTGTCGGACCGGCGTTGTCGGCAGCTTCATCAGTGTGTAGACGCTGACGTTGGCTGCCACGACCCCGCTCGGCCTGGGCCGCCGCGTCGCGTACCGGACGCGGTGAGCGATCGGTGGGTCACACGTACCACCGGGGCTGCGCCGGCGCGACAGGAGGAATTAACGAGTTAGTCCCGCGATCGATTCACCGAAGGTCCTGCACCGCAGCCGAACACGATGGGAGGCGCTCTGACTGCTGACCAGATGCACCGGCTTGGTCGAACAGATGGACCGGTGGCGCGGGAGCTTGGTGGCTCGCGCGGCGTCTTCGCCGCCTCGGCGGGATGACCTACTCTGCGAGCTCGACGAAGGTGAACGTCAGCAACCCAGCTTGGGCCATGGGCAGCGTACCCATCAGTGCTGTGGCGTCACCGACGTCACCAGCGTTGAAGACGATGTACGCACCGCTATGGTCGGCGGTGACGTAGCACTGTTCGACGACGCCCTCATCGATCAGCGCGCCTATCCGTGCCGTCTCGGCAACCTCATACGACGCCAGGTCGGCGCCGGGCATCGTGTCTGCGTGCGCGAGAAATCGCATTCTCCTGCTACCTTTCGTCGTGTTCGACAGCTAGATCGACCGGCGGCAGCCGCCTGGGTCCGGTTGGGAGACTTCGGTCGTCACACCCCCGGGGCTGACCTCCGAGACTCAATTGACAATTTCCCAAGTCGCCGGCCAGGCGAGCAGGTCGCTGACTGCATCGACCTGCTGAGGTGCCCACCCCAACACGGTTTTCGCCCGACTGCCGTCGATGCTCTGGTCGAGCGCGAGTGCGTCGCCGAACAAACCAAGTTCAGTCCGCGCATCGTCAACGGGCCAGGGTTCTACGCCGTGTGCCCCGATTGCGCGGCGGATCGCTTCGGCCATCGCCGCCACCTCAACGGCTTCCTCGGCCACGATGTTGAGGATGTGCCCGACGACCTCGGGGTTACTCGCCGTCGCCGCGCGCACCGCACCGACGTAGGCGAGCGCGAGATCGTCGACGTGCACTGTCGGCCAACGGTTCCCACCGTTGCCTGCGACGCTGATGATCCCACCGTCACGTCCCATCCCCGCCAACATCGCGAAGACTCCGCCACCGTGGCCGTGCACCATCGCCGGCCGCAGTACCACCGCGGCGATCGAACGCTCCGCCGCCAGTGCCAGCACGCGCTGCTCCACGGCCGGGCGCCAGGCCACCAGCGGGGTGGGGTGCAATTCGGCGGACTCCGACACCGGATGTGGGCCGGTATCGCCGTAGACCCAGGCGCCGGAGGTGTACACCATCACCGAGTCCGCCGCCATCACCGACAGCATGCTGGTCACGGCGGCCTCGTCGACCGCTCCGGCGTCCTCACCACCGGTGGACGCGGTGTGAACCACCGCCTCGGCGGCACCGACCAGGGAGACGAACGATGAAGGATTACTGAGATCACCGCTGTGCACCGCCACCCCCAGATCGACCAATTCGCCGGCGGCCGGAGACGACGTCGTTCGTACCAACGCCGTCACGTCGTGGCCTGCGTGGACGGCGGCGCGCGCGACGCTTCGACCAATGAAACCGGTAGCACCGGTGAGGAACAGCCGCACCATGTCTCCTTCAGTAGAGCCGTGAGTGACGTTCATCCCCGCTCACTGACGAGACTAATCAGTCTCGTCTTGGCAGTCACCGTAACGAGACTGCCCAGTCTTGTCAATGGGGTCCCGAACTGTTACTCCTAAGATATGGGGATGTCGGTACGCCAGGACTTGAGCCCGCTGCAGCGAAGAAAGCGCGCGGCCATCCTGACGGGGGCCGAGGAGGTCTTCTTGCGGCGCGGTTACGGCCTCACGACGATGGACGAGGTGGCCGCAGCCGCCGGCGTCGGCAAGCAGACGGTGTATAGGCACTTCGCGTCCAAGGAGGCGCTCTTCGAAAACCTCATCGCCTCGATGTGCGCCGACGGCGCACTCGTAGAGAGCCCAAGAGGTACCAGCGGCCGCGCACCCCAGGAAGAGCTGCGGGAGCTTGGCTGGGTTTTGACCCGAAACCTCACCTCTGCCAACAGCTTGCGTCTCTATCGCGCGATCGTTGCCGACGCAGAGCGTCGGCCCGAACTCGGCCGGCTCTTCTACGACAACGGACCCAAGTTGGTGCGGTCGTTGGCCGCGCAGATACTGCAGACCGTCTTTGACGAACCTAAGGCTGCTTTGCGAGCCGCCACGTTCATCAGCCTCGTTCTCGGAGACGCCCATCTCGAACTCACCCTCGGCTACCACGTCACGGGTAAGAAGGCCCGCTTCGCGGAGCAGATCAACGAAGCCGTCGAGGCCGCCCTGCGCGATTGAACCGCAGCCCAGCTGTATTCCGCGGCCTCACCCGATCAGCTGCGGTACAGCCATGCGCAACAACAGATTTAGGACATCACCCGCGGTCGGTGTTCTTCGCAGATGCGGCCCAGCCGACCCGTAGCTGCGACGGTGCAAAGCACAACTGGTTGGACATTTAAGCCTATTCGGCCGCCCTGGCTAGGGCCGGGTAGTCGGTGTAGCCGTGAGCGCCGCCGCTGTAGATGGTGGCGGGATCGGGGATGGCGAGGGGTGCGCCGGTCCTAAACCGTTCAACGAGGTCAGGGTTCGAGATCAGCGGGCGACCGAACGCGATTAGGTCCGTGTGGTTCTCTTCAAGGGCACGTAGAGCCATGTCTAGGTTGTAACTGTTGTTGGCGATGTAGAGCCCGTTGAATATGCGCCGTAGCACTTGGTAGTCAAACGTGCTGACTCCATCACGGGAACCGGGGGTTGGGCCCTCCATCACGTTCAAGTAGGCGAGGCCGAAACGGTTGAGTTCCCGGACCGCATGGGTGAAAAGCGCCTCGGGATTGCTTTCGGCGATATCGCCGACCGTACCGATTGGTGAGATGCGGATTCCGACCCGGTCGGGGCTCCAGGCACCAACGACAGCCTCGACTACCTCCATCATGAATCGCACTCGATTCGGTATCGAGCCGCCGTAGTCATCGGTGCGCCGGTTGGTCTTGTCCTTGAGGAACTGGTCAATGAGGTACCCACCGCCGGCCAAAATCTCCACGCCGTCGAAACCAGCGAACCTTGCGGCCTCGGCGGCTTGCCGGAACTGTCCGATCACGCCGGCAATTTCTTCGCGTTCCAGCGCGCGGGGGGTCACACATGGCTCAAAACCGTTCTCTGTGAAGACTTGCGTACGTGGAGTGATGGCTGAAGGCGCCACGGGCAGGGCTCCGCCTGGCTGAAAGGACGGATGAGACATTCGCCCGACGTGCCAGAGCTGGTTGAAGATCAACCCACCGGCGGCGTGGACGGCGTCGGTGACCAAGCGCCACCCTGCCACCTGCGCTTCGTTGAAAATGCCTGGCGTATAGGCGTATCCCGTCCCCTGCGGCGATATGTTCGTCGCTTCGCTGATGATCAGTCCGACGGAGGCACGTTGCTTGTAGTACTCGGCCGTCATCGGAGTGGGGACACCTCCGCCTTCCGTCCGGCTACGCGTCATTGGTGCCATGACGATCCGGTTCCGGAGCGTCAGGGGGCCAAGTTGAACGGGGGCGAACAGATCCGGGTGCGCGGTGATGGACAAGATGACACTCCTAATTGCGGCGCTCGACCGGCAAGATCTATCGGGGCTCCCACGCGCGGCACTTCACTATCGGCGACGTCCATGACAGCATGTTGTCATGACGGACTATAGCGCCACACGACAGCATGCTGTCAAGTCCGAGGAGCCAGTGTGCGTGGCGTTCGCGGAGCTCTTCGACCAGATCGGCAGGTTGGCGACCGTCATCGAGGCAATCGGCAACGGACTCGCGCGGCCGAGTGGTCAAAGCTTGGCCCGCTGGCAGGTTCTCGCGGCCGTCGAAGCTTGCGCCACCCCGGTCTCGGGCATCGCCGAACATCTGGGACACAGCCGGCAAAGCGTGCAGCGCATCGCCGACCTCCTCGTCCAGGATGGGCTGGCTCTTTACCGTGACAATCCGGCGCACAGAAGGGCCAAGATGCTCGAGATCACGCCCGCCGGGCTGACGGCACTGCATCGCATGCGCGCGTTGTTCGATCAACTCGCCCAGCGGACGACCGCAGGTCTCGAAACCGAACACCTCGACCTCGCTCGCCACACCCTCGACGAGCTCCGTCTACGCCTCGAGGCCGAGCTGCCCAACCTCCCCAGAGCCTGACCAACCGCGCCTTGAGAGCCGCTGCACGGAACGCTTCAATCATCGACCGGCCAAGCGACTATGGGGCTACGCTTCGGCGTCGGCACTCAGATGTCGAGCGAGATTCGGCGCAGCGGCCTGCACGCCTGAAAATGGCTGCAGCATAGCGCCGTTCATATTAGAAGGTAAGCGGTAACACCACCTTTCGGTGTGGTGTTTTCGGGCATACCACCCGTCCGCATCGGCAGTCGGCGGGCGCGGAGGAGGCGGCCTTGGCCGTCCCGAGCGACTCCGGCAAACTGGCTCGAAGCCGATCCGCCAAAGGCGTTGTGGCGCAACAGCGTCCAGCACTGCCACGGGTTGACCACGCCGCGATGTCCGGAACGGGACAAGGGTGACGCCGCTCGCGCCTACGGGCTGTCGGAAACCTCACGGGCGTCCGGAGCTTTGCCGCGCTATGGCAGCGTGCCGAACTCAGCTATTTCCCGTCGGGGCCTGTCCCCGTCACCCATCCGGTGGCGGGATCGATGCAGCTGTTCGGCGGCGCCTGGCGGTCCGGGGCAAAGCGGCCGACTCCGCACCAATTGACAACGTGCGTTGCCAGATGGTCGCGCCCACGATAGCGTCGCCCCATGACGGTGACCGGTGAACGTCCGGAGATACTCCTGGATGACGTCGACTTCAATCGACGCGACCATCCCGACCGGCCGTTGCGTCCTATACCGCCCGGCCGTGACCACTTCGCCGACCAGTGGCGTTTCATGCGCGAGTTCATCTTCGGTGGGTGGATCGACGTAGATGAAGAGCTCCAACCAAGTGACCTCACGCGCCTGCGAGACGACTATTTCTGGCAGCGCGACGAACTCATGATCGGCGTGGTCGAGGCGTTCGAGCGCCTCGGCCACGAGCAGGGCCGGGCGTTCTTCGAGCAGGCGCTGACCCGCGGTATCGACACGCTCGGGGACCCGCCGCAGGAATTCGTCGAACTCTTCGACCACCTCGATCAGCTGCCCGCCCAGTTCGATCTTGTTGCCGCTGAGCGGGGTCGGATGCTGGCGATGTCGAGCACGTGGGCCGCCACAACGATCATCCGCGGGTGGGCGTTCTACGAGACCGCGATGACGGGCGATATTTCCGCAGCCACCGGAGCCACGGGGCGATTCGCCGACGACGGTCCGCGCCGGTTCATCGAGACTGCTCGGGTTTTCGCTGAATTCACGCTGCCCGACATCTTCGATCGGCAATCGGATGCGTTCCAGGACGTGGTGCGGGTTCGGTTGATGCACGCTCTGGCGAGTAAGGGCTTACGCCAGAAGTGGGGCGACGACGTCTATCTCAAGTTCGGTGAACCCATTCCCGTGACATCGCTGCTGGGGTTCGGCAGTGGCATGTTGCTCGGGCGCCTCGTCGACCATGCCTTCGGCCGCAAGCTCACCAAGCAACAGCTTGAAGACCTCACCGAGTATTCGTCGTTCTCCGGGCGGCTGTGGGGAGCTCCCGCAGCGCTCCACTCGGCCAACGGCCTGGAGCTGATCAAATCGCTGAATTACGTTCTCGCCCGAGGCGGCAACCCATCACCGTGGCGAGCCCAACTCGTCGATGCCATCGCCGGTCCCGTGCACCTGACCACCCTGACGGACGCGCTTCCAAGCTTGGTCAAGAAGGTGGTCGCGAGGTACGCCAACCAGATCACGGCCAGCGTCGCCCTGGCACCCGCAGGAGTCGTGTTCGGATACCAGCAGATCGAGGCGATGGTGGCGGGCACGCTCTTTGAGCTGTTGGGCTACAACTTCGAACGCCGCGTGCGCATCTTCACCAACCTCACCAAGCTCAATGTCGGCATCGCCATGGTGGGCGACCGACTCCCGGTTTCCAACCCCATCCGTGAGAGCAGGAAGAAGAGCGGCGCGGCCGCGCGCGAGCGGATTGCCATGTTGAGCAGGATCGCCCGCGGCAAGCACATCCCGCTGACCTTCAGCCACCACGACCGCTCGACAGCCGGGGAGGGTTTCACCGGCTAGTGCGCCGGATCTCTATCCGTCCCCAAAATCGACGCGGGCAGTCCCCTACCACCATCGAGTTTCATGACGGACGGAGCACCTCACCGGCGTCGGGTCAGGGGCAGGTCTTCAGAACCCGCCTCGTTCAGCACATTCAGGCGGGGAAATCCGCGCTGCGAGAGAGGTTTTCGCTGGCCCGGATGTCGGCAAGGGTCCGCTGCAACGTATCGATGACGGCGTCGTAGCCGCCATTGCCCAGAACCAGCCGGCGTGGAGGCGGATCTTGAGCCATCGCCGCGATCACCGCACGGGCACCGCGACGCGGATCGCCGGGCTGCACGCCGTCCATCCCGACGAAGGTGGCACGGACCTGCTCCAGCATGTCGTGATACTCCGGGATCGTCTCCGTGACAGGCTCGTTGGAGAAGCCGGCGTAGGCGTTGGTGCGGAACGCACCTGGTTCGACGGTCAACACGGAGATGCCGTGTGGAGCGACCTCGTCGTGCAGCGCGTCGGTGATGGCTTCGATGGCGAACTTCGTCGCGCTGTAGTAGCCGAATCCGGGCGCTGACACGAGCCCGGCCACCGAGGACACGTTGACGATCCACCCGTTTCGGCGGGCGCGCATCCCCGGCAGCACTGCACGCGTCATGGACAGCACTGCGAAGAAGTTCAGCTCGAACATCGCCCGCAACGCGGACTCGTCCATTCCCTCGATCGATCCGTACCAGCCGCGGCCGGCGTTGTTGACCAGCACGTCGATACCACCGAAGTGCTCCTCTGCGGCGCGCACCGCACGCTGCACCTGCGCGGCGTCGGTGAGTTCCAGTGGCACGACGAGAACGCGGTCGCCGTACTGCTCGGCCCACGTCGCCAGCTCCTGCGGACGCCGGGACGTGAGTACCACGCGGTCGCCGGTCTCGAGTGCCGCCTCGGCGAAAGCCATCCCGAAGTTGCCGGGGGTGCCTCCGGTGATGAACCAACGCCGCGTCATGGCTCGATCACCACCCGGCTGATCACAGTGCCGTCGAGGGTGAAGCGGTAGTGCAGGTCGGCGACCCCGCCCGGAAAGTTGCCCTCCAGGTGCTGCCCGACGTCGACGCCTGCGTCGGTCGTGGTCGCGCCGCTGAATGCGGTGGTGTAGGTGTACTCGGCGGCCGCGGTCGCCACCCACGCCCCGATCTCGTCATGTCCCCTGTAGTCGTGGCCTTCGTCGGTCACCACGGCATCGGCGCTGAGTGTGGCCAGCGCGTGGTCCACCTCACGGGCATCGAGCGCAGTCATGAACGTTCTGACGGTCTTTGGGAGTGCATCCCAGTCTGTGGTGTTGGTCATGACCCCACGATGGAAGTTGCCCCAAGGGGAAGGTCAACCCCCGGTTCGACTCGCGCCGTGATGTTGACCCTGCCCCAGGGGGAGGCTTGAGGATGGCCGTGTCCCATCACGCGGGCGATGCAAACGCAGAGGAGGACGCCATGGGCGCACAGGTCTCGATCGGAGACTTCGCAGTGATGACCAGTCTGAGTAGGAAGGCGCTACGCCACTACCACGACATCGGCATTCTCGAACCCGCCCACATCGATCCCTATACCGGCTACCGCTTCTACGACACCAGCCAGGTCGATCACGCCCACATCATCCGCCGGTTCCGATCGCTGGGCATGTCCATTCCCGACATCAAGGCGCTACTGAGCACCGAAGACGCCGGGGCCCGCACCGACATCATCACCACTCATCTCGAGCAGATGGAGGCTCAGCTGCAGCAGACCCGTGACACCGTGGGTGCGCTGCGCGAGTTACTTTCTCCCGTAAGCACTCCCGCCCACGTGGAGCTGCGTCTCAAGCCGGCGTTCGCGGTGTGGTCCGTCGGCGCCACCATCGACGTCTCCGGGATAGACGACTGGTTTACGGCATCACTGCGGACACTGCACCGGGCCGTCGCCATGGCAGCAGGCGCACCGACCGCGGTGGTGCCGGGCGGCCTCTACGACCGCGCGCTGTTTCTCGAACAGCGCGGTAGCGCAACCATGTTCGTCGAAGCACCACCGTCCGCAGATCCCCCCGAGGGTATCCGCGCCGAGGTCTTACCCAGGGCCGAATTCGCGGTGCTCACCCACCCGGGCGGTCACGACGGCATCGACCGCAGTTACGCGGCCCTCGGCATCTACGTCAACGAGCATCTGATCAGCAGCCAGGGGCCCATCCGTGAGCACTACCTTGGCGGCACTCCCACGGATCCGGCCCGGTTCACCGCAACCGAGATCTGCTGGCCGATCTTCAGCACCACCGCGCCGCGATGAACGACACACCAGACCGGTTCGGCACATATGGCAAGACGACCCGCCTTTCGAACGGATGGGCAACTACGTCGGTTCGCTCCTGGACCCCGTCGGCTAGCGCCGACTCGGCAGGTCATTTGATCGAGCACTCTCGACGGTGAAGGCGATGGCAGTCGTCGCGAGGTCGGTGGTGTCGGAGACGTCGAATCCGGTTAGCGCGGTGAAGTCCTGGAGACGCTTCCGCACGGTGTTGCGATGTCGGTAGGTCCGGGCCGCGATGTCGGCGGTGGTGCCGCCGTGGGCCATCAGGTCGCCGACGGTCTCCAGGATGCCGTTGCGCTCGTGGTCGGTCAGCGTCGCCAACGGCCGAAACACGGCGTCGTGGACCGCATTCGAAAGTTCGTCGTTGGCAGCAGTCACGGCGTGCAACCAGTTGTCCCTCGCTCTGGCCACGCCGGGGTCGGTGCGTCCATGCAAGGTCATCCGTGCGAGTCGGATGACCCTCGGCACGTCCGCGAGGCCGTCCGCGTCGATGACAGCGCAGACGTGTTCGGCCAACGGCGCCAGATCTTCGGCGACGTCTGCGCCGCCGCCGGTGATGTGCACGATCCCGCGCAACTCCTTGGCGAACCAATTGAAGTACGACACCCGGCCACTGGCATCTAGTCGATCCGCGCATTCGGCGACCAACTCCGGACGAGGGATGGGGAACCTGCCGGCCAGGCAGACGTAATGACCCGCGGCCGGAAGTCCTAGCAGTCGTGCGGCGTTCTCGACGCTGGACTGCTGGTGGTCGCCATCGAGGAGGAGTTGCTCGAAGGCTGCGGACCGCATCTCCTCTCTGTTGCCTCGCGCCACCTGGTACCCCGCGACGACCTCTTCGGTGTTGGCTTCGACGGCTTCCCACACCATGAGTGACGAGCGCTCGAGGAAGTCGGCACGGGTGCCAGCGTCCAAGTCGTGGCCCTCGGCGATCAGTGCCTCCCACAGAGTCTTGAGGTCGATTCGGAACGCGTGAAGAACACTTGACAGCGGGACGTTCTGGTGGGCGCGGATGCGTCCCACCTCCAGTGCCGCTGAGCGGAGCGTGTCAGGGATGTCGTCGCCGACGAGCCGTGTCAGAGCGAGTCGCATGGTGCGGTCCATGTGGTAGCTCAGGTCGTCGCGGCTGACTGGTCCGCCCGAGTACGTCGGTTCGTCCTGGATGGTCTGTTCCACGGCCCGGTCGACGATGAGGGGCAACCGAACGTCTAGCAGCCGGCGCGCTGCCGATTTGATCAACAGCGTGCTGTGGTCCCCGACGTTCATTCGTGAGTCCGGGGCGAGAACCGCACTGATGTCACGCGTGCGCAACACCCCAGAAACACGACACGTGGCAATTCCGCTGAAATGTGCATAGTGCACTCGATTCTGCCGCATCCCGCGCCATTTCTCGCATTGACGGCGACATAGTGACGCCATTGAATTGTGGGACACGACACGTTGCGCACAAGCGATCCGCGCGCGAAACGAAGGAGGGCGATGCCCGAGCCAGCAGTACGGTCCCAAGGCGCCGACGGAACCACGGCGGAGATCGTCGCCGCCCGGTTGTGGGATGCCTATGGCCTGCCGGGAGCGGAGCTCAGCTTTCTGGGGGGCGAAGTGGACCGGAACTATCGGGTGTCGACCAGCGACGGGCGAACCGTGTTGGCCAAGCTTCGTCCGGTGGCGGACCTCGACGGCCGGCTGCAGTGGCAGAAGGAAATCTTGCTGCACCTCGCCCACCGCGACGTCGGCGTCGCAGTGCCGACGCTGGTGCGCACCCTCGACGACGATCTGGACGTCGGCATCGACGTCGAATCGCAGCGGTGGCTGCTGACGGTGCTGAACTGGGTTCCCGGTAACGACATGGTGCGCGTCGACCGGCATTCGGACGGACTGCTGACCGACGTCGGCGCCACGGCGGCCAGGGTGACCGCCGCCCTGACGGGCTTTCAGTCGGCGTCCATGCATACGACTCATCACTGGGACATCACCCGTGCGGCCGAGGTGATCGAAGAGAGCTTGGCGCTGGATCCGTCGCTGCCAGGCGGCGCGGACGCCGAGACCACCCTGCGCTGGTTCGCAAGGATCGCGCCGATGCTCGACAGTCTGCCAACGGCCATGGTGCACAACGACTTGAACGACAACAACGTCTTGGTGGGCAGCCGCGACGGCGAACAACGCGTGGTCGGCGTGCTGGACTTCAACGACGCCCTCTTCACCGTGCGGGTGGCCGAGCCGGCGATCGCCGGTGCCTACGCGATGCTCCGCAAGGACGACCCGTTGACGGCAATGGCCTTGGTGGTCGGCGGGTACCACGGCGTCGCGCCGTTGACCGACGACGAGCTGACGGTGGCCTACCCGCTGGCCGCAGCGCGACTCGCGGTGCAGGCGCTCACATGGGGGTTGCGCGCACAGCACAGTCCGACGGAGTACGGCACGAGGCGCATGCAGCACACGTTGCCCGCTCTGCATCGCATCGTTCGGATCGACCCACACGACGCGTCCGTACGCCTACACCAGGTATGCGGACGCCGCGGCGATGCTCGACCAGAAACGGGAGTCTGACATGGCACACGTCGAGATCGACGGCATCAGTAAGAGATTCGGCGCAACCGCAGCACTCTCGGACGTCTCGATGTCCGTCGAGGCGGGTGCGGTGCACGGCTTGCTCGGCGAGAACGGCGCCGGGAAGTCGACCCTCATGAAGGTGCTCTCGGGGATCGTGGTTCCCGACGCCGGGCGCGTGACGGTTGCCGGCCGGCCGTTGCAGCTTGGGTCCCCGCAGGCATCGCGGGACATCGGCCTGGCGATGGCCTACCAAGAACTCAGCGCCCCACCCAACATCACGGTGGCGACGAAGCTCTGTCTGCCGAACCTACCGACCCGCTTCGGGATGGTGTCGCAACGTGAGTTGACGGCGATCGCGGGAGCCCGGCTCAAGGAATGGGACGCCGAGCACTTGGACCCGCGGGCCTTGATCAGCGACCTGAGTCTGGCTGCCCGCCAGGAGGTGGAAATCATTGCTGCACTTTCGAGTTCGCCCGCCTTGCTGGTGCTCGACGAACCAACCGCGGCGCTACCGGACCCAAGTTGGCTGTTCCGTCAGATCCACCGGATCGCGGACACCGGCGCGGCGGTCGTCTACATCAGCCACAAGCTCAACGAGATCAAGGAAATCTGCGACACCGGGACGGTGCTGCGCAACGGCCGAACCGTTGCCACCTTCGCCCGTGGTGAGTTGTCCGAGGACGAACTGGTCGAGCAGATGATCGGCCGCTCGTTCAACCATGCCTTTCCCGCCAAGCCGGAGCCGACTGCGGTCGGCAAGGTGGTGCTCGATGTGCGCGATCTTGCCGCCGGCGACAAACTCGACGGGGTGTCACTGCAGGTCCGCAGCGGTGAGATCGTCGGCGTGGCCGGCCTGGAGGGCCAAGGACAACGGGACCTCTTCTACGCGCTGGCAGGGGAGTTGCGGCCGTCGGCCGGATCGGTGTCCGTCACCGGCGACGTCGGGCGGGTCGACTTCTCGCTGGTGCCAGAGGAGCGTAAGAGCGAGGCACTCTTCCTGCAGATGCGTTCCGACTTCAATCTGACGTTGCCGCTGACGTCACGGTTCTCCACCGCGTCGGTGGTCTCTCGACGCCGCGCACGCCGGCTCAGCGAGGAGGTCGCCGGTGAGGTAAACCTCCCGCTGACGATGCTCAGCCGGCGCATCGCCGACCTTTCCGGCGGCAACCAGCAGAAGGTGGTGTTCGGCCGGGCGATCGCACAGGCACCGCGCTGCCTCCTGCTCTTCGATCCGACGCGCGGCGTGGACGCCGCAACCAAACTGGAGATCTACAAGATGACTCGAGACTTTGCGGCGAAAGGACATGCCGTGCTGGTCTATTCGACCGAAATCCCCGAACTGGTCGGCTTGTGCGACCGCGTCTGCGCTCTCTACGACGGTCGAATTGCAACCGAGCACGCCGCCGACGAACTGACCGAGAACTCGGTCATGCGCAGCATCCTCGGGCACCGCGCGGAGGTCGTCGGATGACCCTCGTCGACTCGCTCACCCGCCGCAGTGTCGGCGGCAACCGCGAGAGCCTCATCGCCGCAGCCATCTTCGTGGTCTGCTACGGCGCCGTGCTGTTCGTCACCCCCTTCGAGCGAAACAGCTACGCGTTCAACAACTTCGTCGTCTTGATGACACCGCTGGCGATCGCGGCGGTCGGCACCACCCTGGTGTTGATCACCGGCGGCTTCGACCTGTCGGTGGCCGGCACGATCAGCCTGTCCAACGTGATCGCTGCGACCACGATGGCCGAATACCCCGGCGCGGTGTGGCTGATCGCGGTAGTCGTGATCGCCGTCGGGCTGTTGGTGGGTCTGGTCAACGGTCTGCTGGTGGTACGTGCCGGGCTGCAGTCGTTGGCCGTCACGCTGGGCACCTTCATCATCCTGACCGGTATCGCGCTGATCGTGCTGCCGGCACCCGGTGGCGAGGTCCCCGAGTCGTACGCCCTCGCCCTGACCGACCCGCTCGGCCCCGTACCGGTAGCCCTGTTGGTGCTTCTGGCGCTGGCGCTGGCCTGGTGGATGTTCAGCACCTCGCCGACCGGGGTCGCGGCCTACGCCATCGGCGCCGACCGCCAGGCCGCCCGGATGTCGGGCGTACGTACCGGCCGGGTCGAGATCCTCTGCTACACACTGGCAGGCGGGCTGTATGCCGCGGCGGGCCTGTACCTCACCGCGATCACCGCCTCGGGCGACCCCAACTCCGGCCGGTCGTTCCTGCTGACGTGCTTTGCCGCGATGGCCGTGGGCCTGGTCGGCTTCCGCGGCGGCTCGGGTAGTGCGGTGGCCGCCATGCTCGGTGCGGGCACCCTGATCGCACTGCCGAAGTTGTTGTTCGCCGCCGGTGTCGAAGACTTCTGGTCGGGTGCCCTGCAGGGCGTGGTCATCCTTCTCGCGCTGGCGATTCCCTTCCTGGTGGTGCGAATGACCCAAGCCCGACGCGAGCCCTCGCGTCGACGAACCGCCGGGATCTCGGAAGGACGAACACGATGACGTCTGGAACGACCAACCCCGCCCCGGCCTCCTCGCCGTCACCACCCGCTGAGCAACCGACTGCCACGCCGCAACGCAGTCAGTGGTGGCGCAGCCAGGCACTGGTCGTGTGGGCGCTGTTGCTGTTGTGCCTGCCGCTGTCCCGGCTCGCCAACGAGGGCTTTCCGTCCGTCTCACTGTTGGTGAACGTGGCCATCCTCGGCCTGTTCCTCGCCGTGATTGCGTTCGGACAGGGCCTGGTCATCCTGACCGGCGGCATCGACCTGTCGGTGGCGTCGACGGTCGCCCTGGGCGCCTACCTGACCGGGTCCCTGTGGACGGGCGGCCTGCCGGTCGCGGTCGCCGTGGTGGCGGCGGTGGCGGTCTGCGCCGTCGTCGGCGCGGTCAACGGACTGATCATCAGCAGGTTCGGGTTCCCGGCGTTCATCGTCACGCTGGCGGTGGGCACGATTCTGGGCTCGGTCCTGCTGGGCGCGGCGCGCGGAGCTCCCGCTCAGGCGTCACCGGATTCGTTGTCCGCGTTGTTCCGTCAGGACACCACCCTGCTTGGTGTGCCGGTGGCGATCTGGCTGCTCGTCGTGGTGGCTGCGCTCGGATCCTTCATCCAGCACCAGACGACGCTGGGTGTGCGCGCCTATGCGCTCGGCAACAGCGTGCCCGCAGCCCGCAACGCCCGGGTCGACGTCGGTCGCACGACGGTCAGCGTCTACGCGGTGGCCGGTGCCGCCTACGGACTCGGTGGGGTGATGCTGCTCGGGTACGCGTCTGGCGCGGACCTCAACGTCGGCGAGCCGTGGCTACTGCCCAGCATCGCAGCCGTGGTAGTCGGCGGTGCGGCGATCCGCGGAGGGTCGGGGAGCTACGGCGGCACCCTGGCAGGGGCGCTTCTGCTGACGCTGCTGGGCATCGACATCAGCGCCACCGGCCTGTCGGAGGGCTACAAGCAAATCGTCTACGGCGCCGTCATCGTCATCGCCCTGCTGGGATCGCGGCTGGCCGGACGGCGGTTCTGAACATGACGTCACGATCGAGACGAGGACCGATGACCAAAGCGATGATCACGCGCATCACCCGATGCGGCGCGGTGACGCTGGCCGCGCTCACCGCGTTCGCGCTGGTGTCGTGCGCCGACCCGGACGCCGGCCGCGACAAGATATTCCTCGACCTGAGCTACAGCGGCAACAACTGGCAGGACGAGGCCGCCAATCTCGCGCTGGCGGTGGCGAACTCGCCGCAATACGCCGGCAAGTACGTGGTCAAGAAGCAGATCTCGGGAACCGACATCGCCAAGCAGATCTCGGATCTGCAATCGATGATCGCCGCCAAGGCCAAGTTGGTCGTGCTGTACCCGCTGTCTCCCACCGCGCTGTCTCCCACCATCAGGCAGGGCTGCGAACGTGGGGTCACCTTCGTGGTCTACGACTCCACGGTCCGTGAACCGTGCGCCTACAACGTCGCCTTCATCACCGGAGCCAAGACCGACGACCCCCGTGCGGCGTTCTTCGGTGCGCAGACGGCCGAGGCCCTGGTGGGGCTGCTCGGTGGCAAGGGCAAGATCTTCATGAATCGCGGCGTCGCAGGCACGTCCACCGATCAGGTGCACTACGACACGGCCAAGGCGGTGTTCGACCGCAACCCAGGAATCACCGTGGTCTCCGAGTACTACGGCAAGTGGGATTCCGCGGTGAGCCAGCAGGAGACCGCCAAGGCGCTCGCCGCCCACCCCGACGTCGACGGAATCTGGTCTCAGGACGGCGAAGTCGGTGTCGTCAAGGCCCTGCAGGCCGCGGGCAAGAGGATCCCCGTGACCGGGGAGAACGGCAACTACTTCCGCAAGATGCTCAGTCAGGGCTGGCCGGGCGTGTCCTCGGGATCCCCACCGGCGCAGGCCGGCGTGGCCATGCGCATCGGACTGCGCGTCCTGACCGAAGGCCCGGACTCGGTTCCCCACGACATCGAAATGCCGCTGCCCTGGGTCACCACGGAGACGGCCAAGCCATGTCCCGGCAACGAATTCGTGGGGGGTTGCAACTTCTTCCCCAACGAGTCCGACACTCTGGTGACCGAGATCTTCCAGCGAGATCTGCTGCCGCAGAGTTCGTTGGCCGCAGCCAAGACCGGTCAGCCGATGCAGGGCCTGGCGCCGCTGGGCGACGTGTCTGCCTTCGCCCAGCCGGAATGGCGACGGATCTACACACGGGGCCGCTGCGACAGCGGTTGGAAGGAAGGCGATGTGACGGGCGTGCAGGAGCCGGCCGGTCTGCCGGGATGCGTGCAGGAGAACCAATGACCTTGCAGGAGAACCAATGACTACGACAATCGACATCAACGCCGACATCGCGGAAAGCTTCGGCCGCTGGAGCCTCGGTGAGGACGCCGAACTCGTCGGCCTCGTCACCACGGTCAACGTCGCCTGCGGCTGGCATGCCGGGGACCCGTCGACGATGCACCGCGCCGTGGAGATGGCCGCGCAAGCCGGTGTGAACGTGGGCGCTCATCCCGGCTTCCCCGACCTGCTGGGGTTCGGCCGGCGCCCCATCGTCATCGACGACGCAGACGCCGTCGACTACGTGCTGTATCAGGTGGGCGCGCTGATGGGCATCGCCAGCAGGTTCGGCGTCACCCTCAGCCACGTCAAGCCACACGGGGCGTTCTACGGGTCGATCGTCGTCAACCCCGACCGCGCGGTCGCGATCGGGCGCGCGCTGCAAACGCTGCAAGCCGGGATGCCGATGCTGCTGGCGCCGGGCCCTGGCCTCGACGCCATGCGCGCCGACAGACTGCCTGTCGTCGCCGACAACGCCGCCGACCTCGACTTCGACGAGGACGGCCGAAACGTCATCGAGGCACGCCCGCACGTGCGCGACCCGGAACTCGTTGCGCAGCAGGCTCTTCGAATGGCTCGCGGTAGCGTGCTGACCGTCTCCGCGCGCGAGATCCCCATGCCGGTGCAAACGGTGTGCGTGCACGGCGACCGGCCGAACGTGATCGCGGTGGCCACCGCCGTCCGCCGCGTCCTCACCGAGAACGACGTCGAGATCCGATCGGTGTTCGAGAGCCTCCGATGATCGACCTCCCCGACGGATCGCGTCTGAGCTTCGGTGGCGAGGAGTTCGTGTTCGTCGAACTCACCGAGCACATGTCGCTCTCGGGTGCCCTGCGGATACAGGCCATCACCGACGCACTCGCGGAACTGGGGGTCGACGGCATCGTCGACGTCTGCCCGTCCAACGCCAGCTACATGGTGCGCATCGATCCGGACCGGTGCGACCCACGCTCACTTCACGGACCCCTCGTCGATCTGCACCGCCGATTCGCCGACACCACCGATGTCGTGCTGAGCACCGAGATCCTCGAGGTGCCGATCTTCTACGACGACCCGTGGACCACCGAGACCGCCATGCGGTTCCGGGACCGACATCAGTCAAGCACTGAGAACGACCTCGAATACATCACGCGCGTCAACGGATTCGGCTCCACCGACGAGTTCGTCACCGCCCACTGCGGCAACCCCTTCATCGTCACGTTCATGTGCTTCGTCCCCGGCAATGCGGAGTCCATGCAACTGGTTCCTGACGCCATGCAACTACAGGCGCCCAAGTACGTACGCCCGCGGACCGACACCCCGGAGCGCGCACTCGGCCACGGGGGCGCGTTCGCGACCATCTACCCGGCGCGTGGGGCCGGGGGATACCAGCTGATCGGCCGTGCGGCGACACCCGTGTTCGACCTCTCCCGGCGGTTGCCCGACTTCGCCGACGACCCGGTGCTGGCGAAGGCGGGCATGATCGTCAAGTACCGACGGATCGACCACGACGAGTATGACGCCATCGGCGACGAAGTGAACGGCGGAACGTACCGCTACCGTCGGGCACCCGTCGAGTTCGCACTCGCCGAATTCTTCGCAGACCCGTTGTCCAACAACGTCTCCCTACTGAGTGAGCTGGCGCATGCTTGAGGTGATCGCGCCGGGCCTGCAGACACTGGTGCAGGACCAGGGACGCAAGGGTTATTTCGCGATCGGACTACCACCCTCGGGACCGATGGACCAGCTGTCCCACCACGCCGCCAACGCCCTGGTGGGAAACGACCCAGCGGCGGCGACGCTGGAATCGGTATTCGTCGGCCCGACGGTTCGCCTCCGCTACGACGGAGTCGTGGCGGTCACCGGTGCCGACGTCGACCTGCGGATAGACGGCGTGCCGATGCCGACGTGGACCACACTGCCGGTGCGGGCGCAGCAGGTCGTCACGGTGGGGCCCGCACTTGCCGGGGCGCGTAGCTATTTGGCGGTGAGAGGTGGCATCGGTACGCCCATGGTCATGGGCAGCCGGTCGACCTATCTGCCGTCGGGGATCGGCGGCGTGGACGGACGCGAACTGCGGGCCGGTGACGTGCTGAAGTCGGCCGACCAATATGGCCCGCCCCCTCGTCTGGGCTACTCCGTCGTCGAGGAGCTACGGCCGACGTTGGCTGCGCACAAAGAGATTCGAGTGGTGCTCGGGCTGTGTCGTTACCGCGTCACGGACGTGAGCGTCGAGAAGATGCTGTCCTCGGACTTCACCATCGGCACCGAGGCAAACAGGGTCGGATACCGGCTCAGTGGTCCGCCGTTGGAGTTCGTGGAACGGGAGGCGCCGTTCGGGGCCGGCGACGATCCGAGCAACGTGGTCGACCTCGGTTACCCGGTCGGGTCTATCCAGGTGCCCAGCGGTCAGGAACTGATCTGCCTGCTGCGCGACGGCGTCACCGGCGGCGGCTACGCGACCGTGGGCACCGTGATAGGCGTCGACATCGACGCGCTAGCGCAGATGCAGGCGCCCAACACGGTGCGACTGGTCGACGTGGACGTCGACCAGGCCGTCGCCGCCCGCCGCTCCCGCGACGCGACCATCGCCTCGATCTACCGGTCGGCGCGGTTGACCTGAGTTCGTCCCAGCACATAACCCCAAGGAGCACAGTGACTTCGAAGAGCCTGCACATGGCCAATGCCTTCGACGGATCAGACATCGATCTCCTCGACGAGGACGTCCGCGACCTCATTCGTCGCCGCGAGGCCGTGCTGGCGCCGAGCTACCGGTTGTTCTACCGGCATCCCGTGGTCGCGGCGCGCGGGTCGGGTGTGTGGCTCTACGACGCGGACGGCAACCGGTATCTCGATGCCTACAACAACGTCCCGGCCGTGGGACACAGCCACCCCCACGTCCAGCGGCTCGTCACCGAACAGTTGGGCGTGGTGAACACGCACACGCGCTACCTCACCGAACCCGTGATCGACTACTCCGAGCGGCTTCTCGCTCTCTTCCCCGCGGAGTTGAACAAGGTGGTTTACACCTGCACCGGCAGCGAGGCGGTCGATCTGGCGCTGCGAGTGGCGCGGTATGAGACCGGGGCACGTGGCGTCGTCTGCACCGCACACGCTTACCACGGCACCACCGCCGCCGCGGCCGCCGTCTCGCCTAGCTTGGGGCCGAACAACGTCATTGGCGACGATGTCATCCTCGTGACCGCCCCGGACGCCGAACACGACGATCCGGCCACGATGGCGGAGTTGTTTGCCGCGCGGGTGCGTAGCGCGATCGCCGAACTACACCGGCGCGGTGTCGGATTCGCCGGCATGATCGTCGATTCCATCTTGTCGAGTGATGGAGTGCAGTCAGACCCGGAGGGTTTCCTCGCGCCCGCGGTGCATGCCGTCCACGAGGCCGGGGGGCTGTGGATCGCCGACGAGGTGCAACCCGGCTTCGGCCGCCTCGGGTCGACGTGGTGGGGATTCCAACGACACGGCATCGAGCCGGATCTCGTCGTGCTCGGCAAACCGATGGGCAACGGCATTCCGATCGGCGCGTTGGTGGGGCGCGACGGCGTCATGGCGAAGTTTGGCCGCGACATTCGGTACTTCAACACCTTTGGCGGCAACCCCGTGAGCATCGCGGCCGCCACCGCCGTGCTGGACGTCATCGAAGAGGAGGCCCTGCTCGACAATGTGCAACGGTCGGGGCAGCGACTGCTCGAGGGACTACGCGAGATCGCGGGCCGACACGACGGCGTCGGCGGGGTGCGGGGGCGCGGATTGTTCCTGGCCATGGAGTTCGTCGACGGGGATGAGGCCGACGCGGCCACGGCATCGCGGGTGGTCAACGAACTGCGGGAGCGCCGTATCTTGATCAGCGCCTCGGGTCCGCACGAGAACGTGTTGAAGATCCGCCCGCCGCTGCCGTTCACCACCGAGCACGCCGACCAGCTGCTCGGCGAACTTGACGACATACTGGCGCACGTGCCGCGCTAGCGCTTGCTCAACCCAATTGGCGTACAACGAGTTCCGGGTTCATCCGCTCGGCAACTGGCGTGCTGCCACCGAGCAGTTCGATCGGCAAGTCGCGTTGGTCGTACTCGCCGAACTCGTCGTAGCTGACGCCTGCTGGCGGAACTATCGTCTACACCCACCGAGCGGTCGCCGTTCGCCAACTCACCACCACGTCCAGGGCGGCGCGCACGATGCCGTCGGTGTCGATGCCGTGGTACCGATACACCGGCCGCGATGCTGTCAGTTCCGGGCTGCCGGTAGCGCTGGTGTCCGCGGGGCTAGTGGGCGGTGCCAGTATCGCGTTCCTGACGACGGGTAACAGCACCATCCAGCTTGCGGCGCCCCGGCAGATGCGCGGCCGTGGCGCATCGATTCGGCGGACACGCCGGCCTGGCCGCGGGGGTGATCGGATGTGCACTTGCCGTGCTCTTCGGCACCTTCATCCATCGCCGGGGAGGCCGTCAGCGCACCGATGGGCCTGATGCTCGCTGACATTTGTGCTGTCAGAGCAACGTGTCCGCTGCGATCACCGAGGCGGAGATCGCCGCAGGGAACCCGGCGTAGAAGGCGATGTGGGTTATCAACGCGGATATTTCGTCGGTCGTGAGCCCGTTGTCGATGCCGCGCCGAAGGTGCGCTCGTAGCTCGTCGGGACGGTACAGCGCGATGAGTGCACTCAAGGTGGCGATACTGCGATCGCGGGGGCTTAGCCGTTCATCGGACCAAACCTGGTCATACAGAGGGGAATCGACGAGATCGGCGAGCTCCGGGGTAAATCGTCGAGCAGCGCCGCGCGGAGACGAGTTGATGTCGGGGATGAGGATGCTCCTTTGATGCGACCGAAGACGATGGCCGTAGGACTCGGACTTGAGCGGTGGGGTGTTCAGTCACCTCCCTCTGCGTGGTGAATCTGCGCGGACACATCCTCGCCTGCGAGATCGGCGTGCAGGAACGGCCCGGATGTCGGCAGGCGCAGGTGTAGCTCGGAGGCGGTGCTGATCTCGACATCCCCGGAGTCCAGGGTGAAGTCGAGGACGTGACCGCCACTGGTGCGGGCGGCGTCGAGGAAGTGCAGGTGGTAGCCGGCCACCGAAATGCCCTGTTCGAACTCTGGTGTGCGGAATCCGACCAGCACTCCGTCCACCCGTTCGAATGTCTTGACCGCTTGCCCGTCGCTGGCCTCGGTCAGCGGCGGGTAGGGCGGTGTCTGGGCCTTGACGGTGCGGGTGTGGACGTTCGAGAGCGCACCGGTGACCCGGATCGCGTGAATCAGGTTGTGGCTCTCCACCTTCTGGTCGATCAGGGCGAGAACGTCGGCCCGGCTGGTGGGGACGTCGACGGTGAGGGTGGTGCTGGGTGTGAAGTGGGTGACCGCCGCGAACGGTGTGCGGTCGGCGGGGTCGGCCACGGTGGCGCTACCGTCGGCGCGCAGGTGGTAACACACGCCGTCGAGGATGATCATTTCGCCGTCGAGGCGGTTGAAGGTACCGAGGCCGAAGTCGCCGTGGCGCAACAGTTCCTCAATGGTGATGTCGCCGTCGTACACGCCGTCCAGCAGCGCGCTCATGGTCGAGAACTGGAACACCTCAGCGCTGTGTGGATCACCGGTGAGTGTCTCGCCGTGGTGGGCCACCACCTTGCGTGCCCAGGTGGCGAACTGGTCGAGGGCGCTATGTCGTGATGTCATCGCGTTGCCGTCACTCGAAGACATCGTCGTGCAGGTGCGCGGCCAAGTCAGTGTTTCTGCTGTAGTCGACGCCAACGTCGATCACGGAGGGTCCGTCTTCGCCGAGAGCCTGTGCCAGCGTGGATGTGAACTCGTCGAGGGAGTCGACGCGGTACCCGCGGGCGCCGAAAGCCGCTGCGTACTGGGTGATGTCGTAGTCGCCCAGTTGCACGCCGGACTTGCGGCCATACTTGAGGACTTCCTGGAATCCGACCATGTCGTAGGTGTTGTCGCGCAGGATGACGTGGGTGAGGTTGAGACCGAGCCGTGCAGCGGTCTCGAGTTCCTGGGCGGAGAACAGGAACCCACCGTCTCCGGAGATGGACACGATGTGTGTGCCGGGGCGCACCAGGGCGGCGGCCATGGCCCAGGGCAGCGCGACGCCAAGTGTCTGTTGTCCGTTGGAGAACAGCAGCCGTCGGGGTTCGTAGACCCGGAAGTGTCGGGCCATGTAGATGTACACCGAGCCGACGTCGCAGGCGATGGTGGCGTCGTCGTCGAGGTGTTCGCGGAGGGCCAGCACGACGGCGGTGGGATTGAGTCCCGTTGCGCTGGAGGGTATCGCACGCTCGGTCGTGTCGATGTCGGCCAGGGTCTGGCGATGGCGGGCGATGTCGTCGACGTAGGTGTCGGCAAGTGTCATTCCGGACAACAGCCGGGTGAGTTCGACCAGTGTGTCGGCGATGTTGCCGCGCAGTTCGCTGACGGGCTGGTAGTGATTGTCGATCCCGGCGGGCAGGGAGTCGACGTGGATGACGGTGCGGGCCGGGTCGTCGTTCCACAGGCCCGGGTCGTACTCGACGGCGTCATAGCCGACGGTGATCAGGACGTCAGCTTCGGAGACGAGGATGTCACCGGGCTGATTGCGGAACAGTCCGACGCGTCCCAGGTAGTGCGATTCGAGGTCGCGGGAGATCACGCCGGCGCCCTGGAATGTCTCGACGACGGGCAGCGAGGTGGCAGACACGAGATCGCGCAACGCTTTACAGCTGTCGGGTGCCGCCCCTCGAACGCCGACCAGTAAGACGGGGCGTTCCGCGGCCGCGATGATGTCGGCGGCCGCGCGGATCGCCGAGACGGGCGCACCGGCCAGTGCGGGTACCGGGTGTCGGGTGGTGATGGCCGCTGCGGTGGAAGCACCGAGCACGTCGGCGGGCAGCACCAGTGCGGCGGCGCCTTGAGGTTCGGTGAGTGCGGCACGGAAGGCCCCGACGGTGGCCTCGGCGGCGTTGTCGGGGTCGTTGACCTCGCCGGTGTGTTTGGTGACCGTCGTGAGGAATGCGGCGGCATCCATCGACTGATGGGTGCGTTTGAGGCGGTCGGCGCGGCCTACGGCGCCACACAGCGCGACGACGGGGTCTTGCTCGGTGTTGGCGGTGAGCAGTCCGGTGGCCAGGTTGGTGGTGCCCGGTCCGGAGGTGACCAGCACGACACCTGGTGTGCCGGTGAGCCGGCCGATGGCGCCGGCCATGAAGGCCGCGTTCTGTTCGTGGCGGCAGACGATGAGTTCAGGCCCGCCGTCGACCAGGGCGTCATAGACGGCGTCGATCTTGGCACCCGGCACGCCGAACACGTAGGGCACCTCGTAGGCGGTGAGCACGTCGACGATGCGCTGGGCGCTGCGGGTGGAGCCGTCGCTGGTCATCTGTGATCCTTCGTCGTGCGAAATCGAGGTGCGTGGCGAGTCGACTGCAGCCTTCCGTGGACGGCGCCGTTGCGTCCAATTGGTTCTTCACAGCCGCACCATAGGCGTGACCTATGCGTCCGAACCCGTTGTTAGGCAGCATGACAGGCGTCACCGCGCCTCGGCGGCGTGGATGGCGGGGATCACCTACACGCTTGGTCTGATTTGGTCTCTTCGATGTTCACCGTGGTGTCCCATAGTGCGAGGAATGCCCGCAGGGGCGCTGAGGCGGGAATGTCGTTGCGCCATATCAGTATCTTCTCGAAGTCGATCTGCGGGGTGATCTGCCGGACGGTGAGGCCGCAACCGATGAGGGCGGGATCGCATCGGGAGCTCAGAGACACCCCGAGTCCTTGCTGGGCGAAGGAGACCTGCAGTCGCACGTCGTTGGCCGCACAGTTGACCAGGACTTTGGTGCCGGTCGCTACCGCGACCCGGTCGATACTGGCCCGCAACGCGCTGGTGCGCGGGTAGGTGATGATCGGATGGCACGCCAGCTCACTGAGTTCGAGTGGGTCATTGTCGCCGAGCGGGTACACGACGGGGTCGAACACCGCGACGATCTGGTCGACGAACAGCGGCGAGGTGCTGATCGAAGCCGGCAACGCATCGGCGGGTCGGGCGATCACGGCCGCGTGCAGCTGGTTCTGCAGGACCATGTCCAACAGTGGCTTGCTGGTGGCTTCGGAGACGACGATGTCGATGCCTGGATACTGCTGCCGAAGCGCGCCAAGAAGCACCGGGGTGGTGGTGTGTTCCACCCCGCCTCCGGTCCCGATCCGGAACTCGCCGCGCAGCAGGCCAGCACGTGCGGAGAACTCCGCCTTCGCGTCGTTGGCGGCCTGGATGCATAGTCGTGCGTAGGGAAGCAGGACCTGACCGGCGTCGGTGAGCGCGGTGGTGCGCTGAGTCCGGTCGAACAGTGCTTCGCCAAGCTCGCGTTCCAGTCCTTGGATCTGCGCGCTGATCGAGGGTTGCGTGATGAAGCACTTCTGGGCGGCTCGGGTGAACGAGCCCTCGTCGGCTACCGCGACGAAGTATTCCAGCGTTCTCAGCTCCATGAATCGACACGATGCCCGATGATCTTGGCTGGTGGCTACTTACATGAAAAAGATTCCTGGTAGCCGAGGACTGTGGTGTGTCTAGAGGTTTGCCAACGGGTCAGCCGAGGGCCCCCACGATTTCCCGGATCGTGTCGATGACGAAGGCGGGCTGAGACAACATCACCAGGTTTGAGGAGTTGACTTCGCGGATCGTGGCGCCAGCACGCTCGTAGCCGAAGCGCTGCACCTGCGGGAGAATGCCGTGATCGGCGGTGCACACGACCGCCCAGGTCGGGCAAGCCCGCCAGGCCGCAGTCGTGGCCGCCTCGGCGAACGCGGCGGCGGCCACGGGCCGCTGTGACACGGCGAGCACCGACGCGACGCCGGGGTCGACGTCGGCGGCCAGCACCGACGCAAACTTTGCGGGGTCCACCGACACGTCCATCCCGGCGGCGGAGTGCTCGGTAGCCGGGAACGGCGTATGAATCAGTGCGTCGGGAAGGTCGGAGTCAGGGAACTGCCCTTGAAGCTGCGCGACGCTTTCACCCTCCGCCAACGCGTATCCGGCGAGATAGAGCAGCGCCGCAACGTTGGACGCGGTGCCGGCTTCGGTGATGACCGCTCCACCATAGGAATGGCCGACCAACAGCACCGACCCCGCGATCGTCTCGACGAAGGCGCGGATCAACGCAGCGTCTCCGATCAGACTGCGGTTCGGTACCGCGACGGCGACCACCGGGATGCCGGAGTCCAGAAGTCCCTTGGTGACCGGCTGATAGGACGAGGCATCGGTAAAGGCACCGTGCACGAGAACGACTGTCGGGGTGGGCATCACGGGCACGCTCCGATGAACGACGAGTGAACGCTCATGGTGACGGGCCAATTCGTCGGCGTCCAATCGTGATTGGCGATGCGGTCATAGGTGGAACCGATGCATGTGCCCATCGGCAGAGCCGATGGGAGCCCGTGACGATTCCTATTGGACGTCGGCGTGTCCGGGACACCAAACTTCGAACCTAGTTCCGTGACCTCCGCTTGTGACGCCTCTACCCGCTAGCCGTAAAGGACCGACTACCGCCACCGGGCTGTCGACCAACGCGCGATCGGAGTTGGCTCAAGGCATGACATTCGGCGGGCGCAACCGAGGAGGACTGACATGACCACTCGCGTGATCGTAGGAATATCCGGGGCCAGCGGCACGGCATACGGCGTGCGCCTCTTGGAGGTCTTGCAGGGGGAACCCGATATCGAAACGCATCTGGTGATGTCCCAATCTGCCCGCCGAACAATGCATTACGAACTCGACATGACTGTCGGCGAGATCGAAGATCGCGCGGATGTCGTGCACAAGCCCAACGACATCGGCGCCTCGATCGCCTCAGGGTCGTTTCGCGCCCACGCCATGGTCGTCGCCCCCTGCTCGATGAAGACCGCAGCCGGCATCGCGACCTCCTACTCCGACAATCTGCTGCTGCGCGCCGCCGACGTCATGCTCAAGGAGCGCCGCCGCCTCGTTCTGCTGGTGCGCGAAACACCGCTGCACCTCGGACACCTACGCATCCTCACCCAACTCGCCGAAATCGGCGCGATCATCATGCCCGCGGCACCGGCCTTCTACCAACGGCCCGAAACCATCGACGACCTGATCGACCAAACCGTCAACCGCGTCCTGGACCTCGCCGACGTCGAATTGCGCAGAGACCTGTTCCCCCGATGGACCGGCGGAGAACCATCTGCCTCCAATCTGCGCGAAGAGCCCGAGTTCCTCCGTCCCGTCAACTGACCACCGATCCCGACGCTCCAGGAGCACACACCACATGTCTGCACACGTCGACCGCAACAAGATTCCCCGCAGCTACCGCGAGTACCTGGCCCTGATGAAGGACATGGGCGAGCTCGTCGAGATCGACGACGAAGTCGACTGGAACCTGGAAATGGGCGCCATCTTCCGTCATGCTGCCGAAACGCTAGCTCCCATGCCGGTTTTCAACGTCGTCAAGGACGCTGCACCAGGCTTTCGCGCCGCGGACTGGGGAATGGGAAAGAGCTCGCACCCCGGGCAACCGTGGCGCCGCCTGGCGGTCATGATGGGCCTGCCCCCCGAGACCCCGTTGATGGACATCCAGGCCGCCTACATCGAGGCCAAGGAGAACGGACAAGCTCATCCTCCGCGCATCCTCGACGCCTCCGAGGCGCCGTGCAAGCAGAACAAGTGGACCGGCGACCAGATCGACCTGAACAAGATCCCTGCGCCACTGGCCCATGACGGCGACGGTGGCCGTTACCTGCAGACCGCAGGCTTGAACATCCTTCAGACCCCCGACGGGCGGTGGACCAACTGGTCGACCAACCGCGCCGTCATCATCGACGCCCAGACCATGACCGGGCAGTGGTGGCCCAAACAGCACAACGGGATGATCTGGGGGATGTGGCGTGAACAGAAGCGGGACATGCCGTGGGCGTGCGCTTTGGGCGTAAGTCCTGTCGCCTCAACGCAAGCCGCGTCGCGCATACCGGCGTGGGTCGACGAGTACGACATGGCCAGCGCGCTGCTCGACGAACCACTGGACATGGTGAAGTGCGAAACCAGCGACATCCTCGTGCCGGCGGACGCAGAGATCATCATCGAGGGGGTCGTCGAGTACGGCACCACTGAACCGGAAGGTCCCTTCGGGGAGTATCCGGGCTACCTGCCCGACGAGACCACGCCGTTTCCGCGGCAGAAGGTCACGTGCGTCACCTTCCGCGACAACCCGGTGCTGCCCATGTCGATCCCCGGTGTGCCCATCGACAACTGCCACGTCACCATGGGATTCTTCATCTCCTCCGATTCCGTTGTGGCGCTGAAGAAGGCCGGGCTACCCGTGATCGACGGGATGTACCTCTTCGAAGCCGCCATCTTGTGGTTCGTGATCCGGGTCCCCACCGACTGGCACGAGCGCACCGGCTGGACACTCGACGAGTTCATGAACCGTCTAGGCAACACGTTCTGGACTCAGCACGTGGGTGACACCGTGACCAAGATCTTGGTGGTGGGCGAAGACATCGACCCATCCGACGTCCAGCAGGTGGTGTGGGCCTTCGCTTCACGCAACCACCCCACGTTCACCACGTACTTCTTCCCGGAGCTGCAGGCGTTCGGCGACGGCATCGAGTCCTACCACGTGGCCCGCGAGCTCGCCGAGAACAGAGGAACCTCGCTGGTGGTCTACGCATGCCTGGAAAACGCTGACAGAGTGGGCCGTCCAGAGAAACGGGTCATGTCGTTCGAGAAGAACTATCCGGCCCCGGTCAAGCAGAAAGTGCTCGACAACTGGGAACGCTGGGGGTTCACCTCATGAGCGCCGCCACACAGCCTCCGGCAGAGGGCGCGATCTGAGATGGCCGGGAGCAATGCCCACTTCTACCGGCCGGCCGAGGGCACCGGACTGCCGCACGACCCGTTCAACGCCATCGTCGGACCGCGACCCATCGGATGGATCTCCAGCGCAGATCGCAGCGGGGCACGAAACCTGGCCCCCTACAGCTTCTTCAACGGATTCAACTACCACCCGCCGATCATCGGATTCTCCTCGATCGGCTGGAAGGACACCGTCGCCAACGTCGACGCCACCGGCGAGTTCGTCTGGAACCTTGCCACCCGGTCGTTGGCGACTCAGATGAACGAGACCGCCGCGTCCTTTCCTGCAGAACGAGACGAATTCGACGACGCAGGCCTGACCCCAGTGCCGTCAACGGTCGTCTCTGCGCCGCGCGTGCTGGAGAGCCCGGTCAACTTCGAATGCCAACTCACGCAGATCACCCGACTTCAACGGCCCGACGGCACAGCCGTGGACACCTGGCTCGTGCTGGGCGAAGTGGTCGCCGTCCACATCGACCGGGCCCTGCTGACCGACGGTGTCTACGACACCGCCAGACCCCACCCCATCCTGCGCGCCGGCGGACCAGCGAGCTACGCCGAGATCAGCCCCAGCGCCATGTTCGAGATGACTCGACCATCCTGACCGCACGACCCCAGAGGACCGGCATGCGTTGGTCGACTAGAGAAGGAAGAATCAGATGACCGTCACCGTGATTGAGTACCTTCTTCGCAGGCTCCACGACGTCGGTGTCAACGACATCTTCGGAGTTCCAGGAGATTACGCGTTCCCCCTGCACGACGCCATCGTCGCGCATCCAGACATCAACTGGATCGGCTGCTGCAACGAACTCAACGCCGGCTATGCCGCCGACGGGTATGCACGTATCCAAGGCGTGGGCGCGGTCACCACCACCTACGGGGTGGGGGAACTCAGCGCGATCAGCGCGGTCGCCGGCTCCTACGCCGAGAACCTGCCGGTCTTCCACCTCGTCGGTATGCCCACCCTTGCCACCCAAGCCAACCGGTCACTGGTGCATCACACCCTCGGCAACGGACAATTCGACTTGTTCCGGTCGATGGCCGACACCGTCGTCGGAGCCAGCGCGATCATCACCCCGGCCAACGCCGTCGCCGAGACCGAACGTCTGATCGCCGAAGCCCTCTACAACCGGCGCCCCGTGTACATCGCCCTGCCCTCCGACGTCGTCAACCAACCGATCGTTGCGCAATCGGACCCCTTGCCCCTGCCGGTCAGCGATGCGACTGCCCTGGCAGCCGCGACCGAGGCCGTAGTCGCTGCGGTGGAGGCCGCGTCGACGGCGTGCGTCCTTCCCGGAATTCTTCTGGACAGGTTGGGTCTGCGCGAGGTGGCTCAGCAGTTCGTCGAGGCGGCAGATCTGCCCTTCGCGACGATGTTCGCCGACAAGTCCGTTCTCGAAGAAGAACACCCCAATTACATTGGCATGTACGACGGCCAGCTGATGGACCCGGCGGTGCGCGAGTTCGTCGAAACGTGCGACGTCGTCGTGGCGTTCGGCGCCATGGCGACGGACTTCAACACCGGTGCCTTCACCTCCAATCTCGACCGCGACAAGATCGTCAAGATCGACCTTCACAGCACGCGTATGGGGTCGACCGTCTACCAGGGCGTCGAGATGGCCGACCTTCTCCGCGCGCTGGCCGGGCGGTCGTGGAGCACTCGTCAACGTGGTGGTCCCCGGCCAGAGCAACTGGGTCCGGTGTCCGGGTCCGGTGCTGATCCGATTACCGCGGAAGCGCTGTACCCCCGATGGGCTGACTTCTTGCGGGCCGACGACATCATCATCGCCGAAACCGGCACGTCTTCAATGGGTTTGGCGTTCGCGCGGCTCCCACAGGGTGCGCGGTTCCACAACCAGACCCTGTGGGGCGCCATCGGATGGGCCACCCCGGCAGCACTGGGGGCGGCTGTCGCTGCGCCGAACCGGCGGCTGGTCTTGTTCACCGGGGAAGGCTCCCACCAGCTGACGGCACAGGAAATCGGCCAGTTCCACCGTCTCGGCTTGAAGCCAATCGTCTTCGTGCTCAACAACAACGGTTACCTCATCGAGCGGATGCTGTGCACCGACCCCGACATCGCCTACAACGACGTCGCGCCGTGGAACTACACCGAACTTCCGCACGCGCTGGGATGCGACGATTGGTTCACCCCGCGGGTTAGTACGTGCGCCGAACTCGACGCCGCAC
The DNA here is from genome assembly GCA_006864685.1 of Mycolicibacterium hodleri. Classification (GTDB taxonomy): domain Bacteria; phylum Actinomycetota; class Actinomycetes; order Mycobacteriales; family Mycobacteriaceae; genus Mycobacterium; species Mycobacterium hodleri_B. The sequence continues at coordinate 178,130 of VIFX01000006.1, read as the reverse complement.
TCAAGACCGCCGCCGAGGGCGCCCGCGCCGCCTACATCGAGGTGATGACGGGAACCTACGAGGTGCCCCCGCTGGTCCAGAAACTGCACGAGAACGTCAAGACGCTCTACAACATGAGCTAGCGCGCTACGGACGGGTCACGCGATGGTGAGGCCTGCGGTGTCAGGCTGCGGGTCTCATCACCGGCCACGTCGGGCCGCAGCACGACACGATCACCGAACTCGCGCCGAGTCCATTCAGTCAATCGATGTTCGGGCTCGTACCCGCACGGGACGCTCGAACATCTTCTTCACCCTGCCGCTGTGTGACTCAGCGGAACAGTCTGGCCATCCCGTTGACTGGGCCGTGGCCTCGGCCGAGCGGATAGGCGGCGCGGATGCACTCGGTAACCCAGAGCTTGGCGAAACCGACCGCCTCGGGAACCGGGTAGCCGTGAGCCAGCGCGGCGGTGATCGCCGCGGCAAGGGTGTCGCCGGCGCCGTGGTCGTGGGGGGTGTCCACCCGGTCGGCAGCGAACTGGTGGAACTCGGTGCCGTCGAAGAGCAGGTCGGAGCTGGTCTGTGAGGTGCGCAGGTGGCCGCCCTTCACGAGCGCCCACTGTGGCCCCAGTGCGTGCAGAGCCCGGGCCGCCTCGCGTTGGGTCGTCTCGTCGACGACGTCGATGCCGACCAACAGTCGAACCTCGTCGAGGTTTGGCGTCACCAGTGTGGCGAGTGGGATCAGTTCGTCGCGCATGGCGCCCATCGCATTGGGGTGCAGTAGTGGCTCACCGACGTTGGACGCACACACCGGGTCGACCACCAGCGGGACAGTGCCGTCGAGCCCCTCAGACCTCCACGTAGCCACGATGGTCCTGATGATCGCGCTGGATGCAAGCATGCCGGTCTTGGCGGCCTCGATGCCGATGTCGGACGCCACCGCGCTGATCTGCCCTGCGACGATGTCGGTCGGAACCTCGTGAAAGGCTTTGACGCCCAACGAATTTTGGACCGTGACGGCTGTGAGCGCGGCGCACCCGTGTACACCCAACATGGCGAATGTTCGCATGTCAGCCTGCAGGCCGGCGCTGCCGCCTGAATCGGAGCCGGCGATGGTCATGACTCGACGCGGGGTCTGTCCCGGTGCAGCCAGTGGGAGGTCCTGAGCGTCGGCCATGGGTAGCAGTCTTGCAAAGATTGCCGAACCGGTAGCGGCGGGCGTCGGCTGTCGGGCGCTGGGCCATGGGAATACCTGAACGACGAATGAGGTTTGCGGAGCTGTGAAGGCTTTTGGATTTCTGAGCTTCGGACACTACGCGTCCGCCGGCGGCTCCGGCGGGCCTGATGCCGCCGACATGCTGCGCGATGCAGTCGACATCGCGACGGGTGCCGACGAGTTGGGCGTCAACGGCGCATACTTTCGCGTTCACCACTTCGCCCGGCAGTCCGCTGCACCCATGCCGCTGCTTGCTGCGATCGCAGCCCGTACTCAGCGGATCGAGGTCGGCACCGGTGTCATCGACATGCGGTACGAGAACCCGCTGCACCTCGCTGAGGAGGCGGCTGCGCTCGACCTGCTCTCCGAGGGGCGGGTGGCACTCGGAGTCAGTCGCGGGTCGCCCGAGCCGGCGCTACGCGGATGGGAGGCCTTCGGTTACACCGGATCCACGGACCCGCGTGGTGCCGACATCGCACGGGACAAATTCGACCTGTTCCTGCGTGCCGTCCGCGGTGAAGGCGTCGCCGACGCCGATCCCCAACAGTTTGGGCGAGTCGGAAAGCTGCGCGTCGAGCCGCACTCGCCCACGCTGGCCGATCGCATCTGGTGGGGCGCCGCATCGCGGGAGACCGCGAGATGGGCGGGTACGGCAGGCGTGAACCTGATGAGTTCGACGCTGCTGACCGAGGCCACCGGGGATTCCTTCGCAGACCTGCAGGCTGAGCAGATCGACCAGTTCCGTGCGGCATGGGTCGCCGCGGGTCACCCGCGAACTCCGCGAGTCTCGGTGAGCCGCAGCATCTTTCCGCTGGTCACGGATCTGGACCGGCGCTACTTCGGCCCGCGGGGAGACGATTCGGCAGACCAGGTCGGCGTCATCGACGGATTCCGGTCGACCTTCGGCAAGACCTATGCCGCCGAACCCGACGTCCTCGTCGAGCAACTGAAGGCCGATGCCGCGGTCCAGTCGGCGGACACGCTGATGCTCACGATCCCGAGCCAGCTCGGGGTGGAGCTGAACCTCCACATCCTCGAGTCGTTCGCCCAGTACGTGGCCCCGGCGCTGGGGTGGGAGCCGAACTTCAAGGGACTGCCCACAGGCTGAAGGCGTGGTACCAGTGATCGATTGGTGCCAAGCCGACCGACAGCCAGCACGTTTCGGCGGCCACTCGAGTTGCTTTGCTCCCGGTACGCTGCGGACGCCATGCGTTGGACCACTCTCCTCATCGATCATCCGTGGCTTGCGCTGCTCGTAGCAACCGCCCTCGCGCTCGTGTGGAGGTCGTGCCGTTCGCGCACCGCCCTCGTCGCCGCGGTCCTGTGGGTCGCGTATGCCGGGTGGGAGATCACGGTGTCCGAGGATCGGCTTGACGCCAACATTCGCATCGACCTGCTCGTCATCTACCCGCTGCTCGCGGTGCTTACCGTCCTCGCCGTGTGGTCCGGCTGGCGGGCAAGTCGTCGCCAGTGAATTCTGCTGCCCGCGATGGACGGATCGGCGCCGCTGTGCGCGTGAGTCCTAGGCTGGAGTGTCATGGCGACCTTTGGCTCGTGGCCCACCCCCATCACCTCCGAGCTCGTGGTGCGTGCCGCGGCCGGACTAGGCGGCGTCAGCTTGCACGGTGACACGGTGACCTGGGCCGAGCAGCGGCCTGAGGAGGGCGGCCGGACCCAGCTGGTCCAGCGCACGGGTGATGGACCGGCCGTCGACGTGTTGCCTGCGGGGGTCAACGCCCGCACGGCCGCCCACGAGTACGGTGGCGGTGCTTGGTGGGTGGCGGAGAACACCGTGTGGTTCGTCGACTGGGCGGACCAACGCCTCTACACGGTGACCGGGCAGGCGGCACCGGAACCGGTGACCCCCGAGCCGGAGGTGCCCCGCGGTGATCGCTGGGCCGACGGACGCGTCACGACGGACGGGCGGTGGGTGCTAGTCGTGCGCGAGCACCATCCCGCCGGCGGCGGCCCGGCCCAGGTCGTGAACGAGATCGTCGTGCTCGACGCCACGGGCCAGCTCGCCCCCAGGGTGCTGGTGTCGGGGCCTGACTTCGTCTCCGATCCCCGCATCTCGCCCGACGGCGGGCGACTGTGCTGGCTGCAGTGGTCGCATCCCGACATGCCGTGGGACGGCACCGAGCTGTGCGTCGCGGACCTACGGACCACCGACACCGGCCCGCTGGTGACCAACGCCGCGGTGGTGGCGGGCCGCCCCGACACGGGGCCTGGCGGTACAGGCGCGGGTGAGTCGGTGAGTGAACCCCGGTGGGCCGACGACGGTTCGCTGTGGTTCATCTCCGACCGGTCGGACTGGTGGAACATCTACCGATGGGTGCCCGGGGTCGACGGTGCCGAGGCCGTGGTGACGATGGACGCTGAAATCGGTTCGCCTCAATGGGTTTTCGGCCAGTCCAGCTATGCCTTCCTGTCGGAGGGGCGTACCGTCTTCTCCTCGGCACGCGACGGGCTCGGGTTCCTGGCGATCCGCCTCGCCGACGGAAGCGTGGTCGACCTCGACGTGCCGTACACGTCGTTCGCCTCGATCCAGGCCGAGGGCGACCGCATTGTGTTCGTCGGCGCATCCGCTGTCACCGAACCCTCCGTGGTGTCGGTGACCGTGGACGCCGAAGGGACGATAACTGCGAGCGAGATACTGCGTGCACCACGCGATCTCGGGCTCTCCACGGAGTGGTTCTCCCGGCCCGAGCCAATCTCGTTCCCGACGAGCGGCGGGCGCACCGCCCACGCCCTGTTCTACCCGCCGACGAACCCCGGCGTGACCGCGGAGCCCGGCGAGCTTCCGCCGCTACTCGTGTTCATCCATGGCGGCCCCACCAGCGCTGCCCGGCCGATGCTGCAGCTGGGCACGCAGTACTGGACCAGCCGGGGCTTCGCCGTGGTGGACGTCAACTACGGCGGCTCCACCGGCTATGGCCGGGCCTATCGCAACCAGCTCCGCGGCCAGTGGGGAGTCGTCGACGTCGACGACTGTGAGGCGGCGGCCCGGTGGCTCGGGGAGCAGGGGCACGTCGACCCGACCAAGCTCTGCATCCGGGGCGGCTCCGCGGGCGGTTACACGACGCTGGCAGCCCTAGCCTTCCGGGACACCTTCGCCGCCGGTGCGAGTCACTACGGTGTGGCCGACCTCGAGGCGCTCGCCACCGAGACCCACAAGTTCGAGAGCCGCTATCTCGACGGCCTGATCGGCCCGTACCCCGCTCGACGCGATCTCTATGTCGACCGTTCCCCGATCCACCACGTGGACGGCTTCAACCGACCGCTGATCGTGCTGCAGGGTCTCGAAGACGAGGTGGTGCCACCCAACCAGGCCGAGATGATCGTCGACGCGCTGCGCACCAAGGGAGTGCCGGTGGCTTACGTGGCGTTCGAGGGTGAACAGCACGGGTTCCGGCAAGCGGCCAACATCCGCCGAGCACTGGACTCCGAATTGTCCTTCTACGCACAGATATTCGGTTTCGAGCTTCCCGACGCCGAGCACATCGCAGCCGTGCCCGTACAGAATCTGTGACTACCGCCCAGGCCTGAGCGCAGTCAGGCCCGGACGATCGAAGTACCCTCGACCGCAATGGTTTTCGGCTCCAATGGCCTGGACGCCGGTCCTTCCGCCACGGTGCCGTCGAGGTTGAACTTGCTGCCGTGGCAGGGGCAGTCGATGGTGCCTTCGGCGATCTTGGACACGGTGCACCCCGCGTGGGTGCAGACCGTCGAGAACGCCTTGAAGACCCCCGCCGAGGGTTGGGTGAGCACGACGTCATCGACGATCAGGCCCGATCCGACGGGTACGTCGGCGGTCGTGGCGAGGGCGGCGGCACCCGGTGGCCCTGGCGCCGTTGCACCCTCTGACGGCGACCCGCTCGCCGGTGCCGGTGACGGTGTCTTCCCGTAGGTCGTGCAGGCACTGAGGGCGGCGGCAGCCAGGACGGCACCGCCGCTGACGAGGGCTGTCTTGCGTGAGATGACGAATTCTTGTTCTTGCACGTGCATTTCTCCTTTAGAACGTCAGGCCACTGGTGAGGAAGAACCACAACGCCGAGGTCAACCAGACGTACACGAGGACGAAGAACAACAGTCCACCCGCGATGGGAATCACCCAGCCCGGCAGGCCTTTCCGAGTCAGCAGGAGCATCTTGGTCACGAACACGCCGTAGAACAGGCAGCCGAACAGCGAGTGGAACAACACCCGGGTGTTGGAGTGCTGGAAGCCCAGTGCGTAGAGGCAGTGGACGGTGACCGGGATGCTGAGCAGTACCGCCATCCGCCCCGACCACACATGGGCGGTGGTCATCCACGATGGCACCCGCCCCCTCGGGATCAACCGATACATGGCGAACGCCGACCCCAACTGAAACAGGGCCAGTGTGACTACGAGCGTCGCGAGCCACGCCTTGGCCGCGGTTCCGCTGGAGAATCCGGCGACGTTCACCGCAAAGAACCGCGGTTCGTGTAGCGCTCCAAACGCCCCGAGTGCGACTGCAACCAGTGCACCGATGAGAACGGTGACCAGCACGGCCATCCCGCCGGCTGAATTCGACGGAGCGGGTGTGGAGACAGGCGCGGCAACGGTCGGGTCGGTGTCGGAAATGGCGGCGTCAGACATTGCTGCCCTTAACCTCGAACGCCGTGTAGTCCCAGTTCTTGTTCCCGATGGACAGGTTGCCCTCGATGAAGTCGTTCGCCTGGTGGCGGCCGTTGAGTCGGCTGGTGCCGTCGCTGCTGGTCATCGAGACCACGCCGTCAACGGCAGTTCCGGAGAGCCATTCCTCGATGCCTTGGTTGTCGCAGGCGTAGGCGGTGGCCTTGGTGGCGTCGACCTTGATGTCCACGGTCAGAGTGCCGTTGCGGGTGGGGATGTTTGCGTGAAAGGCGGCCTTGGCCGGGAATGGGGCGGGCGCCGGCACGGCAGGTGCGACGGGCGTGGGTGGCGGCGTCGGCTTGACCGTCGACGAGCCCACCGAGGCCGCCGGCGGTTGTGGTGCGGCCGTGGGGCCGTCCTGGGCAAGGTTGGCGGAGAACACTCCGATGCCCAGCGCGGCGGTCGCGACCAGGGTGAGGATCGGGCCCTTGCGTGCGATTCGTGTCATGGGAACAGCTTGCGAATCCGCAAGACCGGTTGCTTGGAGACTGTCTGGAGGTTACGGGGAGATCCGTCTCATCCGCGGGCGGTCAGGTCGTCCAGCATCGCGAACAGGCGGTCGGCGACTCGCTGTGGCTCGTGTCGGTAAGCCCCGTGCTCGAACTCGTTGGTGATCCAGGGGCTGCAGTTTCCGAGCATCGATACCGTTTCGAGCGCCATGGTTCGTTCGACGTACGCGTCGTCCCAGTACACGGTGCCGACGACGGGGACGGTGTTCGCTTCCAGTCGCGCGACGTCGTAGAGCGGCGGCCAATTCTCATGCTCGGCAAGCGCATTCGCGACGTCCCGCAGCGGGGTGAGCTCGGGCAGCTCGTCGAGCATCCATGGGAACACCGCCTCGCCCGTGAAATAGGGCGCGGGCTGCGCATCCAACGCGAAGCAGGCGTCAGCTCGGCGCGCGCGCTCGGCGGCCCACCGAGTCGCGGGGCCGTTGGAGTAGATGGCCTCCTGTAGCACCGTGTAGATGGGGTTGGTAGCGGGCGACATCATCGACGCGACGCGCTCGTGAACGGTTCCGCTGAGCATGCCGAGCTGCTCGAGATCGTTGGCGGCGCGCTCGAGGATGCCGTGCAGCTCGGCGGCCCCATGCTGCTGGCCGAGCAGGTTGCCGAGGGTGAGGAAACGCCGGGCAGTGAGTCGCTGACCGTGGCCGTCGACGTCGTCGGCCGTCTCGAGGTGGTCGACGATCCGTCGCACGCGCGGCGCGTCATCGGGGAACCGCGCGTAGTAGTCGGCGTTGCGGCTCGCCACCTGGCTGAAGAGCCGGGCGCAGATCTCCTCGGTCTCGCGGAGGACGGGGGCGAAGCCGCCGGTGATGATTACGCCACGTAGGTGGTCGGGTAGATGCGAGAGGTATGTCAGTGAACAGAAGCCGCCGAAGCTCTGGCCGAAGACGTACCAGTCGGTGTCCGGACCGTAGAGCGTGGCGCGCAAGCGATCCGCGTCGCGCACGATCGAGTCCTGCCGAAAATGGCGAAGGTAGTCGCCAAGGCGCGTCGGGTCCGCGATGGGAAGGGCGCGCGCGTCGAGCGGGGTGCTCAGGCCTGTGCCGCGTTGGTCGAGCAACACCACCCTGTATCGCGTCAGCAGTTGTTCGAGCCAGCTCCCGCGATGGTCGGGAAACGCGACCTCGTGACCGGGACCGCCTTGAAACCACACGATGGGCGGCCGACTCGCATCGTCGGCGTGTTCGGCGGCGACGACTTCCCTTGCGTGGACACTGATTTGCGGTCCCGTGGGATCACTCCAGTCGAGCGGTACCTCGATACGGTGGTTGGTCACCACCATGCGATCGATTCCCACGTGCGAACCCGTCCGCAACTGATGGATCAATCTACGCTCCTCACCCGTGGCACGTCGGCCACCTCCACGATCCTATTGGTGAGGCCAGCCTGGTGGCGTGCCGTGGTCAGGGTGCGGGGATCGGGTCTTGGTCGTCGCGCAGCTGCTCGGGTGTCATGTCGAAGGACTTCTGGATGCCGTCGTTGCGGGTGCCGAGACCGTCGGTGGTCTTCTTGCTCCATGGCGCCTCGATGAGCTTCTTGGTCTCCTCGAGCATCGACTTGGGCTCCAGGTTGCGGTAGCTGTCGATCTCCCCGGCGGCGAGGGCGGTCAGGGTCGCGTACACGGGTTCGGGGTTGAATTGCGCCCGCGGGAAGGCAAGTTTCGAGTAGTCGAACAACCGCTGCTGCGGGTCGTCTTCCCAGCTCTGCCAGGTCTGGAAGATGCGGTCGTTGAAACCGGTCAGGAATGGTCCCGGGTTCATGGTGGCGACTTCCACGCCGAACTCTTGCAGCTCGTCCTTCATGCTCTCGGCGATGGCCTCGACGGCGTGCTTGGAGGCGGAGTAGATGCCGGTGAAGGGGTTGACGTTGAGCCCCTCGCGGGAGGACACCCAGATGATGCGTCCGGATCCGCGGTTGGCCATTTGCTTGGCGATGCCCTGGGTCAGCAGCAGCGGTCCGGTGACGTTGACCTCGAACTGGTGGCGGATGTTCTCACCCGGGATGTCGACCGTGGAGCCGCCTTCACCGACGCCGGCGTTGTTGACGAGGATCTCCACACCCCAGTCGAGGGCCTTGCGGCGGTCGCCGTCATCGGTGACGTCGAGCTTTTCAACCTGCAGGGTCACTCCGCGCTCACGGGCTTGGCGCTTGAGGGTCTGCACCTGGCCGTAGATCTCAACGGCGGCCACCACGTCGAAACCCTTCTCGGCCAGTCGCATCGCGACTTCGTATCCAAAGCCGGTCCCGGCTCCGGTGATGAGCACCTTCTTCAATGTCGTCGCTGGGGTTGCCATGACGGCGTCCTTTCGGCGTGGGGACAGCGCCGGGCAACTGCCGGTGCCAGTCGAGGTTGGCTCTGCGAGGGATCGAAGCTGAATTCGTCAGTGCGGGACGGAGTTTGGGTCGAGACGATCGGCTGGCACACCCCTGACGTAGGTCGCCACCCCCAGGCCCATGGACCAGTCCGCGGGCTGAACCGTCATGAGGTTGAAGAAGACGTCCTCGGGCCGCACCTGCAGCTTCTCCTGTAATTCGGCCACGACAGCCTCGTAGAACGCGCCCTTCTGTTCCGGGGTCGCGACGTCGAGGAAGATCAGTTGGATGAAGATGCAGTTCTCGGATCGGTGGATGCCGAGATAGTCGGCATCGAAGAGGAAGTTCTCCGCCTTGTGCTCACTGATGGTCTGGAACCGATCCTCTGGCACGCCAAGGCATTCGATCATCTTGTCGTAGACGACATCGGCGATGGTACGACGGTATTCCGCTGACTTTCCTTCGATGAGGTCGATACGAGCTAGCGGCATTGAAGACTCCTGACGAGGCTGAGGATCCGGAACTTTCCGTACTCCTGCAGTCAACCCCGCGCGATGGCGGTGTGCTAGCTCATTTCCGCTCGACTCGTGCCCATTCCGACTTGATCAGCGGGTGGCACGTAGATCGCGGCTCAGCCCCTCTGCGTCGGCGTACTCGCGCGGGGTCGTCCCGAAGCGCGCCCGGAATTCCTTCGTGAAGTGCGACTGGCTTGCGTATCCGACTGCGACGGACACGTCTCCAACTCCGAGTCGGCGTTCGAGTAGCAGTTCGCGCGCCCGCTCCAGCCGGGTCTCTTTGACGAACTGATAGGGCGACTTGCCGGTCAGTTCGCGAAACCGTCGCGAGAAGGCTGACGAACTGAGGTTCACCTGCTCGGCAAGAATTTCGACCGTCAGTGGCCCGGACAGGTGCGCGTTGATGTAATTCAACGCTGCTGCAATGGAATTGCCGCCGTCTTGTTGTCCGGCGATCAAGAGCAGTTTGGAGAACCGGTCACGCTGCAAGATGCGGTACACCAGTTCCTGCAGGTACAGCGGTGCAAGTACCCGCCGGTCAGAATCCGCCGTGAGGGACCGCATGAAGCGAAGGACGGCGCTCATGAGCTCGTCGTCGAGTTCGGACACGACGCTCTGGTCCTGACTCTCGGTCGGAGCTGGTGGGTGGTGTGGGACCCCGCGCCGACCGACCATCTCCGCCGAGACCGTACGGACGACGGCCGGGTCGATCTGCAGCACGAAGGCGAGGAACGGTTTGTCTGGCGTTGCGTCCAGGATCTGCGACCGAAAGTGCAGGTTGCTTCTGAGCACCAGATATTGGTATCGGTCGTAGACGTAGTGATGGCCGTCGGCGGTGACGGCCTTGCGGCCCTGGGCGACGATGCACACCGAAAGTGATTGAATCTCGTCCCATTTCGGCACCGTCGGTTCGACGTACCGGTAGATCGTCATGCCGGGCCACAGGCCCACGTTGGCGCCGTCGCCATACGAACGAGTCAGCAGTTCCTCGGCAAGGTCGTTCGACACGTGGTCCTCGGCGGGGTCACTGAGCATCCCGCCAACCTCCAGTTCCGAGTGGGTTCGTCGCTCGAGACGACGATATCTCGCCGCGCGCCCCGATTCTGCGCGACAGGAGGTACTCGTGCGCTACTCGCCCTCAACCGCGACGCGTACCTCTTCGGCAAATTCGCTGTAAGGCCGGATCGCGTAAGCGCGGGTGTCCACCGAGCTGCCGAGCTTCTGGATGATCGGCAGCGACTCGAGCGCCCGGTCGAGCGAAGTGTGATCGGGTAGGTCGAGCACGGCGAAGATGCTGCGCTGGCCGACGACTTTCCACAGGTTGGTCACCACCCCGGCATCGACCGCACCCTGCGCCGCGCGGGCTTCCTCGAGCCAGATCGTGAATAGCTCTTCGCGGCTCATGTCGACGGGCTGGTGGATATCGAACTGGACGAAATACTGCACTAGGTCCTCCTTCAATCGATGCGTCTCCCCGTATTCATTCTGGTGCTAGAGCAGATCTACCCCGATGCGATTCGGCACATTGGAGTACGAATCCTGTCTAAATACTGACCCGATATGCGCGTCGTGAGACCAGAAAATGAGACGCTGCGTCGTAGAGCGACGCAGGCCGCTTGACTGTCGTTCTGGTAGACACGGATCTCGTGCGGAAATGGCTGATCGGGACGTCGGTCGGACTGGCGTTAATGCTGGTGATCACTTTCGCTGGCTACACCTTGTCCAAATCGCGGACCTTTCAACTGGCCGGCGAGATCGTCAACCGCATGGACACCACCGAAAAGGTGGTCGCACTCACCTTCGACGACGGCCCAACCGAGTGGACACCGGAGATCCTGAACACGTTGGCAGCCGATGACATCCCGGCAACCTTCTATCTCACCGGGGCCGATCTCGACCGGCACCCCGATCAAGGTGCAGCGATAGCGCGCGCCGGTCACGAGATTGGCAACCACACCTACACCCACCGCCGGATGATGCTTGTCTCGGCCGACACCGTTGCCGACGAGATAGAACGAACCGACGCGGCCATCGCACGAACCGGCTATCGCGGTCCGGTCACCTTCCGCCCGCCCTACGGCAAGAAGCTGTGGGCGCTCCCGCACTACCTTGCGGGACATGGACGGGCCACAGTCACTTGGGATTTGGAACCAGATTCGGCCGGCACGCCGACCACCGACCAGATCGTCAAGGACACCGTAGAAAACGTCCGCCCAGGCTCGATCATCTTGTTGCACGTCATGCTGGAAAGCCGATCCGCGTCACGCGCCGCCGTGCCACAGATCGTCGACCGGTTGCAGTCCGACGGCTACCGATTCGTCACTGTCAGCCAACTTCTCGCTCTCAATGGAGCGGGTGCAGCCGCAAACTAGTTCGTCTTCATCGGCATGGCGCTAACGCCATCGACTGGCACTTCGGCTCAGGCGTTCACTCCAACGGCTCGGGTGTGAAGATGACGTCGACTCCGCCCACGGTCATCGTCACCTCCCCTTCCATCACCATCACCTGCGCCGCGACCCGTCGATCGACACTTTGGGCGAGTTGCTGCACCGGCTCGTGCGGTATTTGGAGCACCGACAGGTTCGGCAGCTTCGCCACTTTGGGGCCAACGGTGCGCCACCAGGTGGCCACTCCGGCGGCAAACGGGAACAACAGCACCTGGTCGGCCTGGCTAGCCGCTTTGCCCAGGGCGCGTTCATCGGGCTGGCCGACGTTGATCCACTCCAGGATCCGTCCCGTGTAGTCGGCGAGCCGCAAGTCCGGTACGCCAGGAGTGGACAGGCCCGCCCCGAACGCCAACTCACCGTCGACGTCACCGAGTCGGTGTGCGCGCAACCCAAACGCCAACAACCGCACCACCATCCGCTCATCCGTCTCACTGGGATGACGGGCCACGGTTAACGTGTGATCGGCGTAGTAACCGTGATCGACATCGGAAACGCCAAGTTCGACTTTGAACACTGTTGCGGAAAGAGCCACGTCATAGTGTCCACCCTGGTGGTGTTCCCCGGGCGGTCAGGCCGCTTCGAGCGGTCAGGCCACCGAGCTCGCCGCCGGATCACCCTCGGTCGAGCGCCCAGGCGATAGTGTCGAGGCGTGCCCCTGAGTCCGCTTCCCGAGATCGCAACCGTCCTGATGGCGGCCGCGCCGCCTGCCGATTCTGGTCCTGGACCCGCCGTAGGAGACGTGGCAACGCGCCGGAGCAACACGGCGGCGATGTTCACCGCACTGGCGTCGTCGATGGAGGTCTCCACCGACGTCGAGGTCAGGCGCTATGAGCTCACCACCGCCGACGGCGCGGTGCTCCCGCTGACGTGGTACGAGCCGGCCACCGGAGATCGGACCGCGAGTGCGGCGATGCTCTACCTCCACGGCGGAGGCATGATAATGAGCCTCGAGCAGACGGCCCCCGTATACGACGTCATTGTGCCGCAATACGTTTCGCGGTCGCGCGTGCCAGCCCTGGTGGTCGACTACCGCGTCGCGCCCGAGCATCCCCACCCCACCCCGGTGGAGGACTGTTATGCCGCGCTCCAGTGGCTGGAAGCGCACGCTGCCGAGCTGAACGTCGACCCGACGCGCCTGGCCGTAGGTGGCGACAGTGCGGGCGGTGGTCTGGCGGCTGGCGTCGCACTGCTGGCCCGCGACCGCAGCGGCCCCCAGCTCGCCTTGCAGCTGCTGATCTACCCCATGCTCGACGACCGCACCGTGGTACCCGATCCGCAACTCCCGCCCGAGTTCCTGGTCTGGAATTACGACGACAACGTGACGGGTTGGGGAGCGCTGCTCGGCGATGCATCCGGAGGCGCCGACGTTTCCCCCTATGCCGCGCCGGCGCGGGCCGCCGACCTGTCTGGTCTGCCACCGGCATACGTCGACGTCGGTGACCTGGACATCTTCCGCGACGAGGACGTCGACTACGCCCGCCGATTGCTCGCGGCGGGCGTGCCGACGGAACTGCACGTCTTCCCCGGTTGTCCGCACGGCTTCGAGATCGTGGCCGGCGACTTACCGGTGTCGCGTCAGGCACTTGACAGCCGGGTCCGGCGCCTGGCGGCGCTCTAAGGCTGGTCGGTGACGGGTTAGAGGTCGCGTCAACAGCTTTCGAGATTCTCCGCGCATCGCGTGAGCATCGCGGTGAGTTGCCGCCGGTCGGCCTTCGACAAGCCTTCGGTCATGGCCGCGCCCGGACGTCACCGGCGCGTAGCACGCGTGTAATCGGTTGGGGTTCCTCAGCCGACGTAGTCGGTGTCGCTGACGGGCTCCAGCCAAGCGACGGCGCTACCGTCGACGCTGGCTTGAATGGCTATGTGGGTCATGGCCGCGGTCTCGGTGGCGCCATGCCAATGTTTGACGCCCGGTGGTGTCCAGATGACGTCACCGGGGTGGATGGCCTGCTTCTCCCTGCCCCACTGTTGAATCCAGCCGTCCCCGGTGGTGACGACGAGGGTTTGTCCGCCGGGGTGGGTGTGCCACGCCGTGCGTGCAAAGGGGGCGAACGACACCTCGGCCGAACCGAACGTGCGGGCACCGTTGGGGTCGAAGAGGGGCTTGACTGTGACGCCGCCGGTGAACGTCTCCGCGGACCCGGCTCCCGCCGGCCGGGAATCGTCGGGTGAGATCTGCATGGTGGTCGCGTCGTCGGCGTGGGCGGGCGTGGCCTTGAGCGTGCCGAGGGAAATGGCGGCGGCAAGGATGGTGAGTGTGCTGATCAGCTTCATGGCATTCCTGGTCGTTGATGTAAACGCTTTTGTCTCAACTATTTTCGAAGGCTGTCGGTAAGCCAGACAGTCACTGATGTGAGGTGTACCCGCGGTGCACCCCTCGCCGCGTCGACCGACCTGACGTTCAGCCGGCGAGTTCGACGGTCGCGCTGAAGTCACCGGATTGGCGGGCGATGGACTGGAGGCCGCCGTCGATTTCCCCAAGTCGCATGATGCCCGTCCAGTAGCCGACGTCGCCGTAGTAGACGACCAGGTCTCCATCGGGCGCCCAGTAACCCAGATCGCCGACCCGCGGGTCCTCACCGGCAGGCATGCCGTCCACGGCCAATTTCCGTGGCAGGGGCGCCGTCTTCTCCGCGGCGTTCAGGTCGCGGAAGGTCACGGTCAGTGGAAGCTGCGCGGCGAGGTCTCTGGCCGCAGTGTTGTCGAACAGGTGGCCGGTCAGCACGGTGTCTCCGACCACGATGCGAAACGCGGTCTCGGCAGTGGAAGCTGTGTCATCCGCGGCCTTCGCCCCAGGGGTCTGGGCGCCACTGCACGCAGTCATTAGCAGCGCCACGACGGCGCTGTGAACCACAACGGCCGACCGTGGGTGCCTCATGTGGTGTGTTCGGAATGGTCGCTGGCTACGGGTTCCGGAAGCTGCTCGGCGGTCCAGGATGCGAGCAGTTCGAGTGCGTGCGCAGTTGGCGACGCGGGCTCGGCGACGTAGAGGGTCAACGTCAGCCCCGGATCGGAGATCATGTCCACGCTCTCGTAGAACAGCTCCAGGTTGCCGACCACGTCGTGGTGGAACGTCTTCGCCCCGGCACCGTGGGTGCGGACGTCGTGGGCGCCCCAGCGTCGGCGGAATTCGTCGCTGCGGGTGGACAACTCGCCGACCAGATCCTGGAGCAGGCTGTCGTGCGGGTCGCGGCCGGCCTCGGTGCGCAGGATGGCCACGCAGATGTCGGCGGCCTGGTCCCAGTGCGGATAGAACTGCCGCGATCCTTCGTCGAGGAAGGTGTAGCGGGCGAAGTTCGGGGGCCGGCTGGGGTCGCTGTCGTACAGGGACGAATGCATGCCGCGGCCAAGATGATTCACGGCCAGCAGATCCATCCGGCCGTTGCGCACGATTGCCGGGGCGGTGAACTTGTCGAGGGCCCATTGCAGGCTGGGCCGTGGGGTCCAGCGTTTGGCGGGGCGCCGCCTTGGGCGCATGCCTGCGCTGGTGCCGTCGGCGGCGTGCGCGAGGTGGAACAGGTGGGCCCGCTCGGCGTCATCGAGTTGCAAGGCGCGGGCGATCGCGTCGAGGATCGATGCCGAGACACCGGCCAGGCCACCGCGTTCGAGCTTGCTGTAGTACTCGATGCTGACCCCCGCCAGTGAGGCCACTTCCCCGCGGCGCAACCCGGGCACCCGGCGGTTCCCGAACTCCGGCAAACCCGCCTGCTGAGGGGTTATCTTCGCCCGCCGGGTCATCAGAAACTCGCGGGCTTCGGCTCGGTTGTCCATGTCATTCACGGTACGACCGAGTTCAGCGTTGAGGGATGCACTATCGGTACACCCCTGCGTAGGGACTCCCTACCCGGCCGCGACCGGCGTTTCCTCGTAGACATGGACATGCGCCCGACCACCGAACGACTCGCAGCGAACCCCGCGTCACCTCGGCTGCCGTTCGTCGTCTACGTTCTCGCCGCCGGGACCTTCCTGATGGGGACCACCGAGTTCATCATCGCCGGCCTGCTCCCCGAGATCGCCGCCGACCTAGCCGTCACACCGGCCCGGGCAGGTCTGCTGATCACCGTCTTCGCGATCGGGATGATCGTCGGAACGCCGGGCATGGCGATCCTCACCCTGCGCTTGCCCCGCCGCACGACGCTGACGCTGGCGCTCGCGGTGTTCGCAGTCGGACACGTCGTCGTCGCGGTCGGCTCAGGCTTCCCGCTCCTGCTGGCGGCACGGTTCCTGACGGCCTTGGCCACCGGCGCATTCTGGGCGGTCGCAGCGGTCGTCGCCAGCCGCGCCGCCGGGCCCGCAGCGAGTTCACGCGCCCTCGGCGTCGTACTGGGCGGCGGGATGCTCGCCAATGTCATCGGCGTCCCACTCGGCGCGTTCGCCGGGCAATTGATCGGGTGGCGCGGTCCCTTCTGGGTATTGGCCGGCCTCGCGATCGCTGCGGCGATCCTCATCGTGACGTACGTCCCGGACGACGATCCGACGGCACCACGCGCATCCATTCGCGCCGAGCTGGCCAGTCTCCGCTCCCGGCACGTGTGGCTCGCCCTGCTCTCGGCCGTGATGATCATGGGCGGCACGCTAGCCACCTACAGTTACGTCGCGCCGCTGCTGACGAACCGCGCTGGACTACCAAGCACTCTGGTGCCCCTGGCCTTGGTCGGATTCGGCGTCGGCGCGCTGATCGGATCCTTCCTGGGGGGTCGTCTCGGAGACACCCGTCCGTACTCGACGACGATCATCGCCTCTGCCGCAACGGCAGTCATCCTGCTCGGCATCTGTGTCTTCTCCCAGCACACCGTGGCGACCGTCGTCTTGATCGGCCTGCTCGGGCTGACCTCAATGACGGTCAACCCCATACTCATCGCGTTGGCTGTCCGCTTCGCGCACCGAGCACCCACGCTCGCCTCTGCGCTGAGCACGTCTGCGTTCAATCTCGGTACAGCGGTGGGTAGTTGGATCGCCGGCCGGGCACTCGACTCGTCTCTCGGCGAACTGGGACCTCCCGTCACCGGAACCGTCATCGCGGCGCTGACCCTCGTTCCACTGTCGGTGCTGGCGCTGACTCGACTGCCCCGTACGAAGACCAACGCGGACCGCGACCGACACACGTTCGACAACGACGAAGCCAACGGGCTTCGCGTCTCATCCCACTAGAAGGAGCCAACCATGATCACCACCACCACGACACCGAACCGCAAGGGCCGTCGCCTGACAAAGATCGCAACCGGCGCCGTCGTCCTCGGCGTCCTCGCTACCACGGGGTGTGCCCCATCGGAACGCACCACCGCATCACCGGCACCGGCCCAATCGACGGCGAGTCTGGCACCCGGCGATACGTCCAGGGGCGCCGACAACTTCTACGAGAGCGACCGGGTCACCGTGCAGAAGGTGACATTCAAGAATCAGTATCAGATGAACGTCACCGGAAACCTGTTCGTGCCCAGCGATTTGGATCGCAATACGAAGAAGGCGGCGATGGTCGTCGGACATCCCATGGGCGCGGTCAAGGAGCAGAGCGCCAACCTCTATGCCACCAAGCTCGCCGAGCGGGGCTTCGTCACCCTGTCCCTAGACCTGTCGTACTGGGGCGAGAGTGAGGGGCAACCGCGCAACCTGGTGGCCCCCGATGTCTACACCGAAGACTTCAGCGCCGCCGTGGACTATTTGCGCACCCAATCATTCGTCGATGCCGAGGGTGTCGGTGCGCTCGGCGTTTGCGGGAGTGGAAGTTTCGTCATCAGCGCCGCCAAGATCGACCCCCGGATCAAGGCCGTGGCCACGGTGAGCATGTACGACATGGGTGGGGTCAACCGCAACGGACTGCGTGGCGCGATGACTCCTCAGATGCGGGACGAGGCGCTGGCGCTCGCCGCGCAGCAGCGCGACGTCGAATTCACCGGCGGTGACGTCGAATATGTCGGCGGTACGCCCTTCGAACTCGATGACCAGTCATCGGCGATCGACCGTGAGTTCTACGACTTCTACCGCACCGCCCGAGGCAACAGCCCCGGCACCACCACTCAGCCCACGCTGAGCAGCAACGCGCGATTCATGAACTTCTACCCGTTCGAAGACATCGAGACGATCTCGCCGCGCCCGATGCTGTTCATCACCGGCGATCAGGCCCACTCCCGCGAGTTCAGCGAACAGGCCTACCAGCTCGCCGCCGAACCCAAACAACTGGTCACCGTTCCCGGCGCCGGCCACGTCGACCTCTACGACCGAACCGATCTCATCCCCTTCGACACGTTGGCCACCTTCTTCCAGACGAGCCTGGATGCTGGCCAATGATCGGTGTGGCGGGGCGATCCCCGTTGCCTTTACGAAGTCGCTGTCAACAACGAAGACGGTTGTTGTCCAGGGTCAACAGCTTTCGAGATTCTCCGCGCAACGCGTGAGCATCGCGGTGAGCTGCCGCCGGTCGGCCTTCGACAAGCCTTCGGTCATGGCCGCGTCGACGGCCTTGACGGCCTGGTCAGCTGACGTCACAGCGGCTCGCCCCTTCGCCGTGAGCTGCAACGCTTGAGCGCGCCCGCGCGGCGGTACGTCGGCCGTCTCGACGAGGCCCGCGGTGCGTAACACCGCCAGCACGTCGCCCAGCGATTGTCTGGTGACGAAGCACAGCCGAGCGAGTTCTGCGGCCGACGCATCCGGGTGATCGGCTAGTGCCCGCAGGACCGCGTACTGCGCCATGGACACTCCGACGGCCTGTAGCGCCGCGTCGCTGTGGCGTCGGAACGAATGCTGCACCCGCTTGACCAGATAGCCCGCCGCTAGCTCGATTTCCGGCACCGTCATGACAGGAACCTTACAACCTGATACCGTCGTCTATGTAAGGAACCTGACATTGAGGAGCTTTCCGATGACCACGATCGAGCGCCACGCGCCCTACGTCACGTTGATCAACGTCTTCACCGTCGAACCGACGCGGGCCGACGAACTCGCTGCCGTCCTGACCGCTGCGACCGAGACCGTCATGCAGCATGTTCCGGGCTTCAGGTCGGCCAACATCCATGTCAGCACCGACCGCACTCGCGTCGTCAACTACGCCCAGTGGGACAGCGAAGAGGCCTACCAACGAATGTTTGCCGACTCGGCGGCACGCGAACACATGACGATCGCCGCCGACATCGCGGACGGCTTCGACCCGCATCTCTACACCGTCGAGTCAGTGCATACGGTCTAGCCGGCTTACGGGCCACCATTGCCGCCGCGCTTCGTCATCAGATCTCGAAGAAGGCGACGGCGGCACCTTCAGCGGCGAGGCGGGTCGTGATTGCGGCGTCCCGATGACCCCAGGTGATCAGAGCGATCCTTCCTTCGAGTGGCTTGGTCATGGGTGAGTCTCCTCATGGCTTTGAGATCCGCCGTCTACCACGCCTCGGAGCGGAAGGCGTTGGGCGGCCAGTGTTCTGATGAGCGCGTGCTGCTGCTGAGCGACGCTCCGCGAGAGGATCGGTCAGAGAGCAGTATTGGCTGACAAGCGGCCTAGCTGGATCAAAACGCCGAGCAGGTCAGCGATTCCCCAGTGGTCGGTGAGCCGTCCGTCGCGGACACGAAAGACGTCCAGCGTGTCGAAGTGGATTCTCTTGCCGGTGGCCGCAACGCCGAGGAACTCGCCGCGGTGCGTTCCGTGGTAGGTCTTGAACGTCGTCACCTTGTCGTCTTCGACTGTTTGCCAATGGATGTCGGCGTGAAAGTCGGGAAAGGCGGTACGCAGTCCGGTGTAGAGGATGCGGACGCCGTCCTTGTCGGCGGTGACCCCCTGTTGCGGTGTGTGGTCGGTAAAGTCGTCGGCGAAGATCTCGTCGAACACGGCGAAGTCGCCGCTGTTCTGGACCGCTTCGATGTTGCGGCGTACGACGTCGACGGCTGCGTTCGGGCGGAAAGTCATGGGTGGCGGTTCCTCACTGGTTGGGCGTGAGCTCGACGAACGTTCGTGAGGCAAATGTGCCCCCGGGGAACTCGTGCAAGAAGCCACCGGATGCCAAGGGACCCAATTCGATTGGAACATAGCCGAGTTCGGAGATGAGAGCCGCGGCGGTGAGGTGGGTGTCGTTGTGGTCGCTGGAGTGAAACAGCAGTTTAGGGGCGCCGTTTCGGCGTGGGCCGGATCGATAACTGGCGGGGGTCATGTGGTTGAAGGCCTTCACGACGTGTGCGCCAAGGGCCTGCTCGCTGACCACTTCGCTGGAGGTGCGCCCGCCGAGGTCGGCCTTGACGAAATCAGGGGCTTCCAGCGGATTGGTGGTGTCGATCAGCACCCGGCCAGAGAGGTCGCCGGCCGCACTGAGTGCTGCCGGAATCCGGCTCCAGTTGACGGCCAGAAAGACTACGTCCTGGTCCGCGGCTTCCCGTGCGGTGCCCGCTGTCACCTTCAGCGGTCCCACGATGCCGGCCAAGGTGTCAGGTCCGCGGCTGTTGCTCAGCACCACGTGATGGCCTACGGCGGCCAACTGTGCCCCGATCGCCTGCGCGATCGCCCCGGCCCCGACGAAACCGATCTTCACACGTATCTACCCTCCGTTGATCCGACGGTCAGACGGGCATCCGCCGTCGACGTGCCAGCTCGAGCCGTTCGGGTAGCGCCAAATGCGCGACAGCGCATGCGATCTCCTCGGGCTAGCGATACCGCCCCACCGGAATCTGCACGCGCCTCCGCTGCGGCTCCGCGTCAGTCCAAGTTCTGTAACAGTGATGATAAAACTGTACCGCGGTGACAGTACCAGCCCTATGGGGAGTGCGGACGTTCAGTTTTCTCGTCAACATCGACTCGACATGCGGCTGCCGAGAGAGGATGGAAGTCAGCTGCGTGTGGTCCGACGTCGCGGCCGCGGCCATGCGCGGAGTGCGACGTCTGCGGCGGCGCGCATGGCGTCCGGGTCGACACCATCTCGCGCGATTGAGGACAAACCGCGCAAGACGATGTCGATGTAGTCGGTCAACGCCTCCACGCTGGAATCCTCGGGCAGATCGCCGTCGTCGCAGGCCTGTTGCATCCTGGCCCTGATGGCGACGCGCCCGAGCAGGCGCTCATCGATGAGAACGGGGTCGGAGATGACGAAACACCCACGGGGCTGGGTGTCGCTGCCGTACTCGCGGATGGCGATCTCGAGGATCTTCGCGAATACGGCGCGCGCCGTGCGCTCCTGTAGAGCTGGGGGGACGACACTCGTGGATGAACCCGTGTACGCGGCGACGGCCTCGTCGAAGAGTTCCTTCTTGCCGCCAAAGGCGTTGTACAGACTCGGCGCCGAGATGCCCATCGCCTCGGTGAGGTCACGGACCGTGGTGCGCTCGTAACCCCTCTCCCAGAACAGGTGTAGGGCCTTGACCAACGCCTCGGCGCGGTCGAACTCCGGCGGACGTGCCATCTGCTCATCCTACGAGTGCAAGGGGGGTCGGGACTCCAGCTCTGCTGGCGTCGGATTCGACACCGCTGCGCGCTCGACAGCGCGATCTAGCCCATCCCGAGGTGTCGTCGACGATCCGTTGCGGGGAGGGGCTCGAGCTGATAACTTTTCGCTGGTGCAGTTCTGTTCACATTGTTATAAAACGGCCCGCGATCCCTCGGTGGCGTTGAAGGACGTTGACGCGTGATGGCTGCAGATTCGACTTCGCGTCCCGTTGTCGTCGTCGGGGCGACGGGCCAGCAGGGCGGGGCGGTCCTGGCAGCGCTGTTGGACGCCGGAGTGCCGGTTCGGGCGGCGGTGCGTGACGTCTTGGCGCCCAAAGCATTGGAGGCGGCACGCCGCGGCGCAGACGTCTTCGTGGCGGACCTTGGTTCAGCGGAGTCACTGCATCGGCTGTTCGACGGCGCCTCGGCAGCTTTCGCGATGACCACTTTTTCGGGACCCGCGGGAATCGAGGGGGAGGTCGAGCACGGAAGGCTGCTCGCCGAGGCCGCGTCGAAAGCCGACCTGCCGTTCTTGGTCTACAGCTCGGTCGGCGGCGTCGAACGCGGCAGCGGCGTGCCGCACTTCGAGAGCAAGTACCGCATCGAGCAGTTCCTGCGCGACGTGGTGCCCGTGGCATTCGTCCGACCGACCTTCTTCATGGAGAATCTGCTGTCGATGGTGCGGCGATCCGAAGAGGCCGCCATCTTGTCGATGCCACTACCCAAAGACATTGCCCTGCAAATGGTCTCGGTTCGAACCATAGGTGCGGTCGCCGCGGCGCTGCTAATCAGCCCGCCCACGCCCGACTCGGCCATCGAGATCGCCAACGACGAACTCACAGGCGAACAGATGGCGTCGAAGATCGCCGAGCGCTTCAACGTCGCGACCCAGTATCGGGAGATACCGCTGAGCTCGTTGGCCGACGATGCCGATCAAAGCGCCATGTGGCAGTGGTTCACCCAGCTCCCGGCATATCAAGCCGACTTCACTCGTACTCGTGAACTGACCGCCTACCACGACGATCTGTCCACGTGGTTGACCCGACAGAAGCTGGACTAGGGCTGGGCTACGGCCAGTCGAGACAGCAGTTCATAGAGCCGTGAGAGTTCGACAACCGAGGTACGAAGGGGCAGAGGAAGATCCGATGACGAGGCGTGATGACTATCTGTCCCTCTACAACTCCTACCTCGGACACTGTAACGAGCATGACTTCGCCGGAATGACGACGTTCTATGCGCCGATCATCCAGATCAACGGCGTTCCCACCGATGCAGGCGCGGTCACGGCGCAATTCGCTCCGTTGGTAACCGCGTTCCCGGACTGGCACTGGAAGGTGCGGCATCTACTCGTGGACGGGGACGACATCGTGGTTCATTTCACGGTCACCGGCACCCACCGCGGAACGTTTCGTGGGCAAGAGGCAACTGGTCGACAGGTGAGCGTCACGGAATTCACCCTGTACAAAGTGAAGGACGGTAAATTCGCCGAGGTCTGGGACCTCCTCGATACGGACGCGATCATCCAGCAGATCGGGTAAGGCGAGCAACCGGAGTGTGACGATCCTGGAGCTTCGGCAGCTCGAACGGTGGCAGTTGCGGGGCGAGCGGTTCACCAGAAATTTGACCCATACCGAAGGAAGACGCGAGAGTGATGCCATGAGGACGATCACATATCGCCACACGGCAGTCGTCGGCTTGGCCGTCTTCGCGTTGATCACCGTGGGCTGCAGCAATGGCAAGAACGTCGATGCGTCGGCGTCGCCGCAGGTCGGGTTGATCGCCACCTCTGAGACCCAAGCCCCGCCCGCCGAAGTGAAGCTCATCGGCGAGAGAGACGTCGAGGTGACGCTGACCGGTCCGATTGCGGCTAAATACGCGTCGGCAACCGAGATTCAGCGGCAGGCTCTCGGCAAGCCGCTGACGGGTGACCGCAATGCGGGAGCGCGGGAGAGCGGTTTGGTGTTCCAGCAGTTCCAGGGCGGCGTGATCACTGCCAAGAATGACGAGGCCAGCACGCCTGGATACATCACCTGGGGCAGGATCCGGGAGGCCTGGAATGTTCCGCGCGACCCAGAGGGCGTGCCCGCGGTCACCGGCGACAACGGCTCAGTCGGTCCGCTGGGCGCGCCCACCAGCGACGAGAACACCGTCGGCGATCTCCTCGTGACCACCTTTGAGCACGGCAAGATCGAGTACGACGCGAAGACGAACCAGGTCGAGGTGACGGTCGACGGCAAGACCGTTCCTTCAGGGCTCTGAAACATAGCGCCGGTGTGCGCGCAACCACTGTCCGGCGGGCAGCTTGGCGGAAGTCGCTGGGCCGGCTGGTCCGCGAGTCCACTCGCTGAGGCCGCGCGGTGCGCACCGAACTTGCCAGCCGACTCTTAGTCACGACGTTCACCTTGGAGTACCAGCTCACCAAGGTCTTCCTAGAAGTGGGCGTGACATCGCGACGCCAACTCGCCGCCGCCCTGCCCGAGGGACCCAGGAGACATCCCGGGTCCACGTCGCCATCGCCACCCGGGGCGTAAAGCTTCGCTACTTCGCTCTTGTCCTTTCCGCCACGCTCAGCACCGAATTCGCTCTTGTTACCCTTTTTCATGCCACGAAAAATGAACGACGAACAAATTGAGGAGTTCCTCGACAGCCGACCGGGCTGGGCGGCTCTGAGCACCATCGACGAGGATGGATTCCCACACACGGTGCCGCTGGGTTACTTTCGCCTTGGCCGCGACATCGTGATGGGTGTGCGGGACGGAACCCGCAAGATTGCCAACGTCGAGAGCAACCCGAACGTGAGCATCATGCTGGAAGATGGCTCGAGCATGGCCGACATCCGGGGAGTGATGATCCAAGGTCACGCCCGCATCGTTCGCGAACGAGGAGAAGCACTCGAGCTCGCGAGAGAAGGTGCCCGGAGGCGGGGCGTGCCAGAGTCCGAATGGCCTACCGAACCCAGACCGGGTGCTGCCTACATCCGCACGACACCAGTTAGAACATTGTCTTGGGACTACTCGAGCTCGAGTTGAGAAATCGCACCACACCCGGCGCCTGAGCCGCCGGTAAAGTCACGCGCGGTCAGCGTGGCAATCGAAAGAGCCTGTCTGACAGACGATGTCTGAGGGCCAGCGGCGTCGACACGCTCATCGGCCATCGGGGCGTTCGGCTGTCCGGCGGACAGGCACAAGGGCTGGCGCTCGCCCGGGCGCTGGCCACCGACTCGGAACTCCTACTCGCCGACGATATTTCAAGTGCACTCGACGCGTCCACCGAAGCTCAGTTGTGGGAAAGCCTCCGCGCGCATCGCATTACCGTCATCGGGGCGACGTCCAAGCGCGCGGCCCTGGCGCACGCCGACAAGGTGGTGGTCCTGGTCGACGGTCACGTCGTGGCGGTAGGACCGTGGACGGAACTCGCGAGCTCGTGGGGCCACCTTGCCAGGTGACGGTCGGTACCCCGGCGTGGAGTGATCACCCCCTTGTGACCTCAGCAACGGGTACCCGCCGCGCAGGCCGCACTTGCGGCACGCGGCAATAGACCTGCCAGTCACGTGTTGCCTACCTCTTTCGGACGCCCACCGCCCGCCGCTCGCCGCTCCCGGCAAACGTCTATCCTGACGACAATGGACGTGCACGAGACGATCGCGGTTCGCCTCATCGGCGAGGTACGGGTCGTGCACCGCGGGCACGTCGTCCACCCTCGGGTGGTCGGTGGTGCCCGCTGCGTGGAGGTCCTCGCCTATCTGGCGGTGAACCGGAATCGCGAGATCCCGCACGACGAGCTGGCCGGCCTCCTCTGGCCGACGAACCGGCCTCAGTCCTGGTACGCCGCGTTACGCGGGATCCTATCCCGAGTTCGCGACACCATGGAGTTGGCGTCGATACCCGCAGGCAGCGTCCGGTCGCGTGGTGGCTACGTACGGTTGTCGCTGCCTGACGGACTGGTCACCGACATCGAGCTGGTCCGGCGCTACTGCGCCCCCTCCGGTGGCGATCTGACGACGGCGGTAGCGGATGCGCGGCGCGCGCTGGCTATCACTGCCGAACCCGCGTTGGTCGGCGCCGCCGAAGCGTGGGCGGACAAAGTGCGTGCCGAAGTGGAGCAACTACGCCGACGAGCCTTCGAGATCGACGCGAGCGGATCACTGGTGCTGGGCGAACCCGGCCGCGCCATCGCTTCCGCGGAGGGCCTGCTGGCTCTGGACCCGCTGTATGAGAGCGCCTACCGGACGGTGATGAGCGGGTACTTGTCCCTCGGTGAGCGGGGCCAGGCACTGCAGGCGGCCGCCCGGTGCCGCCAGGTCCTCGACGAGGAACTCGGCGTCACGCCGTCAGCCGAGACGGAAGCCCTCTATCTGCAGATCCTTCGAGCCGGCGAGCCCGGTCCTACGGCGCCGCGGCAGCCCGCCGACGGCGACGACTTCGTCGGGCGCGGATCCGAACTGCAGATCATCACCGACGCCGTCGGTCGCGCCGACCGGGGGCGTGGCCAGTTCGTCGTCGTCACCGGTGAGGCCGGAAGTGGCAAGACCACCATCGCACTCGAGATCGCGAATCGCGCCCGCGCGGCCGGGGCCCATGTCCTGTTCGGGCGGTGCAGTGACGAAGCCGTCGTGCCCCTCGAGCCATTCGTCGAGGCTGTCGGCCGGGAGTTGGACGCGCTGGGGATGTCCAAGGCCCGAGAATGGTTGCGGCACAATGGTACCGATATCCTTCGTCTGGTGCCCAACGTGGCGCGGCGCTTGGGGGAGACGGCGCCGGCTCGGCCAGAGGTCGACGAGCGCGCTGTCATCATGACCGCGGTTCTCGACTGGTTGACCTCGTCGATCAGGTCGGGGCCGACAGTCTTGGTCATCGACGACCTGCACTGGTCGTCGGCCGCCACCCTTGCGGTCTTGCGGTATCTGATACATGCATCCGAGCAGAGCCGATTGTGCGTGGTCGCCACGGTCCGCGACGAGCATGCCGACGACGCCGACCTCAGGGCGACGCTGTCCGCGCCGTCGCGGACCAGCGGAGTGCAACGTCTTCATCTGGGAGCGCTGAGTCTGGCCGAGGTCGGCGCGCTGGTCGACGCAGCGGGCACCACGCTTGATCCGACCACGCTCTACGAACGCACCCACGGCCTCCCGTTGTTCGTGGTCTCGCTGATCAACTCGAACGAGTCTGGTTCCGTCGAGACGTTTCCGGCGTCGGTAGCCGAGTCGGTGGCACAGCGCGAACGTTTACTGCCGCCCGCGGCCCTCGCCTTGCTGCAGCTGTGTTCGGTGGTGGGCATGGTTGCGCCTCGTCTCGTGTTGCGCACCGTTGCAGACGATCTCGACGACGTCGCGTTCGCCGACGCGCTCGACGTGTTGGTGCGCAACCGGTTGGTGACGGAGACGCCGTCGGGCGCCGAGATTCGGTTGCGGCACCCCTTGGTGCAGGAGGCGGTCTACGCGGGCATCACTGGCCGTCGTCGCTCGCAGATGCACACCCGGGTGGCGCTGTTGACAGAACATCTGGGTAGCGCCTCGGCCGCCGAGGACTACTCGCGGCTGGCGTACCACTTCAGTCGGGGTCTCGACTCCGAACGTCCGCGCGCAGCTGAGTTTTCCCGAAGGGCTGGGGACAGCGCCATGTCCATCGGAGCCTACGAGGACGCCGTCGTTTTCTACACGCGTGCGACCGAACAGTTGGTTCCACGCGGAGACTCGGCACCGCGTTGTCGTGTCCTCGTCGATCTCGGTCGGGCGCAACGCAAGGCACGTGACCCGGCCTTTCGTCCCACCCTGCTCGGGGCAGTCGCGATGGCCAAACGCCTGGGCGACAACGAATTGCAAGTAACCGCGACACTCGCGAACGACCAGCCAGGCACCCTGTACATACACATCCATCACGACCAGGAACGGGTTGACACCCTCTACGACGCCCTCCACGTCCTCGAATCCGGTGGACACGGCGACGGGCCAGCCACTGCGCTCCTGTTGGCGCAGTTGGCCATTGAGCTCGTCTGGGTGGCAGACTCCCGCGCACTGCGTGACCTGCTCACCCGATCCATCGGGTCGGCGCGAGTCTGCGGTGACCGGGATGCACTCGTGGCCGCCTTGTCCGCGGTTCTGGTGGTTCTTCGGGTGCCGTCGTGTGTGGACCTACGCAGAGCAGCATACGGCGAGCTGATGGGACTGCTCGACGAGTCGCCGTCGCGACGGATCGATTCCCTGATGTCGGTGTGGATCGCGCGCAATCAGATCGAGTACGGACATCTTGCCGCCGCTGCGATCACCCGGTCCACCCTGACCGCGGTGCGCGTGTCGCGCGATCCCGAGTTGGCCTGGCTGGTGAGCAATATCGACTTCTCCATCGATCTGGCCGCCGGCCGTCTTCAGCGGTGCGACGCGAAATTCGACGCGCTGCGCGACATTCCCGCATCGCCGTCCGTCACCTACTCGTATGGGCGTTTGCTGGGGCAGCTGATAGCACTACGGGCGTTGCGCGGTGACATGAGCGAGATTGTCGCTGCGGCGGAGGGCATCACCGAACGCTTCGACGTCGTCCCCATCTACCGTGCTCTATTGGCGACCGCGCACGTCGATGTCGGAGACGTCGACGCCGCGGTCGAGCTCGTGGGCTGGTACGACCGGCGACGTATCGCCGAAATTCCGGTCAACAACCTGTGGTTGGGCACGATGGCCGCGATCGGCCGGGTGGCCGCGCAGGTAGGCAATACCGAGGTCTGCGCCATGATCTACGACCTTCTCGCCGACTACGCGGGTGAGAACACGATCTCGTGGGCGTCGGTCTACGGCGTCGTCGACCATCACCTGGCCGAGCTGGCGATCGCCCTGAGCCGCTACGACCAGGCCGCCACACATCTCGACGACGCCTTCGCCGAGCACGAGCGGCGGGGTTTCATGGGCTGGTTCGCCGAAACCGCTTATCTCGCTGCACTATTGGAGACCAGACGGGACGGGCAACCGTCGGACGCAAACATTGCCCGCGCCCAACTCTTGGCCGACGACGTCGGTGCAACCGCCGTTCGTCGACGCATCGACGCCCTCGCCACGACCTAGAGGATGTTGTCGGTGTACGGCGGCAGCCAACCGGGCTCGTCGGGCAGCACGGTGTTGGGTGCCACCGGGTAGGTCTCCTGATTGTCGACGGACTCGGGAGTCCAGTGGCCGTCGCAGTCGACTATGCGGCTGTCCGACAAGCCGTCGCCGGCGTCGGAGTAGGAGCTTTGGAGGCACGGCTTCGAGCTGTAGAAAGCAGGGGTCCAGATGGTGCGGGTGCGCTGCCAGGTGCCGTCCGGCTGCTGGGGGCCGTCGCAGACCTTGCGGCGCTCCATGCCGAAGGCTCCCCAGTGGATGGTTTCGCATCCGATGCCGGGGCCGGGGGTGAGGCCCGGGTCGGCGTGCCCGACGGCGGGGGCGCCCAATGCGATTAGTGCCGAAGCGGCGGCCAGGGCGGCTCCGTGTGCGACGCGACGCGTCCGGTTGGAGGTGGTGTTCATTGCAGATTTCCTATTCATAGTTGGTCGTTCGCGAATTCGTGTCGGTGAGTGGTCAGGCGTTGCTGGAGAGCGCGTTGAGCTTTCGTCCCTTCACGTAGACCTCGGCGATGGAGCTTTCGCGGAGTCCCATGAGCAGGGCGAACAGGGTCTGGTCGCGCGCCAGGTCGGCGTCCGCGGCGCGGTAGGCGCTGTCCAGCAGGCCCTTCAGGGCGTCGGCCGGTTCGACGACGAGGAAGTCGGCTTCCTTACCGGTGTCGAAGTTGCCGAAGCGGTTCTCCATGTCCAGCGCGCGAGCGCCGGCCAGGGTCCCGACGAAGAGCATCTCCGCCGGATGCATCGACACGCCGTCGTCGCCGGGCTCGGTGATGTGTTGCTTGAAGGCATCGCCGAGGACGCGGGGGATCAGCCATTCGTCGCCGCCGCCGAAGTCCGTGCCCGAGGAGATGTTCACCCCCGAGGCGACGGTGCGCTTCCACGGCATGGTTCCGGAGCCGAGGAACAGCTGGGACACCGGGCAGTGCGAGATCGACGTGCCGGTTTCGGCCATCCGTTCGAGTTCGACGTCCTGGCAGTGCACGCAGTGCGCCAGGATGGTGCGCTTGCCGAGCAGGCTCTTGCCGCCCACCTGCGATCCGGGCAGGAACTTCCCGTCGTAGGTGTCGAGGTACGAATTGACCTGGTAGACCTGCTTGGTGGTGTCGACCTCGCCGGTGCCAGGCCGGTTGTTCTCGTTGAGGTGGCTGTGCACGTAGACACCGCGATCCTTGACCTCGTCGTACAACTCGCCGAGGTTCTTGAGCGTCTCGGTGGTCACCGACAGCGCGAACCGGGGGACGATCGCGACGTGCAACAGCGCGGTGTCGACGTCGCCGGTGTCGGCGGCGTGCCACTTGTCGATCTCTGCGCGGGTCAGGCGGATCGCCTCGTCCTCGGTGGTGATCAGCGGCTGCGCGGTCTCCCCGCCGACGGTCTGGATGCCGCGGCCGCTCACCACCCGCAGCCCGGCCTCCTGGGTGCGCTCGAACAGCGCGTCCTGGGCGTGCGGGAACGCCGACCCAAACACCATCGCCGCGGTGGTACCCACGGCGATGCGGCGGTTGCAGAACTCGACCGCGGCCTCAGCGGCGAAGTCGGGGTCGGCGAACTTGCTCTCGGACGGGAAGATGCACAGGTTGAGCCATTCCAGGAGCTGGCCGCCGCCGTAGGAGTCCCCGGCGTAGGTCTGCGGGAAGTGGATGTGGGTGTCGACGAATCCGGGCAGCAGGAATCCGTCGCTGTGGTCGTTGACCGGTGCGGAGGCGTATTCGCCTGGCAGGGAGGCCTTCTCGCCGCAGTAGACGATGGTGCCGGCGTCGTCGACCACGAGCGCACCCTCGGGGATCGACACCAGCCCCTGGGCGGCTTCGGTCACCAATGGATTGCCGGCGATGTGGAACACGTGCCCCAGATGGACCTGCGTCATGAACTCTGCTCCCTTGTTGATGGTGAAGATTTACTCCGGCAGTGCGCCAAGCCTGCCGCACTCGTGGCGCGGGGTATGCCCGGTGATCGGTGGAGGAGGCGGGGGAATTCACTCGTCCCCCGGTCGGTGGAACGGTGACGTACGGAATACGTCATCACGTGAATTGCTCCCCGTTCGATGGCGATGAATCCGTGTTGGAGACAGGAGAATTGGCGGCTCGACGACTAGCTGTGGCCCACAGGAGCAGCGCCAGGGCCGCGACCCCGCAGACGACGTAGAGCCAGCCCAGTGTGCTCTGGTCGTTCTCGGGCAGCGCACCGACCGCAGCCAGTGCGACGCTGACTATCAGATAGCAGCCGGCGCTTGCGATCCCGCCGACCAGTCCGAGGTTCTTGGTGAACAATCCCAGCGCCAGGCCGTACATCTGCGGGCACAGCACCCCGCAGCCCGCCAATGCCAGCGCCGCACCGATCGTCAATGCCCAGGCATCGATCCCGATGGTCAGCCCGGACACCACCAGCACGGCGGTACCCGCACCGAACAGCGCCAGCGCACTGAACGCCAGCTTCCTGGTGCTGATGCGCACCGCGAAGTAGCCACACGCCAACTCGCCCAAAAGATTCGCCGCCCCCACGGCCAATGCGATGGCGCCGTAGGCGGCGGGAGCGAAGCCGAGCCCTTCCTGATACAGGAACGGACCGGCGACGCCGAACGCCAACTGCGCCGAGGCCAGCAGCCCGAACACCAGCACGAAACACCCGAACACGGGATTGCGGACGGTCTGAGCCACGGCACCCGAAGTGGCGCGCACCGCGATGGGCGTGCGGTCAGCCGGCTTCAGCGTTTCGGGCAGCGCGGTCGCGACGAGTGCCGCCACCAGGGCCGCGAGCACCGCGACTAAAGCGAACACCATCCGCCAGGACATGAACTGC
Source organism: Mycolicibacterium hodleri (assembly GCA_006864685.1). Taxonomy (GTDB): domain Bacteria; phylum Actinomycetota; class Actinomycetes; order Mycobacteriales; family Mycobacteriaceae; genus Mycobacterium; species Mycobacterium hodleri_B. Next base: position 147,222 of record VIFX01000006.1, on the reverse strand, counting down.
ACCAGCACACCGCCGACGGCGGGGGCGATCACCGGCGCAAGCCCCCATGCCGCGCCGAGGATGCCTGACACGGACGTGAGCTTGGTGCCGCGAAAGCAGTCCGCCGCAATGGCATACGACAGCACCATGCATGCGCACGCCGCGAGCCCCTGCACGAAGCGCGTCGCCAGGAGGAAGCCGACGTTCGGCGCAAGGGCGCACAGCCCGCTAGTCACGACCACCGCCGCCAAACTCGTCAGGAGCACGCGCTTTCGCCCCCACGCGTCGGCCATCACCCCGACCGGGATGAAGCCGATCGCCAGCCCCAACATGTACACCGTCACGGTGCCCTGCAACGCGGCAGGCGTCGAGGCCAGGTCGGTGACCATCTGCGGCAGTGCGGGGGTGTAGACGTCGAGCGGAATCTGGCTCAGCGGGATGACGCACAGCAGGATTGCGACCAGGTGGCGAGGCGGTCCCGTCACCTCCGTCACGGCAGTGTCCAGAACTTCACCGTGACGAGGTAGAAGATCACCGCCCACACCGCGTTGACGGCCAGCACCAACGCCAAACCCTTTATGTTCGTGAGCGGTTGGCGGGCGTTCTTCGATGGCGACATCCAGAACCGCAGGATCGGGTTGCCGTAGAACGGCATCGTCACGTAGCTCATCACGAAGCTCGACAACAGATTGCCCACCAACATGCCCAGCCACAACGGCATGCCCAACGGCGCCGTCAACAACGTCAAGAACACCACGGTGGGATAGAGCCCCATCCACACCGCAATCGAGGTCTTGAAGTCCGACGGCGGCGGCGCATCGGTGTTCCCGTAATCGAACCAGTTGCCGAACGAGTGGTCGATCCGGCGCAGGGTGAAGTCGGTGAACCGCTCGTCGGACAACAACCGCTGGCGCTCCGGCGACGTCAGCCACGCGTCGAGATGCTCGGCGGTGTCGAACTTGTAGGAGATCGTCCACTCGTCCTGAACGCCCTCCACCGGCCGGAATATCTCCGAACCGCGGAACCCGGCGAACCTGCTTTCGGCGTCGTCGACGTCGGCCTGCCACGCCAAGAAGTCCTCCACCTGATCAGGAGCGACCCGATGGCTGACCACCACGGTGACCAGGGTGTCGTCGACCTTGCTGTCCTGAGCGATCACTTGCTGCGTGCCGGGGCCCTCGAACAAGTCAGCCCCGCGGTCCAGAAACTCCTGACGCGTCGCACTGTTGACCCACTTCTGCATGTTGGCCACCGAGTCGAACTGGTAGACCACCACCCAGTCGGTCTGCTCCCCGCTGGGCCTGCGCAACTCCACGCCACGAAACCCCGGGTATCGCGCCGCCGCCGCGCCCAGCTTCTTCTGCCACTGCAGGTAGTCGTCCTCACGACCGGAACGCACCCGTTGACCGATGAGAAGCGTTGCCGCACTTGCGACATCCTGTGTCACTTCGACCTCCTAGAGTGGGTAACCGGCGAGCACACCGGCCGGGTCGTACCGCTGGCGCAGGGTTCGCAGTCGGGGCAAGTTCGCCCCGAAGGACGCCTCGATCTCCCGTTCCGTCTCCTCGAATCCGGGACGCACCTCGACGCTGTAGACGCCGATGGTGTCCGCGGCGAGCGTCCCCAGGGTCTGCCGCGCCCAGGCGTAACAGGCGTCGCCGTCCCCCGCGTCGGACCAGATGGCGTTCAGCGGGATGTTCCATTCCCCGGCCCGGCCCCAGAACGCGGTGTCAGCGTCGGCGACATCGGCCAGTGCGCCACCGGTATGCTGAAAGTCGATGCGGCACAGCGTCGTCGGTGCTCGTCGAATCGCCTCTGTCAAGCCCTCGGCGACGGTGCGGCCGAGGGTGGGTCCGGTGAACACCGACTTGCCGTAAAACCAGCCGCGATCGACGCCGGGTTCCGGTAGCCCGATCGGCAAGGGCTCCTGGCCCGCCGGGCCAGGGATCGCGAACTCGGGCAGGCCGTCGAGGTAGCGTCCCGTGGTCTCGGACCTGAAGAGGGGAGCCGTGTCCGAGGCGTCGGCCACCGTCGAGGTGGCGGTTCGGGCGATCTCGACGTCAGCGGAATCCTGGCTACGGCAGGCCGTGTAGATCAGCAACACCGGCTCGTCGGACCCGTCCCGGTACCCGAGCACTCCGCCCATCGTGGTGTGCCGCGGCAATTCCGGTGCCACGTCGAAGTAGGTGGAGAGCGCGTCCGTGCCGGTGAGAAGTCGGTCGACTAAGAGTGGGCCCTGCTCGTGGGTGCGCAGCACCACCGACGTCACGACGCCGAACGCCGGGGCGCACCCGCGCACCGCCCACCACAGTTCGGCCTCGTCTCCGGTGCTTGCCTCCGACAGGGTGACGATCTCGCCGCCGGGCAGCACGAGTTCGAGTTCGACGAGGTGATCGAGGGTCAGGCCCAACTCGCGGGTGAGGTACCCGACGCCGCCTCGGGTCACCAGACCGAGACCCGCCAAGCCCACGATCCCCACCGGGATCACACGGCCGGCGTCGGCGATCGCCGCCAACGCGGTTCCCACCGTGGCGCCACCCCGAATCCGGACTCGATCACCCTGTGGCACTGCGTTGTTCATGTGTACCGACAGGTCGACCATCACCGCACAATCGTCGACGCACGTGGAACTCAGGCCGCCCCCACGGACGGTGACACGACCGCCGACGTCGGCGGCGGTCCTCATGACAGCCGCCACGTCCGCCGTCGTCCTCGGGTGGACCACGGCCACCGGGGAACGTCGGGAGGCGTCGGGAAAGAACACCCCGTCCAGCGACGCGCGATACCCCGCGGTTCCGGGGAGATGAACGAGGTGGTCGAGCGTGGTTTCGAGCGACGCGACGAATTCCGACCCCCGAACGCTCGGCGCCGCATGCCAAACACCCACCCCGGCACGATTCGTCACCCGGTCATCACTCATGACAGCAATTCGCTCCAGTCGTCACGCACGCTTACCTGCCGCGATCAGTCGGTTACGGATCATGCCGAGGTCTATGGCGTTCACCCTAGAAATGGAATGCAATTATTTTGTAACTGAGCGCAGCGGCACCGAGGGGAGAGCGGTACGAGGCAACGGGTCCGCCGGCTAGCCGCTGCGCTGAGACCTACGACCCGTCCGAGCCGGTTCCCCCGTCGCCTCCGCCGACGCCGTCGCCGGACGAGGGCGGGAGCCCGCCTCCGTTTTCGCCGGGCATCGGCGTGTAATCCGGATTGATTCCGCCTCCGTTTTCACCCGGCATCGGCGTGTAGTTCGGATTGATTCCGCCGCCGTTCTCGCCTGGGCTCGGCCCTGGCGGCACGGTCACCGTCTGAGTGGCGGTGCTGGTACTCGGGACGGTGTAAGTCGTGACCGTCGTCGTGGTCGACGGGTATACGGTCGTCGGGCTCGGCGCGGCGGTCTGGGTAACCGTCTGGGTCCCACCGGTTGGTGCGGGTGCGACCGATCTCGATGGTGCGGTCGTCGCCTCCGCCGATGTGGACGTGGCCGACGGGGTGGACGTCGTCGACGTGATCTCGGGGGAGGACGCGGTGGATGTGGTCGACGTCGTCGAGTTCGAGCCCTCGTCGCCGGTGAGCGAGACGATCGCGTACGCGACGATCGCGACGACGATGACGCCGACTGCGCCGAGGCTGACGAGAGCCGCCGGCTTGCGGTACCAGGGGACGGGCACCTCGGCAGCAGCCCCTTGCTCGTATGCGGACTGCTCCCCCTGTCGGTCAGTCGCCCCGTAGTCGCCCAACGAGGAAGTCGGCTCGCTCCACGCGGTCGGCTCACTCAGCGGATACTGGCCCGCCTGGGTTGGCTCGCTGTCGGGGTAGAAAGAATCGTCTGGCGGTCCGTCAGGACCTTCGTCGCGCGCCACGCCGCGAACTCTAGAAACCGAATGCAAACATTTTGTAAGTGCACCCGCCGGCATTTGCTGTTACGAAGTGCGCGCGGCTTTAAGGCCACCGCCTTGACCAAGCGCGCACGCAGCAGACCATGATTCGCCTATGCCGCAGGGGGTCCGTCCAGGCCGATGCCAATGGTTATCTGCGGATGTGCGGTCGGATCTAGCCACTCGAGTACCGACCGCATCTGGTCCCGCGCAATTGCCACACATCCCCATGTCGGGTCTCCGTCGTTGACGTGCAGGAAGATGCCCGCCGAGTGGCCTGGGATGCGCTGGGGGTTGTGGTCGATGAGCACCGCGTAGTCGTACATCTCCCCGGAGTCGTACAGATTCTCTGCGTCGTCGGAGTCGATTTCGGCCGCGTGGACGTGGGTGTTGTACGTCGGCGAATCGACGTCCTCGTCCCACCAATCCTCGTCAGTCGTTTGGAAGTACGGCATGCGCGTTCCAGGATTCGGTTCGCGGCCAAAGGACTGGCCCAGCGGGAACGTGCCTGTCGGCGTGCGGAATACGTCATCTTCTGGCGATCCGACGCCGAGTTCACCGAGCATTGCCGGCGTCGGCCCGATCACGGCCTTCCACCCGTCGCCGGCGCGCTCGTACGCGGTGAGGCTCCCGGTCTGGGACGACGCCGACGGCGTGCTCACCACGATGATCTGCCGAGGATTCTCCGCGTTCGCCACGCCTGCATTCACTGACGCGCTCACGGTCATGGCCGCGGCGACGGCGGCCACGACGGGTAGGCCGAAGGCGTAACGCCCGATCTTGGTGGACGGCATGTTGTCGATCCTTCCGGTGTGTGGCTGCGCGTAGTGAACGGGGCTCGGGTCAGTCAGGCGGGGTCGGCACGGCGCGGTGTAGCAGCGTCAGCAATTGCCGCAACTCGTCGTCGCCGAGCACCCCCAGCGGAGTGTTCTCCGTCGCCGCGCGCACGAGATCCGCCCGCGCCCGCCGACCCTTGTCGGTCAAGACCAGGACGCGGGAGCGGCGGTCGGCGGGATCGACGGAACGCTCGACGAACCCGCGCGCGGCAAGCTGATCGGTGATGAACGACAGATTGGGGGCGTTGCAGTAAATCCGTTCGGCCATCACCTTCATCGACGGCGGCGGAGCGTCGGGGTCCAGCGCCCACAGGGCCTGAAAGGTCGCGGTGGTGAGACCGTGCTCGGCCAGTGCCTCGCTGAGCAGGTGATTGGTGCGCATCCAGATGAGGTGGATTGCCGCGACCACCGCCGGGAGTTCGGATGCGACCATTCCGTCAGCCTACCGATCTTTCGAGAGTCGAAGTATCTGCTACGGTCGATACTTCAAGTCTCGAAACAAATGGAGGAACGGATGACATCCGACTACCGAGGCGTCACCGCCCTCGTCACGGGCGCATCCAAGGGACTGGGCCAGGCGCTTGCATTGGAGCTGGCGCGGCGCGGAGCGCGGCTGATCCTGGTGGCGCGATCGAAAGCCCAGTTGAGCGAGGTCGCGACGGAGATCCGGCAGCAGTTCGGCAGCCAGGACACCGAGGTGATCGTCGGAGATCTGATCGCGCCAGGTGGTCCGCAACGGATCCTCGCGGAACTCCGAGACCGCGGCCTGACGGTCGACCTCTTGGTCAACAACGCCGGCGCCGGTGGGGCGGGCGCATTCCTACGCCGTCCACTCGATAGCCAACTCCGCAGTGTCGAACTCAACGTCAACGGGCTGCTCGTGCTCACCCACTCCATCGGTGGCGAACTGGTCGCCCGTGGGTCCGGCGGCATCATCAACGTCTCGTCGGTCGCGGCGTTTCAACCGATGCCCTTCCAAGCCACCTACGCGGCGAGCAAGGCGTTCGTGCTGTCCTTCAGCGAGGCGTTGGCCGAGGAGTTGCGAGGCAGCGGCGTGCGCGTCATGGCGTCGCACCCCGGCCCGATCGACACCGGCTTCTTCGACGGCACCACCGCCGCCATGCAAGCCAATGCCGATACGCCACAACGCATTGCGACACGAACACTGGACGACTACGCCAAGGGCCGGGCGGCGTCCTACCCAGGCGGTCGCCAGTACCGGGCCGTCACGTGGCTTGGCCGTGTGCTGCCGCGCGTCGCCACCGTGCGGCTCACCGGCACCGTCAACCGGCGCCAGCACTTCGACGAAGTGGTCGACCTCGCCTAGCCCGCCGCCGGCCTCAATGGCGTTCTGGATCGGCGGTCACGAGGGCCGAGCTTTGTGGGTCCAGCGGTGGGGGTCGTCTTCGAGGGCGCGCCGGTCCCACCCCATAAGGTCAGCGGCCGCACCATAGGTGACCTCCAGGAAGTCCATGACTGTTCGGTCTGGGTCTTCTGCGACGCGTGCCACCTCGTATGGCAGCAGGTACTGCCGCAGCCCCGCGTCGTAGAAGGCGCCGTCGGGAAGGCCTGCGGCGTCGGCGAATCCGGCCGGTTCGGGATAGGCGTAGGAGTAGAACGCCCCCTCCTCCCCGCCGCCAGGCCAGAATCCGCAACTGCTCAGCTCGTGGGAGTACCCCTCCTCCATGACCCAGTCGCCGCAGTTCGGCGCACCTCCGGGATGCCGGGGCGCGGTGCGGCCGGAGAATCTGGTGCACGCCAAATCGAAAGAACCCCAAAAGAAGTGCACCGGACTGACCTTGCCGACGAAGTGGGCGCGGAACTGGTTGACCACCCGGTCGGCCTGCACCAGCTGCCGCCAGAACGCGTTGGCGGCTGCGGGGTCGTAGCCGGTGTGCGTGTCCTCGGCGAACGGGACTGCAGGATCTACCTCGTTGGGTCCGTTCGAGATTCGTGTGTCGATGCCGAGCCCGCCGAGGGTGCTCAGCACTGCTTCGTGAAACTGAGCCACGGAGGTGTCCCGCAGATCGATGGCGGCAGCGCCGCCGTCGCTCACCCGTACCTTGAGTGCATGGTCGACGAAGTCGAACTCCATGTCGAATGAGTTGGTGCCGAGGGGGATTGCGGACGTCGTCAACCCTCGCGGTGACACGTAGAGCGGTACCTGCCACCAGTGGTTGAGCAGGGGCGCGTTGGCAAGTCGCACCTTGCCCACGATCTGGGTCCACATGTGCAGCGATCTACGCGTCGGTTCCCAGTCGTCGACGCGTAGCTCAGGCCAGCCGTCACTTACTCGGACATCGGTCATTCGAACCTCCTCGTTGTCATCTCACGGCCTCGGGCACTCGGCGCTCGGCGAGCAGCTCTCGTACGCGGGGTATGACCTTGGTTCCGTAGAGCTCGACCGAGCGCAGCCTCGCCGAGGCGGACACTGTGCCGGCGGCGGAGTAGACCATGTCGAATCGGCCGACGTCGAGGGTGCGAATGGCTCGCGCGATCTTGGTCGCCACGGTCTCAACCGAGCCGACGTACAGCGAGCCACCGGCGACGTCAGCGTCGAAATCCGTGCGCCGCAACGGCGGCCATCCGCGCTGTGTGCCGATTTTGTCGCGGACTACGCGATAGCCGGGGTAGAACAGCTCCTTGGCCTCCTCATCGGTCGCCGCGACGAAGCCGGGCGAGTGCATCCCTACGGGCTGGGCCGTCGTGCCGAGTTGCTCGGTCGCCTTCCGATAGAGGTCGACGTACGGCACGAACCGCTCCGGTGGCCCTCCGATGATCGCGAGCATGAGTCCGAAGCCGTAGTGGGCGGTTCTCAGCACCGACTCCGGCGAACCGCCAACTCCCACCCATGTCTTCAGGCGTCCCGACTCCGTCTTGGGGTACACGTCGGCATCGTGCAACGCGGCGCGGGTGGTGCCCTGCCACGTGACGGGCGTTTCGTCGAGGAGGCGATGGAACAGCTCGATCTTCTCCTCGAATAGCAGCTCGTAGTCGTTCAGGTCGTAGCCGAACAGTGGGAACGATTCGGTGAAGGAGCCCCGCCCGAGGATCACCTCCGCCCGACCGTTCGAGAGCGCGTCGACCGTCGCGAAGCGCTGGAACACCCGGACGGGGTCGTCGGACGACAGTACGGTGACGCCTGATCCGAGTTGGATGCGCTTCGTCACCGTGGCGATGCCGGCCAGCACGGTGTCGGGGCTCGAAATCGCGTAGTCCGGCCGGTGATGCTCGCCGACGGTGATCGCGTCGATGCCGATCTCGTCGGCCAGCACAGCCTCGTCGACGACGGCCCGAATGGCCCGCGCGTGCGAGACGATCTCGCCCCGATCGTCCCGGGGCAGATCGCCGAAGCTGTCGATGCCGAATTTGATCGTTGAAGCGTCCGTCATTGTGCTCCTCTTGAGAACCACGTCCGGGGCTCTCCGCGAGTCGTTCGTTCACTGCTCAGCAGGCGACGGTAGTGGTGTAATTGACATCTCAATCATCACAGAAATCATTCACATGTCAACTAGTTAGGGAACGATGGGCGCATCCAGGCGTAGCGGGCTTCCCACGAGCGAAGAGTTCGCGGTGTGGCGCGCCTACATTCAAACGGTCGAAATCCTGCGCGCCCGAGTGCAAGCCAAACTGCACGCGGACTGCGGACTTTCGGATGGCGACTACAAGGTGCTGCTCGCGCTCAGCGAGACCAAGGAGAAGTCGTTGCGCTCCTCAGAACTCGCCGCACATATCGAGTGGGAGCGCAGCCGGTTGTCAGGCCACCTTGGGCGCATGGAGAAGCGAGGGCTCATTCGGCGAGAGCCGTGCGCCGACGACGCCCGGGGTTGGCAAGTCGTCCTCACGGACGACGGGGCGCGCGCCTTCCGCGCGAGCCTGAGCCCGCACGCGCAGGCGGTCAAGGCCTATTTCATCGACGCGTTCACGGACGCGCAGCTCACTGAGATCGACGACACCACGAGGGCGCTCCGTGCTCACCTGGGGCTCACCCCGATGAAGGACCGTGGCGTGTAGTCAGACTGCCGTGGTGCCGCCGTCGACGACCAACTCCATCCCGTTGACGAAGCTCGAATCGTTCGAGGCGAGGAACAAGGCGACCGTCGCAATCTCCTCAGGCCTGCCGTTCTGTCCCCGTGGGATCAACGCCTCACGCGCGTCCATCGCGGCCTTCGTCTCGTCGTCGAACATCTGCTCTTGTCCTGGCGCGACGATCTGACCCGGGGTCAGCACGTTGACCCGAATTCGCCTGTCCTTCAACTCGGCCAACCACACCCGGGCGTACGCATGCAGCACAGCCTTGCTCGCCGCGTAGACACTCCAGGCCGGATAGCCCCTCACCGAAGCGATCGACCCGGTCATGAAGATCGAGCCACCGTCGTTGAACAGTGGTAGCGCCTTCTGCACTGTGAACAGAGTGCCGCGGGCGTTCAGATCAAAAGTTGCGTCGAAGTGATCCTCGGTGATTTCGCCGAGCTTGCCTTCCTGGGCCGTCCCGGCGTTGGTCCACAACACGTCGATCACGCCCTTCTCCCGCCTGACCGTGTCGAACAGGCGGTCCAGATCGTTGAGGTTGGCCGAATCAGACTGCACGGCAGTCACATTCCGACCGATCAGCTCAACGGCTTCGTCCAGAGCGTCCTGCCGTCGACCCGAGATGAAGACGTGCGCTCCTTCGTCGACGAAGAGTTTGGCACCGGCCAGCGCCATACCGCTTGATCCGCCGGTGATCACCGCCACCTTGCCGTCGAGCTTTCCCATGACTACTCCTTCGGCCGCGGTCGGCTCAGCTGGGAGAGGTGACACAGAGGGCGAAGTCGAAGTTCCCCACCCCGTGTTGGGCAAGCCCGATCATGACCAGGCCCGTTCCTTCCAGGTACTGCGCCATGGTCAGGCCGCCGACGTCGAGCGGACGCAGGTCGAGGCTCTCTACGAACTCCGCGACGCCCGCCTTGGCGTGCTCGTCGTCGCCGGCGATGAGGACGTCCAGCGGCTGGCCCTTGGCCAGGACGGCACCGAAGGTGGTGTTGAACGCCTTCACCACACTGGCGCTGGCCGGGGCAGCTGCGGCGACGCCCTCCGCGATCGAGGTGCCATCGGGGATGGCGAGCCCGTCGCCTGCGGAGTTGACGGGGTTGCAGACGTCCACGATCACCTTGCCCCCGAGGGCATCTCCGTACTGCGCTACGACGGGAACGACGTTGGCGTACCCAAGGGCCACGATGACGATGTCCCCAGCCGGGACGGCGCCGAACTCTCCCGTCGTGGTACCGCCGCCTAGAGTCTTGGCCAGTTCGGCGGCCTTGGACTGATCGCGGCCGACGACCTCGACGGTGTTGCCGCCCGCCACTGCCAGCGCGCCGATGGTGCTGGCCATGTTCCCGGTTCCGATGATGCTGATGCTGCTCATGAGATGTCCTGTCTTGGTTGATGATCGAAAAGAATGGTCGTCACTGCTCGTTGGTGCGGAGTTCCCAGGCCGGCATGCCGGTTACCTCTGAAAGGTTGCGCTGCAACGCAACACCGGCTGGCAGAGTGCGGTAGAAGATGCTGACCTCGGCGATGAGGCCGTCCGCGTCGAGCAGGACCATGAAGATCCCGTTGACCGCGGCGTCTCCGACTTGCAGCCGGAAATGTGCGGCGTGGTGGGTCTGCCCGCTGAGGACCTCCAGATAGGTGTCGTCGGAGGACAGTCCGTTGACGGCCTTGATGGTTTCCACGGCGGTGTCACGGCCGACTATCGGCTCATCGCTGAACGGGCCGTACAACCGCACGTCCTTGGCGAGCAGACCCGTGAGGGTGTCTTCGTCGGCGCCGCGGTTGACGCAGTCGACGAACGATTCCAAGGTTGCGCGGTGCGGGGCGAAGGTGGTCATGCGCCTACCCCGGGGAAGTAGTGGCCGTTGTCCAGGTCGGCGAACAGTTTGGGCTGAGTGGTTTCCCAGCCGAGGGTCTGGCGGGTGATCAGGCTGGTCGCCGGGTAGGTTCCGGTGACCAAATTCATGAACTGGCCGAAGTATCCCGGCAGCATCAGGACGTCAATGGGAATGCTCACGGCGGGCAGTCCCAGACGGCTGCCGATGGCCTCGGCGATGTCGCGAAACGGGATGCCCTCGTCTTGAACCGCGTGCCAATAGCTGCTGGCCGGACCCTTCTCCAGCGCTAGGCGGAACAGTGAGGCGACATCGCGAATGTGCACGGCGCACCAAAGGTTCTCGCCGTCTCCGGGGTATCCGGCGACGCCCTTCTCCTTCGCGAGCGCGATGAGACCGGGCAGGAAGCCTGCGCTGTCGGTCGTGCCGTGGGCGATGAGAGGGAGCCGCACGATCGAGGACCGCACGCCTTGCTCGGCGAGGCCAATTACCGCCCGCTCCACGACGTTACGAGCCCGCAGGGTGCCCTTGTGCTCCTCCCCGTTGGGAAGAGCCGGGTCGTCCTCGGTGGCCGGCCGGCCGAGGTTGCCGGCTGAGCCAATACTGCCCGCGGCAACCAGTGGCTTGCCGGTTCCCGCGAGTGCCTCGCCGTAGGCGAGCATGATCGGCAGCTCCGCGGCGGCCACGGCGTCCATCCCGCCAGTGGGAAGCAGGTCTTGCCGGTGCGCGACGTGGATGACGCCGTCGGAGGCCGCGGCCGCTTCCTTGAGCCCGTCGAGATCTTCGAGGCTGCCGCGACGCACCGTCGCGCCGAGCGCGGACAGGGCCTCTGCGGAGGCGTCCGACCGGGCCAGGCCGGTGACGTCATGCCCGGCGGCGATGAGCTCGGGGATGATGTGCGAACCGGCATGGCCGGTTCCGCCGGTGATGAAAACGCGCATGTAACTGTCCTTTTGAGTAGGCGGGGCGCTCAGCTGAGAATGCTGACGCCGAGGAAGAGGTTGGAATTCTTGGCGGAGTGGGTGATGAGGCCCAGCTGAAGCAGGGTGGCGTTCTCCAGTGCCCGTGCCATTGGCAGCTGCCCGGCGTCCATCGGGTGCATGCCCAGGCTCTCGAACGAACACCGACACGTGCGCCTTTGCTTGCGCGTCGTCGCCGGCGATGAACACGTCCACTGGGCGACCGTCGACGGAGCCGGCCGACTCGGCGATCTCCTGCGCGCCGGAACTGCCGTCAGGGGTGACTAAGCGCGTGAAATCGGGGGTGATGGGGTTGGTGACGTCGACGATCACTTTGCCGCGCAGGGCATTCCCGTATTCGCTGACGACCGCCACCGCGCTGGCGTAGGGCACGGCGAGGACGACGATGTCCCCGGCCGATGATCTCGACTGCGTTGCCGCCGGCGAGCGCCCGTCGGGCCAGGGCGCTCGCCATGCTCCCCACGCCGATGATGCTGATGCTGCTCATGGCTGCTCCCGTCGTGACGTACGATGGATTTGGTTGACTCCTCCACCATAAATCGGATTGGATGAGTAGTCAACCAATTGAGCGAAAGTGTGGAGGCCGATGGAACCGAACTGGCTGAACCCTCGTGAACTTCGCGCCTGGCGGGCCTTCGTCGACGCGCGGCATCAGGTAGGCGTGCACCTGGAGCGGGGCCTGCAGGAGTCGGGCCTGTCCGGAGCCGACTACGAGGTTCTGGCGTTGCTCTCGGATCACGAGGGGGACCAAATGCCCTCTCACGAGTTGCGTAACGCTTTGGGGTGGGAGAAGAGTCGTCTGTCCCACCAATTGCGGCGCATGCAGAAAGACGGGTTCATCAGTCGCGAACCCAACCCCGCGGACGCACGCAGCACTGTGGTCTGTCTGCTCCCGGTGGGCCGCGTCGCCGTCGAGAAGGCGGCGCCCGGGCACGTGGCGGACGTTCGCCGGAACTTCATCGACCTGCTCACCCCGGCTGAGCTCGACATGCTCGCCGACCTAAACGAGCGGATCCTGCAGCACCTGGCCGCGAACGACGAGTCCGCCGCCGAAGACGCGCCGTTGTGACCCGTTAATCGAGCGCTCATTGGGACGGGCACTCCCGGGCGGTTGCACATCCTTGGAATACGGCGGCGTTTGCGTCAGTGATCATGTCGCTCGCTCGCGCTCTGTCAAGGAACTTTGAGAAGGCCGGCTGCTGCGACCAGACGGTGAAATCGTCGTCGTCCGGCCATGTTTGGAACACGAACACTTTGGCGGGATCCGTCGGGTCGGCAAGATGCTCGTAGATGCTGGCTCCCCGTCGTTGGTCGGCCGTGGCGCCTAGGAAGGCAGCCATCTCGGCGTCAAGCCTTCCTCGTCGACTCGGGTCGACGGTGAAGCTGGAGAAGATGACGATCATGGTTGTCTCCGTTGATGATTGATGTCCGTCAGTGGGTGGTCGTCAGCGCGTCGCGCGGTAGAACGCGTGGTGACCAAGGCGGGATCTGCCCTGTCCAACCTGGGTGCAGTCGAACAGTTCCGTCTGCATCAGGGCCAGCGTGTGCCCTGCTTGGCGGCGTGAAACCTCAACTGGCAGAGACCCAATGACTCTGCCCTTGCCGCCCGGGGTGAAGTCGAGCAGATGCAGACTCCCTCCCGGCTTGAGGACGCGACGGACCTCTCGCAGCATCCGGAGCTGCCGATCCAGCGGGATATGGTGAAGCAGGAAGGCTGCCAAGACACGGTCAAACGTTGCGTCCGGGTATGTCAGGTGCGCCGCGTCGCCCTGGTCGAGTTGCACGTCGGCCGCGAGGCGGGAAGCCTTCCTGGCGGCGACGGCGAGGGACGGGGCATCGCTGTCCAGTCCGACCGCCGTCGCGTCAGGCACCGCACGCTTGACCTTCAGCAGCAGATTCCCCGTTCCGACGCCGATTTCCAAGACCGCCGCGCCAGGTGGCACGGCGGCTTGCGCGATGAGCTGCCAATGGGCATCACCCACACCGGCCGCCACGCTCAGCCAGTCAAAGATCCGGGGATTCACGACTTGAGTTGTGCTGGAAAGAATCGCAGACTGGTCACAGTTTCCCTAGGTAGCTCGATATTGCGTCTGACAAGGTCAGCATCGCTGCCCGCGACGTCGAGTACCGGGATGAACCAACGGGAAAGTAGGACGATTGTCAGGCTTCGGAGTGGAGCGCCGCCGCGCCGGCCACACTCCTGAGGGGGTCGCGCTCGTCGGCTACGCTCCCAGCCCGGGTCTCCCCTCGGTCGTGGTCTTGTCTTCCAGCTCGGACCCGCCGCCGGACCGTGTGCCGCATCCAAAGGTGCACGCTCACGACTTCCTTCAACTGGTGTACGTCCAATCCGGACAGTGCCACGTCCACGTCGACGGTGAAGCCGTGGGACTCGGCACCGGAGACGTCGTTCTCATCGTTCCCGGCGCCATCATCGCCAACCAGCTCCAGCGTGCCGAGGAAGACACGCAGCTGTGGACGGTGCTCTTCCGTCCCGACGCCGTCGACCCCGGCGTGACGAAACCGTTGGTGTCCTGGCGATCTCAGTCACTGCTGGCTCCGTTCGCCCGCTCCACCCTTGGCGCCCACACCTTCGCGGTACCCATGGAGAATCGGCCGCAGTGGTTGGCGCACCTGACGGCGCTGCACACCGAGCTACGCGAACGCCGCGGCGGATTCGTCGACGCGGTGCGCGCCCATCTGGTTCTGCTCTTGACTGATTTGAGTCGGTTGAGCCCCGACGGGCCCTTGGACCTCGTCGAGTGGGACCCCACCCTGTCCGCCGTCTTCGAATTCATCGAGATGCGATACCGGGAGCAGATCTCGCTCAAAGACGTCGCCGCCGCCGTGGCGCAGAGCAGCGGGCACCTTGCGACGCTGATGAAGGACCGCACGGGTCGCACCGTTGGAGAGTGGATCACCGAACGGCGGATGCGCGAAGCCCGCCGGCTTCTCCTAGACGCCGACCTCACCATTGGTGAGATCGCTGCCCGGCTCGGCTACGACGACCCTGGCTACTTCACTCGCCGCTTCCACGTCGAGCATCGACTGTCGCCCACGGCGTGGCGACATGCCGGCAGATGAACGACGCCGCCGACGGCCACAAGTGGCTTGCCGTCACGCCTTCTCGCGCTCGCTCCATCCGGTGACCACGTGGCTGGCGAAGTCGAGCAGCTCCTCGAGGCTGGGGAACAAAGCGAAGGCGTCGACCATCGCCTCGTCCGCCCCGGACTCGGCGAGGCGTTGCACTCTGTCGACCACCGCGTCGACGGACGTACCTGGTTCGAGGTTGATCCGCATGGCGGTCTTCAGAGCGTCAGGATCGCGTCCGGCGTCGTCCGCCGCACTCCGCGCAATCGACCACAAGCGGTCGAAGTCCTGCAGCCCCTCGACTCCGAGCCAGCCGGTGCCGACGCGACCGACCCGCCGCATCGCGGCCTCGCTGGTACCGCCGATCCAAATGGGCGGCCCACCAACCTGAACCGGCCGCAGGTCGGCATGCACCGGTGGTAGGGAGAAGAACTCGCTGTCCCAGGACACCGGGGTGGTGGTCCACCAATGCTGCAGGAACGCCAGTACGTCGTCGAGCATCCGCCCGCGGCGACGCCAGTCCGCGCCGCGGGCGATGTCATGTTCGTCCTTCATCCACCCGACTCCCACGCCGACGTCGAGGCGGCCGTCGCTGAGCACGTCGAGGGTGGTCAGCATTCGGGCTAGGTGCACCGGCTCGTAGTAGAACGTGCTGAGCGTGCTGGCGTTGAGCCGCACCCGGCTGGTCGCCGCCGCGGCGACCGTCCACAGCAGCACCGGGTCGAGGTAACGGGTCATCTGCGGCGGATATGGCTGCTCCTTGCCCGGATAGGTGGAATTCATGTTCACCGGGGTGACCAGTCGGTCACCGACCCAAAGCGTTTCGTAGCCAAGGTCTTCCAGGCCGCGGCAGAACGCGCTCAGGCCCGCGGCGCTGCTGACAGCGGGTCCGACTATGGGGATGACGAAGCCGAGCTTCATTGGGTGAACCCTTCTCTGGCTGACTAGGTCGACGCCTCAGCCGAGGTTCACGCCGAGGGAGAAGTTCAAGCTGCCCACGCCGTGGTTGGCCAGGCCCACCGACAGCAGGCCGGCGCCCTCCAGCCAGTGCGCCATGCTCAGGTCGCCGGTGTCCTGCGGGCGCAGTCCCAGGCTTTCGACGAATGCCGACACGCGTGCCTTGGCCTGCGCGTCGTCGCCGGCGATGAACACGTCCAATGGGCCGCCAGCGGCAAGGACGTCGCGGAAGAGCGTGTTGAACGCCTTTACGACGTACGCACTTGCGGGGGCGGCCTTGGCGACCTCTTGCGCGATGGAGGTGTCGTGAGGAATGGTCAGCCCGGTGGCGCTGGCGTTGAACGGGTTGGTGACGTCGACGATGATCTTGCCTGCCAGCGCGTTTCCGTACTCGCTGACGATCGGTACCGCGCTGTCGAACAGCACGGCGAGGATGACGATATCGCCGGCCGGGGCGGCGCCCCAGGTTCCCGCCGTGGCGCCGTTGCCGAGTGCGCCGGCCAGTGCTGCGGCCTTGGCCGAGTCGCGACCGACGATTTCTACGGTGTTGCCGCCCTTGACGGCCAGTGTGCCGAGTGCGCTGGCCATGTTTCCCGAGCCGATGATGCTGATGCTGGTCATGATGTGCTCTCTTCCACTTCTTGTTTGGTTGGTGCGCAAGGGTTTGGTGGTTGGTCCGCCGCTACTGCGTGTGGGTGAGGAGTTCCCAGGGCGTCATGTCGAGGTCGCCTGCGAGGTGCCTCTGCATATGGACGCCGGACGGCAGCGGGCGCCAAAATATCGTTACCTCGGCGATCTTTCCGTCCGCGTCGAGCAGGATGTAGTCCATCCCGTCGACCGCGGTGTCTTCGATCTGCAGCCGGAAGTACGCGCAGTGGTGCGTCTCGCCGGTCAGGACTTCCTTGTAGGTGAGGTCCGCCGACCCGCCGATCCCTTGCATGGCTTCCAGGACTGCCTTGCGGCCGGTGACTGGCTCGTCGCCAAGCGGGCTGTACAGCACCACGTTCTCGGCGAGGATTGCGGTGAGGGCGACTGTGTCGGCGCCGCCGTGCATGGTTTCGACGAAGGACTCCACGGTGTCGCGGTGCGGGGCGAATGTGGTCATGGTTGCTCCTTTGATTGGTCGTTTACTCAGATCACCGTGGTGCCGCCGTCGACGACCAGCTCGTGGCCGTTGACATAGCTGGAGTCGTCCGAGGCGAGAAACAATGCGGCCGAAGCGATCTCCTCTGGGCGGCCCATCTCGCGCCGTGGGATCACGGACTCGAACTGCGCCATCTGCTCCTCGGTCATCACCTTCGCCAACATCGGCGAGCCGACCTGGCCGGGGGTCAGCACGTTCACCCGGATCTTCCTGTCCCGCAACTCCGACACCCACACCCGTGCGTAACCGGGCAGCACTGCCTTGCTTCCCGCGTAGACACTCCAATCCGGGTAGCCACGCAGCGATGCGTTCGACCCGGTCATCAAGATCGAGCCGCCGTCGTTGAACAGCGGCAGCGCCTTCTGAACGGTGAACAGCGTGCCGCGAGCGTTCAACCAGAAGGCGTCGTGGAAGTCCTCCTCGGTGATCTCGCCAAGCTTGGCCTGCTTGCCCACCCCCGCGCTCGCCCACAACACGTCGACGGCGCCCTTTTCCTCCTTGACCGTGTCGAACAAACGGTCCAGATCGGCGAGGTCAGCCGAATCACCCTGCACGCCAGTCACATTCCGGCCGATCTGTGCGACGGCCTGGTCCAGCTCGTCCCTCCGTCGGCCCGTGATGAAGACGTGGGCGCCCTCCGCGACGAACAACTTGGCACCGGCCAACGCCATGCCGCTCGTCGCGCCGGTGATCACTGCGACCTTGCCATCGAGCTTTCCCATGAACTTCTCCATTCGCTCTTTCGCCGATGCTATGTACACCGATCTGTGTCCTTACCGTAGGCCGCGGGCGACCGGACCGCAAGCTATGTACACCGATCTGTACCAAAGCGGGCTATGCTGGGGCCTATGACGGAGTTGGAGAAGGGCCCACTGGGCCTGCGCCGCGGCAGGGGCGCGCGAGAGCGCATCGTCGCGGCGTCACAGCAGCTGTTCCGGGACCAGGGCATCAACAACACAGGCATGGACCAGCTCTGCGCGGCGGCTCAGGTATCGAAGCGGACGTTCTACCAGCACTTCACCGGCAAGGACGAGCTGATCGCCGAACACCTACGCCGATTCGATCCCGAGATCCTGCCCGAGGTGTTCGATTCCACCGACCTCACACCTCGCGAGCGGCTCCTCGCCGTCTTCGACATCCATGCGCCTTTGTGCCCGTTCATCGCGGCGGCCGTCGAGCTCCAGGACCCCGACCACCCGGCGCGGGTACACGCCCGCGATTACAAGAAGGCTTTCGCTGCGCGTCTCGCCGACGCCGCCCGCGAGGCCGGCGCCGCCGACCCCGAGCAGCTCGGCGAACAACTCGCGCTGCTGCTCGATGGCGCCTCGGCGCGCAACCGAGTCCTCAACGCCGACACCTTCGCCACCGCCGCGGCGATCGCAACGGTCCTGATCGAGAATGCCATCCCCGCGGCGACGGAACCGCTTGCCGCGCGATGAAACTCGGGTCGGCTCGTTGCCACTCGAGCGCGGATGTGACATGTTCGAAGGAGAGCCTCAATGAAGGCTTCCGGACGAGGGGTGCCGTACCCGGCGAGCGAAAAGACGGCCCAGGGAGTTTCTCGTGTCCTGGATGGTTCTGGTCATGTCGGGTGTCTTGGAAGCCGTGTGGGCAACTGCCCTTGGCAAGTCCGAGGGGTTCAGCAAGTTGTCGCCCAGCGCGGTGTTCGTGGTGGCACTCGTCGCCAGCATGGCGGGATTGGCCTACGCGATGAGGGACCTGCCGGTCGGGACCGCGTACGCCGTGTGGGTGGGTATCGGCGCAGTCCTCACCGTGGTCTACGCGATGGCTACGGGCGAAGAGTCGGCGTCGCTTCTCAAAGCGGCGTTCCTGGTCATGATCATCGGAGGCGTGGTCGGCCTCAAGCTCGCGCACTGACTCACCCGGCTCAGGTGCCCCCGCCAAAGCTTCAGGCCATCTGTCAAGCTGCTCGGCATCGAATCACGGAGGAGAACGATGTCGACACCGCGGGACACCGCTCCGCTTGAGCCCCTGTCCACCCACGGGCCAACTCGTGCGTGGGCCGCCGTCGCGGTGCTCTCTCTCGTCGGCACGCTCAACTACGTCGACCGGTTTCTGCCTGGCGTGCTGGCCGAGCCCATCAAGCGCGAGTTGGCACTGTCCGACACCGCAATCGGCGTCATCAACGGGTTCGGATTCCTCATCGTCTATGCCGTCCTCGGCATCGTGATCGCCCGCGTGGCCGACCGTGGCATCTTCGGCGCCGTCATCGCCGGCTGCCTGACGTTGTGGGGTGCGATGACCATGCTGGGCGGCGCGGTCCAGTCCGGCCTACAGCTCGCGCTGACCCGTGTCGGCGTGGCCGTCGGCGAGGCGGGCAGCACACCGGCGGCGCACGCCTACGTGGCGCGCAACTTCGTCCCGGAGAAGCGGTCGGCGCCGCTGGCGGTCATCACCATGTCCATCCCGCTGGCCAGTGCCGCCAGCCTGCTCGGCGGCGGCCTGCTCGCGCAGAGCTTGGGCTGGCGAGCGGCTTTCGTCGTGATGGGCGGAATCAGTGTGCTGCTGGCACCCCTGGTGTTGTGGGTGGTGGGCAGCCGCCAGAGCCTGCCCACCCCGCCGGTGCGGGAGCGCTCCGCGGCACTGAACTGGTGGGATCTGCTGCGCAAACCCAGCTTCCTGGCCATGGTGGGCGGCACAGCGCTGGTGTCGGCGGCCGGCTACTCGCTGACCACCTTCGCGCCGGCGTTCCTGATGCGCACCCGCGGCATGTCGCTCGGTGAGGTGGGTGTCGAATACGGCCTGGCCACCGGTTTTCTCGGAGTGCTCGGGCTGCTCGTCGTCGGACGCATCGCCGACCGGTTGGCCACTCGCGACCCACGCTGGCTGCTGTGGATCGTGGTTATCCTGATCGCGGCCCTGCTGCCGGCTTCGGTGTTGGCGTTCATCGTCGAGAGCCGCACGCTGTGCGTGTGGCTGTTGGCGCTGGCCTACGTCATCGGCACCGCATACTTGGCGCCGTCCATCGCGGCGATCCAGCGTCTGGTGCTTCCCGAGCAGCGCGCGACGGCGTCGGCCATCTTCCTGTTCTTCAACGCGACGCTTGGCGCGGTCGGGCCGTTCCTCACCGGTGTCATCAGCGACTCGCTGACCGGCGAGCTGGGTCCGCAGGCACTGGGCCGTGCACTGCTGATTCTGGTGCCGACCATGCAGCTGGTGGCGATCGGCTGTTACGCGCTTGCCGCGCGGCGCTTCCGCCGCGACATCGTCGAGGAGCCCTGAGCAACCGAATCCGTTGCCGTTGAACGGTATTGACCTGCACCGTTTCGCATTCGTGAGGCCACCGTTCGTCAGACCGGCGCGTAGGCAACGATGGGACGATGGGTCACCTGGAGGTCGCGCACGTTGACTACTACCTGCCTGATGGGCGGCTGTTGTTGGCGGACGCGAGTTTCCGGGTGGAGCAGGGCGCGACGATGGCCCTGGTCGGGCCGAACGGGGCAGGAAAGTCCACGCTGATGCGCCTGGTCGTCGGGGAGCTGCAGCCCGACGAGGGGACGATCACCACCAGCGGTGGCCTCGGGGTCATGCCCCAGTTCATCGGTTCGGTGCGTGACGACCGGACGGTCCGCGACCTGCTCGTCGCGGTGGCTCGCCCGTCCGTCGTGGCGGCGGCCAAGGCGGTCGACGCCGCGGAGTTGGCGATCATGACACGCGACGACGAGGCCGCGCAGATGGCGTACGCACAGGCGCTGAGCGACTGGGGTGACGCCGGCGGTTACGACTCGGAGAACCTCTGGGACGTCTGCACGGTGGCGGCCCTCGGCATGCCCTACGACAAGTGTCAGTGGCGGCAGGTGGGAACCCTGTCCGGCGGCGAGCAGAAACGCCTCGTGCTGGAGGCGCTTCTTCGCGGCCCCGACGAGGTGCTTCTACTCGACGAGCCGGACAACTATCTCGACGTACCAGGCAAGCGCTGGCTGGAGGAGGAGCTGAAGAGAACCACCAAGACGGTGCTCTTCGTCTCGCACGACCGAGAGCTGCTGTCGGTGGCCGCCGACGCGATCGTGAGCGTCGAGCCGACGCCCAGCGGGTCGGACGTCTGGGTCCACGGCGGCGGGTTCGCGTCCTTCCACGAGGCGCGGGAGCGACGGTTCGAGCGGTTCGACGAGCTGCGTCGGCGCTGGGACGAGAAGCACGCCCAGCTGAAGAAACTCGTCCTCGACATGCGCGGGTACGCCGGGCGCAGCGACGCGATGGCATCGCGGTACGCCGCGGCCCAAACCCGGCTGCGGATGTTCGAGGAGGCCGGGCCGCCGCCGGAGCCACCCCGCAAGCAGGACATCAAGATGCGGCTGCGCGGCGGTCGCACCGGCCTGCGCGCCGTCACCTGCCAGGACTTGGGGTTGACGGGGCTGATGGACCCGTTCAGCTTGGAGGTCTTCTACGGCGAGCGGGTCGCGGTGCTCGGCTCCAACGGCTCGGGGAAATCGCACTTCCTGCGGCTGCTGGCCGGCGAGGACGTCGCCCATACCGGCACGTGGAAGCTCGGCGCGCGCGTCGTCCCCGGGTTCTTCGCCCAAACGCACGCCCACCCCGAGCTGGAGAAGCGAACCTTGGTCGACATCCTGTGGGAGGTGCACGCCAAGGGTCGAGGTGCGGTGATGAGTGCGCTGCGCCGCTACGAGTTGGAACAGCGGGGCGACCAGCCGTTCGGCAAGCTCTCGGGCGGCCAGCAGGCCCGCTTCCAGATCCTGCTGCTGGAGCTCCAGGGTGCGACCGCGTTGCTGCTCGACGAGCCCACCGACAACCTCGACTTGGAGTCGGCCGAGGCCCTGCAGGAAGGCCTCGAGCTCTATCAGGGCACGGTGTTGGCGGTGACCCACGACCGCTGGTTTGCCCGCACCTTCGATCGCTTCCTGGTGTTCGGCGCCGACGGCAGCGTCCGCGAGACCACCGAACCCGTCTGGGACGAGGCCCGCGTCAAGCGCGCCCGTTAGCCCCTACGGCGGCGCTTGCAGGTATGCGACAAGCGCATTGGTCAAACCCCTGCGTGCGACGTCGGGGTCGGCGTAGGAGCCGAGTTGGCGCTCCGACACGAGGCCACGCATGGCGCCGGGGATCAGAGTGGCGACCTCGCGGATGCGTTCCGGGTCGACGTCCAGATCGGCAAATGCGTTGTGGCAGATGGCCAACCACGACTGGCCCCAGGAATACAGTTCCGCCGCGGTTTGGGGATACAGCCGCTCCAGTTCGGAAGGGTCTCGAGGCAGCGCGGCCCGCAGGTTCTCGATGGCCCGAGAATCCGGTGCGGCCAGACCCTCGTACAGGGTGTCGACGATGCTGGCGACCCGATCGCCCAGGGGGTCGTCTCCGCCGACGGCGGCGAACACCTCCGCGCGGCGCTCGGCGGTCCGGTGCAGCACGGCGGCCCAGAAGCCGTCGGTGTCGCCGAACTGGTACTGCACCGCGCCCCACGTGGCGCCGATGTCCTTGGCGATCCGGTTGGCCGACACCGATCCCGGGTCACCCGAGGCCAACGACTTCAGGGCGGCCTCCAGCATGTTCTCGCGAGTGGCCTGGCCACGCCGATTGGGGCGCCGGGGTGGCGATGACGCGTCGGCTACATCGGTCATTCTGCGAGGGTAACGCGTCAGGCACGCTTTTCGTCGAAACCACTATGAATGTTTCATTGACTGCTCTATGCTTCGCCGCATGGCCAAGCCGCCCCTCTCCATGAAACCGACGGGCTGGTTCCAGGTCGCCTGGTCCGACGAGGTCGGTATCGCCGACGTCCGCACGATGAAGTACTTCGACCAGGAAATGATCGCTTGGCGCTCGGAGTCCGGTCAGGTCACCGTGATGAACGCCTACTGCGAGCACCTCGGCGCGCACCTCGGGTTCGGCGGCACCGTCCACGGCGAGATCTTGCAGTGCCCCTTCCACGGCTGGCAGTGGAATCTGCAGGGGCGCAACGTGTGTATCCCCTACGAGGACCGGCCCAACCGGGGCCGTCGCATCAAGACCTATCCGGTGGTCGAGCGCAACGGGTCGGTCTACATCTGGCACGACATCGAGAACCGCGAGCCGTTCTTCGAGGCGCCGGACATCTTCGCCGATTTTGGCGACGAACGCAGCGAGGCGGACTATTACCCGCAGCAGCGGCTGTTCCAGCAGGGCCTGGAGATGCACCCGCAGTACGTGCTGGAGAACGGCGTGGACTTCGCGCACTTCAAGTACGTGCACCAGACCCCGATCGTGCCGATCTTCACGCGCCACGACTTCGACGACCCGGTCTCCTACGTCGACTTCACGATCACCTTCGAGGGCGACGACGGTCAGAAGATCGAGGACGTCGACAGCGGCGTCGAAGCCATCAACGGCGGGCTCGGGATCGCAGTCACCAAGAGCTGGGGGATGATCGACAACCGCACCATCTCGGCGATCACCCCGGTCGACGACTCCACCTCCGACGTGCGGTTCATGGTCTACATCGGCCGCCCACCCGCGGACTCCGCCAAGGACCCGGTGCGCGCCGAACGCAAGGCGACCGAGTTCGGCGCGGAGGTGATCCGGCAGTTCAGCCAGGACATCCACATCTGGGCCCACCAGCGCTACTCCGATCCGCCGGCGCTGGCGAGCTCGGAGCTCGAAGGTTTCACCGCAATTCGCAAGTGGGCGTTGAAGTTCTATCCCGATGGCAAGGGCGGCAGCGCCGCAGAACTGGCCGCCCGCTCCACACCCTGACCGACCACGACCTCTTCAGAAGGGCTGTCCATGACCATCACGGTTTTCCAGGTGGCGACCGGCAACGTCGGCTCCGAGATGATCAAGCGCATCGCTGATCAGCCGGACCTCGAACTCATTGGCGTGCATTGCTATTCGCCCGACAAGATCGGAAGGGACGCCGGAGAACTCGCCGGCTTGGCGCCCAACGGGGTGACCGCCACCGGCACGGTCGAGGAGATCATCGCCGCCAAGCCGGACGTGCTTACCTTCCACGGCGTCTTCCCCGACGAGGACCTGTACGTCAAGGTCCTGGAAGCCGGCATCAACATCGTCACCACGGCCGACTGGATCACCGGCTGGCACCGCGACCGCAACCATCCGCATGGCTCGGGGAAGCTGGTCAGCCAACTGCTCCAAGAGGCTTGCGAGAAGGGCGGTTCCACGTTCTACGGCACCGGGATGAACCCGGGTCTGAACCAGATCCTTGGTGTGGTCTGTTCGGCCGACGTCGCCGAGATAGAGAACGTGACCACCATCGAATCCGTCGACGTGTCTTGTCATCACAGCAAGGACACCTGGATCGAGGTCGGCTACGGCCAGCCCGTCGACGATCCCGAGATCCCCGGCAAGTTGGAGAAGTACACCCGGGTATTCGCCGACAGCGTCTACATGATGG
Organism: Mycolicibacterium hodleri; assembly: GCA_006864685.1. Taxonomy (GTDB): domain Bacteria; phylum Actinomycetota; class Actinomycetes; order Mycobacteriales; family Mycobacteriaceae; genus Mycobacterium; species Mycobacterium hodleri_B. The sequence continues at coordinate 123,125 of VIFX01000006.1, read as the reverse complement.
CCGACTGCTTCGGGTTGGAACTCGACGAGGTGAAGTTCAGCTACGAGCTCGGGGCCTGCACCAAGGACGTCGACCTGGGCTGGTACCAGCTGCCCAAGGGATCGCTGGGCGGCAACTACATCAAGTACCAGGGCATCGTCGACGGTGTCCCGCGGGTGGAGACCCACCTCGAGTGGCAGATGACCCCGCACACCGATCCCGGGTGGGATATCAAGGGCTGCTACATCACTCAGATCAAGGGTGACCCCTGCATCTACAACAAGCACATGATCTTCCCCAAGCCCGGCGTCGACCTGTCCAACCCCGACAACTTCGCCTCCATCGGGATGACCGTCACCGGGATGCCGGCGCTCCATGCGATCAAGTCGGTCGTCGCCGCGGCGCCCGGCATCATCACCAGTGCCGACCTGCCGCTGCGTGGCTTCGCGGGACGGTTCGCGCTCTAGCCGCTCTAGCGGACGCGACAGAGCCGCAGACGCCTGGCTGAGGTGTGCCGCGTACTGTACTTTGCGGTACAGTACGCAAACTGCACCAGAGGCATGCCAGGAAGGACTCTCACATCGTTTCGTTGACTGTGGTAGCGATCGTCGCGGTCATCGCATTGCTGTCACCGCTCAGCGTCAAGGTGCTCCGGCTGCCTGTGCCGGCGATCGTTCTTGAGATCCTGCTGGGCGTCATCGTCGGTCCACAGGTGCTCGGCTGGGTGCACATGGACGCTGCGCTTCAGGTGTTGTCAACGATCGGTCTGAGCTTTCTCCTGTTGCTCGCCGGGCTGGAAATCGACGTCCGCCAGCTGAGGGGGCCGCTGCTGCGGCGCGCCTCGGGGGCCTTCGCGGTGTCGTTCGCTCTCGCGGTGGCAGTGGGTGTCGGCCTGGGGACATTGGGTCTTGCTCAGTCGCCTGTGTTGATGGCCGTGATCCTCTCGGCAACCGGGCTGGGCATCATATTGCCGGTCCTGAAGGACGCGGGGATCGTCGAGACCCGGGCAGGGCAGGCCATCGTGGCCGGTGCGTCGATTGCCGAAGTCGTACCGATAGTGCTTCTCTCCCTGTTGTTCTCCGAAGACACGTCGGTGGGGGTTGGGGCCAAGCTGACGCTGCTGGCGGCGTTTCTCGGCTTCACCGGTGTCGTCATCGTCGTCGTTCTCCGCCTGGAGCGTGCCCACACCGTCTGCAAGACGCTGCTCGACCTGCAGGACACCACCGCCGAGATTCGAGTCCGCGGAACCGTGGCCCTGCTCTTGGTCTTTGCTTCTCTCGCTACGGCATTCGGGCTCGAGTCGATCCTGGGGGCGTTCCTTGCCGGGGCTGCCTTGACCCTGCTCGACCGCGATGACGACATGACCCACACGCAGTTCTATACCAAGCTGCATGCGGTCGGATTTGGTGTGTTCATCCCGTTCTTCTTCGTTGCAACCGGGGTGTCACTCGACGTTCGAGCACTCGTTGACCACGTGCCCTCCTTGGCCAAGATCCCTGTCTTCCTGGTCGCCCTCCTGATCGTGCGAGCCTTGCCGGCCATCTTCTACCGTCCGTTGCTCGGACATGGCCGCGACGTCGTGGCCGTAGGTCTGCTGCAGGCCACGTCGCTGAGCATTCCGGTGGTGGCCGGGGGTATCGGCGTGGAGCTTGGCCTGATGCAACCGGCCAACTACGCCGCGCTAGTCGCGGCGGGGTTGTTGTCAGTCATCGTCTTTCCGCGACTGGCTGTCCTGCTGCTGGCACGGGGCGCGGAGGAGTCAGCGCCGTCGGACGTAGGCGGGGACGACGGCCTCGACGGCGCTCGCCGCACGCCCCCCGCGTTAAGTCGTGAGAACGACCGACCGCGTCCCATCCCGTGACGACCCGTCACAGACTTCCAGGAGCTCTTGGCGCCCCTGGAGCGTTCTGGGATCCGCAATATACGTTTGAATACATCTGGCTGTGACGAGATTGCAGTATCGACTCGTCGGCGCGGTCTGTCGACGGGTGAGGTCCGACGGGCCGAGGCGCTATCGTGGGACAGATGGCAGTAACGCGGGCGCCCGAGAAGGCGGCAACGGGCGAGAGTCCGAGGCCGTCTCTATCCCCACGGGGGCTGCGCAGCCGTACTGCCATCGTCGACGCGGCCGCGACCATGATGCGTCAAAGTGGTGTGGCGTCGACCAGTCTGGATGACGTTCTGGCGGCGGCGGGCTGCGGCAAGTCGCAGTTGTATCACTACTTCGACGACAGGGCCGACCTCATTCGGGCGGTCATCGACCGTCAGGTCGAACTGATCTTGGCGGCGCAGCCGGCGATACATCACGCCAACTCCTGGGCCGGTCTGAAGCGATGGTCTGAGCAGGTGGTGGAAAGCCATCGTGTCGTCGATGGCCCGTTCGCGTGCCCGCTCGGATCGATGGCCGCCGAACTGAAGAGCGATCCCGCTTATCTTCCACATCTTGACGCCGCCTTCCGGCGATGGGAGGAACCGCTTGCGCGCGGCCTCGAGGTCATGCGCGAGCGGGGTCAGCTCACGCGGCAATCAGATCCCGACAGATTGGCCCAGTCAATCGTCGCCGCCGTACAGGGCGGGTTGATGATGGCCCAAATACATGATGACGGAACAGTTTTCGAGGATGCGGTGGAGAACGCGCTGCTGTCCCTGCGCCGCAGGGCAGTGCCGCGGCGACGAACGTTCGCGGCGAAGAGCTGATCGAGCCCGATCCCTGATCTATACCTGGTAGCGCCGCATCGCCGCGACCGCGTCATCGAGCACGTCGCGCATGATCTCGATCCGGCCGTGGACCGAGGCCAGGAGGTATCCGCCTTGCAGGGCCGCGAGCAGGCTGGCGGCGAGGCGGTCTGGGTTGGCGGTGGAGTCCAGCTCGCCGCGCTGCTGCATGCGGCGCAATCCGTCGGCGAGATGTCCTTCCCACGTGCGGAATGCAGTGTCCAACGCAGGTCGGTACTCCGGGGAGTTTCTCAATTCCGACGCCAAGATTCCGAGGGGACACGCGAACGGACCGTCCTCGGACGGTTGTGCGTCCACCACGCGCGACACCCACGTGTCGAGGCCGTCCCACGAAGCGATCGCGTCGGTGGCATCCTGACCGTCGAGTACCACCGCCAGTTCCCGGTCGATGACCGCGTGGACCAGTTCGTTCTTGTCGCGGAAGTGGCGATGAAGCTCTCTGGCCTCAGCGCCGGCCGCATGGGAGACATCGCCGACCGACGTCGCGGCGACACCGCGGTGGTACATCATCGAGGCGGCGGCGTTGACGATCGCCGCACGAGCGTGCCGGTGATGGTGTGGGACCGACGTCTTGCGGACGATAGGTGGGGGTGAGGATTCGTTCATCTCAGCTCTCCGTTCATCTTTCGAGGGTCGCTTGACACGAGGGGGTCACCAGCCGGGTAGCACGAAGAGGGCCCATGCCATTACCGGTGCGGCGACGATCATGGCGAGGCCCCAGCGCAGGAGTTGACTCAGCACGCGGTCGCGATCCTCTTCGGCGGTGTTGGCGACTATGAGCGCGCCCGACGTCGAGAACGGCGACGAGTCCACGATCGACGAGGCGAGGCTCAGTGCAATGATCATCGCCACGGACGACACGTCGCCGGACAGTAGGAAGGGCACCGCGAGCGGCACCAGCGCGCCCAGAATGCCCGTCGTCGAGGCGAAGGCCGATACGACCGCACCGATCACGCAGATGAGCAGAGCGATGAGCAGGGGCGAGTTCAGGTGCGAAACTCCGTCGGAAACGTAGATGACGGTGCCCAGTTCCTGCAGCAGGTTGACGTAGGTGACGATGCCGACGATCAGGAAGACCGACGGCCACGCAATCTTCGGCAGCGCCTCCTTGGCTGCGCCCGGCGAGACGATACTGAGCACCACCGCGAGTGTCATTGCCACGAAACCGATGTCGAGATCGGTGACCATCACGATGCCGACCATGGCCACCAGACCGGTCAGGGTCGCCGCGATCGAGCGGGTCATCGGCGGTCGGACAGCCAACGCAACCTCGGCGTCGACCACTTGGAGTCCGATACCGTCGGGGTGGGGTGTGGATGTGGACGGGCCGCCGACGCCGTGGTCGTCACTGCGGCTGGAGCTACGTGCCCGCTGGTTGATGACCGTGTACAGCGCTAAGCAGAGCACCGTGTTCACCAGAAAGCAGCTGAGGAACAACAGGATTGGCGAGGACTCCACCCCGTTGTCCACGGCGACGTCGTTGACGATGATGCCGAACAATCCGATGGGCGAGAACTCGCCGGCGCTTACCCCGTTGGCCACCATCAGACCCATCAGCAGCGGACTGATCTGGTAGCGCTGGGCCAGCCGCATGGCCGTCGGCGCGACGATCGCGACTGCCGCCGGGGGTACTGCGCCGATCCCGGCGAGACCGGCGGCGATGAGGAACATGATCCAGGGCAACGCCCACACCCGGCCCCGCACCAAGGCCACGGCGGAGTCGACCACCCAGTCGATGGCGCCATTGGCCTTGGCGATGGCGAAGAGGAACGTGACGCCCACGAGGATCACGAACAGACCGGCAGGGAAGCCCGCAAGCACCTCCTTCTGCGACATGTCGGCCAGGCCGACGCCAATGACGAAGGTGGCGACGAAGGCAAGTGCCCCCATGTGCACGTTGAGAACGGTGGACACGAGGAACACCGCCACTAACGCCGCGATGGAGATGAGCTGAATTGACATCGTGCTGTCCCGTCTCAGTGCTTGGCGAGGAGGGCGCCGAAGCCCTCATACTGGTCGCCGATTCCCATGGCGCGCAGCGCATGCCAGTAGATGACGGTGCCGACCGCCCACACCGGCTTGCGGAGTTCCTGTTCCAGCACCGGTGCCAGCGCCCCAAACCGGAGGTTCGTGCCGAGCTGGATGATCGCGTCGGGGCGGTGCTCGTCGGCGATCCGGACCGCTTCGCTCAGTCGATCCTCGCCCTGCGCGGCGACCTCGATGATGCTGCGGCACTTCAATCCTTCGACGTGCACGACCTCGAATCCCCGCCCCTCGAAGTAGCTGACCGCGTTCTTCTCGATCACCGGGTAGTACGGCGTGACGAGGGCGAGCCGTCGGGCCCCCACCTCGTGCAACGCGGCCTCCGACGCCTGCGCGCCCATCGACACGTCGACGCCGGACACGTCGCGCAGGTGGTCGAGCAGCGCAAAGCTTCCCTCGACGCCGCCCATGAAACTCTGCGAGGACATGCCGAGGATGAGATGGTCGATCAGGGCCTCGTTGAGGCGGCGCACGGAGTCGTCGAGGTTGGCCGCGACGTGGCGCATGATGATCGACCAATCCTCGTCGGCGGCGATCGACTGGTTGGGGACGAAGTACCGGTCCACCGCGTTGATGACGCCCGGCGGGCGCATGTCCATCATCTCGTTCTCGACCACGACGTTGGGGCCCGGCGTCATGACGCCGATGACGCCGCGTGGACCCATGGCGTTGCGGTAGCGAGTGCGGTCTTGGGTGGTTCCGTCGATCTGGCCGGTGGTCATAGCTGCTCCCATTGTGAGTCGAGTCACTGTCGTCCGGAAGCGTAAGGCGGCGCTGACCTGCCTGAACCCGCGAAAAACGGATTCTTCTAATCCGTTAATCGGATAGTGTGCGTTGGGTGCATCTCGACTGGCTGACGTCGTTCGTTTCGGTGGCCGAACACCGCGCGTTTCTGGCCGCGGCGCAGGATCTGGGGCGGGCACAGTCACGGGTCAGTGAGCACGTCGCCAAGCTGGAAGTCGAACTGGGGATCGTGCTGATCGACCGCGCCGTACGACCGGTGCGGTTGACCGTGGCGGGGGAGATATTCCTGGGGCGCGCAAAGGACGTGCTTGCCACCCTCGACAGCGCGCGCGGTGAGATGTCGGCGTTGCGTGGCACGACGTACGGCACCGCGCGGTTGGCGTGCATGTCGAGTTTCGCCGGGGCGTTCGTGTCGCAGCTGATCGGCCGGTTCGGCAAGGCCGAACGCAACATCGAGGTACGCGTCATGGAGGGTCCGACTGCAACATTGCCCGAGCTGCTACTGCGCCACGAGGTGGACCACGCGATCGTTCCCCTGCCGTATGTGGCGAATGTCCCCGAGCTGCAATGGGACTCGCTGTGGAACGAGCCGCTGCGGCTCCTGGTGGCGCCAACGCATCGGTTGGCTACTTCCGACGAGGTCTCGCTGCGCGAGCTTGCCGGCGAGTCGGTGGTGACGCCGGGCAGCGGCGACGGCGCCCGTGGCTTGTCCCCTGAGGTCGCCGCCTTGATCGAAGCTGCAGACGTTCGCGTGGGCGCCGGCCGACGGGTGGCCAGCCCGCACACCTTGGTGTCCATGGTCCGGTCGGGCCTCGGCGTGGGCGTGCTCAGTGAGTCGGCAGTGCGTCTCACCGGCACCGAGGGGGTGACGGTGGTGTCTCTAGCCGAAGCGTCGGCCGTGCGGCACACAGTGCTGGCTCGGGCGCGAGATCGCCGTACCGGTGAAGCGGTACAGCGGCTTTCGGAGTTCATCGCGGCGGCAAAGCCGCCAGAGGGGACGCGCCGGGCCTAGTGCCGTCGGGGATTCGCTCAGTGTCGTGCGATCGCGATGTGCGCCAGCCCCGAGAGGTTGACGAGCACCTCCTGCGGCTTTTGGACGATGACGGCCAGCACACCCTGGCAGTGCGCGCATCGCAGGACTGCCCCGATGGCGGTCACGAAGGCGTGGGCCCGTGCGAGTTCGAATACGAGATGACAGCTTCCGCATCGTCCGATTGCGGCGGTGATCTCGATGCCGAGAGTGTCGGCGAAGAGCCCGGCGAGCGCGTTTCCGTCGAGGTGGGTCATCCGCTGCCTCCGAAGCGTTCCGTACGTATTCGGGTGGGGTCGTGGCCTAGTTGGAGAAGCCAACCGGCGATCGTCTCGACGAAAGGTGTAGGTCCGCAAAGGAATATGCGCGGTGTCGCCGTGGCGGGGAAGATGAGATCGGCAACCGACTCCGGAGTCAGTCGCTCCGGGGGACGCGGCGATCCCGGGGGAGATGTCCGCGTGTGCACGACGTCGACGGTGGTCTTCGAGAGCGCCGAGAGCTCCTCGGCGAAGAAGACGTCCCCGGGAGTCCGGACCGAGTACAGCAGGCGGAACTCGGCATCGTCCACCTCGTGCTCACGCGCTACGGCCATCGCGAACAGCGGGACCACGCCGGATCCACCGGCGATGAGCTGAACCGGGGATTGGTCCGGTTCTGACGGGTTCCACACGAAGTACCGCCCCAGCGGGCCGTGCACCTCGAGCTCGTCGCCTTCGGCGAGCTGGTGCACGAGGTACGGCGAGACTTCACCTGAGATGAGTTCGTCGACCGCGAGGATGACTCGATTCGTCTCGCCCGACGACGCAACCGAGTACGACCGGGTCGCCTGATAGCCGTCCGGGGCGGTGAGGCGGACGTCGAGGTGCGAACCAGCGCGGTTTCCCGGCCAGGTCGGCACGTCCAGCTCGAGGCGGACCGCCGACGCGGTCTCTCGACGGCGGTTGGCGACGCGTCCGACGTGCCAGCTCGCCCGGATCGGAGACGTCACGAATAACGTTCCTCGCGCCACGGATCACCACGGAGGTGGTAGCCGTTCTGTTCCCAGAACCCGGGCTCGTCGCTGGGCATCATCCGCATCCCGCGGACCCACTTGGCGCTCTTCCAGAAGTAGAGATGGGGCACGAGGAGACGCGCGGGTCCCCCGTGCTCGGGGGTCAAGGGCTCACCCTCTGCCTCGGTGGCGATCCACGCTTGGCCATCGAGCAGATCGTCGAGGGGCAGGTTGGTGGTGTAGCCGCCGTGGCTTCTGACCATGACGTAGTCGCAGGAGGTGTCGACGTCCTCGAACAGCCGGTCCAGGGGCACTCCGCGCCACGCCATGTCGAGCTTCGACCAGTGGGTGACGCAGTGGATGTCGGTGACGATGTCCTCCACGCCAACGTTCTGGAGCGCGTTCCAATCCCATCCGTGCTCGGTGCCCGTCTCGGTCGTGATGGTGAACGTCCATTCGTCCGCCCCGATGTCGGGCGTCAGGCCGGCCGTGAGGACCGGCCAGTCGTCGACGAGCGTTTGGCCCGGTGGCAACCGTGAGTCGTTGACGCCGCGACGGCCACCAAACCCGCTGTTGGTCACTGCCATGGGAAGCTCCTTCGCGGATCACGCGTATGGGTGTGCTCGTGGGAAGTCCTATGCAACTTGTACTGCAGGGTACATCTAGCCTGGGTGAAATCGCAGTGTTGGTTCGACGGTGTTCGTGCCATTCGCATGACTCGCGAACGCGCGCAGCGGATCCTGGCCTAGGCCTGGTAGCGCCGCAGGGCAGCGACGGCGTCGTCGAGCACGTCGCGCATGATCTCGATCCGGCCGTGGACCGAGGCGAGAAGGTATCCGCCCTGCACGGCCGCGAGCAGGCTGGCGGCGAGGCGATCCGGGTTGGCGGTGGCGTCCAGCTCGCCGCGCTGCTGAATGCGGCGCAAGCCTGCGGCGAGATGTCCTTCCCAGGTGCGGAATGCGGCAGCCAGCGCCGGTCGGTACTCCTGGGAGTCCTGCAGGTCAGTCGCCAAGCTCCCCAGGGGACACGCGAACGGACCATCCTCGGCCGGTTGTGCGTCCACTACGCGTGACACCCATCTTTCGAGCCCGTCCCAGGACGTTATCGCCTCGGTGGTGTCTTGGCCGTCGAGGACGACGGTGAGTTCGCGGTCTATGACTGCTTGGACTAGTTCGGACTTGTCGCGGAAGTGGCGACGAAGATCCTTGGGCTCGGCGCCGGATGCGCGGGCGACGTCGCCGATCGACGTCGCGGCGATGCCGCGGTGGTACATCAGCGAGGCGGCGGTGTCGACGATCGCCGCCCGTGCGTGCGGGTGATGCGATGTTATCGACGCGCTGCGGGCGGTAGGTCGGGGCGAGGATTCGTTCATCGAATCGCAAAAGGGTTGTTTGTCAACGGATTTCCTCCGAGGCGAAGACACTGAAGTTGCGAGCGGGTCGGCCTGTGACCCGCTCGACGGTGTCGGTGACGCGGTCTTCGGCGCCGGCGCTGATCGCCACGTCCATGGCGGCGAGCACCTGTGCGAACTCGGCGGGGATTCCATGGGCGGCGATACGCTGAGCAGCTTCCTGCGCAGGCACGGATCGATGCCGAATGGTACGGCCGGTCTGCTGTGTAAGGATCGCGGCGGCATCGGTGTAACTGAGCGCCTCGGGGCCCGTAAGGAGATGCTCCGTGTTGTGCGCGCAGGTATCGATCAGAGCACACCCGGCGACCGCCGCGATATCCGCTGCATCGACGAACGCCACTTTGCCCTCGCCGGTGGCGGTGACGATCTCACCGTCTCGCACCCCCTGTGCGACAAGGTGATCGCCGGTGAAATTCTGCATGAACCATGACGGTTGCAGGACTGTCCATTCCGGCATGGCCGTCTTAACGAGATGGTGGACGGCGCCGAGCCCCGGCGCCCCCTCGGGCAGTGCGGACGAGCTGAGTGCCACGACACGCCGCACACCCCGATCGAGTGCCTCGTCGAGGAACGCCTGCACTAGGGGTACTGGATCGACAACTCCGATAGGAGCGATGAGGTAGACCGCCGAAATACCCTGCAAGACCTCCTTATACGTGTCACGGTCGCCCCAGTTGAGCAGAACCTGCCCAGTTGACTGAGGTGTCCTCGTCGCGAGTCGTGTTTCCACACCACGCTCCGCTAGATGGGCGGCAACCCGGCTGCCCGTCGTTCCGGTGGCGCCGGTAATCAGCACCCTATTCATCTGTGGGCCCAGAGAATGGGCTCTGCAGCTGCTCGGACTTCGTCACCATGAAACCCTCCCTATGTTGTGGACGATACGGGATACTCCTATTGAGGACTTGTTGCCCGCGCCGACCTACTGGCGGCTCCTGGTGCGAGACCGGGAGATCGGATCCGAATACCTCGACGAAATCATCGATTTCATTACCCGAGGCCTCGGGGCAAACTGGCTTAGGCAGCCACCGGCGCCGCACGATGGCCAGACGTAGGTGAGTGCCGGCGTGGTTGGCATCCGTTACACGGCTGGGCCGAAACCTTCCCCAGCAGTCCAAAGGACGACCGGCCGACGCCGTCGTGTAACGCCGCACCCCATCGAAGGCACTCCTGTTCCGGAAGCGGTTTACCTACCGGCAGAGGAATGGCCAATGTCATTGGACAGTCTCACCTCTCGCCTGTACGGCTCACCCATCGCCTCTCGGGTGGCCCCGGTGGGGGGCCTTGCGGTGCGGTACGCACTCGTGTTCGTCATCGCACGGATGGGCGCACTGAAGTTCACCACGTACGAGGCCAATTCCATCCAGCCGCTGGTGGCGGCAGCCCTCAGATGAGCTGGGTGTACGACCTCGTGTCGGTGACGACGTTCTCGGCAGTGCTGGGCCGGCGGCTTCCCGGTGTTGTCTCTGCTGGGATGCTTCCTGGTGAAGGACGTCGTCCTCCTCGCGGTGGCGCTGTGGACGCTGGGTGACGCCGTGCGGACGCTGCGCTTGGAGCGGCTGAGTCGATGACGACTCGCTCGCATGCTGGTCTACTGAAAGGTGTTGCAGCAGTCCGGCGTCAGGTTGTCAGAGCTGATCCTGTATTCGACGCGACGCCTGTGTGGGCATCATATGGTGTACCTTCCAGTACATTCGGCTCCTGCGGTTGCCGTAGCCGCGCTTCACGTGACGACCGTTCGCGATAGACCTCGACGAAATGTTCCGTGTAGTACATTCACCCAAGATCGTCGTGAGCCCAGGGAGGCGTATGAGCACCCCGACCAGAGCGGTCTTCCGCGGCAGCAGCGGAGAGTTGGTAGGCAAGCTTGAGATGCCGAGTGAACTCCCGAAAGCGTGGGCGTTGTTCGCCCACTGCTTCACCTGCGGCAAGGACAACGTTGCGGCTGGCCGGATTTCGCGCGCACTGGCGAATCAGGGGTTCGCCGTCCTGCGGTTCGACTTCACCGGTTTGGGGGAGTCCGAGGGCGACTTCGCCGCAACCGGTTTCAGTTCCAACATCGAGGACCTGGTGTGCGCTGCAAACCATCTCCGTGACCAATACGCCGCTCCAGCGGTGCTGATCGGGCATTCGCTGGGTGGGGCGGCCGCTTTGGCAGCTGCACCGCGGATCCCCGAGGTTCGCGGAGTCGTCACCATCGGTGCCCCGGCTGACCCCTTCCATGTCGTCGGAATGCTGGGCGACGTGACACCCGTCGTCGAAGCGGGCGAGGCCACGGTATCGATCGGAGGGCGGCCGTTTCGGGTGCGTCGCCAATTTCTCGACGACATCGCGATGCAACCGCAGTGCGAGCGGATCGCCACCCTCGAGGCCGCGCTGCTCGTCATGCATTCCCCGGTCGACCAGGTGGTGGCGGTGAACAACGCGCGGATCATCTTCGACACCGCGCGGCATCCGAAGTCGTTCATCGCTCTCGACGGCGCCGACCATCTTCTCAGCGATCGGGCCGACGCCGAGTACGCGGCGAGCGTCCTCGCGGCCTGGTCGAGCAAGTACGTGACGGCCCCTACGACCACCGCCAATGTGTCAACCGATGATCCGGCCGACGGCGCCGTGCGGGTCGCCGAGATCGGACCAGGCAGACTCACCCAACAGATCAGTGCGCGCCGGCATCGACTGACTACGGACGAACCCCATCCTGTCGGCGACGACGCCGGACCGACACCCTACGACCTTCTCCTCGCCGCGCTCGGAGCCTGCACGTCGATGACGGTGCGGATGTACGCCGATCGAAAGCAGTGGCCGCTCGAACGCATCGTCGTCGAATCGCGCCATTTCCGCATCCATGCCAAGGATTGCGACGAGTGTGAGACCGGCACGGGGATGGTCGACCGGATCGACCGTGACATCACCCTCATCGGCCCGCTCGACGCCGACCAACGCGCCAAACTGCTCGACATCGCCGACCGATGCCCGGTGCATCGCACCCTGCGTTCCGAAGTGTCCATCCACACCGCCGAAGCACGAGCCGACCAAGACAGAGGCTGACATGACTCAAGATTCAGAATTCGACGTAATCGTCATCGGCGGCGGCCCCGGTGGCGCCTCAGCGGCGCAGTACCTCATCGCCGAAGGGCTCGAGGTGGCCCTGGTGGAGGACCGCCTCATCGGCGGTGAATGCCACTACTGGGCATGCAATCCGACCAAGACGCTCCTGCGCCCGATCGAGGTGCTGGCCCTGGCGAAGGCCGTCCCCGGTGTCCGGGAAGCCGTGGGACCGGGCCAGCTCGACGTCGCAGCCGTCTTCGCCAAACGCGATGCCATCGTCGACCATCTCAACGATGACGGCACCACCGCGGCGCTGCAGCAGAGCGGCCTGACGGTGTTCCACGCCCGCGGCCGGCTCGCCGGCCAACGGGAGGTCACCGTGACCCACCCCGACGGCCGCGAGGAGACCGTCCGAGCGCGGCAGGCCGTCGTCCTCGCCACCGGTACCCGCCCCGCCATCCCCGACGTACCAGGACTGGCCGAGGCGCGCCCCTGGACCAATCGCGAGCTGGCGTCCATGACGCACGTGCCTCCACGAACCCTGATTATCGGCGGCGGTGTCGTCGCCGTCGAGTTCGCCACGATCCTGGTCGGCCTGGGGTCCAAGGTCACCCTGCTCGCACGCGGCAGCACCCTGATGCGCAACTCCGAGACCGTCGCCAGCGAGATGGTCACCGAGTCGTTGCGGCGCAACGGGGTTGACCTTCGCTTCCAAGCTCGTCTATCCAGCGTGAACCGACCGGTCGCGGGCGGCACGGTCATCGCCACCGTCGGCGACGAGAGTATCGAGGTCGACGAAATCGTCGTAGCCGCGGGACGTGTGGTCAACACCGATGCCCTCGGCTTGGAGACCGTCGGGCTGCGTGGGGGAGATTTCGTGCTGGTCGACGACCACTTGCAGGCGGTCGGAGTCGACGGCAGCTGGCTGTACGCGATGGGCGACACGACCGGACGCGCACTCTTGTCGCACCTGTCGCAGTACCACGCAGTCGTGGTCGCCGACATCATTGCCGCCCGCGCCCGAGGCCGCCAGCTCGGCGCCGATGAACTCATCGCCCGTGACCCGCACAACCTCCCACAGGTCGTCTACACCGATCCCCAGGTCGTCGAAGTGGGACGAACCGAAAGCCAGGCTCGCGCCGACGGATTCACGGTCACGACGTCCGAAGCGCGTTACCCGGAAGCCGTACCCGACCTGGCCATCTTCCGCGACGGCTTCGACGCCTGGGCGAAACTGGTCATCGACGCCGACACGGACACCCTGCTCGGCGCAACCTTCGTCGGTCCGGAGTTCGCCGAACTCGCGCAGGCTGCCACACTCGCCGTCGTCGCCAAAGTGCCGATCGAGACACTCCGGCACGTCGTGGCGCCGCACCCGTCGATCAACCAGATCTGGAACCCACTCCTCGCCCGACGACGGGACGACTCAGGTGATCCGACGTGACCGCGTCCTGCTGCAGCATCATTGGGTTCGAGGCCACCGAGGAAGTCACCGGTAAGGACTCTGATTTGAGTTGCGTACCAGTCCAGCACGTTGGTCAGGGGGCAGCGGGCAGCCGGGACTGATCATCCACGAGCAGGAAAAGTGCTTGCGCGTCAACGGATTTGGTCGCAGGATAGCCCGACCGGTGCGCAATGCTCAAAATGCCGACGAGCGCCTCGCTCGACGTCCATAATCACACCATCATGGTCACGGCATTTGTGCTCTCCGGAGGGGGGAGTCTGGGCGCGGTGCAGGCTGGGATGCTCCTCAGTTTGTTCGAGGCGGGCGTCGTGCCGGACATCATCGTCGGCACATCGGTGGGCGCATTCAACGGGGGATGGGTAGCCGCCCGACCCGATGTCGCCGGAACCAAGGATCTGATCGGCGTATGGCGATCATTGTCCAGACGGGACGTATTTCCCACGCACCTGGGGACCAGCGCCCTCTGCATCTTCGGGCTACGCCGGCACCTCGCCTCTGGCGACGGAATACGCCGAATCTTGAGGCAGCACCTCCGCTTCCAATTGCTCCAAGACGCGCCCACGCCGTTTCATTGCGTGGCAACCGACGTGCTGTCAGGGGAAGACGTGCTGCTGTCGGCGGGCGACGCGGCCGACGCCATCGCGGCAAGTGCGGCCATACCTGCGATCCTCCCGCCGGTGCGTATCGGCGGCCGCGACCTGATGGACGGTGGTGTCGTCAACAACACCCCGCTCTCGCATGCCGTGAGGCTCGGCGCCGACATCATCTACGTGTTGCCAACCGGCTACGCGTGCGCCCTGCAATCTGCACCTAGAGGCGCTTTGGGTTTGGCTATGCATGCGATGACGATCGCGATCAATCAGAGGCTCGCGAACGATGTCGAACGCTTTGCCGCAATCCACGACTGGCTGCGGCGCGTACATAGTTCGGTCGGGCAGGCCTTGCTGCTGGAGCCGCACCGCGACTAGTGATGAATCGGGCGCCTCCGCCGTTCGGGGCGAGGTCCGGCTATAACATTGTACTGCAGCAGATTACGTAACACACGCCGATGCCTACCGGCGACAATGGCTATTGAGCAGACGGACGACGAGTGCACCGGGATCCCGAACCGTCCGTGTAGTCCGCCAGTTGTGCACGCAGTCGAACGCGGCTCCGCGACAGGCGGGAAATGACCGTGCCGACCGGAATCCTCAAGAGGATCGCAGTGTCGGCATAGGTGTAACCCTCGACGCCAACGTAATACAGCACCTTCTGGAACCCCTCCGGCAGCGACCGAAGGGCTTCCTCTATTCGGCGGTCGGACAGACCGCTCAAGGCCTCGTCTTCCGCCGAACGCGAGAACCGAGTTGAACGCGAAGCAATGGCAGCTATACCGGTACCGGAAACCGCGTCGACGCAGAAGCCGTCTGGGCGCCGTTGTTTCATCCGATACACGCTGATCCATCGGTTGTGCATGATCCGATAGAGCCAGGCTCTCAGATTGGTGCCAGGCTGAAAGCCGTCGAATCCCAGGAACGCGTTCATCATCGTGTCCTGAACCAGATCCTCAGCATCGACGTCCCGATGGGTAAGTCGCCGGGCCGAGCAGAGGAGGGCGGCACGGTAGGGCATGGCTTCACGTACGAACCGCTCGGCTAAAGCAGAGCCCGACTCAACTGGGTACCTGACTTTGGGTGCAGCTCGAACCCTCTTCACCGAATTAGACGGCGCTTCCGAGCTGTCATGAGGTAACAAGGCTGTCATTGACGGGCACTCCGGCGACTATGGTCCGACTGCACACACTCTCCCAATTGAGAGACCGCTGGCCTGAAGGTCAAGAGTGTCGCCGAGATGCTGGAGTGGTGGTCCGTCGCGTTGATGCTTGTATTTGAACGTCATTCGACTTTCTTTTAGCTGACAGGGTGAGCGCGCTGGATCGGTCGCACTGATACGTCAGTGCTGCGCGTCTCCGGGAGCGGCAGTCAGCGATGCGCGGGCGCCGATCGCGTTCATTGCGTCGGCGAGCGTCAATATCGCTACCCCTAGTAGGACGATGTCCTTGATGAGGAATTGGCCGGTCATCGACAGTAGCGGGAATCCACCGGCCGACGCCTCACCCACTCCAGGCGTCGTGAATAAAAACGTCAGGGTGCTCACGAAGATCAGGATGGCCAACAGGCTCCCAACCAATGAGACTGCCGGAAAACACGGTTTCACCACCAGTAGCAGGGCGGTGACGATCTCCACGACGCCCAGCAATACCGAGAAAGCGTCAACGCTGAGTAAGTGATACATCCAACCCATGAACGGGCTATTCGACACCAAAGGCTGAATGTTCTGCCTCGTACGTATGGAACTTTAAAATTCCTATCCAACCGATAACGCCCGCCAAGCCGTAGCGGGCGACGATGTTGCCCACAGAACTGACCGCGGGCTCGGCATTCAGCAACCTAGCCATAATGACTTTAATGTCCGTAGCCACAGGTGACACCTTCCGTTCTTGCCATTGCTGGACGGGATATATCGACGAAATTCGGCGCTAAAGAGCGCTTATAGCTGTTGGTTCAGTCAGCCATGCCCTCTCAGAACGAACGCACATTCAGGCGGACGCCGTCGCCGACAGCGCGCGAACAGCAAATTCCGCTGCGGCTACTGCCATTCCGTTGTCCTTGTAGGCGCTGTGCGCTGGGCGATCCCTGCCACCGGGAGAACAAACTGGGTCGCCGGCCGCGCAGAGCTGGATCGTCTTGGCCAGGTAGGGATTGCCAATGGTGATGGGTGGCGCGTCGCGCTGGACGAGGGCCATGAAACCGGCACCTGGAGTGCCGAACAGAGCCACCGCTGCGACGTGGTTGGCCATCGCCGCGGGCATGGGACCGGTGATGCCGGTCGGTAGTTCATAGTCGGCCGGGATCGTGTCTGCGAGGGTATAGCCGACCACCGCAGCACCTTGTGAGTAACCGCCGAGAAGAATCTTGGTTTCGGGGCAGGTCGCTGCGAGGGATTCGACCTTGTTGCGGACGTCGACGACTCCCTCGGCTGCGTGGCTGAACTCCAGCGACGCAGGGTAGTTCGCCGCGTACACGCCGACGGACTTGCCGCCGAGGCGGTCGCTCAAGGCATCGACGAAGGCTTGCCCGGTCGCACCCACGCCGGGCTGCTCAAACGTCCCGCGAGCGAAAACTATCTGGACATAAGGGCAGTCGGATTCTGCTTCGGCGGTCCCGGTGGCCGGGGAATGGGGTACGAGCATCGCGATGACGGAAAGTCCTGCGGCGACTAACCTTCCGCAGGTCCGCGATCGTGCGATGCCGTGTGCAGCGGCGCTGATCTTCATGATGTTTCCTTAGTAGATGTCGTGAGGGTCGAGGCCGGCCGCCGCGTGGCCTGCAGGATCGACGGTTGCAAACTGGCGAGGTGTTCTCCCGCCGTTTGCGGATATCGGGATTCTGCACCGTTTACTGTCCTGATCAGTACAACACCTGGCTGCGCAGTCCGGATCTACCACCAGCACAGAGTCCGAAAATCGCTGCAGCACAGCGTAACCCGAGCACACCCCAGCCTCTGTGGCTCCGGCGACGTATTCTCAAAGCGGACAGTACTTTTAGGTTCAAGGCAACGCGCACGATCACCGGTACTCGGGGTTGGCAAATCCGAATCGCGAACCGGCATCCCACTCTGCACGTTGATTTCCGTACGCGGGAACTCCGCCGGCTGCGCGGAGCATCGATGCGATGTGCATCAAGTTGTATGTCATGAAGGTGGTGTTGCGGTTGGTGAAGTCGTTGTCCGGCCCACCCGACCCTTCGTCGAGGTAGGAAGGGCCCGGGCCGGCTGCGCCCACCCAACCCGCATCCGCCTGTGGCGGAATCACGTAGCCGAGATGTTGGAGGCTGTAGAGAACGTTCATCGCGCAGTGCTTGACGCCGTCCTCGTTACCGGTGATGAGGCACCCGGCGACGCGCCCGTAGTAGGCGTACTGCCCGGCGTCGTTGAGTAGTCCCGAGCATCCGTAGAGCCGTTCGATGACCCTCTTCATCACTGAGCTGTTGTCGCCAAGCCATATCGGCCCGACCAGGACGAGGATATTGGCGGCCATGATGCGTTCGTAGAGTGCGGGCCAGTCGTCGGTGTCCCAGCCATGTTCTGTCATGTCCGGGTAGACCCCGGTGGCGATGTCGTGGTCAATGGCTCGAATCTGATCCACCTCGACGCCATGCTTTTTCAACAGCGCGCCACTGATGTCGACCAGACCTTGGCTATGACTGCGTTCAGGCGACTTCTTCAAGGTGCAGTTGACGAACATCGCCCGCAGGCCATCAAAGGCGGGTGGTGCATTGCCGTTGGGCGTCGAGATCTCGTTCATGGAGAGGTTCCTGTCTGCCTAGCCTTGCTCAAATCGGGATTCCTGTACGGCAGACTGTACTACGGCGTACAACATACGCAGTGTGGTTCGTGCCGGGTGGACTCAGCCAAAGCTTGCGATATCGTTGCAGTCGCTCGTCGCGAGCCGCGAAAACCGCTTCATCCCTACAATTTTCGGCCGGCCCCGTGCGCGGCCCGGGGGTGCTGTTTCCCGGGGTGGGGCATCGCTTGCTGTCGCCGGCGTCAGGTCAAGTGGTCGAAGTGCCCGCGAGTCCAAGCGATGTGTCGGTCTGCAGATGCTCTGAGTATCGCCTTCGCGTCGGCGTTGACCGAGTTGTTGAAGTTTCCGTAGATGCGGTCGTAGCTCAGCGGTTGGAGCTGAGTCACGATCCGCTGGACCACGGCGCCCGACAGCGGGATGTGGTTGGGGTAGCTGCGCATGAAGCCGACCGACCGATGATCGGGGTTCGGGAAGACACTGTCGCCGGTAAGGAGGACGCCGTTCCCGTCGGCCCCGGCGACCCAATGCAGGACGCTACTCCCTCGGAAATGCCCACCAACCTGGTGCAGGGTCACACCATTGGTGATCTCGTAGGTTCCGCTCCATAATTCGACCACCGGATCGTCCCGGCCCAACCACTCCCGGTCTGCTTCAGCCACCAGCACCGGGGGATTCCCCAGCCGACGCGACCATTCCACTTGAACGCCGAACATGTGTGGATGGCTGGACGCGATCGCCAAGACCGGACCGAGGGCGAGAACGCGGGCACAGGCCGCGTCGTCCACGTACCCGACCGGGTCCCAAATGACCGAGCCCGCAGGGGTTGTCAGGACTTGCATAGTCTGTCCGATACCAACCGACGGGTGGGTGCCCACTCCGGTCAAACCTGGTTCGTTGTCGATCCACGTGAGCTCCTGGCCGGCCGCGGCCAGGTCACCCAATGTCGTCCATCGCTGTCCCGTGGCCGGCAGGTACTGCCGTTCATCCGAGCAGATCGGACAATCCTCCGGCGTGGGTTCGTCATACTCCACGGCGCAGGTGGCGCAGATCAACATGCCGGCCTCCTGAAACTGATTCAACCCAGAAAGGTTAGAACCTCATGCACCATCGAGGTCAACCGGAAAGTCGGGAGGTGCTTCGTGACGGTTGCAGAGGACGTAGAAGCAGAAAGAGCGACGCTGGCTGACACGTTGGAGACCGTCGGGCCCTCCGCTTCTGCCGGATGTGGCACGTGGACGGCATTCGACCTGGCGGCGCACATCGTCGGCGCGGACCGGGCGGCCGGGACGATCACGTTCTGCATCCGGGTGGTGGCCGCGAGGGGCGTCCAGTTTCGCCCAAAGGCCCAGGTGGTCTCATATGCCATCAACAGGGAACGGCGTGGGGGATATCCCGCACTCCTCGCTCGCGTCCGCCGTCGCTCTCCACGCTTGCTGCTGACTTCAGCGGTGGCAGCCTTGACGTTGTTCGAGGTGTGGACTCATCACGACGACCTCGCGACCGCCAACGGCCTGGTCCACGGCGCGCCAGAGCGCCTCGCCCTGGCGATCCCTCCGCTGATGCGGTACCACACCGCACTTCTGCCCTCGGCTCGGTTCGTCGTCCGCACGACCAACGGGTACCAGTGGACGTTCGGTCCTGATGGCAGCGACCTTGGTACTGTCGAATTATTTGGCTCTACAGCCGATCTCGTACGTTGGCTCGCTGGCCGAGCACCATTGTCGGCACTTGACGTCAATGCCGCGCCTGCCGTGGTCGACCAGCTGCATGCGTTCACCGGCACCATCTAGCAATCAGGTCCAGGGTGCGCCTGCGTGCGGTCTCCGGGCGTGAAAGGGTTGACGCCGACCCAACGCCTAGACGACGGGAGTAGTTCTGATGACGACGAGGTTGGCGCTCGGACTGCGCCTCGCCGCTGCTCTGCTCGTCATCGCCACCATGGTCGCCGTCGGCTGGGTGCAGCGATCGCCGTGGGTCGTCCTATTGGCTACCCCCGTCTTCACGGTCTTGTACGCGCTCGGCAAGTGGAATTCGTGGAAGTTGGCCTGGCGCACCGGCGGTGCACCGCAGATCGTTCTTTCGGTGCTGGTGACGCTACCCATCCAGGCGGTCGTGGCAGGCGTCTGCTACGTCGTCGGGGTGGGCCTGGGCCGCCTCGTTGCCGGCAACCGCGCCCTGGCGCCGCTGGCGGCGACGGACGTCATCACCATGGCAGTGCTGCTCGCCGTCGGCGCAGTCATCAGCACCGTCGTCATCCGGCTGGAGAGCGCGGCGCCCGCTGCAGCCGGCATCGAGTCGACGCCGGGAGTCCTGCTCACCGATGACGGGGCAACCGTCGAGCCCGAGATCGAACTCGACGTCGATCCGAAGCCGCTGACGCTTGACACGTTCTTCGTCTCGCCGGAGCACTGGCGTACCAACGCCGCACGCGAGGCCCTCGAGTTGCGGTCGGGCCCGGTCCGGAAACCGTCGTTGGCCGCGGACGACGACATGATCGCGGCGGCAGAGACGCGTCTGGGGGTACGCCTGCCCGACACGCTGCGCGCGCTCTATCGCAAGCTGAACGGCGGCTACGTCGGGTGGCTGTACGTGCCGCTGGTGCCGAATCCCGGTCCGGTTTATGACGATTGGCGCGGCGCGTTCTCGATCGACTACTCGTCGTTGGCGCCCCTCGACAAGCTGCGGACGGTGGCAGAACACTATTCGGACTTCACCGACGACCCCGAGGACTTGCCCGCGAACGCGGAGCACCTCATCGTGCTGCAGGCGCGATACGGGGACATGACGCTGCTCGACTACTCCGCCGGGCCGCGGCCCCGCGTGCTGATCGTCGACTACGACAAGGCTTCAGGCGAAGACCCGGTGGACCTCGTGTTCGAGGACTTCGACCAGTTCTTCGCAGCACTCCGTGGCGAACGGGGCCGCCTGCGCACCGAGACACCCGCGCGGGATCTCGGCGCACCCATGGAGGAGGCGCCCGAAGACCAGAGGGCGAGCCGCTTCTGGGGAAAGTCCGATCCACACCCGTTCTACCGCAACGCGATCCAACGCGAGGACGGCACGGAACCCAAGATGGCCGCCGACGGTGCTCTCGTCGCTGCCACCCAGCACCGGCTCGGGCTCGGGCTCCCCGTGGACCTCGTCGCGCTGTGGGGGGAGCGCAACGGCGGCGGGGTCGCCACGCGGTTCGTGCGGTTCACCGAGGGTGCCGCCGTGCGCGACGTAGAGGTCATGCGGCGTCCGGTACCGCTCGAATACGTGGTCACGCTGGACGTGCTGTCGGACCGATTGGATTTCGCGGCGAACGAGACACCCTGGGGGCGGAGGCATCCGGGGTCAGACAGGCTCGTCGTGCTGGAGGCGGATCACGAACGGGCTGTTCTTCTGGACTACCGAGACCGTCCGGACGACGACCCCGCCGTCTGCATCGTCGAGAATCTGAGTCGTCCGCTGGTCGAGGCGCTGCGTTTCGAGCGCTTCGACGACCTACTCGCCCGGCTCCGCTTTCAGCGTGGCGGCTGGGACGACGTGTCCGCGCCGCGCGATGCGGATCTGGCACAGGCGTAGCCCTGTCGCGGGCTGCGCACTCAGACGTTGGCTTCGATTGCGTCGACGGTGATTTCGAAGGGGCCCTGCTGTTTGTCGAGGATGTACACCGCCACCTGATCGATGGCGGACGGGTCTAGAGCCCGGGGCGCGTCGGGTTCCGGATCGAGGCGCATGCCCACCGGTTGGAAGCCGTTGACGGGCAAGTCGTAGGTCCGGTCGACGGTGGCCTCGGTGGGGAAACGCTGAATGTAAGACCACGGCTGCCCTGCGATGCCCACCTTCAACAGGTAGGTCTTGCCGTCGCCGCGAGCGCGCACGCGGAGCGACTTCGCGCCCGATGCCTTGCGCCCGATGTCGGGGTCCTGCGGACTGCGGGCCGAGGCGAACCCCCCGTTGTTCTCCAACGAGATGGAGCCGGAGAAGACCAGCCCGTCTCCGCCGAACGTGATCTTCGAGGTGGACGAGCCGCCCATGACGGGGTCGTTGACCGTTGTCCAGGCGGCCACCGCGTCGGCGTCGAGGTCGACGAGAGCGACGTCGGACCCGTCGGCATTGGCGGATTGCCCGGCGACTCCACAAGACACGAGAAGAAGCGCCATGCAGGCGACCACCAAGCCAGTCAGACCGCGCTGTACTCGACGACTTCTCATGAGGTGAATGTATTTGGCGTCGGCCACGTCCTGGTCCCCGACGTCAACACGAACCCGGATCGGCACCCATCTCACGGCTTCTCATGGGCATGCCGTCGACCACGGCGTAGATCGTCCGAAGATCAGGAACCCCGTTGACGCGGAACTTCTCGCCGCCGTCCTTGCCGATCAACACGACGCTGAACGCGTTGTCGCCAATCGCAAACTGGTCCATCAGCCGCCGCGACTCGTCAGCGTCGACGGCCTGACCGTCGAGGGTGCTGTCGCCCTCGGCGACCACCACTCCGAGCACCATGTCACGACCGGTGAAGTCGCATCGAGTGGCGTCGATTCGCTTTAGCGTCTCGACGAGCCGTGGATCGCTGGCCTCGGGCGCGAACACCAGCAGAGGACGACTCTCCCAGCGATAGTCACTCAGTTCGGCCGCCATGGCCGTGGCCGATCCCAGGACGGTGCTCATCACCAAGACGACGAGCATCAGCGCCATCCCTCGAACACCGCGCTTCGTTGCCATGGTAATTTCCGACTCTACCGACTCGTGCTTGGTTGTCGAGATGCCGAGGCGAGTCCCTGCCAGTGTTGTCAGGCTCCGGCGGCGACCAATGCCGGTGCGGTGACGAACAATTCGGCGATGGCGATC
The DNA here is from genome assembly GCA_006864685.1 of Mycolicibacterium hodleri. Lineage (GTDB taxonomy): Bacteria > Actinomycetota > Actinomycetes > Mycobacteriales > Mycobacteriaceae > Mycobacterium > Mycobacterium hodleri_B. The sequence goes on along the minus strand of VIFX01000006.1, from coordinate 100,497 downwards.
CGTCGGGCCGCCCGGTGCAGGGTGGCCGATTCGAGCGTCCCGTCGGCCGCGCGGTTCAGGTCGACGTGCAGGACCCCGGCCGGTGTTCCCAGTCGCAGCAGGCTCGACGTCGACCCGCGAAGCGCACGGACGACGACGCCGTCGGCGATCGTCGACGCCGCGGCCACGGCAACAGCTGAGGTCAGCCCGATGGCCGGATGCGGTGCGAGCATGGACAGCATTCGCACGGAGACGTCGTATTCGTCGGCGCCGATGATGTCCCCGGCGGTGGTGCGATAGTCGCGCGGCGCGCCGACGATGCCCACCTTGGGGATGGCGTGGCTGATGGGGTCACCCGGCTTCGACAACCCCATCCGCAGCGAGGACTCCTGCCGCAAGGCCACCAGGAGCGGAAGGTGCTCGGCGATGACGCCGTTGTCCTCCGCGCCGGTGAGCCCGAGGTCGGCGGCGTCGAACAATGCGGCGGGAGCCCCGGCGATCACCATCGTGGCCGCATGGGACTGACCTGCCGCGGTGATGTGGTCGACCGCGTTGCCCGTCGGCAAGAGCGTTCCGGTGGACAGCCCGGTGAAGCTCAACCCCACGGGGACCCCGAGGGCGTTGGTGCCGGGAACGGGGGCGTTGCCCTCGGTCGGGATGGCGCCGCCTGGTGTCGCGATCTCGGCGGTGAGGACGGCGCCGGTGTTCTGGTTGCGCATCCGCACCGTGGTGACGGCGTCGTCGACCGCGACGAGCCCGGACTGCAGGGCGTAGAGGCCGATGGCGGTGGCGCAGTTGCCGCAGTTGCTGCCCCACTCGACGCGACGATCGCCGATCGCGACCTGGGCGAAGAGGTAGTCGACGTCGATTCCGTCGGCGGCCGAGCGCCGCACGATGGCGGCCTTCGAGGTGGTCGAGCTGCCACCGCCGACGCCGTCGAGCTGGCGGGGGTCTCCTGAGCCGAATGCCGAGATGAGCAGGGCGTCGACGCCCCCGGCCTGGGCGACGAGCGGGTCGACGTCGACCGCGTTGAACAGCCAGCACTTGCTGGTGCCGCCCCGCATCCAGGTTGCGCGAAGTGTGAGCATGTCAGGTCTGACCTTTCTGCACGGCGGATGGGGACGTGACTCCACTGTGGCCGTGGTATGGGTGAAGAACAATCGAGAGTGTGGCGACGGGGCTTAAGCGTTGCTTAAGCCCCGCCCGCGTCAGAGCACCGTGGGGACGACGACCAGGATCAGCCAGCACAGGGCGGGAGCGATCGCGACGACGATGCCCGCGTTGACCAGCAGTTGGCGGTAGAACCGCGGCCGGGCGATGCCCTGGGCGTTGGCCAGCACGAGTGCGCCGTTGGTCGAGAAGGGGGAGACGTCGATGACGGTGGCCGAGATTGCCAGTGCGGCAACGACTCCCACGATCGGCAGCGCGCCGGTGTGCAGCAGTGGCAGGGCCATCGGGATGATGGCGGCCAGCAGTGCGGTGGAGGAGGCAAACGCCGAGGTGACGCCGATGACGTAGCAGAGAACGGCGGCTACCAGCAGTGGCGCGCCGATCGTGATCGCCATGGTGGCCAGGTGGTCGATGGTGCCGATCTCCTGAAGAACGGAGATATAGGTGACCATGCCGGCGACGAGCAGGACCGTCGACCAGCTGATGCCGGCGATGGCTTCGTTTTGCTTGGACAGGTCGGTGAACGCCAGGACCGCACCGGCGGCGATCGCGATGAAGCTGATCGGCAGGTGGAACACCAGGACCAGGACCAGGACGATGCCGATGAGGGCGAGGGTGAGCTTCTGCACCCGGGTCACCGGCGTCGGCGCGGCGTCGAGGAGGACGTCGGTCTGGACGGGACGGGTGAGCAGCCCGGTGCCGCCACCGGTGGGCGTGTGACGGACGGGCGAAGAACCAACGCCGCCGGTCTCGACGGGTTCGTCGGCGACGGCCGAGCCGGTGGCGCTGAACTCGAGGTTGCGGGTGCGGGCCAGGGTGGCGTAGCCGACGACCGTGAGCACCGACAGCAGCAGGTTGATGCCGTAGCTGGCGAAGAACAGGGTCCAGGGGCTGATGCTCAGGCCGCTGGACTCGACGATGTCGCACACCAGCACGCCGGAGACCGAGATGGGGGAGAAGGCGCCGGCGTGCGCGCCGTTGATCGTCATGATGCCCATGACCAGCGGACTCATCTTGGTCCGCGCGGCGAACGACATGGCGGCCGGGGAGATGAGGGCGACCGCGGCGGGGCTGAACGTTCCCAGTGCGGTCAGCACCGATGCGCAGAAGAAGAACACCCACGGCACGACGGTGACGCGGCCGCGGACCGCCCGGATGCAGGCGTTGACCAGCAGGTCGATCGTGCCGTTCTTCTTGGCCATGCCGAAGAAGTAGGTGACGCCGATGATCGTCAGAACGATCGAGCTGGGGAACGCGGCAAGGATTTCCTTGTCGTCGTATCCGAGCATGAAGGCGCCTACGCCGAACGCGCCGATGAAGCCGAGGATCCCGATGTTGATCGGGAAGAAGGTGGCGATGACGAACATCGCCACCAGCGCTATCAGGGGTAGTACTTCGACAGAGGTCATGATGTGCTCTCAGTTCCCGAGACGGTGGCGCATCCAGGCGAGCTGCCGTGTCGCGGGGCGAAAACGGCGTCGTGCTCGGTGTCACACGCTGCATTGATGATTACCTAGATCACAGTAGGAACGACGGGACTTAACGACAATGTCGAGTTGATACAGTGCAATTAACTTTTGCTTAACGCTGGCAAGGACGGCCGAGATGGACACCAATCGCATGTTCACCCTGCGGGAGGTCGCCGCCCACGGGTCAATCACCGCTGCCGCCGAAGCTCTGGGGTACACGACGTCGGCGATATCGCAGCAGATCGCGAAGCTGGAGAAGGAGGCCGCCCAGCCGTTGCTCGAGCGGCACGCCAGGGGCGTGGTGCTGACCGAGGCGGGCCGCGCCGTGGTGCGCCACGCCGAGCGCATCCTGGTCGAATTGCAGGCCGCTGACGCCGAACTCGCCGAAATCCGGGGCTTGCGCGCCGGCGTGCTGGCCATCGGCACCTTCCCCACGGCCGGCTCGTCGCTTCTGCCGCTGGTCGTCAAGGAGTTCAAGACGCGGCATCCCGGAGTGGACCTCACCGTGCTGAGCGGTCGGTTCTCCCGGCTGGTCGACGCGTTGCGCCGACGGGAAACCGAGTTGTCGCTGCTGTGGGACTACGAGTGGAACAGAATCGACGATCCGACCTTGACCTACCACCACCTGATGAACGACCCGACGATGCTGCTGGTCTCCGAGCATCACCGCCTCGCGGATCGTGACTCGATCAGCATCGGCGAACTGCGGGACGAGGCGTGGGTGGTGCGCGCCGACGACCATCCGGTGGCGCAGACGCTTGAAAAGCTTTGTCAGCAGGGCGGATTCACCCCGCGCACCAGCGTGTTCGCCCACGACTACGGCGAGGTGCAGGCCATGGTCGCCGTCGAACTCGGGGTGGCGATTGCCCCACGCTTGGCCGTGCTGAACCCGCGACCCGACGTGCGCTCGATCAAGCTGGCGACGCGGCCGCCGCAGCGGCGCATCCTCATCGCCCATCTCGCCGAGCGGCGGCTCAGCCCCGCCGCGCACGAGGCGATCGCCGTGAGCGCAGCGGCGGCCCGCCAGCTGGAGGAGGGCTTCGACGAGCGGTGAGGGACTCGCTACGACATCGCGGGGACACCGGTTCGAGAGGGCGGCGCCATACGAATCAGTGACGGCAGGCCTCGCCGCCGGATGATGACCTCGGCGATCACGATGTTCGGCAGCCAGCACAGAAACGCTACTGGCGCATAGGCATTCGCGAACACGACTGCTTCGTCAAGCCCGAACGGTTGCTGGGCGACGGTGAGGACGATGAGCCACAGACGCAAGGTCGGCGCGGCGTAGGTGAGGGCGAAGCTGCGGATCATCCACGCCTGGTGCTCGGCGAAGTCCCGATCACGGGCGCTTCGATACCCGCGATACGTGGTCCACATCCACAGGATGGCCAACGTGCCGAATCCGAAGAACCCCAGGAACGCCACCGAACTGAAGACGGCCATCACGAACGCCGACGCGCCGCCCACCATGACTGCGACGACGTAGGTCCTCCCAATCCACCGGTGCGCCCGTCGATACCGGCGAAGGCGGCGGGAGAACTGGAACCCGCCAAGCAACAACGCCAGGCCCGCGAACAGAATGTGCACGTAGAAGGCGACCTGAACGAATCCGGGACGGGTGGCGTAGGTGCTGGCGAGGCCGGTGTCGGCCTCGGCAAGTGATTCCAGGGTGCCGTTGACGTATTGGCTGGGGAAGAACACCGCCACTGCGACCGATGTCAGGAGCAGCGCCAACCACGGGGCGTGTCGAAGTGGGCGCCGCCGCGGTGGCGAGGTTGAAGCCAAGTCAGCGGCCATGGGGCGTTCTCCGATGTGGTGGTCGTCGCCGGGAACGTCCAGGCACAAGTAAGTTAACATCTGTAAGTACACATCCGTCAATAGATCGGAGCTGCGGATTTACCGAGGGTTTATGCTCACTACCGCTTACCGAGAAAGAAGGTCGCATGGCGACGCGTCAACGCAACGCCCGAGGTGAGGGCAGCAAGCTGCGCGAGGATCTGCTCGCAGGCGCCCAGCGCATCCTGGAACGCACCGGTAGTGAAGACGACGTGAGCTTGCGCGCGGTGGCCCGAGAAGTGGGGGTGTCCGCACCGTCCATCTATGCGCACTTTCCCGACGGGAAGGCGATCGTCGACGCCCTGGTTCAGCAGACGTTCGAGGAGTTGTCGGCGCTTCTGCGGCAGGCCCGGGACGAGTCGCAGCCCCCTGGCCGCCTCTATGCGGTGTGCTTGGCGTACATCAGGTTTGGCCTCGACCGGCCGGAGCGGTACCTCACGCTCTTCGAGCGTCGCAGAAGTCTGGAGCGGACCAAGCAGATCGCCAACGCCGGGCACGGCTTGATGTACCCCAAGGGTGCCGAAGCGTTCGCCATCCTGGTCGACGCGGTCGGCGAATCCGGAAGCGAGAGCCGCAGCCGTGCTGAAGAAGAGGCCGCACTCCTTTGGGCGTCCATGCATGGATACGTGACGCTGCGGTTTAGTACACCCGGGTTCCAGTGGTTCGCCGACGAGGAACACGTGTGTGAGGCCCTGATTCGGCGAGCCACTTCGCCGGGGCGGGCCGAATAGCTGCATCCGCATTCCATCTCCGCGACGGTGCCGAAGCCTTACCTTCAGTGGGTGGCAACAGGGACGAGGAATCGGCGATGACGACCGAACAGCACGTGACGTACTGCCGGATCTGCGAGGCCCTGTGCGGCGTCATCGCCACCGTGGAGGACGGACGCCTGGTGAAGTTGCGGCCCGACGTCGACAACCCGTTGTCGCGCGGTCGCGTCTGTCCCAAGGGCATCGCCATGGTCGACGTGCAGAACGACCCCGACCGCGTGCTGACTCCGCTGCGCCGGCGCCCGGACGGAGGATTCGACGAAGTCGGTTGGGACACCGCGCTGGCCGACATCTCTCAGCGACTACGTCGCATCGTGGACCAGCATGGCGGCGGCGCCGTCGCCCACTACCTCGGCAACCCGGCGGCGTTCGGCTACGCGACCAGTCTGTGGCACGGGTTGTTCATGAAGCGTCTGAACTCGCCACACCAGTATTCGCCTGGCTCCCAAGACATCAGCAGCCGGTTCGTCGCGAGCCGGCTGCTGTACGGCACCATCAGCCAACTGCCCTTCCCCGACCTTCCCCGGACCGACTTCCTGCTGATGCTGGGGGCCAATCCACTTGTCTCGCACGCCAGCGCGTTGCGAAGTCCGCGCATCAAGGACGACCTCGCGGACATCGTCGCGCGCGGCGGACGAGTGGTGGTGGTCGACCCCCGACGCACCGAGACCGCGCGTAGCTACGAGCACGTTGCCGTGCGGCCCGACACCGACGCCTGGCTGCTGCTGTCGATGTTGAACGTCCTCTTCGAGGAGGGGTTGACCGACGACGCCGCGATCGCACAGCAGACGACCGGGGTGGACCAGTTACGCTCTGCGGCAGCGGAATTCCCGCCGGAGCGCACGGCGGAACGAACGGGTGTGGCGGCCAGTGTCGTCCGCGGGCTGGCACGGGACTTCGCCTCGGCGCCGTCGGCAGCCGCGTACGGGCGCACTGGCGCGTGCTTGGGGCGACACGCCACCCTGGTCTGTTTCCTGCTCGACGCGCTGTCAGTGGTCACCGGAAACCTCGACCGCCCCGGTGGAACCCTGTTCGGCCGAGGCGTCGTCCCGCTCGAAGAGTTCGGCGAACGTGCGGGAGCCCTGAGCTACGACCAGGTCCGCTCCCGCGTCGGCAACCATCCCGACGTCATGGGCACCTTCCCCGCGGCGATCATGGCCGAGGAGATCACCACTGCGGGGGCCGGTCAGATCCGGGCGCTGATCAGCACCGCGGGCAACCCCGTCCTGTCGGTTCCCAACGGCAAGGCCCTGGCGGACGCGCTGCCGACGTTGGATCTGTTCGTCTCCATGGACCTCTATGTCAACGAGACGAATCGACACGCGGACTACGTCCTCCCGGCCACGACGTTCCTCGAAAGACGCGACCTGCAATGGGGTTTCGCCGCGGCGTCACCGACGGTCTACATGCAGTCGACCGAAGCGGTCGTCGCGCCCTACGGTCAGGCTCGAGAGGAGTGGCGGGTCTACGACGACATCGCCCGCTTGATGGGTATGTCGCTGCTGGCGCAAGGGCCGCTGGGCCGGTTCAACTCGATGTTCGTGTTCCTCGAACGCGTCGCGCCGGCACGCCTGACACCCCGCGCCATCTTCGAGATGCTCCTGCGTCTCGGGCCCTACGGTGACCGATTCGGGTTGCGCCGCGGAGGGCTCAACGCACGGCGGTTGCGCGCACTGCCGCACGGTGTGGTGCTGGCCGAACACGCACCCACCGGGATCCTACGCGAGATGGTCCAGCACTCGGACAAGCGAGTTCATCTGGCGCCCAACGAGATTCTCGCCGAGATTGGCCAACTCGGCGATCGGCATCCCGACGACGCGGCCTTCCCGCTGCTGATGATCGGCCTGCGCGAACTCCGGTCACACAACTCGTGGATGCACAACAGCGAGACCCTGATGAGGGGCGCGACTCCGCGGCGCCACCGTGCCCGGGTCAACCCGACGGACGCGGCCGACGCCGGGCTCGTCGACGGAGGCAGGGTCCGTATCGTGTCACCGTCGGGGACCATCGACACCGAGGTCCGCGTCACCGACGAAGTGGGTCCTGGCACCGTCGCCGTTCCACATGGTTGGGGTCACGACGGTGGATGGTTGCGCGCCAACGCAGCGGGGGGTGCGAACGTCAACGATCTAACCTCCAGTCGCAGCGAGGATCTCGAACGGCTGGCGGGAATGTCGGTGCTGAACGGCGTCGCGGTGCGGTTGGAGAGGATCGACGAATCAGCCTCGGCGCCAGGGCTTCACGTCTAGCCTGGACAGGTGTCCAGCGACGACGACTCCGGCGGATTCTCCGAACACACGCTGACGTGTCCCTTGTGCGAGGCCATGTGCGGTCTGCGGATCCGAGTCGAGGGCGGCACCGCCGTCGACGTCCGCGGGAACGCCGAGGACGTCTGGTCGCGAGGGCACATCTGCCCCAAGGGTGCGACGCTGGGCCACCTGCATGACGATCCGGACCGTCTGCGCCTGCCCATGGTGCGGACGCCGGACGGCGGGTTCCGCGAGGTCGACTGGCCGGAAGCCTACGACGAAGTGGAGCGTCTGCTGCGTCCCGTTCTCGCAGAACACGGGGCTCGCGCAATGACCGTGTACGTCGGCAACCCGGTGGCGCACAACCTTGGCCTCGCCACCTACATCGGCGCGCTCGTCGGCATGGCCGGGGCGGCAGGAATGCCGGCCTACTATTCGCCAGGGACGGTCGACCAGTGGCCGCTCAACGTGGTGAGTGCCCTGCTGTTCGGCGGGATGTGGAACGCACCGATTCCGGATTTGAGCCGGACTGACTACTTGATGGTGCTGGGGGCGAACCCGGCCGTCTCCCAGGGTTCCATGCTGTCCGCTCCAGACGTGGTGGGCAGTTTGGCCGCCATTCGTCGCCGGGGAGGCAAGGTCGTCGTGGTGGATCCCCGACGCACCGAGACGGCGGCGCGTGCGTCGGCGTGGGTGCCGATCCGGCCGGGCACGGACGCGTTGCTGTTGTTCGCGCTGCTTCGGGCCCTCGTCGAGGGCGGGGCGATATCCGAGGCGCCGCATCTGAAGGGCAAGGTGCTAGGACTCGAGGAGGCCATCGCGCTTTCCGAGCCCTTCAGTCCAGAGCGGGTCAGCGCGGCCACCGGCGTCGACGCGGGGACCATCCGCAGCCTGGCCGCGGAACTGGCAGCTGCCGACCGACCGGTCCTGTACAGCCGGATCGGGTTGTGCACACAGGAGTTTGGGACCTTGGCGACGTGGCTCGTCTTCGTGCTGAACGTCGCGCTTGGCTCAGTCGACCGCCTCGGCGGGGCACTCTTCACCAAGCCCGCCGTGTGGTCTCCGATGTTCATGAAGCCCCCCGACCAAACGACGGATCGGTGGGAGTTCGGTCGCTTCTTCAGCCGAGTGAGTGGAGCGCCGGAGGTGCTCGGTCAGTTTCCGGTGGGCTGCTTGGCCGAGGAGATCGACACGCCCGGCGACGGGCAGATCCGTGCGCTGATCTGCGTAGCGGGCAACCCCGTCGTGTCGGCGCCCGGATCGCGGCGGCTCGACGAGGCACTTCCTCGGCTGGATGTCATGATCTGCGTTGACAACTGGCTCAACGAGACGACCCGGCACGCCGACGTGATCCTGCCCGGCCTCTCGCCGCTGGAACGGGCTCATGCCGATGATCTCTATTGGATGTACGCCACCGCGTCCTGCGTGAAATGGTCTGAGCCGGTGTTCGCCGAGCGACCGGACCGCCCGGGGGAGTGGGAGTTGCTTCTGCGCTTGGCCGGTGCCGCGCTGGGGACGCCCGTACCCGACGTCGACGTCGCCGCCATGGACGACCTGTACGTGCAGGGCCTGGTCGCCACCGCGTGCGCGACGGAGGGCACCCCACTGACCGGCCGCGACGCCGCGGCCGCCTTCGCCAGCCTCGAGGGTCGGGGCCCGGAGCGCTTGGTGGACTTGGGTATTCGACTGGGGCCATGGGGCGACGACTTGGGAGTTCGACCCGGCGGACTGACCCTCGCCGACGTCAGGCGGCATCCCGACGGCCTATGGCTGGCCGACTTGGACGAGGGACGGCTCGACGATGCCGTGACGACACCGTCGGGTTGCATCGAGTTGATTCATCCGCAGATCGTCGACGACATTCCCAGGCTCGCGGCGCGATTGGATCGGGAATCGCCGCCGCTGGTGCTCACCAGCAGACGGCACTTGCGATCGAACAACTCATGGATGCACAACGTGCCGGCCCTCATGCGCGGCAGGGAACGGTGCACGCTGCTCGTGCACCCCGACGACGCACGCGACTTGGGCCTGTCCGACGCGACGAGCGCGACGGTGGAGACCGACGGCGGGTCGGTGGACGTGGTGGTGCAGGTAAGCGCCGAGATGATGCCCGGCGTGGTCTCCCTGCCGCACGGCTGGGGACACGGGAGGCCCGGAACCATGCTTGCGGTGGCCAACGCACACCCCGGGGTCAACGCCAACGTTCTCAATCCCGTTGGCGTCGTGGACGTTCCCAGCAGCACGCACGTCGTCAACGGGGTGCCCTGTCGCGTCCGACCGCGGTCGTCATGACGTCGACGATGAACGCACGGCTATCTTCGCTCGGTCGAGCCCTCCCGGCGTCGTACGCCGGCCAACACGTCACTGTCGGCGCGAAACCGTAGCCGCCGCACCTGCCCGTGCTCGACGGTGAAGTCGAAGGCGACCTTCACCTCGCCGCGATGAATCCACGCCGCACCGGGGCGATCGTCGACGAACACCGGAAAGGCCGCCGCGGCAGCGCCGTTGAAGAAGGTGGCCACCTCATTGGAACCCCGCAGATGCGTCGGCGTGCCGAGCGCGCTGGCGGCCGCGTCGGCGGACACCAGCACGTCGGGAGCTAGCAGCTCCAGCAGCCGGGCGAAGTCGCCCTCGCGGGCCGCGGCCATGAAGGCGTCCACGATCTCCCAGTCGGCGAGGGCATCCTCTGGCGCGGCGGGGCGCACCTTGGCGCGCGCCCGGGAAGCAAGCTTGCGCGCCGCGACCGCCGTCGTGTCGAGCATCGCGGCGATCAGCTCGAAGTCCACGGCGAAGCTGTCGTGCAGCACGAACGCCACCCGCTCGGCGGGCGTGAGCCGGTCGAGCACCACCTGCAGCGCGATGCCGACGGTGTCGGCGAGCACCACGTCGTCGGCGGGGTCGGGTTCGACCGCCGCGACCTCGATCGAATCCGTCGGCTCCGGGGTACGTATCCGCAGCCGGTCCAGGCACAGCCGTGAGGTCACCGTGGTCAGCCAGCCCGGCAGGTTGTCGATGGTCTCGTCGGTGGCGTGCAACCGCAGCCACGCCTGCTGCACGACGTCTTGGGCCGCGTGGGCGTCACCCAAGATTCGCGTGGCGATGCGCTCCAGACGAGGCCGTTCGGCCTGGAAGCCCTCGCGCAGCTGGTCGTCGCTCACCATGGCGGTCACACTTTCGTCGTCGGATGCGTCACCACTCTGACGCACCCGGATCGCCCGGTGTGACCAACACAGGAGGAATCTTCGTGAAGTCCATGACCTGCCAAGATCTCGGTGGTCCCTGCAACCTCGCGCACCGCGGTGACAGTGCCGATGACATCATCAACGCCCAGGACCGACACCTCAAGGAAGTGGTGAAGGCCGGAGACGGCGCCCACGTGCCCGCCCGCGACGACATGAAGGGCCGCTGGCGCCACCCGGTGAAGTCACTGGGTTGGTACAACGACGTCAAGAAGCGCTTCGCCGCGCTGCCGGAGAGCTGACGTTCGGTGTAGCCGGTTTAGTCTGGGCACATGACAGGCGGCGTCCGCTGGCGCGAGCGGAGCCGCCTTGTGCGCGCAGTGCGGCTCTGGCGTACGAGGAACCCACAAACCTTCCGCGAGAAGGTTCGCTACAAGATGCTGCGCGACCATCGCGCTCTCGTCGTGACCTTCGCCGACAAGGCGGCGGTCCGCGACTACGTCGCCGAAGTGGTTGGACAGCAGTACCTTCCGCATGCCTACGCGATCATCGACGACCCGACGGACCTGTATGACGTGCGCCTGCCCGACAGTTATGTCGTCAAACCGACGCACGGCAGCGGAGCGGCAATCGTCGTCTCCGAGAGCGCTCCCCTCGAGGCGCGTCTGCCCTCGGAGGCGGGGAGCTGGGTGTACACGCACGTTGCGGCCGAATATGCGCCAAGAGCCGACGTCGTGCGGATCGCTCGGAGCTGGGTAGCCCAGCTCTACGGCCAGGGGCCGAACCGGGAGTGGGTGTACGGACGGATACCGCGGCGGATCATCGTCGAAGAGATGCTGGCCACCGCCGAGGGCTCGATCCCCGACGACTACAAGTTCTTCGTCTTCCACGGGACGTGTGCCTTCGTGCAGGTGGACTCGGGACGGTTCGGTCGCCGGACGCAGGACTTCTTCCGGCCCGATTGGCAACACCTGCCGCTCAGCGCCGGACCGCCATGGGCGAATCCCGAACCCGCCAAACCCGTTTGCCTGGGTGAGATGATCTCCCTCGCCGAACGGCTCGGCGCCGACACCGACTTCGTCCGCGTCGACCTGTACGACGTCGACGGGCGCATCGTGTTCGGCGAGCTCACCAGCTTCCCCGCCGGGGGCGACAGCCCATTCGATCCCGAGTCGTTCAACGAGGTGTTCGGCCAACCGTGGACCGTGCCGCGCCGTTACCGGTAAGCCGCACGGGGGCTGTCGGACGCGGGAATACTTGACACAGCGTCGACTATTAATCGACACTGTGTCGAGTAGCGGCTCTGGCCGCGAAGGTCGACAAGCTCTGGAGGCAACCATGAAGACATTCCTGATCACCGGTGTCAGTACCGGTTTGGGCCGCGCATTTGCCGTCGGCGCACTGGAAGCGGGGCATCGGGTGGTGGGCACTGTGCGTAGGCCCGAGGACGTCGCGGTGTTCGAGTCCCTGTCGCCGGGCCGAGCCCATGCCCGCATCCTCGACGTCACCGACGACGCCGCAGTCGTCCGGACGGTGGCCGACGTCGAATCGGCCGTCGGACCCGTCGACGTGGTGATCGCGAACGCGGGCTATGGCGTGGAGGGCACGTTCGAAGAGACGCCGTTGTCGGAAGTGCGAGCACAGTTCGCCACCAACGTCTTTGGGGTCGCCGCGACCTTGAAGGCGGCGTTGCCCTACATGCGGCAGCGTCGCGCGGGGCATCTCATGGCGGTCACGTCGATGGGAGGCTTGATGGCAGTTCCCGGGATGTCGGCCTATTGCGCAAGCAAGTTTGCCGTGGAGGGTCTGCTGGAGAGTTTGGGCAAGGAAGTCGCGTCGTTCGGCATCCACGTCACGGCCATCGAACCGGGTTCGTTCCGCACCGACTGGGCCGGCCGCTCGATGACACGTGCCGAGCGCACCATCGCCGACTACGACGAACTGTTCGACCCCATTCGCGCTGCTCGGGTGAAGGCCAGCGGCAATCAACTCGGCAACCCAGCCAAGGCGGCCGAAGCGGTCTTGGCCATCGTGGCGGAAAGCGAACCCCCGGCCCACCTGGTCCTGGGGTCTGATGCGCTGAGGTTCATCGGGGCCGCGCGGGCCGCGGTCGACGACGACATCCGCCGCTGGGAAACGCTCTCGCGCAGCACTGATTTCGCGGAGGGTGCGCAGCTGGCTGCGAACTAGCCGCGCTGAATTAGGATTGTGACGGTGACCAAGTCTTGGGCGTCTCGGCGCGCGGCGCCTGCCGAACGCAAGGGCGACCTTCGTGAGCGTGAAATCCTGAACGCTGCGGAGAAGCTGTTGGCGACGCGCGGCTATGCGGACATGACGGTCGGGGACATCGCCGAAGCGGCCGGGATGACCCGTGGGGCGTTGTACTTCTACTTCGCCTCCAAGCAGGACGTGCTCATCGCGTTGGTCACACGGACGGTGCAGTTCCTGCAGGAGAAGTCGGGGGCCGCTGCAGCCGACACCGCACCCATCGAGGAGGTCATCGCCACCGCATTGGAACGGACCGCTCAGTTGTGGCGCGAGCACGGACTGGTGATGCGCGCGGCAGTGGATCTCGGGTCCACCGTGCCCGAAATCGACCAGTTGTGGACGGGCGCAGCCGACGTGTTCGCCGATGCCATTGCCGCCGTCCTCATCCGCGGCGGCGTTCCCGCTGGCGAAGGACCCGGCGATGCCGCGGCGCTGGGGCGTGCACTGTGCTGGATGATCGAGCGCAGCTTCTATCGAGCGTCCACCGACCCGGTCAACGATCTGGACTTCGCCAAGCGGACGTGCGAAACGGTGTGGCTACGGCTAGCGCACGCTCCCCAGAAGACCTGAGCCTTGAACTGCACGGAGGAGGAGCGCCCATGAACGACCGCCCCACAACGGATTCCGCTCTCGCGATCGAACGTCGCACGATCGAAGTCATCCCCGACGACGAGCGCCACGGAACGCCGCGCAACCAGTTCACCCTGTGGTTCGGCGCCAACATGCAGATCACCGCGATCGTCGACGGTGCGCTGGCCGTCGTGTTCGGCGCGGACGCGCTCTGGGCAATCGTCGGACTGCTCATCGGCAACGTGCTGGGTGGAGTCGTGATGGCGTTGCACTCCGCCCAGGGTCCGCGACTCGGACTGCCGCAAATGATCTCCAGCCGCGCGCAATTCGGAGTGTTCGGCGCCGTCGTGCCACTGGTGCTCGTGGTCCTGATGTACTTGGGCTTCGCCGCAACCGGGACCGTGCTGGCCGGTCAGGCGATCGGACACATCCTGCACTCCGACAACGTGGTGGTCGGCATCGTCGTGTTCGGCGTGCTCACCGCAGTGGTGGCGGTGACCGGATACCGACTGATTCACACCGTCGGACGGGTCGCCTCCGTCGTCGGCATCATCGGCTTTACCTACCTGGCGATCCGGCTGTTCGCCGATTACGACGTCGCGTCGGTCATCGGCGTCAAGCCATTCGACTTCGCGACCTTCCTCCTCGCCGTTTCGCTCGGGGCGGGTTGGCAGCTGACCTTTGGGCCCTACGTCGCGGACTACTCCCGCTACCTGCCTCGTACCACCAGTGGTCGCGCCACCTTCTGGTCCACGCTGGCCGGAACCGTCATCGGGTCTTCGTGGTCGATGGCGTTCGGGGCGCTGGTAGCCGCCGTCGCCGGGGACGCCTTTCTCGACGACCAGGTGGGTTTCGTCGGTGGTCTGGCCGGGCCTGCCTTCGTCGCGGTGCTCATCTACCTGGTGATCGTGATCGGAAAGCTGACGATCAACTGCCTGAACGCCTACGGCGGATTCATGTCGATCCTCACCACGGTGACCGCGTTCAACGGACAGACCCGCGTCTCCTCGACCGCCCGCGCCGCCTACATCGTCGGGTTCACCGCGGTATCGGTCCTGATCGCCCTCGCGGCCAGCGCCGACTTCCTGGCCAACTTCAAGAACTTCATCCTCACGTTGCTGATGGTCTTCACCCCGTGGAGCGCCATCAACCTCATCGACTACTACCTGATCTCCCGGGAACGCGTCGACGTCCCGGCGCTCTACAGTCCCGGTGGTCGGTACGGCCGCTGGAACGCAACGGCGTTGGGCTGCTACGTCATCGGCATCGTGGCGCAGATTCCGTTTCTCGCGCAGGCGCTGTACACCGGACCCGTCACCGGCTTGCTTGGCGGCGCCGACGTCTCCTGGATCGTGGGGTTGGTCGTCACTGCCGCGATCTACTACCCACTGGCTCGGCGCACGAGCAACCCGCCAGAGTCGATGATCTACCCCGAACAAGTCGACGGGGCGAGAACGGGGTAGCGCTACCTCCCGAACCGCGGTATTGGCCGGTGGTAGCGCCGCGGACGCCTCAGCTGACCGGCACGATGTCGGCAGCGCCCAGCCGTGCACCGTCGGCGGTCTCGTCGTCGGGCATCGTCTGGCTCTCTCGCTCCGCGGCGACCCGCGCGAGGTAGTGCGCGACCTCGCGTTCCCGTTGCTCGGGAGACCATCCGAGTAGCGGTCCCATGAGGTCGGCGACTTCCTTGCACGAGTCGGTGCCACGGTCGAAGGTCTCGATCGAGATCCGGGTTCGGCGGCACAACACGTCGTCCAGATGCAGCGCACCTTCGTGGGTGGTGCCGAACACCACCTCAGCGCGTAGATAGTCGTCGGCGGCGGTCAACGGAACGCCCAACGCGGGATCCTCGCGGATGAGCGCGAGGACGTCGCCGACCATCGACCCGTACCGGTTCAACAGGTGGGTGATGCGGAACTCGTCGAGTCCGGATTCGGCGGCGAGTTGATTTCGCGCGTTCCACATCGCGCGGTAGCCCTCGGCGCCCAGCAGCGGGACGTCCTCGGTGATGGACGGCGGGACTCGACGGTCGAAGTTCTCGCCAAGGCCGTGGACCGCCTCGTCGACGGCGTCCTTGGCCATCACCCGATAGGTCGTGTACTTGCCGCCCGCGATCACCACCAGGCCCGGGACGCTGTGTGCGACAGCGTGTTCGCGGGACAGCGCAGACGTGTCGGCGCTTTCGCCGGCCAGCAACGGACGCAAGCCGGCGTATACCCCCTCGACGTCGGCCTCGGTGAGCGGGACCCGTAGCACGGAGTTGACCTCGTCCAGCAGATAGCGGATGTCCTTTTGGCTCGCTGCGGGGTGCGCCTTGTCGAGCGACCAATCCGTGTCCGTGGTGCCGATGATCCAGTGGCGGCCCCAGGGGATCACGAACAGCACCGACTTCTCGGTCCGCAGGATGATCCCCGACGAGGACCGGATCCGGTCGCGCGGCACGACGAGGTGGATGCCCTTGCTGGACCGCACGTGGAACTGGCCCCGCTCGTTGGCCAGGCCCTGGGTGTCGTCGGTCCACACGCCGGTGGCGTTGACGACCTGCCGTGCTCGCACGGTGTAGGTGCGGTCGGCTTCGAGGTCGACCACCCGGGCACCGGTGACTCGCTCGCCCTCGCGGATCAGGTCGACCACGCGGGTTCGCGTCGCGATCCGGGCGCCGTAGGTCGCCGCGGTACGGGCGATGGTCATGGTGTGCCGGGCGTCGTCCACCACCGCGTCGTAATACTGAACCGCCCCGACCAGGGAGTCCTTGCTCAGCGACGGCGCCGTCCGCAGGGCGCCCCGCCGGGTCAGGTGGCGGTGCAGTGGGACTCCGGCGCCATGCCCGGAGGCCTTCGACATCGCGTCGTACAGCGCCAGCCCGGCACCGAGATACCAACGCTCCCAACCCCGATGCTTGAGTGGGTAGAGGAACTTCACCGGCTTGACCAGATGCGGGGCCAACTTCTCCAGTATGAGTCCACGTTCGGACAGGGCCTCGGCCACCAGGCCGAAGTCCAGCATCTCCAGGTAGCGCAAGCCTCCGTGAATCAGCTTGCTGGACCGGCTCGACGTGCCGGATGCGAGGTCACGTGCCTCGACCAGTCCGACCCTCAGGCCGCGGGTGGCGGCGTCCAGTGCCGCGCCGGCTCCGACGACACCACCGCCGATGATCAGGATGTCCAGGGGTTGAGCCGCCATGTCCTCCAAGGCGGCTTCGCGGTTGACTGGTGAGAGCGGGAATGCCTCCATGGCCGCTACCTGACCCTTCCGTGTTGAAAGCCGTTGCTAAAAGCGTTAATCGGGGACCGTGCGGTGGACATCAGCTGACGTCGACCCAGTCCAACGTGCGCTGAACGGCCTTGGTCCACTGGGCGTGGCCGGTCGCTCGCTGTTCGTCGGACCAGGTCGGTTGCCAGCGCTTGTCCTCCAGCCAGTTCTTGCGCAACTCGTCGGTGTCCTTCCAGAACCCAACCGCGAGGCCGGCCGCGTACGCCGCACCAAGGGCCGTCGTCTCGGCAACCACCGGCTTCACCACGTCGACGCCAAGGACGTCCGCTTGGATTTGCATGCACAGCGCGTTGGCCGTGATGCCGCCGTCGACCTTGAGCACTTCGAGATGGACACCGGAATCGGCCTCCATCGCCTCGACCACGTCGCGGCTCTGGTAGCAGATTGCCTCCAGCGTCGCCCGGGCTACGTGGGCGTTGGTGTTGAATCGCGACAGGCCGACGATCGCGCCGCGCGCATCCGACCGCCAGTGTGGCGCAAACAATCCCGAGAACGCCGGGACGAAGTAGACCCCGCCGTTGTCTTCCACCTGGCGCGCGAGAACCTCGGATTGGGCTGCGCCGCTGATGATTCCGAGCTGGTCGCGCAGCCACTGCACCGCCGAGCCGGTGACGGCGATGGAACCCTCCAGGGCGTACACCGCCTCGGCGTCGCCGAACTTGTAGGCGACGGTGCTGAGCAGGCCCGCCTTCGACCGCACGAGCTCGGTGCCGGTGTTGAGCAACATGAAGTTGCCCGTGCCGTAGGTGTTCTTGGCCTCACCGGGAGCGAAGCACACCTGCCCGACGGTAGCCGCCTGCTGGTCGCCGAGCGCACCGGTGAGTGGCACCTCCCCGCCGAGCGGGCCGTTGGAGAGGGTCAGACCGTAGGGCTCCGGCGACGACGAGGGCACGATCGTCGGCAGCATCTGACGGGGAATGTCGAACAGCGCCAACAACTCGTCGTC
The DNA here is from genome assembly GCA_006864685.1 of Mycolicibacterium hodleri. Lineage (GTDB taxonomy): Bacteria > Actinomycetota > Actinomycetes > Mycobacteriales > Mycobacteriaceae > Mycobacterium > Mycobacterium hodleri_B. Next base: position 82,788 of record VIFX01000006.1, on the reverse strand, counting down.
CCAGTCCAAGGTCTCCAGATTCATCAACATGGTGCGGCTGGCGTTGGTCACGTCGGTGACGTGAACGCCCCCGCGGACGCCTCCCGTCAGGTGCCAGAGCAGCCAGCTGTCGGTGTTGCCGAACACGGCGTCACCGCTCTCGGCGGCGGCGCGCACGCCGTCGACGTTCTCGAGGATCCACTGGATCTTGCCGCCGGAGAAGTAGGTTGCCGGTGGCAGACCAGCCTTGTGGCGCAGCGTTTCTCCATGACCTGCGGCCTCGAGCCTGCTGGCGATCCGGTCGGTGCGGGTGTCCTGCCAGACGATCGCGTTGTAGTAGGGCCGCCCGGTCCGCCTGTTCCAGACCACCGTGGTCTCGCGTTGGTTGGTGATGCCCATGGCGGCCAGGTCGCTGCTGACCAGACCGGCCTTTCCGAGGGCGGTCTGGATGACCGACGAGGTGCGTTCCCAAATCTCGACGGGATTGTGTTCCACCCAGCCCGCCTGAGGCAGGAGTTGTTCGTGTTCGAGCTGATGTTGGGCGATGACGTTGCCGCCGTGGTCGAAGACCATGAAGCGGGTGCTGGTGGTTCCTTGGTCGACGGATCCGATGAAGTCGGGCATGGTGAGTCTCCTTGGTATGGGGAAGTTTCGACGCTTAGCGGGCTTCGGCGACGCCGACCTCGTGCGGAAGCGCTTCCGCAGCGGGCAGGAATCGTTCGATGCCGAAGACGAAGAGGGCACCGCCGATCAGTCCGCCGACGATGGGAGCGACGATTGGGAGCCAGAAGTACAGTTCGGGTCCGTTGGCCGAGAACATCGCGTCCTGGTAGCCGGTGATCCATGACGCCACGCGGGGACCGAAGTCGCGCGCGGGGTTGATCGCGTAGCCGGCGTTCGTGCCCCACGCCATACCGATTGCGACCACCAGCAGACCGATGATCAGGGGCGCGGTGTTCGCCATCGGGGGATCGTTCACGGCGCTGGTGAGGGCGAAGATCACCATGACCAGCAGGGCGGTACCCACCACCTGGTCGGCGAACGCGGTCATGATCGACACGCCTTCACCCGGCGACGTCGAGAAGATGCCCTGGGTCGCCTTGGTGTGGGTGGGGTCGACGTTGGCGATCTGGTCGGCGTAGACGAACCGGACGATGAGCGCGCCGATGAGGGCGCCGACGAACTGCGCCCCGATGAACGGCAGGATCTTGCGCCGATCGAATCCCCGGAACGCCGCGAGCGCGATCGTCACCGCGGGGTTGAGGTGGGCCCCGCTGATCCGGCCGGCGACGAAGACTGCCATCGTGACGCCGAGGCCCCAACCGAAGGCGATCGAGTTGTGGTCGCCGGACGCGAGGGACTTCGGGAACCCGCCCGTCACGACCTGGGCGACGACGCCGCAACCGAACATGACGAGGATTGCTGTGCCGAGTAACTCACCAGACAACTCACCGATGAGTGGGTGGGCCTTCTTCATGTCTGCTTCCTCCGTGTGCTTGTCGCTGCGCCCAACTGGTGGCGCTCTTGGTGACCTGTTGCGAACCTACGAAGGGAATGTGACCCAGATCAATCGACGTTGTTCGACAATGTCGAACAAGGCAATGCGGCCGGGGTCACAGCTGGCTGCCAGTTAGGAGCTGTGAATGCCAGGCCCGATACAGGCGCTCGAACGCGCCACGGTGATCCTCGATCTCGTCGAGCGCAGCGACAGGTCGATGCAGTTGCGCGACATCGCCCAGGAGGTGGACCTGTCGAAGACGACCGTTCACGGCATCCTTCAGACCCTGACCGCCTTGGAGTACCTGGACCAGGACCCGGACACGGGCGCCTATTCCCTGGGGCCGCGGATGTCCGCGCATGACGTCGTCGAACTCGACGGCAACGACCTGCGCTCGGCGGCAATGCCGTGGGCTGACGGGCTGGCCTCGGACACGGGCTTCGAAGTGCTGATGACGATCCTGCACGATCAGGAGGCCGAAGTCGTTCACCATGTGTTCCGTCCCGACGACAAGCCCCAAACCTTGCGGGTCGGAGAATTGCTTCCTCTGCATGCCACTGGATGCGGCAAGCTGATCCTGGCGTATTCGCCTCTGCGTGAACGACTTCTGCGCAATCTGCCGTTGGATCGCTACACGCGTCGAACGTCGACCAATCGAGGTCGGTTGGCCGCCGTCATCGAGCAGATTCGAATTGCCGGAGTCGCGACCGGCGACGGCGAGTTCGATCCCGACGTGGCCGACGTGGCGGTTGCGGTGCACGGTGGCAGCCGCTCCAGCGTGGCGGCACTCGCGTTGAATGGCCCGCCGGAAGGGTTGCTGGCACGCGACGGCACGCCCCGTCCGGAACCGCTTGCCGCGCTTCGGCTCGCCGCCATGTCGGTGATGCACGCACTCGAGCCCGCCCGGTGACCGACCAACGCGTGGTGGCGGCAGTCGACCTGGGCACGACGTCCGCGCGCTGCATGGTGTTCGACCACGGGGGTCGGATGCTGTCGATCGCGCAGCGCGAACAACGGCAATCGTTCCCACAGCCCGGGTGGGTCGAACAGGACGCCGCCGAACTGTGGCGCAACGTGCGCCGGGTCGTGCCCGAGGCGCTGAAGGCGGCGGGGCTGGACACGTCCAATGTCGTCGCGCTCGGCATTGCCAATCAGCGGGAGACGACGGTGGTGTGGGACCGCCGGACGGGTGTGCCGGTGGCGCCGGCGATCACGTGGCAGGACACCAGGACCGGTCCGGTGGTCGACCAGATCGAGCCCCACGCCGAGGACTTTCGTCGGATTGCGGGCCTCGACCCGGCGTCCTACTTCGCCGCGCCTCGCCTGCGCTGGTTGTTGGACAACGTCCGCCGCCTGGATTCCCGCGCCCACAAGGGCGAGGTGCTGTTCGGCACTCTCGAGTCGTGGCTGATCTGGAACCTCACCGGAGGCCCCAAGGGAGGCATCCACGTCACGGACGTCACCAACGCGAGCAGGACGCTGCTGATGGATCTGCGCACGCTGGAGTGGAGCCCGAAACTGATGGCGCTACTCGACATTCCAGAGGCGATGATGCCGCGGATCGTGACCAACTGCGAGGTGTACGCCAAGTGCTCGGTGGTCCTGCCGGGGGTGCCGATCGCCGCCGCGCTCGGTGACCAACAGGCTGCACTGTTCGGTCAGATGTGCTTCGAACCCAGTGATGCGAAGTGCACGTACGGGACTGGGGCGTTTCTCCTCATGAATGTCGGCACCTCGATCGTCGAATCCACCAACGGCCTGTTGTCGACCGTCGGATACGCCGCACCGGGAGCGAAGCCGATGTATGCCCTGGAGGGGCCAATCGCCGTGGCCGGCTCACTGGTGCAGTGGTTCCGCGATCAGCTGGGCGTGATCGACACCGCGCCTCAGATCGAGACGCTGGCCCGTACCGTCGACGACAACGGTGGCTGCTACATCGTGCCCGCATTCTCCGGACTTCTTGCCCCGCACTGGGATTCGGCAGCACGGGGAATCGTCGTCGGGTTGACGTCCTACATCACCAAGGGTCACCTCGCGCGGGCAGTTCTGGAGGCCACCGTCTGGCAGACGTGGGAGGTGGTGAACGCGATGACGCTCGAATCCGGCGTGCCCTTGGCGAGATTGGCCGTCGACGGTGGGATGACTTCGAACCATCTGATGATGCAGTACAACGCCGACGTCCTCAACGTCCCGGTGGTGCGCCCGTTCGTCTCGGAGACGGTGTCGTTGGGCGCGGCGTACTCGGCCGGGCTCGCGGTCGGCTATTGGCCCGATCGTGCTGCGTTGCGGGCGAATCGGCACATCGCGGCGGCGTGGTATCCCAACATGGATTCGCGGACCCGCAGGCGTGAGGCTGCGGGCTGGAAGTCGGCGGTCGCGCGCGCATTGACACCCGCCGACGTCGGGCTACGCGACGACGGCCAGTGAACGCCGCGATCGTCACCGCGCGGCGCCGACCGCCTTCTCGTCGACCCGAAATCCGAGCGCTTCCAACTGCGCTCGCATCAACTTCTTCTGATAGGCGGCGGGCAGGCGCTTGGGAAACAGCTCGGCGTGCACCGACAACCCGTCGATGACGGCGATGAGCAATTCGGCGACGTCGGCGTCGGTCAGGTCGCTGTCGAGCCGTCCCGCTGCGCGGACGTCGGCGACCAGAGTGCGCAACCGGCCCAGCAGGTCGCTGGCGGCGTCGCGTTGAAACTCGCGGGAGGTGGGGCTGGAGACTGCGCGCGGCCAGAAGGTCATCTCCATCAGCGTCTCGACCCGGCGTTCGTCGTCGAGGGGGAGATTCTGCATCAGCATCACCCACAGGCGGCCGAACTCGTCCTTGCCGCGCATGCTCTGCTCGACCCGGTCCAGGAACTCACGGTGGGTCTTCACCAGGATCGACTGCAGGATGTCGTCCTTGTCCTGGAAGTAGTGGCTCAGAACGCCGTTGGAGTAGCCCGACTCGAGGGCGATGGCCCGCGTGGTGGTGTTGTCCAGGCCGACGCTGTCGATCACCCGGATGGCAGCCTGAAGAATCTCTTCGCGGCGCTCGTCGTGATCGACGATCTTCGGCATCAGGTCCCCTTGGCTCTCCGGCTGTGAACCGAGTGTAAGTCCCGGGCCGAAGCGCAGTCAGTGACCGTAGGCCAGCCGGCTGCTCTGCTCGGCCACCGCGGCGAGGTCGCCGTCGGTGAGCAACGCCGGTGTGCCGAGGCTTCGGGCAGCCAGGTAGACGTCGCAGACCCATTCGGTGAGGCAGGCGTGCTCGACGGCCTCGGCCAGCGTTGGTGAGCTGCTGACCGCGCCGTGGTTGCGCATCAGGACGGTGCCGTGACCCCCGGCGACGGCAGTGCCCACCGCCTCGGCCAGCTCGTGGGATCCGAACAGCAGATACGGAATCGTCGGGATGCGGCCGCCCAGCCGGAGCAGGTTGTAGTGCACCAACGGCATCTCGTCGCACACCAGGCCGACCGCGACCGAGCTGCGGCCGTGGGTGTGGACAATAGCCCCGGCCGCCGAGCGTTGGTAGATCCCGAGGTGGAGTCCGGTCTCCGAGGACGGTCTGGCACCGTCGACGACGTCTCCGGTGAGGGTGACGACGGTGACGTCGTCGGCCTCGGCGGTCTCGAACCGCATACCCGCACGGGTGATCAGGACGTGGTCCTTCGACCGCACGCTCACGTTGCCTGCACCGGCCAATGCGACACCGTGAGTAGCCAATTCGCGGCACCGTTCCGCCACGTCGGCGCGCAAAGCGTGCAGGCCGGTCATGGCTGCGGGTACCGGGCTCGAAGCGCACCGAAGGCGCCGTCGAGACCGGTGAGCGCCATGTCCAGGTCGGCGTCGGTCATGGCGGCGGAGACGAACCAGTTGTGCTTGGGGTGCACGTAGACCCCGCGCGCCTGAGCCTCGGCGGTGAACGCGACGGAGAGTGCGTAATCGGAGTCGTTGGCGAACAACAGGTTCGGCATTTGGGCAGGCCCGGTGTAGTGCACGTCGAAACCCCACCGAGTGGCGCCGCCGAGGATGCCGGTGCGCAACTGCTGGCCGAGGTCACGCATCCGGGACACGGCGTCACGGCTGGCGAGTTCGGTGATGGTGGCCAGGCCGGCGGCCATGTCGACGGCTCCCATCCAGAACGAACCGGTGACGAAGATGCCGCCGGCCGCGTCACGATAACGGTCGGTGCCGGTGACCGCGGCGAGGGCGTACCCGTTGGCGATCGACTTGCTCCACGGCGTCAGATCCACCTGCACGCCAAGGGGTTCCCAGCTGCCGCCGTCATGGAGGCGGAAGCCGGCGCGCACGTCGTCGAGGATGAGCGCCGCACCGATCTCGTCGCAGTAGGCCCGGACGTCCTTGGCAAAGGTCGGGTCGACGAGCTCGGAATCGAACCCGGCGTCGTGCCGGAAGGGGCTGACGATGATCGCGGCGACGTCGTCGGCGTGTTCGCCCGCGGCGGCACGGATCGACGCGATGTCGTTGAACTGGAACTGCAGCAGGTTGGCGCGGTCCGCTGCGGTGACGCCCGCCGGGAACGGCGTGCACCAGGGGGCGGCGCCGTGGTAGGCGCCCTCGGCGACCAGGATCATCTTGCGGCCGGTCGCGGCGCGCGCGATCGTGCAGCACATCGTGGTCGCGTCGGTGCCGTTCTTGGCGAACATCGCCCAGTCGGCGTCCGCGACGGTGGCGACCATGGCCTCGGCCAGTTCCACCATGATCGGGGCGGGGCCGTTGAGGCAATCACCCTGTCTGCGTTGCCGTTCCGCAGCCTCCTCGACCACCGGGTCGCCATGACCGAGGATCACCGGGCCCCAGCTGCACATGAGGTCGACGTACTCGTTGCCGTCGACGTCCCACAGGCGTGCTCCCCGCGACCGTGCGATGTACTGCGGGATCGCCGGCAGCGCGTTCATGTTCTGGTGGCCGTACATGCCGTTGGGCACGACGGCCTTGGCGCGGCGCCGCAGCTCGGTGTCAGCGCCGCGCTGGCGCCGATCGGTGGTGACGTCGATGTTCGTGGTCACGGTATCCCCTCTGAAGCAATGGATCTGGGTCACGCGTCGAGCGCGACGATCGTTCGGGCCGAGACGACGCCGTCGATGCGGCGGCCGGCCTCGGGGTGGAAATCGATGATCCGTGCCAGTACGCCGGCAAGGTCGACGATGCCGGCGTCGGAGCCGAGCCCGGAGGCCACCAGCGCACCACAGGCGGAGCCGATGAGGGCGGCGTCCTCCGGGGTGCATCCGGACAGGAGTCCGGTGATCATGCCCGCGTTGAACGAGTCTCCGCATCCGGTGGTGTCGACGACGGTCGTCGGCAGCGCGGGTACCGACACGGGTTCGACGTCGGGCCGCAGCAGGAGGGCGCCCTGCTCACCGACCGTGACGGCGACGGCACCGACGCCGCGGTCGAGCAGTATCCGCGCCGCGACGTCGAGATCTTCGACTCCGGTCAGTCCGCGCAGCTGCTGGTCGTTGGGCAGGAACCAGTCGATCAGCGGCAACAACGGGGTCAGCAGTTCGAGTGTCTCGGGCCTGCCGGGGTAGAGCAGGTCGACGAAGATGGGGACGCCGGCTGCGTGGACGGAGCCAAGGAGAGCGATGCCGTCCGAATTCATGAGTGACGGAGTCGTTTCGGGGCCTCCGAAGAGCACGGCGTCGGCGCCGAGCAGGGCCGCGCCGTCGACGTCGGCGGCCTGCAGGGACGCCATCGTGCCCGGGACGTGCAGTGCGGGCCGTTCGCCGTTGGGCCGGATCGGCAGGATGGTGGCCGCCGTCTTCTCCCCGCGGCGCGTCACCAGCCCTGCGGTGTCCACCCCGTGCTCCTGGAGCTGGGTGACGAGGAGTCGGCCGAGGACGTCGTCGCCGATGGCGCCGAAGGACGAGACCGACATGCCGAGCTTCGCGAGGTCGACGGCTGCGCCGCCGCCGGTTCCGGCGACGGTGACTCGGATCTCGTCGAGGACGATGCTGCCCTGGCCAGGGGGTATCTCCGACACCGGCCGGCCAAGGACGTCGACGAGATGTGGCCCGATGACGGCGACGGTGCTCACGGCTGGGCTCGATCCGTGGGCGCCGGTGCGGGATCGAAGTCGACGACGAGGTCGCGGCGACGGTGGTACACGACGAGGCCGATCACGAATGCCAACGGAATGGTCCAGGGCAACAGATTGGGCAGGGTGTCCTCGGTTCCGGTCAGCACCGAGTAGTTGGCGATGATCAAGCCGGTCGCCGTCAGCAGTCCGATTGCACCAATCGCGGGCGCCACCAATGTCTTCCAAAGTCGGCGATCCTTGCGCTTGCGGAAGAACACGACCACGGTGACGGCAACGGCCCCCTGCATCGCGACGATGCCGACAGTGAACAGACCGCCCAGGCTGGTGTAGACGCCGAGGTAGGGGTCGGCGCCGAGGATCACGAATACGGCGACCAGCACGGCCGTCAGGACCGACAAGGCTTCACTGGCCCGGGCCGGGCCCTGATACTTCGCATGCAGGGTGCCCAGGAACTTCGGCATCGTGCCCTGCGTGCCCATGGTCTGCAGGTACCGCGTCGTCGCATTGTGCAGGGCCACCAGCGACGCCAGGACGCTCGTGAGGAAGAAGATCTGCATCAGGGTGGTCAGCAGGGTTCCGCCCTGCTCGCCCGAGAGGGTGAACAGCAGGTCGCCCTGCGCCTTCTCCGTGACGGGCACGATCTGGTCGACCCCGACAGAGCCGACGATCAGCCACACCGTGAGGAAGTAGAACACCGAGATGACGCCGACGCAGAGGTAGATCGCGCGGGGCACCGTCTTGCCGGGGTTGCGCGCCTCGTTGGCGTAGATGACCGCGGATTCGATGCCGATGAAGGAGGTGAAGGCGATCATCAGGGCCGGCCCAACACTGCCGGAGAACACCTGCTTGGGGGAGAACACGTCCAGCGGAAGGGCCGACAGTCCGCTGTGCGAGAGGATCAGGATGTCGAGCACGATCAGCATCGCGAACTCCGCGACGATCATGACCAGCAGGACCTTCGCGCTCAGGTCGGCGGCGTACCGACCGAGCGTGCCGACGATGACCATGGCCACGATCGAGTACAGCCACCAGGGCAAGTGCAGTCCGTGCCCCGCGGCGATCACGTCGGCGAAGTACCCGGCGGCGGCGGTGATGGCGATCGTTCCCGACCCGTACGCCAGGGTGGTCGCGTAGGCCGCGCCAAGGCCGGCCCCGGGCCCGAATCCGGCGTGCACGTAGCGGGCGAACCCGCCGCCGCCGGGGACCGCGCGGTTGATGGCGACGTAGCCGGCCGCGAAACAGGCCAGGACCAGACCGGCCACCAGGAAGATGATGGGCAGACCTGCGCCATTGCCCAGGGTGAAGCCGATTGGTGTGTTGCCGATGACCGATCCGAGGGGCGCGGCGCAGGCGATGACGAGCAGTGCGACTCGGCCCGTGCCGAGGTTCGCCTTGAATTGGGTCGCCCCGCTGGCGGATTGGGTGTCTGCGGACGCCGTGTCTGCGGCATCCGGTGCGTGTGCTGACATTCGAGTTCTCCCAAGGGATCTCGCAGGGTTACGGGCCGGATCGTGCTCATGCGTTCCGGCTCGTCGGTGACCTGGATCGCACGCCTCTTCGGAACAGTAGACGGACGTCCGAAATAGAACAAGAGCTGTCGAGCCTGTTAACCGGATGGAAACGCGACCGCGCGCGGGCGACGTCTCCGGGCGGCGCGAGCTCGCCGATCGGCTGGTCGACAGTCTGCGCATCCGGGGACGGGGCGCAACCCTCGTTAGTCCGGGACGAAAACCGAAGCGGTGAGGACGATTAGCGACGCCGTTGCCAGCATGGCTCCCACGGCCGCGGGCGCGGTGTAGCCGTAACCCGCGGCGATGACCAGACCGCCAAGCCAGGCGCCCGCGGCGTTGCCGATGTTGAGAGCGCAATGGGTAAGCGCACCGGCGAGCGTCCGAGCGTCGGCGGCGACGTCCATCAGCCGGGTCTGGAGCGCCGGGGTGAAGGCGGCGCTGGTCGCCCCGATGAGGAACAGCACCGGGAGTGCCGTGTACGTGCGGTGAGACGCGACGACGAAGATCGCGAGTACGACGGCTTGGGCGCCCATCGACAGGTAGAGCGCGCGCATCACCGACCGGTAGGCCAGTTGCCCGCCGACCAGATTGCCGACCACCATGCCGAGGCCGAACACGACGAGCGCGACCGGTACGAAAGTCCTTGGCAGCCCCGCGACGTCGGTGAGTGTGGTGCTGATGTAGGTGTAGACGGCGAACATGCCTCCGAAGCCGACCATTCCGACGACGAGCGCCAGCCAGACCTGCACGCGCGTGAGCGCACCGAGCTCGGTGAGCACGCTGGTGATCTGCATCGAACGCAGGTCCGGCATCCATCGCCAGATGGCAGCGAGCGTGGCCACTCCCACGGCCACCACCAAGGCGAATGCACAGCGCCACCCCAACGTCTGCCCGAGCCAGGACGCGACGGGTACGCCAACCACCGTGGCGACCGTCTGCCCGGCCATCACGTTGGCGACCGCCTTGGCCTGCTGGCCGGGTCCCATGACGTGCGCCGCGACGAGTGCGGCCACGCCGAAGAAGGCCCCATGCGGCAGGCCGCAAATGAAGCGCGCCACCACGGGCAGGGCATACGACGGGGCCAATGCGGTGGCGAGATTGCCGACGGTGAACACGGTCATCAGCGCGACGAGCAGCGTCTTGCGCGGCACTCGGGCCGAAAGCGCCGTGAGAACCGGCGCACCGACGACGACGCCGAGGGCGTAGGCCGAGATGGCATGTCCGGCAGCCGGTTCGGAGATGCCAAAGCCGGAGGCGATCTCGGGCAGCAATCCCATCGAGGCGAATTCCGCTGTGCCGGTGCCGAAACCGCCCAGTGCCAACGCGAAGACGGCGAGCCGGCGGGCGGTGGTCTCCGATGAGGTGTCGAGCGCGATCACGGTCAGACCCCGGACGTCAGGGGTGCAGGACGATGCGGCCAGACGTGCCCGCGGCCACCGCCTGATAGGCCAGCGGTGCGTCGTCGAGACCGTAGGTGCGCGCGACCGGCAGGGGCCGGAACGCCCCCGATTCGAAGTACGGGGTCAGCTCGGACAGCAGCGCGCCCGCGGCGACGACGCCGAGCTTGGTGCTGTCGACGCCAAGCAGCCGGGTTTCGTTGCGGTAGAAGTCGATCAGGTCGAACGTGACGGTTCGGCTGCCGACGGCACTGATCGCGACCATCCGGCCGCGAGGAGCGACGCTGGCCAGTGCCGCGGCGGTGGTGACGCCGCCGACGGCGTCGTACACGACGTCGGCGCCGCGGCCTCCGGTTGCGGCCCGGATGCGCGCCGCGACGTCGTCGGTCCCCTCGAGCGCGACGAACGCGTCGACGTACTTGGCGGCCGGGCTGTCGGTGCGTGGGGGAGTGCGACCGACGCCGATCACTCGTGCGCCGCGGGCGGCGGCGATCTGGGCGACCGCGCCACCGACCCCTCCGGACACGCCAAATATCGCAATGGTCTCGTCTTTGGCCAGCTCGGCGGTCTGGATGGCGCCAAGCCAGGCGGTGACGAAATGTACGCCGGCAGTGGCGGCTTCGTCGAAGCTCAGGCCGGCGGGCTTGCGCACCAGGGCGTCGACTGGCACCGCGAGAAGCTCGGCATGCGATCCGTCTCTGGAGAATCCGATGTCGCCGCCGGTGCCCCACACTTCGGCGCCGATCCAGTCGGTGGGCCCGTCGACGACGACGCCGGCGAAGTCCCGGCCTGGCACCCGGGGCAGCACGGTCGACGGAAACGCCCCGCCCACGTTCTTGACGTCGGACGGGTTGATCGACGCCGCCTTGACGGCGATCACGGCCTGGTCGTCGGTGGCGACGGGGTCGGCGGCATGGTGGACCGTCAACACCTCGGGTGTGCCGAACCGGTCGAAGTGCAAGGAGCGCATGACGTTAGCCCTTCCGATGGTGGGGTGCTCTCAGCATCTCGCCGAAGTTCAATCACGTCCAACGAATAGTTGCGATGATCTTCATCGCATGAGGAGATAAAGTGGCGGCGTGGAGATGCGTCAGCTCGAGTACTTCGTTGCCGTCGCCGATGAGCTGAGCTTCTCCCGCGGCGCGGCCCGGGTTCACGTGGTGCAGTCGGCGGTGTCGAGTGCCGTCGCCAAGCTGGAGCGCGACCTCGGCGTCACCCTCATCGACCGCTCGCGGCTCCGGATCACGCTGACGGCACCGGGTGCGGCCTTCCTCGTCGAGGCCCGTGCGACCCTCGAGGCCGCGCGGCGCGCCCGTGAGACGGCGACGTCGTTCGACGGCAAGCTCAGCGGCACCGTCGACCTCGGAACCCTGCAGTCCTCGGGTGGGATCGACGTGCCCGCGGTGCTCAGCTGGTTTCACGACACCCACCCGTTGGTGTCGGTGCGGTTGCGTCAGAGCGTAGGCGGTTCGTCGGATCATCTGGCCGCGGTGGCCGACGGTTCGATGGATCTCGCGCTGGTCGCGCTGACCGGCAGGGCCCCGAATGGGGTGACGGCCCGCGTGCTGAGCAGTGAGCCGCTGCTGTTCGTCTGCTGGCCCGGTCACCGGCTGGCCGACCGCGATCACGTCGCCCCGGCGGACCTCGCCGGGGAGACCGTGGTCGGCTACCCCAGGGGCTGGGGAGTTCGGCGACTCACCGACGAGGCCTTCGCCGACGCCGGGTTCGACCCAGCGTTGCCCTACGAGGTCAGCGACTACCGCACTGCGGCGGGTCTGGTGCGACACCGGTTGGGCGTCACGCTGATGCCGGCAACCGAAGCCGCACGACTAGACGACCTGCGCGTGCTGCCGCTCGAACCCGCGGTCATCTGGAACGTGCACCTGGCGACGGCCGGCCCACAACGCTCGTCTGCCGCGGCCCGCGCCCTGGCGCAGGCGTTCGTCGACGACGCCGAACGCCGAGCGGCGGCCGGCACGTAGCGTCACCTGGCTCATCGTCGTCGCAGTGCGCGGCGGGCATGGGGCCAGAACGGCAGCCCGACGGCGAAGGTGGCACCGGCGGCGGTCAGGGTGACGGCGGCGTCGACGCTGGTGCGGCCCTGGCGGGACCAGTAGACGTCCTCCAGGTCGATGAGCAGGGCCAGTTCGTCGACGATCAGCGCCAGGGCCGAACCGTAGGTGACCGCGGTCAGCGGGTGGCGCCGATGCCGCTCGCGGCCGCGCAACGACACCGCGCCAATGCCGGCGAGGCCCGCAATTCCGAGGTTGTAGTGGTGAAAGTGATGGCCGCCCAGCGACATTCCGCCACCGGCCGGACCGTGCCCGTCGTGGATCCAGTGCGTCAGGGCGCGCACCCCGGCGAAGGTCGCCGTGAAGGAGGCCCAGGCGACGAGCGTGGACCGCTCGCCGGGTTGCAGTCGTCGTGTCCATTCGCCCTCGAGGCGCTGCCAACGGGTCTTTGGTGGCGCGGGGTGCTCTGGGGCACCCGAGACGACGGTCGGGTGTGCGACGTCGCCTGGTCGTGTGGTCGATTGCGTCATCGAACTTCCCGTCTACGTTCGTGCGTGCCGCGTCGCGCGCTGTCCGCACGGTAGATCCGGCGGTTGTCACCGCCATGGACGAGAGGCTGTCGATGTCCTGTCAACCAGGCGCGCGAGTCAGCGCCCAGGCAGCCGCTCGGTGATCTCCTGGAGCACCCAGCCGTTCCCGTCGGGATCGCTGAACGACGCGAACGACGAGTAGGTGAGGCGTGCGGGCTGCGGCCCCGCCACTCGCTCGGCGACTCCGGCGTGGTGGAAGACACCACCCGCGTCATGGAAGACCTCACTGATGTCAACGCCGTTGTCCGCCAGCATGTCACGGGCCGCGACGACGTCATCCACGACGATGTGCAAGCCATCGACTGATCCCGGGGCGGCATCTGTCAGGCCGGTCCCGAAGATGATCGATGCTCCGGATCCTGGCGGCGTCAACTGGACGACGCGGAACGCCTCGCTCGTACTGAAGTCGGCGTCGAGGCGCCAACCCAACGACTCGTAGAACGCCTTGGCGCGATTCACGTCGGACACCGGCAGGACGACCACTTCCAATTTCATTTCCATGTCGGCTGAAACGCGCCGTCGTCGTGCCGTATTCACAGTTGATCGCTAGGGCACCGGCGTCGTCAGGGGTACGCCGGCGTCGACGACCCACGTCACGACGGCACGGGCCTCGACGTCTCCCGGATTCCGCGAGACGTGCGGATGATCCCTCGTGGTCACGAAGGTCTCGCCAGCCTGGTAGATCCGACCGGGTTCGCCGTCCTTGACGACCTCGACGTCGCCGCTCAGCACGTAACCGCTCTCGATACCGTGGTGGATGTGATGTCCGGCCGACGACCCTGGCGGAAAGACGACCACACCGGTGACCGCCTCCTGCGGGCCGTCGGCCTCGATGGGCGTCGTCTGCAGGATGTCTCGGACGACGGAGGAGCTGTCCGACGGCTGCGCGCCGGCGGTGGCCGTGCAGGGGTCGGAGACGCCAAGTACCGCGCATGCGAGTGCTGCGGAGATGCGACGAATCATGAGGTGATGCCTTTCGTTCGGTCCACGTGTGTGGGAACGCGCCGCTCGGGCATCGTATTCAGGTGAAGTGCCGGACCCGCGCACGCGGGCTCTACCTCCACGGACTGGTGACGCGGCCGTCGGTTCTCGGCTACGTGGCGCAAAGTCCCGGCCACTTGCTCGGAGCATCGCGAAGCAACTGGCGCGATGCGGGGCTGTCAGGCGTAAGAAAAGACCGCGATCGATCTACGGTCGCAGGATGTCGGCCGGGGTCGCGATGGTGACGAATGCCCTTGCAGCTGAAGCAAGTTCGTCGTCGCCGGTGACCAACGCGTCGGCCTGCAGCTGAGTGAGTGCGATGTACTGGGCTTGGTGGACGTCAGGCCAGCCAATCTGGACGGCCAGCCGCCACGCGTGGTCCTCCAGCGAGCGGTCGCCGAGGAAGCGGATCCGCAGTCCGCGGATGTCGTCGAGGATCTTCCGGCCCGCCCGTTCGTCGATCTCGCCACGGTGCACCGACTCGTACACCAGGGCCAGAACCTGCGAGCGCAGCAGCGTGGGCGCCGTCAAGCTGTGCTCGGCCGGAATGGTCGCGCCGGTAGTGGCGAGGTCGACGGCCACCCTCGCGTCGACGACGAAGGTGGTCGGTTCACGTCCGTCTCCGGAACCATTGACGTCCTCCCGGCCGACGTGAAGTCCAACCCGTACGTGATCGCCGTCGTCGATGCGTTCGGCGCGGCGTAGCGCAACCTTGAGCGGCACCAAATACACACCATCCCTGGGTATCAGCGACGTCGTCACCTCTGTGGCGCCGATGCGTACCTGAGCCGGGATGACTCCCCAGCCGTAGGTCAGCTCGCCGTGGTGAGCGTGCAGGAAGTCGTTGACGTGCGTAGGGGTGGCAACGAAGAAGTACGGCGCAGGGCCGCGCCACTGAAACACCTCGGCGTCGAATTGCCAGTCCACGACGTCACGCTAAGGCCGATGGCCGGTGAGCGCACGCGAAACGGCGTACACCGTGATCGCCAGCACGGATCTCCGGGTTTGCCTACCATCGGAGGGCATGGTGTCGCGATCGCCGAATACCGAGAAGTCGAGCTGGCTCAGCCATCAGGGATACATCGATACCTTGCAGGAGCAGGCGACTCGTTTCTCGGCGGCGTTGCGCGACAGTGCCTTTGATTCGCGCGTACCGTCCTGCCCGGACTGGACCGCGCTGGACTTGGTGCGGCACGTCGTTCAGGTGTACGCCCATAAGGCGGCGGTGTTGCGAGCGGGCAAGGCCGTGTCGGGCGGTGATGTCGACGCCGCTGGCGACGCGCCGTATCCGGAGGCACTCGAGCGACATGACGCGGTGGTCGCCGACCTTGTCGGCGTGTTGGCAGACCTGCATCCCGACGACGCGGCGTGGACGTGGATGGAGGGCTCTGGTGAGTCCACGGTTGGGTCGTGGGCTCGGCGGATGGCTCACGAGGCGTTGGTGCACCGCGTCGACGCCGAGCTCACCGCCGGCATGGCGATCAGTCCGGTCAAGGACGCACTTGCGGTCGACGGGGTGAACGAGGTGCTGACGTGGATGGCGGGCGACCCGGACGTCGTCGCGGAGGACGATGGCGCGGTGGGGTCGGCCGGTAGCGTGCTGCTGGATTGCGGTGAGGTTGCCTGGCTGGTGGACGTCGGCGACGGCAGGCATGTCGTCACTCCGGTACCTGCCGGCGCATCGGCGGACGCGCGGATCAGTTCTGATCCGATGGCGCTGGACTTGCTGCTGTGGGGTCGGCCGTCGCAGGCGACATGGCCGGCCGCGGCTCAGGTTGACCGGCTGCGGGCCCGCATCACCAAAGGTCTTCTCTAGGAATCGGTTCGGACGATGGGAACCTAGTGGCCCGGGCCGCTGTAAATGTTGAACCCAAAGTCAGCCAGCGGCAGCAACACTGGGGAAACTGACCAACCCGAGTCTGTGGTCCGCTCGGTTGCCCGTGTCGCTGCAACGAAGAGGCGCCCCCGCGCTGCGGCGAAGCAGTACCACTCGAAACCGTTCCGGGCGAGATCGCGCTGCATGGGATCTTCGGAGGGATACTCGGCGACGAGAATGAATGGCTCCGACGCAGACTTCTCCCGAGCCGCACAGGCCGAGTTGAACGTGGAACCGGGTAAGTCCAAACCGGCACTCGGGGACAACAGCAGGGCGCCGGAGACGGAAGTGGGATCGAGGTCAGCTCTGATGGACGGCATGTACGGAGTGCAGATCGCAGCTATCCATTCAGCCGGAGTGCCGGACACCGCGTTGACCGTAGGGAAGTTCGCCTGATCTTGCGAGGGGCCGATCATCCTCGGCGTCCCCGAGATGGGCTGCGCTGCCAAGACTAGGCAGATGACGGCCAAGAGTGCGGTGCACCCGATCCCTGCCAGCTGTAGTCGATACCAGCGGCTCGAATTGTCGCGACTACGCATGGCCGGCGGCTCGTCTGGCAGTTGAGGCAAGTGCACGGCGATCCCTCCCCGCGCAGGATAGCGAATTCGTGCACGGTGTTCCCGTCAACGGCGCGACGAGGACAGGAGCCCTTCGACGGCGGCGACCGCTGCGCTCGTTCCGTCTTCACGCGCGATGCGGTCCGCGAGGTGCGTCGCGGCCCTTCGCAGTTCGGTGGAGTTGAGTGTGGCGAGGATGGTGTCGGCGAGGCGCGACGCGGTCAGGCGGCGCTGCGGCAGCGCAGCGGTGGCGGTGCCGAGTTCGTGCAGACGCCGCGCCCAAAAGGGTTGATCTCCTGCCGGTCCGGGCAGGCAGATGCTGGGAACGCCCGCTCGGAGCGCGGCGGCGGCGGTGCCTGCGCCGCAATGGTGTGCCGCGGCGGCCAGGTGGGGGAACAGCCATTCGTGCGGTATGTCGCCGATGGTGAGGATGTCCTCGCCGGTGACGTCGAGCCCGGCCCACCCGGACTGGACGATGCCTCGCACCCCAGCCTGTCTGAACGCATTGGAGAAGATCCCGGCGAGAACTTGGGCGCGTTGCGCACTGACCACGGTGCTGCCCAAGCCGATGAACACCGGTGCCGGACCGGCGGCGAGGAAGTCGGTCAGCTGCGGGGGCGGCTGCCATCCTGGCGGGGTGGGCGGCCACCAGTACCCGGCGACGTGCAGGCCGGGCCGCCAGTCCGCGGGGCGAGGTGCGACGCTGGGTGAATAGCCGTGCAGGATGGGCCAATTCGCCCGGGTGCGCTGCCGCCGAAGGGTGCGGGCAGAGGTTGTCGGCAGTCCTAGCTCGCGCCGGAAGTGAGTGACGACGCCGCCGTAAAGGTGGTCGACGGTCCAGCCGGCGGCACTGGAGGCCATCCTATTTCCAGATCCACCGAGGGACCAAGAACCCAGAAGACTCGGGGGATGGTCCGCGGTCCTCGACAACGGTTGCAGTCGCACCCCTACCGATGGGATGCTTCGAGCTTCTGCCAAGGGATGTCCGGCCAGCTCAGCCAGCGGAGGAAGCAGCAGGATGTCCGCTGCCACCTCACCGAGGGCGTCGAGGACGAGCTGTCCGGTGTCGCGCTGTCCGCGAGGGGTGAAGATCGCGGCAAGGACCTCCTTGGAAGTGGCATCGGCGCGGTCGGTGCCCGGTGTGAAGTCGGCCGGAAGGTCGCGGAACTCGCAGCCGGATCCGATGACCAAGTCGGCGAACGGCGTGTACGCGGCGATGACGACTCGATGCCCTGCCTCATGGAGGGCGGCACCGATGCCGGCTAGGGGCGCGACGTCGCCGCGGCTTCCGACCGCTGCGATCGCCACGGTGCTCATCGCGACCCGCCCACGACGCGACTGAAGAGCTCGATCAAGTCCTCGGCGTATCTGGTTGCGTCATAACCGGGTTCGCGCAGCACCTTCTCGACTACACCGTTGACTGCACCGCGTAGCGCGATCGCCGTGGACTGCACCGGGAAGTCCCCGAACTCACCGTCGCGTTGGCCGGCGGCCAGAATCGGCATGGGGTCGAGCACCGAAAGCTGGTCGGCGATGTCGGCACTGAGCCCGAGTTCCTCGAACCGTCGCCCGTCAGAGGGAACGTAGGTGGTGCCGAGTGAGGCCAGCGCCTTGAGCGCGACACGATGCGTGCCGAAGTAGCCGATGCTGGAACGGATGTACGCGTGAAGCTTGCCGGTCGCGGTGTCTTCGGCATGCACTGCCGGTGCCACTTCGGTGAGCATCGTGCCGTACATGTGCTCGACGATGGCGTCGACGAGGTTGTCCTTGGTGCCGAAGTGGTAGAGCACCGCGCTCATCGCGATGCCGACCCGGTCGGCGATCTTGCGGATCGACGCCTGTGCGAATCCGACTTCGGCGATGACGTCGATAGCAACGGCCACGATCTGAGCTTTGCGTGCTGCGTGAGTAAAGGACTCTGAACGCACCTTGGGTGGCGGCATGTCCCGACCGTAAGCGGATCGGCAGGCCTTTAGAAGAGGTGATCTAAAAACAGATCAGCTGATCAGTCGATCCTCGGGGATGCTTGCGTTTGGGGTCGCCGACTGTGTGGACTTTCGTCGGCCGATCCCGCATTTCTCAACGAAAGCCCACACAGTCGAGACCGAACCTCTGACACACCGTGCGCGAAGTGAACATGCGCCGTCAGGTTCTCGGCCAAGCCGCCATGACGTTGGCCGCGACGGCTCGGAGTTCTCGACGCGTCACGCCGTCGCGGGCGCGGGCGGAGAGTCCGTTGACGACGATGATCAGGTATTCGGCGAGCGTCTTTGGGTCTGCCGACGTCGGTAGGTCGCCCTCGTCGACGGCTCGGGCGAGGCGCTTGGCGATCACCGCGTGGCCGTTGTCGCGCCGGTCGACCAGGAGCGGATCGGTGTTCACCAGGCACCCCTTGGGTTGACTCCTCTTGGTGCAGTCGACGATCGCTGCGTCGAGCAGGCGCGACGCGAATTCGTAGGCGGTGGGCTCGGTTAGGGCAAGCGTGAGCGGTGTGCCTGGCCGTTGTGCGTAGAGTTCGACTGCCTCGTCGAAGAGGTCACGCTTGCTGCCGAACGCAGCGTACAGACTGGGTGACGAGATCCCCATGGCCTCGGTGAGCTGGCTGACCGAGGTCTGGTCGTATCCGCCGCATTCCCAGAAGGCAAGCATCGCGCACTGCAATGCACGGGTCCGGTCGAACTCGCGCGGACGTGCCATGTCAGAGATTCTATTGCGGGATCAGCTGATCGCCGTTGGCCCGCCCCGCTCGACGAGATCCATTTCCGGTGGGCTGTCACCGGCGATGGGCTGGGAGATGAAGCTGTGACCGGTCAGCGGCCCGCCGAAGGACTGCAGTCTGCCCCCGGCATCGTTGCGGCCCAGATCGATTGGTTCGAAACCGAACTGCGTTGCCAGGGAGGCGACCTCGGCGTTGGCCGTGGGGTCGTTGCCGGAGATGAAGGTGACGCGGCGTCCGCCTTCTCCGGTATCCGGGTCGCGAGCCAACACCTTGGCCCAGGTGCTTCCGAATGCCTTCACGACGCGCGCGTTCTTCGCCCATTCGGCGATGACGTCCGACGACTCGCGTCCGCCCAGGTCGGCGGGGGAGAAGTCGCGGTAGTCGATGGCGTTGGTCGCGTCGACGATGATCCGGCGGTTCCAGTCGGGAACCTGTTCGACGAGTCCCCGTACCGATTCGAAGGGAACGGCCAAGGCGACCACCTCTGCCGTCAGCGCGTCCCGGACTTCGGTTGGGATGATGTGAGGTCCAAGGCTTTCACGTAGTGACGTCAATCCTGCCGGGCCCCTCGAGGCCGCCACGGCCACGTCGATTCCCGCACGGGTGAATTGGCGCCCCAACGCCGACCCGATCGCGCCCGCACCGATGATGGCGTACTTGATGACCATCGTCTCTCCACCTGTAGCCGTTGTTTTGTGACGATCGATATGTAATCACACCGCGCGAAGCCGCGCACTATTTTGTATGGATCGCTATGAAACCCCCGTTCAGCTCAGTGGCGTGTCGGCGATGGCGGCGAACGCCGCCTCCAGAAGGTCGACTAGTTGGTCGGGGTTGCGCGCTGTCTCGTAGGAACCTGCTTGGTTACGCTGGGCGTGTGGCGCAGTTGGGCAAGGGGCCATCGGGCTTACGTCGGGGGAGTGGCGCACGCGCGCGGATTCTCGCCGCCGTCGACACCGCGTGACTGAAGGGAACGATTCGCCATGACCAACACCCACCGCATCGCCGTCATCCCCGGGGACGGCATCGGCACCGAAGTCGTGCCCGAGGGTCTGCGCGTGCTCGACGCGGCCGCGGCGGCATTCGACTTCCGCCTCGACTTCGAGCACTTCGACCACTCCAGCGCCGACTACTACCTCAAGCACGGAAAGATGCTGCCCGACAACTGGTTCGACGAGCTCAAGGGCTTCGACGCGATCTACTTCGGCGCCGTCGGTTGGCCGGAGGTGGTGCCCGACCACGTCTCCCTGTGGGGCAGCCTGCTGCAGTTTCGGCGCGCCTTCGACCAGTACGTGAACCTTCGGCCGGTGCGGTTGATGCCGGGGGTGCGCAGCCCGCTGGCCGGCCGCGAGCCTGGCGACGTCGACTTCTACGTCGTGCGGGAGAACACCGAAGGCGAGTACTCCAGCGTCGGCGGGAAGATGTTCGAGGGCACCGACCGCGAGATCGTCATGCAGGAAACGATCATGACCCGCACCGGCGTCGACAGAATCCTCAAGTTCGCCTTCGACCTCGCCGCGACCCGCCCCAAGAAGCACCTCACCTCGGCGACGAAGAGCAATGGCATCTCCATCTCCATGCCGTACTGGGACGAACGCGTGCAGGCGATGGCCGCCAACTACCCGGGCGTCGACGTGGACAAGTACCACATCGACATCCTCACGGCGAACTTCGTCATGCATCCCGACTGGTTCGACGTCGTGGTCGCCTCAAACCTGTTCGGCGACATATTGTCCGACCTCGGACCCGCCTGCACCGGCACCATCGGTATCGCCCCCAGCGCCAACATCAACCCAGAACGCCTGTTCCCCAGCCTGTTCGAACCCGTGCACGGATCGGCCCCCGACATCGCGGGCAAGGGAGTCGCCAATCCCATCGGCCAAATCTGGTGTGCCTCCATGATGCTCGAGCACCTCGGCGAGCCCGACGCCGCCGCCGCAGTCCTCGCCGCGATCGAAACGGTGCTGGCCCGCGGTGGTGACACTCTCACCCCGGACATGGGCGGCACCGCTACCACACAGGCACTTGGCGCGGCGGTCGTCGACGCGCTCGGGGCGTCGTGAGTGACGTACCGGATGACGGGCCGTTCTTTCACGGCACCAAGGCGGAGCTGCGCCCCGGTGACCACCTGACGGCGGGGTTCAGCTCGAACTACCGGCCCGAGGTCGTCATGAACCACGTCTACTTCACCGCATTGCGCGACGGGGCCGGGCTGGCGGCGGAGGTCGCCGCGCTCGACGGTTCGACACCCCACGTCTACGAGGTCGTGCCCACGGGGCCGTTCGAGAACGACCCGAATGTCACGGACAAGAAGTTCCCGGGCAACCCGACCCTGTCCTTTCGGAGTCGGGCGCCGCTTCGCGTGGTGCGCGAAGTTGCCGACTGGACGCGGCTGAGTCCGGACGACTTGCAACTGTGGAGGGATCGACTGTCCGCGATCCGCGCCGACGAGCGAGGCGAGATCATCAACTGACCTTGCCGGACCAACAAGGCGATTCGCCCTACAACGCGAAGGCGCGGGGTGGCCCGGCAAGACTCGCCTTGGCCTCCACCGCCATGGCGTCCAAGATCTCGATCTCGCCGGCCTCGAGGCCGTCGAGCGCCAACCGGACGAGATCGGCCGGATCCATGACCGCGCCGTCGGCGAATTCGATGCCGTGGCGTTCGGCGAAGTCGAACAGGGTCTGCGTACCGATCAGACCGGGCACGAGTGCCGACACCTGAGTTCCCTGATCTGCCAACTCAATTCGCACGCCGTTGGTCAGACCCCACTGCGCCGACTTCGCGGCTGCGTAGGCAGTGTTGCCTTCGACGGGGGTCCACGCCACCGCCGAGAGGACGTTGAGGATGGCACCGCCGCCGTTCCGGGCCAGGATCGGTGCGAACGCTCGGATCATCGCGAGCGTGCCGTAGTAGTTGGAGTCCAGCGTCGACCGGATTCCGTCCATGTCTCCGGTGACCAGGTTCCCGCCCGCGGTGTCGGCGGCGTTGTTGATCAGCAGGTCGACGTCGCCGGCCAATGCGGCGATCGCGTCGACCGACGACTGGTCGGTGATGTCGAGACGGACCACCTCCGCGCCGGGGACGTTCACCAGCTCGGGCCGTCGTGCGGTGGCGTAGACCTTGGCTCCGCGTCGCAGTAGCTCCACCGCGAAGTGATGGCCGATTCCCCGGTTCGTGCCCGTCACCAGGGCTGTGGCACCGTCAAGTTTCATTGTTCGTCAACGCCTGTCGTGGCTCACGGCCAACATGACCGAGCGGTCATGTTCTGCACTCCAGGCTGACACAAGATGACCGATCGGTCAACTTGATACCCTGGGTGAGTGACGACCACCGATCGGCCGATCCGGGCGGACGCGGCTCGCAACCGCGCCTCGCTGTTGGCGGCTGCGGAAGACGAGTTCGCCGAACGTGGTCCGTCGGCGTCGGTGGCCGACATCGCCCGGCGGGCGGGGGTGGCGAAGGGCACGGTGTTCCGACACTTCCCGACGAAGGAGGACCTGATCGCCTCCATCGTGAGCGGGCACATCGCCGTGCTCTCAGATGCCGCACGGCGGCTGGCCGACTCTTCGGACGCGGGCGCGGCGCTGCTGGAGTTCCTCACCATCGCCGCCGATCAACGCCAACGGCACGATCTGACGTTCCTGCAGTCCGCCAGCGCCGGCGACCCCAGGGTGGCCGAGGCTTTCGACGCGTTGCACGTACACCTGGAAACACTGGTCGACCGCGCGCGCACGTCGGGCGCCATTCGGGCCGACGTCACCGAGGCCGACGTCTTCCTGATGATGTGCGCACCCATTCACATCGTCGAAAACCTCACGGCCCCAGCACCGCTGCTCTGGCAGCGGTATCTGGCGATCATCTTCGACGGGCTACGGCCCGACGGCGCGCATCCTCTGCCGCAGCCGCCGCCCGTCGTGCCCTGAGGCGGTCCACGTCGGTCTTGCGGTCCGCCCGGCCGGCTCACCCCCGCACGTCGACGAGAACCTTGCCCACCGCTCCGCCCTCTACCGCGTCGTGCGCGGCGGCGGTGTCGGCGAGTGGGAAGCGATGCAGCGGCAGACCTGCGGACTCACCAACGGCGAGTGCCCCGTCCCCCGCGGCCGCTGACACGTCGTCCCGACCGTTGGCCAGCGCCTGTTCGCCGACGGTGTAGAGCAAGATGAACTGGTACCGCGCGTTGACCATCATCTGCGGGATGAGGTCGAGGAGCACCTCGTCACCACCGTCGTTGGCGTACACCGCGATCGAGGCGCGGGGAGAGACGACGGCGGCATTCAACGCAGCGTTCTGAGCCGGCGATACTTCCACCACCATGTCGACGCCGCCCGGGGCGATGGCCGTTATGGCCGCGGCCGCGTCATCGGTCTTGTAATTGACGACGTGGTGTGCGCCCGCGGCCGTCGCCAAGGCGGCCTTCTCCGGCCCGCTGACCGTGGTGATCACCGTTGCCCCCGCCCACCGCGCGAGTTGAATCGCGGCGTGCCCGACCGCTCCTGCGCCCCCGGCGACGAGGACCGTCGCGCCCGTCAACGCGCCCGGATACAGCCGGTCGGGCCAGTCCTCGGACACGGTCAGCGCGCGGTGGGCGGTCATCGCGGGCACCCCCAGGCTCGCGCCCACCTCGAAGCTCGCACCGTCGGGCAGCGGCACCACGCGTGATGCCGGCAGCGCGACGTACTCCTGTGCAGTCCCGGTCGGGCGACCCGCCTGAGCCAGGTACACCCACACCCGATCCCCCACGGCAAGGTCGTGCACGCCGGGTCCTACCGCCTCCACGACACCGGCGCCGTCCTGGTTTGGCACGACCTCGGAAAAGTCGAGCGTCTGACCGGAAGCGCCCGCCCTGCGCTTCCAGTCGGTGGGGTTCACGCCCGAAATAATCACCTGCACAAGCACTTCCCCGGTTCCAGGCTCGGCGGGCTGGCGGTCCCGAAGTGTGAGCACGGAGGCGTCGCCGGTCTGGGTGTAGGTAATTGCTTTCACTCAGCCACCAACGCGGGTCGGTTCATCGATGTTCCCGGTACGTCGACCTCACCGGGCTTGGCGACGTCGACCAACGCCCGGGACAGGGCGAATGCGATGACGGCGGCCAGCCACAGGGCGGTGAGGGTGAGGGCGGCCGCGAGGGGCGAGCCGTGCTCGGCGACGACCCCGGCCAGGCCGATGCCCGCTGGCGCCGCGATCTGCAGGCACGCGTTCTGCAGACTGAGGACCCGGCCGCGGACCGCGTCGGGGATTCGTTCGGCTTGCAACACACCGATCACGGACCCCTGAACGGCAACGGATACGCCAAGCAGTGCGGCGCCGGCGAACACCACCGTCGGCGAGACCAACGTCGCCATGAGCGAGAACCCGGTCGTCGTCCCGATCAATGCGCCGATGATCGACGCACGACGCGGCACCCTCGCGCCCACGGCTGCGAAAACAGTTGCCCCCAAAAGCATTCCGACGGCCAGCGCGGTCAGGACGAACCCGAGTAGGTCTGGGCGCGAGATCAGGGTGAAGTGCAGCGGCAACACCAGGCCCTGCAGCCCGCCCAGGGTCATCGCAAGACCGACTGTGATGGTGACCGTTCCGATGAGGAATCGACTGTGCCGCAGCACCATTGCCCCTGCTGCGAGCTGCGCCCACGCCGACGCGCGGTCGTCGGGTCGGGTGTCGGCGCCACCGAGGCGGTGCGGGATTGCGACGGTGAGCAGCGCGGCGGCAGCCGAGGTTGCCGCGGTGACGAACAGGACCGCGCTGCCGTCGAACACGGCGACCAAGGTGCCTGCCACCGCGGGTCCGATGACCAGTGCCATCGAGGTCGCCGTTTGGCGCAGGCCCACCAACCGTTCGAGGGGGATGCCGGCCTCGCGGGCCACCGCCACGACCATCACCTGCCGCGCGGTGATTCCCGGAACGTCACCGAACGAACCAACGATCGAGAGTGCCACCAGCCACCACAAATTCAAGCCCCAGAGCAGGTCGACCACCGGGATGGCCGCGACCGCCCCGGCGGAGACCACGTCGGCCACCATCGAACAGGTCCGGCGGTTGAACCTGTCCAGAAGGACACCGGCCGACAGGCCGACGAGCAACGCTGGGATTGCCGTCGCGAGGGAGATTGCGCCCACACCCATGGGGCTCACGCCGGATTGCAGGACGATCAACGGCAACGCGACCGCGAGGATCCCGTTGCCGAGCAAGCTCAGAAAGTGCGAGCCGAGGTAGGCGAGGGCGACGGGGGGCATGTGCCCAGGAGAAACCGTGCCGCTGGGGCGCAGTCAAGCGCTTGACCATGCCCCTACGTCCGGGTGTTCCATGTGGAGTCGTGACGCCCAACGAATCGATGTCCACCGCAGTTCACCTCACGGATTCCGACTACGCGCGTGCCGAACAGATGCTCGCGCCGTACCGGGCGCGGCGGGTGCCAGGGAGTTCGATCCAACCGCAGTGGCTTTCGGAGGGAAGGCGATTCTGGTATCAGGTCGGAACGCGCTTCGTCCTGGTGAACGTCGACGACGCTACCCGCCGCGACGCGTTCGACCACGACCGTCTGGCCGCCGCGCTGTCCGTCGCATCTCGCCACCCGGTAATCGCCGACGACCTGCCGATCACCGCCGTCGAATTCGGAGATTCGTTGCAATTCAGTGCCTTCGGATCGCAATGGGCGTGGTCGGACGGCGCGGGCACCTGCACTCGGCTCGACGGGGACGCCCCAAACCCATTCGGCGAGGTGGAGTCCCCCGACAAGTCGTGGGCGGCGTTTCGCCGCGACGGCAACATCTGGGTCCGTGCGGTTGGCGAGAGAAACGGTGAGCAGGAATTCGCGCTCACCGACGACGCCGAGCCGGAATTCGACTATGGCGGGCTGCCAGACGCGACCGGGGCGCGGGCGCTCATGCGTCTCCTCGGTCTGCCACCACTGTTCCACGTGTCGTGGTCACCGGACTCGACCCGAATCCTGGTGCAGCGCATCGATCAACGCGATCTTCCCGAACTCGTCCTTGTCGAATCCTCGCCGCTCGATGGTGGCCGTCCCGTGGAGCACCGCACCCGCTACCCCATGCCGGGGGAAGAGGCGCAGGCGACGATGTCGTGGACGATCTTGGACGTCCGCGAACGCACCGTCGTCCGGCAGCAGGACGAGCCGACCACGATCACGCACCCCACCGCCATCGTGTCTGCGTGGTGGTCGGGCAAGGCCGGTGAGGCCGTGCACTTCTTCCACCAGTCACGAGACGCCCGCACGCTGGAGCTGAGACGTCTCGACCCGACCAGCGGCGCGACCACGACGTTGATCAGTGAGATCGGAGAAACCCGGGTCGACCCGACACCGCAGCTGGGCGATCCGCCGATGGCGCAGGTGCTCGAGTCAGGCGAGATCCTGTGGTGGTCGCAACGCGACGGTTGGGGGCACCTCTACCTCTACTCGGCCGACGGGCAGCAGGTCACCCAGGTCACCATGGGGCAGTGGCTGGTGCGAAAAGTCTTGTGGGTCGACGAAGAACGCCGGCAGCTGTGGTTCCTCGCCGGCGGACTGCTCGAACACGACCCCTACGTACGTCAAATTTGCCGGATCAATCTCGACGGCTCGGGGTTCACCCGCCTCACCGACGACCACCTCGACCACGACGCCGTCAGTCCACCCGAGGGCGGCTACCTCGTCGACCGGGCGTCGACGTCGAGCCAACCCGCGCGATCGGAGGTGCTCGACGGAGACGGGCACGTCATGGTCGAGCTCGAATCTCCCGGCGTGACCGCGCTGGAAGCCCTTGGTTGGAGTCCACCCGAGCGGTTCCGTGCGACCGCTGCCGACGGCAAGACCCCGATCTACGGCCTGCTGTGGCGACCCCACGGATTCGACCCGCAGAAGCGCTATCCGGTGATCGAGCACGTCTATCCCGGGCCGCAGAACTTCCGGGCCGGTCCGTCGTTTAACGAGATGCACTTCGGCGAACCGGAAGCGTATGCCGCGCTTGGCTTTGCCGCGGTAGCCATCGACGGGCGCGGTACCGCCGGGCGTAGCAAGGCCTTCCACGATCATTCCTACGGCGACCTGGGCAACGCCGGGGCCTTGGACGACCACATTGCCGCGATTCGTGAACTGGGGCAACGATATCCGTGGCTCGACACCGGGCGGGTCGGGATCACCGGTCAATCCGCCGGCGGGTTCGCCGCCGCCCGCGCCGTGCTGAGGTATCCCGAGTTCTTTCGCGTCGCGGTTGCGGTCTCGGGAAACCACGACAACGGGGTGAACCTGACCATGTGGGCCGAGCACTATCACGGTGACGTGAGCGACGAGGGCAAGCGTGCGATCTCGAACGTGCCCCTTGCCGAGAATCTGCAGGGCAAGTTGCTGCTGATCCACGGCGAGCTGGACGACAACGCGCACACCCATCAGACGATGCGCCTCGTCGACGCACTCATCAAGGCGGACAAGGACTTCGACATGGTCATCATCCCAGGAGCCGAACACGCCCTGGTCGGCCGTCAGCACTACTTCCTCCGACGCACCTGGAGCTACTTCGTCCGGCACCTGCACGGCACTGAGCCACCGAGCTACCGGCTGGCGCCGTTGCCGATGCCCGCACTGGGGGGCTGAGTCGCGAGAACTGCGATCGTGAAGGACACGGTGGAGACTCCCGCCGCCGGCGCCCCGGAGCACCGCTGGAGCAAGCGGCTCGTGCTCTGGACGGCCGTCCTCATCCTTGCCAATGTCCTGGCCGACATGGCCGTCGGCTCGCCCATGATGGTCCTACCCCAGTTGCTGGAGCGCTTCGACACCGACCAGGCCGCCTGGCTGAGTGCGAGCGCGATGCTGGCCGGGGCCATCTGGTCGCCGCTGCTCGCCAAGAGTTCCGACGTATTCGGCAAGCGTCGGATACTCGTCGTCACCCTGCTCTTGGCATGTGTCGGGGCGCTGGTCTGCCTCGTGGCCCCCAACCTCTGGATCTTCCTGGTGGGGCGTTTCCTCCAAGGCGCAGCCTTCGCCGCGGTCTTCCTCACCGTGGCCCTCGTCCTCCAGATCTGCACGCCCGTCGTGGCGATGGCCATGGTCGGGCTCGTGACGTCGGGTTCGTCGATCGTCGGAATCGTCGAGCCGTTCCTGCTGAAACCGGTGATCGACGAGTTCGGCTACCGCAGCGTGTTCGTCGCGGCCGCGGTGCTCGCCGCGGTGGCCGCGCTGTGCGTGCGTGCCGTGATCCCGGAGTCGCCGATCCGCAGTACGGGGAGGATCGACGTGGGCGGGGCGCTCCTGCTCGGCGGCGGCCTCGGCGCGGTGCTCGCCTACGTCAGCCTCGGAAGAGACCTCGGTTGGCTGTCCGTCGGCATGGTTGCATTGCTGGTCACCGGTGCCGCCGCCCTGGCCGGCTGGGCGTTCCTCGCGCTGCGGGTCGACGAACCCATCGTCGACGTCCGGGCGTTGAGCCGTCCGATCCTGCTGACGCTGCTGGCACTGGTGCTGGCAGCCGGCTCCTTCCGGAGCATGCTGCAACTGACGAGCATCATCGCGCAGGTGCCGCCCGAACTCGGGCTCGGTTACGGGCTGGGCAAGGGCGAGGCAATTGCGGTACTTCTCGCCGCGCCCAACGTCGGCATCGTCATCGGCGGCGTGTGCGCCGGCTGGATCGCGGGCCGGGTCGGACCCGCGTTACCCCTGCTCGGCGGCATCGTCGTCGGCACGGTGGCGACCTTCGCAATGCTCGCGGGGGTGTCGGTCCTACCGCTGGCGATCGCCTGCGGCGCCTTGGTCGGCATGGCCGCCGGCGCAATCGGGGCCTCCGGTTACAACCTGGCGACCAGCATGGAATTACCCGAGCGGCAGGGCACCATCGCCGGTCTGGTGTCGGTCATGATGGCCCTCGGCTCGGTGGTCTTCAGCTTCGTCGGGGGCGAGATCCTCAAGGCGACACAAATTGTCGGCACCGCTGCCGGTGGCGCCCCGGTCAGCACCGCAACCGGCGTGTACCTGTACGTCGCGATGGGGGGCGTGCTCTTCGTCCTCGGTGCGGTGCCTGCGATCCTTCTGACACGCCGACCTGCCTTGCCCGACTAACCGCGCACGATCTTCTGGGCACGGCGAACGATGTCGAGTTGCGCCGCGTTGTACAGCTCTGACACCGCTTCTGCGATGGTCGCGTCGGCGAAGCGGGCCCCGCCCGGGGCATCCGCTCGAGATTCGGCCAGACCGGGGTGCGCCGCGTTGATCGCCCGGATGTAGGGGGCGAGTCGCTCGGCGATGTCCTGTCGAGTCGTCTCATCGGTGTCGGCCGGTAGGTCGTCGAACATGGCCACCGCGGGGTCGACGGGCGTGTTTTCCAGAAGCTCGGCATAGGTCTTCAAGCCCTGCGGTCCCAGCACGCGAGTGAGCACGACGACCAGGGATCGGTCCGCGTCGGACAACTGCGCCACCGCGTTCGAGGCGACGAATTCCGGCGGCAGGTCGGTCGGCGCCGCGTTGTCGAGAATCATTGCCAGTTCAGTGCGCGCACGCTGCAGCCGTTCGATGGTGGCCGCGAGTTCGGCGTCCAGTGCCCGTAGCGCTTCTTCGGGATGATCGTCGGCGTCGCCCATGGCAGCGATCTGGGGGAGTGAGAAGCCGAGGTCGGTGAGTCGTTTGATGCGCACGAGCCGAACGAGGTGGGCGACGCCGTACTGCTTGTAGTTGTTGGAGCTGCGGTCGGGCTCGGCGAGCAAGCCGACCTGGTGGTAGTGCCGGACCGCCCTCAGGCTGGTGCCGGCGAGTTCGGCGACTTCACGGGTGCTCCATGCCACGGGTTCCAGTGTGACCCTTTTTGGCAGGACTTGACTGTGCCGCAACGTCCGGGTGTGTCCTTGCGGCATGGCAACACACCAGCACGTCCCGGTAGAGGAGCCCACACTGCTCGAGCGGATGGGCGGGCTGTCTGGTCTGGTGGTCGGAGCCGTGCCGACCTTCGCCTACGTGATCGTGAACGCGATC
Organism: Mycolicibacterium hodleri; assembly: GCA_006864685.1. Taxonomy (GTDB): domain Bacteria; phylum Actinomycetota; class Actinomycetes; order Mycobacteriales; family Mycobacteriaceae; genus Mycobacterium; species Mycobacterium hodleri_B. The sequence continues at coordinate 52,671 of VIFX01000006.1, read as the reverse complement.
GCGGGACTGGACGCGGCGGTTGTGGTGGCCGTGGCTGCCAGCGCAGGCCTGATCGTCATGAGAAAGATTCGTGGGGAGTCGATCCAGCCGGCTGTTTCCGGATTGTTGGGGGTTGTCGTTGCGGCGTCGATCGCGTTCTACACCGGTTCGGCGGCAGGCTATTTCCTGCCGGGCATCTGGGCGAGCTTGGTGATGGCGGTCCTTTTCGCGGTCTCGGTGCTGGTGCGGCGGCCGCTGGTGGGGGTGGTCTGGAACCTGCTCACCAGCGCCGGCGCGCGGCATACATGGCGCACCGACAAGGTGGCTCTCCACGCATTCGACGCTGCGACGCTTGCGTTCGTGGCGGTCTTCGTCGCCAGGTTCCTCATCCAAGACTGGCTCTATGACGCCGGATCGACCGGTTGGCTGGCCTTCGCGCGGATCGCGATGGGCTATCCGATGCTTGGGCTGGCACTTCTGGTGACCTTCTGGGCAGTCCGCAGGGCCCGTGGACGGCTCGTCGTCGTGACCGACGAACGTAGCGAGAGGCTCGCCGATGGTTCACAGTTGTTCTCGAATGCGCTGTGCGCGGGCGACGTCCGCACGACGAAGGGGACGTAGTGCCGGGATCCGTTGCTCACATTACCCATGTCGTGGACCCGAGTCTTTTGCGCGGCTGCGCGGAAGTCGAGCGGACGGAGCGCGGTCTGCTCCCGCACCGGCTGCCCCGGTCGGCGCGGGATCAGTGTTTCGACGCGCAACTACACGCCGCGGAATCGCAGCCGTCTGGTGTCCGGTTGGTGTTTCGCTCGACGGCGACGGTCGTCGAGTTGGATTTGCTACGGACCACCGTCTCGATCACTGGGATGCCGGCCCGTCCCGACGGCAGGGTCGACCTGGTGGTCGACGGCCAGCTGACCGATCAGAAGACGACCAGTGCAGGTGACGTCGTACGGGTCAATCCCGCGTCGGGTGAGTCGACGGTCGAACGGGGCGCCGTCGGCACCGCGCGCTTCAGTGGTCTGCCCGCGCGTGACAAGACCATCGAGATTTGGTTGCCGAACTCCGAACGAACCGAAGTCGTAGGCTTTCGCACGGATCACCCGATACAGCCGCCACCACCGGACGGGCGCCGGGTCTGGATCCACCACGGCAGCTCGATTAGCCAGGGCTCCAATGCCGCCGGGCCCAGCACCACGTGGCCCGCGGTCGCCGCTGCCCTGGCCGGAGTCGAGCCGGTCAACCTCGGCCTGGCCGGGAGCGCGATGCTCGACCAGTTCACCGCCCGCACGATTCGCGATGCGAAGGCCGATGCGATCAGCGTGAAGATCGGCATCAACCTGGTCAACACCGACCTCCTGCGCCACCGAGCGTTCGTGCCTGCCGTGCACGGCTTCCTCGACACCATCCGCGACGGACACCCCGACGTGGCACTTCTCGTCGTCGGACCGCTGTACTGCCCGATTCACGAAACAACCCCGGGCCCAGCGGCATTCGACGTCTCGGCCCTCGAAGCCGGCGAGATCAAGTTCCTGGCGACTGGTGATCCCGACGTGGCAGCCCGGCCGGGTAACCCCTTGGGCAAGCTGACGCTCACCCACATCCGCGACCAACTCGAGACCATCGTGGCCCAGCGAAGCCAGACCGATCCTCTTCTGCACTACCTCGACGGTCTCAGCTTGTACGGTCCGGCCGACGCAGCGGAGCACCCCCTTCCCGACAATCTGCACCCGGACGCGACGACCCATCGCATGATCGGCGAGCGTTTTGCCCACCTGGCGTTCGGACCGACTGGCGCGCTGTCTCCCGAGAAGACGGTTAGGCCGGCGCAGCATTAGGCGACGTCTAAGCCACGCGACATGAGCGCTCCGCCTGCGATCACCCATTTCCAGCAAACTGCGGGCAGGGTCCGCCGCAAACTGAGTCCTCCCGCCTAACCGTCTGGCACGCGCCCAAGAGCGCCGACGGTTTCGTCGCGGCCGGAGCCCGGTCGCGCAACTGTCGGCAAATTCGAGTGCAGACCTCTATCGTTGATCTTGTGCGTTCAGCGCTGTTCCCGGGGGCGGTCCCGTGGGCAACTTGATCGGGCGTCGTGACGAATGCGCGATCCTCGATCGGCTTGTTGACGCCGTGAGGTCGGGCGAGAGCCGCGCACTGGTGATACGCGGCGAACCGGGTGTTGGCAAGACCGCGCTTCTCGAGTATCTGGCCAATCGTGCCGACTTCCGCGTCGCCCGAACGGCGGGCGTTCAAGCCGAGATGGAGCTGGCCTACGCCGGATTGCATCAACTGTGCTCGCCGATGCTGAACCGTCTCGACGACCTGCCGGGGCCCCAGCGATCAGCGTTGTGCACGGCACTCGGCATGGCGGAGGGGCCGCCCCCCGACCGGTTTCTCGTGGGGCTGGCAGTACTGAACCTGTTGGCTGTCGTAGCCGCGGATCGACCGCTCCTCTGCCTGGTTGACGACCAGCAGTGGCTGGACAGCGCGTCGGGGCAGGTGTTGGCCTTCGTGGCCCGCCGCTTGGGTGCAGAGGCCGTCGGGTTGGTGTTCGCGGCCAGGGCCCCTAGCGACGCCGTCGCCGGCATCCCGGCACTGGTGCTCAGAGGACTGCGGGGGCCGGACGCTCACGCTCTGCTCAATTCGGCGCTGAGCGCCCCGCTGGACCCAAGGGTTCATGACCAGATCGTCTCCGAGACACGCGGGAATCCGCTCGCGCTGTTGGAGGTGCCACGGGGGCTCAGCGCCGACGAACTCGCAGGTGGATTCGGATTGCCTGGGGCCGTGCGCTTCTCGGCCGAGATAGAGGAGATCTATCGATCTCGGATCGCGTCGCTACCCGATCAGACACAGCGCCTCTTGTTGCTCGCCGCAGCGGAACCCACCGGCGATTCCGGGCTGATGTGGCGGGCGGCCCGCCAGCTCGGCATCGGGCCCGAGGCCGCGGCGCCCGCGATCGAGGCGGAGCTGTCCACGTTCGCGACCCGGGTGAAGTTCCGTCATCCCCTGGTGCGATCGGCGGCCTACGGTTCAGCGTCGCTACAGGACAGGCAGCAGGTACACCGAGTGCTTGCCGCCGCCACCGATGCCGAGCTCGATCCCGACCGTCGGGCATGGCACCGCGCCAACGCGGCCAGCGGTCCCGACGAGAACATCGCCGCAGAACTCGAGCGCTCCGCCGACCGGGCGCAGGCCCGCGGCGGAATCGCCGCCGCCGCAGCGTTTCTCGAACGTGCCGCAACTCTGTCCGCAGACGCGTCGCAACGAGGTGAACGGGCATTGGCGGCAGCGTCGGTCAAGGTTCAGGCAGGCGCATTCGACGGCGCACTCGACCTATTGGCGATGGCGGAGACAGAGCACCTCACCGACCTCCAACACGCCAAGGGCGACCTCGTGCGAGCGCAGATCGCGTTCGCCACCAGTCACGGCAGCGATGCCGCGCCGCTGCTCTTGAAGGCCGCGAAGCAGCTTCAGTCGACCGAGCCCACTCTGGCGCGCGACACCTACATCAGCGCCATGTTGGCCGCGATGTTCGCAGGCCGCCTCGCCGTCGGTGCGAACGTCGTCGACGTGGCCCGCGCCGCTCAGGCAGCGCCGTCTGCACCTGGCCCCCGTCAGCTCCCTGATCTGCTCCTGCACTGGCTGACGATTCACTACACCGACGGCTACCTGGCCGGCCGGCCGGCGCAACGCGAGTTGTTGACCGCGCTGGACGCCGAACCGTCGCCCGATGAACAGCTCATCTGGCTGCTGCTGGCGTCCGGCGCCACGAACTACGCCTGGGATGACGACCGGTTCGAGGTGGTTACTTCTCGCCACGTGGAGCTGACCCGAAATCGAGGCGCACTCAGCGACATTCCGTTGGCGCTTAGTTCTCGGGCGACGGCGCTGATGTTCTTCGGTGACCTCGCCGGGGTGGAAGCCGTCGTCGACGAGCTCCGGGCAGCTCACGACGCGACCGGAAGCAGCCTCGCCCCGTACGCCCCGCTAGGCCTGGCTGCGATGCGCGGCGATCACGAAACGGCCATACCCCTCATCGAGGCCACGGTGGCGGAGGTTACCGCCCGCGGGGAAGGCAACGGACTCACGTTCGCGTGGTGGGCAGAAGCGATCCTCCACAACGGATCCGGTGACTACCGCAGGGCGTTCCATGCCGCCGATCGGGCAGTGCGCTTCCCGCCCGAGCTGATCTCGGCGAACTGGTCGCTCGTCGAACTCGTCGAAGCCGCGGCTCGCAGCGGCGCCACGGACAGAGCGGCTGCCGCCGTTGCGGAACTCAGTGAGCTCACCACCGCGAGCGGTACCGACTGGGCATTGGGACTCGAGGCGCGCTCACGCGCACTCGTCAGCGATGGTGCCGGCGCCGAGGAGCTCTACCGCGAGTCCATCGAACGTCTCACCCGCACCAGAGCGCGAACGGAGTTGGCCCGCGCACATCTGCTGTACGGGGAGTGGCTGCGCCGTGAACGTCGCCGCACCGCCGCCCGCACCGAGCTGCGTACCTCTCACCGGATGTTCGAGGGGATGGGAATGAACGGATTCGCTCAACGGGCCCGGCGAGAGCTGACGGCGAGTGGAGACAGCACGCAGGAGAGCGTCCGGACTGCTGAAGATCGGCGACTCACCGCCCAGGAGGCGCAGGTGGCGCGGCTGGCCCGGGACGGATTGTCCAACTCGGAGATCGGGGCGCGGCTGTTCATCAGCGCCCGCACCGTCCAGTACCACCTGAGCAAGGTGTTCACCAGGCTCGGTATCACGTCGCGCAGCCAACTCGACCAGGTGCTGCTCACGGGATCGGCCACCTAGGTGTGCGCGCAACGGATGACTGGCCGATTGCACTGTCCGATGGCGGATCCGCTGGACGCTGGCTCAAAAGATGATGTCGGGTAGCAGGTAATTGCAGATTGGGCTTTCGTTTGCGAGGTGTCATGACAACGCGGAGCCGAGTACGGGTGCGCCGGATATATGACGCACCGATGCCCGACGACGGCGCCCGGGTGCTGGTGGACCGGCTGTGGCCCCGCGGCGTGAGTAAGGCCCGCGCGCAGCTCGACGAGTGGTGCAAGGACGTCGCGCCGTCTCCTGGACTGCGTGAGTGGTATCACCACGACCCGACGCTGTTTGGTGAGTTCGCCCGCCGCTACACCGACGAATTGCGCGATCCCGAGCCCGCAGCCGCGCTGGCGCACCTGCAGGAACTCGCGGCACAGCAGCCGTTGACGTTGCTCACCGCCACCAAGGACCCAGACATCAGTGAGGCTGCCGTGCTCCGTCAGCTCCTGACACCCGACGGGCCCGGTAGCTGACGGGCATAATGCACTCAGTGGAGGTAGCTCGGCAAGATCTGGAGGCCCAAAACCATGTCGCAACAACCACTTCCGCTGGATGACGAGCTGGGTCGCGGCGCGCCGGGTCGGCCGGCGATAGGCAGGGGGCCGAACCGGGGTGGGGAGTTTTCGCAACGCGATGATCATGCGCCGTCGGCAGGTTGGGGCGCAGCGCGCAGCGTCGGTCGTGTGCTGGCAGAGGGACGGGCACCACTCAAGGGCCCGCACGCAGTCCTGAAGATGAACCACGAGAACGGGGGTTTCGACTGCCCCGGGTGTGCATGGCCCGACGACCGCAACGGGCTGCATCTCGACATCTGCGAGAACGGCATCAAGCACGTCACCTGGGAGATGACCCGCAAGCGAGTCGATCGCGCGTTCTTCGCCTCCCACACGGTGACCGAGTTGTCCGGGTGGAGCGACTTCGCTTTGGAGGATCAGGGGCGTCTGACGGAGCCGATGAGCTACGACCCCGCCACCGACACCTACGTACCGATCTCCTGGAGTGACGCATTCGCACTCGTCGGGTCGACCCTGCGGGGGTTGGACAGTCCGCATCAGGCGTCGTTCTATACGTCGGGCCGGCTGTCCAACGAGGCCACCTTCCTCTACCAGCTGTGGGTGCGCGAATTCGGCACGAACAACCTGCCCGACTGCTCGAACATGTGCCACGAGGCGTCTGGCCGGGCGTTGCAGGCGGCGATCGGTACCGGCAAGGGCACCTGTGACATCGACGATTGGGAACGGGCTGACCTGTTGATCGTGATGGCGGTCAACGCCGCCTCCAACGCGCCGCGGATGTTGACGGCGTTGGCGGAGGCGCACCGTCGCGGTGCGCAGATCGTCCATGTCAATCCGCTAATCGAAGCCGCGTCGCGACGCACCATCGTTCCACACGAATTCGTCACCATGGCAACGTTTCACGCCACCAAGACCGGGACGATGAACGTACAACCACGGATCGGCGGTGATCTCGCGCTGCTGCGCGGGGTGGCCAAAGCCGTGCTGGAACGTGCCGCAACCGACCCCGGAGCGATCGATCAACAGTTCGTCAAGAACCACACCGCCTACTTCGAGTCCTACCGAGACCAGGTGGCCGCCACGCCGTGGGAGCACCTCGTCGAGCAGTCCGCCGTGCCCGAGCACGAGATCCGCGATCTCGCCGAACGGTACTTGGCAGCCAGCCGAACGGTGATCAGCTGGTGCCTGGGCCTCACCCAGCAGGAACATGGCGTCGACACCATTCGCGAGATCGTCAATCTGCTTCTCCTGCGCGGCAATATCGGCCGCGAAGGTGCTGGGCCCTCACCGATCCGGGGCCATAGCAATGTGCAAGGCAATCGCACCTGCGGTATCGACAACCACCCGCCGGCGGCCTTCCTGGATCGACTCGACGAGGCATGCGGTATCACCTCCCCCCGCGCAGATGGTCTCGACACGGTGGCGACCATCGAGGCCATGCGTGCGGGTGACGTCAAGGTGTTCGTCAGCATGGGCGGCAACTTCAGCATGGCGGCGCCGGACACCGAAGCGACCTTTGAAGCTTTGCGGAACACGGACCTGACGGTGCAGGTCAGCACGAAACTCAATCGAAGCCATCTCGTTCACGGCCGTACGGCGCTGATCTTGCCGTGTTTGGGCCGGACCGAGAAGGACACGCAGCGTGGAGGAGAGCAAGGTGTCAGTGTCGAAGACTCGATGAGCATGGTGCATCTGTCCTACGGCATGCGCAAACCCGCGTCACCGCAGCTGTTGTCGGAGTGCGCCATCCTCACCGGCATGGCGCGGGCGACCCTTCCGAACTCGGCAACCCCCTGGGAGTCCTACGTCGAGGACTACGACCGGATCCGCGACACCATGGCGACCGTCTTGGACGGGTTCGAGGACTTCAACCGGCGGGTGCGGATGCCGCTGGGATTCCGCATACGCCAACCGGCAAGGGAGCGAGTCTTTCTCACGGAATCCGGCCGCGCCGAGTTCTGCGCCTCGCCGCTACCCGACGTGATGCCGCCGGTCGGGAAGTTGATGTTGTCGACGGTGCGCTCGCACGATCAATGGAACACCACCGTCTATTCGGACGACGATCGCTACCGCGGGGTGAAGAATCTGCGCACCCTGTTGTTCATGAACAGGACGGACATGGCGGACCGGGGTCTCGGGGAGTTCGATCTGATCGACATCACCAGCTTCGCCCGCGACGGCAGCACTCGCACGGTGTGGGGTTACCGGGCCATCGCCTATGACATCCCGGTGGGAAACGTCATCGGCTACATGCCGGAGTTGAACGTGCTCTGTGGAATCGCTGATTTCAGCACTCAAAGTGATCAGCCCTTGATGAAGCATCAGATCGTCTCCGTCGTTCCAGCGGCGTCCGCGGCTCATCCGCAGGATCCGAGGTAGAGGTACCGTGACGATCTTCGGCGCCGGGGTTCGGGGCGTAGTGGCGGGCGCTCTTGGCACCGCTGCGATGGACGCCCTCTGGTACTACCGGTACCGCCGCGCAGACGGGAAGAGCGGGTTCGTCGAATGGGAAACGTCTGCGGGACTGCATAGTTGGGACGACGCGCCAGCACCGGCCAAGTTCGGGAGACTGATCGTCCGCCGAATGCTGCACCGCGATCTGCCGGCTAAGAACGCCAGGGCTGTCAACAATTTCGTGCACTGGTCGACTGGTGTCGGGTGGGGTGTCGTCTTCGGGATGGCCGAAGGGGCGTCGAGCCGTCACGCCGTTTGGTACGGGCTGCCCTTCGGCGCTGCCGTCTGGCTACAGTCCTACGCCGTACTCGCGCCCGCCAAACTGTATGAGCCGATCTGGGACTACGACGCGAAGACGCTCGCCAAGGACCTCAGCGCACATCTCGTGTACGGCATCACCACCGCAGCGGCGCTGAACACCTTGCCACGCCGACGTCGGTGACACGCCTGGCCATGACTGGCCATTTGCACTGTCCGATGGCGGATCCGTCGATTGCGCTGACTGGCGATGATGAATGAACGCCGCGGCGCGTACCTCTCAGCCGCGTTGCCTGGTACATAAGGAGATTGAGGAATGACGACTCTGCCAGTGCGCAACTCGACCAACGGCGACGCGCCTGCGGACCAGAGCATGGTGCCGACGATCACCGGCGAGTTGGGCGCCACGGTGCTGGGCCCGGACAACGTACCCATCGGCCTGCAGAACCCCGGGGCGCCGAGCACCGACTCCGGCAGCATGCCCAATCTGAAGTTCTCCTTTGCCGCTGCACACAATCGGCTGCTGCCCGGCGGTTGGGCGCGGGAGGTGACGGCCCGAGATCTCCCGGTGGCGACCACCCTGGCCGGAGTGAACATGCGACTCAAGGCCGGTGCCTACCGCGAATTGCACTGGCACCGTGAGGCCGAATGGGCTTTCATGCTCTCCGGTAGTGCGCGCATCGCCGCCATGGATCAGCAGGGCCGCAACTTCATCGACGACGTGGGTCGAGGTGACCTGTGGAACTTCCGTTCCGGTTTTCCGCACTCGATACAGGCCTTGGAGGACTGCGAATTCTTGCTGGTGTTCGACGACGGAAACTTCTCGGAGAACGAGACATTCCTTGTCACCGACTGGTTCGCACACACACCAAAGGACGTGCTGGCCAAGAACTTCGCCGTTCCAGAAGCGGCGTTCGACGACATTCCCACCGCAGCCGACATCGAACACAGCCGCTACATCTTCCCCGGCGAGGTGCCAGGAGCCCTGGTCGACGACATCGAAGCGGTACAGTCCCCAGCCGGCACCGCCGAGCGCATGACGCACCGGATGCTGGCTCAGGATCCCATCGAGGTCCCCGGTGGCAGCGTCCGCATCACCGATTCCAAGAACTTCCCTTCAGCGTCGACCATCGCCGCCGCATGGGTCGAACTCCAACCCGGGGCCCTACGCGAAATGCACTGGCATCCAAACAACGACGAGTGGCAGTACTGGCTGTCTGGACACGCCCGGATGACGGTGTTCGGGTCCAGCGGCAAAGCCCGGACCTACGACTTCTACCCCGGCGACGTCGGCTACGTGCCACGCGCGATGGGCCACTACTTCGAGTGCATTGGCGACGAGCCGGTACAGATGCTGGAGCTGTTCCGTAGCGACCGCTTCGAGGACTTCTCGGCCAACCAGTGGCTGGGCCTGACACCACATTCGGTGGTGGCAGCCACTCTGAACCTCGACGCCGCCACCGTCGCGGCGATGCGCAAGGACAAGCCCCTGCTGATGCCCGGACAGGCCTGAGGGGCCGGCGATGAGCAGTTCTGCGCTGGTGCCGCCGTTCAACCGGGAGACCGCGACGGCGAAGGTCAGGGCGGGTGAAAACCTCTGGAACACCCGAGATCCGGAACGGACCGCGTTGGGTTACACGCCGGACAGTTGGTGGCGCAACCGGTCCACCTTCGTGAAGGGCCGTGCCCAGATCGTGGACTTCCTAAACGACAAGTGGACACGCGAGCTCGACTACCGGCTGATCAAGGAGTTGTGGGCTTACGGTGACGACCGCATTGCCGTGCGCTTCGCCTACGAGTACCACGATGCGGGCGGTCAGTGGTTTCGCGCATACGGCAACGAGAACTGGGAGTTCAACGGCGACGGATTGATGAAGACTCGGCACGCCAGCATCAACGACGTCGCGATCAGCGACACAGAGCGACTATTCCACTGGGACAGCGCGAGTTCACGCCCGAACGACCACCCCGGTCTCAGCGACTTGGGACTATGAGGACCCCGACGATGCGGGCGGTGGGCGTCACCAAATACGGCGGCCCCGACGTCCTCAAACTGGTGAACGTGCCGCGGCCGACCACGGGGCCGGGCCAGATCCGACTTCGAGTACACGCCGCCACCGTCAACCCCGGAGACACGCTGCTGCGCAAGGGTGACCTCGACGCACTCTTGCGATCCGGACCCCTGACGCCGCCCTATATACCCGGTATGGAGGCCGCAGGCGTCGTTGACGAGATTGGTTCGGACACCGAGACCGATCTCAAGGTCGGTGACCGGGTGATGGCCATCGTCATGCCCATCGACGCCACCGGCGGCGCATACGCCGAGTACCTGGCCGTCGACGCAGACCAGGTCACCCACGCACCGGCCGGCTCGACGCACGAAGACGCCGCCACCCTGCCGATGAACGGTCTCACTGCTCGTCGTGCCCTCGACGTGCTGCATCTACGCCCCGGAGAGACGGTGGCGGTCACCGGTGCAGCCGGCGCGGTCGGTGGTTACTCCGTTCAGTTGGCCAAAGCCGACGGTTTGAGGGTCATCGCCGACGCCGCACCCGCCGACGAGAACCTGGTAGCTGCTCTCGGTGCCGACCAGATCGTTCCTCGTGGACCGAACGTCGGAGGACGTATCCGGCAATGGTGGCCCGACGGTGTGGACGCGGTCGTGGACGCTGCACTGCAAGGCGCGCAAGTGGTGCCGGCCCTGCGCGACGGAGGCCAGATCGCGGCTGTCCGGATGTGGGAACTCGCCGGTGGAGCAGACCTGGGCGAAGACCGCGGGATCACGGTGCGCGACGTGTTCGTGCCCGAGTACACCCACCGCCGAGACAAACTCGACGAACTTAGAGTGCAGGCAGAGCAGGGGCAGTTGACGCTGCGCGTGGCAAGGACCTACCCCGCTGCCGACGCTGCCGATGCGCACCGCGCACTGGAAGCCGGCGGGGTTCGCGGGCGACTCGTCCTGACCTTCGACTGATGCGTGGAGGAACAACCGTGACAGCGATCGGCGACGGCGACCCGGGATCCCGGCGCGTGTTGGAGCTACCGGATTCCGTGCTGGTTTCGAACGCTCTCGAACATGTCGTCGCAGCGCTGCGTCCCGAGATCTTCAGCCACAGCATTCGCACGTTCCTGTTGGGGAGGGAAGCCGCTCGTCGCGACGGCGTGCTCGATCTCGACACCGAATCACTCTGTCTTGCAGCGCTGTTCCATGACGCCGGAACCGCAGACGTGTACGACGGGCCAGCTCGATTCGAGGTCGAGGGCGCCGACGCCGCGGCTACGTTTCTGCACCTCGGCGGGTGGAGTGCCACATCGGTCGACCCCATTTGGGAGGCCATAGCCCTGCACACCACACCTGGGATCCCCGAACGTCGCGGACCCATCACCCACTACCTACGTCGCGGAATCGAAATCGAATTCGGGCCGACGGAACAACGTGCTCGCTACGCCGACAGCATCATCGACGCCGAGAACCTGTACCCGCGTGGACATGTCGAAGAGGTCCTGCAGACGCTCGTCGTCGAGCAGGCCCTCCGCCGACCAAGCAAGGCAACTCCACCGTCATGGGCGGCGGACCTCGTCCGACACCATCGGCCTGGCGTCAACGGCATCAACCCCGGCTTCTGAGCTGACGAACTGGTATCCATCCGAGATGGGAGAAATCAATGACGCAGACATTTGACTTCGACGAGATGAACCGCGTTGTCATCCGCGAATTCCGAGACACGGGAGGCAAAGCCGGTGGAGTGTTCGAGGGGATGCCACTGGTGCTCGTCCACCACGTCGGGGTGAGATCCGGTGTCGAGCGGATCGCACCCCTCGTTCCGCTGCTCGAGGACGGTCGCATCTTCATCTTCGCAAGCAAGGGCGGGTCCGATGAGAATCCGCACTGGTACGGCAATCTCGTCGGCCACCCGCAGACCACCGTCGAGTTGGGCACCGAGACCTTTCCCGCAACCGCGCGAGTCGTCACCGGCGCCGAACGCGATGACGTCTACGCGCGGCAGTGCGCCCTCCAGCCACAGTTCGCTGAACACCAGAGCAACACCAAGCGACTGATCCCCGTCGTCGAGCTCGTGAGACGCGAAGTCGACTGAACTGTGTTTCCCAATGTTCCTTCCGCCCCTCGATGTGCGTGACCACAACTGGCAGGACATAACTCATGAAGCGGTTCCCCACCAGATATTCACGGCCACATGCCGATGGTCATCAAAGACATTGGGTGGAGCGCACCGATCGACTACGTACTGAGCTCACCGCCGCGGATGACCGCGTTGATGTCGGCGATTGGTCGCACCTCGTACCTCCGGTGTCGGCCCGGATACCCGAAGTCCGGATTGGTCAGCGGTGGGTCAGCGTCCTGTGGTTCCTGCCCATCGGAGCCGCCGCCCTCATCGTAGGAATTGCTGTGGCGCAGCATCTTCGAGGAATCCCTACGGTGGAGCACTTCATCGAGACCTACCCCGGCGTCGGCGCGTTTCAGCCGCCCGTCGACTCCGGATTCCCCGGATGGCTTCGCGTACTGCATTTCCTTAACCTGTTGTTCATGGCCTTCATCATTCGGTCCGGTCTGCAGATCCTCGCCGAACACCCCCGCCTCCAAGTTGACGCGGGCTCGACACCCGGGCGGGAATGGCTCCGTCTGCGAGGCCCCGTTCCGGTCGACAGGATGGTGCAGAGTCCGCCGGAGAGGGCGTGGACGGCCAGAGACGACACCCTGACACTCCCTCGCTGGCTTGGATTGCCCGGGATTCGCCACTCCATCGGGCTGGCTCGGTGGTGGCATTTCAGCTTCGACATGCTGTGGGTCCTTCTCGGTGCCGTGTTCTACGTTCTTCTGTTCAGCACAGGGCAGTGGGAGCGGTTGGTGCCGCGAAACTTGGACGTGTTCCCCAACGCGCTGTCGACGGGTGTGCAGTACTTGTCGTTGGACTTCCCGACCAATCAAGGCTGGACGCAGTACAACGGATTACAGAATCTGGCCTACTTCACGACAGTCTTCGTCGCCGGACCGTTGGCTTTCGTCACCGGCCTGCTGCAGGCGCCCGCCATCGCCGCCAGACTCGGACTCGGCGCCGGACGGCTCAATCGCCAAGTGGCACGGTCGATTCACTTCGGGGTGCTGATCTACTTCGTGGTGTTCATCCTCGTGCACACCGCGATGGTCTTCATGACCGGACTGCTGGTGAACCTCAACCACATCACCACGGGCCTGAACACTGCCACCTGGACCGGTTTGTGGCTCTACGTGCTGTGGATGGCCGTGGTCGTGCTGGTCTGGTGTGGCGCATCACCGTTGACGCTGCGGTATCCCCGGCTGGTGCAGAGAACTGGGCGACGTCTGGTGGGGTGGGCGAAATATCTGCTCGAATGGAGCGACCCTCGAGCCAGCTACGACGAAAAGGATATCTCGCCGTACTTCTGGCCCAACGGCACATTGCCCACCAGTTCTGAATACAAGGGATTGAGGGACAGCGGCTTTCGGGACTACGTGCTCCGCGTCGACGGCCTGGTGGAGAACCCCGTGACGCTGACCTACGACCAATTGAAAGCAATGCCCAAGCAGGATCAGATCACCCAGCACTACTGCATCCAAGGCTGGTCGGGGATTGCGAAGTGGGGTGGGGTTCCGATGAGGCAGATACTCGACATGGTCCGTCCCCTGTCGCGAGCAAGATGGGTCGTCTTCTACTCTTTCGCCGAGGGCGCCGAAGGTGGCCGCTACTACGACGCGCACGACATCAACCACATGCGACATCGGCTGACGCTCCTGGCATACGAGATGAATGGCGAAGCGCTCAACGAGCTACACGGCGCGCCGCTGCGGCTACGCAACGAGCGCGAACTCGGCTTCAAGCAGGTGAAATGGATCGAGGCAATCGAATTCGTCGACTCCTTCGCCCACCTTGGCGCCGGTCAAGGTGGCTACAACGAAGACCATGAGTTCTACGGCTACCGCGAACCCATTTGACGCCACGTCGGCTCAATCAGCGTGTTTCAGAACGACTTACCGTCTCACGGATGCATGTTCCACTGACCGCAGTCCTGGGCCAGCACGTCGTTGACGTCGACTTCGAGCCCGCCGACCACCGGACCGGGGTTCGACGCGGTGCTCACGATGCGCTGGTAGAGGACGGCCGCGGGAAAGATCTGCCCCTGCGACCACGACCGCGTTTGCCACGCCCAGACGTAGCCCGGCGAGCGCGACCGCCCGATCACGCCGTCGGCGGCGGCCCACTGGCAGGGTCGGATACCGCCGTAGATACCGGTACGCTGCACGCCGATGACCGAGTTGATTCCGCGAAACCAGGGGAGCGCCAAGTTGTTCCAGGTCTCGCGGTCGATGTCGTCGTCCACGCTGAAGAAGACCGGCGCACTCTGGCCGCCACCTGCGGCGGTGTGCAGTGTCCAGGCGGTACGGGCGTCGGCGACGCCGCCGGCCTGCCCTCGGGTGAAGTCCGACGGTGCGGTCCCGCCCGGCTTGCCGTATTGGTAATTGCTGACGATCACCAGTCCAGCGGCGGTCAGTTGCCGGGCGTACGGCAGGGTGATGGGCTTGGCCCCGAAGGACGAGCCGGGCCGCGACGTCGAGACGTAGTTGATGACCCCGGAGTGACCTGCGGCCCGGATGTCCTGGGCCGGAACCTGACGCATGGCGAAGTCGATGAGGGTGGGTGCGGCGGCCGACGCCGTGGGTGCGCCGGCGCCTGCCGCGGCGGAACCGAATCCGGCCAGCGCCGATGCGGCGGCGGCATAGCGCAGCGCGTCGCGCCGGGAAACGGGGCGCGACGGCCGCAGGTCGGTGATGTCCGGCGAGTCCTGCACCGGGCGACGGTAACAACGTCGACCCCGATTTCTTGGGAGCCGCGGCCGGCCGTGTCCGGTTCGCGATCAACGTGTCGCGAAGCTGAAACAGAGTTCACGACGCTCGAGGAGCGCTAGCCAATTCCGTCGGTCGCGGTTCGGGGCGCGAGCTTCGGCGACGGCTGATCACGACACCGCCGAGCGCCAGTGCGCCGCCCACGAAGCCGAGGACCGTCGGCACTTCACCGAGAAACGTCCACGACATGAGGATTGCAATGGCCGGCACCGCCAACGTGGTGGCCGCCATGGTGCCCGCATCCGTACGGTTCAGCGCGTACGCCCATGTGAGGAACGCGATTGCGGTGGGGCCGACGCCGAGGAAGACCACTCCGGCCAGTGCCGTCGGCGGAGCCGTGCCGATCTCGTCGACGGCCCGCAGGGCGAACGGCGCGGTGGCCACCATGCCCACCGCACATCCGACCCACGTGGCGGCGATGGCGTTGACGGTCCGCAGCGCGACCTTCTGCAGCAGCACACCTGCGGCGTAGAGGGCCGCGGCCAGCAAGCCCAGCATGACGCCGAGGCGATCGTTGACACCGACACCGGAGCCGCCGAGCGCAATCAGCACCACGCCGCCGAACGCGATCACCATGCCCACCACCAGCGGCCGGGGGAACCCTTCCCCGAGGAACAGTCCCGCGAACACGGCGACGAGGATCGGCGCGAAGTTGACCAGCAGGGCCGCCGTCCCGGCGTCAAGATGCTGCTCGGCCCAATTCAGCACGACGGTGTAAACGCCAAACCACAGGAGGCCGTAGCCGATGACGAGCGCCAAGCCACGTCCGCGCGGCAGCGGGGGCCAATAGATCACAGCCACTGCCGTCAGGACGATGGTGCCAACGCTCAGCCGGATGAATGCCATTGCCCCTGGGCTGAATTCGGAACCGGAGAAGCGGATGACGACGAACGACGAAGCCCATAGAAGAACTGTGACTACGGCCGCGATTGCGGCGAGGCGATTTGGAACTGCGAGTTTCACCTGATCAGTCTTCGCATAGGCACCCGTCTCGGACAAGCGGATTTGCGACAGCACTGTTGCATATCCCGCCAAAGTGCCACCGCTTCACCGCGAAGCGGGCGCCCGCGCGAGCTAGATCTTGCCGCCAGGGAACATCGTCTTGACGGCTTGGGTCATGGTTTCGCGGGCGGCAGCGGCGCTGACGGGGTCCAGGGAGCTGATCGCCATGACGTAGCGGCGGTCGGGGCCGATCACACCGGTGGACACGTGCAGCTGATTCGCGCCGCTCCAGCAGCAGAACCAGCCCTGCTTGACCGCGACGACCTCGGCGTACAGCCCCTCGGGGATGCCGAACCGTTGCGGGTACCCGTCGGTGCCCGTCGGCGTGGATTGCGCAAGGTTGGTCATGATGACGTTGGCCTGCGCGGGTGGCAGCCCACCGGTGCCGTTCAGCAGCATGTCGTAATAGCGGACGAGATCGGCTGCGGTGCTCTGCGTGACGTCCCAGTGTCCGTTGTAGGGGGCCGTGGTGTTGGCCAACCCGTAACGGGCCTTGATGCGCGCGATGATCGCGTTCTGGCCGCTGCGGTCCCAAAACATTTGGGCCGCACTGTCGTCGGAGGAGCGCAACATCACGTCGAGTGACTTGCGGTCGGCGGCCGACAGCGTCGTCTTGCCCTCCGATTCCTGCAGGAGGAGGTCGTCGGCGATGAACAGCTTCACCACCGACGCAATCGGGAACGGCTGGTTGGATCCGTTGGAGACGAGCTGGCCGGTGTCGCGGTCCAGCACCACGGCCTCGATGTCGGCACCCGACTTGGCGGCGTCGGTGGTGGCTTGGCGGATGCGTACGTCGAGACCGTCCAGCGTCGCCGTCGGCGGCCCGGGCGGGGCTTTGGGGAGTGCCGGGAGCGAAGCCTGCGGGGTCACGGCCGGCGCTTGAGGGGTGTTCTGCGTGGCCGGTGGTGAACCCCAGACCTGCGCCTCACAGCTGCTGACCAGCAGCGCCGCCACGCAGACGACGGCCATCCTCGTTGCGGTCGATTTCGGTAGCCGCAGATGCATGGGTCTCCTCCGAGCCGATCTTGAACCAGGGAGGCGACGCTGCGACCACCGGTCACCCCAGCCTAATCAGCTTCTCGGGCCAACACGCTGGCGAGGCCGACGACAGCAGGTGGGACGGTGTTTGCTCAGCCGGTCACCCAGTCGGCCATGACGTCGGCGAGAGCGTGAGCGCCGACGTTGCAGTCGTCCGGCTCGGCGTACTCGTCAGGGGAGTGGGAGATGCCTGTCGGGTTGCGGACGAACATCATCGCCGTCGGCACCTTGGCGGAGAGGATCCCCGCATCGTGGCCCGCCGCCGTTGGCAACGTGGGGATGTCACCGAGGTGGGCCAGGGACCGCACCAGCCTCTCCCGGGGTCCCGACGGGAACTCGACGATTGGCGTCACGGACTCGACGAGCACGTCGAGGTCGACGCGGTCGGTCGCGCAGTGCTTCCGGGCTTCTCCCTCGATGTGGGCGACCAGTGAGTCCAGCGTCTGCTCGTCGGCGGCCCGCGCGTCGAGCCAAGCCTTCACCATCGAGGGAATCGCGTTGGCGCCGTTGGGGAGGACCTGCACCTTGCCGAACGTGGCGACCGCATCGTGCAGTGCCGCCGCCGAACGGGCGCTGTGTACCGACGACGCGAAGGGCAGCATGGGGTCTCGACGGTCCACCAGCCGGGTCGCGCCCGCGTGGTTCGCCTCGCCGGTGAAGGTGAACTCCCATCGCCCGTGCGGCCAGATGGACGACGCAACGGCCAGCGGTGCGTCGACCAGGTCGAGCGCTCGTCCCTGCTCGACGTGCAACTCCACGTACACGCCCACCCGGTCGGTGAGGGCGGTGTCGGCGCCGACGTGCTGCGGTGCGCGACCCGCCTTCGTCATCGCCTCGGCCAGGGTGACTCCGTCGACGTCCCGCAACCCGAGGGCACGTTCCGGTGACAGGGCTCCTGTAGTCAACTGGCTTCCGACGCAGGCGACACCGAACCGCGCACCCTCCTCGTCCGAGAACGCCGCCACCGCAATCGGAATCGTCGGTTCGACACCGCGCTCACGCAGGAGGTCGACGGCGGCGAAGGCCGACACGACGCCCAGCGGGCCGTCGAACGCACCGCCGTCCGGCACGGAGTCCAGATGCGAGCCGGTGACGAAGGCCCCCTTCGGGTCGCCGGTCCAGCCGACGGGCATCCACCACGCCCACAGGTTGCCGTTGCGGTCCTCCTCGACGTCCATGCCGCGGCTCGCGGCGTTCGATCGAAACCACTCACGCAGCGTCAGATCGGCATCGCCCCAGGCGAATCGGCGATACCCGCGGGTCGAGTGATGCTGGCCGACGTCGAGGATGCTGGCCCAGAGGCCGTCGAACGAGCTCACGGGTCAGTACCGGCCGGGGATCCAGTTGGTCCCGGCCAGCGGAACCCGGGCCATCGCCGACGCCTCGACGGTCAGGGCGACCAGATCCTCGGGTTCGAGGTTGCGCAGGTGCGACTTGCCGCACGCCCGTGCCAACGTCTGGGCCTCCATCGTCAGCACGCGCAGGTAGTTGGCCAGCCGCCGTCCACCTTCGACGGGGTCGAGGTTCTTGGCGAGTTCCGGATCCTGGGTCGTGATTCCGGCCGGGTCCCGTCCGGCCTGGAAGTCGTCGTAATAGCCGGCCGCCGAACCCAGCTCCTCGTACTCCCTCGCATAACGAGGGCTGTTGTCGCCCAGCGCAATCAGGGCCGCGGTTCCGATCGCGACGGCGTCGGCGCCCAGAGCCATCGCCTTCGCGACGTCGGCACCGCTGCGGATGCCGCCCGAGACGATCAACTGCACGGAGCGGTGCACGCCCATCTCCTGCAACGCCTGCACGGCCTGCGGGATGGCGGCGAGCGTCGGGATGCCGACGTGCTCGATGAACACTTCCTGGGTGGCCGCGGTCCCGCCCTGCATGCCGTCGACGACGACAACGTCGGCACCGGCCTTCACCGCGAGTTTGACGTCGTAGTAGGTGCGCGTCGCACCGACCTTGACGTAGATCGGCTTCTCCCAGTTGGTGATCTCGCGCAGTTCGAGGATCTTGATGGCGAGGTCGTCGGGTCCGGTCCAGTCGGGGTGGCGGCAGGCGCTGCGCTGGTCGACGCCCATCGGCAGCGTCCGCATCCCCGCGACGCGTTCGGTGATCTTCTGCCCCAACAACATTCCACCACCACCGGGCTTGGCGCCCTGGCCGAGGACGATCTCGATCGCGTCGGCCTTCCGAAGGTCGACGGGGTTCATCCCGTACCGCGACGGCAGGTATTGGTAGACGAGGTTCTTGGACTGCCCGCGCTCCTCCGGCGTCATCCCGCCGTCACCGGTCGTCGTGGAGGTGCCGACCTCGCTGGCGCCTCGCCCGAGGGCTTCCTTCGCTTGACCGGACAGTGCGCCGAAGCTCATCCCCGCGATGGTGATCGGGATGTCCAGGTGCAGAGGGAACTTCGCGTGCGTGTCGCCGAGTACGACGTCGGTGTCGCACTTCTCGCGGTAGCCCTCGAGCGGGTAGCGCGACACCGACGCCCCGAGGAACAGGAGGTCGTCGAAGTGCGGGAGTGCGCGCTTGGCGCCCCAGCCGCGGATGTCGTAGATGCCGGTTTCGGCGGCGCGCTGAATCTCGGCGATGACGCTGCGGTCGAAGGTGGCGGATTCGCGCAGCCGCGTTGAGTGGATGGGTGTCGTCATGACCTGGCTCTCCTAGTACGCGCTGGCGTTGTCGACGTGGAAGTTGTAGAGCTGGCGGGCGGAGCCGTAGCGGGTGAACTCACTGGGGTCGTGCGTCATGCCGGCCGCGTCGAGCAACTCTTTCAGCTCGACGAGATGCTCGTCGCGCATCTCCTTCTTGACGCAGTCCGCACCGAGTGACGCGACGGTGCCCCGGACATACAGCCGGGCCTCGTAAATCGAATCACCCAGTGCTTCACCGGCATTGCCGCACACGACGAGCCGTCCGGCCTGGCCCATGAACGCACTCATGTGGCCGATGTCGCCGCCGACGACGATGTCGACGCCCTTCATGGAGATGCCACAGCGCGCCGCCGCGTTGCCGTCGACGACGAGGAGACCGCCGTGGGCGGTGGCGCCCGCCGACTGCGACGCGTCACCCTTGACGTGTACCCGTCCCGACATCATGTTCTCCGCGACACCGACGCCCGCGTTGCCGGCGATGGTGACGGTGGCCTTCTGATTCATGCCCGCGCAGTAATAACCGACGTGACCGTCGATGGTGACGTCCAGGTCGGCGTCGAGACCGCACGCGAGCGCGTGCGCACCCTCGGGGTGGGTGATGGTGAGCGTCGCCGGGGCGCCCGGTGAGCTGAGCAACTCGTTGACCTCGCGTGTGCTCGACGCTCGGAGGTCGACCACTCCGTTCGCGGGCGTGCTGGTGGTCACTGTCGGTGCCATACGTAGACCTCTTCTGGCTCGGGTTCGAAGATTCGGGCGGTGTCGATGCCTGGGAGTTTCGCCAGGGCGCGGTATTCCGACGCCATCGCGACCCAGCGGTCGGTTTCGGCGATGATCGCCGGCTTGCACGCGATGGCGTCGCGGACCACGGCGAAGGAGTCGCTGGTGGAGACCAGCAGGGTGTAGAAGCCGTCGAAGGTCTCGTTGAGCATCAGCAGGGCCTTCTCCAGGTCGACCCCCTCGGCGAGTTGCTTGGCGACGTATCGGGCGCCCACCTCGGTGTCGTTCTCGCTGTCGAAGCTCACACCCGAGCGTTCGAGCTCGTGCTTGATCGACATGTGGTTGGAGAACGACCCGTTGTGCACCAGGCACTGATCAGGACCAACGGCGAACGGGTGCGAACCCTCGGCGGTGACGGCGGATTCGGTGGCCATCCGGGTGTGCGCCACGCCCTGCCACCCGCTGGCTGAACGCAGGCCGAAGCGGTCCGCGAGCTCGGTGGGATTACCCATCCCCTTGAGCACCGTCAGGTGGTCGCCGAAGCCGATGATCCGGGCGGTGGGAACGACGGAGCGGACGGCGGCGGTCAGCACGTCGGTCGCCACGGGGGCGTGCAGCACGATGGTCGGGTCCAGGTCATGACCGGTCACCGGCGCGGACAGCGCGACACCGAGCTGCTGCGCAAGATCGGTTGCGGGGATGGGGGAGTCGAGTAACGACACGGTCGACTCGCCCTCCGGGGACCAGGTGGGGTCGCCGTAGACGGCCATGCCGGCCGAGTCGGGGCCCCGGTCGCACATCGCGTCCAGCATCCCGGACAGCAGGGCACCCAGCTGCGGATGGAGCGTGGCGTCACGCAGATGAAGACCGACGATTCCACACATGGAATGCCTCCTCGAAGAGTTGTGGTGGGTCAGAAAGAGGTGAGGTAGCGGTCGATCTCCCAGGAGGAGACCGTGTTGTTGTGCCAGTCGAAGAACTCCTGGCGCTTGCACTTGGCGAAGTACTCGGCCACGCCGGGACCGGCGACGTCCAGGGCCTCGGTCAGCACCGAGTCGGCCTCGAAGGCGTCCATCGCATGCAGCAGCGTCATGGGCAGCATCTCGCTGGGGGAGTCGCCGGTGCCTGGCTTGCCGGGGTGCAGATCGCGGCGCACCCCGTCGAGTCCGGCGGCGATGGCACCCGCTGCGGCGAGATACGGGTTCGCCGATCCGTCACCGCCGCGCAGTTCGACGCGATTCTTGTCGGGCACCCGGAGGTAGTGAGTGCGGTCGTTGCCGCCGTAGGTGGCGTATCGCGGCGACCAGGTCGCACCACTGGTCGTCGCGGTGGCACCGGTTCGCTTGTAGGAGTTCACCGTTGGTGCGATCAGCCCCTGCAGTGCGCAGGCGTGCTCGAGGATGCCCGCCACGAAGGCGTAGGCGGTCCGAGACAACCCGAGCCCGAGCTCGTCGTCGGAATCCGGGAAGACGGCGCCCGCGTCGTCCCAGAGGGACAGATGCATGTGCAGCCCGCTGCCGGTGCGGGTGGTGAAGGGCTTCGGCATGAACGTTGCCTGCATGCCGCGCTTCTCGGCGACGACCGACAGCAGATACCGCAACGTGATGACCCGGTCCGCGGTCGTCATGGCGTCGGCGTAGTCGAAGTTCTGCTCGAACTGCCCGTTGCCGTCTTCGTGGTCGTTGGCGTAGTTGCCCCAGCCGAGTGCGTTCATCGCCGAGGAGATCTCGGTGAGGTGGTCGTACATGCGGGTGACGTCCCGCGCGTCGTAACAGGGAGTGGCGCTGGTGTCACTGCGGTCGGCGGTGACGAGCTCCCCGTTGACGCGGTTGACGAGGAAGTACTCGATCTCCGCGCCGACGTTGACCGTGAAGCCCAGTTCGGCGGCCTTGCGAAGCTGCTCCCGCAGGATGATTCGTGGCGCGAACGGCCACGGCTTGCCGTCCACGTGCGGGTCGCAGTGCACGATCGCCAGGCCGGGCTTGATGAACGGGATGGGTGTGAACGACGTGACGTCGGCCCTCGCCACCAGATCGGAGTCCTTGGGCTCCTGGCCCATGTGGCCCGCGGCGTAGCCCGCGAATCCGACGCCGTCGACTTCGAGCTGTTCGACCGCCTGGATCGGGACGAGCTTGGCGCAGGGCTTCCCGGACAGGGTCACGAAGAGGGCGAGGATGAAGGTGGTGCCACTGGCGTGCGCCACCTCCGACAGGGTGGGCGCGCGCGTGGTGTCCTCGGAAGGGTGCGCCAAAGATGTTGTCGCGTTGTTCGTTTCGATGTCGTGGAGGTCGATTTCGGCTCGGGTCATCGCATTTCTCCTGCGCCCTCGTAGGGATGGAGGCTGAACAGCAAGTCGCCTTCGGCGAATCGCGAGTATCGGAAGTCGTCGGCGTTGACGTTTGGCAAGGTGGTCTTGCCGTCGAGTAGCAGGTCGGCGACGAGCTTGCCCACCGCGGGAGCGATCTTGAATCCGTGGCCGGAGAATCCGGTCGCGAGGAACAACCCGTCGACTGGCGACGGGCCGATGATGGGGTTGTAGTCGGGGGTGACGTCGTAGGCGCCGACGTACGAGCTGGTGATCCGCGGATCGGGCATGTCGGGCAGTCGATGGCCGAGCTTGACGATGTTCTTCTCGATCGCCGAGTCGTCGGCCCGGTTGACGTACTTGTCCGGGTCGACGTACTGCGGGGTCTGGTGGTCTGAATTGCCCACCAGCAGTTCGCCGTTGGGCTCGCGGCAGATGTATTGCAGACCGGCGAGATCGGACAGGACGGGCACTTCGGGGGTGGGGACGCCCTGGTCCACCAGCACCAGCTGGGCCCGCTGGGCCTTGACGTCCAGGTCGACTCCGACGCTGGCGGCGAGCGTGGGTGCCCAGGGACCGTTGGCGAGGATGACGTGGTCGGCGTGAATCCGAGATCCGTCGGTCACCGTCACGCCGTACACCGAGCCCTGGTCATCGGTCAGCAGGTCGGTGACCGCCGTGCCTTGGCGGATGGTGACGCCCATCTTGCGCGCGGTCGCCGCGTAGGCCATGCCCGACATGTACGCCTCGCCGCGTCCGCCGAGCGGTTCGTAGGCGAAGAGGGCGAAGTCGTCGAGGTGCAGGCCCGGCCACAGGTCGGCCATGGTGTCGTGGTCGATGAACTCGGTGGCGATGCCCAGTCCCTGCATCATCGCGATGTTCGCCTCGAGCGGCTTGACGTTGTTCTCGGCGACGCCGACCACGTAGCCGCACTGGCGAAATGACATGTCGTCGCCGAAGAGCTCTGTGGCGCGGGTGAATACGTCGATGCCGTACCAGGACATCGCGGCCAGCGACGGCGTGCCGTAGTGGCAGCGCACGACCCCGCTGGACTTGGCGGTCATGCCCGAGCACAGGGTGTCGCGCTCGAGTACGAGGACGTCGGTTTCACCGCGTTCAGCGAGCGAGTAGGCGATGGCAAGTCCCTCGAGACCGCCGCCGACGATCAAGAAGCTGGTGGTGTCCGGCACGTGAAGATCCTCGTGGGTCGTATGTTTCCTTACAGGAGTCACCGTAATCTAGCATTAGACGTACAGGCGCGCACGTCGGCGTGAGAGGTGGCGTTGGGGACGATCGGGTATCTCCTCGGTATCGGGAGTTTCCCAGCACTACACCCGCGGGTCGACCGCCAGCGGTTTGATCGTGGCCACCAGAATCGTCGCGGTGCCGGTTGCGTCGACGGACTGCCGGGCGACGAACAGGCAATCGCCGGCCGTGGCGACGTGGTCGCCCGAGGCGATGCTGCCGCGGTGGACGTAGATCACCGTCTCCGCATCGGCGTCGGTCAGCACGCCGGAGTGGGAGAGGTGGTGCGGCACGACGTGCGCGGCCGTCGTCGCGGCGTCGACCATGACGTTGAACGCATTCGTCGGACCCGCCGCAACGCAATCCGGCCCGAACTCGCCGTCGAATCCGAACGGGTCGAGGGGGTCGAGGTCGACGGTGCTGCGGTCCCATTCGAGGGCTACACCGTGGTCGCCGATCACGGTGAAGACCCGATTCAAACCCGGAAACGACGAGAACGTCGTACGGCCCGGCCCGATGTCGGCCACGCTGACTCGCCAGGCCGGTGAATCTCCGTCGCCGGTGGCTATCACCTCGGTGGCGCCGGCACCGTTCTTCCAGGGAATGCGCCGACGATCGGACCGTCGGATCAGGACCGTGCGGGCGTTCCCGTCGGTCAAGAGTCCGAGTCGTCTGGATAGGCCGTGATGGCCAGGAATCGGATCGGCAAGCGCACCAACTCGTGCGGGCCGTGCAGCCCCTCGCCGTCGAGCAGCAGTGAATCGCCCGGCCGCAGCGTGTACTCGGACTCGCCGTGTCCGTAGACCATCACGCCCTCGAGCATGTAGAGCATCTCGGTGCCGGCATGCTGGAAGAGCGGGAAGACCTCGCTCGCATTCGTCAAGGTCACCAGGACGGGCTCGAGTCGTTTGTGTTGTCCCCGAAGGGCGCCGAGCAGTTCGTAGTGATGCCCGATGCGTGTACCCCGTCCGACGATTACCGCGCCGTGACCGGATTCGACGAACACGGCTTCACGTTCGGTGTCGGCGCCACGGAACAGCGACGTGACGGGGACGTCGAGACCGGCGGCCAGCCGCGCCAGGGTGTTGAGGCTGCATGACGTCTGCGCATTCTCGATTTTGGACAGCATGGCCTTCGAGATGCCGACCTTGACGGCCATGTCGCCCACCGATAGCCCGGTCGAACGGCGAAGCGCACGAACCCGTTTGGCGATGACCTTCTCGAGGTCGACACCCGTGGGCGTGTCGCTCGGAACCTCACGCTCGACCGGCGCGGGGTCGCCCGTGTCGCGGTGCTCGTCGACCGGGTCGGTTCTCGTCATCGGCAAAGTCTATAAGGACGGCTTCGGGTGCCAGTGCCGCGCGATTCGGGACCGCACCGTCACGCTCGCGTGAACCGGTCGACGAGTAGTTGCAGTCGCTCCGACTCGTAGTCGGGGCGCAACCGTCTCGTACGGGTGAGGATGGCCAAGCCGTGCAACGCGGCCCAGAACACCTCGGTCTGCGTTTGGGCATCCTGACCGCCCGCAGCGTCACCGACCGCCTCGCTCAGCACGGCGAACGCCGCGCTCAACTGGGGCGGGGTTTCGTCGGTGGCGAATTGCAAGGTGGTCGCCCGCAAGAACATCGCGTCGTACACCGCCGGGTGATCCCTGTTGAAGTCGAGATACGCCTGCGCGACTCGACCGAGCGCGTCTCCCGCCGCACCGGCACCGGAGTTGGCTGCCCGCAGGGCATCGGCGAGCTCGCCGAAACCGTCGATTGCGACGGCTGCGACGATCTGCTCCATGCCGGCGAAGTGCTTGTACAGAACGGGCTGGCTGTACTCGATCTCGGTGGACAGACGTCGCGTGGTCACGGCTTCCCAGCCCTCGGTCTCGGCCAGCTTGCGGGCCGTGGCGACGATCAAGTCGCGGCGGGCGGCACGTTCCCGCTCTCGACGATCTTCGATTGCCATGGCCCAAAGTATCACGGCTAGAAGTGCTAGCGATGCTATTGACGAGTGTTCGACGCAACGCTAGCGTTGCTAACACCTGAGGGCGTTCACCCTCGGGATCCACCCAAGAGGAGGCGACGATGCTCCAGCTCAGGACTTACACCCTGCGATCCCCCGAAGCCCTTCGGGAATACGCGACCACACACTGGGCTCGTCACCTCACCACCTTCGCCACGTTCGGGGTGACCACGCACGGGGTGTGGACCGAATCGGGCGGCCAATGGAATCGACTCGTCGCGTTGATCGGCTACCCGCCGGGCGCCGACCCCGACGAGATCACCCGGCTGATCATGGCCAGCCCGGAGTTCGCCGCCGACATGGCCGGCTTCGACGTCGACGACGTCGTCGATGTTCAGACGACTCTGCTTGAGCCGACGCCGTTTTCACCCGTTCACTGACCAACCAAGGAGCGTTCACCATGACCGTCACCGCCACCATCGGCTACGTGCTCGCCGGCCTCATCGCCGCGGCAATCATCTTCATCGGTGCCCGCTTCCTGGTGGCGCCGCGCGTCGCGGCCGCCGGCTACGGCGTGCTCGCCGACGTCGACCAACAGGGAACCCGCGCGTACCTGAGCGTCAAGGGCATCCGCGACATCGCCTCGGGACTCCTGGTGATCGTCGTGATGATTGCGGGGACCACCCACCTCCTCGGCTGGATCATCCTGGCAGCGACCATCATTCCGCTCGGCGACGCCGTCATCGTGCTCCGCAGCGGCGGAGCCAAGTCGATCGCGTACGGCGTTCACGGTGCCACCGCCGCTGTCATGCTGGTGACCACGGCGCTCCTCCTTCTTTCCTGAGCGCCTCGGAAACCCACGGAACGGAATGACCGACATGCGAGACGATCTCCTGTCCTCACCCGACAGTGCCGCCTACCGGGCCGCGACGACTCCGCGCAACGCCACGGTGGTACAGCGGCCAGCCATGGTGGCGCAGGCCCGAAGCGCCGACGACGTCGTCGACGCCGTCCGGTGGGCCGCTCAGCACGACCTGCGGGTCGCAGTTCAGGCCAGCGGACACGGCGCCGGGGCGCAGATCGGTGCGGATCACCTGCTGGTGGACACGTCAGGATTGAACTCGGTTGACGTGGACGTGGCCGGGCGCGTAGCCCGCGTGGGTACCGGTGCGACGTGGTCGGCGGTGAACGCGGTGGC
This sequence comes from Mycolicibacterium hodleri, assembly GCA_006864685.1. Lineage (GTDB taxonomy): Bacteria > Actinomycetota > Actinomycetes > Mycobacteriales > Mycobacteriaceae > Mycobacterium > Mycobacterium hodleri_B. Next base: position 25,646 of record VIFX01000006.1, on the reverse strand, counting down.
CGAGCGCGACGGGCTACTCGGACTGGCTGGCTCCTCGCCCACCGTCGGCGTCGCCGGTTTCACGTTCGGTGGCGGAGTGGGATACCTGACCCGCCCGCATGGCATGGCGAGTTCGGCACTGCTGGCGGTCGACTACGTGGACGGCAACGGGCAGACGAGGCGGGCGACCGAGGACGCCGACGACGTCGTCGACCGTGAGGCGTTGTGGGCCTATCGGGGTGGCGGCGGGGTTGGCGTGGCCACCGCTCTCACCGTGGAACTGGTTGAGCCGCGCGAGCTCTGGGCCGGATATCAGCTGTGGAGCATCGACGCCCTCGAATCGGTCGCCGAGGCGTGGGCGGATGCGATGACGCAGATCGGCGAAGCGCTGTCGACCACTCTCAGCGTGCTGCACACGCCACCGGGTGCCCCCGTGTTCCCCCCTGCGCTGCAGGGGGTTCCGGTCGTGCACCTGTCCTTTGCGTCACCGGAGGGTGCGGAGGCGGCACGTCCCCTGTTGGAGGCCCTGCAAGGGGCGCCTCAACCCGCGGTGGACAGCAGCTGGGCGCCGGCCGACGCGGCGCGACTCGCGCAGATTCACCTCGACCCGCCCAATGCCGTTGCCGCACTGGGGATGGGCAGGTGGCTGGGGCAGGACGGGTTCGGCGCGGCTAGTGCGATGTTGAGTGCCGCCGCCGCGCCCGACTCACCGCTGGCAATGGTCGAACTGCGGAACCTGGACAACGCCGCATCCACCCGGGACGGGGCGTTGACCGCGGTGCCCGGCCCACTGCTGTTGCACGCAGTGGGCAACGCCGCCGACGATTCCGCCCGCACCCGCATCGAGGACGGGCTGGCCGGCCTGCGTGACACGGCCGCCACAGCTGACCTCGGCCGGTCGGCGGCGCCGTTCGCCGACGGCCGCGCCGCCGATCCGGGCGGGCTGAATCAGAGTCAACTGAGCCGCCTCGGGGGCATCGCCGCTGCCGTCGACCCAGATCGACGCTTCGCGCCCACTCGCATCCTCGGGTCAACGACCGAGGTTCCAACACAACGACTTTCATCCGACGAGTAGAAAGGTGACCACCATGGCCGCAGCAGGACGACTGGCGGGCAAGCGGGCCTTGATCACGGGAGGCGGCCGAGGCATCGGCGCGGCGATCGCACGAAAATTGGCCGCCGACGGCGCCGAGGTCGCCGTCAACTACGTGGCCGACGCCGGGTCGGCTGACGCTCTGGTGAACGAACTCACCGCGGCTGGCCACCGAGCGGCGGCGTTCCAGGCCGACGTCTCCGACCCCGAGCAGATCGAGGATCTGGTGGCCAGGGTGGTCGCCGAGTTCGGTGGCCTCGACCTCCTGGCGAGCAATGCGGGCGTCGAGTACTTCGGTGCCCTCGAGTCGATCACCGCAGCGGACTTCAATCGCGTCTTCGGCATCAACGTGGCCGGCCAACTGTTCGCCGCCCAGGCCGCCGCGGCCGCGATGAGCGCCGGTGGGCGAATCCTGCTCACCTCGTCGGTGAGCGCCCGCATCGCGGTGTACCAGCACACCCTCTACGCCGCCAGCAAGGCCGCCGTGTCCGCGATGGTGCTCAACCTGGCGCCGGAACTGGCCGAGCGAGGCATCGCGATCAACGCCATCGCTCCCGGCGGGACCGCGACCGACATGGCGGCCAAGCACGCGTCGAGCTACACCCCGCCCTCGTTGCGTGGCGTGGTGCCACCGGAGAACATCCTGAAGGCGGTCTACGCGCTTGGCCGGCGCGCCGAGCCCAGCGAAATCGCTTCCATCGCAGCATTTCTGCTCTCCGAAGACGCGTCCTACATCACCGGGGCGACGATCGACGCCTCCGGCGGGCGCATGTGACGGCGCTGCCGGGGTAGAGCGAAGGCGGCTTCGTCGGATCAAGCGCTGTGAGTCCGCTGTGAGGTTCCGGGCGTCAAAGCGGTTCCCCAAGAGCCCAATTCACCGTGTCGGCTTTCTTCACGGAAGCAGCTTCACGAACGGACGCAGACCGCTAGCGTCGCGGTCGGGACGCACGTCTCATCGACATCGGTTGCGAACGGGGTTCAGTCGGCGCATGGGGGCATCAGCACACGTAGGTCGGATCGGTGGCTTGGCCGCGGCGTTGGGAATTGGCGCGGTCATCGGGTTGGGGTGCGGCGTCGCCTCGGCTGACACGACCGGACAGTCCAACTCGTCGGACTCGTCATCGTCATCGTCATCGTCGGCCGAGTCGGCGAAGTCGGCGTCGAACTCTTCGCCTGGTCAGGCGACGAGTTCGGTGGGCGCGCACGACGACGCTGGCACTCCGACGAAGGTCGCAACGGAGAAGCCCGCGCGTACGGTCACGATCACGAGTAAGCCTCACCGCGGTTCCCGGTCGACGCCCGTCGGGTCCGCCGCCACGACGGCGAAGCCCGACACCGAGCCGTCCTCTCACACGGTCGCACCTGCCAAGGACACCAAGCCGAGCCAGGACACCAAACCAGCCAAGGACACGGAACCAGCCAAGGCCGTAGCGGCCTCCGAGACCGACGTCGCCTCCAGCCCGACGACCGTCGAGTCCCCGCAGGCCACGACCCCAACCCCGGTGACGCACGACGCCGTCACCGCGGTGGCCGCGGCCGTCGTCGACCTAACCGATCACCACTCCGGCGGGTCACCGTCCTCACCCCCGGACTCGCCGGTCTCGTGGACGGTGGCCGCGGCGGCGCGCAAGGAGACGTTGGTGCCGACGACGCCCGCCGGGTCGTCCGATGTCAACGTCACCACCCCGAAACTGGCCGCCGCCGTCACCGCGGCCGCGCCGCCGGTGGCCGTGATCCAGACGCCACCGCTGGCGTGGTTGCAGCAGGTTCCGGTGATCGGCCCGGTGTTCGTGACGCCAATCGTGGCCGCCATCCACATGATCCCGATCGTCGGCGACATCATCCATCCGTTCATCGGCTACCCGGTACAGCACGGCGCCCCCGGCGCACCGGTGTCGCGCGACGTGATGATCACGTCGTTCGACGGCACGAAGATCTACGTCCACTTCATGCCCGCGAGCGGACTGCGGGCCGGGAAGGTCGCGCCGACCATCCTCGAAGGTCCCGGACTCGGGATGCCCGGCTCGACGAGCCTTGAGGTCACGCCGTTGGACGGCATCCTGACCGACGCGCTCGGCGCGGTGGGTGTCGGCACGCTGCGTCACGCCGGATACAACGTGGTCACCTGGGATCCGCGCGGTGAGTACCGCTCGGGCGGCGTCCTTCAACTGGACTCGGCGGATTACGAGGCCAGGGACGTGTCGGCCATCGTGAGCTGGTTGGCAACCCAACCCGAGGCGCAGCTCGACTCCCCCGGCGATCCGCGGTTCGGCATGGTCGGCGCGTCCTACGGCGGCGGCATCCAGTGGGTCACGGCTGCCACCGACCACCGGGTCGACGCCATCGTGCCCAGCATCTCCTGGAACACGCTGAACACCTCGCTGTACAAGAGCGCGGCGTTCAAGAGCGGTTGGGGCACCCTGCTCACCGCCGCGCTCCTGCTCACCGGCGCGCGCCCCAATCCCGCGATCTACCCCGCGTCCGTTCAGGGCGCTCTGACAGGGGTGCTCACCGCCGCGCAGCAGGCGCTGCTCGCCGAGCGCGGACCCGCCGCTCTGCTCGGCAGCGTGACCGCGCCGACCCTGATCATCCAGGGCACCGTCGACACCCTGTTCTCGCTGCAGGAGGCGCAGGCCAACGCGGCCGCGCTCGACGCAGGCGTGCCCACCAAGATGCTGTGGTTCTGTGGCGGACACGGGCTCTGCACGAACAACCTGTTCGACCCCACCGACGGTCAGGTGGTCACCGACGCGACGCTGAACTGGCTGGCGCGCTACGTGAAGGGCCAGGACGTGTCGACCGGGCCGACGTTCGAATGGGTCGACCAACGCGGGCAGTACTACTCGTCGAGCCCCGGTCCGACGGCAGCGGGCGTGCCGATCGTCGCCGCCAGCAGCAAGTCGGGCGTGCTGCCGCTGGTGCCGCTGCTCTTCGGATCCGGGCCGTTGTTCGGTGTCCTGCCGATCGGAGCGACCAAGGCGGCCAATGCCTTCAACGTCGCCATTCCCACGGTCACGACGACGACGTACGTGGTGGGGGCGCCGCAACTGACCCTGACGTACTCCGGCACGGGGACCAGTCGGCACGTCTTCGCGCAACTCGTCGATGACTCGACCGGCGCGGTTCTCGGCAACCAGGCGACGCCGATTCCCGTGACGCTCGACGGCAAGACGCGCACCATGAGCATCTCGCTGGAACCGGTGGCGCAGACGTTGCGACCCGGTCAAACCCTCACGCTGCAGCTGGTCGCGTCGACCGCGAACTACGAGAACTTCGGCGCCTTCGGGGCACTGAAGGTGTCGAGCCTGCAGGTGTCCTTGCCGACCATCGCCGACGCCGTGGCGGTGAACGCGGCGCGGACCGCCGTGCTGACGTAGCCGGAGATGCTTGCCCCACCTGGCAGAGTGACTGCGTGTCCGAAGACGACGACGCCGTCCGAGCCCTGTTGGCCTATCTCGGCGCCGCGATGGTCGCCACGGGGCAGCCGGTCAGTGACGTCGAGGACGAGCTGGCCGAGGTGAGCACCTCACTCGGCTTCCGGGACGTCCAGATCGCGGCCTCGCCGACCGGGGTGTTCCTGAACCTGGCCAGCGGCCTTCCCTCGACGTTCGAGTCGGTCCAGGGCGGGCTGCGACTCGACCAGGCCGCCGAGGTACGGACGATCCGTCATCGGCTGTCGCAGTCCACCCTCACGGTGTCCGAGGCCACCGAACAGCTGCGCGACCTGCGCCACCGCCCACCCCGCTATCCGGAGTGGATGGCCAACCTCGGCTGGATCGCGATCGCCACGGGCATCGCGCTGATCCTCCAACCCGGCGGCGCCAACGTCGCCTTCGCTGCAGTTGGCGCGGTCGTGGTGGTCGCACTCTTCCGGCTGGGGCAGCGCTTCGCCTTGGTCGCCACGCTTCTGCCGATGCTGGCGGCCTTCCTTCTGGCGTGCGGGGTCTTCGCAGCCGCCAACGCCGACTTGTTGGACGGACCGCTGCGCACGCTGCTGCCGCCGTTGGCGGTGCTGCTGCCGGGGGCGTTGATCGTCACGGCGATGTCCGAATTGGCCGCGGGCGACATGGTGGCCGGAACGTCGCGGTTGACCTTCGGGCTGGTGCAGCTGCTGCTGTTCACCCTCGGCATCGTCGCGGCTAGTCACGTAGTCACCGTGCCGGCAGCCGAATTGACCAATCTCCGCGTCGAGACACTCGGCTGGTGGGCCGCCCCAGTGGGGCTGATCCTGATCAGCGTCGGCATCGGGGTCTTGGAGAGCCCACCGGTGCGGCTGCTTCCCTGGATCACCGTGGTCCTGATCCTCGCCTTCGCCGCCCAGAGTTTCGGGCAGCACGTCGGCGGCGCCGCGGTAGGCAGCTTCCTCGGTGCCGTCGCCGCCACCCTGGGGTCCTCGCTGGTGGAGGCCGTCCGTCCGAATCTGCCGCGACTGGTGGTGATGCTTCCGGCGTTCTGGCTGCTGGTCCCCGGCAGCCTCGGGCTGTTGTCCACCACCGCCCTGGTCACCGACCCCGACGGTGGTGGGGCGAACGCGTTCGGGGTCGTGACGGTGGTCTGCGCGATCGCGGTCGGATTGTTGGTCGGCGCGTCGGTCGCGCGGTCCGTCGGCGGTGCGCTCGGCAGGCTGCGACGCGGGTACCCGCTGAGCGCGCGTGGTCGGCTGGGCCGCAGCCTGCCGCGCTGACGTCGGGACTAGCCTTTTCACCACGCGCCCCGAGGCACTGGAGGTCACCGCATGACGCCACCGGCTCAGCCACTGATGAGCGCCGCCGACACGCTCGTCAAGGACCTTCAGACCGCGCTCCCGCACGGACGAGTGGTCGTCGACGCCGACGTGGCCCGCAGTCTCAGCCGGGATCAGGCGGCGGGGGCTCCGGTCGGAGAGCCGGCAGCCGTCGTGCGTGCCCGCAGCACCGAAGAGGTGCGTCAGGTGGTCGAGATCTGTTTGCGGCACCGCACCCCCGTCGTGGCGCGCGGGGCGGGCACCGGGTTGTCCGGTGGCGCCAACGCCGTCGACGGTTGCGTGGTGCTCTCCTTGGAGGCGATGTCGGAGATCCTCGAGATCAACCCGTTGGAGCGGTTGGCGGTGGTGCAGCCCGGTGTGGTCAACGACGATCTTCGAGCCGCGGTGGCGGAGCACGGATTGTGGTATCCGCCCGATCCGGCGAGTTCTCCGTGGTCGACGCTGGGCGGCAACGTCGCCACCAACGCCGGCGGGCTGTGTTGCGTCAAGTACGGCGTCACCCGCGAGTACGTCCTCCAGCTCGAGGTGGTGACCGGGTCGGCGGAGGTGGTGCGCATCGGGCGCCGAACCGCCAAGGGTGTCGCGGGCTACGACCTGGTCAGCCTGCTCGTCGGCTCCGAGGGAACCCTGGGCATCGTCACCGAGATCACGGTTCGCCTCCGCGGCTTGCCAAGCGCGCCGATCACCGTGGCGGGCTTCTTCCCGTCGCTGGTTGCCGCAGGCGTCGCGGTGCGCGCGGTCGGCGCAGCGGGCATCACCCCCTCGGCGTTGGAGCTGATGGACCGGTATTGCCTACGCGCCGTTGACGATTGGAAGCAGATGGGTCTGACCGACGCGGGCGACGTGCTGTTGCTCGCGAGGGTGGACGACCCGGAACCCACCGGCACCGCACTCGCCGACGAGATCGTCGAGCTTTTCCGCGCCAGCGGCGCCCACTGGGCCGAACGGTCCACCGACGCCGCCGAGGGCGAGGCCTTGTTCGCGGCCCGTCGCCTGGCGTACCCGGCGCTCGAGCGACTGGGGCCGGTCATCACCGAAGACGTCTGCGTGCCCAAGGAGAACGTGCCGGAGATGCTGACCCGCATCGAGGCGCTGGCGCAGCAACACGACGTGCACATCGCCAACATCGCGCACGCCGGCGACGGCAACCTGCACCCCTTGATCATCGGACCTCCCGACGACGACGCCGACCAGTGGCGACGAATCCACGCCGCGTTCGACGGCATTCTCGACGCCGCGCTCGACCTCGGCGGCACCATCACCGGTGAGCACGGCGTCGGCTTGCTCAAGCGCGGCGGCCTGGTCAACGAATTGTCCCCGACGGTGATGGGACTGCACCGCGCCATCAAGGAAGCCCTCGACCCGGCGGGAATCCTCAACCCCGGGAAGATGTTCGAGTAGCTGGCTCGTTGCTCGTCACCCCGGGACGCAGTGCCGAGGTGACGAGGTGCCGACGCAGCCGCCCACCCGCCGTCCGGAAGAGACAGTTCATCGCGGCGACGGTGCCACCGACGTCGTCACGGGCGGTGAGGTACGTCCAGCGGTGCGGTTCGGGAAGCGTGAAGAACTGCTCGAAGAAGGCTGGGACGTCGGTGGGTGGCATTCGCAGCAACGACTCCAAGCCGATCCGCCGGACGTGGTGCACCACGCGGGCGTCGAGCGGCCACACGGTCTTCTGCGCGGCCGCCAGGGCCGCGCCGGGATCGGCAGGCAGGTGCGTGGCGAGTGCTGAGGCGACCTGCGGTGCGAGTCGCAGGGTGCTGGCCAGGCTGAACCCCGTCGCGGGATGGATGAGCGGTGCGGCCGCACCGAAGCCGAGCACACCGGACCCGCGGTGTCGCGGGTGATCCACCCGAAACGAAACCCGTTCGCTGCGAGCGTCATTCGGTGGCCGGACACCGTGGTGGGCCAGCCGGGCGTGTAGCCGCCGGCGCAAGGTGGACAGCGGTAGACCGGGCCGGCGCGCCAGTGAGGTCTCCTCGACCAGTACCTGGCCACCGCCGAGCGGGATGACGTAGAGGAACGTCGGCCAGCCCGTCTCGCCATGATCGGCGCGCCAGTCCATGAACAAGGCGTCGCCGGGTTTCACGAGTGGCGCGGCGGCGTCCTCGTCGACGATCAGTCCGTAGGCGGTTTGAGCCGCGGCCGGCCGGCGCGGCCTGGACCGATCCAACGGCCGCGCTCCACCCCCGGCGTCGACGACGACCGAGGCTCGCAGCTGCGACCCGTCCGCCAAGGCGACGGCGCCAGCCTCGGGCGAGCCGACCACCCGCCCGGCGTGAACGCGTACGTCGGTCAGGCCGTCGGTAAGGTGCGCTTGCAGCGCGGGCACGTCGAGAACCGCGTATTCCCAACCCAATTCGTGCTCTGATACGGCTATCGCACGACCCGCGGCGCGCGCCGCGACAACCGAGGTCGGGATGTCGGCGGGGAGCTCACCGCTCCACATGCCGTAGGTCGCCGTCCACGGCCGATCCGGTGCGGTGTCCACCAACTCGGTCGCCAACCCGAGTCGGCCGCACGCCCCGGCCAGCGCCAGGCCCGCCGGCCCGCCACCGACCACCAGAACGTCCGCGTGTTTCATCGCGCCCCGTCTCTAAAGCGTGCCGACACACTACGAAGGTAGCGGGCCGGGTATCCACCTCGCGGCGCGCACCGCTTACGCAGGTGACCCGTCGGTGCGTGCGGACCACTCGGACGTGCGCTCGGGGGTGGCCGCGCCCAGTGCCTCACGCGTGCGATCGGCGTCGAAGTCCTTGCCGTACACCGGAGTTCCGGGCTGCTGGCGCCACGACTCGGAGATCGGACCGGCGTCGACCGGCTCGAAACCAAGTTGGTCGACGATCCCGTGTACCAGTTCACGGCCCGGGCCGTCCTCACCCGCGACGGGGAGTGCGATGCGGTTCGCCGTACCGCTGGGTTTTCCGTTCTCGAGCAGGTGCTTCCACCAAATCCCGTTGAACACCTTGTATACCGGTGCGCCGATCTGCTCCGCGACCCACGCGCTCTCGACCTGGCCGTCCTCGATCGCCGCAATCTCGCCGTCGCGTTGCTGCGGGTAATAGTTGTTGGTCTCGATCACCGGGGCGCCCGGCGTGCGGGCGTCGACGATTCCGTCGGCGAGGTCCGGCACGTTCTTCTGGGGGATGCTCACGATGACGAGATCCGCGTCGGTCGCGGCGTCCTTGGCCCACACGGCCGTCGCGCCGGTTTCGTCGGCGAGATCTGCGAGTGTCTCCGGTGATCGTGAATTCGACACGGCCACCTCGTGTCCCAGTTCGCGCAGGCGGCGCGTCAGCGTGCCGCCAATCTGTCCTGCACCGATGATTCCGATCTTCATGCATCGCCTCCGCGAGTTGGTGACAGCCCCGTTGCGGCAACGTCGGTGGTGATCGCCCTATTCCGGACGCCTGGTCGAACATCCAGAGTTTGATGGTCTCAATCGACCGCTTCTATGTATTTCACACCGACCAATTCGGATCCTACGGTGGAGCGATGACCGACGTCGTGATCTGCCACCCGCTACGCACCCCGGTCGGCCGGATGGGTGGTGTCCTCGCCTCGCTGTCCGCCGCCGAGTTGGCCACGATCGCGCTCAAGGCGCTCGTCGCCCGCACCGGCCTGGGGGAGGGCGACGTCGACGACGTCATCCTCGGCAACGGCTACCCCAACGGCGAAGCGCCGGCCATCGGACGAATCGCGGCGCTGGACGCGGGGCTTGGCACCGGGGTGCCCGGTCTGCAAGTCGACCGCCGCTGCGGTTCGGGCTTGCAGGCGGTGCTCTACGCCGCTGGACAAGTCGCCACCGGAGCGGCCAGGGTCGTGGTGGCCGGCGGTGCCGAATCGATGTCCAACGTCGAGCACTACGCCCTGGGGCTGCGCACCGGTGTCCGCCAGGGCGGCATCGCCCTTCTGGACCGTCTCGACCGCGCCCGCGAAACAGCGGGTGGTGCAAGCCATCCCGTCGCCGGCGGGATGATCGAGACCGCCGAGAACCTCCGTCGCCAGTACGGCATCACCAGGGAGGAGCAGGACGAGCTGTCGGTGCGCTCGCACCGCCGTGCCGTCGCCGCCCACGAGGAGGGACGTTTCGCCGACGAACTGGTCCCCGTCACCGTTCCCGGGACGCGGGGCCGACCCGAAACCGTGGTCGACCGCGACGAGCATCCCCGAGCCGACATCACCGTCGAGCGGCTGGCCGCGCTGCGGCCCATGCGCATCAAGGTCGACGACCAGTCGACGGTGACCGCTGGAAACGCCTCGGGCCAAAACGACGGCGCCGCCGTGTGCGTCGTCACCACCCGTGCCGAAGCCGACAAGCGGGGGCTGACCCCGATGCTGGCGTTGCGGTCATGGGCGGTCACCGGCTGCGCGCCCGACGTCATGGGCATCGGTCCGGTGAGCGCCTCGGCCGCTGCGCTGGACCGGTCCGGGCTCACCCTCGACGACGTCGACCTGATCGAGCTCAACGAGGCGTTCGCCGCCCAAGCATTGGCGGTGTTGTCGGAATGGAAGGTCGACCCGCTCGACGATCGCGTCAACCCGAACGGCTCGGGAATCTCCCTAGGCCACCCCATCGGAGCCACCGGCGCCCGCATCCTGGCGACCGCGGCGTTCGAAGCGCGCCGCCGCGACGCCCGGTTCGTCCTCGAGACCATGTGCATCGGCGGTGGCCAGGGGTTGGCGGCTGTGTTCGAGACGGTCCGGTGAAAGCCGGTTAGGTCGACGGCGGTCAGCGCCACCGCTCGGTGCCGCCCGTCCGTGTCCGGGTGCACCATGGAGTCAGGCGACCCGATCGACCGGCAGGAGGTCAGCGTGGCGGATTCCCTCGGCTGTGGCACCGGTCAGCTGACCGTCCCGCTCGCACGGCACGTCACCGAAGCGCTTGGCGTGGACCCCGAGCCCGAGATGCTCGTCGAAGCCGCCAACCGCGCTCGCGGGTCGAACGTCACCAATGTGGCATGGGCACGGGGAAGTTCAGAGGATCTCCCCGGTGAGTTCGGCCGTTTCAAGGTGGTCACCATGGGGCGATCATTTCACTGGATGGACCGTGAACGAGTCCTGACGGCGTGGCAGCGGGCCGTCGAGGACCTCCAGCCCCGCTTCTTGCCGCACGAGGCGTTGCCCAGCCCCGGCCCGGCGTCCTCGGGCGAGTCGCACGAGTCGTTACTGGCTCGCTCACCCTTTCCCAACGTGCACCGGGTGATTCACGAGTTCACCAGGGAGTGGACGGTCGACCGGATCGTCGGGTACCTCTACTCCACCTCGCTGCCGCTTCGCCGACTGCTCGGCGACAGGCGAGCGGCCTTCGAACAGGAAGTCGCCGCCACCTTGCTCGCGATCGAACCAAGCGGGCGGTTCATCGAACCCGTCGCCCTCGAGGTGCACACGGCAACCAGGGGATAGGGCCGCCGACCGTCAGCGTCCGAGCCAGCCCCCGTCGACTGGCAACGTGATGCCGGAGACGTAGTCGGAAGCCGGGCTGGCGAGGAACACCGCGGCGCCGCCGAGATCGCTGGCCTGCCCCCACCGGCCGGCTGGGATTCGTTCGAGGATGGATCGGCTGCGTGCCGGATCATCCTGCAGTGCTTGGGTGTTGTCGGTCGCGATGTAGCCAGGGGCCAGCGCGTTGACGTTGACGCCGAGCGACGTCCACTCGTTGGCCAGGGCCTTGGTGAGTCCGGCGATCGCGGACTTGGACGCCACGTAGCCCGGTACGTTGACCCCGCCCTGAAAGCTCAGCAGCGAGGCGGTGAAGATGATCTTCCCGTATCCGCTGACGATCATCGACCGCCCGACGGCCTGGGTCAGCACGAACTGGCTGTCGAGGTTTACCGAGAGCACGCGATCCCACATCTCGAGGGGATGGTCGGCGGCCGGGGTCCGTTCGATCGTTCCCGCGTTGTTCACCAGGACGTCGACCCGGCGCTCCGCGAGCTGGGCGCCAAGCTCGACGACCGCTCCTCGATCGGCGAAGTCCACTTGGTAGGCAGTGAAGTCGCGCCCCGCCGCCTCCACGCGGCGTTGGACGACGCTGCCGTCGAGTTCCAAACTGGCGCTGACGCCGATGATGTCGGCACCCGCGTTGGCCAGTGCCTCGGCGATCGCCAGGCCGATGCCCCGCTTCGCTCCCGTGACGACCGCGGTCCTGCCGGAGAGGTCGAACAACGTCTTTGCTTGCGGGGCAGTCACTTCGATTCTCCGTCGGCGCCGAGATCGATGAGCACCTTCATGGCCTTGCCTGCCTCCAGATCGGCGAAGGCCCCCGCGGTGTCGGTGATCGGCCGGATACTGCTGATCAGGGCGTCGGCCGGGATGGCGCCCTCGTCGAGAAGTTCGATCGCACGCTCGAAGTCGGTGCGCTCGTAGACCCGCGCACCAAGTAGTCGCAGCTCACGCCAGAACACGCGCTGCAGGTTGACCGGGCGTGGCTGTGGGTGGATCGCGACGACGACGACCGTGCCCCGCACCTTCACCAGGTCGGTCGCCGCGAGCATCGCCGAGGCCGCTCCCGACACCTCGAAGGCGATGTCGGCACCGGCCCCCGAGGTCCAGGTGGTCACCCAGTCGACCTGATCGGACTCGGTCGGATCAAGCACCTCGAACCCCAGCTTGGCGATGGCCGAGCGGCGGCCCTCGTCGAGTTCGACGACCGCAACCTTGGCTCCGGCGTGGCGCGCGACGGTGGCGATCAGGACTCCGATCGGACCCCCACCGAGGACCACCACGTGATCGCCGGCGGCCACCTCCCCGCGGCGCACGTCGTGGACGGCTACCGCGACGGGCTCGACGAGCGCCGCATGGTCGAGGCGCAAGCTGTCCGGCAACGCCACCAGGATGTCGGCATCGACGTTCCAGAACCGTTGCAGTGCACCAGGAGAGTCGATTCCGACGAAGTCGAGATTCTGGCAGATGTGCTGATGTCCGGCGAGACAACCCGGACAGGTGCCGTCCCAGCGCAGCGGCATGACGGTGACGTGGTCGCCCACTTTCCATCCGGTGACGCCGCCACCGATGTCGGCTATCCGCCCGCTCATCTCGTGGCCGATGACGGCCGGAGTCCGCACGCGAGAGTCCATGTGGCCGTGGAAGATGTGAAGGTCGGTGCCGCAGATGCCCGCATAGGCGACCTCGACCCGAACCTGGCCGTCGCGCAGCGGCTCGGGGTCGCGGTGATGAATCTCGATGTTCCTTGCGCCCACGTAGTTCGCGGTCAGCACGGGACACTCCTTTCGCCTCGGGTTGAGGTGGTCGTTGAATCCGTCACGCGCGCAGACGAATTCCCGTGGTGGTGTCGAACAGATGGACGGCGGCCGAATCGGTGGTGACCCTGATCGTCGAGCCCTTGGCATGGTTGATCTGCCCGGGGACGCGAATGACGATGCTGCTCGGCGTCCCCTCGACGCCGGACGTGCCGTACACGTAGGCGTCGGCACCGAGTTCCTCGACCAACGTGACCGTCACCGGTATGCCCTCCTGCCCGGCGTCGACGACCCGGAAGGACTCCGGCCGGACGCCGATGGTGACCGCGCCGGTCGCCTTCGCCAACGCCGCCCGGTCCACCGGCATCCGGTGTCCGCCGACGATCGCGTGACCGTCGTGGATCTCGGCGTCGAGCAAGTTCATCGCGGGCGATCCGATGAAGCCGGCGACGAACAGGTTCGCAGGTGTCCGGTACAGCGCAAGCGGGGTGTCGACCTGCTGCAGGACACCGTCCTTGAGGACGGCGACGCGGTCGCCCATGGTCATCGCCTCGACCTGGTCGTGGGTGACGTAGACGGTCGTGACGCCGAGTCGCTGCTGCAGGGCCGCGATCTGAGTGCGGGTCGAAACCCGCAGTTTGGCATCGAGATTGGAGAGCGGCTCGTCCATGCAGAACACCTGGGGCTGCCGGACGATGGCGCGTCCCATTGCCACCCGTTGCCGTTGCCCGCCGGAGAGGGCCTTGGGTTTGCGCTCGAGGTAGTCGCGGAGGTCCAGCAGGTCGGCCGCTTCGTTGACGCGGGCGATGCGTTCGGCCTTGCCCACCCCGGCGACCTTCAACGCGAACGCCATGTTGTCCGCGACGGTCATATGCGGATAGAGCGCGTAGTTCTGGAACACCATCGCGATGTCGCGGTCCTTCGGCGGCACGTGGGCGACCGACCGGTCCCCGATGAGGATGTCACCGCCGGTCACGTCTTCGAGTCCGGCGAGCATCCGCAGCGACGTCGACTTGCCGCAGCCCGACGGGCCAACGAACACCATGAACTCACCGTCTCCGATGTCGATGTTCAGGTCGCGGACCGCCGGGTGTTCGGCGCCCGGGTAGGTGCGCTCGGCGTGTTGATAGGTCACGGAAGCCATGACGACGTCCCTTCACCGGCGGTCACGTGCCGGATGATTCGGCGTGGATTGGTGGAATGAGCTGTCTCGCTGGACAAGCCGGATCACACCATTGCTGGGGTTGCTGACAGGGGTGGGCGGGTTGCAGTGGTCCGCGTCACTCGGTCTAATATTGGTCAAACGATTGCGCACGTGTCAAGGGCTGGACGAAACGGGGGACGATGTCATCGACGCGGTGGACTGCCAATGGCTAGTGAGCAGAACCGTCCCCTGGCGCGGCCCGCCGACGCCAAGCAGCGCAACGCGGCCACGCTCGGAGACGTCGCGGCCAAGGCGGGCGTGTCGATCTCGGCGGTCTCCCGCGTTCTTTCCAATGCGCCGTCGGCGCGCGTCAGCGAGGCGACCAGGCAGCGAATCGTCGAGGCGGCCAGCGAATTGCACTACCGGCCAAACTTCGCGGGCCGGGCCCTGAAGTCCGCGCGAACGCAGGTCATCGGCCTGGTCGTGCCGGATCTGACCAACGCCCTGTTCACGGAGCTCATGCACGGAGGCGAGGACGAGGCGGCCGCACGCGGCTACACGCTGCTGCTCGGCCGCGCCGACGACGTCCGCCCCGGCGGTGAGGTGATCGGACGACTCATCGGCGAGAACCGGGTGGACGGCATGGTGGTGCAGGTCGGCGACAGCGTGCCGACGGCTGGCCTCGGCAGTCTGCTCGAGTCCGGTGCACCCATCGTGCTGATCAACTCGGCCTACCGAGGGCACCCCGGTTCGGTCGTTTTGGACGACGAAAGGGGCGCGCGGATCGCGACCGAGCACCTTCTCGAGCTGGGCCACGAACGCATCGCGCTCGCCAACGGCCTTCCGTGCTCGTTCACGGCCAAACGCCGACGGGTCGGCTACTACGCGGCGATGGCAGATGCGGGCATCCCGGTGCCGCAGGGCTATGAGACGCGATTGGGATACGCACCGGCGAACGGGCGCGCCGCGCTCGAATGCCTGATGGCTCACGATCAGCCGCCGAGCGCCGTGGTCGTCTCGAACGTCAACGCCGCGGTGGGCCTGCTTGCCGGCGCTCGAGACATGAATGTCCGCGTCCCGAAGGACCTTTCGGTGGTCAGCGTTCACGATTCGTGGACTGCGGAGAACACGTGGCCGCCTCTGACCGCGGTCAAGATGCAGTTCTATGCGATGGGCCGCACGGCCGTTCACGCCGTGATCGCCCGGATCGAAACGGGAGTCTCCGTCGACGAGGTCATCACCGACCCGGCGCCCGAACTCGTCATCAGGCAGTCGTCGGCACCGTTCACCAGGGGTCGTACCGGTCGGTGAGCGACGGGGGAGGATCGGCGTCGGCCCGTCCCCAGGTGTCGGGCACCACCCGGTCTGGAACTCGATATCACCGGCGATATCACTCGAGCAGTGATATCGCCGGCGATAGAGACTTCGAGAGCGGGTCCCGCCCGGAATCGCGACCGTTAGTGGTCCCGGGAGCACATTCGTAGTTTATTGCTCAAACGATTGACCACCGTCGCGAGAGTGGTCTAACGTTTGAGCAGCCGCGGCGCCTCTCACCCTCACGCCGCACATTCACGACAATCCCAAGGAGTTTCTTGATGAAGTCGAGGAGTGCCCGTTCGGGCAAGAAGTTCGCCGCCGGGATTGTCGCGGCGGCGGCCATGATGTTGGTCGCCGCGTGTGGCAGCGACACCGGAGGCGGGACGGCGGCCGCCCCGACCGATTCCGGCGGAGCCATCACCGTGTGGGTCGACCCGCCCCGCGTTCCGGCCGCCGAGGCCTTCAAGAAGGCTCATCCCGAGATCGACGTCACGGTCAACCAGATCGACGGCACCGTCGGCGGGAAGACGCTGCAGCAGCAGTTCGCGCAGTTCAACCAAGCCGGAAAGGGCTGGCCGGACGCGATCTTCTTTCCCTCCAACGACGACATCGCCTGGGCCACCGGCGCGCAGATCAACTACGCCGCCGACCTCACCGACCTCGTCCCCGACGTGATCAAGGGTTACGACGGAGCCGTCAACGAACCGTGCAACGTCGACGGTCGAGTGCGTTGCCTGCGCAACGACGCCGCGCCGGATGTGTTCTGGTACAACAAGAAGTTCTTCGACGAGAACGGCTACACCGTCCCGAACACCTGGGAGGAGTACGCCACTCTGGCGGTCAAGATCGCGCAGGAGCACCCCGGCAAGATCAGCGGGTTCACCGGTGACGCCTACGCACCCGACCGGTACCTCTGGGCCTCTGGCTGCCCGACCAACCAGCGCGTCTCCGAAACCGTGGCGCACATCGATCTGTCCGATTCAAAGTGCCAGCGCGCCAGGGACCTTCTGTCGACGATGGTCAAGGGCAAGGCGCTGTCCCCATTGGGCATCTTCGACGCCGACGCCGCCAAGGTCGGCGCGAACTTGGTGATGAGCCCGGGGGCGGCATGGTGGGGCGACTACCTGTTCAACCAGACGTGGAAGATTCCGGCCGGCGAGATGACCGCTGTCCAACCACGCGTCTGGCAGGGCGAGACCAAGCCGGCCACTGGTGACGAGGGCGGCGGCCTGTGGGGCGTGTCCAACCACATCAGCGGCAAGCAACTCGAGAACACCTTGACCTTCGCCCGGTTCGTCGCGACCGATCCGGCGTGGCAGGTCGAACTGTCCACCGGTCTCCCCGCATACGGACCCGTCCGAGACGCGTGGATTCGCAAGCAGTCTCGGGAGAATTACTTCGCCGACAACGACACGACGTTCGCCGCGATGAAGGCGGCCATCCAGTTCGTCCAGCCGGACCACTCCTACATGCTCTACAACACCGGCAGCGTGTGGACCGAGACGATGGCCCCCGCGCTCGTCGACGGCAAGAGCGTCGACGACGGCTGGAGCGCCTTCGAGAGCGAATTGCTCAACCAGGCAAAGGCAATGGGCTACACGGTCAACTGACCGGTCCAGCCATCCTCATCGAATCTAGGAGACCCGAATGACGAACGGGCTAACGGACGCGCCCGTCGCGGGCGCTCCGGTCGCGGTTCCCTCGCGTCGACCGCCGCGCACGCGAGGGCGACGGTCGAGCGAGACCCGAGGCGCGTGGCTGCTGATCAGTCCGTACCTGGCGCTGCTCATGATCGGGGGCATCATCCCCGTCTGCTACGCACTGGTGACGGCACTCGAGACGCCGACCACCCCGCTGCGGCCGCGGTCGGAGTTCGGCAGCGTCGAGAGCTTCCGTACCGTCGTCACCGACTTCCGATTCGTGGACACTTTCACGAATGTCTTTGCCACCCTGTTAGTTTGGTTGCCGATCATGATGATCGGCATCGTCGGGCTTGCACTGCTGGTGCACGCAAGCCCAGGCCGCTTCGGAGCCACGATGCGGTTCGTCTACTACATTCCCGGGGCGCTGGCCGGGGTCGCCAACCTCGTGCTGTGGGTGTACCTGCTCAACCCGAGCCAATCGCCGATCGAAGGCATCTGGCGCGTGCTGGGCATCGACACCATCAAGCAGGCGGTGGCCACGCCAAGCCACCTGCCGTTCATCCTCGCCGCGATGATGTTCTTCCAGGGCGTCGGCTCCTGGATCATCGTGGTCAACGGTGGCCTCAACGGCATCTCCGAGGAAGTGTTGGAGGCCGCGAGCCTCGACGGCGCCAACGCCTGGCAACTCGCCTGGTATGTGAAGCTGCCGATCATCCGGCCGTGGCTCGGCTACGCCGCATTGATGAACTTGGCCTACGGCTTCCAGCTGTTCCTCGAGCCTCAGTTGCTCGACCAGGTGGCGGGCAACGCGTTGCCGGACCAGTGGACGCCGACCCAGCTGGGTTACGCATTCGCGTTCAGCAACTACAACTTTCCCGCTGCGGCGGCGATGTCACTGATCCTGTTGGTGATCACCCTGTCCATCGGGTTGCTCATCGTCTTCCGCAGCGGCCTGTTCGGGACCGAGGAGCCGTCATGAGCCAGCTCGACGTCCGCCCGGCGCCGATCGAGCATCCCGGCCCGGACCCAAAGGGGCGAGGTGCCGACCAGTGGACCGTCGGCCGCCTCGCGCGAGTGGCCACGATGCTCTTCGTCGCGGCGATCTTCGTCTTCCCGATCGTCGGATTCATCGCGATGGCCTTCCGCTCCGAGCGCGGAGTGGACACCGGGGCCGGCGGGTTCCTGGGGTTGGGTGACGTTTCCTGGGGCAACGTCGTCCACAACTGGTCCCAGGTCAACGGTTTCGGACCGAACGGCGGACTGTTCACGCAGTGGATTCTGAACTCGCTGTTCGTGGCGGGCGGTGGGGCGCTGTTGGGTCTGGTCGCGGCGCTTCCCGCGGGCTACGCCATGGCGCGGCTGCGGTTCCGGTTCCGCAGGGTCATCTTGATGATCACCTTGGTGACGATGGTCATGCCCAACACGGTCCTGGTCATTCCGTTGTTCCTCGAGGTCAACGCCATTGGTGCGGTCGGGGAGCTCTGGCCCGTCCTGATCATCATGGGATTCTTCCCGTTCGGGGTCTACCTCTCCTACATTCACTTCATGACCACGATGCCGCGGGAGCTTGTCGAGGCGGCCCGCATCGACGGTCTGTCGGAGGTCGCGATCTTCTGGCGGATAGGCCTGCCGATCTCGAAGCAGGCCGTGGTGCTGGTGGGCTTCTTCGCCTTCGTCGCCAACTGGACGAACTTCTTTCTGCCGCTGGCATTGTTGTCCTCCAACCAGGACAACAACACACTCTCGATCGGCATCCAGCAGCTGATCGGAGCCAGCCCGCTGTTCAACCCGACGGTGGCGGCCGGCCTCGACGTGAAGCTCTACATGCCACAGCTGGCGCTGGCGACCTTCATCTCGATGCTCCCCCTGCTCATCGTGTTCGTGGGTGCGCAGAAGTACCTCATCCGAGGTGAGACCGTGGGGGCGGTCAAGGGCTGATGCCTGACTTCGTGATCCCCACCCGCACCCGCGGGCGGGCGACCCTGACCGAGCTGGGACTCGGCGGCTCACAGCTGGGAAACCTGTATCGCGCGATCGGTGACGACGACGCGCGCCGCATCGTGGACACCGCGTGGGACAACGGCATTCGCTACTTCGACACCGCTCCCCACTACGGCCTGGGACTCTCGGAGCGCCGCTTCGGTGCGCTGCTGCGGGAGCGACCCAGGGACGATTACGTGCTGTCGTCGAAGGTGGGGCGCCTGCTCGAGCCCGACCCGAATGCCGACGGGCGGATGGACGACGAGGGTTTCGACGTGCCCGCCACCACCCGGCGGAGGTGGGACTTCTCTGGTGACGGCGTCCGCCGCTCAGTACAGGAGAGTCTCGACCGTCTCGGTCTGGACCGACTCGACGTCGCATACCTTCACGACCCCGAAAACCATTGGGAGCAGGCGCTAGCCGAGGCGCTCCCCGCGTTGGTCGAGTTGCGGGACGAGGGCGTCGTTGGAGCGATCGGCGCCGGAATGAACTTCGCCGAACCCCTCATCGAACTGATCCGCGACGACCGCGGAGTCGACGTCGTCATGTGTGCGGGCAGATACACCCTGCTCGAACAGGCCGACGATCTCGTCGAGCTGGCCTTCGAGCGTGGCGTCGGCGTGGTCGCCGCCGGGGTCTACAACTCCGGGCTGCTGGCGACGCCGCGTCCCGGGCCCGATCCGATGTACGACTACGCTCCGGCGCCCACCCACCTGGTCGCTCGCGTCGAGGCACTCGCGACCGTTTGCGAACGCCATGGCGTGACACTGCCGGACGCCGCGCTCGCGTTCCCCCTTCGCCACCCGGCGGTCGTCTCGGTCGTGGTGGGGGCGGCCAGTCCAGAGCAGGTTGCCGACGCCGTCGACCGCCATCACCGCCCGATTCCGGATGCACTGTGGTCCGATCTCGTTGCCGCGGAGATGATCTCGCCGCGATCCGCGAATTTCCATCAGTCCCATACCCAGGAGCTGCCATGACTCGCATCACTTCCGTGGACGTCACCGACGTGCGCTTCCCGACGTCGCTGTCGATGGACGGTTCCGACGCCATGAACAAGGACGGCGACTACTCGGCAACCTACGTCGTGCTGCGCACCGACGACCCCCGGCTCGCGGGGTACGGCTTCACCTTCACCATCGGCCGCGGCAACGACATTTGCACGCTCGCGGCACGCCAACGCGCCGAACCCTTGGTCGGCCGCGACGTCGCCGGAGTGGTCGGCGACCTCGGTGGGACGTACCGTGACCTGGCAGCCGACTCTCAAATGCGCTGGCTCGGCCCCGACAAGGGCGTCGAGCACCTCGCCATGGCCGCCGTGATGAACGCGGTCTGGGATCTCGCCGCCCGCTTGGCTGGAAAGCCGTTGTGGCGGTTGCTTTCCGAGATGGACACCGAGGACCTGGTCGACACGCTGGACCTGACGTACCTCAGCGACGTGCTGACCCGGCAAGAGGCCGTCGACATGCTGGCGGAGACGGTGCCCACCCGCTCGGCGCGCATCGCCGACATGGACCGCACCGGCTACCCGTGTTACACCACCTCGGCGGGTTGGCTCGGCTACTCCGACGACAAGTTGCGAGAACTTGCGGCCCTTGCGATCACAAACGGTTACCGCCACGTCAAGCTCAAGGTGGGCGCCAACCTCGCAGACGACATCCGGCGGTGCACCATCGCACGCGAGGTGATCGGCTGGGACGCCCACCTGATGATCGACGCCAACCAGGTGTGGGACGTGCCGGAAGCCATTGAGTGGGTCAACGCGTTGGCGCAGTTCAAGCCACTGTGGATCGAAGAGCCGACCAGTCCCGACGACGTGCTCGGTCACGCGGCGGTGCGAAAGGCCGTGGCGCCCATCGGCGTAGCCACCGGTGAGCACGGCATGAACCGCGTGCTGTTCAAACAGCTGTTCCAGGCCGAGGCCATCGACTACTGCCAGCTCGACTCGGCTCGCCTGGCGTCGATCAACGAGATCATCCCGGTCTACCTGATGGCCAAGAAGTTCGGCGTGCCGGTGTGCCCGCATGCCGGCGGGGTCGGATTGTGCGAACTGGTGCAACACCTTTCGGTGTTCGACTACGTCGCAGTGGCGGGCACCACCGAGAACCGGGTGACGGAATTCGTCGACCACTTGCACGAACACTTCACCGACCCCTGTGTCGTGGAGAGCGGTGCGTACGTCCTGCCGACCAAACCCGGCTACAGCGCCCAGATGTTCGCCGCGTCGGTGGCCGAGTACGCCTATCCGGACGGCGCCTACTGGTCGACGCGTCACCCGCACGCGGTGGTGGTGTCCGAGGCGGGTGTCGGATGATCATAGACGCTCACCAGCACGTCTGGGACCTGACCAGGGCGCCCTATCCGTGGCTGGGTCCGCACGTTCCGCAGTGGAACCGCACCTTCGAATTCGACGAACTCGCACCACATCTCGTGCGCAACGGCGTGGACGCCACGGTGCTGGTGGAGTCCGACGACGACGACGGTGACACCGAGCTGATGTTCGAGGTCGCCGACGCCCACCCGACCGTCGTGGCGATCGTCGCCTATCTTCCGCTGGATCAGCCCGAGCACGCCGCCGAGCGCCTGTCCCGGCTGCGCCGCGACGACCGAGTCGTCGGCATTCGCAATCTGGTGCACCACAAGGCAGATCCCGACTGGATCACCAGCGCCCCGGTCGACGAGGGCCTCGCGGTCCTCGAAGGGGGTGACGTGGCGTTCGACTTCGTCTCCACCTTGCCCCGGCACCTCGAGCACGTGCCCACCATCTCCGAACGCCATCCCGGGCTGCGGATCGTCCTCGATCACCTGGCGAAGCCTCCGATCGGTGCGGACGACGTCGAGCCGTGGTGGTCGCTGATCGCCGCGGCGGCCGAAAATCCCATGGTGAGCGCCAAGATCTCGGGTCTCTACCCGGATTCCGGACAGTGGTCGGTCGACGGCATTCGCCCCTTCGTCGACCGCGCGCTCGACGTGTTCGGCCCGGAGCGGCTCATGTACGGAGGGGACTGGCCGATCTCGGTGGCCAGCGGCGGCTACGACCGCGTGTTCGCCGGGCTGCAGTCGGCGCTCTCGGGGCTCGGAGTCGAGGAGGCGAACCACATTTGGTCGGGCACCGCCCGGCGGGTCTACCGGATCGAGCCGAGCCGTCTCGAGGCGGCCGTCAGCGGCGTGGGCCCGAGGATTGACGAGGCATCAACGTCGGCAGGGCCTTCTTGACGGGAGCCTTGTCGTCACCTCCGTCCAAAAGTAGATCCATTGCGGTGGAGGCGATTTGGTCGAACGGGGTGTGGACTGACGTCAGTGGAACGGGAAGCAGCCGCGCGAGCGGAATGTCGTTGTAGCCCACCAGGGCGAGATCCTCTCCGACCAGGATCCGATGTCGATGCGCGGCCGACCATACTCCGAGCGCGAGGTTGTCGTTCGCCGCAAAGATCGCTGTCGGGCGCCGCTCGTTACGGAAGAGTCGTTCTCCGGCATCAGCGCCAGCTTCGATCCCGTACCCGGATTCGATGGTCCAGGTCGGCTCCGGTTCGAGTCCGGCTTCGGCCATTGCTCGTCGGGCGCCCGCCAGGCGTCCCGTCGCACTCGAGGTGAAGAGCGGGCCGGACAGGATCGCGATGTCGGTGTGGCCGAGATCGACGAGGTGGCGGACCGCCAGATAGCCACCCGTTTCGTCATCCCCAATGGAGGACGGGCTTTCGCCGTCGGTCCTGAGCACGAGTACGTGCGGGATGCCCGTCTGGCGTAGGTGGTCGGGGAGGGGATCTTCGGTTCGGCTGGTGGCGAGGATGACCCCGTCCACGTTGCGCTCGAGTAGGGATTGAGCGCCGTTCCACTCGTCGGTGGGGTCGTCGCCGCTGGTTGCCACGATGGAGTAGTAACCGTGTTTGCCTGCCGCCCTGCCGATTGCCTCGAACATCAGGGCCATGACCGTGTCGGAGAGCCGGGGAACCAGCACGCCGATCGTCGCCGTCGCACCTCGGCGAAGATTCGAGGCGAACGTATTGCGCCGGTAACCGAGCTCCTCGGCTATGCGCCGTACTCGTATCGCCGTCGCCGAACGGGACGGTGTCGCACGATCGTCGAGAACTCGACTGACGGTCGAAACGCTGACGCCGGCCGCCTTGGCGACGTGCCGCAGGGTGACGACATCTGCTCGCTCTCCCGGCAGTCCACCTCGGGTCGGGCGCATTGACCTTCTTTGGTAGGAGTTCGGTCCGCTCAACGTGTCGCCGTGCGGGTTGACGCAGCCACGGTACCGCTCTTGCAAACGTCCCGGGAACGTTTGCGCCCGGGAGTGCTAGGTGGGTGCCGAGCCGCCGGTCTCGGCTGTGGTTTCCGTGAGGTGCGTCTCGTCGAGCAGATCCAGTGACCGTTGACACACGTCGCTGCCGGATCTAACGTGATGAGAACGTTCCCAATAACGTTTGCAAATATCGACAGGCAAGGAGCCTCTCTCATGACCACTCTCGATCTACGTGGACTCAACCCGGCCCCCATCACGCCGTTCACCCGGGACGGCGCGGTCGACTACGACGCCATCCAGCGGCTCGGTTCGTGGCTCGGCAGCATCGACGGAGTCAAGAGCCTCACCGTTCTCGGCCACGCAGGCGAGGGGACCTTCCTGACCCAGGACGAGCAAGTCCGCGTCATCGGCGCATTCAAGGAATCAGTCGACGGCAAGCTGCCCATCGTCGCCGGCATCACCGGCGAGGGCACGGCCGTCGCCGTCGAGGAGGCCAAGCGCGCCGTCGCTGCCGGGGCCTCGGCGGGCCTGGTCTACCCCTCGCATGGCTGGCTGCGCTTCGGTTATCAGGACGGCGCACCCCAGGATCGATACCGGGCGCTGCACGAAGGGTCGGGGCTTCCGCTGATCCTCTTCCAATACCCGGACGTCACCAGGGCGACCTACAACCTCGACACCCAGCTGGAGATTGCCGCGCAGGACGGCGTCTTCGCGACCAAGAACGGTGTCCGCAACATGCGCCGGTGGGATCGTGAGATCCCCGTGCTGCGCAAGGAGAACCCAGACCTCCAGATCCTCAGTTGCCACGACGAATATCTGCTTCACACGATGTTCGACGTCGACGGTCTGCTGGTCGGATATGGCGGACTGGCACCCGAGCCCCTGGTCGAGCTGATCGCGGCAGGCAAGGCGCGCGACTATCCCGCGGCTCGTGCGCTCCACGACCGCCTGCTGCCGGTCACGGCCACCGTCTATCACCGCGGATCGCACATGGAAGGCACCGTTGCCCTCAAGGAGGGCCTGGTGCATCGCGGGATCCTCGAGCACGCCACCGTTCGCTCGCCCCTGCTTCCACTTGCCCCCGGAGCCCACGAGGAGATCGCGGCCGCGCTCGACTCGGCGGGTCTCGGGTCCGTCGTACCCGCGTTGGTCTGAGCGAGCGGGCTGTCCGCACACGTGAAATCTGGGTGCCCTCCGGCATGACACCCGTCATGCCGGAGGGGCATCAATCGCACATACATTTCGTATCCGCTCACACCGCTGAGAGCTGAGGGCAGAATGCCCGAGGGACGCGGCCCGAGCGCCCTCCAGGAAGGCTCGTCATGAGTCAACGCCGAACAACGGTGACAACGGCCACGCCATCGGACATGGCATCAGATCCCACTCCAGCTTCCAGCAAGTGGAAGACCCTCCTCGGAACACTCGCGATGGCAGGGCCGGCATTCATCGCTGGCGCTTGGCAATTCGGGCCCGGGAACCTTGCGAGCGCCGTCGAAGCCGGAAGTACGTACAGCTATTCGCTGATTTGGGTCATCGTCCTGTCCACCGTCTTCATGCTGGTCTATGCCGACATGAGCGTGCGCCTCGGCATCCGCACTCCGCAATCGATGATCAGCTCGGTGAAGGACGTCCTCGGACGTCGCGTTGGCGTGGCAGCGGGTGTCGGCGTCTTCATCATCACCCTGTGTTTCTCCGTCGGAAACGCCGTCGGGTCCGGACTGGGGCTCTCGATGGTCTTTGGGGGGTCGCCGCTGATCTGGTCGGCGGTCTGCACCGCATTCGTCGGTTTGATATTGCTGTTCCGCAACGTCTACCGAACCGTCGAACGCGTGCTGCTCGTCATCGTCGGGTTACTCGGCATCACCTTCATCGTCAGTGCCGTCATCTCCAAACCCGATTGGTATCAAGCGCTCAACGGCGTCGTTCCCAGCATTCCTCCCGGCGGAGCTCTGTTGGTCGTCGCACTGGTCGGGACGAACTTTTCCCTCAACGCGGCGTTCTTCACGTCGTATGGCACCCACGAACGCGGCCGCACCCGTGCTCAGTACCGGCAGGCGACCATTGCCGACACCATTCCTGGCATCATCGCCCCCGGCATCATGACCTCACTCGTAATCGTGGTCGCCGCCGCCGTGCTGGGCCGCCAAAATGCAGAAGCCACAACGCTTGTCGGTCTAGCTTTCGCGCCGTGAGTCAAGGGTGATGTTGGGCGTGGTTGATGGGCCGGGCGGGTTGCTCGGCTTCTCACGCGATGAACAGTGCGTCAGTGTTGGTTGGTGGGCCGTCGTGTTCCGGCAGGCT
>VIFX01000069.1:0-21954 GCA_006864685.1 Mycolicibacterium hodleri | reverse complement strand
GTCCAGAGGAGCGGCGTCGGCGACGACGTTGCGTGGGGTGGCGCTGGAGAGTCCGGTTCCGCAGACGGGCCACGCTCCGCGGCCCTGAGTGGCCAGGACGCGCTCCGCGACGGCGATCTGCTCGTCCTTGCTGGCCAGGTGGGCGGCGGGGGCGTACTCGCCGCCTCCGTGGCCGGACCAGGTACCGGGGGAGAACTGCAGCCCGCCCTGGTAGCCGTTGCCGGTGTTGATGGCCCAGTTTCCGCCGGATTCACAACCGGCGACTCGGTCCCACTCGCCGTCGGTCGCGGCACTTGCGTGTCCGGCGAGGGCGAGGCCGCCCGTGCCGAGCACGGCGCCGGTGAAGGCGATCTTTGCGACGTTTACTGCCGAACTGGGGGTTTTGCGATGCCGTCCACTCATGGGTGTAGAAAGTCCTCTCGTCCACGCCTACGAGGTCAGCTGTCGGGTTCGGGCTTGAGAGGTTGCCCGGCCTTGGCCTTGCGGCTTTCGGCTTCACCCCAAGGAATCGCGCGCACCGCACGAGATTCCGAGTCCTTGTTCTTCGGTGGACCGGTTGGGTCCCCCGCCTCCATCCCTGAGGTAGGTCTTGACCATGTCCAACGGATGGAGCTCGGCGTAACTGGGCATGGCGGGCCACGATGGGGGTCGTCGGCTTGGAATAGGACGGTAGTGGGTAGTTCGTCTTTCAGCACCTTCGCCGGGTGGCGGCGTTTCCGTGCTCAGCAAATCTTGTGAGAACGTTAAAACGGCAGCACGGCGTGACGTTTACGCAGGGAATCTGCGCGGTGAACAGCGCGTGTGACAATTTGTGATCATTCCGTTATGTGACGCATATCACTCTTATCCGCCCGCGAAGGGCGGTAAGACATCGACCGTCTGGTTTGTTCGGAGCGGCTTGTCGACGTCGCGCACCGCGATTTCGTCGCACAGGAACGAACACCGGTCGAGCACTTTCGACAGCGAGGCGCCGCGGGTGCGGAGATCGCCGACGAGGTCGGCCACCGTCGCCCCGGGCGCCAAGGACACGGTCTCGGCGTCCACCCCCGCGGCGGCCCGCGCCGCGGCGAAGTACCGCACCTTCACGTCCATCGTCAGCCGCCGATGGCGCTCATCGGGCGGTCCGGCTGGAGGAAGCCGGGTTCGTTGATCCCGTGGCCTGCCGGCTTGGCCCACATCGCGGCCCGCCAGGCGGCTTCGACGGCGTCGTCGTCGGCGCCTCGGCGCATCAGCAGCCGCAGGTCGGTTTCCTCCCGGGAGAAGAGGCAACTGCGCACCTGACCGTCGGCGGTGAGCCGCGTCCGGTCACACGCACCGCAGAACGCGTCCGAGACCGACGCGATCACGCCGACCGTGCCCACACCGCCGTCGACCCGCCACAGCTGGGCAGGCGCGGAACCGCGCGGGGCGGGATCGGGCACCAGGTCGAATTCGCGGCGCAGCGTATTAAGGATGAGGTCCGCGTCGATCGTCTTGTCGCGCTGCCACTGATGCCCGGCGTCCAGCGGCATCTGTTCGATGATGCGCAGTTGATAGCCGTGGTCCAGGCAGAACCGCAGGAGTGCGACGGCGTCGTCGAGCCCGGTCACCGGATCGAGCACGGCGTTGACCTTCACCGGGGACAAGCCGGCTTCCGCCGCCGCGGCGAGGCCCGCGATGACGTCACGGAGGCGGTCGCGCCGGGTGATGCGGGCGAAGTGCTCGGGGTTCACGGTGTCCAGCGAGACGTTCACCCGGTCTAGGCCGGCTGCCTTGAGTGCAGCCGCCCGACGGACCAAGCCGATGCCGTTGGTCGTGACGGCCGTCTGCGGGCGCGGACGCAGTGACGTCGCCGCCGCGATGGCGCCCTCGAGGTTCCGCGACAGCAGGGGTTCCCCGCCGGTGAACCGGACGTTGGTGATGCCGAGTCGCGTGACGGCGATGGTGAGGAGCCGGGAGAGCTCGTCGGCGCTCAGCAGATCGTCGCCTGGCAGCCACTCGAGACCCTCGGCAGGCATGCAGTAGGTGCAGCGCAGATTGCACCGGTCGGTCAGCGACACCCGCAGATCGGTCGCTGCCCTGCCGAACGTGTCGAGCAGCGGGCCGTCCGA
The DNA here is from genome assembly GCA_006864685.1 of Mycolicibacterium hodleri. Taxonomy (GTDB): domain Bacteria; phylum Actinomycetota; class Actinomycetes; order Mycobacteriales; family Mycobacteriaceae; genus Mycobacterium; species Mycobacterium hodleri_B. Next base: position 19,864 of record VIFX01000069.1, on the reverse strand, counting down.
CGGTGCACCGACCGGTGCCGCCCGCCGCACCGACGGCATGCCAAGGGCAGTCCCCGTCACGCGAAGACGCCCTTGGTCGTCGGCACGATCTCCTTGCCGAGGGGAAACAGCGAGACCGGGATGAGCTTCAGATTGGCTATTGCGAGGGGGATGCCGATGATCGTGATCGCCATGGCGACCGCGGTGACGACGTGCCCGATCGCCAACCAGATGCCGCACAGCACCACCCAGATCACGTTGCCGATCATGGCGCCGGCGCCCGCTCCTGGCTTGTCGACGACGGTCTGGCCGAACGGCCACAGGGCGTACACCCCGATGCGGAACGCCGCGAAACCGAACGGGATGGTGACGATCAGGATGAAGCAGAGAATTCCGGCCAAGAAGTATCCAAGTGCCAGCCAGAGGCCGCCGAAGATCAACCAGATGACGTTCAGTATTAAGCGCATGTCTCCTCCAGCGGTGGCTGCCAGCCTACCGACAGGTGGTCGAGCAGTGACGGCTGCAGGTGGTGTCCTTGTAGGATCATGGCATTCGCGTCCCGCACGAGTGGGACGCGTTCATTGCGAAAACGAGCGGGTGAGACCAGTGCCGACCGGCAAGGTGAAGTGGTACAGCGCCGAGAAGGGCTTCGGCTTCGTGTCCCAGGAGGAGGGTGAGGACGTCTACGTGGGGTCCTCCGCGCTTCCGGCCGGAGTCCAGGAGCTCAAGGCGGGCCAGAAGGTCGAGTTCGGCATCGCCGCCGGACGCCGCGGCCCGCAGGCGTTGAGTCTCAAGGTGATCGAACCGCCCCCGAGCGTGGCTCGCGCCCGTCGCGAGGCGTCGGCCCCCGAGCACAAGCACACCCCCGACGAGCTGCACGGCATGGTCGAGGACATGATCACCCTTCTCGAGGGATCCGTTCAGCCGGAGCTGCGCAAGGGCAAGTACCCCGACCGCAAGACCGCGCGTCGCATCTCCGAGGTGGTCAAGGCCGTTGCCCAGGAGCTCGACGCCTGACCCCTGTTCGCCGAGTGTGGACTTTTGCGCGGATTCCCACTGGGATACCGCGCAGAAGTCCACGTTCGGCGGGAATGATGAGGGCGTGAGCTACGTCAACCCCGAGGGCGACTTCAACCGCGACACCAAGTACATCGAGACCCGCATCACGGCCGACGGCCGCGACGGGTACCCAGTGGAACCCGGTCGCTACCGACTGGTGGTGGCCAGGGCATGTCCGTGGGCCAACCGCGCGATCATCGTCCGGCGGCTCCTCGGCCTGGAAGACGTTCTGTCCATTGGCTTTTGCGGGCCGACCCATGACGAGCGCAGCTGGACCTTCGATCTGGATCCCGGCGGTGTGGACCCGGTGCTGCAAATTCCGCGGCTGCAGGACGCCTACTTCGCCAGGTTCCCGGACTATTCGAAGGGCATCACGGTGCCGGCGATCGTGGACGTGCCGACGGGCGCCGTCGTCACCAACGACTTCCCGCAGCTGACCCTCGACCTGTCGACGGAGTGGACCGAGTACCACCGCCCCGGCGCCCCGCAGCTGTATCCGGAACCGTTGCGGGCGGAGATCGACGAGGTGTCACAGCGCATCTACACCGAGGTGAACAACGGCGTGTACCGGTGTGGGTTCGCCGGATCGCAGGACGCCTACGAGAGCGCCTACGACCGTCTGTTCACCGCGCTGGACTGGCTGTCGGAACGGCTTGCCGGGCAACGCTTCCTGGTGGGCGACACCATCACCGAGGCCGACGTCCGGTTGTTCACCACCCTCGCCAGGTTCGACCCCGTCTACCACGGGCACTTCAAGTGCAATCGGCAGAAGCTCGCCGAGCTACCCGTGTTGTGGGCCTACGCCCGCGACCTCTTCCAGACCCCTGGGTTCGGTGACACCGTCGACTTCGCCCAGATCAAGACGCACTACTACGTCGTGCACGCCGACATCAACCCGACCAGGGTGGTGCCCAAGGGTCCGGACCTGGCCAACTGGCTGACCCCGCACGGCCGGGAAGCGCTGGGCGGCAAGCCGTTCGGTGACGGTACGCCACCCGGCCCGCCCCGCGACGGCGAGCGGGTCGACCAAACCCTCTAGGGCCAGACCGTGGCGATCGACCACTCGGCGTGCGGCCACGGGAACTCGTTGTTCTGCTCGTCGCGCACCAGCGTCGGCAGCTGAACCGCGATACCGGTCAACCGACCGCGCCGAGGGTCGACGGTCGGGATGGTGACCGCCAGCGTGGCGTTGGGCCGGAACTCCGAGACGGCCGGCTCGCCGTCACCCTCGTAGGCGCGGATCAACACCCACGGCGCCCGGGCGATGGCGGGCGGCACCGACAGCTGAATGGGATCTCGCCAGTTCACCACCAGCGTGCCGACCGTCTTCGGGATGTCGCAGTTGGTGATGACGAAGACGTCGCAGTATCGATAGGGGCCCACCCGCACCAGCTGTTCGCGGGTGTAGGCGCTGATCTCGGGGTGCTTCGGATGCGGGGCGCGGCTGAGCTGCCACACCAGGGCGCCGGTGAGCAGCGACGCCACCAGCGTCACGCACGCGAGGACGACGGCGACGCGTTTCATTCGCGCACCGCCGACGCCGTGCCGCGACTCTCTTGCTCGGCGAACACCGGCCGGTTGCCGCCGAGTCCGGGGATCAGCGAGTCGCCGCTGTTGCTCACCAGGGTCTGGGCGAGTCCGAGGATGAGCAGCGCGCTGATCGCCGTGAACCCGACCCACAGGTCGGTGTAGATCAGCACGCCCATGGCTCCTCCCGCGACCCACGCGAGTTGTAACAGTGATTCCGAACGCCCGAAGGCCGACGCGCGCGACTGCTCGGGCAGGTCGTCCTGCAGCGAGGCGTCCAGGGAGGCCTTCGCGACGGCGCTGGCGCCTGAGGTGATCAGGGTTGCCAGTGCGGCGACGTAGAGATTTCCGAGCACGGCGGTCGCCAGTGCCATCCCGGTGACCGCGGTGGCCGCCCGGACCACCAGCCGCGACGGATTGCCGAGTTGGAGGCGGGCCGCGGTGAAGTTGCCGACGAAGTTGCCGATGCCCGCGGCGGCGCCGATGAGGCCGAGGATGCGCAACTGTTCCCAGCCGCTGGCATCGTGAGACTTTGCGACGAAGGCCGGGTAGAGGAACAGGAAGCCGACCATCACCTTGATGGTGCAGTTGCCCCACAGTGAGGTGATGATGTTGCGGCCCAACGGTTGTCGGGTCTTCTCGGTGACGGCGGGCTGGGTCGGTCGACCGAACTGTTCGGTGGGCCCGTGGTAGCTCAGCGTGGTCGGGACTTCACCCGCGGTGACCTCGACCCACTTCGGGATGCGCATCGACAGCACCGCCCCCACCACCGTGATGGCGACGATGACGTACAGCGCCCCCGGCAGCCGGAACAGGCCGAACAGATACTCGACGCCAACCGCAGCCGCGCCGCCGAGGATGGTGCCGCCGAGCAAGCCGAACATGGTCAGGCGGGAGTTCACCCTGACGAGGTCGATGCTGGGGGGCAGGACGCGGGGCGTGACGGCGCTGCGCAGCACGCTGAACGACTTGGAGAGCACCATCATCCCCAGCGCACAGGGGTAGAGCACCCACGGCGGGAAGCTGCCCGTGGCGGGGTCGTAGTTGGCGATGAGCACCACGGCCAGCGCGGTGCGGATGGCGAACGAGGTGGCGAGCGCGACGCGGCGGCCGTGCTGCAGCCGGTCGATCGCCGGGCCGATCAACGGTGCGATGACCGCGAACGGGGCGATGGTGATGACGAGGTACAGCGCGACCTTGCTCTTGCTCTCGCCGGAGGCGGCCGCGAAGAACAACGTGTTGGCCAGGGCGACGGCCATGGCGGAGTCGGCGGCGAAGTTGGCCATCACCGGATAGGTCAGTGCCGTCAGCCCCGACTTGTCCGCGCCGTCGGCGGTGGCCGCCTTCTGGAACAGCCCGTACATCTTCGAGCCCATTTCGCGGCCGCGCCCTGCGGCGCCCCGCGGTCTGCCTGCGGCCGCCCCGATCCCCGGTTCGGAGGCGTCGTGGTCGCGAGGCCGTTGACGGTCCTCGATGGGGGGCAGCCACCGGTTGGCGCTCGGCTGGCGGGGGCTCGACGGGCTGCTGGGGTAGTTGGCCATGCCGGGATGCTCACCGCGATGACCGCCGGGTGGACGCGGCGGATGGTAGCGGGGGTCTCGCGAGTCATCCACGTCCCCGATTGTTCCCCATGGGAGGTACCGCCGCCCGCAGGGCAGCCGGTGTGGCTTTGCTCCAGGGTCGTCAGGCAGTATTAGGGGTGATGGACAGCATGATCGAACCCGCCCAGAACCTCGAGACCGAACATCCGGAGCCGTCGGCAGAACTCGCCGCCGTGCTGATGGGTGCGGTCGATGCTGCGCGCTCGGCAATCGTCGAGTTCGAGGGCGGCGACGCGGCAGAGGGTTTGGTCGGCGAGTACCTCGGTGCCGCCTTCGACGATCCGTACGCCGCGACGCATCGATTCCTCGCCGCGATGCCCGGATATCAGGGCTGGCAGTGGGCGGTGGTCGTCGCCGCCCATCCGGGTGCCGATCACGCAACGATCAGCGAAGTCGTCCTGGTCCCCGGCCCGACGGCGCTGCTGGCGCCGCAGTGGGTTCCGTGGCAGGAACGCATCCAGCCGGGCGATCTGAGCCCTGGCGATCTGCTGGCCACCCCGACCGACGACCCGCGCCTGGTACCGGGTTACATGTCCTCGGGCGACGAAGAACTCGACGAGCTGGCGGCCGAGGTGGGTCTCGGCAAGCGCCAGGTGCTCAGCCAGTGGGGCCGCATCGAAGCGGCCGAACGCTGGAACGACGGCGACTACGGGCCCGGGTCGGCGATGGCTCGCGCCACCCGCAAGGTGTGCCGCGACTGTGCCTACTACCTGTCGCTGGCGGGTTCGCTCGGCACGCTGTTCGGTGTCTGCGCCAACGAGATGTCGGCTGACGGCCACGTCGTCGCCGGCGAGTACGGGTGCGGGGCGCATTCCGACACGCCGCAGCCGGCCACGATCGGCTCGCCCATGTTCGAGCCCTTCGACGACGGCGTCATCGATCTCACCCAGCCCGCCGAGCCCGAGCCGGTCGAGGGCTAACTCTCCGCGGCCGCCTTGATGCGGCTCAGGGATGCATTCATCCCGTCGACCAGTTCCAGCTCGAAATTCGGTACCCCACCCATCATGGTGTTGACCAACAGGTTGGACACCGGCTTCACGCCGTTCTCGGCGTGCCTGCTCTCGGTCAGCCGGGTGCCGGTGGCGGTCGGCTCCAGTTCGTAGCTCCAGACGGTGTTGTTCTCGTTGACGCGGAACGCCAGCTTGCGTTCTGGGACGACCTCGGTGATGCGGCTGGACGTCGGCCAGAACAGGTAGTTGCGGCGGTTGACGTTGACGGTCCTGGTGCCGGGACGCAGCGGCCCAAAGGCCTTCATCAGTTTGCACTGAGGGCTCCACTTGGGCATCAGGCTCAGGTCCGACACCAGCGCCCAGACCGCCTCAGGCGATGCGTCGATGTCGATCCGTGCCTGCAGTAGGGGTTGTGCCATGAGGTTCCTCCGTCGAGTTCAGTCGAGTCCTTGCTGCGCGCCACGGGAGCCGCGGCGGACGGCGCTACGTTGCCACAGGAAGATCGACGTACCGAGCACACCCACCCCGAGACCGGCCACGGTCACCGGGCGCCAGTCGTGCAGGCCGGGCACGGTGAAGGCGAGCAGTGCGGCGACGAGCCAGCCGGCGGCGATCACGTAGATGACGGGCCACGGCCGCAGGAGGATCTCGGGCAGTGCCGGGGCAACCGGCTGCGGGTCGGGCGGCGTTGCGTCCATTGCGGACAACCTAATCGATTCCCGTGACCGGTGTCGGTACTGTTTGCGTCGTGAACGACCCCGACGCGCGGCTGGCCAGCGACCTTTCGTTGGCCGTGGTGCGGTTGGCGCGCCAGCTGCGCTTCCGCCGCCCGGATTCCCCGGTGTCGTTGTCACAGCTGTCGGCGCTGGCCACGCTGGACAAGGAGGGCCCGATCACGCCCGGTGCGCTGGCCATCCGTGAGCGGGTACGCCCGCCGTCCATGACGCGGGTCATCGCGTCGCTGGCCGAGTTGGGCTTCGTCGACCGCTGCGCGCACCCCGACGACGGCCGTCAGGTGTTGGTGTCGGTGTCGGGGTCCGGACGCGAACTGCTCGACGTCGAACGGCGCGCCAGCCAGGAATGGCTCCAGCAGCGGTTGGCGCAGCTTCACCCCGACGAACGGAAGACCTTGCTGGCGGCGGCTGACCTGATGTCCGCGATCGTGGACGACGGCGGCGCTTGAACCACCCCGACAACGTCGTCGTCGTCGACGACCCCGCCGATCCCCGGCTCGACGACTTCCGCGATCTCAACAGCATCGACCGCAGGCCCGACCTGCCCAGCGGCAAGGGTCTCGTCATCGCCGAGGGCGTGCTGGTGGTGCAGCGCATGTTGGCGTCGCGCTTCGTGCCGAGGGCGTTTCTGGGCACCGAGCGCAGGCTGAGCGAGCTGGCCGACGATCTCCGGACCACCGACGCGCCGTTCTACCTGGCGAATGCCGAGGTGATGGCGGCGGTCGTCGGGTTCCACCTCAACCGCGGGGTGTTGGCGGCTGCGCCCCGGCCCGTGGAGCTGTCGATACCGCAGATCTTGGAGGGGGCCAGGACGATCGCGGTGCTCGAGGGCGTCAACGACCACGAGAACCTCGGCTCGGTGTTCCGCAACGCGGCCGGGCTCGGCGTTGACGCGATCGTGTTCGGTCGGGGATGTGCCGACCCGCTGTACCGCCGGGCGGTGCGGGTGTCGATGGGACATGCGCTGCTGGTGCCCTATGCGTGGTCCTCCGAGTGGCCCAACGAGCTCGAAGTGTTGCGGGACAACGGTTTCCGCGTGCTGGCGATGACGCCCAATCCGGCGGCTCTGACGTTGGCCGCGGCCATGGAGACGCTGGAGGGCGAGAAGGTGGCGATCCTGGTTGGCGCCGAGGGGCCTGGGCTGAACGAGCGGACGATGCGGGCCAGCGACGTCAGGGTGCGAATCCCGATGGCGCGGGGGACCGATTCGCTGAACGTGGCCACCGCTGCGGCGATGGCCTTCTACGAGCGGGCTAGGCTCGCTCCATGAGTGAGGACACGGCGACCCCGTGGGGGACCGGCCTCACCGTTGCGGCATTCGTCGCGGCCGTGACGGCGGGCGCGATCGTCGTCCTGAGCCTCGGGCTGACCCGGGTGAACCCGCTGCTCGCGGTGGGGCTCAACCTGGTGGCCGTCGGCGGGCTTGCCCCGACGGTGTGGGGGTGGCGAGCTCGACCGGTGTGGCGATGGTTCGTGCTCGGCAGCGGAATCGGGGTGGCCATCGGGTGGCTGGCCCTTATCGGCATGGCGATCCAGGCCGCGGCGGCCTAACTCAGGGCTGGTTCGCCGACCGCACACCAAGCAGGACGTCTTCCCAGCCGGGAACCTCCGCGCGACGCTTGCGCGTGCGTACCTTGGCCGGTGTCTTGGCGGGCTCTGGCGTCGGAGCGGTCACCGGCTCGGGCGTTGCCGGCGTTGGCTCGGGAAGTGACAGGTCGAGCGTGGGAACGGGTGCCACCGAGCGCAGCGCGGGCCGGTCGAAGTGGGGATCGATGAGCTCGGCCGCGGCGTCGTCGAACGCCGTTGCGGTGCCGCCGTGCGCGCCGGGGGTGAAGCGGAAGTGGGCGGTGTTCTCCGAACGGCCCGCCTTCCACGTCAGCTGAACGGTCCAGCGACCGTCCTCGTTGCGCCAGGCGTCCCACGACGTGGCGTCGGGGTCGAGTCCGCGCGCCACCAGCGCCGTGGTGATGGTCTCCAACAGCGTCAGCACCGCGGGGCCGTCGGACAGCACCGGGTGGGCCGCGGTCGCGAGCTCGGCGGCGCGGGAACGTTCGAGCAGCACCGGGTGGGCGAATCGTTCGACCCTGGCGGCGTCTTCGCCTGCGGCGCCTGCCACCTGTTCAACCGATGCGCCCGCGCGGATCCTGGACTGAATCTCCTTGGGGGTCAACACGTTCGGCACCTCGGCATCGGCTTGGGTTGGCATGGCGTCACCGCTCAACGCGGCGCGGAGGCGGTCGTCCGGACGGAGGACGAACTTCTCGGTACCCTCGGCCGTCTCGCAGATGATGCGGGTGCCAGACCGACCGTTGTTGAAGTCGAGTCCGACGACCTTCAGTTCTCGCATGTGCGACCTCCTAGGGCAGCTCAGCGGTCACCCTACTTCGTTATCGCCCCGTAACCGTGCTGACACGCTCGACCGGTCAGAGGCGCTCGACGACCCAGTCGACGCACGCCGTCAGCGCGCTCACGTCGTCGGGCTCGACGGCCGGGAACATCGCGACTCTGAGCTGGTTGCGGCCCAGTTTGCGGTAGGGCTCGGTGTCGACGATGCCGTTGGCGCGAAGCACCTTGGCGACGGCGGCGGCGTCGACCTCGTCGGTGAAGTCGACCGTGCCGACGACCTGCGACCGCAGGGCCGGATCCGCGACGAACGGAGTCGTGTAGGCGGTCGACTCGGCCCAGGCGTACAGCCGGCCAGAGGAGTCGGCGGTGCGGGCGACGGCCCAGTCGAGGCCGCCGTTTCCGTTCAGCCAGTCGAGCTGGTCGGCCATCAGTACCAGCGTCCCGATCGCGGGGGTGTTGTACGTCTGGTTCTTGAGGCTGTTGTCCACGGCGATTGGCAGTGACAGGAAGTCGGGCACCCAGCGGCCCGACGCCGCTATCTGCTCGACGCGGGCCAGCGCGGCGGGGCTCATGATCGCCAGCCACAGGCCGCCGTCGGAGGCGAAGTTCTTCTGGGGGGCGAAGTAGTACGCATCGGTGTCGCTGACGTCGACCGGAAGACCGCCCGCGGCCGACGTCGCGTCGACGACGACCAGCGCGTCACCTGCGGGTCGCCGAATCGGCACCGCGACGCCGGTCGAGGTCTCGTTGTGTGCCCACGCCACCACGTCGACGGACGGGTCCGACTGCGGCTCGGGTGCGCTGCCGGGGTCGGCCTTGACGATGATGGGGTCGCCGATGAAGGGGTTGGCCTTGACGGCCGAGGCGAACTTGGCGCTGAACTCGCCAAACGTCAGGTGCAGTGAGCGCTTGTCGACCAGGCCGAAGGCGGCGGCGTCCCAGAACGCCGTCGACCCGCCGTTGCCGAGGATGACCTCATATCCGTCGGGTACCGAGAACAGCTGGCGGACGCCGTCGCGTACGCGGCCGACCAGGTTCTTCACGGGCGCCTGCCGGTGCGACGTGCCGAAGAGATGGCTGGCGTCGACCAGTGCCTGCACCTGCTCGGGACGCACCTTCGACGGGCCGGAGCCGAAGCGTCCGTCCTTGGGCTTGAGGTCGGCGGGAATCACGAGTTCGGCCATGGCGCACCAGCTTAGTGAGGCCGCGGCGCGCTCAGTCCGCCAGGCGGCGCGCAGCCCGAGCTGAGACCTGCATCACATGTGACGTGGATTACCCGATCAGCGCACACACAGGAAAACGTCCTGTTCAATTCGTGGGACCTCCGGTACCGTCTTGGACAAGAGGATGACAAATGTAAACCTCACGGGAGGCTTCGAATGGCTGTCAAAACCGCTCGCACACGCATCATCCGCCGCTGGCGCAAGAACATGGACGTCCTCGACGACACCGAGTACGTCGACACTCTGACCACGCTTTCGGAGGGGTCCGTCCGCCGCAACTTCAACCCGTACACCGACATCGACTGGGATACGCCCGAGTTCGCCGTCACCCCCGGTGACGAGCGGTGGATCCTGCCGGCGACCGATCCGATCGGCAAGCACGCCTGGTACCGGTCGCAGCCGACGGAGCGCCAGATCGAGATCGGTATGTGGCGCCAGGCCAACGTGGCCAAGGTGGGGCTGCACTTCGAGTCGATCCTCATCCGCGGGCTGATGGAGTACTCGTTCTGGACGCCCAACAACTCACCGGAATACCGGTACTGCCTGCACGAGGCGGTCGAGGAGTGCAACCACACCCTGATGTTCCAGGAGATGGTGAACCGCATCGGCGCGGACGTCCCCGGCATGCCGAAGATGCTCAAGTGGGTACAGCCCCTCATCCCGCTGGTGGCCGGACCGCTGCCGATCCCGTTCTGGTTCGGCATCCTCGCCGGCGAGGAGCCGATCGACCACACGCAGAAGAACGTGCTGCGCGAGGGCAAGGCCCTGCACCCGATCATGGAGCGCGTGATGGCCATTCACGTGGCCGAGGAGGCGCGGCACATCTCGTTCGCGCACGAGTACCTGCGCAAGCGGGTGCCGCACCTGTCGCGGACCAAGCGCTTCTTCCTCTCGCTGTACGTGCCGGTGACCATGCGCGTCCTGTGCTCGGCGATCATCGTGCCGCCGCACGCGTTCTGGGACGAGTTCGACATCCCGCGATCGGTCCGCAAGGACATCTTCTTCAAGTCGCCTGAGTCGCGAAAGATGTTGCGCGACATGTTCGGCGACGTGCGGATGCTGTGCGAGGAGACCGGCTTGATGAACCCGCTTGCCAAGTTGATGTGGCGAATCTGCCGGATCAACGGCGACGCCAGCCGCTACCGCAGCGAGCCGCAGCGCCAGCACCTGGTGCCGGCCGCGTAGACCGACATGCCCCATGTGATCACCCAGTCGTGCTGCAGCGACGGGTCCTGTGTGTACGCCTGCCCGGTCAACTGCATCCACCCGTCGCCCGACGAGCCGGGGTTCGCGACCGCGGAGATGCTCTACATCGACCCGGTGGCGTGCGTGGATTGCGGCGCGTGCGTCTCGGCGTGCCCCGTCGGCGCGATCTTGCCCGACAGCAAGCTCGACGAGAGCCAGCAGGTGTTCGTCGAACTCAACGCCGCGTTCTATCCCAAGCGCGAGGGAAAGCTGCCGCCGACGTCGAAGCTGGCGCCGGTGGCAGATGCCCCCGCCGTGCACCGGCGGGCAGGCGGACCGCTCACCGTCGCCGTCGTCGGTTCCGGCCCGGCGGCCATGTACGCCGCTGACGAACTGCTGACCCAGCAGGGCGTTCGGGTCAACGTGTTCGAGAAGCTGCCGACGCCATACGGTTTGGTGCGCGCGGGCGTGGCGCCCGATCACCAGACCACCAAGCGTGTCACCGCGTTGTTCGACCGCATCGCCGGGCTACGAGGCTTCACGTTCTACCTCAACGTAGAGGTCGGACGGCATGTGACACTCGCCGAACTCGCCGAGCATCACCACGCCGTGCTGTACGCCGTTGGCGCGCCGACCGACCGTCGCCTCGACGTCGACGGCATGGGCCTGACGGGCACCGGCACCGCCACCGAAATGGTGGCCTGGTTCAACGGCCATCCCGAATTCACCGATCTGCCAGTCGATCTCAGTGCCGAACGCGTCGTGTTGGTCGGCAACGGCAACGTGGCACTCGACGTGGCACGCATTCTCACCACCGATCCCGACGTGCTGGCGCGCACCGACGTCTCCGATCACGCCCTCGCCACGCTGCGTACGTCGCGGGTGCAGGAGGTCGTCGTCGCCGCGCGTCGCGGACCATCGGCGTCGGCGTTCACGCTGCCGGAGCTGATCGGGCTGACCAACACCCACGAGGTGGTGCTGTCCGCCGACGACCACGCCCTGGTGCAGCAGGATCTGACGACCGAGTCGAACCCGTTGACCCGCAACAAGCTCGAGGTGTTGGCCAAGCTCGGCGACGCGTCGGCTCCGATCGGTCGACCCCGCATTAGGTTGGCCTATCGGATGACCCCGCTGCGGGTGCTCGGCGACGACCACGTCGAGGGATTCGAGTTCACCGTCACCGGAACCGACGAGGTGCGAGAGCTCGCCACAGGCATGGTGCTGACCTCGATCGGCTACCGCGGCAAGCCAATTCGCGACCTGCCCTTCGACGACGCCGCGGCGATCGTGCCCAACGACGGTGGACGTGTCGCCGAGACACCGGGTGTCTACGTCGCCGGCTGGATCAAGCGCGGTCCGACGGGGTTCATCGGCACCAACAAGTCCTGTGCGGCGGAGACCGTCCACAACCTCGTCGCCGACTACAACGCGGGTCTTCTGCCCGATCCCAGCGAGCGGCCTTCGGCGCTGGACAGGTTGGTCCGCGCCCGGCAGCCGGCCGTCGTCGACGCGGCGGGGTGGAAGGCGATCGACGCCGCGGAGATCGCCCGCGGTGGGGCTGACCGCCCGCGCGACAAGTTCACCGCCATCCCCGACATGATCGCGGCGGCGGCAACGGCGCCGACTCCGTCGCTGGGCCAGCGGCTGCTTTCGGGATTGCGCCTGTAGCCCTACCCGACCATTTTCCCAAAAGGGTCGCAGGCGCCTCGGGGCGCGCGTATGCAAAATGGATGAGAGCTTCGGCGTTCGTCGGTCGCGTTGGTGAGTTGGCGGTGGCGCTCGGGGTCGGCGCCGCGTTGTTCACCGGGACGGGGACGGCGTGGGCCGACCCGGGCTCGGAGTCGTCTCCCGGCGCACCCGCACCCGCATCCTCGGCGTCGGCGGCCTCGGATCCGGACCCGGACTCGGACTCGACGGAGACCAAGGGCGCGACGACGGGATCGTCGCCCAACCCGGGTCCGACGTCCACGGTGAGCGCCTCCACGGTGACCGTCACCGCGGACGAGGACGCCGAGGAGACGGACGAGGACCCCGAGGGCGCGGCCGAGGTTGACGAACCCGTCGCCAAGCCCAAGACCAAGAAGGCCACCGCTGCGAGTGCCAAGTCGGCTACGCCGCCCGTCAGCAAGGTCGCCGCCAACGAGGTGCGGGTGAGCACCGAAACCGCTGACGTGCAATCGAATTCGACGGTTCCGACCCAGCGGTCCGCAGCCCCGTCCACGGCTGCGGTGCAACGGTCACCCCAGCCCACCGTGCCGTCCCTGCGTCCGTGGCCTACCGCGTTCGATCCCGTCACGGTGGTCACCTACGTGACCGGCCTGGTGTCGAGCGTGGTCAACGCCGTCTTGAGCCCCTTCGCCGCCGGCGCGCCCGCGCTGCCGTCGGATCCGACGCCGTGGGCCCTGCTGGCATGGGTGCGCCGCGAGCTGTTCAACGAGTCGCCGATGGTCACCGCCCGGCCTCAGACGCAGAGCCTGAACACCGACGGCGACGTCGTGGTCAGAGGCAACGTGGGCGCCACGGACGCCGACGGTGACGCGACGACCTATACCGTCGTGGGTCGGCCACGCAACGGCGGGACCGTCACCGTCGACGCGAACGGCGACTTCACCTACCGGCCGATGAATGCGATGGCGGCAGTCGGCGGAACCGATCGATTCACCGTCGTCGTCAGCGACGAGGCCGCCGGGTTCCACCTCCACGGACCGCTGGGGCTTCTGCAGTTCGTCCCGATCCTCGGAAGCTTCGTCAAACCGAGCGCTGGGCACCGGGTCGCCAAGACCATCACCGTCACGGTCACCCCGGTCGACGACGTCGACCTGTCGTTGCCCCCGGGCTTCCGCTGGGGCGTCGCGCACGCCGGGTTCCAGGCCGAAGGGGGGCCCGGTTCGCCGGTCGACCCCAACTCCGACTGGTACAAGTGGGTGCACGACCCGGTCAACCAATTCCTCGGCCTGACCCACGGAGTGCCAGAGAACGGCCCTGGCACCTACGTTTCCTATGACACCGACGCCGCCCTGGCCCGCGAGAAACTCGGCATGAACACCTTCCGGATGGGCATCGAGTGGAGTCGGATCTTCCCCAATTCCACTGCGGCGGTGAACGTCTCCGACGAGAACGGCACCGTCAGCCTCGCCGACCTGCAGGCCCTCGACCAGGTGGCCAACCAGGACGAGGTGGCGCACTATCGGGCGGTCTTCGCATCGCTGCGCGCCCACGGGCTCGAGCCGCTCGTCACGGTCAACCACTTCACCCTCCCGGCGTGGGTCAACGACCCGATCACCGCGCGGCCGTTGATCCAACTCGGGTTGCCCGCACCGGCGGCGGGTTGGCTGACGCCGTCAACCCCGGCAGAGTTCGAGAAGTTCGCGGCGTACGTCGCCTGGAAGTACGGCGACCAGGTGGACGACTGGGCGACCCTCAACGAACCGTTCTCTCCCATCCTCACCCAGTTCCTCGCCATCCCGGGACTCGTCCCCGCGTGGCCGCCCGGCGTGATCCGGCCCGATCTCGCGTCGACGTTCCTGGTCAACGAGGCCAGGGGACATGTGGCCGCCTACGACGCAATTCACCTGTGGGACAGGACCTCTGCAACCGCCGGCAAGGCGGCCGCGTTCGTCGGCTTCACCAACAACATGATCCCGGCGCGTCCCGCAAATCCGGTGAGCGCCCTCGACGTGCAGGCCGCCGACGCCTGGAACGCCTTCTACAACGGCTGGTTCCCGAACGCGGTGATCGACGGTTGGGTGGACGCGAACTTCGACGGCGTCAAGACTGCCGACGAGGTGCACCCCGAATTCAAGGGCAAGGCCGACTGGCTCGGCGTGCAGTATTACGGTTCGCAACCCATGCAGGGCTTCGGCGTCGCGCCCATCCCCGGCTTCCCGTTCCTCCGCGGGCTGCCGGTGCGCTGCACGCCCTCTGCGACGTGCAGTGACTTTCAGCAACCCACCGATCCCGGCGGCTTTCGCGAGGTGCTCGAACTCGCCGCCGCGTACGGAAAGCCGTTGTGGGTGACCGAGAACGGGATCGCCGACGCCGGCGACTCGAAGCGCCCTCCGTACATCGTCAACCACGTCGCGGTGGTGCAGGACATGGTCGCCCACGACACGAACATCGTCGGCTACACGTACTGGTCGTTCGTCGACAACCTCGAGTGGGCCGAGGGCTACGACCTCCAGTTCGGGCTGTACGGCTCCGATCCGAGCACCCCCGAACTGGAGCGCACGCCGAAGCCGGCCAGCATCTCGGCCATCAGCCAGATCACCAAGGCCAACGCCCTGCCCGCTGCGCTCCTGGCGGCCTACCTGTTCGGCTAGGGCGCTTCCTGCTCCATGGCGGCCATCGCTGCGGTGATCTCTTCGGGGCTGACCTCGCGGATGGGTTGCCCCAGCGACCACATATGCCCGAACGGGTCGGTGACGACTCCGAAGCGGTCTCCCCAGAACTGATCTTCGAGCGGGGCGACGACGGTGGCGCCGGCGTCGACTGCGCGTTGGAACTTGTCGTCGACGTCGGTCACCGTGAGATGGATCGACACCGGTGTCCCGCCAAGTGCCTTGGGGGTCATGGACTTGCCGTCGGTCATCTCGGGAAAGTCGTCGTTGAGCATCACCACCGAGCCGTTGATCCGCAGGGCCGCGTTGACCAGCCTGCCGTCCGGGCCTGGTACCCGGCCGAGCTCCTCGGCGCCGAACGCGGCGATGTAGAAGTCGATGGCCGCGGCGGCGTCGTCGACGATCAGATAGGGGGACACGGCCGGTTCTACTTCGATTGCCATGGTGGGTTCCTTTCGGGTGGTCGGCTACTTCATTGGAGTCGACTGTCCCGGCGGACAAAAATCGTCGCGAACGTCGATGTCCAGAAATTATGGCAGGGTCGGCCAATTTATATTGGCGCGCGCGTAGAATCGCAGCGGCTGGTGAGCGGGTGAAGGATGCCCGCGCCGGGAAGGCGGCCAACGTGGCGGGGTGGCCGATCGTGGCGAGGGACGACGTGATTCGCCGGTGCGCCGCCGCGCTCGCCACCGACTCCGAGCACCGCGGCGTGGTACTCGTCGGCGACTCCGGCGTGGGCAAGACGACCGTTGCGCGACAGCTGGTTCGGACGGTCGACCCCATGGGGAAGGCCACGACGCGCTTCGTCCTCGGCACCCAGACGGGCCGGGGAACTCCACTTGGTGCGTTCTGTCGACTGCTGCCTGCCGACGTGGCGAAGGAGCCCGCGGCAATGCTCGCCGCGGCCCACCGCGTGCTGGCCGAGTATCGGGACCTGATCCTGGTCGTCGACGACGCTCACCAACTGGACTCGCTCTCGGCGCTTCTGGTGCAACAGGTCGCCGACGCCGGTACGGCGCGGCTGATCGTGACCGTCCGGCCGGATGACGACCTTCCCGACGCCGTCACGGCCTCGTGGAAGGACGGGCCGCTTCTCCGCGTCGACCTCGCCCGTTTCACCCGTGACCAGACCGCCGAGCTGATCGGCGCGGTGCTCGGCGGCGACGTCGACGACAGAACGGTCGACCGCTTGCACGACTTCGCGGGTGGTTCGCCGTTGATGCTGCGCGGCGTCGTCGCCGCGGCTCAGTCCGACGGGGCGCTGGAGAGCGCGGGTGGCGGCTGGCGGCTGACGGGACCGCTGAGCGTCAGTCCCGACGTCAGGGAGCTCATCGGCTCGAGGCTCGCGACGATGGGTGGCGACGAAGTTGCCGTGATCGAAACCGTCTCCGTCGCAGACGTATTGGACCTGAGCATTCTGCGCGAACTGTTTTCATCCGATCTGATCGACCGCGTCGAGCGCCGCGGCGCGATCCAGGTCGTCGACGACGGGCCCAACGTGATCGCCCGGCCCGGCCACCCGATCATCGGCGAGGTGGTGCGGGCGCGGCTCGGGTCGACCAGGACTCGCGACGTCAACGCGACCTTGGCGCGGCACCTCGCCGACTTCCTGGATCGCAAGCGAGCCCACTGCGAGAGCGTCGACCCGCATCATCGAATTCAGCTCGCGCAGTTCATGATCAGGGGCAGCGGACCACAGGACCTCAACGTCGTGAACCACGCCGCGGCCAGCGCGGTGACGATGTCCGATCTGGCACTCGGCGAGGAACTCGCGCGGTTCGCGTTCGACCACGGGGGTGGCCTCCACTCGGCCACGATCCTGGCCGAGGCCCTCAGTTGGCGGGGGCGCGGTGACGAGGCCGAAGCCGTTCTCGCGCAGTATGATCCGGACGAGTCCGACCCGTTGCTGACCGCACGGTGGGGTGGGTTGCGTGCCGCCAACTTGTACTTCGGCTGCGGACGGGTCGACGACGCGCGTGCCATGTTGGCCGCGGTCAGGCGCCGGGTGTCGGATCCGCGGCTGCTGAACGTGGTGGTCGCGATGGAGGTGTCGTTCGCGTTCTACGGCGCGGACATGCGGTCGGCGGTCGCGCTCGGCACGTCGGCATTGGAGAAGCCGATGCTGCCGCACGCGGTGGTATGGGCGGGAATGGCCACCGCGGGGGCCTTGGCGATGTCGGGGCGCTTCGACGAGGTCGGGTCGGTCGCTGCCCGGGCGCTGGCCGCCGCCGATCGCTGCGAGTCGGGTCCGCAGCGCTACGTGATCGGGGTCGCGGAGGTGTTGGCCCACGTGGGTACCGGTGACCTGGACGCCGCAGAACGGGTCAGCCGGCGCTATTCGGCCATGACGTCCGGAGTACCCCAGGCCGAGGCGATGGTCTGCGTAATACAGGGCCGCGTCGACCTCGCCCGAGGACGGTTGGCCGTTGCGGCCGAGGAACTTCGAACGTCGTTGGGACGGGCGTGGGACTCGCTGCAAACCGGCCTGACGATGCTCGTGGCGGCGTGGCTGACCCAGGCCGAGGCGGCCCGCGGTGCCGTCGACGCGGCCCAGGTGGCACTCGCGAGGGCCGAACGGGCCGCCGGTCCACAGTTCGAGGTGTTCCAGCCCGAACTCGGGATCGCGCGCGCCTGGGTGCACGCCGCACTCGGTGAGACGACGGTCGCCAGGTGGCACGCCTGTCGTGCCGCGGACCTCGCCCACGACGCAGGCATGTTCGGCACCGAGATGGCCGCATTGCACGCGGCGCTACGGTTCGGTGAGCATGCCAACGTGGCGCGAATGGGCCGGCTCGCACACCACCTCGACTGCCCGATGGCATCGGCGATGGCGCGGCACGGACGCGCCGTCGTCGACCACGACGGTCCTGGTCTGGACGCGGTGACCGAGTCGTTCGCCGGGTTGGGCGCAACGGCGTTGGCGGCCGACGCCGCGGCACACGCCGCGCAGGAGTACGCCCGCGTCGGGAACGTCGATCGGCAGGTGGATTCGGCAGCGCGGGCCCGCCGGTTGGCCGCAGCGTGCGGGCTGCGGTCACCTGCCGTCGTGGCGCTGGAACAGCCGCTGCCGATCACCGACCGCGAGCGCGAGGTCGCCATCCTGGTCGGCAGGGGGCTGACGAGCCGCGAAATCGCCGACCTCCTCGGAGTGTCGGTCAGGACCATTGACGGTCACCTCTACCGGATCTTTCCAAAGGTGGGCGTCGAGAACCGTGAGCAGCTCGCCCGCTTGATCCGGCGCGACGCGGAGTCGAATTTGAGGTAGCCGCCTACTCTAGGTCCGGCGTCCGCCGCGGTTGATGCTGATCGCATGACGAACACCCTGTCGCCAAGCGTGATCGGAGAACTGCCGCTCGCGCCGCGCACTCCGCTGCCCCTGCGCGTGCAGTTGCGCGAGTTACGGAACTTTCACACCGGCCCCGAGACGTTCCGGGACGCCGGCGGACCGGTGACCAGGATCAAGCTGGCCCCGTCGTGGATGATGCCCGAGATCGTGCTGACGACGTCGCCGCGGGGAGCGCACGACGTCCTCGGCACGTCGGACGCCATCGTCGAGCGCAACGCCATCCACCACGAGATGCGCAGCATGATCGGCGCCAACTTGTTCGACGTGCCACACGAGGAGTGGTTGCCACGGCGACGACTACTTCAGCCGCTGTTCACCAAGAAGCACGTGCGCGACTTCGGTGGTCCGATGGCGGAGGCGGCCGAAACCATAGCCGCCAGTTGGAGATCGGATGCCGAGATCGACCTCGACGTCCAGTGTCGCAAGCTCACCCTCCGGGCTTTGGGGCGCTCGGTACTGGGGCTGGATCTCGACGAGCAGGTCGATCGCATCGCCAAGCCGCTGCAGGTGATGTTGGCCTACGTCGCGGATCGCGGCACCCGACCGGTCCGGATGCCTTCCTGGGTACCGACTCCTGCACGGAGGCGCGCCAAGGCTGCGAGCGCGCAGCTGCGGGACCTGGCCTCCGACGTGCTGGCCGCGTGCCGTCAGCACGCTGACGTCGACGCCCCGCTGGTGCGCGCGTTGATCGACGCGAGGGACCCGTCGACCGGTAAGGCGCTGAGCGACGACGACATTCGCGACGAGCTCATCGTGTTCATGGGCGCTGGCCATGACACCACCGCCACGACAATGGCCTACGCGCTGTGGCAGCTTGGCAGGAACCCCGCTCAGCAAGACCGCCTGCGGGCCGAGGTCGAGGCCACGGGTGACCGGCGCCTGACGCCCGATGACCTCTCCTGCTTGCCGTACACCGTGCAGGTTCTGCACGAGGCGTTGAGGCTGTGTCCGCCTGGGGCCATGAACGGCAGGGTGGCCATGCAGGACATCGAGGTGGACGGCTACCGCGTAGCGGCAGGATCGTTCGTCGCGGTGGGGGTCTATGCGCTGCAACGGGATCCGGCGTTGTGGGAGCGGGCGACGGAGTTCGATCCCGACCGGTTCGCACCCGAGTCGGCCAAGCAGATCGACAGGTGGCAGTACCTGCCGTTCGGTGCCGGTCCGCGAACCTGCGTCGGAGACCACTTCGCCATGCTGGAGCTGGCACTGGCGCTCGCAACGATCGTGCAGCACAGCACGATTCAATCCCTGGACCCGGACTTCCCGATGGCGACGCCCTTCACCACGGTCGCCGCGGCACCGATCAGGGCGCGCGTGACTCGCCGCCAAGTCATGACGGTGTGAACCGCCTAGAAGGGTGGTGGGCTGGGGTCGTCGTCGACGACGATCGCGGGTGTTGGTGTGGTGGTGCGTAGGCGGTGGTTGGCGGCTCGTTCGGCGGTGATGTCGTGGGCCCGTTGGTGGGCGCGGGTGCGTCGGCGCCGTGGCATCTTCGCGGTCCGGTCGGCATTGTCGCCCGGCTGGTGTTGGGCGTCGAGGACCATGGGGGCGGTGGGGGCGCATAGCGACGGGAAGAC
>VIFX01000068.1:0-22116 GCA_006864685.1 Mycolicibacterium hodleri | reverse complement strand
GTCCACGCCCCCGTCGCTTCGCTCGCCCCCGGCCGCCAGCACGGTGTGGACCGCGCCAAGCCCGCGCGCCAGTTCCAAAGCCCCTGGGGTCCGGTCGACGGCGACCACCTTGGCGCCTGCCGCGACGGCGATCTGCACAGCACTGAGGCCGACGCCACCCACCCCGACGACGGTGACCCACTCCCCGCTTCGCAGACCCGCCCGGGCATGCAGCGCCCGGTACGCGGTCGCGAATCGGCAGCCAAGCGCCGCGGCGGCCGAGTCCTCCACCAGATCGGTGACGGCGACCAGATTGGTGTCGGCCGCGTGCAGGGCTACCCGTTCGGCGAAGGACCCCCAGTGCGTGAACCCTGGCTGGGTCTGCGCGGGGCACACCTGTGCCTGCCCGGCGTGACACCACTCGCAGACGCCACACCCGCAGACGAAGGGCGTCGTGACGCGATCCCCGACGGACCACCGCCGCACGTCGGCCCCCACCTCGACGACGACGCCGACGAGTTCGTGACCGGGCACGTGCGGCAGTGCCACCCCGTCGTCGTGGCCGGCCCAGGCGTGCCAGTCACTGCGGCACAGGCCCGTGGCGTGCACCTCCACCACGACACCGCCCGGCGACGGCACCGGGTCGGGGACCGACCGGACGTCGACGGAGCCACCAAACCGTTCGAAGACGACTGCTCGCATGACGCCATCGTCCCCCGGGCGGGTGGCTCCCGAGTCCCCTGGTACCCGGCCGGAGTCGCGCGCACCGGGTGACGGCAACTCCGCCAGACAGCGTCGTTAGGCTGTGCCGCATGGCTGCTGACATCGTGCCGGTGAGGCTCGGTCTGACCAAGGGCGATCTGTACACACTGTGGGCTCCGTCGTGGCGTGACGCCGACGACGAGTGGCAGGCGTTCCTCGGCAAGGACGACGACCTGTACGCCTTCGAATCGGTGGCTGATCTGGCGGCATTCGTCAGGACCAGTACCGACAACGACCTGACCGATCACCCGGCCTACTCCGAGTTGAAGGCGTCCTCAGCGCACCGGTTGGATCCGGGCGAGGACCGTCAGCACGATCTGATCGCTGTTCCCGAGGTGGCCGCCGAGAAGCCGTCCGAGGAATCGGTGGAGACGCTGCTTGGCGCGCTTGCGGTGGTGCAGGCGATCGGCTCGGTCTGCGATCTGCCGGTGGTGTCCAAGTTCTTCAACGGCAACCCCGTCCTGGGTTCCCTTGGTGGCGGGCTCGAAGCGTTCGAAGGACGCGTCGGCCGTAAGCGCTGGGCCGAGATCGAGGCCGTGATCGCCCGCGGCTGGGACGGGGTGGTCGACGCGATCGACGAGATCGTCAGCATCCCCGAGGTCGACGCCGCGGCATCCGAGAAGGCCGCCGCCGAGCTGGCCGAGCCGGCGCCGGAGGTCGACGAAGTCGAAGACGCCGACGACGTGGTGATCGAGGGCGACGTCGACACCGACGACGAGGAGGCCGTCCTGGCCGCGCAGGCCACCCAGCAGGTGCTCGGCAGCGACGAGGACTTCTGGGCCCACGTCGGGATCGACCCCATCCAAATGCTCACCCGCGGCGGCACGTTCTACACCCTGCGCTGCTACCTGGGCGACCAGCCGATCTTCCTCGGCCGCAACGGCCGCATCAGCGTCTTCGGGTCGGAACGCGCGCTGGCGCGCTATCTCGCCGACGAGCACGAGAGCGACCTGTCGGACCTCGCCACCTTCGACGACATCAAGACCGCCGCCACCGACGGCTCGCTGCAGATCCGGGTCACCGACGACAACGTCTACGTGTTGCGGACCCTCACCGACGACATCGCCGACGGCCCCGAGGCCGTGGACGCCGATCAGCTCGAACTCGCGGTCGAGTTGATCCGCGACGTCGGTGACTACGCCGAGGACAGCACCGTCGAGGACGCTCTCGACACGGATCAGCCGTTCGGCAAGTTCGTCGGGCACGTCCTGACTCCCGATAAGGTCGCCAAGCCGCCCGCGCCGTACGCCACGGCCGTCGCGCAGTGGGAGAAGGTCGAGAACTTCGTGGAGTCCCGGCTCCGCGAGGAGTGAGCGGACGCTAGAAGTCGGTGGGGTCCGGCCGCTGCACCGAACGTGGTGCCAGGCCGAGCCCGCGGACGTGTTCGGCGATCGCCCCGAGGTGCGTCACCCAGACGTCATCGAGGGAGCACACGTAGGAGACGAGGCTCTCCAACGCCGCCGCCCGCGACGGTCGTCCCGTGAGGAACGGGTGGTTGGTCAACACGTAGCACGCGCCCTCGGCGCGCATCGCGTCGAACTCCAAGCGCCACATCTCGCCGACCTTGGCGGGGCTCTCGATGAGGCCCGTACCGGAGAAGTCCGGGATGAAACAGTACTGCTCCCAGTCGTCGAGAGCCCACTGAATCGGAATCTCGACCAAGGACGTCGCTCCGACGGCCAACTCGTAGGGATGGTCGGCGTCCATCAACGAGCTGTCGTAGAGAAAACCCCTGTCCGACAACAACTGCGGAGAGTGCCAGTTGAGCTCCCACATGGGCGCGCGGTAGCCGACCGGCCTGATCCCGGTGACCTTTTCCAACGCATCGGTGCCGCGGTCGAGGATCGCGGCCTCTTCCTCGGCGGACAATCCCGCCATCGCCTCGTGCAGGTACCCGTGATGGGCGATCTCGTGGCCCTCGTCGACGATGCTGCGGACGACGTCGGGGTATCGCACCGCGGTGTATCCGGGCACGAAGAAGGTCGACGTGATCTCGTGGCGCGCGAGGATCTTCAGGATCCGCGGAACGCCGACCAGCGGGCCGTAGGCCTGATGGCTCATGGCCGACATCCGGTTGGCGTGGCCATGGTCGACGGCCAGCATCGCCGACTCCGCGTCCACGTCGAAGCTGAACGACGCCGCACACCGGGCGGCACCCGGCCATGGCACCGGAGCGGCGGGCACGGTCATGACGCCCGGGCCTTCTTGGCGAGCAACGAGATGAGCTCGTAGGCGACGTTGG
The DNA here is from genome assembly GCA_006864685.1 of Mycolicibacterium hodleri. Lineage (GTDB taxonomy): Bacteria > Actinomycetota > Actinomycetes > Mycobacteriales > Mycobacteriaceae > Mycobacterium > Mycobacterium hodleri_B. The sequence continues at coordinate 19,133 of VIFX01000068.1, read as the reverse complement.
CGGCGGCGACACCGGTGATCTCGGCGTGGTCGTAGGCCGGCGACACCTCCACGATGTCGGCGCCGACCAGGTCGGCGCCGTCCAGTCCCCGGATGATCGCCAAGAGTTCGCGACTGGTCATGCCTCCAGCTTCCGGCGTTCCCGTCGCAGGGGCGTGGGCGGGGTCGAGGACGTCGATGTCGATCGACACGTAGAGCGGCCGGTCGCCGATGGCGTCGCGCAGTTGCCCGACGACGTCGTCGGTGGACCGCCGCTCGAACTCCGCGCAGTGCACCACGGTGAACCCGAACCCGGCGTCCTCGACGAGGTCGCTTGGGGCGTAAAGAGATCCGCGGATGCCGACGTGAGCACTGTGCCCCGGCACGAAGAGGCCTTCCTCGGCGGCTCGGCGGAACGGCGTCCCGTGCGTCACCGGTGCGTCGAAGTAGGTGTCCCACGTGTCGAGATGGGCGTCGAAGTGCAGCAGCGCGACGGGACCGTACCGGCGATGGTGGGCGCGCAACAGCGGGTAGGCGATGGTGTGGTCACCGCCGAGGGTGATCAGCCGCGCTCCCGACTGGATGAGTTCGTCTGCGGCAGATTCGATCTCGCGCACCGCGGCGGCGATGTCGAACGGGTTGGCCGCCACGTCTCCTGCGTCGACCACCTGCTGACCCGCGAACGGGGACACGTCGAGCTGCGGGTTGTACGGACGCAGCAGCCGGGACGCCTGCCGGATGTGCGAGGGCCCGAACCGGGCGCCGGGCCGGTACGTCACACCGGAGTCGAACGGTATCCCGAGGACCGCCACGTCACACCGGGACACGTCCTCTCGGCGCGGAAGCCGGGCGAAGGTCGTCAGCCCGGCATACCGCGGAGTGGCCTGGCCGTCCGCCTGGCCCTTGACGTCGTCGTTCATACCCGGCACCGTGTCGATCCTCCGTTGATCTGAAGTGTTTGACCCACCATCGCGCCAATGTCGTTGCGCGCCAACAGCGCTACTGCGCTGGCGATTTCCTCCGGCCTGCCGATGCGACCCATCGGTATGTCGGTGCCGTAGCGCCTGCGCATCTCGTCGAGGGAAACCCCGGCCGACGCCGCGTCGACGAGGAGTTGCGGGGTGTCGACGACGCCGGGAGCCACCGCGTTGACGGTGATGTTCTCCCGCGCCAGTTCACGGCCCAGGGTCTTCACCAGCGCGATGAGGCCCGCCTTGGAGGCCGAGTACGCACTGGCCTCCGGCCAGCCGACGACCCCCCACTCGGAGGCGATGACGACGATGTTTCCGCCTCCGGCACGGCGCATTCCGGGTAGCACCGCTTGAATCAGTCGGAACGTGCCCGCGAGGTTGACCTCGACGACCCGCCACCAGTCATCCTCGTCGTCGTCCGTGAACGGGGCCATCGACATGTACGCCGCGTTGCACACCAGGACGTCGACCGGCCCGCGGTCACTCTCGATGGCGTCGACCAAGGTCGCGACGTCGGGTGCACTGACGTCGCCGACCGCGGGGAAGCCTCCGGTCGCCGCGACCACCTCGGCCAGCGACTCGCCGTCCGTCAGATCGTTGACCGCGACGTCGGCACCGTCGGCGGCCAGCCTTCGGGCGATCGCCGCGCCAATGCCTTGGGCGGCACCGGTCACCAGCGCCAGCCGGCCCCTCAGGGGTGTCTCCATCAGATCACCGCTCCACCATTGGGTGAGATGACCTCGCCTGTGCAAAAGGCGGCGTCGGCACTCACCAGGAATTCGACGACGCGCGCGATCTCGTCCGGTCTGGTCAGTCGGCGGTTCGGCAGGGTCGCCAGGTAATCCGGTGCGCGCCAGGGCGAGTCCGCGGCCAGCAGCGGCGTGTCGGTCGGTCCGGGCGCCACCGCGTTGATCCGCACACCGCGATCGGCGTATTCGGCGGCAAGGCTGCGCACCAACCCGATGACGGCTCCCTTCGCCGCCGCGTAGTGCGCGTCACCGTCGCCGCCACCGATCGCAAGCTCGGAGGTCACCGCGACGATTGCGCCGCCACCACGGGCCACCATCGAGGGCAGGACGGCGCGCGCAGTGTTGCGCAGTCCGCCGAGGTGAACGCGGAGCATTCGGTGCAACGCCTCGGCGGAGATCTCCGAGACCGGGGTGATGTCGTAGTGCCCCGCGGCCGAGACGAGCGCGTCCACCTCGCCGACGTCCTCGAGGATCCGACCGACCGCGGCTCGGACTGCATCGGGATCGGACACGTCGGCGACGTGGTCAGCGGTCGGCGAAAGGTCGACGCCCACGACGGACCATCCCGAGGCACGCAGGAGGTCGGCGATTCCGGCACCGATGCCCGACGCCGATCCGGTGACGATTGCGTTGCGGGACATCAGGTTCCGGACGTCGGGGCGTCGTGACCGAGTCGCTCGCCGATCGGCGCCTCGATGTTGCGTCGCACGGTGAGGTAGATCGCACCACCGACGACGGCAAGCACGACGGTGGTGAGCACGCTGGCCCAGTTTATGAACCACGGTTGGCCGGGCTGGGTACGCGGCCACGCGACGTTGACGGTCTCGAAGATGATCCACAGCGACGCCGCGTAGGTGACGGGAGCACCCCACCGACCCAGGGTGAACGGTCCGGGGCGCCACTTGCCGGTCAGTCGGGCGACGGCTGCGCCGATCACCGGCACACCGAAGGCGATGTAGAAGCCGATGATGTTGAAGTTCACCAGAATGTTGTAGAACTGCGAACCCGCCAAGAGGATGAAGACGATGGCGACGATCGCGGTCAGGGCAATCGCGTTGACCGGCAGGCGTTCCGGGCCGGCCAGCCTGCCGAGCACCTTGGATCCGGGCAGGCTACGGTCCCTGGCGGCGCCCCAGATGCATCGCGACACCGCGGCCTGCACCGCGAGGAAGCTCGAGATGAAGCCGATGACGAACATGGCGAGCAGCGGTTTGGTCACGCCCGCTCCCAGGTGGGTGGTCAGCGTCTCGGACACCACGTCGCCGGCCTGCGAGGCCACGACCTCGTCGAGGTTCGGAATGGCGAGAATCAGCGCGGCACTGGAGAACATGACCACCAGTCCGACCAGGAGCAGACCGAAGATGATCGCCTTTGGCACGTTGCGCTCAGGATCCTCGACCTCCTCGGCGATGGATCCCGCCGCCTCGAAGCCGAGGAAGGACCATCCCACGAAGGCGACGGCGAGCAGCATCGGCCCCGACGTCCACGTCTCTGCGTCGGGGATGCCCGCGCTGGAGAACAACGCCGAGAACGGATTCTCGCGGTAGAACACGAGGAGCACGATTCCCAATCCAACCGAGCCGATGACCTCACACGTGATGCTGGCGATCACCATCACCTTCAGGACCTGGCGGCCCACGATGTTGACCAAGGTGCCGAGCGCGATGATGACGATCGCCACCGTCGCCGTCCCCCACCGCGACGGCTCGGTGACGCCGAAGATCTGCAGCAGGAAGCCGCTCGCGGCGTAGGACAGCGTGCCGAGCGCGATGGTCAGGCCCCACATGTACGCCCACGCGGCGACCCATCCCCACGTTGTGCCGCGCACGTGTCGCGACCACTGGTAGACGCTGCCGGCATATGGCCACCGCGAGGCCAACTCGCCGAAGACACCGGCGACGAGGAGTTGACCGATCAGCACGACGGGAAACGCCCAGAAGAACTTCGGGCCGACGGCGAACAGCCCGAGGGTGAAGATCGCGTACACCGCGGCGATGGGCGACACGTCGGCGAACGCCAGCGCCAACGCCGAACGGAAGCTGAAGCCGCGGCTCAACGTCGAGGGCGCCTCGGCGCGGGGCGCCCGGGTGTCTGGCGTCAGATCTGACATCGCTTCTCCTCCAGAGTGGTTGTAGCGACCTTCTACCTGTTCGGGTCGAAACAGAACCCGCCAATCGTCTGAAGTCGACACTCAGCCTTGGATGATCGTCTAAGTTGTCCTCAGCGGCGTAGGGAGTAGTTCGTGACGTACCGGCTGGCCGACCTCGTCGATGCTCCCCACCTGCGTCTGACCGTCCGTGCGGGGGCCCGCGGCCTCGACCGCCCGGTGTCGTGGGCGCAGACGTCCGACCTCGAGGAACCGTGGTCGTGGTTGGCGGGCGGGGAACTGCTGATGAAGAACGGGCGTACCCTCCCCGAGTCCGCGACGGGCCAGCTCGCCCTGATCCGCGGTCTGGACGAGAACGGAATCTGCGGCATCGTCATCGGCCTCGACTCGGCCACTCCCGATCTGACTCCCTCGGCGGTCGCGCTCGCCGACGACCTCGGCTTCGCCGTCCTGCTGGTGCCCTATTCGGTCGGGTTCGCCGCCATCGGCCGGGCCGTGGCCGGCGGTGCGGAGAACGACGACAGCAGACGGATTGCCGTCACCGAGCGGGTGTATCAGGTGATCCGCCAGTCCGTCGGACGGTCGGGGGCCGAGAATGCGTTGCGCCAACTCGGTCGCGAGGTCGCTTGCCGGCTCGCCGTGCTCGACTCCGCCACCGGTGAGGTGGCCCTCGACTCGTCCGACCCGGTGCCCGACGGCCTTCGGCGGGCCCTTACCGACGAAATCTCGTCCCGCCGGGGAGCGGTGCCCGGCGTGCTGCACCTCCTGGCCGGCGACGACCGCGCGCTGGTGGTCGAGGTACCGGACGAGGATCCGACGGTGTTGGTGGCGCACGGTTTTCGTGCGTCGCCGCCCGACGTCGTCCAACTCCAGCACCTGGCGTCGGCGATGGCGGTGCTCCTCGCCCAGCAGAGCGTGCGACGAGAACACGACCGTCGCATCGGCGCCGAGCTGCTGGCGTCGTTGTGCGACGGTCGGCTCACCGGCGCAGAGTCCGTTCGCATGCTCTCCGACCGCGGCCTGAGGCCCGCGGGCTGCGTCCTGATCGCCGTCTCGGGCGGATCGCAGGCTGCCGAACGGCATCTGCACGTCAGCCTTGGCCGCCGCCAGGTGCCGCATCTCCTCCTCCGGCGCGGGGCGGTGCTTTACGCGCTGGTGTCGGCGGGCGAGTCTCCGCTCTCTGCGTTGCGACAACGCGTCGGCGCGGCAGCGGCGATCGGCGTCAGCGACCTCCTCGGCCATCCGCGCCGGGGCCCTGCCGCCGTGCGCGAGGCGACATGGGCGATGCGCGCGGCCGACAGCACCGCCGACCACACCGCCCGCTACGGCGACGTCACGATGCTGTCGGTGCTGCGCGACACCGAGGAAGCGCAAGTGGTCGTCGACCGCGTGCTCGGGACACTCGTGGCTTACGACGCGGCGCACTCGAGTGACATGGTGGAGACGCTCGACGCATATCTGCGATGTGAACGGTCCTGGGTCAGGACGGCGAAGGCGATGGGGTTGCACCGCCAAACGGTGGTGTACCGGATCCAGCGCGTCGAGGACATCACGGGCCGTCGAATCGCGGACACCGGGACGATCGCCGAATTCTGGCTGGCTCTCCGCGCCAGGGATCTACTCAGCCCGCCGATCGGCACCGATGAGTTTCCCCGTGGCGCCCGGTCAACACCGGCATGACCATCACTGACGGACTCGTCTCCCGCTCCATCGACGTACCCGGCGCCCGATTGCACTACGAGGTGCGCGGCCGCGGCCCGCTGCTGCTCGTCATCGGCTCCCCCATGGCGGCTGCGGAATTCACTCCGCTGGCACAAGCCCTTGCCACCGATCACACCGTCGTCACCTACGACCCCCGTGGCTTCGCGGACAGTCCAGTCGACGATCCCGACGGACCGTCGAATCCGGATCTGCGCGCCGACGACGTGGCGGCGATCCTCGACGCCCTTGGCGCGCCGTCGGCCGACGTGTTCGGCTCCAGTGGCGGCGCGGTGACGGGGTTGGCATTGGTGACCCGTTACCCCGGCCGGGTCGGCACGCTGGTGGCGCACGAACCACCGCTGCTGGAGCTGCTTCCCGACGCCGAGGCGCAGCGGGCGGCGACCGCCGACATCGTAGAGACGTTCCGCGCCGAGGGACTGCAGGCCGCCTGGATGAAGTTCATGGTCAACGCCGGCTTCGACGTGGCCGCCTTCGGCTCAGACGCCGACGGCCCGCCCGAGCCGCAGGGGGAACCGGTGAACCCGGAACAGGCGCTCGCCGAGGGCGCCCGCTTCTTCCTGCACGACCTGGTGCCGACGACGCAGTACGTCCCGGACTTCGAGGCGCTGCGGGCCTCGGGGTCGCGCATCGTCGTCGGCCTCGGCGCGGAGTCGGGTCACCTGCTGACGCAGCGGACGTCCGTGGCGGTGGCCGAGCGGCTCGGCGTCGACACCACCGAGTTCCCAGGCGATCACGGCGGATTCATGGGCGCCCCAGCCGAATTCGCCGCCCGACTGCGCGAGGTCCTCTAGCCCACGAGGACGGCGTACCGCGGCTTGATGACCTCGTCGATCAACGTCAGGCGTTCCGGGAACGGGATGAACGACGACTTCATCGCGTTGATGGTGAACCGCTCCAGGTCGCTCCAGCCGTAGCCGAAGGCCTCGACCAGTCGCAGCATCTCCTGGCTCATCGTGGTGTCGCTCATCAACCGGTTGTCGGTGTTGACCGTCACCCGGAACCGCAACCGGGCCAGCAGCGCGAACGGGTGCTCGGCGATGCTGGCGACGGCACCGGTCTGCACGTTGGACGACGGGCACAACTCGAGCGGAATTCGCTTGTCCCGCAGGATGGACGCCAATCGGCCCAGCGTGGCGTCATTGTCGTCGTGGACGGTGATGTCGTCGACGATCCGCACGCCGTGGCCGAGGCGGTCGGCGCCGCAAAAGGAGATCGCCTCCTGTATGGACGGCAGCCCGAACGCCTCGCCCGCGTGAATGGTGAAGCGGGCGTTGTTGTTCCGCATGTACTCGAAGGCGTCAAGGTGCCGCGTGGGCGGGTAGCCGGCCTCGGCTCCGGCGATGTCGAACCCGACGACGCCCTTGTCGCGGAACCGGATGGCGAGCTCGGCGATCTCCCGGGACCGGGCGGCATGCCGCATCGCGGTGACCAGACACCGCACCACGATCGTCTTGCCCGTCCGTTCGGCCGCCCTCTCGCCGTCGGCGAACCCGGCCAACACCGCGTCGACGACCGCGTCGAGGCTCAACCCGCCGTCGATGTGCAGTTCGGGGGCGAACCGGATCTCGGCGTAGACCACCGAGTCGGCGGCGAGGTCTTCGACGCATTCGAACGCGACTCGGTGCAACGCCTCCGGCGTCTGCATGACGCCGACCGTGTGGGCGAAGGGCTCCAGGTAACGGACCAACGAACCACTGTGCGCGGCAGTGCGGAAGAACGTGGCCAACTCGCCGACGTCGGTGGTGGGCAGCCCCTCGTAGCCGTACTCCGCGGCGAGGTCCACCACCGTCGCCGGGCGCAAACCCCCGTCGAGGTGGTCGTGCAACAGGGCCTTGGGCGCCCGCTGGATGTTCTCGAGCGTCAACGGCGTCGTCATGGAGCTCTCCTCAGGTGATCCGGTCGATGATCAGGGGACGGACTTCCGGAGCCTCGTCGCCGACGGTCCAACCGCCGTCGAGCTCGGCAAGCGCCCCGGCGAAGCGCTCCGGGGTGTCGGTGTAGAGGGTGAACAACGTCTCGCCGGGAGCGACGGGGTCACCGGGCTTGCGGTGGATGCGCACCCCCGCGCCGAACTGCACCCGACCGCCGGGGGTCGAGCGGCCCGCACCGAGCCGCCACACCGCCAGTCCCACCGCCATCGCGTCGATGTCGCCCATCGTGCCACCCCGGGATGCGGTGACCGTCTCCGCGTGCGCACCGACGGGAAGGGGCTGCGAGAGGTCGCCACCTTGGGCCTCGACGAGGTCGCGGAAGCAGTCCATGGCCGTGCCGTCGCGCAGCGTCTGGGCGGGATCCACGCCGTCGACGCCCGCGGCGGCGAGCATCTCCCTGGCCAGCGCCACCGTCAGCTCGACGACGTCGTCGGGACCACCGCCGGCCAGCACGTCGAGGGATTCGGCAACCTCGACGGCGTTGCCCACCGTCAGGCCAAGCGGTCGGTCCATGTCGGTCAGCAGCGCCCGGGTGTCGACGCCGTGGGCCGTGCCGAGCGCGACCATCGTGGCGGCCAACTCCCGCGCCTCGCCCTCGGAGGTGAGGAAGGCGCCCCGTCCGACCTTGGTGTCCAGCACCAACGCGCGGGCACCCTCGGCGAGCTTCTTGCTCATCACCGAACTCGCGATCAGCGGCAGCGACTCCGTCGTGGCGGTGACGTCACGCAACGCGTAGATCTTGCGGTCGGCGGGAGCCAGGTCCCCGGCGGCGAAGATGGCCGCACCGACGTCCTGAAGCTGTTGGCGGATTTGAGCTTTGGACAGTTCGGCGGTGAAGCCCGAGATGGCCTCCAGCTTGTCCAACGTGCCGCCGGTGTGCCCGAGCCCGCGGCCCGCCGCTTGCGGCACCGCCGCCCCGCACGCCATGACGACCGGCACCAGCGGAATGGTGATCTTGTCGCCGACCCCTCCGGTGGAGTGCTTGTCCACCAACCTCAATGGCTTGCCGTCACGTCGGAGGTCGCCGAAGTCGAAGCGCTCACCGGAGTCGATCATCGCGGCCGTCCAGCGGGAGATCTCGCCGGGGGTCATGCCGCGAAGGAAGATCGCCATCAGGAGTGCCGACATCTGCTCGTCGTGCACCACGCCGCTGGTGTAGTTCTCGATCACCCAGTCGATCGCCGCGTCGGACAGCACGCCACCGTCGCGCTTGGTCCTGATCACCGTCGGAGCGTCGAAGCCGAACCCCGTCATGACGATTCCACCCGCGCGAGGTCGTCGGGCCCGAAGGCATCCGGCAGCAGATCGCCGAGCGGGCGGGGGCCGGACGGGTGGTCGATCAGCATCTCGGGTCCGCCGTGCTCGAGGAGCACCTGCCTGCAGCGCCCGCACGGCATCAACAGATTGCCGTCGGCGTCGACGCAGACGAGGGCGACGAGGCGGCCACCGCCCGTGGAATGCAGGGCGCAGGCGACCGAACACTCGGCACAGAGTCCTAACCCATATGAGACATTTTCCACATTGCAGCCGACCAAGATTCGGTCATCGGCCGTTACGGCCGCTGCACCGACCGGGAAGCCCGAGTACGGCGCATACGCCCGGGCTGTCACCTCGATTGCCTTCTCCCGCAACAACTTCCAGTCGACGTCAGCCATCGCGCCAGGTCCGCCGAGCGCGCTCTGAATGCATTTAGAAGCTCCCGTCCCGCCACTGCGAATTCGATTAGGTCACCCTAATTTCCATGGTATTAGGGCAATCAACGGTCTCACGCCGGTTCTTTCCATGCACCTACTGGCATTAGAGTCACAAACAGGTTTGGGCAACGATTTGGCAGCAGGTTCCGCCGTCTCCCAGACCCGTCCACCGAAGGTGTTGGAGGCGCGGAAGTGAGTACCCGGACATGACGCAGACAACAGCGGATTCTGCGATACCCGCACCGCGGTCGTCGCCGCCGCGACGTCGCACCCTCTATCGCGGAGACCCCGGCATGTGGTCGTGGGTTCTTCACCGCGTTACGGGCGCCACGATCTTCTTCTTCTTGTTCGTGCACGTGCTCGACACCGCGCTCGTCCGGGTCAGCCCCGAGGCCTACAACGCGATCATCGACACCTACAAGACCCCGATCATCGGACTGATGGAGATGGGGCTCGTCGTCGCCGTGCTCTATCACGCGCTCAACGGCGTCCGCATCATCCTGATCGACTTCTGGCAGAACGGTCCCAAGTACCAACGCCTGATGCTCTGGATCGTCCTCGGAGTGTGGATCAGCGTGTTCATCGTCGCCCTCGGAGTGATGGGCATGCACATGGCGGAGCGTTTCCTATGAGTCCTTCGCACGAGAACCCGTACGACCACGTCAGCGAGCGCGGCGGCCCAGCCCCCGTCATGCAGCGCAGCTACGACCGGCCCGCCGGTCTGGACAACCCGCGCTCCCCGCGCGGCCGCAGCGCCATGCCGAACTTCGAGAAGTACGCGTGGCTCTTCATGCGCTTCTCCGGCATCGTCCTGATCGTCCTGGCGCTCGGACACCTCTTCATCGGTCTGATCTGGGACGGTGGCGTCTACCGGATCGACTTCAACTACGTCGCACAACGCTGGGCCTCGCCGTTCTGGCAGACCTGGGACCTGCTGCTGCTGTGGCTGGCCCAGCTGCACGGCGGCAACGGCATGCGCACGATCATCAACGACTACGCCCGCAAGGACACGACGAAGTTCTGGTTGAACACCGTCCTCGGGTTGTCGGTGTTGTTCACGATCGTGCTGGGCACCTACGTGCTGCTGACGTTCGACGCAAACATTTCCTGAGTTAGATGGAGTCCAGATGCTGATCGAACACCGGTATGACGTCGTCATCGTTGGCGCGGGCGGCGCAGGTATGCGCGCGGCAGTCGAGGCGGGACCGCGGGTTCGGACCGCCGTCCTGACCAAGCTGTACCCGACCCGCAGCCACACCGGCGCCGCGCAGGGCGGCATGTGCGCCGCCCTGGCCAACGTCGAAGACGACAACTGGGAATGGCACACGTTCGACACCGTCAAGGGCGGCGACTACCTCGCCGACCAGGACGCCGTCGAGATCATGTGCAAGGAAGCCATCGACGCGGTCTACGACCTCGAGAAGATGGGCATGCCCTTCAACCGCACCCCCGAGGGCCGCATCGACCAGCGCCGCTTCGGCGGGCACACCCGCGACCACGGCAAGGCCCCGGTTCGACGCGCGTGTTACGCCGCCGACCGCACGGGTCACATGATCCTGCAGACGCTGTACCAAAACTGCGTCAAGCACGACGTGGAGTTCTTCAACGAGTTCTACGCACTCGACCTGGTCATGTCGGACACCCCCGGCGGTCCGGTGGCGACGGGCATCGTCGCCTACGAACTGGCCAGCGGTGACATCCACGTGTTCCACGCCAAGGCGATCGTGTTCGCCACGGGCGGTTCCGGCCGGATGTACAAGACGACATCCAACGCGCACACCCTGACCGGCGACGGCCTCGGCATCATCTTCCGCAAGGGACTTCCCTTGGAGGACATGGAATTCCACCAGTTCCACCCCACCGGGCTGGCCGGGCTCGGAATCCTCATCTCCGAGGCCGTGCGCGGTGAGGGCGGGCGTCTGCTCAACGCCGACGGTGAGCGCTTCATGGAGCGCTACGCGCCGACGATCGTCGACCTCGCGCCCCGCGACATCGTGGCCCGCTCGATGGTTCTCGAGGTGCTCGAAGGCCGCGGTGCAGGCCCCAACAAGGACTACGTCTACATCGACGTCCGCCACCTCGGCGCCGACGTCCTCGAGGCGAAGCTGCCCGACATCACCGAGTTCGCCCGCACGTACCTGGGCGTCGACCCGGTCACCGAACTGGTCCCCGTCTACCCGACGTGCCACTACGTCATGGGCGGCATCCCGACCACGGTTAACGGACAGGTGCTGCGCGACAACGACTCGATCATTCCCGGCCTGTACGCCGCCGGTGAGTGCGCGTGCGTGTCCGTGCACGGTTCCAACCGGTTGGGCACCAACTCGCTGCTCGACATCAACGTCTTCGGACGTCGCGCCGGTCTCGCGGCAGCCAGCTACGCGCAGGGCCACGACTTCGTCGACATGCCGGCCACACCGGCCAACATGGTGACCGCGTGGGTCGGAGACATCCTCTCCGAGCACGGCAACGAGCGCGTCGCCGACATCCGTGGCGCGCTGCAGCAGTCGATGGACAACAACGCTGCCGTCTTCCGCACCGAGGAAACCCTCAAGCAGGCGCTTACCGACATCCACGGCTTCAAGGAGCGGTACTCCCGAATCACCGTGCAGGACAAGGGCAAGCGCTACAACAGCGACCTGCTCGAGGCCATCGAGCTCGGCTTCCTGCTTGAGCTCGCCGAGGTCACCGTGGTTGGCGCACTCAACCGCAAGGAATCCCGCGGCGGCCACGCCCGCGAGGACTACCCGAATCGCGACGACACCAACTACATGCGCCACACCATGGCGTACAAGCAGGGCACCGACCTGCTCAGCGACATCCGGTTGGACTACAAGCCGGTCGTCCAGACGCGATACGAGCCGATGGAACGGAAGTATTGAGATGAGCGCACCAGTACTGGACAAGCCCAACACCGGCGATTCCGCCACGCCGCCCGTTCCCGAGGGCGCGGTGATGGTGACGTTGAAGATCGCGCGATTCAACCCCGACGATCCCGACGGCGCCGGCTTTCAGAGCTTCCGCGTCCCGTGTCTGCCGACCGACCGGCTGCTCAACCTGCTGCACTACGCCAAGTGGTACCTCGACGGCACGCTGACCTTCCGCCGGTCCTGCGCTCACGGCGTGTGCGGCTCGGATGCCATGCGCATCAACGGCGTCAACCGGTTGGCCTGCAAGGTGCTGATGCGCGACATGCTGCCGAAGAAGCCCGGCAAGCAGCTCACGATCACGATCGAGCCGATCCGCGGGTTGCCCGTCGAGAAGGACCTCGTCGTCGACATGGAGCCGTTCTTCGACGCCTTCCGCGCCGTCAAGCCGTTCCTCATCACCAGTGGCAACGAGCCGACCCGCGAACGGATTCAGAGCCAGACCGACCGCGCCCGCTACGACGACACCACCAAGTGCATCCTGTGCGCCTGTTGCACGACGAGCTGCCCGGTGTTCTGGAACGAGGGCTCCTACTTCGGACCCGCCGCCATCGTCAACGCGCACCGGTTCATCTTCGACAGTCGTGACGAGGCCGCCGCCGAGCGCCTCGACATCCTCAACGAGGTCGACGGGGTGTGGCGCTGCCGCACCACCTTCAACTGCACCGAGGCCTGCCCGCGCGGCATCCAGGTCACCAAGGCGATCCAAGAGGTCAAGCGCGCGTTGATGTTCGCCCGCTAACCCCTCCCCTTCCCGGCGACCAGACGCAAAAGGCCCTGAAATCTCAGATTTCAGGGCCTTTTGCGTCTTGTGGCGGATGGACTGTCACACAATCGCGGGCTGTCTCGTCTGATTGGCATGACCAGCCAACAACCCCGCATCGCTCCCCTGCCCCCGACCAAGGCCTCGCTGACCGCGCGGCTGATGTACCGCTACGCCAAGCGCCGCTTCGGCGAGGTGCCCGTGCCGTTCGCGGTGGGCGCACACCACATGCCGCTGCTCGTCGCCAACGCCGTGCACGAGACGCTGCTGGAACGCGGCTCCACGAAGCTGCCCGCCGACGTCCGCGAGCTCGCGGTCTACTGGACGGCGCGCACGGTGGGGTGCTCGTGGTGCGTCGACTTCGGCGCCATGCTGATTCGGATGGACGGTTTGGACGTCGACCGGCTCAAGCACGTCGACGACTATGCGACGAGTCCACTGTTCAGCGACGACGAACGTGCGGCGATCGCCTACGCCGATGCGATGACCACCGACCCGCATCTGGTCACCGACGAGCAGGTGGCCGATCTGAGAAGACGCTTCGGCGACGACGGCGTGATGGAGCTGACCTATCAGATCGGCGTCGAGAACATGCGCGCCAGGATGAACACCGCCTTGGGCATCACCGAGCAGGGCTTCAGTTCTGGCGACGCGTGCCGGGTCCCGTGGGCCGACCCGTCGAGTGTGCAGTGAGATCGCGTTCTGCGCGAACATCCCGATCCCACAGCACACGCGATGTGGTGGTCAGCGCCCGCCGAGCGGTGAACCCGTGAACTTGTCGGGATTGGCGACGTCCCAGATCGCGCACACCCTGCCGTCGCGAACGGTGAGCGCTTGGATGTGGGGCTGCATCGCGGGGCCGTCGCCGTCGGCCTCGAATCCCGTTGTGACCACCCCAAGTTCGCCGTTGACGAACGCCAGCTGAGCGGACTCGAGGAACCGCGGCCCGTACCGCTTGGCCAGGCCGAACACGAAGCGGGCCACCTTGTCCGGACCGTGGATGACGCGGGCGGCGGTGGGCGCCTTGCGATTCGAGTCGCCGGTGAACGTCACCTCGGGGTGAAGCAGGGCGACGACGGCAGCCATGTCGCCGCTTGCAATGGCCGCCATCAGCTTCCCGACGACCTCGTCGTGGGACGGATCGCGGGCAGGCACGTCGGCATCGGCGATCGTCCGCCTTGCCCTGGACGCCAACTGACGGGCCGACGCGGCACTGACCCCCAGTACGTCGGCGACCTCACCGAAGGGCACCGCGAAACCGTCGTGAAGGACGAAGGCGACCCGTTGGTCCGGGGTGAGTCGTTCCAGCACGACCATCGCGACGAAGCGGGCGTCCTCGTCGGCGACCACGGCGGCCAGCGGATCCGACCGGTCCAACGGCGTCACGACCGGCTCGGGCAGCCACTCCCCGTAGTACGCCTCGCGCCGGTGCGCGGCCGACCGCAGTCGGTCGAGCCCGATCCGGCTGACCACCGTCGTCAGCCACGCCCGCAGGTCGGTGATCCCGTCCCGCCCCGGGCCGAGCGCCTCCCACCGCAGCCAGGCATCCTGTACCGCGTCCTCGGCGTCGGCGAAGGTCCCGGTGAGCCGATAGGCGACCGCCGTCAGGTGGCCACGCAACTCCTCGAACTCGCCGGCCCGTCTGGCGGTGGTCACCAGCTCAGAATATCCGCGCGACGTGGGCGAACGACAGCGTCGCGCGCAGCCGGGCAGCACATCTGGGCTACGGGCGACAAGGGCCGTTCGACCCGGGTTTGTCACCGATTTCGTAGCTGTGAACTACCTGTGGTCACTAATTTCGTTGTCATCGAGCGATTTGGCAACTAAAACCGTATTCTCCAACAGTTCGTCTTGGGTTAACGAGGGAGATGCAATGACAGCGGTCGACACGGGCAGTTCGGGCACCGCGGGGACGGTCGACAGTAAGGGCCTCAAGGGCGGCTCCCTCGGACTTCTGTCCAGCGTCGTGGTCGGCATGGCGTCGACCGCTCCCGCCTACAGCCTCGCGGCGGTCCTCGGCTTGATCGTGGCCAGCGGCGCGGGCGTCAAGGCGGCCTCGATCGTCCTGCTGGCCTTCATCCCGATCTACCTGATCGCGGTGGCGTACCAGGAGCTCAACAAGGCCGAACCCGACTGCGGCACCACCTTCACCTGGGCGTCGCGCGCATTCGGGCCTCTGATCGGCTGGATGGGCGGCTGGGGAATCATCGCCGCCGACGTCATCGTGATGGCCAACCTGGCTCAGATCGCGGGGGCGTACTCCTTCACGTTCGTCGGCGACCTCGGCTGGACGGCCGCCGCCGACCTCGCCAACAGCACCCTGTGGTCGACGGTGGCCGGTGTCATCTGGATCGCCGTCATGACCTACATCTGCTACCGCGGCATCGAAGTCTCGGCCCGCCTGCAGTACTTCCTGCTCGGCTTCGAGGTCATCATCCTCGTCGTGATCTCCATCTACGCCCTGGTCAAGGTCTACTCCAGCAATGCGCTGCCCGAGTCGATCCTCCCGTCGCTGTCCTGGTTCTGGCCCGGCGGCCTGGACTTCGGCACCGTCATCGCCCCGGCCATCCTGATCGCGATCTTCATCTACTGGGGCTGGGACACCGCGGTGGCGTGCAACGAGGAGTCCGACGATCCAGGCACCACCCCCGGCAAGGCCGCGGTGCTCTCGACGTTCCTGTTGCTGGCCACCTACGCCATCGTGACGGTCGCCGCGGTGGCGTTCGCGGGTGTCGGAGAAACCGATGCGGGACTTGGCAATCCGGACAACGCCGCCGACGTCTTCGCCGCCATCGGGCCTGCCCTGTTCGGTGACAGCGTCATCGGCCACATCGGCCTGCTCGCCCTTTCCGCGACCATCCTGACCTCGGCGTCCGCATCCACGCAGACCACGATCCTGCCGACGGCCAGGACCACACTCTCGATGGGTGTCTACAAGGCCCTGCCCTCGTCGTTCGCGAAGATCCACCGCAAGTACCTCACCCCGACGGTCTCGACTCTGGTGATGGGCGGGGTGTCGATCTTCTTCTACGTGCTGTTCACCCTCGTCAGCAGCAGCCTGCTACTGGCCCTGATCGGCTCTGTCGGCCTGATGATCGCCTTCTACTACGGGATGACCGGCTACGCCTGCGCGTGGTACTACCGCAAGACGCTGACCACCTCGGCGCGCGACTTCATGATGCGCGGGGTCGTGCCACTGCTGGGCGCCGTCATGCTCACGGTGGTGTTCGCCTACGGCCTCGTCTCCTATGCCAAGCCCGACTACCTCGTCGACGACGACGGCAACAACGTGACGATCCTCGGCTTCGGCGCGGTCGCCGTGGTCGGCATCGGGGCACTGGTGCTCGGCGTGATCATGATGTTCGTCTGGTGGGCGATGTCGCCGAGCTTCTTCAAGGGTCAGACCCTGCCGCGCCGGTCCGATCTCCTGCTCGAGCCCGCCGTCGGGTCCGTCGCCCACTTCGGCCTGCCCGACTCCGGCAGCATGCCGACGGTCATCTCGCCGGACCTGTCGAACCTTCCGCGCGGCGAGTGGGCCGTCGACCCGGCCACGGGCGAGGAGTTCACCAAGAAGGGCTGACGCCGGCGTTTGAGGAGCGGTGAGCGCTCCCCAGACACCGCAAGTCGCGCACAGGATTTGCGCAGTACCCAGCCAGGACGTTCCCAGAACCGTATATTCCTCGCATGGCTATCGCGGAACCGACGGCTGGGCCCGTCACAGGAGGCAAGGGCCTTCAGTCAGGGGCGCTCGGCCTCGTCGGCAACGTCGTCATCGGGCTCGCCGCAGTGGCGCCGGCCTACAGCCTCGCGGCAACGCTGGGGTACGTCGTGCTGGCCGTCGGGGAGAAGGCTCCCGCGATGTTCGTGCTCGCGTTCATCCCGATGCTGCTGGTCGCCTTCGGCTACAAGGAACTGTCCCAGGACACCCCCGACTGCGGCACCACGTTTACCTGGGGCACCAAGGCATTCGGCCCGTGGATCGGCTGGATCGGCGGATGGGGCCTTGCGGTCTCGGCGATCATCGTGCTGGCCAACGTCGCCGAGGTCGCCGCGATCTACCTGTACCGGTTCCTCGGACTGGACGAACTCGCCGAGAACCTCTTGGCCAAGGTTCTTCTCGGCTCGTTCTTCATCATCTCCATGACGCTGGTGAGCGCCCGCGGCGTCGCCGTTTCGGAGAGGATGCAGAACGTCCTGATCGCCGTCCAGTTCGGCGTGCTGATCCTCGTCAGCATCTTCGCGCTCATCCGAGTCTTCACCGGAAATGCTGGCGCACAGGCGATCACGCCGCAATGGTCCTGGCTGTGGCCGGGCGGTCTCGAGCTCTCGTCGATCGCCGCCGCGATCATCCTGTGCATCTTCATCTACTGGGGTTGGGACGCCTGCCTCGCCGTCGGCGAGGAGACCAAGAACCCCGGCAAGACGCCGGGTATCGCGGCCGTCATCACCACCCTGATCCTGGTGTGCACCTACGTCCTGGTGGCCTACGCCATTCAGTCCTTTGCGGGTTTCGGCGACGTCGGCATCGGCCTCAACAACGCCAACAACACCGACGACGTCCTCACCGTTCTCGGAGAGCCGGTGGCGGGCAGCATCGTCGCCTCGCTGCTGCTCTTGACGGTGGCCGTGTCGGCGCTGTCCTCCACTCAGACCACCATCCTGCCGACCGCGCGCGGCACGCTGTCGATGGCGGTCTACGAGGCCATCCCCAAGCGCTTCGCGAGCGTGCACCCCAAGTACATGACGCCGGCCTTCGGCACCATCGTGATGGGCTGCGCGGCACTGTTCTTCTACCTGGTGTTGACGTTCCTCTCGGAGAACGCCCTGGCCGACTCCGTGGCGTCGCTGGGGCTGGCCGTCGCGTTCTACTACGGCGTCACCGCATACAGCTGCGTCTGGTACTTCCGCCGCACGTTGTTCACGTCGGTGCGAAACCTGTTCTTCCGCGGCATCTTCCCGCTCCTTGGCGCCGTCTCGATGACGTGGGCGTTCGTCTACAGCGCGATCGAGATGATGTCACCCGACTACGGCTACACCGCATTCGGACCGCTGGGCGGGGTCTTCGTCCTCGGCGTCGGCATGCTGGTGCTCGGCATCCCACTGATGTTGGCCTGCTTCGCGTTCGGCACCAAACGCTTCTTCCGCGGTGAGACGCTCAACGCCTCGACCGAAGTCAAGGTCCCCGACACCTTCTGACGCACTTCGAAAGGTTGTGAACGTCAATGCATTTGACCGTGGGCTACCTGGCAACGCCGACCGGTGACGACGGTGTCGCCCTGGCAGGCGCGCTGGCCAACACCTTCGACGCGACGGTCGACGTCGTGCTGGTCGTGCGCGAGGAGTACCCCGACGGCCACCCCGGTCGGGTGGAGTATCAGCAGCTGCTGGTGCGCAAGGGTGAGGAGTGGGCCGATCAGGCCGTTGCGGCGCTCGCCGAGGTGGGTGTGTCTGCCACGGCGAATGTTCTGGTCGGCGAGTCCTACTCCGAGACGCTGATCGCGTTCGCCGAGGAGAAGCACTCCGACCTCATCGTGATCGGCGGCGCGCGGGACGGCATCTTCGGCGGGCACGTGATCGGCTCGATTGCGGGCGCCCTGCTGCACTGCTCCCCCATTCCGGTCGCGCTTGCCCCGCGCGGCTACGGCGAGGATCCGCCGGAGGCCATCACGTCGGTGACGGCGGCGGTCCCGACGAAGCCCGGCGACGACAATCCCCTGCCGTTCGCCATCACGCTCGCCAGCGCGGCCGGGGTGTCGATTCGCATGCTGTCGTTGGTGTCCGGCGAGAACATGGCCCACCTGGAGAGCCCGAAAGACGTTCGGCAAGCCCAAGTCACGGCCGCCGAGTCGAATCTCGTCCTCGCCGCCCGCGCGTTGCCCGACGCTCCTGAGATCGAATCCCTGGTGGCCGACGGCGCGACGCTGGAGTCGGCGCTGAAGAAGCTCAACTGGGACGACTCCGACGTGTTGGTGATCGGGTCGAGCCGATTCGCCGCGCCCAAGCGCCTGTTCCTCGGGTCGACGGCGGCGCGCATCCTCGCCGGAGTCGACGCGCCGGTGATCGTGGTGCCGAAGGCGGAGTAGCGCCCTCGCTGTGCCGACGACGGGAATCGCTGCGCGCGCCCGCCGGGGATGCGCTACATTCTCGAGGCTAGAACGCGGGAGCTCGGAGATACCGGGCTGAGAGGGTGGCTGTCGAGCCACCGACCGCTTGAACCTGACCGGGTAATGCCGGCGTAGGGAGAGTGAGTTTCGATGTCCGTCGTCGTACGCCGTTTGCGTCCATCCGGTC
>VIFX01000067.1:0-22949 GCA_006864685.1 Mycolicibacterium hodleri | reverse complement strand
GGGATCGGGGTGTTCATCCCACGCTGGGCCATGCCCATGATCAGCGCTTCCTTGCCGCTGATCTCATGGTTCTGCACGGCTTGCCACAGATCCTTGAGGTAGCTGACGTTCGGCGAGTCCGCGTCCTGGGGCACCATCGTCGACCCCGGGGGCAGCGCATCCGGGCTCGCGAGGTGTGGCACGCCGTCGGGCGGGGTCGCCGGCAGCGGAGCGGCGTCCGGGGGCAGCAAGGGTGCGCCTGGGGCCGCGGCCTGGACGATTGCGTCCGGTCCTGGCGGCGGACCGGGCGCGGGGAGCACCGGCGCCGGCGCCGGCGCCGGCGGGGGCGGCGCGGGGTCGACGGGATCTGCCCCGGCGGGCGACGCCGAGAGCACCGCGAGGAACAAACCGGTCGCACAACTAGCCGCCGCTGTCGCGATCTTGGCGGTCGTGGTTGCCTTCATCTACGTGACCCCTTCCCCCTGTGGCCTCAGGGACTGATGTTGCTGTTGGGTCCATCCACAATCGACCCTTTTTCGTTACAGGGCAATCCCTGAACAGGTGTTCCCCGAGGCGGCAGCTCAGCGAGAACACGTTCTACTCATGACTTTCGGGAACCTGCCTCGGCACCTGCGATCTGTGGTGTAGCAATGCCTTATCCCGCTAGACCGCGTCATCGTGAGGAGCTTCCACGACATGCCGAACGCTGCAGCCAGCCCCAACTTGCCCCCGGGATTCGACTTCACCGACCCCGACATCTACGCCGAACGCCTTCCGGTCGAGGAGCTCGCGGAGATGCGCAAGGTCGCGCCGATTTGGTGGAACGCCCAACCCGACGGGGTCGGCGGCTTCGGCGACGGCGGGTACTGGGTGGTCACCAAGCACAAGGACGTCAAAGAAGTGTCGCGACGCAGCGACGTCTTCTCCAGCCTCGAGAAGACGGCATTACCGAGGTATGCCGACGGCACCGTTGCCGCGCAGATCGACACCGGCAAGTTCGTGCTGCTCAACATGGACGCACCGCATCACACTCACCTCCGGAAGATCGTGTCGCGGGCCTTCACCCCGCGCGCCGTCGAACGACTGCGCGCCGAGCTCGCCGAACGAGCCCGTGACATCGCGGAGAAGGCGCTCGCGGAGGGCACGGGCGACTTCGTCGAGCAGGTGTCCTGTGAGCTTCCGCTGCAGGCCATCGCCGGGCTGATGGGCGTGCCGCAGGAAGATCGGATGAAGCTGTTCCACTGGTCGAATCAGATGGTCGGCGACATGGATCCCGAATTCGCGGACAACGACGCGATCAGTGCGTCGGTCGAACTGATCACCTACGGCATGACGCTCGCCGCCGAGCGCGCCGACAGCCCTGGTGAGGATCTCGTCACCAAGCTCGTCCAGGCCGACGTGGAGGGCCACAAGCTCTCCGACGACGAACTCGGCTTCTTCGTGATCCTGCTTGCGGTGGCGGGCAACGAGACCACCCGCAACTCGATTACCCAGGGCATGATGGCCTTCGCCGAATTCCCGGACCAGTGGGAGCTCTTCAAGCGGGAGCGCCCGGCGACGACGGCCGACGAGATCGTCCGCTGGGCCACCCCGGTCACGTCGTTCCAGCGCACCGCGCTGGAGGACACCGAACTCGCCGGCGTCCAGATCAAGAAGGGCCAGCGGGTCGTGATGGTCTACCGCTCCGCCAACTTCGACGAGGACGTCTTCGAGGATCCCTACACCTTCGACATCCTTCGCGACCCCAACCCGCACGTCGGTTTCGGCGGCACCGGCGCGCACTATTGCATCGGCACCAACCTGGCCAGGATGACGATCGACCTGATGTTCAACGCGATCGCGGACGCGATGCCCGACATCAAGTCGCTGGCCAAGCCCGAACGGCTACGGTCGGGCTGGCTCAACGGCATCAAGCACTGGCAGGTCGACTACACGGGGTCTTCAGCGGCGGCTTCGTAGGCGCGTCCCAGTCGAAGATCGAGCGCCAGTAGTCCTCGGGGATTTCCGCGCCGGACCTCAGCACGATGGCCAGACCGGTGGCCATCGCCAGTCCCAGCAGCCCTAGCCACAGCCCGGCGAGTGCGATGACGACCCACAGCGCGGTGGTCACCGCCGGCCACGGCGACACCAGGGCCAATGCCGGCGCGAAGAAGAACCCGAGCCCGATGTACCAGGCGGAGCCGGCGCGGTCGGAGGCAAGGACGAAGCGCAGCCAGCTCGGGATCGGCGGGGCGGCTCGCTGGGTTCGCATCGTCGTCGTTCCCTTCGTCGTCTGGTCACCTTCCAGCCTGCGTGTTAGAGGTAGTGGGGACAATTACCTCGGAGGTAGCGAATGGGAATGCCGACTCCCCCGTTCGGAACGCTGATGCGTCAGTGGCGGCGGCGACGTCACCTCAGTCAGCTCGATCTGGCCCTGGCGGCCGGCGTCTCGTCCCGCCACGTCAGCTTCGTCGAGACGGGCCGGTCGGCACCCAGCCGCGCCATGGTGATGCGCCTGGCCAGTGCGCTCGACGTGCCGCTGCGGGAGCAGAACCGGATGTTGCTTGCCGCAGGCCTGGCACCGGTGCACGGGGAACGCGGGTGGGACGACCCCGACATGGCCGCCGTCCGCGACGGCCTCGACACGGTGCTCAAGGCCTATGAGCCGTACCCGTGCCTTGCCGTGGATCGCGAGTGGGACGTGGTCGCCGCCAACGGCGGGGCCGCCGTCCTGCTGGAGGGTGTCGCGGCCGATCTGCTGAATCCGCCGAACGCCCTTCGTATTTCGTTGCATCCGGACGGGTTGGCGCCGCGCATCCGCAACCTCGGGCAGTGGCGCCACCACGTCGTCGGCCGGTTGCGCCGTGAGGTCGCCGTCAGCGGCTCGCAGACCCTGGCGGAGCTACTCGCCGAGGTCGAGGCGTACCCGGGCGGGTTCGACGTCACCCACGATCTGGGGGCCGTCGCCGTCCCGCTAGAGCTGGACGGCCCCGACGGAACGGTGCTGTCCTTCCTCGGCACGGTGACGACGTTCGGGACGGCCCTGGACCTGACCGCCGCAGAGCTGAGCATCGAGGCGTTCCTGCCCGCTGACGAACACACTGCGAAAGCCCTTCAAACTGGTATTACCACTTGACCTCTTGCCAGTGCGCTGCCAGAGTGGCGGCATGGCACTGCAACCCGTCCGCCGACAGTCGGTCCCCGAGGACGTCTTCGACCAGATCGTCGCCGAAGTCCTCAGCGGCGACATGCAACCCGGCGAAGCGCTGCCCAGCGAGCGCCGCCTCGCCGAGATCCTCGGGGTGTCCCGACCGGCGGTACGCGAGGCCATCAAGCGCCTTACCGAGGCAGGCCTGGTCGACGTGCGTCAGGGCGAGTCCACCACCGTTCGCGACTTTCGCAGGCACGCCGGACTCGACCTGCTCCCCCGGCTGCTCATCCGGGCGGGCGAGGTCGACGTCTCCGTCGTGCGCAGCATCCTGGAGACCCGGTTGCACAACGGCCCCAAGATCGCCGAACTCGCCGCCCGCCGCCGACCCGAGGTAGCCGCGCTGCTCGACACCTCGGTCGACGCGCTCGCCGCCGAGGACGACCCCGTGGAACGGCAGCGGCACGCCCTGACGTTCTGGGATCACGTCGTCGACGGTGCCGACTCGATCGCATTTCGGTTGATGTACAACACTCTTCGCGCCACCTATGAGCCGGCACTGCCTGCGCTGGCCGCCATGATGTCCGCCGAGGTGGGGCGCCCCGACGCCTACCGAGCCGTCGCGAACGCGATTCGCGACGGCGATTCGACGACGGCCGAACGTGCCGCCCGCGAGCTGCTCGAGCCCGCGACCGTCGCGCTACTCAACGCTCTCGACGAAATGGAGTCCGCCCCGTGACCACCCGCCCCGAACGCCGCGGCGTCACCCTCGCCGACGCCGCGCGCGAGTTCTCGACCCACCCGTCGCCATGGATGATCGGCGCCACCCTCACCGCGGCGCTGGCCGCGCGGATCGCCGTCGGCGACTGGCAGGTCACCGACGCGCTGGTGCCCGCGGTGATGTTGGCGCTCTTTCCGTTCTTCGAGTGGCTGGTCCACGTCGTCGTCCTCCATTGGCGGCCACGGCGCCTCGGCGGCGTGACCGTCGACTCGCTGTTGGCCCGCAAACACCGCGAGCACCACGGCGACCCGCGGGAGGTGTCACTCATCTTCATCCCGTGGCAGGCCCTGACCTGGATCCTGCCCGTCGCGGGAGCCGTTGCGCTGCTTGCCTTTCCGCGGATCGGACTCGGGCTGACGTTCCTGGTGTGCCTTGGCGCGCTCGGGCTCGGCTACGAGTGGTGCCACTACCTGATTCACAGCGACTACAAGCCCAAGACGCGGTTCTATCGGGCGATTTGGCGCAATCACCGTCAACACCACTTCAAGAACGAGCACTACTGGTTCACGGTGACCAGCTCGGGCACCGCCGACCGCGTGCTCGGCACCGACCCGGACCCGACTGCGGTGGCCTCATCGCCGACGGCGAAGAACCTCCACGCGGCTACGCCTGGACGATGATCGGATCGCCGATGCTGACCTGGTCGTAGTACCAGGCCGCGTTGTCGGGACTGAGGTTGATGCAGCCGTGACTGACGTTGGCGTTCCCCTGCGACGCCACCGACCACGGCGCCCCGTGCACGTACACGCCGCCCCAGGTGACCCGGACCGCGTCGTAGACGGTCAGTTTGTAGCCCTCGGGGTCGCTCAACGGGATGCCGATGGTGCGGGAATCCATGACCACGGGCGACTGCTTCTCGAGCGCGGTGAAGCTGCCGATCGGGGTGGTGTGCCTCGGCTTGCCCATCGACGCGGGCATGGTCCGCGCCACCTGACCGTCGACGCTGACGGTGAACGTGTGGGCATCCAGATCGGCGACACCGACGACCGACGCCCCCGCCTCGAAGCTGGTCTTGGCTCCACCGACCGACAGCGCGACCGTGGAGTGCGCCGGCCAGTAGCCGCTCGGCGTCCACTGCACGACGTCGTTCTTCAACCACGCGAAGGTGCCCTGCGGGGCGTTCGGGGAGGTGATGCCGAACGACCGTTCGGCGGCGGCGCGATCCACCACGGGTTCCGCGAAGGTCACGGTGACGGGCATCGCGACGCCGACCACCTGGCCGACCGACGGCGAGATGTTTGCAACCGCAACGGGCCCTGGGGCCGCAGCCAGCCCGGTACCGACTGAACCACTCAGCAGGAGTGTCGCAATTCCCGCCACCGCCAACGCATATCGCACATGTCTACGCATCTGTTCAACCTCCGGGTGTCGGGCCTAGCTAGATGGTAGTTCGGTCGGCAACGGTCAAGTGTTAGCCGACCTCAGGCGAGCCGCCGCCAGCAGCAGGTACCCCAGGCCGACGAAGCCGGCCGCGAGGACGGTCACGTTCACGGTCACCGCGGCGATGCCCACGCTCCCGGGATCCAGGAAGTAGTACGGCGCGCGCCGCCCGACCCGGTTGAGGACGACGAGCGCCACCCCGAGGTACGCGGCGGGGTATGCCAGCCAGGCAATCGGATGCCACCACTTCCCCAGGCTGGCGCCCCTGCCGACCAAGAGCCAGTCGGTGACCGCGAGAACCGGGACGACGACGTGCAGCAGGAAGTTCGCGGGGGTGTAGCCCATGCTGCGGCCGGTCAGCAGCAGGTTCCAGACCACTCCTGCGACGACGACGTAGAGGACGACCGCTCCGCGTAGCCCCGTGCGGGCGTCGGCTCGCGGCGAGAACAGCGTCCACGCGTAGTAGGCCGCGGCCAGGATGTTGGCCTGGTAGGTGAAGGTGATGAGCCGCCACGCCACCCCGGAGCGGGAGGTCACCTCGACGACCAGAAGGGCGAGTGCCACGGCGAGCACGATCGTGGCGCGAAGTGCGACGCGCAAAGCGGTGCCGGCAGTCGGCGCGGGGGATGTCGTCAAACTAGCCGGGTCCGGGCGTCAGCTTCTCTTTGATGCGCGAGAGGATGCCGGGCTTCTTCGTCGGCACCGGCTCGACGTAGGGAGGCGCGACGGTGGGCGGCAGTGGCGTGCCGACCATCGGCGGGGCGAGCGCGGGGTCCACCGGGGCGGCCGGAGGGGCTTCCGGCTCCGCGATGGGAGCCTGGTCGACGGGCGGTGCCTCGGCAGGCGAGTCGACGACCGCCACGGGTGCCTCGTCGACGACCGGCGCGGGCGCTTCGGGCGCTTCGGGCAGCGGCGGAGGGGCCGCTTCGACGACGGGCGCAGGTGGGACTGCGACCGGCGGCGGCATCGCAGGCGGCTCGGCCCTGGCGACTTCCGGGACCTCGACCCTGGCAGCGGGGACGGGTTCGCTCGGCTGAGCGGTACGCGTGGGGGTCAGCTGCAGGCTGACGGCGATCGAGACCGACACGACGAACGTGACGGCGCCGACGGCCAGCATCGCGGCCGGGCCGACCGTCGCCAGGGTCCGGCGGCGCTTGTTCTTGGCGCCGATCAACAACTGCTCGGCGCGGTCCGAACGGGCGTCGACGACGAAGCCGTCGTCGAGCGCGGCAAGCGGCATCTCGGTGCTCTGGGCCGACGCCAGTGCCGCCCCGCGGGCCAGCGCGAGCTTGGCCTCCTCCGGGGCGAAGACCGGTACCGCCAAGGCGTCTTCGAGCCGGTGCAGGAGCGGGTCGAGGTCGCCGGCAGAACCCACCACCACGAGCGCCTCTGGCGCCCAGTCGGCGCGGGTGAAGATGGTGCTCAGCCAGCTGATCAGGGCGTCGTCGGAGTCGACGGAGTGGTTGAACGCCGTCTGCACCGCACCGTCGCTGGTGTTGACGATCAGCGAGATCACCGATTCGGGTTCGACGACGCACACCGCGGTGGTGTCGTAGCCGAGGACGTCGGCGATGCCGCGGGCCAGCGCCTCGGTGGCCTCCGGCATGCGGATCGCCACGACGTTGTCGAAGCCGGATTCCGACAGCGACTCCATCAGCATCGAGGCCTGCAGGTCGGCGTCTTCGCTCCAGGTCACGCCGATGGAGTGCAGGCGGAGGCCTCGGGTGGCCGCGATCGCCTCGGTGCGCAGGACCGCTGCGGTGGCCTGTTCCGAGGTCGGCAGATCGCCGTCGGTGAAGGCGATGGAGTCGCGATCCATCGTCGCTCCATCGGCGTCCTGACCTTCGACCAGAACCAAACCGACCGACGTCGGCGTCATAGACAAGCCGAGCACGGCGTCCACATGTACCCCTTCGGAGCCACGAGGCGGCCGCGCACGGGCAGCACCAGCGTGGAGGACCATTGCGCGCGACATTACCCGTTGTCCGCCCGCCCTGCGTGGCAGGGTAACCGTATGACGGAAGGACGAACTGACGACCGCGCACCGGAACGCACCGTGTTCGGGCACCCGATCGGACTGGTGAACCTCTTCGGTGTCGAGCTCTGGGAGCGCTTCTCGTTCTACGGGATGCTGACCATCCTCGGGTACTACCTCTACTACTCCGTGACCGAGGGTGGGCTGGGGCTTCCGCAGGCCACGGCGACGGGAATCGTCGGCGCGTACGGCGGTCTGGTGTACCTGTCGACGGTGCTCGGCGGGTGGGTCGCCGACCGCGTTCTCGGCATGGAGCGCACGGTGTTCTACGGGGGCACCGTCGTCATGCTCGGGCACATCGCGCTGGCGGTCCTGCCTGGCCTGACGGGAGTCGGCGTCGGCCTCGGACTGGTGGCGCTCGGGTCGGGTGCGCTGAAGGCGAATGCGTCGTCGCTGCTCGGCACGCTCTACGACAAGGACGACGCCCGCGCCGACGGCGGCTTCACGCTGTTCTACCTCGGGATCAACCTGGGGGCGTTCGTGGGGCCGCTGATCACGGGACTGCTGCAGTCCAGCGTGGGCTTCCACTGGGGCTTCGGCGCGGCGGCGGTCGGCATGGCGCTCGGCCTTGGTCAGTACGTGGCCTTCCGCCGCAATCTGGGGACCCACGGTCGCGACGTGCCCAATCCCTTGCCGCGCGACAAGGTCGCCGTCTACGTCGGCGCGCTGATCGTGGTCGTGGCCTTGGTGGCCGCGGTGTTGGCCACGGGCGTCGTGAAGCTCGCGAACCTGTCGCAGGTGACCACCGGGGTCATCATCGCGGCGTCGGTCGCCTACTTCGCCGTGATGCTCAGGAGCCCGAAGGTCGAAGCGGTCGAGCGCACCCGCGTGCGGGCCTTCATCCCGCTGTTCGTCGCCAACGCGGTGTTCTGGTCGCTGTTCCAGCAGATCTTCACCGTGCTGGCGGTGTACTCCGACGAACGGATGAACTGGTCGAT
Source organism: Mycolicibacterium hodleri (assembly GCA_006864685.1). Classification (GTDB taxonomy): domain Bacteria; phylum Actinomycetota; class Actinomycetes; order Mycobacteriales; family Mycobacteriaceae; genus Mycobacterium; species Mycobacterium hodleri_B. Next base: position 14,709 of record VIFX01000067.1, on the reverse strand, counting down.
CTTCGGGTGGACGGCGCCGTCCAGTTGGATCGGGTCGATCGAGCCGGTGTGGATCATTCTGCTGTCCCCCGTCTTCGCCGCGATGTGGACCAAGCTCGGCAACCGGGCCCCCACCACCCCGCGCAAGTTCGCCTACGGCGTCATCGGCATGGGGGTGGCGTTCCTCCTGTTCCTGCCCTTCGCGGGGACGACGGGCAAGGCGGTGCCCGCCCTCTTGGTCGCCGCCGTTCTGGCCGCGTTCGCGGTGTCGGAGCTGATGCTCTCGCCGATCGGGCTCTCGGTCACCACCAAGTTGGCTCCCCAGGCGTTCCGCGCGCAGATGATGGCGCTCTACTTCTTCTCCGTCGGCCTCGGCACGTCGATGTCCGGCGTGCTCGCCGGGTATTACGACCCCGCAAGGGAATTCGCCTACTTCGGGATCCTGGGTGCGGTCGCCATCGCGGTGGGCGTGGTGGTGTTCGCGATCAGCGGGTGGATCAGCAGGCTCATGGAGGGCGTGCACTAAAGCGTCCTTGGCCGAGTTGTGACCTGTCGTAGACCGAATCCAGTCTGCGTCCGCGCGATGATGGAACGCGTTGGGGGCCGCGCGGTTCGGCTAAGGAGGCGTCATGACGGCACCGGAACTGTTGGTGGACGTAGGCGTGGCCTCCGTGCGTCGGCTCGGGCGGTTCGACGCCACGGCGAGGTGCTCGTGCGGGTGGTCGGGCCGCCGCCGACTGCTAGTGGCCGCCGCGGAACAGGACGCGTGGGCGCATGCCATGCGGGACAGCTGTGAGGTGTCCACCCCGTTGGTGCTCGACTGGTAGTCCGGTACGGGCGTACCAGTCAGCCGGCGAGGATCTCGGCGAGAAGAGCCGGTTCGACGTTGCCGCCCGACACCACGACCACCGTCGGCCCGGGCGGCGTCTCCCGGCTCCGGTAGGCCGCCAGCGCGGTCGCGCCGCTCGGTTCGGTCACCAGATGCGCCCGCAGCGCGATCTCTCGCACGGCCGCGCGAATGTCGTTCTCCGACACCGTGATCAACTCGTCGAGCACCGTCTGCAGATGAGCGAAGGTCAGCTCCGAGGGCTGTGAGCGAAGCCCGTCGGCGATGGTGCGGTTGCGGTCCTCGATCGACCAGTCGACGCGGTGCCCCGCGGCGAGGCTCGCGGCGGTGTCGGCGGCCAGTTCGGGTTCGACGCCGACCACCCGCGCCTGGGGCGCGAGCGCCTTCACGGCGGTGCCGATGCCGGATGCCAGCCCCCCACCGCTGACCGGGACGATGACGGTGGCGACGTCGGGAAGGTCCTCGACGATCTCCAGCCCGATGGTGCCCTGACCGGCGATGACGTCGGGATGGTCGAACGGCGGGATCAGCACCCCGCCGGTGCGGGCCACTACCTCCTCGGCCACCTTCTCGCGTTGACCGGCCGCACACAGCACCACCTCGGCGCCGTGGCGGCGAGTGGCGTCGATCTTGATCTGCGGGGTCTCCTCGGGCATGACGATCGAGGCGCTGATCCCGAACGTCGCCGCCGCGTGGGCCACGGCCTGGGCGTGGTTGCCACTGGAATAGGCGACCACGCCCCTGGCCCGGACGGCGGGATCGAGGTGGGCGATCGCGTTGAACGCGCCACGCACCTTGAACGCGCCGATGGCCTGCAGGTTCTCCGGTTTCAGCCACAGCGGGCGCTCGGGATCACCCCACGGTGCGGGTATCAACGGCGTGCGGAGCACCGATCCGCGGATTCGATCGGCTGCGGCGCGGATGTCGTCGACGGTGACCAGTTGCATGCCCTCGAGTCTGTCAGCAGGCGCTGGCTGACAGGGTGTCCGGTGTGACCGACGCGTTCTCGTTTCCGATCGTTCCGCGGTACGCCGAAGTCGACCAGCAGGGCGTGGTGTTCCACGGCCATTACCTGACCTGGTTCGACGAGGCCTCCACCGCCTTCCTGGACCACGTCGGCGTGCCAATCGTCGGGTTCGACGAGTGGGATGTGGATCTGCAGACGGTGCACGCCGAGCTCGACTACCTCGCACCGGTTCGGTGGCGCGACGACGTCCGGGTCGAGGTTCGTTGCCGGTCGACGGGGCGGACCAGCTTCACCCTGGGGTTCGACGTGGTGCGCCGCGACCCCGACGGAACCGAGGTGCCGACGACGCGCGGTCGCAACGTCTACGTCGTCGTCTCGACCCAGGACTGGACGTCCCGGGAGCTGCCCGCACCGCTGCGGGAGGCGCTTACTTCCGTTGCGAGTCAAGGGCGCAACGCGCCCGATGGCGGTACCGTCACTCCATGAGCCACGACCACGGCCACCACCATGGCCACGGTGAACCGCATCGCGAACTGCCGCCGGGAATGGCCGAGCAGCTCGACCTGCCCTACTCGGGGCTCGCAACATTCGGGCATCGCCCATTCCTCACCGAGGTCGAACAACTCGATTCGTGGCGGCCGGACGTCGCGATCGTCGGAGCGCCGTTCGACGTGGGGACGACGAATCGGCCCGGCGCGCGGTTCGGTCCGCGGGCGATCCGGGCGACCGCCTACGAGCCAGGGACCTACCACATGGATCTTGGGCTCGAGATCTTCGACTGGCTGGAGGTCGTCGACTTCGGCGACGCGTACTGCCCGCACGGTCAGACCGAGGTGTCACACCAGAACATCAAGGAGCGCGTTGCGGCGGTGGCCTCCCGCGGCATCGTGCCCGTCGTGCTCGGCGGCGACCACTCGATCACCTGGCCGTCGGCCACGGCCGTGGCCGACGTGCACGGCTACGGGAACGTCGGCATCGTCCACTTCGACGCGCATGCCGACACCGCCGACATCATCGACGGCAACCTCGCCAGCCACGGAACCCCGATGCGCCGCCTGATCGAATCAGGCGCCGTCCCTGGGACGCACTTCGTCCAGGTCGGACTGCGCGGATACTGGCCGCCGCAGGACACCTTCGAATGGATGCAGGAGCAGGGCATGGTGTGGCACACCATGCAGGAGATCTGGGAGCGCGGCTTCAAGGCCGTCATGGTCGACGCCGTCGGCGAGGCGCTCGCCAAGGCCGACAAGCTGTACCTGTCGGTCGACATCGACGTCCTCGACCCGGCCCACGCACCGGGCACCGGGACGCCGGAACCCGGGGGCATCACCAGCGTCGACCTGCTGCGGATGGTGCGTCAGCTCTGCTACGAGCACGACGTGGCGGGAGTCGACGTCGTCGAGGTGTCCCCCGCCTACGACCATGCCGAGCTCACGGTGAACGCCGCGCACCGAGTGGTGTTCGAGGCCCTCGCGGGGATGGCCGCGAGACGGCGCGACGCCGCGGGTGCCGAGATGGGGCCGCCGGGAAGGCGGCCACCACCCGGGTGAGGCGACCTGCGGTCAGGCCTTCTCGAGGGTGAACTGGGCGATGTCGGTGTATCCCTTGTGGAACAGCTCCGCGCAGCCGGTCAAGTACCGCATGTAGCGGTCGTAGACCTCTTCGGACTGGATGGCGATGGCATCGTCGCGGCGGGACTCCAGCGTCGCGGCCCAGATGTCGAGGGTCCGGGCGTAGTGCAAGCGCAGGGGCTGCACCCTGGTGAGCTTGAAGCCGGCCGCCGTGGCGTGCTTCTCCACGGTCACCACCTGCGGCAGGTCACCACCGGGGAAGATTTCGTCCATGATGAACTTGAAGAACTTCAGCTTGGTCATCGTCATCGGGAGGCCGCGCTCGCGGTATTCCTCGTCGCTGGGCTTGATGATGGTGTGCAGCAACATCACGCCGTCACTCGGCAGCGCGGCGTAGGCCATCTTGAAGAAGTCTTCGTAGCGGTCTTTACCGAAGTGCTCGAAGGCACCGATGGAGACGATGCGGTCGACCTGCTCGTCGAATTGCTCCCACCCCTGCAGCCGTACCTCTTTGTTCCGCGGGCTGTCCGACTTCTCGAGGAGCTGCTCGACGTGGGCTTGCTGGTTCTTGCTAAGCGTCAGCCCGACGACGTCCACGTCGTACTTCTCGACGGCGCGGTTCACGGTCCCGCCCCAGCCGCAGCCGATGTCCAGCAGTGTCATTCCCGGCTTGAGTCCGAGCTTGCCAAGCGAAAGGTCGATCTTGGCGATCTGGGCTTCCTCGAGCGTCAGGTCGTCGCGCTCGAAGTAGGCGCAGCTGTAGGTCTGGGTGGGATCCAGGAACAGCCGGAAGAAGTCGTCGGACAGGTCGTAGTGCGCCTGCACGTCTTCGAAGTGCGGCTTTAGGCCCTGGTCGTCGTTCTTGGTGTCTGGCATGGTTCAGCCTTTGGCGTCAGGAGTGTGAGTATCGGCAGCGGCTCCGCTTGCTCGAGAGCCTTCCCCCGTAGGTCCGCGCAATTCCGTCGAGACTACCCGAAGCGGTCAGTCGACAGATAATCGGTTCGCTGCGTAGACGCAGCGCGTCACGAAGGCGTAAGCAGGTTTGCTGGAAGCCGTCAGGTCAGGAATCGCTCCGCGGCGACGTCGTACTCCGCCACCGACGCCCAGAGCAGCGCGGCGCCCTGATCGTCACTCGGGCCGCTGCCTCGGAAGGCCTCGACGGCCGCCCGTGACACCCACCGTTCGTAGACGTTGACCCGGCCGGGGTCGAGGACGTCCGCCGAGATGGCGAAGTCCAGGCAGCCGGAGGTCTCGCGGGCCTGCCGAACCACGTCGAGGCAGCCCGCCAGATAGTCGTCGCGTGCGTCGGGGTCGACCATCAGATGTCCCGCGACGACGACGGCTTCCTCGGTTTCCCGTTCGGTCATGGGTGTCAGTTCTCCCGTGGTAGCAGTTCGCTGGCGAACCGGTCGACGAACTCGTCGGTGCTCGCGCCGCCAACCGGGCGGATGACGAACTTGGTCAACCCGGCGTCCAGATAGCCGTCGATCATGCGATGGAGGGCTGGCCAGCCGTCGGCGACCAACTCGGTGGGGTCGACGTCGGGCCGCCGAGCCCGGATCGAGGCCAGCACCTCGTCGGGAAGTCCGTTCTCCGCGACGGCGACGTTGATCCCGTAGTGGTCGGGCTCGACGGCCCGGCCCGCCTGTTCGGCGGCCGCTTCGATCTGCTCGCGGCCACGCCTCGCCTCGTCGGGGGTGAGGAACGAGCCCAACCATCCGTCGGCGAGACGGCCGATGCGGCGGAAGGCCGCAGGAGCGGACCCGCCCAGCCAGATGTCGAGCGGCTTGGCAGGGCGAGGGCCGACGGCCATGGCCGTTGCGGTGAAGAAGTCGCCGGAGAAGTCGGCGCCGTCGGATCGCAACGCCGCGGCGAGCATCCGCAGCGATTCGTCGAAGACCGCGGCGCGCCGACCGTCGGGGACCACGAAGACGTCGCGCTCCTCGGGCAGCGCCGATCGGAGACCGAAGACGGGCAGGACCCGCTTGGGGGCCAGCGCGGCCAGCGATGCGAGTTGTTTGGCGACGAGCACCGGGTGACGGCCGGGCAGGATCATCACCGAGGTGCCGACCTTGAGCTTGGTGGTTCGCGACAGCGCGTAGGCCATCCCGACGAAGGGGTCGACGGCGTCGGTGTAGACCAGCTCGGAGAACCAGAGCGAGTCGATGCCCGCGGCCTCGAGCCGGTCGACGAGATGTGGGAGTTCGGCGGGACTGGCCTCTGGACCCGCGCCAAGGCCGACGCCGAATCGAATCTTCACCCCACCCAGTCTGCCCGCGATGCCACGTCCGTGCCGAGTTCTGCGCCAGGGTCGCCCGTCGTCGGTTTCCGCAGCCGTGGCGCAGAAGTCGCGTCACCCGAAAGTAAAGTCGTCTGGATCGGGCACCCGCGTCCAGGCCCAGTAGTCGACCAGTCGCCACGGGCTCAACGTGTACACCTCGCCGTGGCTGTTCTTGTAGAACGAGTGCGCGACCGACGGGTGCGCCCACACCATGGTCCGCATCTCCTCCTGACTTCGCCGCACCCAGTCGTCGGTTTTGTCCTGACGCGGCTCCATCCACCGGTGTCCGCCGTCGATCAAGTGGTCCAAACACCCTGATATGTAACGCATCTGACATTCGGAGTGGAAGATCAAGCTGCCGCCACTGGCCAGATTGGTGCCGGGTCCGTACATGCAGAAGAAGTTCGGAAAGCCGGGCACGGTGATGCCGAGGTAGGCCGCGGGTCGCTCCCCCCACCGGTCGCGAAGATCGTCGCCGTCGCGGCCGGTGATCGTCATCGGCCACAGCACCTCGGTGGCGCGGAAACCGGTGGCGTAGACGATGACGTCGACGGGATGACGCGTGCCGTCGACGGTGACCACCCCGTCGGCGTCGACGTGGTCGATCGGTGTGCGGACCAGGTCGACGTCGTCGCGGGTCAGCGTCTTCAACCAGCTGCCGTTGTCCTGGAGGGTGCGCTTTCCCGTCGCCGGGTAGTCCGGGATCACCTTGGCCGCGAGGTCGGGGTCGTCGCCGATCTGACTGGTGATCCACTCGGTGAACATCATTCGGGTGATCTCGTTGATCTCGCTGACGGCGCGCTGTTGGTCGGGATAGTCGGGGTCGACGCGAGCCGCCGCCAGTCCCTTGTCGCAGCCGGGCCAGAACAGCAGGAACCGGTACCACCGGCCGTAGAACGGCAGATGACGCAGCGCCCACTGCACCCCCGGCCCGACCGGCGCGTGGTAGTTCGGGTTGGGGAACATCCATTGTGCCGTGCGTTGGAAGACGGTGAGGTGTTCGACCTCGTCGGCGATCGTCGGCGCGATCTGGAAACCACTGGCACCCGCGCCGATCATCGCCACACGCCGTCCGCGGAGGTCGACCGAATGGTCCCACTCTGCGGAGTGGAAGGCGTTGCCCGCGAACGTTTCCCGACCGGAAATCGTGGGCAGGAACGGGCGGTCCAGCTGTCCGACGGCGCTGATGACCGCCCGCGCGTGCAGTGTCGACTCCACGCCGTCGACCCCACGGGTGCGAACGGTCCACGTCGCCGCAACGTCGTCCCAATTGGCTTCGGTGACTTCGGTTTCCCACCTGACGTGCGGTCCGACGTCGTGCTTGTCCATGACGCGCTGGAAGTATGCCTGCAGTTCGGGCTGCTCGGCGAAGAAGTGCGTCCACTGATCGGTCGGTTCGAAGCTGTAGCAGTAGAAGTGATTTCCGACGTCGACGCGCGCGCCCGGGTAGGTGTTGCGGTACCAGGTGCCGCCGGGCCCGGCGTTCTTTTCGACGATGGTGAAGGGGATGCCCGCCTCCTTGAGCCGGATGCCGGCCAGCAGACCGGATTCCCCGCACCCGATGACGACGACGGGAAAGTCGTCGCGTGCGGCCGCCGATGCGGACGAGTGGGCGGCCCGGCTGTCTCTGCCGTCGAGTTCCATCTCCTCGAGCAGCATCGGCACGTACTCGTCGGGCACCGGTTCGCAGACGAGCCACTCCATCATTTCCTTGAGGAGTTCGCCGTTGACCGGTTCGGGGTCGGGGCACCCGCGGTCGCGGTAGTCGCCGATCACGTCGAGGGCAAGGGTCCGGACTGCGGCCTTGTCGTCCTCGGACATGTATCCCTGGACCTCGTTGAGGAACAGGCCGGCCGGTTTCAGCGCGCCACGGATCAGTGCGGCGTCACCCGACATGTGGACCAACGACAGCATCAGGGTCGGGATGCTGACGTCGAGGAGCGCTTCGGCGATCTCCTCGTCGGAGCACGTAAAGGATTGTCCTGCATGTGGGTTGCGCACCCGTCGGTGGTATCACGGGCCGACGGCCACGCGCAGGCCATCGCCGAACGCGGCGTTCGGTTGGGTCGACGGGCCGCGGGGTATCTGCCGTGAATGACCGTCAACGACGACGACACCGTGGCCGCGGTCGGCAAGGTGTCAGAAGCCCTCGAGTACGTCGAACGCGCCCGCGGGCACCTGTACTCGTTTCACCAGCTGATGGGGCACGCCGATCTACTCCTCGGCGACGCCTGCGACGAACTGCGCGAGGCGGGCCACGACGACGTGGCCGACCGCCTGGAGACCGAACTGGTGGGCCGCAACGTGCTGCACGGGCGGTGGACGTTCCAGGTTGTCGAGGAGTTCGACGACGGCTACTGGACCGAGTTCCGCGATCACGAACGCCGGGTGCGCGACGATCTCGTCGGAGGCGAACGACACCTGTTCGAAGCGAGGATGAAGGACGAACGACGCACGCACGGCCGATCCGGTCACGAAGCTCGGCCCTGAGGTTACGCTCGGCATCGTGGGTATCTCGTTACGTGTCAACGGTGCACCGCCGCCTGACGTCGCACTCGCCGACGTCAACCTCGGCTCGTGGGATTTCTGGGCTCTCGACGACGACGTGCGTGACGGTGCCTTCGCCACGCTGCGGCGGGAAGCCCCGGTGTCGAAGCATCCGGAGTTCGTGCAGGACGGTTTCGAGCAGGGCAGGGGGCACTGGGCCGTCACCCGGTACGACGACGTGTTCCACGCCAGCCGGCATCCCGAGATCTTCAGTTCCGCCCAGGGCATCGTCATCGGCGACCAGACACCGGAGTTGGCCGAGTACTTCGGCTCGATGATCGCCATGGACGATCCCCGTCACACCCGGCTCCGCAACATCGTCCGAAGTGCTTTCACCCCAAGGGTGTTGGCCAGGATCGAGGACTCGGTCCGGGATCGGGCCCGCCGCCTGGTGCAGTCGATGATCGCCGACCATCCGGACGGCTCTTGCGATCTGGTGGCCGCTCTGGCCGGGCCGCTGCCCCTTCAGATCATCTGCGACATGATGGGCATCCCCGAGGCGGAGCACCAGAGCGTCTTCAACTGGACGAACGTGATTCTCGGCTTCGGCGATCCCGAGATCACCGCGGACTTCGACGAGTTCGTCAAGGTGGCCATGGACATCGGCGCCTTCGCCGCCGCGCTCGCCGACGACCGGCGTGCCACGCCGGGCGAGGATCTCACCACGAGCCTGGTGCAGGCCGAACTGGACGGCGAGCGACTGACCTCGGCTGAGGTGGCGTCGTTCTTCATCCTTCTCGTGGTGGCGGGCAACGAGACCACCCGCAACGCCATCAGTCACGGCGTCCTGGCCTTGAGCCGCCATCCGGAACAGCGTGACCTCTGGTGGAACGACTACGACGCCGTCGCCCCCACTGCCGTCGAAGAGGTGGTGCGGTGGGCGTCGCCGGTGGCGTACATGCGGCGCACCGTGACCCGCCCGACCGAGCTCAGCGGCGTGCCGCTTGCCGAGGGCGACAAGGTGACGCTGTGGTACGGGTCGGCCAACCGCGACGACGCCAAGTTCGACGACCCGTACGCGTTCGACGTCCGCCGCCACCCGAATCCACACGTCGGATTCGGTGGCGGCGGCGCGCACTTCTGCCTGGGGGCCAACCTGGCTCGTCGCGAAATCACCGTCGCCTTCGAGGAATTGCACCGCCGGATCCCCGACATCGTGGCCACCGAGGAACCGGCTCGGCTGCAGTCGGCCTTCATCCACGGCATCAAGCGACTGCCCGTCGCGTGGACTCCGCCCCGCTAGACCTAGTTGACGACGCGGTGCTGCGGGTCGCGTTCGGTGCGCTGCGTGGGCTGAAGCTGGTCGTGCTCGGTGCGCTCGACGTGGTTCAGCTCGGCGCTGTTCGGATCCTCGTGCTTGGCGCGCTCCTTCTCGGCGAGGGCGTACGCGGCGTCGGCGTCGTCCTTGCGGCGCGGGTCCAGCGAATCGGCGTGCTGGAACTTCGTGTCCAACTCCTCGCGAGACGACGCGGCTTCATCACGGTGGCTGGCGGCCCGGTCGCTGAGGCGTGCGGCTTCGGCGGCCTTGGCTTCGGCTTCGGCAGCGGCGGCGCGGGCCTTGGCCTCGGTCTCGGCGGCGATCGCCTCACGCTTCTCCACGCGCGCGCTCTCCTCGCGGGCTTCGTCGCGAATGCGGTCGGCCTCTGCTCGGCGCTTCTTGTCACGCGCGCTCCGCGCCGCAAACGACAGGCCGAGGATCAACAGCAGGACCACCACGACGGCAACGACGATCATGACGACGGTGTTGGTGCTCATGTCCGGCTCCTTCGAATCGGCGCGCCGTTATTGACGCGCTCGCTGGAGGGAGGGTTGCCCGGACCGGGCACTATTCAAACCGCTGCCGCCACCGGGGCTAACCGACGTACTTGGTGAACCAGGCCTGCACGCGCTGCCATGCGTCGGCGGCCGCGGTGGGGTCGTAGCGCTCGCCGGTGTCGTTGAAGAACGCGTGGTCGGCGCCCTGCTCGACGACGAGTTCGTTGACGACGCCCGCCTTGTCGAGCGCTTGCTGGGCGGCGTCCTTGGTGCCGGTCACCCGCGCGTCCTTGGACCCGTAGAACGCCAGCACCGCGACGTCCTTGGATCCGCTGAAGTCGGCGTCGTCGGGTGTCGGGCCGTAGAACGGCACGGCCGCGGCCAACTGCGGCTCCCCAGCGGCCAGCAGTTGCCACACCAGGCCGCCGCCCATGCAGAATCCGACGGCCGCCACCTTGACGCCTGGCGTCCTGCGTTGCAGTTCCTCGATGCCGGACTTGAGGTCGGCGACGAAGTCCTGCGGCGAGATCTTGCTCAACGCCGCGGTGGCCTCGGCGGGATCGGTGAACTTTGCCGTGCCACCGTCGGCGGAGAGCAGGTCGACGGCCAAGCTGGAGTAGCCGATCCCGGCGAAGCGCCCCGCGACGGAGCGCGCCCAGTCGGTGAGTCCCTTGTTCTCGTGGACGACGAGCACCGCGCCCTTGGGCGTCTGCGCCGCGGCCCAAGCGCCCTGCAGTTCACCGCGGGGTCCGGTCCAGGTGACAGGTTCGGTCTCGAGGGCGTTCTCGATCCCTGGCGGAGGCGCCTTTTCGGTGGCCGCGCCGCTGGAGGTCACCGGCGCGTCGGCCGTCGGCGTACCGTCCGCTGGCTTCTCCTCGGCGCTGCACGCGGCGATGAGCGAGGAGGCCGCGGCGGCGCCGACACCGATCAGCGCGAGTCGTCGGATGGCCTCGCGGCGGGACATCAATCCCTCGACGTGGTCGGTTGCGATCTCTTCGGCTATGTAACGCTGCAGCGGAGTCACCAAACCGAGTATGCCCGCAGATTTTCCAAGTTGCGATGGCAAACCCCTCCGACGGCTGATACTCGACGTCATGTTCTCCCCCGCGGCTGGCCGCGCCCTCACAGGGCGCATCGCCGTGGTCGCCGGGGCCACCCGCGGTGCGGGCCGCGGCATCGCGGCGGCGCTGGGCGAGGCGGGTGCCACGGTCGTGTGCACGGGCCGCACCAGCTCGGCCGCGGATCTCCGTTCCGACTATGATCGGCCCGAAACCGTCGAGGAGACAGCACAACTCGTCACCGAGCTCGGCGGGGTCGGCGTCGCGATTCCGACCGACCACCTCGACGTGGCCCAGGTGCGTGCGTTGGCCGAGCGTCTTCGACGCGATTACGGCGTGGTGGACATCCTCGTCAACGACATCTGGGGAGCCGAGATTCTGAAGGGTCCACCGTCGACGTGGAACCGGCCGATGTGGGAGCACGACCTCGACGACGGACTGCGAATTCTCCGTCTCGGGGTGGACACCCACCTGATCACCTCGCATTGTCTGTTGCCGCTGTTGGTCACTCGACCGGGTGGCCTCCTGGTCGAGGTGACCGACGGCACGGCCGAGTTCAACGCTCAGCACTACCGGCTGTCGGCCTTCTACGACCTCGCCAAGGTGTCGGTCAACAGGATCGCGTTCAGCCAGGGCCACGATCTGGCGCCGTTCGGGTGCGTGGCGGTGGCCGTCACCCCCGGCTGGCTGCGCTCGGAGATGATGCTCGAGAACTACCTGGTTGGTGCGACCAATTGGCGGGACGCACTGGACCCGGCCCGGGCCGACGGTCCCGTCGCGCCCCCATCCTTCACCGAATCCGAGACACCGCGTTTCGTCGGCCGAGGGGTGGCGGCCATCGCGGCCGACCCGGACCGCGCGCGGTGGAACCAGCGGTCGGCCAGTTCGGTTCAACTTGCCCGCGAGTACGGCTTCACCGACGTCGACGGCCGTCAGCCCGACGCCTGGGCCGAACAGTAGACATTTTTGGCAATCTGTTCACGATTTCGTTGACAGGGGTGCTCCGCGGCTGTTCTATGACGGAGTGACGTACGACACGATCATCCAAAACGGGCGCTGGTTCGACGGCACCGGAGCGGCATCCGCGATCCGCCACGTCGGGATCCGGGACGGCCACGTGGTGGCGATCTCGGCCGACGAGCTCGACGCCACCCAGTGCGCGCAGGTGATCGACGCGACCGGACACTGGGTGCTGCCCGGCATGCTCGACATCCACACCCACTACGACGTCGAGGTGCTCAACGGGCCCGCGCTGGCCGAGTCGCTGCGCCACGGCGTCACCACGGTGATGCTGGGTTCCTGCTCGCTGTCGACCATCCACGTGGACGGCACCGAGGCAGGCGATCTGTTCGGCCGCGTCGAGGCGATTCCCCGCGAGCACGTCATCGCCGCGGTCGACGGTCGCAAGACCTGGCGCACGTGCGAGGAGTACGTCGAGGCGCTGGAGGCGATGCCGCTCGGGCCCAATCTGGCGGCGTTCATCGGCCACTCCGACATGCGCACGGCGGTCATGGGTCTCGACCGCGCGACGCGCAAGCGCGAGCGGCCGACCCGCAGTGAGCAGGCGGAGATGGAGCGCATGCTCGCCGAGGCCCTCCAAGCTGGATTCGTCGGAATGTCGTCGATGCAACTGCTCTTCGACAAGCTCGACGGTGACGTCTGCCGGTCCCGCACCCTGCCGTCGACCTACGCCGGGGCGCGCGAGCAACGCAGGCTGAAGTCGTTGCTGCGCAAGGCAGGACGCATTCTGCAGTCCGGGCCCAACATCGAGAACCCGGTCAACCTGGGGTCCCAGCTCGCACAGTCGATCGGCATCTTCCGAAACCCGCTCAAGACGAGCCTGCTGTCGGCGGCCGACGTCAAGTCCAACCCGTACGCGATCGCGATGATGGGTCCGGTCGCCCGACTGATCAACAAGCTTGGCGGCAACTTCCGTTGGCAACACCTGCCCGTGCCGTTCGAGGTCTACGCCGACGGCATCGACTTGGTGATCTTCGAGGAGTTCGGCACGGGTGCCGCGGCCCTGCACCTGCGCGACGAGGTCGAGCGAAACGCGATGATGCGCGACGAGGACTACCGCCGCAGGTTCCGCAAGGACTACGAAAGCAAGTTCGGCGTGCGGGTTTGGCACCGCGACTTCTTTGACGCCGACATCGTCGACTGCCCGGACGCCAGCGTGATCGGGAAGTCCTTTGGACAGGTCGGCGTCGACCGGGGCAACATCCATCCCGTCGACGCGTTCCTGGATCTGGTGTTGGAGCACGGCGCCGCGCTGCGTTGGCGCACGACGATTTCCAACCACCGGCCGGAGGTGCTGAAGAAGCTGGCCCGCGATCCCGGTGTGCAGATGGGCTTCTCCGATGCCGGTGCGCACCTGCGGAACATGGCGTTCTACAACATGGGGCTGCGACTGTTGCGGCACGTCCGCGACGCGGAGGCCGCAGGCACGCCGTTCATGACCGTCGAGCAGGCGGTTCACCGACTGACCGGCGAGCTGGCCGACTGGTACCGCCTCGACGCCGGGCATCTGCGGATCGGTGACCGCGCCGACGTCACGATCGTCGACCCGGCCTGCCTCGACGAGCGGCTGGACGCGTATGCCGAGGAACCCGTCGAACAGTACGGCGGGTTGTCGCGCATGGTGAACCGCAACGACGAGACGGTCAGGGCGGTACTCGTCGGCGGTCGGGCGGTGTTCCTCGACGGCGAGCCCACCGACCTGGTCGGCCGACGCCGCACGGGTCGCTTCCTGCGCACCGCGCACAAGTCCCCCGCCATCCCCACGCAGAAGGACGAGTTGACCAGTGTCGGTTGAGAAGACGGTGTTGGACATGTGGGCGGCACTGTCGGCCCGCGACTGGGAGGGTTTGAAGTCCCACCTCGCCGAGGACTGCATCTACCTGGACGTGCCGGTCGGACCCACCGCCGCGGCGAAGGGACCCGACGACATCGTCAAGAGGCTGAAGATCGGCCTCGAGCCGTTGGCCTCCTACGAGAACTTCACGGGGCTGCTCGTCGTCGACGGCGTCAACGCCATGTACGAGCACCACGAGGAATGGCATTGGGCGACCGGTGAATCGGCCGTTCTCCGGTTCGTCACCGTGCACCGTGTCGAGAACGGCAAGATCTCGCTCTGGAAGGACTACTGGGACATGAGCGCGCTGGCGAACCACGCTCCCCCGTCATGGATGGAGGACTTCGCCAGCGCCGACATGTCGTGGATGTACGACGCGAGCGGCGTCGTCTGAGGGTTGGTCGTTCGCATCGCGTTCCCGACGAATGCGTCTGATCCGCTCCGCGGCGCGGGTGGTCGTGCGCCTTGGCATCGTCAGGCCGACGGTGTGGCTCGTGGGTACCCCGGCAGCGACCACGGTGGCGGTGGGCCGGGACAGTTCTGGAAACAACACGCGGCTGCCCGGTGTGGTGATGTGTCGACGGCCGTCGGGTGCGGTCCAGACGACGGTGCCGTCGTCGAGTTGCTGGTCGCGCCAACCATATTCGCCGCCCCAGAACGTTTTCAGCAAGTGGTGTCTTCGGCACAGACATTTCAGGTTGGACGCCGCCGTCGGCCCGCATGGCCACGGAATCGTATGGTCCACATCACAATTCGTCGCCGGCACTTTGCAGCCCGGGAATCGACACGTCATGTCGCGGCAGCGGACGAAGTCGGCCAGCTTCTTCGACGGTCGGTATCGGGGTTCGGG